>NZ_JUJA01000136.1:33576-35074 GCF_001906585.1 Streptomyces kebangsaanensis | reverse complement strand
TGAGGCGTGCCGGAGCGGTCACGCCCGCAGCCACTCCGTGACCACGACCTCCCGGCCCGCGCGCAGCCGCAGCGCGAACGGGCCGGAGGGCGGTGCGTCGCCGGTGAAGCGGCCGAGGTCGTCGGCGGTGAGCGCGGCGCCCGCCCGCGGGCCGCCCAGCACCTCGATGCGGGCCGTCTGCGGCGGCAGCACCTGTCCCATCAGCCCGTCCCCGGTGACCTCGACGTCCACGGTCAGGTCACCGGCCTGGAAGGTCAGCATCCGCGGCGTGTCCGTCGCTCCCCTGACCGGGATGGCGTCGACGAGCGAGTCGAAGGTCAGCTCGGCGATGCGGGCGTCCAGGTCGTGCAACGCGTAGGCGTCGACGGCCAGTTGGAGCAGGTGGTCCGGGAGGGGGTCGAGGATCGCCGCGGCCTGCCGCAGCTCCTGCTCCAGCAGGCTCTCGTCCGACAGGCTCTCGTCCGACAGGCCTTCGTCCCGCAGCCCCTCGTCCGGCCCGTCGTCGTACGAGCCCTCCTGGCGGTCCCTGTGGTCGCTCATGTCGCTCATGTCGCTCACGCCGTCCCCCGTGCGTCGAGTCGTGCGCGCAGGCGCCGCAGACAGCGCTGGCGCAGAGGTCCGATACTGCCCACGGCGACCCCCAGCGCCGCGGACACCTCCTGGTAGCTGGGCGGCGGCGAGGCGATCAGCACGCGCAGCAACTGGCGGCAGCGGTCGCCGAGTTTCTCGAACTCCTGCCACAGCCGGCGGATCCGCTCGCTCTGCGCGGCGGCCTCCTCGGAGTCGAGCAGCGACTGCTCCGGCGTGCTCTCCCCGCTCACCCGGTCCAGCAGGTGCGGATCGTCCGTCACCGTCAGCCGGCTCAGACTCCGCAGCGTCTTCAGGCACTCGTTGCGCGCGGTGCTCGCCAGCCACGAGCCCGCCTTGTCGGGTTCCCGGATCCGCCCGAGGTGCTGGGCGAAACGGAACCAGACGGTCTGGTACACCTCGTGCCCGTCGGCGTCGGAGAGCCGATGGGCACGCACGACGGACCACACCAGCGGGCTGAGCCCCTCCACCAGTGCCTTCCAGGCCGCCGCGTCGCCGTCGACGGCGGACCGGACGAGCACGCCGACATCTGCGCGTTCCACTGCCTCACCCCTCGGATACGGCATGTCATGGTACGCCGCGGAGGGGAGGGTTCCGGCCCTCATGCCGACGGAGCGAGCGGTACGACGGGGGCGGGGCGCCAGGTGGGCGGGCGCAGCGCCGGCACGTGCGCTCCGCGCACTTCGGCGTACTCGGTGTTGGCCTGGAGCAGTTGACGCCGGGCCGCGCGCGGGTCGCGCTCCTTGTGCGCCGTCATGTACGCGGCGACCATGCCGGCGGCGACGGGGGTGGCGAAGGAGGTCCCGCTCCAGTACGCGTACCCCTCGAACATCACCTGGTCCGGCTTGGCGGAGGGGGTCTCCTGTCCCTCGCTGAGCACACCGGTGTGGCGCGGGGACCGGCAGGTGCA
>NZ_JUJA01000136.1:30517-33560 GCF_001906585.1 Streptomyces kebangsaanensis | reverse complement strand
CCGGCAGGCGTCGTAGGTGGAGTGCTGGTAGACGTACGGCACGGGCGTCTCGAAGCCGGTGAGCACGCCGGTCAGCCGCTCGCCGGGGGCGTACGCCTTCACCCAGGCGCCGTGGTTGCTGAAGCAGGCGCCGTGTTCGCCGTCGCCGCGCAGGGCGCCGACGGACAGGACGGAGCCGGCGTATTCGGGCAGGCCGGCGTAGGCGGCGGGCCAGAACGGGGTGGCGCTGCCGTTGTTGCCGGCGGCCGCCACGAGGAGGGTGCCCCGGGCACGCAGTTCCCGCATGAAGGCGTCGACGCCGAGCAGCCCGTCGGTGCGGCCGTTGGAGGTGCCGGCGGACAGGCTGATGATGTCGGGCCAGCCGCCGGCGTCGACGGCCTCGAAGAGCCTGTGCCCGAAGTCGGACTCCAGGACGGCCCCGGCGTCGTCGAGGGTGCCGCGCACGGTGATGTCGGTGTTGGGTGCGACGGCCGCGACCAGCCCCGCGATGAACGTGCCGTGGCCGGCGTACTGCCGCAGGACTCCGGTGTCGTCGGTCTCCTCCACCTGGGCGTCGCCCTGGACGTGGGCCAGCAGCGGGACCGCGCGGTGGTCGTGCATGAGGCCGGTGTCGACGACGAGGACGCCGACGGCGGTGTCCTCGTCGTAGGCGGTCTCGGCGGGCGCCGGGTTGGTGCCCTGGGCGAGCGGGGCGGGCACGGGCTCGTCGCCGGGGCAGGCGTTGACCGCGATGGACACCACGTGGTTGCGGCTGACCAGCCGCCGTCCGGCCCGGCCCTCGTGCGCGCGCAGGGCGCGCAGCGCGTGCGCCACGGCGCGGTCGCCGCCGCGGTCGCCGTGGCCCGGGTCGCCGACCTGGATGCGGGTGATGCCGGTGCGGTTGGTCTCGGGGCCCGCCCGGCGCACGCGGTCGGCGGTCAGACCGGGCGCCCGGGTGAAGTGCGCGCGGACGGTGTCCTCGACGAGGCGGGCCTCCTCGCCGTCGCGGGCAAGGACGACGCCCTTCTCGTAGAAGAACTCGGCCGAGTCGTCCGGGCCCATCGCCAGCGGCACGTCCGGCATCGAGCGCTGGATCTGGTCGAACTGCTCACGGAATCGCTGAGGTGCCACGGCGTGTCCTCCCGTTGGTGCGGTGGTTCGTCAGTCAGAGCCGAGCGGGACCCGCTTGATACAGCGTCAGGACCGCCCGACGCGGTTACAGGGGCACCACCGGCCCACTACCATCCGACGCGTGACAGCCGGAAGCGCCTCGGTCCTCGAACTGCTGCCCATGGTGTTCGCCGCCCCCGGCGAGGCCCTGGCGCGGGCCCGGGGGCTGCTCGACGCCGGCCCGCCGCCGCTGCACGGCTCCGTCGCCCACCAGGTGATCGGCATCTGGCAGCGGGACTTCGGCGATCTGCGCCTGGCGCTGCGGCATCTGCGGCGGGCCCGGGACCTGGCGGCGCGGGCGGACTCGGCCGAGCGGGAGGCCGACGTCCTGGCCACCCTCGGGGTTGCGTTGGTGCACGCGGGGCGCACGCGGCAGGGGCTGGCGGCGTTCGAGCGCGGGGTCACGCGCGGGACGGGACACACCCGGGCGCGGGTGCTGTACCGGCGGGCGTACGTGTGGTGGGTGCTGGGCCGGCACCGCGAGGCGCTGGAGGACGTACGGCGGGCGATTCCCGTACTGCGGCAGGCCGGCGACGTGATCTGGACGGCGCGGGCGCTGACGCTGCGGGCCACCGTGCACCTGGCGCTGGGCGCGGTGGAGCGGGCGGACGCCGACTTCACCGCGGCCCAGGCACTGTGGGACACCACCGGCCAGGAGCACGACAAGGCCGACGCCGTGGAGAGCCGGGGCCTGGCGGCGTTCCGGCAGGGCGACATCCCGGCGGCGCTGCGGCTGCTGGACGAGGCCGAGGAGCGGTACGCCGAGCTCGGCACGCCCACGTTCATGCTCGACATCCGGCGCTGCGAGGTCCTGATGGCGGCCGGGCTCGCCCCCGAGGCGCTGGCCGGGGCGGACGCGGCGATCGCCGAACTGGACGGCATCGGCGGTCAGTCGACCCGCAAGGCGGAGCTGCTGCTGGCCGCGGCGCGGGCCGCGCGGCTGGCGGACGACCCGCACACGGCGATCGCGCGCGCCGCGGCGGCCGTACGGCTGTTCGCCGGGCAGCAGCGCGCCTGGTGGGAGGCGCACGCCCGGCTGGTGCTGATCGAGGCGCGGGCCGCCACCGGACGCCGCTCGGGACGGCTGGTCGCGGACGCGGCCGCACTGGCCGAGCGGCTGGACTCCTTCGGCTCGCCGGCCGCGCCGGAGGCCTCGCTGCTGGCGGGACGGATCGCGCTCGCCCTGGGCCGGCCGGCGGACGCCGAGACGCATCTGGCGGTCGCCGCGCGCAGCCGGCACGTCGGGCCGCCGCTCGCCCGGATGACGGGGTGGGCCGCGCAGGCGCTGCGGGCCCGGGCGGCCGGCTCGGGGCGGGGCGTGCTGGAGGCGTGCCGGCGCGGACTGGACGTGCTCGACGACCACCGGATGACGCTGGGCGCCTCGGAGCTGCGCGCCCGGGCCACCGCGCAGGGCGCCGAGCTGGCCGCGCTCGCCCAGGAGGCGGCGCTCGCCTCCGGTGAACCGCGGCGTCTGCTGGTGTGGAGCGAGCGCTGGCGGGCCACCGTGCTGTCCGCGCCGCCCACCCGGCCGCCCGCCGACCACGACCTGCTCAGCGGCCTGACCGCGTTCCGGGAGATCGCCGCCCGCGCCGAGGCCGCCCGCCGGGACGGGCACCCCGTCCCCGCCCTGGAGCGGGAGCAGCGGCGCCTGGAGCGGGAGATCCGCTCCCGCACCCTGGGTCTGCGCGGCGAGGCGCCCGGCGGCGGTGACCGTTTCGACCCGACCCGGCTGCTGGCGCGGCTCGGGGACGCGCGGCTGGTCGAACTGGCCGTGCTGGACGGGCGGGTGCACGTGCTGCTGTGTGGCGAGGGGCGGGTACGGCGCTTCGAGGCCGGCCGGCTCGCCGACGCGGTGACCGAGGCCGAGCATGTGCAGGCGGGGCTGCGGCGGCTG
>NZ_JUJA01000136.1:23704-30480 GCF_001906585.1 Streptomyces kebangsaanensis | reverse complement strand
TGGAGGAGCTGCTGCTCGGACCCGCCGCCCGGCACCTGGGTTCCGGGCCGGTCGTGGTGGTGCCCCCGGGCTCGCTGCACCGGGTGCCGTGGGCGCTGCTGCCGTCGCTGCGGGAGCGGGTGCTGAGCGTGTCGCCGTCGGCGAGCAGCTGGCTCCGCGCCCGTGAGACCGAGCCGCCGCCGGGCGGCCGCCGGGTGCTGGTGCGCGGGCCGGGGCTGGCGACCGGCGGCGCGGAGGTGCCCGAGCTGGCCGGCCGGTACGGCACGCCGACCGTCCTGGAGGAGGCGGACGCGCACGTCTCGCGCGTGCTGCGGGAGCTGGACGGGGCCGCGCTCGCGCACATCGCCGCGCACGGCACCTTCCGCGCGGACAGCCCGCTGTTCTCGTCGCTGTCGATGGCCGACGGCCCGCTGATCGTGCACGACTTCGAACGACTGCACAGCAGCCCGTACCGGATCATCCTCTCCTGCTGCGACACCGCCCGGTTCGCCTCGGTCGGCGCCGACGAACTCCTCGGCCTGGTCACGGCGCTGCTGCCGCTCGGCACCGCCGGTGTGGTGGCCTGCAGCGCGCCGGTCAACGACGAGGCGGTGGTCCCCCTGATGCTCGCCCTGCACAAGGGCCTGGACGCCGGCCTCTGCCTGGCCGAGGCACTGCGCGACGCGCGGGCCGCGGTGGCGGGCGACGCGACGCACCAGGCGACGGGGTGGGCGTTCTCGGCGTTCGGGGCCGCCTGACCGCGGCCCGGCCACCGTGTCCGCGTCGATGGAGACACCATCGGTCCTTCCGCCTCACCCTCACTCTTTGGTGTTATTGCGCTTCTCCTCACCTCCTTGCCTGTCCGGGAGCCGGAGATCCTTGATCAAAGCGGCCCACACGATCACCTGCCGCTTCGCCGTTCATGTGCTCCCTTCGCGACTGAAGGGCCTGAAAGCCAGGGAATTGAATGACCTCGTCCAGTAAGTCCGCTGCGCGTTGCCTCACTTCTGTCATCGCTTTTGCCGCCCTGACCGCGGTGACCGCTCCCGCGGCGGACGCGAACTCGGCACTCGCTCCTCATGCGGCTTCCCGCGTCACGCTGGAGTTCGTGAAGAACGCCAAGGACCCGTCCGATTCGGTCTTACGGGTCTACGACGGGAAGAGAATCGTCAACACGTTCCGCGCCGGATCCGGCTTGGGGACGGCGGCGGACCACTCGAAGGGAAAGCTGACCAAGGAGGGGGCACTGCACAGGAACGACTGCGCGGTGAGGAAGGGCTGGCTGCCCAACGGGACGTACGAGCCCACTTCGTTCGAGAGCAACCGGAACGGCATCATCAAGGGCTACGCCATCGGCCTTCCCAACCGGGCCTGCCACACGGGCAAGCACGTCCGGTCGGCCCTCTTCATTCACAGTGAGATGACGAAGGACGGAAAGCAGGGACCGCCGAAAGGCCGGGACAGCTCGGAGCGCTGGGAAGGTCCTCAGGACTACAAGTCGGAGGGCTGCATCAAGCTCCATCCCGATCACATCGCGTGGCTGTTCACCCACATGAACCGCCACGGCCGCGCCACGTCGGTCACCGTCCGCTGATGCGGTCAAGGGGGCCGTGGTCCCCGTCAGGTCCTCAAAAATGATCGAGGGGCCGTTTCGGATCACTCCGAAACGGCCCCTCGACCTGCGACTCTTCCGAGTCGGGACGACAGGATTTGAACCTGCGACCCCTTGACCCCCAGTCAAGTGCGCTACCAAGCTGCGCCACGTCCCGGCGCGTTCGTGCGGTGTCCGCGTGAACGTGCAGGTAAACCCTACCGCATGCGGGCCTTCGCGGTTTCGTGGGCCTCCGGTTCGCTGTCGACGTCCTTGGCGTACGCGAAGAAGTCGTCGACCATGCGGTGGAACAGCGTCGCGAGCCGGCGCAGCTCCTCGGGGGACCAGTCGGCCAGGGCCAGCTGCATGCTGCGGGCACCGGCCTCGCGTACGCGGGTGATGGCGTCCCGGCCCGCCTCGGTGAGCTGGATGCGCTGGGCCCGGCGGTCGTCGGGGTCGGGGACGCGGGTGACGTGGCCGGACTTCTGCAGTTGCTGCACCGTACGCGTCACGTGGGAGGGCTCCACGCCGAGGCGGTTGGCCAGCTCGCCCGGCCGCTGCGGCTCGCAGTCGGCGATCTGGCGCAGCAGCGCGACCGCCGCGCGGTCCAGCGGCACGCCCGCCAGGCCCATCAGCCTCTCGTGCTGCCGGGCCCGCGTGCTCAGGTAGGTGATGCGCATCAGGGCGCGCTCGATCTCGGCCACTTCTGACGAGACCGGTACGGTGGGCGACGATGAGGTGGGCATAACCCGGAGTTTACCACATAGTTGCCTTACTCAAGTAAAATTCGGCCTCCCTGCCCGGCGCCGGGACTCCGGGACGCCGGGTGCGCGGCGACCGTCCTGACCGCGGCCGGCGGGTGCACGCCGCCGGCCGTCCCCCTCCCACAGCCGACGGCGTGCGGCGGTGTGTCGGGCGGAGAGCGCCGGTTCGGGCGGGGTGACCCCCAATCCGGCCGCGCACTCCGTCAGTTCGCGCCACACCTTCGGTGCGACGGGTACCCCGTTCGCCGCGCGCTCCACCGCCGGCGCGCCCGCTCCGCCTCCAGCGCCACTCGGGCCACTGGCGGCACGCGCAGCCGGTAGGTGCAGCGGGCATGCCCGACCTCCGCAGCCGCCCCTGCCTGCGCCGTGCGTTTTCCCCTCCCGGTCCCCGGCCGCGCCGGGATGCCGCGGCATCCCGAGCCCTCCGGCCTGACCGCATGTACGACCGCCGCGCAACCGTGCCACGGTTGCGCGGACTTCACACCGACCAGCGGTGGCAGCGCACCGGGATGAAGGTGCGGGTCGTGACGGCACCGCCCTCGCGGGGCGGGGCCAGCAGCGTCAGCTTGGGCACGGTGGCGGACGCCACATCGCCCAGGCCCATGAGCCGGCCGGCCTTCAGCCGGATCTCGCGCAGCCGGTCGGCGAGGGCCAGGTCCTCCTCCAGGTCCCGGGGGTTCTCGTAGCCGGTGACCTTCAGGGCCGTGGCGGGGATCAGCACGGTCGGCATGCCGTTGTCCACGCACGTCACCTCGGTGCCGGCGACCGTGTCCCGGACGTTGCCGGTGGGCAGCAGCGGGCTGTCGGCCGCCGGGAACTCGATCATCACCGGGGCGGCGGTGCCGGGCACCCCGGAGATCCCGGCGTCGCCGGTGTAGTCCACGCGCCCGCCCGGGGTGGGGAAGGTGGCGATCGCCGACTCCCCGGTGTTGCGCATCCGGATCCGTACGGACGTCTCGCCGTCCCCGGGTGCGACCAGTCCGCGTTCGACGGCGAACGGACCGACTCCGGCGAGGATGTTGCCGCAGTTCTGACGTTCAGTCACCTCCGGTTGTTCCACGGCGACTTGGAGGAAGAGGTAGTCCACGTCCGCCTCGGGGTCGGCGGAGGCGGAGACCACCGCGACCTTGCTGGTGAGCGGGTGGGCGCCGCCCAGGCCGTCGATCTGACGCGGGTCGGGGCTGCCCATGATCCGCAGCAGCAGCTCGTCACGGGCGGCGGGGTCGGCGGGCAGGTCCTCGGCGAGGAAGTAGGCGCCCTTGGAGGTGCCGCCGCGCATGAGCACGCAGCGGACCTCCTCGACTCCGCTCACGACCCGGCTCCGGCCCGCACGTGGTCGTCGTACGACTGGTACGTCACGCCCAGTTTCGCGAGGGTGTCGCGCAACCCGTAGCGATCCAGGCCGAGTTGGCCCTGAAGGAAGGCGGCGCGGGAGGCGGCCTCCTTGTTCTCCCGGGCCTCGGAGGCCTCGACCGCCCACCGGGCCCGCTCGCGCGGTACGACCACCACGCCGTCGTCGTCGGCGAGGATCACGTCGCCGGGCCGGATCACCTGGCCGCCGATCGCCACGGGTACGTTGACCGATCCACCGGTCGCCTTCCCGGTGCCCTGCGCGGACACGGCCGCGGACCAGACGGGAAAGCCCATCTCCCGCAGCTCGGCGGTGTCCCGGACGCCCGCGTCGATGACCAGGCCGCGCACCCCGCGCCGCCGCAGCACGGTGGCGAACAGCTCGCCGAACATGCCGTCGGTGGAGGGCGAGGTCGTGGCGACGACCAGGATGTCGCCCTCGCCGCACTGCTCGACGGCGGCGTGGATCATGAGGTTGTCGCCGGGCCGGGACAGCACGGTCACGGCGGTGCCGGCGACCCGTGCGCCCTGCTGGATCGGGCGCAGCCGGGTGGGCAGCAGTCCGGTGCGGCCCATCGCCTCGTGCACGGTGGCCACGCCGTGACCGGCGAGCGCGTCGACGTCCTCGACGCCGGCCTTCGGCGGGTTGGTGACGATGACGCCGCTCATGCCAGCTCCTTCGCGATCTGCGGGTAGGGGCGCATGTAGGCCTCGGCCATGGTCCTGTGCGGCAGGCCCAGGTTGGGGCCGGCGTTGCGCTTGAGCTGGACGCCGCGGCGGACGGCGAGGTCGGTGTAGTAGTCCCACAGGTGCCGCTGGGCGCCCAGGCACTCCATCGCCTTGCGCTTGGTCTCCCACACCTCGGTGATGTCGAACAGCACCTCGGGCCTGAAACCGCTCATCTCGGGCTGGTGGGGCTCGAAGCAGAAGACGGGCGGGGCACCGATGATCTCTCCGGGGCCCGGGTAGCCGATGGCCTGGGCGAGGACGCGGGCCTCCAGCGCCATGCGGTTGGCGGCCGGGTGGTCGCCGTTGTACGGGTCCTCGACGGGGTGGGTGAGGACCACGTCGGGCTGGGTCTCCCGGTGGACCGCGACGAGTCGGTCGGTGAGCTCGGGGGTGGCGACGAGCGGGTAGTCGCCGGCGTCGAAGAAACGCACCTCGGCACCGAGGGTGGCGGCGGCCTTCTCGGCCTCCTCCCGGCGTATCGCCTTGATCTCCTCGAGCGTCCTCCCCTCGCGCCACGCCTTGGCCGACTCACCGCGCTCACCGAAGGTCAGGCACACGATGGTGACCTTCTCCCCGCGCGAGGCGGCCAGGGCGATCGCTCCGCCCGCCCGCCACACGAAGTCCCCGGCGTGGGCGGTGACGACGAGTGTCGACCGTGGGGATGGGGGTCCCCCCTGTTCGAGCGAAGTCGAGAACTTGGGGGAGAAGCCGAGAGCTCGGGGGCGTGGGCGCCTGCGTGCGTCATTGCTCATGTCTCCTTGGTGGACAGGTGTGCGCCCACCACCCCCGCGCAGGTCACACGACCCGCCGGTCGCGCGACGCGTCAGTCGCGCAACGCGTCAGTCGCGCAACGCGTCAGTCGCGCAACGCGTCAGTCGCGCAACGCGTCAGTCGCGCAACGCGTCAGTCGCGCAACGCGTCGATCACGCTGGTGAGGTGGGCGCGGACGGCCGCCTCGGCCGCCTGCGGGTCCCTGGCAGTGATCGCCTCGATCATGGCCAGGTGCTCACTCAGGGACTGCTGCGGACGCCCCGGCCTCAGCGCCAACTGGAAGCGGTGACGCACCAGTTGGGCGTTCAGCCGCTCCAGCAGCTCCACGGCCGTCCGCTGGCCGGAGAACACCCGGACGCGGGCGTGCAGTTCGTGGTTGAGCTCGGAGTAGACGACCGGCTCGCCGTCGGCCACGGCCTTCTCCATCGCCGCACCGAGGTCCGCGAGTTCGGTCAGCTGCTCGTCGCTCGCCGCGACGGCCGCCTTGGCCGCGCACAGCCCTTCGAGCACCATGCGGCACTCGGTGATGGCGACCGCCTCCTCCACGGTCACCACCCGCACCCGCGAACCGCGGTTGCGGATCCGCTCGACCAGGCCCTGGGCCTCCAGGTCGATCAGCGCCGCGCGGATGCTGGCCCGCGTCACACCGAACTGCTCGGCGAGTTCGTTCTCCACCAGCCGCTGAGCCGGTGCCATCTCGCCGTGCAGGATCGCCTGCCGCAGCTGCGCGAGCGCGTGCTGCTTGGCCTGCTCCCCGGTGCTCGGACGGGCTTGGTTCGGCATCGTGCCCTCCCTGAGTGAGTGCCAGTCGAACGTAAATCTGGTCCAACAAGATTGTCAACAATTTTGTCTGCACTGTTGTCCACAGGCACTCACGGGCGCTCACGGGCACTCACCGCGCGACCGTCACTTGATGACCGCGTTGGCCACCACCACGAGCAGCCCGAGCATGGCGACCACCAGCGGCCACTCGCCGACCAGGGCGCGCAGGGCCTGCCGGCGCAGGTGGGGGCCGCGCTCGGCGATGTAGTGGGAGTAGCCGGGGGCGAGCACGGAGGCGAACGCGGTCACCAGCAGCCAGGCGGCGTCGTAGCGGCGGTCGGCCGCCGAGTTGTGCCCGTACTCGGTGAGCGCGGCGACCATGGCGCTGGCCACCACGGCGCCGTAGACCCCGCCGAACAGCATCAGGGACGGGGTGTCGTGTCCGGACCGCCCGGGGACGGCCGCCGTGCTGTCGGCCATGAGCTGCTCTCTTCGCGGACGTACGGAGACGGTCCCCTCAACGATCACCCGGGCCGTCCGCCCCCGCCACTTCACCGCGGACCGCGACGAAGTGTCCGTGCGCCGGCGCCGATCCCCCACACTCTGTCGGCGGTGCCGCGCCCCCGGCCCCGGCTAGGGTCGCCGCATGACGCACAGTTTCGCCCTACACGTACCCGACGCCGACCTCACGCCCGAGCCGCTCGACCCGGAGCAGATCGTCTCCGGAAAGCCCGAGGTGACCGGGAAGGTGGTCTGGGAGTCGGCGGACGGCCGGCAGATCCGCGGGATCTGGCAGATCACCCCCGGGGTCGTCACCGACACCGAGGCGG
>NZ_JUJA01000136.1:19212-23645 GCF_001906585.1 Streptomyces kebangsaanensis | reverse complement strand
GACCCTGGAGGTCGGTCCCGGCGACATGGCGGTGCTGCGCGAGGGCGACCGTACGACGTGGACGGTGCACGAGACACTGCGCAAGGTGTACGCGATCAACCTGTAGGCACCGTCGGCGAAAGGTCAACCCGCCACTCCGGCCGGCATGTTGTACGGGGTCACCACCTGGATCGCCGACGGCAGCGTCGGTCCGGCGGGCGGCAGGGCGCCGTGGGCGCGCATCACCAGACGGCACGCCTCCCGCATGTCCTGGCGCAGGTCGTGGTGGAGCACGGCGGACAGGCGGTGCTCGCGCAGCAGGCGGGTGTTGTCCTGGTCGAGGTCGTGCGCGATGAACACCGCGCACTCACGGCCCAGGTCCTGGAACGCCCGCAGGGTGGCGATGTTGCCGCCGCCGATCGAGTAGACCGCGCGGATCTCCGGATCGCGTTCGAGGGCGGCCCGGACCAGCTCGTACTGCGTGGCATCCAGGCCCTGCCCCTCGGCGATCTCCACCAGCGTCCGCCGCGGACGGTGGGCCCGCATGGCGCCGCGGAAGCCCATCTCGCGCTCCTCCTCGTTGCGGAAGAAGCCGCTGCTGAGGCTGGTGAGCACGTTGCCGGGCCGGTCGCCCAGCCACTGGCCCATCAGGTACGCGGCCGTGGCGCCCGCCGCCCGGTTGTCGCTGCCGACGTAGGCGAGGCGGGCGCTGGCGGGCAGGTCGGTGACCAGGGTGACGACCGGGATGCCGGCCGCCACCAGCCGGCCGACGGCCGCCGTGACCTCGGGGACGTCCGGGGCCTTGAGGATCACGCCCTGCGAGCCGCGCCGCGCGATCCGGTCCAGGACGGCGACCTGCTCGCGCACCGGGCCGGTCTCGCGGAAGTGGAAGCGGGAGCGCACCACGGCCGGGTGCAGCGAGGGCAGTTCGGCCTCCAGGGCGGCCCGTACGGCGCTGCTGAACCGCTCGGGCGCCTGCATCACGATGTCGACCATGAACGTGCGGCCCACCAGCCGGACCTGGGTGCGCTGCCGGTCGAGGTCGGCGATGGCCCGGCGCACCTCCTGCGCGGTGCTCTCCCGCACCCCGCCGCGGCCGTTGAGCACCCGGTCGACGGTGGCCTCGCTCAGCCCGGCCTGACGTGCGATCTCGCGGATCGGGAAGGGATGGCCCACACGCGCTCCTTGAGGGGTTTTTGATGGCTCGCTGCTGGTTGAGTGATGGCTTTGTACTGACAACAATGACAGGACCGACCAGGACCGTACAGCCTCGTGGCCTCGCGACGGAGTCCGCCGACGACCGTTCCGTGGCCCAGCCGCCCGACGGCCATTCCGTGGCCGAGTCGCCCGACGACCGAAAGGACGACGATGTCCTCCGCCCCCGCACACCGCCGTTCCTGGCTGTCCGAGCAGGACTGCGACCTCGACTCCTTCCGCGCGCTCGTCGAGCGCGACACCGATCTCGCCGACCATCCGCACGCCTCCTCGGTGGAGCGGAACGTCCTCGTCTACGACGCCGGACGGCTGCGCGGGGCCGGCGACCGCCGGGCCGTGCAGGCCGAGCTGGCCCGCGCCCTGGCGGACGGCCCCGGCATCGTGGTGTTCCGCGGCGCCTTCCCCGACACCGCGGTGGTCGACCGGGCCACGGCCGTCTTCCACGCACTGATCGCCGAGCAGCGCGCCTCGGGCGCCACCGCCGGGGACCACTTCGCCAAGCCGGGCGCCAACGACCGGGTGTGGAACGCCCTGGAGAAGGCGGCCCTGCACGATCCGGAGACGTTCGCCGACTACTACGCCAACGACGTCCTGGCGCTGGTCGGCGAGGCCTGGCTCGGCCCCGGCTACCAGGTCACCTCGCAGATCAACGTGGTCAACCCGGGCGGCGCGGCCCAGACCGTGCACCGCGACTACCACCTCGGCTTCCTCACCAACGAGGTCGCCGCCGCCTACCCGGCGCACGTCCACCGCCTCTCCCCCGCCCTGACCCTCCAGGGCGCGGTCGCGCACTGCGACATGCCGCTGGAGTCCGGGCCGACGATGTACCTGCCGCACTCGCAGCGCTACGAGCCGGGCTACCTGGCCTGGCGACTGCCCGCGTTCCAGGAGTACTTCGAGGCCCACCACGTGCAACTGCCGCTGGCCAAGGGCGACGCCGTCTTCTTCAACCCGGCGCTCTTCCACGCCGCCGGCACGAACCGGTCGGCGGACATCCGGCGCATGGCCAACCTGCTCCAGGTCTCCTCCGCCTTCGGACGCGCGATGGAGACCGTGGACCGCGAGGCCGTGGCGAACGCGGTCTTCCCGGTGCTGCTCAAGCGCAGGGCCGAGGGCGCGGACGACGCGTGGCTGGACCGTGTGGTCGCCGCGAGCGCCGAGGGCTACCCCTTCCCCACCAACCTCGACGACGACCCGCCGGTCGACGGTCTGGCCCCGCCCTCCCAGGCGGATCTCGTACGGCGGGCGGTGCGCGAGGAGTGGACGCCGGACGCCCTCCGCGACGAACTGCGGGCCGGCGCCGAACGGCGCGAGAGCTGAAGGCCGGGGAATCTCATGCGACTTCTCGAGGGACAGCCCGGCGGGCTGCTTCAGGACAAGGTCGTGCTGGTCAACGGCGGCAGCCAGGGCGTGGGGGCCGCGGTCGCGCGGGCCGCCGTCCGCGAGGGCGCCGTGGTGGCCGTGACGGGCCGGCGGCCGGAGCCGGGCGAGGCCCTGGTGGCGGAGCTGACGGCCGCCGGGGGCAGGGCGACGTTCGTACGGGCCGACCTCGCCGACGCCGAGCAGGCCAAGGGCTCGGTGGCCGAGGTGGTCTCCGTGTACGGCCGTGTCGACTGCCTGGTGAACTCCGCCGGGCTCACCTCGCGCGGCACGCTGCTGGACACCACCCCCGAACTGTTCGACGCGCACGTCGCGATCAACCTCAAGGGACCGTTCTTCGCGATGCAGGCGGCGGTGGCGGACATGGTGGCCCGCAAGGCACCCGGCACGATCGTCAACATCATCACCTCCTCGGCGCACGGCGGACAGCCCTTCCTGGCGCCCTACGTCGCCGCCAAGGCCGGACTGATCGGGCTGACCCGCAACGCCGCGCACGCCCACCGCTTCGACCGGATCCGGATCAACGGCCTGAACATCGGCTGGACCGCGACCGAGGGCGAGGACGCCACCCAGCGCGCCTTCCACGGCGCCGGCGACGACTGGCGGGAGCAGGCCGCGGCACGGCTGCCGATGGGCAGGCTCGGCCGGCCGGACGAGATCGCCGACTTCGTCGTCCTCCTGCTGTCCGAGCGGTCGGGGGTGGTCACCGGTTCGGTGATCGACTGGGACCAGAACGTGCTCGGCGGACTGGACTGAGCACGAGGGAGCCGGCCCGTTCCAGGGCCCTCCCGCAGCAACGGACAGCAGGCACCCACACACAAGGAGCAGCGGAGCACATGCGCATCGGAATCCTCGGCCTCGGCCGTATCGGCGCCTTCCACGCCGAGACCCTGTCCAAGCTCGACGCGGTCGAGTCGCTGGTCGTCGCCGACCCGTTCGCGGACGCCGCCAGGGCGGCCGCCGAGCGGTTCGGGGCCCAGGTGGCCGACTCGCCCAAGGCGGTCCTGACCGCCGGGGTGGACGGCATCGTCGTGGCCGCCGCGACCGACGCCCACCCGGCGCTGATCCTCGCCGCCGTGGAGGCGGGTGTGCCCGTCTTCTGCGAGAAGCCGGTGGCCCGCACCATGGCGGAGGGCGTGGAGGTCCTCAAGGCGGTCCAGGCCGGCGACGTACCGGTGCAGATCGGCTACAACCGCCGCTTCGACGCCGGCTTCGTCGCCGCCCGCGCCGCCGTCCGGGCCGGTGAGCTGGGCGCGCTGCACACCGTACGGTCGACCACGCTCGACCCGGCCCCGCCGCCGGCCGCGTACGTCGCCGCCTCCGGGGGCATCTTCCGGGACTGCTCGGTGCACGACTTCGACATCATCCGCTGGGTGACCGGGCGGGAGGTGACCGAGGTGTACGCCGTCGGCGGCAACCGGGGCGCCGGCTACATCGCGGAGGCCGGCGACGCCGACACCACCGGCGCCGTCCTCACCCTGGACGACGGCACGATCGCGGTGGTGTCCAACAGCCGTCACAACGCCCGCGGTTACGACGTCCGCATGGAGCTGCACGGCTTCGAGGACTCCATCGCGGTCGGCCTGGACGACAAGCTGCCGCTGCGCTCGGTCGAGCCGGGCGTGACCTTCCCGGCCGGCACCCCGCACGACTTCTTCATGGACCGCTTCACCGACGCCTACCGCGCCGAACTCACCGCCTTCACCGAGGTCGTGGCCGGACGCCTGCCCTCGCCGTGCACGGTCGCGGACGCCCTGGAGGCCGGGTGGATCGCGGAGGCGTGCACGCTGTCGCTGCGGGAGCACCGGCCGGTGCGCGTCGAGGAGGTCCGGATCGACTGACCCCGGGAGCGGGGCGGG
>NZ_JUJA01000136.1:18397-19180 GCF_001906585.1 Streptomyces kebangsaanensis | reverse complement strand
CCCGCCCCCGCCAGCACGGCCCGCTCGCGGGCGGCGCGCACGGCCGCCGAGAGGGTGGCGACGTCGTAGGCGCCGTGGTGGCGGCGGCCGTTGACGAAGAAGGTCGGGGTGCCGGAGACGTCGCTGAGGTCGGCCGACTCCACGTCGTCGGCCACCCGTTCCGCACCGGCCCGCCCGAGCAGGTCCCGGCGGAAGCGGTCGCCGTCGACCCCGACCCGCTCGGCGTAGCGCAGGAGGTCGTCGGGGCGCAGGTCGCCCTGGTGGCTGATCAGGACGTCGTGCATCGGCCAGAAGCGGCCCTGGCGGGCGGCGGCCTCCGCGGCCTCGGCGGCGAGCTGCGCGCTCGGGTGGACGTCGGTGAGCGGCAGATGGCGCCAGACGTAGCGCACGTCGTCGCCGAACTCGGCGAGCAGCTCGCGCACGACCGGCTCCGCCAGGCCGCAGTACGGGCACTCGTAGTCGCCGTACTCGACCAGGGTCACCGGGGCGTCGAGCGGGCCGCGGACGTGGTCGCGTCCGGGGTCGACGGGTTCGCCGAGGTCGACGACGACCTGGCCCCGGCCGAGCAGCGCGCGGGCCCGGCGTCGCGGGGGCAGCAGGGCGAGCCCCCTGGTCACCAGCCAGGTGACCAGGAAGGAGCACAGCACGGCCGCCAGAATGCCGATCTTCGCCTCCTCCAGCCGGGTGCCGCGGAAGGCGAGCGTGGCGATCAGCAGGGACACGGTGAAGCCCACCCCGGCCAGCGTGCCGCCCGCGGCGACGGCGCCCCACCCGATCGGCGGG
>NZ_JUJA01000136.1:0-18366 GCF_001906585.1 Streptomyces kebangsaanensis | reverse complement strand
ACCGACGATGCCGATCGGCTTGCCCAGGACGTAGCCGAGCACGATGCCGACGGTGACCGGCGAGGTGAAGGCGTCCGCGATCCGGTCCGCGCCGAGCGGAACACCGGCGTTGGCCAGCGCGAACACCGGCACGATCAGATAGCTGGTCCAGGGGTGGAACATGCGCTGCAGCCGCTCGTTGGGCGACAGCGCGGTGGCCAGGCCCCGGCGCAGGGTGCGCTCCAGCTCGGGGGTGGGCTGCTCGCGGAAGCGGCGGAAGAGTCGGCTGGCGCGTTCCAGGGCGTGCCGCCGGGCCGGGTGGGCGTAGGTCAGCAGGCCCATGATCAGCCCGCTGACCACCGGGTCCACGCCGGAGCGCAGCAGCGCGCCCCACAGGACCAGGGCCGGCAGCGCGTACACGACGGAGATCCGTACACCCGCCGCGCGCAGGGCGATCAGAACGGCGAGGACGCCGAGCGCGGTGAGCAGCGCGGGCACGTAAATGGTCCCGCTGTAGGCGAAGGCGATGACGACGAGGGCGAGGAAGTCGTCGGCGACCGTCATGCCCAGGACGAAGACGCGCAGGCCACCGGGCAGCCGGGAGCCGAACACGGCGAGGAGGCCGAGCGCGAAGGCCGTGTCGGTGGACATGGCCGCGCCCCAGCCCCGAGCGGTGCCGTGGCCCGCGTTGACGGCGAGGTAGATCGCCACGGGTACGGCCATGCCGCTGACCCCGGCGATCGCCGACAGCGCGAGCCTTCTGCGCTCTCTGAGCTCCCCGATGTCGAACTCCCGGCGGGCCTCCAGACCGACGACGAAGAAGAACAGCGCCATCAGCCCGCTGTTGACCCACTCCCGCAGTTCCAGGGAGACCCCGGCCGAGCCGGCGCTGAACGACACCCGGGTGTGCCAGAACGCCTCGTACGTACCGGCCGCCCCATTGGCCCACACCAGCGCGGCGACCACGGCGACGAACAGCACCGCGGCGCTGCCGGTCTCGGTCCGCAGGAAGGTCCGCAGCGGACTGCGGGCACCCGCACCGCAGACGGTCTGCCCGGTCATGGGCGGCCGCGGCGGCGGGGCGGTGGTGCGCTGCGCCCGGGACACGTCGTCAGCCTATGCGGTGACCGGTCACCGGGCAGCGGGCAGCGGGCAGCGGGCAGCGGGCTCTCGGACGGTCTCCGCCCTATCGGTCGAATGCCGTCCAGTAGCCCTCCGACTACCACCTGGGGACCCGTCCGGGCGTCCACAACGACACAAGTCGAACCAGTGGAATCGAAATCACCGGCGTTCGACGTGCTCCCCGCCCCGAAGGGCGGGGACTCCCGTCGGTCCTCGTCCGTCGAGGGGCCGGGGGCTACTCGGACCAGGCGGAGTTCTTGATGACCTCGACGAAGTCACCGCGGACGAATCCGGGCACGCAGTGGGCGAGTACGTCGGCCTTGACGTTGCCGAACGTCGTCTCGGGGCGGTCCTTGATGCCCTCGGTGAACGCGGCCAGGATCCGGTTCTTGAAGTCCGGGCGGGGGTGGGCGGTCACCACGGCCGCGCGCTGTTCGTCGGAGACCGCGTGGTAGCCGATGCCCAGCACGTCCAGTTCGACCCCCCGGGTGACCAGGGCGATCTCGGGGGCCATGTGCAGCGGGATCTCCGGCGTGGTGTGCAGGGCGATCGCCGTCCAGACCCGGTCGGCCTCCTCGCCGGTGACGCCGTGGGCGTGCAGGAACCGCCGCGCCTCGTCGGCACCGTCGATCTCGAAGCGCTGGTCGGTGCGGCGGAACCGCTCGGTCAGTCCCAGGTCGTGGAACATCGCCCCGACGTACAGCAGCTCCGGATCGAACCGAAGCCCCTGTTCGCGCCCGCGCAGCGATCCCCAGAGGAACACGCGCCGGGAGTGGTCGAACAGCAGCGGTGAGGCTGCCTCACGGACCAGTTCGGTCGCCTCCCGTGCCAGAGCGCTGTCCGGGATGCGCACTCCTGCGATCGTCTCGCCCATGTTCTCTCTCCACTTCCTCGTCTCGGAGATCCGTCCTCCCTTCCAGGGTCGTCGGGCCCGTACCATGGCGCCATGTCCTTCCTGACAGAGAAGCCACAGATTCAGACATGACGCATCGCGTGGGCTTCGTGGTGTTCGACGGTGTGACCATGCTGGACGTCAGCGGCCCCGCGGAGGTCCTGCACCAAGCGAACCGGCTTGGCCATCACTACGACCCGGTCCTGATCTCCGCGTGCGGTGGAGAGGTCAGGACCTCGACCGGGATGCCGCTGAGCGGCACCATGACGGCGACCGAAGCCGGCCGGGTCGACACGGTGCTCGTGGCCGGAGGTGACTGCCTGGCCGAGCAGCCGGTGGACGCGGAGCTGCTGGCGACGACCCGCGCCGTGGCCGCGCGGGCAACGCGGGTCGCCTCGGTGTGCACCGGTGCTTTCGTCCTCGCCGAACTCGGTCTGCTCGACGGGCGCCGGGCGGCCACTCACTGGCGGCACGCCGACACACTCGCCCGCCGTCATCCCCGGGTACGCGTCGAGCCGGACGCGATCCATGTCCGGGACGGGCGGTTCATCACCTCCGCGGGTATCAGCGCGGGCATCGACCTGACACTGGCCCTCGTCGAGGACGACCACGGAGCCGACGCGGCCCGCCGCATCGCACGCGAACTGGTCGTCTTCCTGCAGCGTCCGGGCGGGCAGTCGCAATTCACCACGGCCACCGCTCCGCCCGCGCGCAACGGCCTGCTGCGTACCCTGATCGATTCCGTGCTGGCCGATCCTGCCGCTGATCACGGTCTGCCGTCCATGGCCCGCGCCGCGGCCGTCAGTACCCGGCACCTGACCCGGTTGTTCCACACCGAACTGGGCACCACCCCCGCCCGCTGGGTCGAGCGGGTCCGTCTCGACCGCGCCCGACAGCTCCTCCTCGACGGGCACAGCGTCACCTCGGCGGCCCGGCACAGCGGATTCGGCAGCGACGAAACGCTCCGCCGCGTCTTCGTCCGCCACCTCGGCGTCACCCCCACCGCCTATCGCCGGCGCTTCGCCACCACCGGCACGGTCCGGACCACGATCCCCGAAGCCGGGGGCACGAACGAAAACCGGCGCCAAGCCCTCGCCCCTGGCCGCTGACCCGCCCTACGCCCCCCGCCACACGTTCGCGAACGCCGCCTCCTCGATGGCGCGGCGCTGGCGTACCGCCTCCAGTTCCATCAGCGCGTCGTGGACGGAGGCGAGGACGGTGAGGGTCGCGTCGTCCGTGACGCCGGGTTCCTCGCCGGCCGGCTCGTCGCGGATGCCGACGGCCGCCGCCAGGGTGAGGAGGACCGGTTCGTCGGCCGCCCAGCGGTAGGCCGCGCGGCGTCGGGCCTCGGTGTCGGTGAGGACCGGGCGGCCGCCGCGGAGGGGCAGCCAGCGGACGCGTGCCCAGGCGAGCTGACCCTCCTGCTCCAGGGCGGCCAGGTACGCCGAGGTCAGGCCACGGCCGCGGCGCCAGAGCCAGTCCTGGAGGGGTTCGTACGGCACCTGCCGCAGCAGTGAGGAGGCGGCCTCGTCCAGCAGGCGGTCGCCGAGTTCCGGTTGCAGCCGTGGGACGATGCGGTCTCCGTCCAGGGTCAGGGCCTCGGCCCGCAGCAGGTCGTGGGCCTCGGCGCCGGCCAGGGCCAGCGAGAGGTCCCCGCGCTCCAGCGGGCGGCTCGGTTTCCTGTCCAGGGCGGTGATCATCAGGTCACGCGCTGTGCTCATGATGCGGCTCCTCGTCGAGGACGCGCCCGCCTGCCGACGCTCGTGCTTGCCGTACGGCCCCGACTTTAGCGCGGCCGCGGGGACATCACCCGTACAGCGTCGGGCGTTCCACCAGGTCCACCTCCACCCGGCCGCCCTCCGTGAGGGACCGTACGCCCGCTTCGCAGACGGCGGCCGCCGCGTAGCCGTCCCAGGCGGTGGGGCCGGTGACCCTGCCGCGGCGGGTGGCGTCGACCCAGGCCTGGACCTCGCGGTCGTAGGCGGCGGCGAAGCGTTCGAGGTAGTCCTGGGCGACGGTGCCGCCCCAGCGGCCGGCCATGTGGGTGATCATGGCGTGGCCGTCGCCGACGCGGGCCGTGCCGCGTTCGCAGACGACCTCGGCCTGGACCTGGTAGCCGAAGCCGCAGTTGACGAAGATCTCCACGTCGGCGATCGCCCCGCCGTCGGTTTCGAAGATCACGAACTGCGGGTCCTGGATGCCGCCCGGGGCGTTTCCGGACGGGGTGGGGCGCAGGACCGTCACCGCCGTGATCTCCTGGCCGAGCAGCCAGCGGGTGACGTCCATCTCGTGCGAGACCGAGTCCCTGATCAGCATGTCGCTGGTCCAGCCGGGCGGGCTCGCCACGTTGCGGTGGCGGTGGTGCAGCAGCAGGGGGCGGCCCAGCTGGCCTGTTCGCAGGAGTTGTTCGAGCTTGAGGTACTCGGCGTCGTAGCGCCGCATGAAGCCCACCTGGATGCGCCGCCGGCCCAGTCTCCGCTCGGCTTCGAGCACGCGCAGGGCGGAGGCGGCGTCCGGGGTGAGCGGCTTCTCGCACAGAACGGGCAGGTCGCGGGCGAGGGCCGCGAGCAGGGCGGCCTCGTGGGCCTCGCCCGGTGAGGCGATGAGCACCGCGTCGACGTCGGCCGCGGCCATCGCCGCGGCCGGGTCGGTGTGGGCGGTGCAGCCCTCGAAGCGGGCCGCGACGTCCTTGGCGCGTTCCGCGTCGACGTCGACGACGGCGCTCACCCGGGCACCGCTGATGACCTCGTGGATGCGGCGCACGTGGTCGGCGCCCATCCGGCCGGCGCCGATGACGACGACGTTCAGAGGCGATGACGTCGATGACGTCGGTGGTGTCGGTGGCTTCGATGACCGGGCCATGGTGGTCCCCCCTCGGAATGGTCAGGCCCCGCAGGACCTCAGGAACTTGCGGGTGCGCACCGCGATGGGCAGCGGCTTGTCCGGCTCGCACGGGTACATGTCCTGCTCGACGATCGCGAACAGGTCCACACCGAGCTTCTGCGCGGCCTCGAGGACGGGTTCCAGCGCCGGTACGCCGCCGGGCGGCTCGCACATCACGCCGCGCTGGACCGCCGGTCCGAACGGCACCTCGTTCGCCACCACCTCGGCGAGGATGTCCGGGTCGACCTGCTTGATGTGCAGGTAGCCGATGCGTTCGCCGTAGGTCTCGATCAGCTTGACGCTGTCGCCGCCGCAGTAGGCGTAGTGCCCGGTGTCCAGGCACAGGTTGACCAGGCCGGAGTCGGTGGAGTCCAGGAAGCGTTCGACGTGGGGCTCGGTGTCGATGTGGGTGTCGGCGTGCGGGTGCACGACGATGTCGAGGCCGTACGTCTCCTTGACCTCGCGGCCGAGCCGTTCCATGCCCCGGGCCAGGTGTCCCCACTGCTCGGAGGTCAGCTCGGGCGCCTCCAGGATCTCGGCGGTCTTGTCGTCCCGCCAGAAGGAGGGGATGACCACGAGGTGCCCGGCGCCCATCGCCCGGGTCAGCGCGGCGACCTGGCTCACGTGTTCCCAGGTGGACTCCCACACCGACGGGCCGCGGTGCAGGCCGGTGAAGACCGTGCCCGCCGAGACCTTCAGGTTCCGCCTGTCCACCTCGTCGGTGAGCCGGGCCGGGTCGGTCGGCAGGTAGCCGTAGGGGCCGAGTTCGATCCAGGAGTAGCCGGCCTCGGCGACCTCGTCGAGGAAGCGCTGCCAGGGCACCTGTCGGGGGTCGTCGGGGAACCAGACGCCCCAGGAGTCGGGGGCGGAGCCGACCCGGATGCGGTCCAGCACGGGGGCCATGTCAGGACTTCCCTTCCGAAGATGCCGGTGCGGGTGCGGGCGCGGTCGGCGCGGCGAGGTCCTCCGCCTCGGGGAGCTCCTCGACGTCGACGCCGCTGACCTGCGACAACTCGTGCTTGAGGGCGGCGAGTTCGGCGCCGCCGGCCATGTGGTTGGTCAGCTCCTCGAGGGTGACCTCGCTGCGCGCGGCGGAGAGTTCGAGGGTGCCCAGGCGCAGCACGCTGAAGTGGTCGCCGACCATGTAGGCGTGGTGGGGGTTGTGGGTGATGAAGATGACGCCGAGGCCGCGGTCGCGGGCTGCGGCGATGTACTTCAGGACGACTCCGGACTGCTTGACGCCGAGGGCGGCGGTGGGCTCGTCCAGGATGAGGACGCGGGCGCCGAAGTGGACGGCGCGGGCGATGGCCACGCACTGGCGCTGGCCGCCGGAGAGGGTGCCGATGGGTTGTTCCAGGTCGTCCAGGACGATCCCCATGTTGCGCAGTTCCTCGTCCGCGGTCTTCTTCATGCGGGCGATGTCGAGGCGGCGTACGGGCCAGGGGCCCCGGGTCAGCTCGGAGCCGAGGAAGAAGTTGCGCCACACCGGCATGAGGGGGACGGTGGCGAGGTCCTGGTAGACGGTGGCGATGCCCTTGGCGAGGGCTTCGCGCGGGCTGGAGAGGCGGACCGGTTCGCCGTCGACGAGGAACTCGCCCTCGGTGTGCTGGTGCAGCCCGGAGATGATTTTGATGAGGGTGGACTTGCCGGCGCCGTTGTCGCCGAGTACGCAGGTGACCCTGGAGGAGTGGACGGCGAGGTCGACGCCGTGCAGGGCGCGGATGTTGCCGTAGGACTTGCCGGCGCCGCGGAGTTCGACGACGGGCCGGTCCCCCTCGGGCGGGGTGTCCTTCGGGGCGGCGCCGTGGGCCGTGGTGTTGTCGGTGGTCATGTCGGTCACCTCCGGGTCGCCGTGCGCTGGACCCACAGATTGATGAGGACGGCGCCGAGCAGCATCACGCCGAGGAAGGCCTTGAACCAGTCGGGGTTCCAGCCGGCGTAGACGATGCCCTGCTGCACCATGCCGAACATGAAGGCGCCGAAGACGGGGCCGATCGCGGAGCCGTAGCCGCCGGTGAGCAGGCAGCCGCCGATGACGGCCGCGGCGATGTAGATGAGTTCCTGGCCGATGCCCTCGCCGGACTGCACGGTGTTGAAGGAGAACAGCTGGTGCATGCCGATGAACCAGGCGCCGAAGCCGACCAGCATGAACAGGCTGATCTTGGTGAAGGTGACGGGGACGCCGACCGCGCGGGCGGACTCCTTGTTGCCGCCGACCGCGAAGATCCAGTTGCCGTACTTGGTGCGCAGCAGCACCCAGGTGGCCAGGGCCGCGAAGACCAGCCACCACACGACGGTGATCTTCACCGTCGCGCCGCCGACCTCGAAGGACGACGCGAAGATCGCCTTGGCCTGGTCGAAGCCGTCCATGTTGCTGACGTCGTCGGTGGCGACGTTGCCGGTGACCAGCTTGGTCACGGCGAGGTTCACGCCCTGGAGGATCAGGAAGGTGCCCAGGGTGACGAGGAAGCTCGGCAGTCCGGTCTTGACGAGCATCCAGCCGTTGAACAGGCCGACCGCGAGCGAGACGGCCAGGGCGACGATCACCCCGACCCAGATGTTCATCGTCAGCTGGTAGCTGAGCATGCTGGCGGTGAGCGCCGAGGTGATCACGGCGACGCCGGCCGACAGGTCGAACTCGCCGCCGATCATCAGCAGGGCCACCGGGAGCGCCATGATCCCGATGGTCGAGGACTGGTACAGGATGTTCGCCATCGAGCCGCCGTCGCGCACCGGTGGCGCCATGACGAGGAAGAAGACGAACACGGCGACGGCGCCGAGGAAGACGCCCACCTCGGGGCGGGCGAGCAGCCGCAGCGCCGGCGAACGCCGCGCGGTGCGGCCGTCGGTCTGCCGGGAGCCGGGAGCCGGCGGTGTGGCCACCGCCGGCGCGGCCTGCTGGGTCATGTCGCTCACCGAGTGCCCTTCGCGGCGAACGCGGCGACCTTGTCGACGTTGGCCTTGTCGACGAAGGCGGGGCCGGTCAGCACCGGCTGCTCGCCGCCGCCGCTGTAGTTGCCGTTGTTCTTGAACAGCCACAGGGAGTCGACCGCGAGGTAGCCCTGCAGGTAGGGCTGCTGGTCGACGGCGAACTCGATGGTGCCCTTCTGGATGGCGCCGGTGAGGTCCTTGTTGAGGTCGAAGGTGGCGATCTTCGCCTTGCTGCCGGCGTCGCCCACCGACTGCACCGCGGTCATGGCGATGGGGGCGCCCAGGGTGGCCACGTAGTCGATGCCGCTGTCCTGCTTGAGCTTGGCGGTGATGGTCGACTTCACCGACGGCATGTCGGTGCCGTTGACGTACAGGATCTGGGTGGAGCCCTTGAACGTCTTCTTCAGGCCGTCGCAGCGCTGGGTCAGGCCGACGTTGCCCTGCTCGTGGATGACGCAGACGGTTTTCTTGGCGCCGACCTCGTTGAGCTTCTTGCCGAACGCCTCGCCCGACACGGACTCGTCCTGGCCGAAGAACGACATCAGGCCGAGCTCCTGCCAGTCGCCCATGCCGGAGTTGAGGCCGACCACGGGTATGCCGCCGCTCTCGGCCTTGGCCAGGACGCTCTTCATCGCGTCCGGCTTGGCGAGGGTGACGGCGATGCCGTCGACCTTCTGGTCGATCGCGTTCTGCACCAGGTTGGCCTGGTTGCCGGCGTTGGGGTCGGCGGAGTAGACGAGCTTGATGTTGCCCTTGGCGGCGGCGGCCTCGGCGCCCTTGCGGACGATGTCCCAGAAGGTGTCACCGGGGCCCTGGTGCGTGACCAGCGCGACCGTCATCCGGGGCGTGGTGGCCTTGCCGGCCGAGGTGGCGCTCCCGCCCTCCTCGGACTTCTTTCCCCCCGAGCCGCTGGAGCAGCCGGCGAGGGTCAGGGCCGCTGCCGCGGCCACGGCCACGGCGGGGGCAAGTCTGCGGGAGCGAGAAGAGCGGCGGTCCATCTGTCCTGCACCTCATTGTGTTACGGGGAAGGAAGGAATCGGGACGTTCCGGTGGCCGGGAGCCGGTAAGGACGGATCCGGGCCGTGTGCCGCTTGCGCGGCTGTTGCGTTGGGACCGGATCCAATCCGCTGACGCGTCCGCTGTCAATACTTTGTTAAGACATCAGCTCAGGAGCTAGTCCGAATGTAAGTACAAACTATTGACAGTGTGGCCCTCGGAGTCCTACATCTGGGAGACGACAGGCCCCGGGATTCGCGTCCGCACCGTCGCGAGGCCCCCTGGGAACCGCACCCAGCCCAGCTCAAGGAGCTTCGCACATGGCCGAGTCGGCTCAGCCTTTCGATTTGATCACGATGGGACGCATCGGCGTCGACCTCTATCCCCTGCAGTCCGGCGTCCCCCTGGCACAGGTGGAGACCTTCGGCAAGTTCCTGGGCGGTTCGGCCGCCAACGTGGCTGTCGCCGCGGCCCGGCTCGGCCGCTCCTCCGCGGTGATCACGCGCACCGGCGACGACCCCTTCGGCGCCTATCTGCACGAGGCGCTGAAGGACTTCGGCGTCGACGACCGCTGGGTCACGCCGGTCGCGCAGTACCCGACCCCGGTGACCTTCTGCGAGATCTTCCCGCCGGACGACTTCCCGCTGTACTTCTACCGCCGGCCCAAGGCCCCGGACCTGGAGATCCACACCGACGAGCTGGACCTCTCCGCCGTCCGGGCGGCCCGGATCTTCTGGATCACCGGCACCGGCCTGAGCGAGGAGCCCAGCCGCTCCGCCACGCTGGCCGCGCTCGAAGCGCGCGGCAAGGCGGGCACCACGGTGTTCGACCTCGACTGGCGGCCGATGTTCTGGCGCGACCCCGACCAGGCCCGCCCGTACTACGCCGAGGCGCTGCGGCACGCCACCGTG
Organism: Streptomyces kebangsaanensis; assembly: GCF_001906585.1. Classification (GTDB taxonomy): domain Bacteria; phylum Actinomycetota; class Actinomycetes; order Streptomycetales; family Streptomycetaceae; genus Streptomyces; species Streptomyces kebangsaanensis. The sequence continues at coordinate 8,652 of NZ_JUJA01000136.1, read as the reverse complement.
GCCGTCGGCAACGTCGACGAGTGCGAGGTCGCCACCGGGGTGCGCGAACCCGAGGCCTGCGCCGAGGCGCTGCTGGCGGCCGGTGTGGAGCTGGCCGTCGTCAAGCAGGGCCCCAAGGGCGTCCTCGCGGTGCACCGCGACGGCACCCGCGCCGAGGTCCCGCCGGTGCCCGTCGAGGTCGTCAACGGCCTCGGCGCGGGCGACGCCTTCGGCGGCTCGCTCTGCCACGGCCTGCTGTCCGGCTGGGACCTGACGAGGACCATGCGGTACGCCAACGCCGCCGGCGCCCTCGTCGCCTCCCGTCTCGCCTGCTCCTCCGCGATGCCCACCGAGGCGGAGGTCGACGACCTCCTCGCGCGAGCAACTCCCTGAACGGAGCTTCGTCTTGACTCTCAGCATCCCCGACCTGACCGCGGTACGGGCCCGGCATCCCGAGGCCGTCGCCGAGGCGGCCGCGCGCCGGGTGCGCCGCCCACTGATCGGCGACAGCGGCCGGCTGATGATCGTGGCCGCCGACCACCCCGCGCGCGGTGCGCTCGGCGTCGGTGACCGCAGACTCGCCATGGCCAACCGCGCCGACCTGCTCGAACGGCTGTGCGTCGCGCTGTCGCGGCCCGGCGTCGACGGGGTGCTCGCCACCGCCGACGTCCTGGAGGACCTGCTGCTCCTCGGGGCGCTCGACGGCAAGGTCGTGATGGGGTCGATGAACCGCGGCGGCCTCGCGGGCGCGTCCTTCGAGATGGACGACCGCTTCACCGGCCACCGGGCCCGCGACATCGCCCGGCTCCGCTTCGACGCGGGCAAGCTGCTGCTGCGCATCGACTACGACGACCCGGGGTCGCTGGCCACCATGGAGTCCACCGCGCGGGCCGTCGACGAGATGGCGGAGCTGCGGCTGCCGGTCTTCGTCGAGCCGTTCATCTCCCGCCGGGCCGACGGCAAGGTCTCCAACGACCTGTCCGCCGAGGCGGTCACCCGCTCCATCGCCATCGCCTCGGGCCTGGGCGGCACCTCCGCCTACACCTGGCTGAAACTGCCCGTCACGAAGGACCCGGACGACATGGCCGAGGTGCTGCAGACCTCCACGCTGCCGGTCGTGCTGCTCGGCGGCGAGGTCGGCCGCGACCAGGAGGGCGCCTACGAGCGCTGGCGCAAGGCCCTCAGGCTCCCCACCGTCCAGGGCATGGTCGTCGGCCGGTCGCTGCTGTACCCGGCCGAGGGCAGTGTGGAGACCGCGGTCGACACCGCCGTGGGCATGCTGTGACCGAGCCCTCCGCACGCGAAAGCGCCGTACCCGAGCCCGCCGTACCCGCCGTACCCGCCGTGACAAGGAGGCACTCCGTGACCAGCCCCTACCACCTCCCCGCCGGCAAGGCACTCGGCGGCCCCTACGTCGTGGACGTCGGCCCCGAGTCCGCCGGCTGGGGCCACTCCAGCCTGCGCGTGCTGGAGCTGCCGCCGGGCGGGTCGCACACCTTCGACACCGGCGACAGCGAGTGGATCGTGCTGCCGCTCAGCGGCGGCTGCACGGTCGACGCCACCGACGACTCCGGCGCCCGGACCTTCCGGCTGACCGGCCGCGACAGCGTGTTCAGCGGCGTGAGCGACTTCGCGTACGCGCCGCGCGACGCCCGTACGACCGTCTCCTCCACCGGCGGCGGACGCTTCGCGCTCACCGGCGCCCGCTGCACCCGCCGCCTGCCCGCCCGCTACGGCCCGGCCTCCGGCGTACCGGTGGAGCTGCGCGGCACCGGGAACTGCTCCCGCCAGGTCAACAACTTCGGCGCGGCAGGCGTCTTCGAGTGCGACAAGCTCATCGCCGTGGAGGTGCTCACCCCGGGCGGCAACTGGTCCTCCTTCCCGCCGCACAAGCACGACGAGCACCGGCCGGGCGAGGAGTCGGTCCTGGAGGAGATCTACTACTTCGAGTTCGCCGCCCACGACGGCACCCCCGGCCTCGGCTACCAGCGGGTCTCCCCGTCCGGGCCGGGCCGGGAGACGGACGTGCTGGCCGAGGTGCGCGACGGCGACGTGGTCCTGATCCCGGACGGCTGGCACGGGCCGTCGATGGCCGTGCCCGGCCACCACATGTACTACCTCAACGTCATGGCCGGCCCGGAGGCCGAGCGCGCCTGGCTGATCTGCGACCACCCCGACCACGCCTGGATCCGCGACACCTGGCCCGGACAGCCCGTCGACCCCCGGCTGCCCCTGTACACCGCCCCTTCCGCTCCGTCCTCCCCTTCCGCTCCGTCGTCCCAGTGAGGTCCACGATGAGTCACTCCACGACCCGTCTCACCGTCGCCCAGGCGCTGGTGCGGTTCCTCGCCGCCCAGTACACCGAACGGGACGGCGTACGGCACCGGCTGATCGCCGGCACCTGGGGCATCTTCGGCCACGGCAACGTGGCCGGCGTCGGACAGGCGCTGGTGGAGGCGGGCGAGGACGTCATGCCGTTCCACCAGGGCCGCAACGAGCAGGCGATGGTGCACGCGGCGGTCGGCTACGCCCGTCAGCGCGACCGCCTGTCCACGCAGGCGGTGACCACGTCCATCGGCCCGGGCGCCACCAACCTCGTCACCGGCGCCGCCCTGGCCACCATCAACCGCCTGCCGGTGCTGCTGCTGCCCGGCGACTACTTCGCCACGCACAGCGCCGACCCGCTGCTGCAGCAGCTGGAGCACCCGGTGGAGGCGGACGTGTCGGTCAACGACACCCTGCGCCCGGTCTCCCGCTACTTCGACCGGATCACCCGCCCCGAGGCCCTGATCCCCTCCGCGCTGAACGCGATGCGGGTCCTGACCGACCCGGCCGAGACCGGCGCGGTCACCCTCGCCCTGCCCCAGGACGTGCAGACGGAGGCGTACGACTGGCCCGAGGAGTTCTTCGCCGAACGGGTGTGGCGGGTACGGCGCCCCGCTCCCGACCCGGCCGAACTCGCCGAGGCGGTACGGGCCGTACGGGCCGCCGAGCGCCCGTTGATCGTCGCGGGCGGCGGCGTGCACCACAGCGGGGCCGAGGACGCGCTGAAGGCGTTCGCCGACGCCACCGGCATCCCGGTCGCCTCCACCCAGGCCGGCAAGGGCTCGCTGCGCCACGACCACCCGGCCGACCTCGGCGGCATCGGCCACACCGGCACGGCCGTGAGCGACGACCTCGCGCGCACCGCGGACCTGGTCCTCGGCGTCGGAACCCGCTACACCGACTTCACCACCGCCTCCGGCACCCTCTTCCAGCACCCGGACGTCCGCTTCCTCAACCTCAACATCACCGCGTTCGACGCCCACAAGCTGGCGGCGACGACGCTCGTCTGCGACGCGCGGGCGGGGCTCACGGCGCTCACCGAGGCGCTGGCCGGGCACCGCGTGGCCGCCGGGTACGAGGACGAGTACCGGGCCGGCAAGGAGCGCTGGGAGCGGATGGTCGAGGCGGCGTACCGCGCGGACGACGACAGCGCCGTACCGACGCAGACGCAGGTGCTGGGCGCGCTGGACGCGGTCGTGGGCGACGACGACGTGGTGATCAACGCGGCCGGTTCGCTCCCCGGGGACCTGCACAAGCTGTGGCGGGCCCGCTCTCCGCGCCAGTACCACCTGGAGTACGGCTACTCCTGCATGGGCTACGAGATCCCGGCCGCGATCGGCGTGCAGCAGGCCGCGCCGGACACACCGGTGTGGGCTCTGGTCGGCGACGGCACCTACCTGATGATGCCGACGGAGATCGTCACGGCCGTCCAGGAAGGCCTGCCGGTCAACATGGTCCTGATCCAGAACCACGGGTACGCCTCCATCGGCGGCCTGTCGGAGTCGGTGGGCGCCGAGCGGTTCGGCACCGCCTACCGCTACCGGGCCGCCGACGGCACCTTCACCGGCGCCCCGCTGCCCGTGGACCTCGCCGCCAACGCCGGCAGCCTCGGCATGGAGGTGCTGCGCGCCAAGACGGTGGGCGAACTGCGCCAGGCGCTGCGCGCGGCCCGCGCCTCCGACCGCCCGACGTGCGTGTACGTCGAGACGGACGTGGAGCGTGCGGCCCCGGCCGCTCCCCCGGCCGAGGCCTGGTGGGACGTACCGGTGGCCGAGGTGGCCTCCCGCGAGGCCGCCGTGACCGCCCGCGAGCGCTACGACCGCGAGGTGGCCGCCCGCCGCCACCACCTGTGAACGCCCCCCGCCGGCAGGCTGCCTGGAGCCGCGCAACGCCTCACCCGACCCGAAGGGGGTACCCCGTGGCGACGACCGGTGACCGCTCCCGTGCCGTGACCGTCTCCGCGCTCGATTCCCTGGACTTCGCCCTGGACCGGAGCAGTCCGGTGCCGCTGTACTACCAGTTCGCCCAGCAGCTGGAAGCGGCGATCGAGCGCGGAATCCTCGCCCCGGGGGACCTCCTGGGCAACGAGATCGACCTGTCCGTACGCCTGGGCCTGTCCCGCCCCACGGTCCGCCAGGCCATCCAGTCCCTGGTCGACAAGGGGCTGCTGGTCCGGCGGCGCGGGGTGGGCACGCAGGTGGTGCACAGCAAGGTCAGGCGCCCCCTGGAGCTCAGCAGCCTCTACGACGACCTGGAGACGGCCGGGCAGGGCCCCACCACGCGCGTGCTGCGCAACGAGCGCGTGCCCGCGACCGCCGAGGTGGCCTCCGCGCTCGGCCTCACCGAGGGCGGCGAGGTGACGGTGCTGGAGCGGCTGCGGTTCACGCACGGCCAGCCGGTGGCGTACATGTGCAACCACCTGCCGGCCACGCTGCTCGAAGCGGACACCGCCCGGCTGGAGTCGACCGGCCTGTACCGGATGATGCGCTCGGCCGGCATCACCCTGCACAGCGCCCGCCAGACCATCGGCGCCCGCGGAGCCACCGCCGAGGAGGCCGCCCGCCTCGACGAAAAGGAAGGCGCCGCCCTGCTCACCATGGAGCGCACGGCGTACGACGACACGGGCCGGGCGGTGGAGTACGCCCGGCACGTGTACCGCGCGTCCCGGTACGCGTTCGACTTCCAGCTGCTGGTACGGCCGTGAGAGCCGCGGGAGCCGCGTGCGGTGACAGGCTGCGAGAGCCGGTCCTCGGAACGCGGCTGAGGCTCCCTTCCCACGCAGGCCGGTCCAGTCACAGCATGTCTGTGACAGGTCGCCCACCCAGGGGTTCCGCTCCGGACTCATCCGCATTCCTTCCCATGGAGCTCCGCCCACACCCTTTCGCCCCACGGCAGCAGATCGGCACCCCAGTCCCTCGCCACCCCCTCCACGAGCGCGAGACCGCGCCCGCTCTCATGCTCGCTGCCTGGCTCCCGGAGCTCCGGGAGCCCCTTCGACCTGTCGACAACGCCGATGCGCACCCTCGCCGCCTCGAACCGGGAAATCGTGACCCGGATGTGCGAACTCCGCGCATGTTGCACGGCATTCGCCACTAACTCGGAAACGATCAGGGCACCGTCCTCGGCCAGCTCTTCCAGCCCCCACGCGGCGCAGGCAACACGCACCAGGCGACGCGCGGTGACGGCGCTCCCGGGCTCGCGCGGCAAAGTCTCGCTGTAGCCCGGACAGCCGGTGGAGCGTACCCGCGTTGTAGGTTGCGGCATGTGTCGGTCTGCTCTCTCGGATCGGTCGAGCCCCAAGGCCGTTCGCGCGGCCGCCGGGCGCTGTCCGCTCATGAAAGCGAGAAGCCAGGAACGCTGACGGGGGCACAGCGTCCCAGTTTCAGGACGCTATTCGCCGACACCCAGGAACTCTGCCAACGACCGTAGCCCCGGCGGGCGGTTGGGAAGCGTCCACAAGTCGCGCACGATGGCCACGGCCAAGGTGTGGTGCCGCATCCATGTCGGCGCAACTCGGCGCAGCGACTCCAGCGCCTTCACTGCTCCGGCCGCGTCCCCGATGTCCGTGTGCGCTCGGGCCACGTCCAGCAGAAGCCATGTCCGCCAGGAGGGCGGGGTGTCCTTGCTCAGCCTCATCCCCTTGGCCAACGCCAAGGCGTCGTGGGGGTGGCCGTACTGCACGGCCAGGCGAACGCGTTCAATGCGGACCGACGACGGACTGAAGACACTGACCATACGGTTGTCGCCGCCCGGGGGGAGCTTGGAGACGCGAGCGGCGGCTGTCTCCGCTTCGGCCATCATCTCCGCCGCGCGCTCGTAGTCGCCGCTCCGGGCAGCAGACGTGGCGGCACTCATGGTGAGGGCACCCCACACCTTCAGCCCGTCGGCCGTGTCCGTATGCCCGCCCTCTTCGGTGGCCTCTGCCGCGCACAGGGCGATGTGCAACGCGTCGTCCAGGCGGCCCTGCCGCTGGTAGGTCCAGGCGACAGAGTTCACGATCATGGGGGCCAGCAGCGGATCGTCGGACTGCTGCGCTGCCTCTATGGCGCGTTCGAGGCTCGTCAGGGCCAGGTCCGTCTTGCCCATGCGTACGGCGACGTGTCCGGCGAGCTGGAGCACCTTGCCCAGCGCGGTGAAACCGGCCCTACGGTCGTCGCCGCCCCCCGACACCGTGGCGGAACGCGCTTCGGTGATCAGGTCGGGAAGGGTCTTCATCACCGTGTCGAACTCGGCTGAGTGGTACTGCGACCACCTGTCCGCGATCTGCTCTCGCAGACGGTCAAGGGAGAAGCCGGGGCCGGTCGGCTCCGGCGGCAGTCCCCAGAGCGCGGGCATGATGGCCCGACGCACTGCGACGAAGCGCGGCCCGTCATTCTCCCCGGTCGCCGCGACCGCCGGGGGGTCACCCAGGAGCGTGGTCAGTTCCACGCCCAGACCGTTGGCCAGCGCGTGCAGCGTGGGGAGTCGTGCCGAGTGCTTGCGGCCCTGTTCCAGTTGGCGGACCACGTCGACGGACACGCCGGAGCGCTCAGCCAGTTCCTCCTGTGTCAGGGCGGCCAGACGACGCAAGCGGCGCAGGGTCCGTCCCAGGTGTTCGTTTGCCACGCCGCCACCGTACGCGGCCACGCTGCCCTCGTTTCGTCAGCAATCCGGAATGCCTGCCGGAGAGCAGCGTACGGCGGCTGCGGAGCCAAGCGGCGGCTTGCCCACCTCCCTGCTCTCGCCCGCCTCCAAACTCGACGCCTGCGTGAACAAGGACGCGGTCAGCGCGCTGCGCTCCACCATCGCCGCCTACGGCGCCGAGGCGTTCAAGCCACGTCACCTACATTCCCTGACGCTGTGGCCCTGTCCCTGTGCCGCACACGGGAGAGCCCAGGCCTCAAAACCGGGCTTCCGCGTCTCTGCTCTCGCGGTGTCACCATGGTCAGGCTCTGATGGTGTCCCGCCAGGTGGAGCAGGGCATCAAGGCGCCGGAGTCCGCAGGTGGGGGGACGGTCGGCTCCTCCGGATCGGGTGTCCGGTCCGTCTCAACGGGACACTTCGCGGGCTGCCACTTCCCCGGGGAACGCCACGAACCTCGGACCGGAACGCGAAGGGCTTGGTCCTCTGCACCACATCGTGGGACACGCCCCACGCCCCTCGACGCCCGGCCCAGAGGCACATATCCCTCTGCAAAGCAGGAGCATCTCGCCCCCTGGTGTTCACATGCCGCTCATTTGAGTGCGTGAGTTGCATTCACCTGCCAGGTGTTCACCCTTTCAGCAGAGTGGGTGTCATGAGCCGGAGATTTTCCGTGACGTTCCCGCGTCGGTCGGCGTCCTCGTCGACGTCAGACAACAACCCGCAGATGTCAGGCCCGATGTCAGTGGTGCCTGTCAGCCTCGACCCGTCCCCGACCAGGAAGGCAGACGTTGACCTCCTCCCCGCCTGAAGGCGGGGGATTCCAGCGGTCGCCCGCCGGGTTTCCTGCTTCGCCGACGACCGCCCCGTCCGGGAGGACTCCCGTTGAGGTCTTACACCGTCTCCACAGGCAGACGCCGCCAGCCCGGCGGCCAGGATGTTGCGTGCCGCGTTCCCGTCGCGGTCATGCACCGTGCCGCACGCGCACGTCCACTCGCGGACGTTCAACGGCAGCCTCCCGCGAACCGTGCCGCAGGCCCCGCACAGCTTGCTGGACGGGAACCAGCGGTCGATCACGACGAGTTCGCGCCCGTACCAGGCGCACTTGTACTCCAGCATGGAGCGCAGTTCCGCCCACGACGCGTCGGAGATGGCGCGCGCGAGCCTGCCGTTCCTCAGCAGGTTGCGGACGGTGAGGTCCTCGATCACGACCGTTTGGTTCTCACGGACGAGCCGAGTGGTGAGCTTGTGGAGGAAGTCCCGCCGCCGGTCGGCGATCCGCGCGTGGACGCGGGCCACGCGGCGGCGGGCCTTGGCCCGGTTGTTCGAGCCCTTGGCCTTGCGGGACAGTTCCCGCTGAGCCTTGGCCAGCCGGGCGCGGTCGCGGCGCTCGTACTTCGGGTTGGCGACCTTCTCCCCGGTCGACAGGGTCACCAGGGACGTGATGCCCGCGTCGATGCCGACCGCCGCATCCGGGGCGGGGGCCGACGCGATGGTGTCCTCGCACAGCAGGGACACGAACCAGCGGCCCGCAGCATCGCGGGACACCGTCACCGTCGTGGGCTCCACACCCTCCGGCAGAGGACGGGACCAGCGGATGTCCAGCGGCTCGGCCATCTTCGCCAGTGTCAGCCGTCCGTCGCGCCAATTGAAGGCGGAGCGGGTGTACTCGGCCGACTGCCGGGACTTCTTCCGGCTCTTGAAACGCGGATACTCGGCGCGCTTGGC
>NZ_JUJA01000135.1 GCF_001906585.1 Streptomyces kebangsaanensis | reverse complement strand
GTCCGCGCCGTGCTGGCCGCCACCCTCTCCCCCGCCTGGGGCATCTACAGCGGCTACGAACTGTGCGAGAACACCCCCCTGCGCGAGGGCAGCGAGGAGTACCTGGACTCGGAGAAGTACCAGCTCAAACCCCGCGACTGGGACGCCGCCGAGCGCGAGGGCCGCACCATCACCCCCCTGATCACCCGGCTCAACGACATCCGCCGCCGCCATCCCGCGCTGCACCGGCTGCGCAATCTGCGTTTCCACCACGCCGACAACGACGCCGTGATCGCCTACTCGAAGCGGAGCGGATCGAACACGGTTCTGGTGGTCGCCAACCTCGACCCCCACCACACCCAGGAGGCCACGGTCTCGTTGGACATGCCGCAACTCGGCCTGGACTGGCACGAGTCGGTGCCGGTGCGCGACGAGCTCACCGGCGAGACCTATCACTGGGGCAGGGCCAACTATGTGCGTCTCGAACCGGGCCGGAGGCCCGCGCACGTCCTCACCGTCCTGCGACCGTCCACCCCGCAGATCGGAGGGTCACCCACAACATGATCGTCAATGAGCCCGTTCCGGACACCTTCGAAGACACTCCGGCCAGGGACCGGGACCCGGAGTGGTTCAAACGCGCTGTCTTCTACGAGGTCCTCGTCCGCTCCTTCCAGGACAGCAACGGCGACGGCATCGGCGACCTGAAGGGCCTGACCGCCAAACTCGACTATCTGCAGTGGCTGGGCGTCGACTGCCTGTGGCTGCCCCCCTTCTTCAAGTCCCCGCTCAGGGACGGCGGTTACGACGTCTCCGACTACACCGCCGTACTCCCCGACTTCGGCGACCTGGCCGACTTCGTGGAGTTCGTCGACGCCGCCCACCAGCGCGGCATGCGCGTGATCATCGACTTCGTGATGAACCACACCAGCGACCAGCACCCGTGGTTCCAGGAGTCCCGCAAGGACCCCGACGGCCCCTACGGCGACTACTACGTCTGGGCCGACGACGACAAGCAGTACCAGGACGCGCGGATCATCTTCGTCGACACCGAGGCCTCCAACTGGACGTACGACCCGGTGCGCAAGCAGTACTACTGGCACCGGTTCTTCTCCCACCAGCCGGACCTGAACTACGAGAACCCGGCGGTGCAGGAGGAGATCCTGGCCGCCCTCCGCTTCTGGCTGGACCTCGGCATCGACGGCTTCCGGCTGGACGCGGTGCCGTACCTGTACCAACAGGAGGGCACCAACTGCGAGAACCTTCCGGCCACGCACGCCTTCCTCAAGCGCGTACGCAAGGAGATCGACGCGCAGTACCCCGACACGGTGCTGCTGGCGGAGGCGAACCAGTGGCCGGAGGACGTGGTCGACTACTTCGGCGACTACGCCGCCGGCGGCGACGAGTGCCACATGGCCTTCCACTTCCCCGTCATGCCGCGCATCTTCATGGCCGTGCGGCGGGAGAGCCGCTACCCCGTCTCCGAGATCCTCGCCAAGACCCCCGCCATCCCCTCGAAGTGCCAGTGGGGCATCTTCCTGCGCAACCACGACGAGCTGACCCTGGAGATGGTCACCGACGAGGAGCGCGACTACATGTGGGCCGAGTACGCCAAGGACCCCCGCATGCGCGCCAACATCGGCATCCGCCGCCGCCTGGCGACCCTGCTGGACAACGACCGCAACCAGATCGAGCTCTTCGGCTCCCTGCTGCTCTCCCTGCCCGGCAGCCCGATCCTGTACTACGGCGACGAGATCGGCATGGGCGACAACATCTGGCTCGGCGACCGCGACGCGGTACGCACCCCCATGCAGTGGACCCCGGACCGCAACGCCGGCTTCTCCTCCTGCGACCCCGGCCGCCTGTTCCTGCCCACGATCATGGACCCGGTCTACGGCTACCAGGTCACCAACGTCGAGGCGTCGATGTCCTCGCCCTCCTCGCTGCTGCACTGGACCCGCCGCATGATCGAGATCCGCAAGCAGAAC
>NZ_JUJA01000134.1 GCF_001906585.1 Streptomyces kebangsaanensis | reverse complement strand
GTCCGCGCCGTGCTGGCCGCCACCCTCTCCCCCGCCTGGGGCATCTACAGCGGCTACGAACTGTGCGAGAACACCCCCCTGCGCGAGGGCAGCGAGGAGTACCTGGACTCGGAGAAGTACCAGCTCAAACCCCGCGACTGGGACGCCGCCGAGCGCGAGGGCCGCACCATCACCCCCCTGATCACCCGGCTCAACGACATCCGCCGCCGCCATCCCGCGCTGCACCGGCTGCGCAATCTGCGTTTCCACCACGCCGACAACGACGCCGTGATCGCCTACTCGAAGCGGAGCGGATCGAACACGGTTCTGGTGGTCGCCAACCTCGACCCCCACCACACCCAGGAGGCCACGGTCTCGTTGGACATGCCGCAACTCGGCCTGGACTGGCACGAGTCGGTGCCGGTGCGCGACGAGCTCACCGGCGAGACCCATCACTGGGGCAGGGCCAATTACGTCCGCCTGGAGCCGGGTCACCGGCCCGCGCACGTGCTCCATGTCCAGCAACCGTCCACCCCGCCGCAGATCGGAAGGCCCCCAGCGCCATGACTGTCAACGAGCCCGTTCCGGACATCTTCGAGGACTCCCCGGCCAGGGACCGGGACCCGGAGTGGTTCAAACGCGCCGTCTTCTACGAGGTCCTCGTCCGCTCCTTCCAGGACAGCAACGGCGACGGCATCGGCGACCTGAAGGGCCTGACCGCCAAACTCGACTATCTGCAGTGGCTGGGCGTCGACTGCCTGTGGCTGCCCCCCTTCTTCAAGTCCCCGCTCAGGGACGGCGGTTACGACGTCTCCGACTACACCGCCGTACTCCCCGACTTCGGCGACCTGGCCGACTTCGTGGAGTTCGTCGACGCCGCCCACCAGCGCGGCATGCGCGTGATCATCGACTTCGTGATGAACCACACCAGCGACCAGCACCCGTGGTTCCAGGAGTCCCGCAAGGACCCCGACGGCCCCTACGGCGACTACTACGTCTGGGCCGACGACGACAAGCAGTACCAGGACGCGCGGATCATCTTCGTCGACACCGAGGCCTCCAACTGGACGTACGACCCGGTGCGCAAGCAGTACTACTGGCACCGGTTCTTCTCCCACCAGCCGGACCTGAACTACGAGAACCCGGCGGTGCAGGAGGAGATCCTGGCCGCCCTCCGCTTCTGGCTGGACCTCGGCATCGACGGCTTCCGGCTGGACGCGGTGCCGTACCTGTACCAACAGGAGGGCACCAACTGCGAGAACCTTCCGGCCACGCACGCCTTCCTCAAGCGCGTACGCAAGGAGATCGACGCGCAGTACCCCGACACGGTGCTGCTGGCGGAGGCGAACCAGTGGCCGGAGGACGTGGTCGACTACTTCGGCGACTACGCCGCCGGCGGCGACGAGTGCCACATGGCCTTCCACTTCCCCGTCATGCCGCGCATCTTCATGGCCGTGCGGCGGGAGAGCCGCTACCCCGTCTCCGAGATCCTCGCCAAGACCCCCGCCATCCCCTCGAAGTGCCAGTGGGGCATCTTCCTGCGCAACCACGACGAGCTGACCCTGGAGATGGTCACCGACGAGGAGCGCGACTACATGTGGGCCGAGTACGCCAAGGACCCCCGCATGCGCGCCAACATCGGCATCCGCCGCCGCCTGGCGACCCTGCTGGACAACGACCGCAACCAGATCGAGCTCTTCGGCTCCCTGCTGCTCTCCCTGCCCGGCAGCCCGATCCTGTACTACGGCGACGAGATCGGCATGGGCGACAACATCTGGCTCGGCGACCGCGACGCGGTACGCACCCCCATGCAGTGGACCCCGGACCGCAACGCCGGCTTCTCCTCCTGCGACCCCGGCCGCCTGTTCCTGCCCACGATCATGGACCCGGTCTACGGCTACCAGGTCACCAACGTCGAGGCGTCGATGTCCTCGCCCTCCTCGCTGCTGCACTGGACCCGCCGCATGATCGAGATCCGCAAGCAGAAC
>NZ_JUJA01000133.1:94918-101810 GCF_001906585.1 Streptomyces kebangsaanensis | reverse complement strand
CCTGGATCCACCGCGTAGCGGACGGGCCGTGGACGGAGAAATCAGAAGAGGTGCCCGCTGACCTGGGATGATGGGAGTTCCTACGCTTCCACCGGTCCCGACCTGCAAGGCACCTCTCAAGTGAAATCGTCCCACAGCCCGGCGCGGGTGTTTGCCGCGTTCGACGAGCCGAATCTCATCGCGCATGCCGGACTGGTCCCGGTGATCCGGCTGGCCGAGCGGTGCGGCCTGCCGGCTCTGGTGGCCGAGAAGGTCAAACTGACCGGCGCGGCCAACGGCGCCGGCACGGCCCCCGACGCGAAGGCGATGAGCATCGTGGGCGGCATGGCCGCCGGCGCCGACTCCATCGACGACCTGGATGTCCTGCGGCACGGAGGGCTGCGGAAGCTCTTCGCAGGGGTGCGGGCACCGTCCACGCTGGGCACCTTCCTGCGCGCCTTCACCTGGGGACACGTCCGGCAACTCCAGTCCGCGACAAGCGCGTTCACCTGCAACCTGGCCGCCCACACCGGACTGGTGCCCACGACGGACGAGGTGGTGTTCGTCGACATCGACTCCAAGGTCAAGCAGGTCTACGGCCCGGCCAAGCAGGGCGCCTCGTTCGGCTACACCAAGGTCCGCGGGCTGCACTTCCAGATCGTCACGGTCAAGACGTCCACCTGCGCGCCGGTCATCGTCGCCACCCGGCTGCGCAGGGGCTCGGCGGGCTCCGGCAAGGGGGCGGCGAGTCTGCTGCGCGAGGCGCTGACCACGGTGCGGGCCATGGGGATCACCGCACAGATCATCGTGCGCGCCGACTCGGCCTACTTCTCCCACAAGGTCGTCGCCGCCTGCCGTCGGGCCGGCGCCCGCTTCTCGCTGGCCGTCGCGGTCACCAAGACGATCCGCGAAGCGATCGCGTCCATCGCCGAGGACGCCTGGACGCCGATCCGGTACACCGACGCGATCTGGGACGCCGAGGAGGAACGCTGGATCTCCGACGCCGAGATCGCCGAGATCCCGTTCACCGCGTTCACCAGCAAGAAGAAGCAGTTCCACACCACCGCCCGGCTGATCGTCCGCCGCGTGAAGCGGCTGAACCCGAAGACGGTGCCCGACGGACAAAGTGAGCTGTTCGCGGTCTGGCGCCATCATGTGGTCTTCACCGACAGCACCTTCGTCCTGACCGACGCCGAGCCCATGCATCGTGCTCACGCCGCGGTGGAACAGGTCTTCGCCGATCTGGAGGACTCCGCCCTGGCCCACCTGCCCTCGGGGAAGTTCACCGCGAACGCGGCCTGGCTCACCCTGGCCGCCACCGCCTACAACCTCACCCGCGCGGCCGGACACCTCGCTTCCGCCTTCCACGCACGGGCACGGACCGGCACGATCCGCCGTCATCTCATCGCCGTTCCGGCCCGCATCGCCCGCCCGGGACGACGAGTAGTGCTGCATCTGCCCCGACGCTGGCGCTGGGCCGACGACTTCACCGACCTGTGGACCGCCACCGGGCAGCGGATGCAGACCTGACCAACCGGACCCCCGCCCGTCCACGATCTGGAAGACCTCGGAGAACCCGCCACCGGAACGGCCATCCGGAAACCCGCCCTGCCCGGAACCGAAAATCCACCCCGAAACCAATCACACCGCGCGATCAAAGATCACGCGGTGGATCGAGGCTCAGCCCCAGCCGGATCGGCGACATAGCCCGCGCCGCCCTCGCCCTCAACAGAATCTGGAAATGACCACCGCTGAGAAAACGTCACTCAGCAGAAGGCGCCAGCGGCCTGACCCTACCTCGCCGAAACTACGCCGGGTATTTCATCATGAAGGCGCGGACACCATCGATAAACGCCCCAACCTGATCCTTGTCATAGCTGGCGTAATCACCGTGCGCCGCCTTGTTCCGAAGGTCCATCCAAGTCGTCAGCTGCTTCTGCTGCAACCCGTCGTAAACGCCGGCCTTCTTCAGGTCGCCGTTCATGGTGTCGGCCTTCTTCGGCCTACCTGCCACTGCGATGGGCACATGGTTCTTCACGCAGAGGGCGCGCACGTGCACCTCGAGAGATGTCCCCGTGATGACCGCCGCCGCGTCCTTGTAGCCTTTGTTCAGCAGCGCTTCGGCCATCTCCAAATAGTCGCTGTATGTGTCAGCGTGCACTAGCTCGACGACGGTCTCCGTCCATCCCGCGTTGAGATCGTCCCTTAGCGTAGTGGCCACTTGCACGTTGTGCTGCAACCTACCTTCGGACGAATACCCACTACCCCGCTTGAGCTGCTGACCGTACATAGACCCCTGCATGGTCAGGCGGGTCACTGCGGTCTCCAAGCGGTTCGCCAGAATCTCGGCTTCTCCTAGTTCTGGATCACCATAAACCAGACGCTTTCCGAGGATTTTTTCAGCTTTCTCAATCAGCTCGTCGAGCTGCTTCACCATGTCTTCGATCGCCACCGTCAGTCCTCCGTGGGTCGAACTATGCCGGGTGCTTCAACATGAAGTCCCGTACACCATCAATAAACATGCGTACCTGGTGTCCGTCGTAGCTCTGATAGTCGCCGTGTGCCGCTTTGTTCCGCAGATCCATCCAGGCCGTGATCTGCTTTTGCCGCAAGCCGTCATAGACGTCAGCCTTCTTCAGGTCGGCGTTCATGACGTCAGCCTTCTTCGGCGTACCGCTCGACAGCTCAGTATTTACGCCATGCTTGACGCAGAGCGCCCGCACATGAACTTCCAGGGATGTACCAGTGATAACTGCTGCCGGGTCCTTATAGCCTGCGCCGAGTAGCTCGTCTGCCATCTCCAAGTAGTCGCTGTACGTATCCGCATGGACCAGCTCTACCATTGACTCATACCAACCGGCCACGAGATCGTCATGCAGCCCTTGAGCCACAGCGTAGATTTCTTGATACCTATACGGCTGTGGCAAAGGATGGGTGCTCTTAAGCTGTCTGATGTAGGAAGAGCCAGGGAGCGCGGTCCGCTCAATCGCTGACGCAATGCGGTTGCCAATCACGGTTGGGTCGCGACTGTCACCTCCGGCCCACGACGTGTCAGTGGCGTAGCGGTAGCCAGCACTGAGAAGGAAGCTCAACTGCTGAATCATCTTCTCGACATCTGCCAATGCCTCGTCCTGTTCATGAGTGGTGAGAGCCCAACAGGCGAACCTACAACTAAGCGTCCACCGCGATCTAGTGGTTTACTGAGGTCCACCGAACCATGTACGAGCTCGTTAGCCTGACGCTCGGCCGGGACCGGCGCCCCAGCGCCGCAGCCCGGACGAAGCGGTAGGCCGACGGGTGACATCAGCTTGGGAAGCTTGAGTCTTCTGCGGGCGGTTGTAGACCTGACCTGCGACGGAGCAGCGCTGCGGCCTGGTCGACCGCCGGCTTGGTGCCCGATGTTCCCCGTGGTTCGCCGCACTATCTGGCACGATCTCTTCGTCCCGGACTACGGGCAGCACGGTTGCTGAGGTCTGTCGGGCTGGACACGCGGTCGGCTGGGGGTGCCGTGCTTTCAGCGATGGCGCGGTACCAACCAGCACTACTCGGCAAGATCGATAGTGGCCCGTGGAAGCTACAGATGCATGGCGGCGGCTGGGAAGAAGCAGTCCCCGGTGCGACTTGCGTGCTCAAGCTTGCGGGCAATCAGAGCGTCAAGACGGATCCGCCCGTCGAGGACGCAGAACAGGTCGGCTCCGTCCACGGTAATGAACGAGGTGCTGCGCTTGAAGATGTCTCGGCCGCCCTCTGAGAAGCCGTTGACGCTGACGAAGAGGCCAAGGGCGTTCTTGCCCTTTCGCTTCACCTTGCCGTCGAAGTTCGTCATATGCTCGGCTTCGACCGCGCTGGCCAGCCACTTGGCCTCGACCACGTAGTGGTTTGTGTCGTGGTAGATCGAGCCGTCGATTTGCTCACCCTTCAAGTTGTAGGCAAGCGTCGGCTCAAGATCGAAGAGAGTGAACAGTCGGTGCAGGAAGGTCTCGAACTCCCGTCCGGCCTGCTGGCGATTCGTCATGCCATGAAGCCGAAGAAACTCCTGCCTCAACTCACTCAGGACTTCTGTGAAGTCCCGGGTTCGGTTGATATTTTCGCGGTGTGCGGCAAGCTCGGCCGCGAACTTCTCGCGCTCCTCAGCGATGGCTGCGTGCCGTCCTACCCACTTCTCCAAGTTGGTTACAGCTGCACGCGCCTGGGCCAATAGGTCGTCAGCGTCAACTTGCTTGACTAGGTTTGGGAAGCTGTCCAAGCGCGATATATCGGTCATCAATTCTATCGTGAGATCGCGATACCGCTTCTCTTCGGCCATAAGCATGTTGACAAGCTGGGCCGAGGTCTCGCGCTTGGTCGTCGTGAAATCGAGTCGAGTCAACAGTTCTGGGTACTCGCGAAGTCGGCGGCGGACGTCCTGCTGATACGCAAGCTTGTTCCAGTTGATCGTAGTCAGCGCCTCGATCAAAGCTCCGTAGGCGTCGGGGTGGATCTTCTTGCTCGTTACACCCGACTGCACCTCTGCCATGGCTCGCCTACCTTCAGACGTCCAACGGCCCAACGAGGCCGTCCCTCCTGATAACCCATCAGAGTGTATCTGGGTAGACCGACAAGGTGGCCACATCTACCCAGTGTGACCCTTTGGCCATAGATTCCTCTCAGAGAAGGGTGAAAGATCGATCATGGACTTCCTGACCCGTATCAACGGCGACAAGGCCATGGTTTCGACGCTGGTGTAAGAGCGGACGTGGTGGGGAGCCCCAGGACACGACGAAGGGCCAGCCTGGGAGGAAAACCCTCCCGAGCTGGCCCTTCTCTCCGTGCCCTCGGTGGGATTCGGAACCTGCGACACCCGCTTTAGGAGAGAGGCTGGGTGATCTCGGGCTTAAGCTGGGGCTTCGCCGACCGAGGAAGCGCGCGGCTACTCGACCAGTGGGCACCGGTGTTGACCGTGGCTGACCCCTGCATCTGGCACGGTTGTGGCACGAACCTCAGCCGACGACAGTCAGCCATGACGGCGGGTGCGCCGACAGACCAGGCGCGCGTGTGCCTCGCTGCACCCCCACCGGCCTCAGCCACGTTGTCGAGCATTGCCGGCCAGTCCTTCCGCGGCGAGCGGAGTGGCACACGGCTCCGCAGGTCGCTTGACTCCAAAACAACACAGCAGGTCACGGAGGAGTCCGTTGTAGATCAGTCCTGTCGAGTCCACGCATGGTCCACGGTCCGAGAAGGGGGCCACAGACATCTTCGTTGAAGGCTGGCGACAACTGCTGGCATGGTTGGGCCATGGCTGATGGGACCTTCTACTCCGACCGTATAGGGCGAGGCAAACCGCGCGTTGCCGAGGAGATCTCGCACGCGACATGGCGAGGTCTTGTGGCTTTGATCCGCCGATACGTCGGTGATGGCTATCTCGCACGAGCCTTTCCTGCTTACGACTGCCCGGATGATCGCACTGGACACAGCGTAATTACCGGTGTAGACGAGCAGGCTTTTGTCGATTCTCTAACCGCATACGTTCCCGATCTCGTCTCCTGCGCGCTGGAGTGCACCGGCGATGATGATCTCTTCGGAATGGAGATTCGCAGTAGCGTAAAGCATTTCCGCATGGCGGACCTTCTAGCTACCGGTTGGGTGCCAGATACTGCAACTGCACTAGATGTAGTTGAGTTTATTGCTCACCACATTGAAGATCCGACTCACCGTTCGCTGCACACATGGAATGGCGATCATCACCATTACTCCTTCAGTGGTCGCTCTCACGGCCGGCCCAAAGGGCAAGGCGAGTTCCAGAGCAGCGTAAATTTTCTCTTCGCCCGGAATGGAATAGCTTTCACGCTAGATGACGATCTGCAGGTCCATAGAATCGCACCGCCGGAAGTGCGAAGCGTGATCTCCGAATTCCGGCCAGAGACTGAAGATCCCGAACTGAATGCCAAACTGGCTGACGCGATGGTCCGCTTTATTTCGAGGCATCCGGAACATCGGCGCGACGCGGTTGAGAAGCTATGGGATGGATTCGAGCGATTGAAGACCCTGGAATTTGGTGCGAGTAAAGATAAAAAGACATCGGTTAGTGAGCTTCTGGACAAATCATCCTTTGGCTCTGTGCCGTACCGTGATGAACTGGAGGCGGAGTTTAAGAAGTTGANCAACAAGTTCGGTATCAGGCACCATGAGCACAGTCAAGTTGCTCTACCCAACGACGCTGCTGTGGACTACCTGTTCGTGCGACTTGCCTCAGTAATCGCATATGTTCTGCGAGCGACTGGACGCATGGCTACTAGCTAACTCCATAACGGGCTCTTGGTATTACAGAGCAAGCTACTGAGGCCGGTCCGCGATCACGGGATATCTAAAGACTGATTCTGAAATCCTCAATCTTCTGGCGGATCAATTCTGCAGGATCCGTTCCCGTCTTCTTGTTGGTGAGCATTTGCTTCACGTCCGAATCGCTCAAGATGACAATCATCTTATCGTGCAGTACCCACTGTTCGCGCAAGATGTAGAGCAATTGTGCATCTGGTTCAACCCGCGTGAAAATTAGGGCAAATAGGCCGAGTCCATGTCTCTGTAGATAGTTCGCAATCTGCAGGACCTCGTCTTTTTTGATCGATCCAGAATAATTCTTCGCATCGATCACTACATAATCCGCCTGGTAGCGAGTGCGGAAATATGCCCACATGCCGTCGAGTGCATAATTAGGAAGAATCAAGTCGCGCCTGTTTACCTTGCTGAAGTTGCCTCGCTCCCATAGGGGTTGCGATAGTGGTGGGGAAAAAAGGAACTCCGAGATTTCACGGCAAAGATTCTGATATGCCACCCAGTCTGGGCCGGGGGATATCTCGGCAAGTCGCGCCAGTAGAGAATCAGCTACATGGGGAGTCGGTTCCTGGAGCTTCCCTGCCTCCATTTCGATCTGGAA
>NZ_JUJA01000133.1:93744-94898 GCF_001906585.1 Streptomyces kebangsaanensis | reverse complement strand
CCTGCCAATCTAGCGTTCTCTGCTAGCCATGCGCGATCCCAGACGGTGATGCCGGCCTCTTGCAATTCCGCCGTTGCGGCTGCAGACAGAGTGTCCGGGATCGCGAGAATCAATTTCGTGACCCGTCCGCGCGTGATTGGGGCGGAGTTTGAGAACGAGTGAAGCTGCTGAATCACCTCTCTCACTCTTTGGCTTGTCTGGGGGCCGGGTGTTTTGCATTCAACGATATGCAGGCCGTCGGAATTGCAGTATGTGATGTCGGGCCCTTGATGCATCGGACTATCGGGCTCGTACTCTATTTCGCCGAGCTTGAGATCGCGAATGATTCCGCGAATGAGATTCTCAAATTGAAATGCTCGCTGCATCCGCCAGTCCATGTAGCCCCTCCTTGATAGCGGTGCATGCAGTATGGCGTGGCGCTGGCTGAGGTGACGATGGAACGACGATATTGACCGCGTCGACCCCAGCTTCCGTCCCGTACGCCCCTGAACCACGCCCGCTCGGCTCTGCCTGGGTCGATGGTGTGCGGGACGGAAGCCCCACCACCTGTCACTACCCACGGACTCGCGGACGGCGGCGGTGCCCCGATGCTCCCGGTGTCGGCCGATCCCCCGCCGGAGGCATCATCTTGTGCCCGCGGATGACGTCCTCGCCCTTGCCCACATGCACGCAGCGCGCCGCCGGGCGCGGCCAGCCGGGGCGAAGACAGGAGGCAGGCCGCGCCGCAGAGGCGGCGCGCGCCCGCGCCGTGCGCGGGCCTTGATGACGTAGAGAAAGTCTGAGCCAACTCGGCTGTGCTATAGCCGGAACGACAGTTCCAGCTCGTCGCCTGGAAGGTGGAACTCCTCCAAGGCCAGGGGCCTGTCTGTCGCGGTGAGAGTCACGCGGATGACGTGAAGCAGTGGGACCCCGTCCGCGAGTCGGAGGGCCTGGGCCTGGTCCGGTAGGGGCATGCGGGTGCGGACGTACTCCGTGAAGTGGAGTTCGTGGCCCAGGGTGGCAAGTGCGGTGTAGAGGTCGGGGGCCGGCGGTGGGGCTTCTTCCTCGTACTTGGTGTCGATGAGGACCGAGAACGGGATGTAGGTGCGGTGGAGTTGGCGGAGGCGGCCTTGGTCCGCGGTCTGTAGGGCGTCGTACGTGAACATCGGCTCGCC
>NZ_JUJA01000133.1:65665-93730 GCF_001906585.1 Streptomyces kebangsaanensis | reverse complement strand
CGGAGTAGGTCTGCCAGGGCTAGCGGGGCGTCGGTGCGGGTGGCTACGGGGGGCTCGGCGTCTGTCCAGCGGATGCCGTCGGCCTCGACGTACCGGCCGTCGGAGGCTCGGCGTACGCCGCGCGGGCGTGTGAGGCTCGGGCGGCTGTGGGGTGAGCGGGCGAAGGTGCCTCGGCCCATGATGGCCTCGACGAGACCGGATGCCCGTAGTTCCGTGAGGCCCTGACGAACTGTGGGGCGTGTCACGCCGAACTGCTTCGCCAACGCTTCCTCCGAGGGGAGCGGTTGGCCGGCCGGGAAGGTGCCGTTCAGGATGCCTTCGCGCAGATAGTCGGCGATCTGCCGGTACTTCGGCTGCGTCTTCTTCGGCGGCATGCGGGCCCTCCGTGGCCGTGGCCTTCGCGGCTGTTCGTCGTCGTAGACAGCGTGTCCACGATCGTGGACAGCTTCCCTCATTGCTTGGTCGGTTGACAACCCGTACTACGGGTCGGCACTCTGGTCTGGCGTCACCCGTAGTACGGGTTGTCTAGCAGCCCGGAGGATGGGCCTTCGGGTGCCTGAGATGAGGAGATCCGAACAGTGGCAAGCCTTCCGATCGACACCGCGAAGTTCACGGGGATCATCTGTGCCGTGCCCCCGGCTCCGCGGGTCGCCAACCGTGAGACCGGTCAGCTTCGCGTCGACCGCGAGACCGGCAAGACCATGTACCAAGTCGGCCTGTGCCTGATGGCCGGAGCGTCGGCGGACGTCGTCACCGTGAGCGTGGCGGGTGAACCGGCCGGTGTGCAGCTCGGCATGCCGGTGGCCGTGCGGGACCTGGTCGCCACGCCGTGGGAGAACGAGGGGCGGCACGGGATCGCGTTCCGCGCGGCGGAGATCCGGCCCCTGAGCGCTCCCGCTTCGGCGGGCAAGGGGGCCGGGCAGTGATGAACCTGGCCTCCACCCCTTCGGCCGGGGCGACTGGTCCGAGTTGGGTTCTGGTGGTCATCGCAGTGCTGGTGTCGGGTCTGCTTCTCGCAGGCCCGGCCCTGCGCCGCCGCTACCCCGTCGCCTGGTGGCTGTTACTCGGCTTCCCTGCCGCAGCCTTCCGGGTGGTGCGCACCTGGCGGGCTTTGATGGCGGGGTGCGGGCTCGCCGTGAGTCGTCGGCCAGCCCTGACGGTCGTGTCCGGGCTCGTCGGCAACGGGGCGCCTCCACCGTTGCCGCGTGTGCCGCGCCCCGGCCTCATACGGCCCACTTCCGGCGGCTTCCTGCTACTGGTTCGGCTGCTGCCGGGTCAAGTGCCGGAGGACTTCGTCAAGGCTGCACCTGCCATGGCGGAGGACTGGCAGGTGCACGCGGTGCGGGTGACCTCCTGGAAGCCGGGAGTCGTGCGGATCACCGCTTCGGCGGCCGACCCGCTGGCCGCTCCTCGCGTGCCGAAGCAGCGGGGGCCCGGCCACTTGCTCCGGGTGACCGTGGGCGCGCTGGAGACCGGGACCACGTGGGTAGTCGACCTGCGGCGCGTACCGCACTGGCTGATCGTCGGGGCCACCCGCTCCGGTAAGTCGACGCTGATCAACGCACTTGTGGCGGGCATGGCTCCGCAACCCGTCGCACTGGTCGGCATCGACTGCAAGGGCGGCATGGAATTGTCGCTCTACGAACAGCGGCTGTCCGCGCTCGCGACCAACCGTGAACAGGCAGTCCGGCTGCTGACCGCGCTCGTAGACCTGACCCTCGACCGCATGACCGTCTGCCGGGCTGCCCGCGTCCGCAACATCTGGGGCCTGTCGGACAAGGAGCGCCCGGTACCCGTCGTGGTGATCGTCGACGAGATCGCCGAACTGTTCCTCGTGGCAAGCCGCAACGAGAAGGACGAAGCGCAGGCGGCCGGTACGGCGCTGATCCGACTGGCCCAACTGGGCGCGGCTCTCGGGGTCTTCCTCGTCGTCGCCGGCCAACGCGTCGGCTCCGACCTGGGGCCCGGCGTCACCGCACTGCGGGCACAACTGGGCGGCCGGGTGTGCCACCGCGTGGCCGACCCCGGCACGGCCGAGATGGCGCTCGGCGATCTCAACCCGGACGCGCTGAAGGCGGCGCAGGCCATCACGCCGGAACAGGCCGGTACGGCCGTCCTCGCCTCCGGGGACGGCTGGGAACGCGCCCGGTCGCACCTGATCACGGAAGCAGAGGCGGAAGCCGTCGCCGCCGAGTACGCGCACCTGACTCCGGTTCTGTCCGAACTGCACGTCGAAGCGCCGTGAAAGGGGCCTGCCGTGCTGGTGTCCACGTCCGCCGTTCTGCTGCTCGGACTGCTGATCTGGTTCCTCCTGCGCATCCGCTACCTGAGGTGGGCCGACGCGCTGATCTGCGGAGCCTTCGGATTCCTGCTGTCCCGGACCGTGGCCGCCCCGTTCGTTCAGGGGCTCCTCGACGGCGTGAGCGGCTTCCTCGGCCTCTTCCGCTTCTGAACCTCTCCATCGAACCGCGAAAGGGACTCTCTGTGTCCGACTACGTCATTCGCTCCGGTGACCGTGCCGCGTTCCTGGCCGGCCTACGGGAGCTGATCGACTTCCTGACCGCCAACCCGACCGTCGTCGTACCGCGCTACGCGTCCATCACGGTCGTGGTCAACGCCTCCGACTCCGTTGCACGCAGGGACGCGGTGGAGTTCGTCGCCGCTCCGCTCGGCGTGCCGGTGGAGGACATCGGCCGGGGCTACTTCGACGCGTGCCGCGACTTCGGACCGATCTCGTACGGCGTCGTCGGGATTCCTCCCGAGGAGCGGCAGTGACCGCCCGTATGACGGGCTCCCGACGGGGCGCGAAGTCGCCAAACCCGACCCCGTCAGGAACCCACTCCATCCGCCACGTGAGCAGTGAAAGGAGCACTCACACTTTGTCCACCGCGCATCATTCGCGCAAATCCCCCCTGCCCGACTGCGAACTCAGGCAGCACGGCCCGGACGTCTCGACCTGCGCCGGACGCGAACAGGTCGTCCTGGTCCACCTCGACGGAACCGAGCAGCGCCTATGTCCCGCGCACGCTGCCGCCCTCTGGCTCACGGACCCGACGCTCCGCTTCAGCGCCAAGACACGGCCGGAGGGGATCTCGGCCGTGATGGGGCAGGCGTTCGGCGGCGGGGGTGGTCGCCGATGACCACAACCCTTCCCGAGAACGCTGCTGCTGCCCTGGTCGCCAGGGCGACAGAGCCGGACTTCGCGGCCTGGCGCCGGAATATCGTCCGCCTCGGTGGCTGCACCAACCCGATTCACCTGGTCGGCACGGCAACCGTCTACGACACGACCACGGGCGCGGCCCTGCTCTCCTACGGCTCGGACGTCTACGGCGGTCGCCTGCTCACCTCGTGCGGCAATCGGCGGGCGACGGTCTGCCCGGCCTGCTCGGCTGTGTACCGGGCGGACACGTACCAACTGGTGCGGGCCGGCCTCGTCGGCGGCAAGGAGGTGCCGGAGGCGGTGAGCGGTCACCCGCGGGTGTTCGCCACGCTCACCGCTCCCGGCTTCGGCCCGGTCCACACGCGCCGTGAACGTGACGGGCGCGTGCGGGCTTGTCGGCCTCGTCGGGTGGGGGAGTGCTGTCCGCACGGGACTCCGGCCGGATGCCGGGAGCGGCACCCAGCGGATGATCTCCGTCTCGGTGAACCGCTCTGTCCGCGCTGCTACGACTACGCGGGGGCCGTCCTGTGGCACGCGTTCGCCGGTCGGCTCTGGCACCGGTTCGGGCTGGAGCTGCGGCGGGAGGTCGCTCGGCGGGCCGGGCTGTCGCGGACGGAATTCGGGGAGGTCGCCCGGCTCTCGTACGCGAAGGTTGCCGAGTACCAGCGGCGGGGCCTGGTCCACTTCCATGCCGTGATCCGGCTCGACGGTCCGGACGGGCCCGGCTCGGCTCCGCCCGGCTGGGCGACCGTGCCGCTCCTGGTGGACGCGGTCCGGGCCGTGGTCGGTCGGGTGCGGCTGACCGCTCCGGGCGCGGATGTGGTCGGTCCGCGGATGCTGCGCTTCGGCACGCAGGTCGACGTTCGGCCGGTCACCTCGTACGGACGGGACGCGGGGGAGCGGCCTGCTTCTGCGGGGGCCGTGGCGGGCTACATCGCCAAGTACGCCACCAAGGGTGCGGAGTCCGCCGGCGCGGTGGACGGCCGCATTCATCACGCGCGGGAGATGGTCATGCTGCCGGTGCGCGCGCATGTGCTGCGGATGATCGGCACGTGTTGGTGGCTCGGCGGCCTGCCGGAGTTCGCGCCGCTCGGGCTGCGTCGCTGGGCTCACATGCTCGGATACGGCGGCCACTTCTCCACCAAGTCGCGTCGGTACTCGACCACGCTGACCGCGCTCCGGCAGGCCCGTGTCGACCATCGCGCGGAGCAGCAGCGGGCCTCCCTCGACCTGGCCGACCACCCCACGGTCACGGTCGGCGAGTGGCGGTACGCGGGGCGCGGCTACTCACCGGAAGCAGCTCTCCTGGCTGCCTCGGTGCGGGAGGGCGGTGGCCTTCATGGCACGTGACAGCCGTGCGAAGTCGGCCGAACTGCTCACTGTCCGGCAGGTGCTCGACGAACTGGGCGGCGTCTCCCGGCGCACCTTCTACCGCTGGCGGGAACTGCGCCTCGCTCCGGTCTGCATCCGACTGCCGAACGGGGAGCTGAGGGTCCGTCGGGACGTGCTCGACGAGTGGTTGGAGGAACGTGCGGAGGGGGCGGCATCGTGAAGTCGTACAAGGCTTCCGTCTGGAAGCTGTCGGTCAACAAGACCACCAAGAAGCCGACCTACCTCGTGCGCTGGGTGGTCGACGGACAGCCGTTCAGCGAGTCGTACAAGACCAAGACGCTGGCTGACCGCTTCCGGGCCAAGCTGGTGCGGGCGCTCGACAAGGGCGAGCCGTTCGACACCGTCACCGGTCTGCCCGACTCGCTGCGCGGTGGCAAGGCGGCGCTGTCCTTCCTCGACCTGGCGGTGAAGTACGTGGATGCCCGATGGGTGGAGGCGTCGGCCAAGCAACGGGACAGCATGACCGATGCGCTGGCGACGGTCGTTCCTGTCCTGGTGAAGCCGGGGCGGGGGCGGCCTGCTCCGGAGGTGCTTCGGCGGGCGCTGCGTTCGTACGTCCTGCCCGTACCCCGTAGGGAGCGGGAGCGGCCGGAGGAGATCGCCGCGGCGGTGAAGTGGATCGAGAAGGCATCGCTGCCGGTGGCGGAGCTGCAAGAGATCACCCGGGTGCATGACCTGATCGACACGCTGGGCCGGAGGCTGGACGGCAAGCCTGCGGCGACGCAGACGTACCGGCGGCGGCGCGCCGTGGTCTTCAACGCACTTGAGTACGCCGTGGAGCTGGAGCACCTGCCGTCCAACCCGTTGAGCCGGGTTCGGCGCAAGCGGGGCAAGCGGGCGCTGCAGGAGGTTGACCGCCGGGTGGTGGTCAACCCTCGGCAGACTCGGGAGCTGCTGACCGCCCTCACGTACGTGGGCGGCTACGACCGGGCGAGCGGTCGGCGGCTGCGGGCGTTCTTCGGGTGCCTGTACTACGCGGCCATGCGGCCGGGGGAGGCCCTCGGCCTTCGCCGCTCTGACTGCACGCTTCCGGCGTCGGGCTGGGGCCGTATCGAGCTGGCGGAGACCCGTCCCACTGCTGGAAAGGCGTGGACGGACTCCGGGGAAGCGCACGATCGGCGCGGCCTGAAGCAGCGGGCCCACGGTGAGGTACGGATCGTGCCGATTCCGCCTCCGCTGGTGCGGCTGCTCCGCGAGCACCTGGAGGAGTTCGGCACGGCGGAGGACGGTCGGCTGTTCTCCAGTGAGCGGGGCAACGTGATCGCTGCCTCGTCGTACTCCCGGGCGTGGAAGCAGGCTCGGGAACTGGCGCTCGCCCCTGATCAGGTGGCCTCGGTCCTGGCCTTCCGGCCGTACGACCTCCGGCACGCGGGCGTCTCCCAGTGGCTCAACTCCGGGGTGCCGGCACCGGAGGTCGCCGCTCGTGCGGGCCACTCGGTCGACGTCCTGCTGAAGATCTACGCGAAGTGCATCGACGGCCAAGAGAAGGAGATGAACGACCGGATCATGCAAGGGCTGGGGGAAGGAGATGACCCTACGGACTGACACCCGAACATGATCGACAGGCCGAAGCCCTGGACTGCGAAAGGTCCAGGGCTTCGGCCTGTCCACGGATGGTCCACGGGGCTACGCTCAGGGATCGGCGAAACGCCTGCTGACCTGCCCCGAAGCCCTCCAAGATCAACACGCTATTACAACGTGATCACTGGCAAACGGCTGCTTCCGGCGGCACCCGGCTGCACACGCAACAAGACCCCGCTCTCAGCGAACTCGCTGGTCACGGGGTCTTCAGGCACTTCATGCGAAGTGCCCCCGGCAGGATTCGAACCTGCGCACACGGCTCCGGAGGCCGTTGCTCTATCCCCTGAGCTACGGGGGCGGGTCGGGCGCGCTCTGCGCGGCGACGAGTAGAACACTACCAGTTCTGTGGGGGTGGTCATGAACGTTTTCCAGGGGGGTGCCGCGTCCACCGGAGGCCGGGCGTCCCTCGGACGGGGTGGAAGTGGGGAAAACCCGGACGCGGTGGCCGGTCCGCACCTACTCTCGAGTTGTGCCAGCCGCTCCCGGCCGGGTGCTTGTTGTGGACGACAACAAGGTCATCCGGCAGCTGATCAGGGTCAATCTCGAGCTCGAGGGGCTCGAGGTCGTGACCGCGGCCGATGGTGCCGAGTGTCTGGATGTCGTGCATCAGGTGCGGCCCGACGTCATCACCCTCGATGTCGTCATGCCCCGGCTGGACGGGCTGCGGACCGCCGCCCGGCTCCGGGCCGATCCGCTCACCCGTGATCTCCCTCTCGCCATCGTCAGCGCCTGTTCGCCGTACGAGGTCGAGGCCGGGCTCGACGCCGGCGTCGACGCCTTTCTGCCCAAGCCGTTCGAGCCGGTCGAGCTCGTGCGGCTCGTGTGGCGTCTCATCGACCACGGGGCCCGGGGCGCCGGGGAGGCCGAGCGGGCCGGGCGCAGTCGCGGCTGACCCCTCGGCCGGGGGCGGCGGACTTCCGGATTTTTCGGGCGGCCGTGGCTCCTTCGTCCATATGGCGATACCCGGGCCGAATAAGTTCGCTTACCCGCCCCCCTCCTCCCCTACGCTTGTCCCGTGACCCCCGTGGAGCTCTCCCGTACCGTGCTGTGCGCGGTCCGTCGCGCTGTCGACGTGGGGGAGCTTCGTGTGACCGTGCCGGAGCGGGCCGTGGTCGCCCGGCCCCGGCCCGGTGGGTGCGGTGACTACGCCACCAACATCGCCCTCCAGCTCGCGCGGCCGGCCGGGCAGCCCGCGCCGCGAGTGGCCCAGGTGCTCAAGGCCCACCTCCTCGGCCTCGACGGCATCGACGACGTCTCCGTCACCGGGCCCGGGTTCCTCAACATCAGCCTTCGCGATGCCGACGCCGACGTCGCCTTCGTCCGGCTCGTCGACGGCATCCTGCGGGCCGGGGTGGAGTACGGGTTCGTCCCAGAGGGGGGCGGCGCATCCGGCGGGTCCGACGGATCCGTCGGGGCCGTCGTGCAGCTTCGGTGTTTCCTTGAAGTCCGTGCCGTCGTCGTCGCGGATGCCCTCCGTCGTCTTCTGCGGTCCCAGGGCGCCTCCGTCGGCATCAGGTGTGAGAGTCCTGTTCCGGCTGCCTGGGAGCAGGTCCTCGGTGTGCGGGTCGATTCCTCCGGCGGCGCGTCCTCCGACGGCGTCGAGATCCGGCCCGTTCCCGCCCCCGCGGACCCCCTCCCCCTCGGCCGCGACGCCGCCCGCTGGGCGCTGCTCCTTCCCGCCGCGCACGATCACCCCCGTATCACCGAGGACCACCTCGTCCAGCGCGAGAGCAACCCCCTCTTCCGCGTCCGCTACGCCCACGCCCGCACCCGCGCCCTCAGCCGTAACGCAGCCGACCTGGGGTTCTCCGCTGAGCCGGGGATCACAGAGGTGCCTCGCGACCTCGTCACCCTCCTCGTCGACCACCCCCGCGTCCTCGCCCGCGCCGCCGCGCACCGTGCTCCCGACTCCCTCGCCCGGCACCTCGTCAGCGTTGCCGATGCCGTGCTGCCCTTCCTGCCCTCCGTACTTCCCCGTGGGGAGGAGAAACCCTTGGCCGCCCACCGTGCCCGGCTGGCTCTCGCCGAAGCCGCCGGGGCGGTGCTGGCCGGCGGCCTGTCCCTGCTCGGCATCGACGCACCCGACCACCTCTGAGAGCCACAGAGAGCCACAGAGGGTCAGAGAGCCAGAGAGTCAGAGAAACCAGACATGAGCCGTTCCGCACACCCCGCCGGGCCCCGTTACGCCGACGTCCTGCCCGAGGGGCACTACTCCCCGCCGCCCGCCGACCTCAACGCCCTCGACCCGAAGGTGTGGGCCCGGACCGTCACCCGTGACGAGGACGGGGTCGTGACCGTCGGCGGCATCGCCGTCACCGAGCTCGCCGAGCGGTTCGGTACGCCCGCCTACGTGCTCGACGAGGCCGACTTCCGCGCCCGTGCCCGGGCCTGGCGCACCGCCTTCGGGAACGACGCCGACGTGTTCTACGCCGGGAAGGCGTTCCTGTCCCGGGCCGTCGTCCGGTGGCTCGACGAGGAGGGGCTGAACCTCGACGTCTGCTCCGGCACCGAGCTCGCCACCGCGCTGTCCGCCGGGATGCCGGCCGAGCGCATCGCCTTCCACGGCAACAACAAGTCCGAGACGGAGATCCACCGGGCCGTCGAGGCCGGGGTCGGGCGGATCGTGCTCGACTCCTTCCAGGAGATCGTCCGGGTCGCCCACATCGCCCAGTCGCTCGGGAAGCGGCAGAAGGCGCAGATCCGCATCACGGTCGGCGTCGAGGCGCACACGCACGAGTTCATCGCCACTGCCCACGAGGACCAGAAGTTCGGGATCCCGCTGGCCGGTGGACAGGCCGCCGAGGCCGTGCGGCGGGCGCTGCAGCTCGACGGGATCGAGCTGATCGGGATCCACTCCCACATCGGCTCGCAGATCTTCGACATGTCCGGCTTCGAGGTCGCCGCGCACCGCGTGGTGCGGCTGCTGAAGGAGATCCGGGACGAGCACGGGATCGAACTGCCGGAGATCGACCTCGGCGGCGGGCTCGGGATCGCGTACACCAGCGACGACGACCCCCGTGAGCCGCACGAGATCGCCAAGGCGCTGAACGAGATCGTCACCCGCGAGTGCGAGGCCGCCAGGCTGCGTACGCCCCGTATCTCCGTCGAGCCGGGGCGCGCCGTCGTCGGGCCCACCGCCTTCACCCTCTACGAGGTCGGCACCATCAAGCCGCTCGAGGGGCTGCGGACGTACGTGTCCGTCGACGGCGGCATGTCCGACAACATCCGCACCGCCCTCTACGACGCCGAGTACAGCGTCGCGCTCGTGTCCCGCGCCTCCGACGCCGCGCCCATGCTCGTGCGCGTGGTCGGCAAGCACTGCGAGAGCGGGGACATCGTGGTCAAGGACGCCTTCCTGCCGGCCGACCTGGCACCCGGTGACCTCATCGCGGTGCCGGCCACGGGTGCGTACTGCCGGTCCATGGCCAGCAACTACAACCACGCGCTGCGCCCGCCGGTCGTCGCCGTCGCCGACGGGGAGGCCCGGGTGATCGTCCGCCGGGAGACGGAGGAGGACCTGCTGCGGCTCGATGTCGGATGACGGGCGCAGTCGGTGAGGAGCGCGGTCGGACGGCGGACACGGTCGGTGAGGGACGCAGTCGGTGAGGGACGCAGTCGGATGGCGGACACCGCGGCGGCACCGGAAGATCTTCTGTCTTTCCGCCCTGCAGAAATGAAATAAACGTCTCACGATCCGGACAAATGACAGAAACCGCGGTCCGGTGAGTGAGACTGGTCCAACCGTAGACGGTATGAGGAAACGAGGTCGGATGATGCGTACGCGTCCGCTGAAGGTGGCGCTGCTGGGCTGTGGGGTTGTCGGCTCAGAGGTGGCGCGCATCATGACGACGCACGCCGACGACCTCGCCGCCAGGATCGGGGCCCCGGTGGAGCTCGCCGGGGTCGCGGTACGGCGGCCCGGCAAGGTGCGGGAGGGGGTGCCCGCCGAGCTGGTCACCACCGACGCCACCGCGCTCGTCAAACGCGGCGACATCGACGTCGTGGTCGAGGTCATCGGGGGGATCGAGCCCGCCCGTACGCTCATCACCACCGCCTTCGAGCACGGCGCCTCCGTCGTCTCCGCGAACAAGGCCCTGCTCGCCCAGGACGGGGCAGCCCTGCACGCCGCCGCGGAGGTCCACGGCAAGGACCTGTACTACGAGGCCGCCGTCGCCGGTGCCATCCCGCTGATCCGGCCGCTGCGCGAGTCCCTCGCCGGGGACAAGGTCAACCGGGTGCTCGGCATCGTCAACGGCACCACCAACTTCATCCTCGACAAGATGGACACCACGGGGGCCGGCTACCAGGAGGCGCTGGACGAGGCCACCGCGCTCGGATACGCCGAGGCCGACCCGACCGCCGACGTCGAGGGGTTCGACGCCGCCGCCAAGGCCGCCATCCTCGCCGGGATCGCCTTCCACACGCGCGTACGGCTCGACGACGTCCACCGCGAGGGGATGACCGAGGTCACCGCCGCGGACTTCGCCTCCGCCAAGCAGATGGGCCGCACCATCAAACTGCTCGCCATCTGCGAGCGCGCCGAGGACGGCGGGTCGGTCACCGCGCGCGTGCACCCGGCCATGATTCCGCTCACGCACCCGCTGGCCTCCGTGCGCGGCGCGTACAACGCCGTGTTCGTCGAGTCCGACGCGGCCGGGCAGTTGATGTTCTACGGGCCCGGCGCCGGCGGCTCGCCCACCGCCTCCGCCGTGCTCGGCGACCTGGTGGCCGTCTGCCGCAACCGGCTCAGCGGGACCACCGGGCCCGGCGAGTCGGCGTACGCCGCCCTGCCCGTGTCGCCCATGGGCGACGTCGTCACGCGCTACCACATCAGCCTGGACGTCGCCGACAAACCGGGTGTGCTCGCCCAGGTCGCCACCGTGTTCGCCGAGCACGGGGTTTCCATCGACACTGTTCGCCAGCAGGGCAAGGACGGCGAGGCCTCCCTGGTCATCGTCACCCACCGTGCTTCCGACGCCGCCCTCGGCGGGACCGTGGAGGCGCTGCGCAAGCTCGACACCGTGCGGGGTGTCGCCAGCATCATGCGGGTTGAAGGAGAGTAACCAGCAATGACCCACCAGTGGCGCGGAATCATCGAGGAGTACCGGGATCGGCTGCCGGTGTCCGACAGCACGCCGGTCGTCACGCTCCGTGAGGGCGGTACGCCTCTCGTGCCGGCGCAGGTGATCTCCGAGCGCACCGGCTGCGAGGTCCACCTCAAGGTCGAGGGCGCGAACCCGACCGGGTCCTTCAAGGACCGCGGCATGACCATGGCGATCAGCAAGGCCAAGGAGGAGGGCGCGAAGGCCGTCATCTGCGCCTCCACCGGGAACACGTCCGCCTCGGCCGCGGCGTACGCCGTGCGGGCCGGGATGGTCTCCGCGGTGCTGGTGCCGCAGGGCAAGATCGCGCTCGGCAAGATGGGCCAGGCGCTCGTGCACGGCGCGAAGATCCTCCAGGTCGACGGAAACTTCGACGACTGCCTCACGCTCGCCCGCGCGCTCAGCGACAACTACCCCGTGGCGCTGGTCAATTCGGTCAACCCGGTGCGCATCGAGGGGCAGAAGACGGCCTCCTTCGAGATCGTCGACATGCTCGGCGACGCGCCCGACATCCACGTCCTCCCGGTCGGCAACGCGGGCAACATCACCGCCTACTGGAAGGGCTACAAGGAGTACGCCGCCGACGGCGTCGCCACGAAGACGCCCCGCATGTGGGGCTACCAGGCCTCCGGCAGCGCCCCGATCGTGCGCGGCGAGGTCGTCAAGGACCCGTCGACCATCGCCACCGCGATCCGCATCGGCAACCCGGCCTCCTGGACGCACGCCCTGGCCGCGCGCGACGAGTCCGGCGGCGCCATCGACGAGGTGACGGACCGTGAGATCCTGCGCGCCTACCGGCTGTTGGCCGCGCAGGAGGGCGTCTTCGTGGAGCCCGCCTCCGCCGCGTCCGTCGCCGGTCTGCTGAAGGCCGCCGAACAGGGCAGGGTCGACCCCGGGCAGCGGATCGTCTGCACGGTCACCGGCAACGGTCTGAAGGACCCCGACTGGGCCGTCGCCGGCGCCCCCCAGCCGGTCACGGTCCCGGTCGACGCGGCGACGGCGGCGGAGCGGCTGGGCCTGGCCTGACGGCCGCCGCGGGTCCGGAGGCCGAGTCCCACCCGGACAGCGGTACCCCCGCCCGCCCGGGAGCGAGCCACCGACCGCGTATCCGCTCGTCGGGGCGGCGGCACGTCGCGTGCTCCGTCCGCCCCGGCGGCAGCCGGCCGTGCACCCGCGCGACCGCCCCCACCTCCAGCGTGCCCCCCTCCCGGGGACTCCCCGGGAGGGGTTGCACGGGGGGCTTGCGACACGCATCGTGCGCCTCCCGTGCGCCCTATGTCGCCACTGAACCTTCCTTCGATAGGCTGTGGAGAACCCGACCGCTGCATATGCCCTCGCATATGGCGCGGCGCCGCGTAGTCTCCGCGGCCCGAGGACCCTCGTCCTTGTCGAATGTCCGTCATCGAATGTCCGTCGAATCTCATTCGACCCTCACGCAGCTCAAGGAGAGTCAACGAGCGATGGCCGGTCCAGCGTTCCGCGCCGCCGCCGTCCGGGTGCGCGTTCCCGCCACCAGCGCCAACCTCGGCCCGGGCTTCGACGCCCTCGGCCTCGCGCTGGGGCTCTACGACGACGTCGTGGTCCGGGTGGCCGACTCCGGGCTGCACGTCGACATCGCCGGGGAGGGCAGCGAGACGCTGCCGCGTGACGAGAAGCACCTGCTCGTCCGCTCGCTGCGCACCGCCTTCGACGTCCTCGGCGGACAGCCGCGCGGGCTGGAGATCGTCTGCGCCAACCGCATCCCGCACGGCCGCGGTCTCGGCTCCTCCTCCGCCGCCATCTGCGCCGGCATCGTCGCCGCCCGCGCCGTGACCATAGGCGCCGAGGCCAGGCTCGACGACACCGCGATGCTCGAGCTGGCCACCGAGATCGAGGGCCACCCGGACAACGTGGCGGCCTGTCTGCTGGGCGGGTTCACCCTGTCCTGGATGGAGGCCGGCGCCGCCCACGCCATCAGGATGGAGCCCTCCGATTCCATCGTTCCGGTGGTTTTCGTACCCGCGAAGCCGGTACTCACCGAAACCGCCCGCGGCCTGCTGCCGCGCACCGTGCCGCACGTCGACGCCGCTGTCAACGCGGGCCGCGCCGCCCTGCTCGTCGAGGCCCTCACCCGGCGTCCCGAACTGCTGCTCCCGGCCACCGAGGACCGCCTCCACCAGGAGTACCGCGCCCCCGCCATGCCGGAGAGCGCGGCGCTGGTGGAGCGGCTGCGGGCCGACGGCATCCCCGCGGTCATCTCCGGTGCCGGACCCACCGTCATGGCGCTGGCCGACACGGAAACCGCCGACAAGGTGCAACGGCTGGCGGGCGCCGACTGGGCCGCCAACCGGCTGAGTCTCGACCAGCAGGGAGCCTGCGTACTGCCGCTCGCCGCCGGTACGGAGACCGGTACGGAGAGCTGAAAGCCGGCGATTGCCGGATTTCGAGAGGGGGAATGTTTGTTGGATCCGGTAGTGTTAACCTCAAGTCTGCACCCGACCGCACCATGGCGAGGTGCTTCGTGTCCCCGTCAGGGACAGACATTCCTCCGGGAGCCCCCCAAGCCGCACTGCGTGGTGTACGTCGTACCTGGGCAGTACGCCGTATGCGCACACTGAGCGGTCCGCCGGGCACGCTCCGGAATCGGCGCGACCACGCCCCGTGACACAGTGACACTTGGTGCCACGGAACGTCGGGGAGCGCCAATCACCAGAAATTTCTTCCGCCGCTGTGGCGGATTACCGCCCCGGCACGGTTCACACGCAAGGACCGAAGCCGGACAGCACAACCGGTCGCCGAGCCAAGACAGGCCGACGTCCGCTCCAGGGAAGGACCCTTCGTGAGCGACACCACCGATCTGATGGGCGCACGTGTCGAGGAGACAGCTGCAGCGCCCGCCACGGACGCCTCCGCGCCTGCCACGGGTGCCGGCTCCCGGCGTCGCCGCGGTACCGGCCTCGAGGGCATGGTGCTGGCCGAGCTGCAGCAGGTCGCATCCGGCCTCGGCATCAGGGGCACCGCGCGCATGCGCAAGAGCCAGCTGATCGAGGTCATCAAGGAGGCGCAGGCGGCAGGGGGCGCCCCCGCCGCGAAGGCCGCGCCTGCCGCGGGGGACGCCACCGAGAGCAAGCCGAAGCGCCGCGCCACCTCCCGGACCCGTACGGGCGAGGACGCCGCGTCCGCCCAGAAGGCGGAGGCGAAGGCGGCCGAGGCCCCCGCCGCGAAGGCGGACAAGGCGGCCGACAAGGCCGTGGCCCAGCAGCAGATCGAGATCCCCGGCCAGCCGGCTGGGGGCGCCGCCCGCGCGAGCGAAGCCGAGCGTGGGGGAGAGGACGTTCCCGCCGAGCGCCGCCGCCGCCGGGCCACCGCCGAGGCGGGCGCCCCGGCGAGCAGCGCCGAGACGGTCGCCGCCGAGGCGAAGAGCGAGCCCAAGGCCGAGACCCCCGCACAGCCGCAGCAGCAGGACCAGCAGGCCCAGGGCCAGCAGCAGGGCGAGGCGGCCAAGGGCGACGCCGGCGACGGCGACGGCCGCCGCCGCGACCGTGACCGCGACCGCGGCAGGGACCGCGGACGGGACCGTGACCGAGACCGCGACCGCCGCGGCAAGGGCGACGACCAGCAGAGCCAGGGCGGCCAGCAGCGCCAGCAGCAGAACCAGCAGCAGGGCGGCGGCCGCCAGGACCGCCAGGACCGCCACCAGGACGACGACGACTTCGACGGCGGCCGCCGGGGCCGTCGCGGCCGCTACCGCGACCGCCGTGGCCGCCGCGGCCGCGACGACGTGTCCGAGCCGCAGCTCACCGAGGACGACGTCCTGATCCCGGTCGCGGGCATCCTGGACATCCTCGACAACTACGCCTTCATCCGCACGTCCGGCTACCTGCCGGGCCCCAACGACGTGTACGTCTCCCTCGCCCAGGTCCGCAAGAACGGCCTGCGCAAGGGCGACCACGTCACCGGCGCGGTCCGCCAGCCGAAGGAGGGCGAGCGCCGCGAGAAGTTCAACGCGCTGGTGCGCCTCGACTCCGTCAACGGCATGGCGCCCGAACACGGCCGCGGGCGGCCGGAGTTCAACAAGCTGACGCCGCTGTACCCGCAGGACCGGCTCCGCCTGGAGACCGACCCGGGCGTCCTGACCACCCGCATCATCGACCTGGTCTCGCCGATCGGCAAGGGCCAGCGCGGTCTGATCGTGGCCCCGCCGAAGACCGGCAAGACCATGATCATGCAGGCGGTCGCCAACGCGATCACGCGCAACAACCCCGAGTGCCACCTGATGGTCGTCCTCGTCGACGAGCGTCCGGAAGAGGTCACCGACATGCAGCGGTCGGTCAAGGGCGAGGTCATCTCCTCGACCTTCGACCGCCCGGCCGAGGACCACACCACGGTCGCCGAGCTCGCCATCGAGCGCGCCAAGCGCCTGGTGGAGCTGGGCCACGACGTGGTCGTCCTGCTGGACTCCATCACCCGTCTGGGCCGCGCGTACAACCTCGCCGCCCCGGCCTCCGGCCGCATCCTGTCCGGTGGTGTGGACTCCACGGCCCTGTACCCGCCGAAGCGCTTCTTCGGTGCGGCCCGCAACATCGAGGACGGCGGCTCGCTGACCATCCTCGCCACCGCCCTGGTGGACACCGGGTCCCGCATGGACGAGGTGATCTTCGAGGAGTTCAAGGGCACCGGCAACATGGAGCTCAAGCTCGACCGGAAGCTCGCCGACAAGCGCATCTTCCCGGCGGTCGACGTCGACGCGTCCGGTACGCGCAAGGAGGAGATCCTGCTCGGCGCGGAGGAGCTCAGCATCGTCTGGAAGCTGCGCCGGGTGCTGCACGCGCTCGACCAGCAGCAGGCGATCGAACTGCTCCTCGACAAGATGAAGCAGACCAAGTCGAACGTCGAGTTCCTGATGCAGATCCAGAAGACCACCCCGGCGCCGGGCAACGGCGACTGAGGCGGACGCACCGGCTGAAAGGGCCGCCCCCGTGACACGGGGGCGGCCCTTGCATTCGGTGAGACCGGCACCACAGGACGTTGCGCAACCTTTTCCCGGTTTTCCCCGTCTGACGGTAAGAGTGACGATGGTCAGGTATGGGCTCGTCGACCGGGCCTGACCCCGGGGACACGGGGTAGCCGACCGGATACGAGACCTGAGGAGCGCATGTCCGCCGAGAACACGCCGGACCCCGGCATAGCGCGGGAGACCGGCAGCACGAGCCCCCGCCGCCGTGCCAAGGGCCGCCGCCGCAAGCCCCGCACCGGGCGGCGCAAGGCCCTGACGGTCATGGCCTGGACCGCCGCGGGGATCGTCGTGCTCGGCGGCACCGGCGTCGGCTACCTCTACCTCAAGCTCAACGGCAACCTGAAGACGGTCGACATCAACCAGGTCCTCGGCACCGACCGGCCCGCCGGGACCGACAACGGCTCCGAGAACATCCTCGTCCTCGGCTCCGACACCCGCTCCGGCGGCAACAGGAAGCTGGGCGGCGGCACCGACGACGGCGGCGCCCGCTCCGACACGGCGATGATCGTGCACGTGTACGAGGGCCACAGGAGGGCCGGTGTCGTCTCCATACCCCGCGACACCCTCGTCGACCGCCCCGAGTGCACCGGAGCCGGGGGCGGTACGCGCCCCGCGGCCCACAGCGTGATGTTCAACGAGTCGTACTCCACCGGCGGCGCCGCCTGCGCCGTGAAGACCGTCGAGTCGATGACCGGCCTGCGCATGGACCACTACCTGGAGGTCGACTTCAGGGGCTTCCAGCGGCTCGTCGACGAACTCGGCGGCGTCCCGGTCACCACGACGAGGAACATCGACGACCCGAAGAGCCACCTGGCCCTCAAGGCCGGCACGCACACGCTCGACGGCCGGCAGGCCCTCGGCCTGGTCCGCACCCGGCACGGCGTCGGCGACGGCTCCGACCTCGGCCGCATCCAGCTCCAGCAGGCCTTCGTCAAGGCGCTGGTCGACCAGGTCAAGCAGATCGGCCTCTTCACCGACCCGAAGAAGCTCTACGACCTCGGCAGCACCGCCACCAAGTCCGTCACCACCGACTCCGACCTCGGCTCGGTCAACGCCCTGATCTCCTTCGCCGACAGCCTCAAGGGCATCGACTCCTCCAGCATGACCATGATCACCATGCCGGTCCGGTACGACCCGGCGAACCTCAACCGGGTCATGGTGGAGAAGGCCAAGGCCAGACAGGTCTGGGCGGCCCTGAAGAACGACCGGCCGATCCCCAGGACGGCCACGAAGGGCACGGCCACGGGTGAGGCCAAGGGCGTGGTGACTCCCTAGGGGCGCGGAGCCGTATCGATGTGCGGCTCCGCCGCGAGGGGGCGCCTCCCCGCTCGAACGAAGTCGAGAGCTCGGGGGAGCGACCAGCCCACCGGCCCGCAGGGAACAAACGACACCACCCCCCGGTTTGGGGAGATGGCCCCAGTCCTGGCAGACTGGACCGTCGGCTCCGGTTCACGCACCGCATCCCGCGGCTGCGACCCGGCGCCCTCCAGGAACAGTAGGAGACACCTTGAAGCGCGACATCCACCCCGCGTACGTCGAGACGCAGGTCAGCTGCACCTGCGGCGCGTCGTTCACGACCCGCAGCACGATCGACTCCGGCACCATCCGGGCCGAGGTCTGCTCCGAGTGCCACCCGTTCTACACGGGCAAGCAGAAGATCCTCGACACCGGTGGCCGTGTGGCCCGCTTCGAGGCCCGCTTCGGCAAGGCTGCCGCCGGCTCCAAGAAGTAGCGAGCCCCTTTTCGCCGGTCCATGGCCGCACCCCTGCCGAGGGGTGCGCCGGGACCGGCGTTTTTGGTCGCTCGCCTTCCCCTTTCCCGCAGCACACGCAGTACAGCAGGCAGTACAGGAGCCGAAAGATGTTCGAGGCCGTCGAGGAACTCGTCGCCGAGCACGCCGACCTGGAGAAGAAGCTCGCCGACCCGTCGGTCCACTCCGACCAGGCCAACGCGCGCAGGCTCAACAAGCGCTACGCCGAGCTCACCCCGATCGTCGCCACGTACCGCTCCTGGAAGCAGGCCGGCGACGACATCGAGACCGCGCGCGAACTGGCCGCCGACGACCCCGACTTCGCGGCCGAGCTCAAGGACCTGGAACAGCAGCGCGAGGAACTGACCGAGAAGCTGCGCCTCCTGCTCGTCCCGCGCGACCCCAGCGACGACAAGGACGTCATCCTCGAGATCAAGGCCGGCGCCGGCGGCGACGAGTCGGCGCTCTTCGCCGGCGACCTGCTGCGCATGTACCTGCGCTACGCCGAGCGGGTCGGCTGGAAGACCGAGATCATCGACGCCACCGAGTCCGAGCTGGGCGGCTACAAGGACGTCCAGGTCGCGGTGAAGGCCCGCGGGCAGATCGAGCCCGGCCAGGGCGTGTGGGCACGGCTGAAGTACGAGGGCGGCGTGCACCGCGTGCAGCGCGTGCCGGCCACCGAGTCCCAGGGCCGTATCCACACCTCCGCCGCCGGTGTGCTGGTCACGCCGGAGGCCGAGGAGGTCGACGTCGAGATCAACCCCAACGACCTGCGCATCGACGTCTACCGGTCCTCGGGCCCGGGCGGGCAGTCCGTCAACACCACCGACTCCGCCGTGCGCATCACGCACATCCCGACCGGAGTCGTCGCCTCCTGCCAGAACGAGAAGAGCCAGCTGCAGAACAAGGAGCAGGCACTGCGTATCCTGCGCTCCAGGCTGCTCGCCATGGCGCAGGAGGAGGCGGAGAGGGAGGCCGCCGACGCCCGCCGCAGCCAGGTCCGCACCGTCGACCGCTCCGAGAAGATCCGCACCTACAACTTCCCGGAGAACCGCATCTCGGACCACCGCGTCGGCTTCAAGGCCTACAACCTGGACCAGGTCCTGGACGGCGACCTGAACGCGGTGATCCAGGCCTGCGTCGACGCGGACTCGGCGGCCAAGCTCGCGGCCGCGTAGGGCACGCGGGCGCAGGACGCAGGACGTAGCACGTAGGACGACGTACGAGTACCGGAGGACCAGCGGTGCAGCAAGGAATCGGGGGGCGGCCCCCCAGCCCCCGCAGCGTGCTGCTCGCCGAGGTGGCCCAGGCCACGCAGCGGCTGGCCGACGCCGGCGTGGACTCGCCGCGCGCCGACGCGGAGGAGCTCGCCGCGTTCGTGCACGGCGTCAAGCGCGGTGAGCTGCACTCCGTGAAGGACGCCGACTTCGACGCCCGGTACTGGGAGGTCATCGCCCGCCGCGAGCAGCGCGAGCCGCTGCAGCACATCACCGGGCGGGCCTACTTCCGCTACCTGGAGCTCCAGGTCGGCCCCGGCGTGTTCGTGCCCCGGCCCGAGACCGAGTCCGTGGTCGGCTGGGCGATAGACGCCGTACGGGCCATGGACGTCGTCGAGCCGTGCATCGTCGACCTGTGCACCGGCTCGGGCGCCATCGCGCTCGCCCTCGCCCAGGAGGTGCCGCGCTCGCGCGTGCACGCCGTGGAACTGAGCGAGGACGCGCTGGACTGGGCCCGCAAGAACGTCGAGGGCTCCAGGGTCGACCTGCGCCAGGGCGACGCCCTGTCCGCGTTCCCCGACCTCGACGGCCAGGTCGACCTCGTCATCTCCAACCCGCCGTACATCCCGCTCACCGAATGGGAGTACGTCGCCGTCGAGGCCCGCGACTACGACCCGGACATGGCGTTGTTCTCCGGGGAGGACGGCCTCGACCTGATCCGCGGCATCGAGCGCACCGCGCACCGGCTGCTGCGGCCCGGCGGAGTCGTCGTCATCGAGCACGCCGACACCCAGGGCGGCCAGGTGCCGTGGATCTTCACCGAGGAGCGGGGCTGGGCCGACGCGGCCGACCACCCCGACCTGAACAACCGGCCGCGGTTCGCCACCGCCCGCAAGGCACTGCCGTGACCCCCGCACAGCCCACCACCAGGACTTCGACCCAGCAGTACGCGTACGAGGAGGCCCGCTGACCATGGCACGGCGATACGACACCAACGACGCCACCGACCGCGCGACGGGCCTGCGCGAAGCCGCGTCCGCCGTCCGACGGGGCGAACTCGTGGTGCTGCCCACCGACACCGTCTACGGCATCGGCGCCGACGCCTTCTCCTCCGAGGCCGTGGCCGACCTGCTCGCGGCCAAGGGCCGGGGGCGCACCATGCCCACCCCCGTCCTCATCGGCTCCCCGAACACCCTGCACGGGCTGGTCACGGACTTCTCCGAGATGGCCTGGGAGCTCGTGGACGCCTTCTGGCCGGGCGCGCTGACGCTGGTCGCCCGGCACCAGCCGTCCCTGCAGTGGGACCTGGGGGACACCCGGGGCACGGTCGCCGTGCGGATGCCGCTGCACCCGGTCGCCATCGAACTGCTCACCGAGGTCGGCCCGATGGCCGTCTCCTCGGCGAACCTGACCGGCCACCCCGCGCCGGAGACCTGCGACGCCGCGCAGGAGATGCTCGGCGACTCCGTCTCCGTCTACCTCGACGGCGGCCCGACCCCCGGCAACGTGCCGTCCTCCATCGTCGACGTCACCAGCAGGGTGCCCGTGCTGCTGCGCGAGGGCGCCCTGTCCCCGGAGGAGCTGCGGAAGGTCGTACCCGACCTCGAGGTGGCGAATTGACGGCGCCCGAAGCGGGGCGCGGCATAGGCGACACCTTCCGCATCCTCCACGTCAGCACCGGCAACGTGTGCCGCTCGCCCATCACCGAGCGGCTGACCCGGCACTTCCTGGCGGACCGGCTCGGGGGCCCTCTCCCCGGCTCCGTCGGGGGGATCCCCGGCGGCGGGCTGATCGTGGAGAGCGCGGGCACCTGGGGCCACGAGGGCGCGCCGATGGAGGCCAACGCGGAGACCGTGCTGGCCGACTTCGGCGCGGACGCCTCCGGCTTCATGGGCCGCGAGCTGCTGGACGAGCACGTGATCATGGCCGACCTCGTGCTGACCGCCACCCGCGACCACCGCGCCCAGGTCATCTCCATGGGCCACTCGGCGGGCCTGCGCACCTTCACCCTCAAGGAGTTCACCCGCCTGGTGCGGGCGATAGACCCGGCCACGCTGCCGCCCCTGGAGGACGGCGTGGTCGAACGCGCCCGCGCCCTGGTCCGCGCCGCCGCCGCCCTGCGAGGGTGGCTCCTGGCCCCCACGGCCGAGGCGGACGAGGTCCACGACCCCTACGGCGCCCCCCTGCCCTTCTTCCGCTCGATCGGCGACGAGATACACCAGGCACTGGACCCGGTGGTGACGGCGCTGACGGGAGTGGCCGCGCGGGCCTGAGCGCGGCGGGGCCCCGCGGGAGCACCGGGTGACCGAGCAGGGCGGCGGGCCGGCGGGTTCACAGGGCCGTCCGGCACGGCACCGCGCCGTCACACCACCCCCGGTACCCCCGGCTCCGTCATGCCCGGCGTCCGTGTCCCCACGGGCCCGGCAAGGCCGCGGCGTCCTCGTGTGCCGGGACGGCCCGAGCACCGGGCGGGGGCTCCGTGGGGCCCCCGGGTTCCGTGGCGTGTCCTGGACGGTCTGAAGGGCGCGGGGGGACCCTGTGGGGCCCCGGGTTCCGCGGCGTGCCCGGGACGGCGTAAGGGCCGCGCGGGGCGCTGGGGGCGGGCCTACATTGGACGTACGTCACCGTCGACCGTCCGGAGCGCGTCATGTCGGTCATCCCCGCCCTCGAGGCCGATGTCCTGCGGCGGCAGGACCCCGAACTGGCCGACAT
This sequence comes from Streptomyces kebangsaanensis, assembly GCF_001906585.1. Taxonomy (GTDB): domain Bacteria; phylum Actinomycetota; class Actinomycetes; order Streptomycetales; family Streptomycetaceae; genus Streptomyces; species Streptomyces kebangsaanensis. Next base: position 71,820 of record NZ_JUJA01000133.1, on the reverse strand, counting down.
CCTGCTGGGGGAGCTGGACCGGCAGTCGACGACGCTGCAGCTGATCGCCGCGGAGAACTTCACCTCGCCGGCGGTGCTGGCCGCGCTCGGCTCCGCGCTGGCGAACAAGTACGCCGAGGGCTACCCCGGCGCCCGGCACCACGGCGGTTGCGAGATGGCCGACGTCGCCGAACGCCTCGCCGTACGGCGGGCGAAGGACCTGTTCGGCGCCGAGCACGCCAACGTCCAGTCCCACTCGGGGTCCTCGGCGGTCCTCGCCGCCTACGCGGCGCTGCTGCGCCCCGGCGACACCGTGCTCGCCCTCGGCCTGCCGTACGGCGGCCACCTCACCCACGGCTCGCCCGCGAACTTCTCCGGCCGCTGGTTCGACTTCGTCGGCTACGGCGTCGACGCCGAGACCGGGCTCATCGACCACCTCCAGGTGCGCACCCTCGCCCACGCGCACCGGCCCAAGGCGATCGTCTGCGGCTCGATCGCCTACCCCCGCCACCTCGACTACGCCTTCTTCCGCACGGTCGCCGACGAGGTGGGCGCCTATCTGATCGCCGACGCCGCCCACCCCATCGGGCTGGTGGCCGGGGGAGCGGCGCCCAGCCCCGTGCCGTACGCCGACATCGTGTGCGCCACCACCCACAAGGTGCTGCGCGGCCCGCGCGGCGGCATGATCCTGTGCGGCGGCGAACTCGCCGGGCGCGTCGACCGCGCCGTCTTCCCCTTCACCCAGGGCGGCGCGCAGATGCACACCATCGCCGCGAAGGCCGTCGCGTTCGCCGAGGCCGCGGCCCCGGCCTTCGCCGCCTACGCCCACCAGGTCGTCGCCAACGCACGGGTGCTCGCGGCCCGGCTGGCCGCCGAGGGCCTGAACGTCACCACCGGCGGCACCGACACCCACCTGATCACCGCCGACCCGGCGCCGCTCGGCGTCGACGGGCGCACCGCGCGCGGGCGGCTGGCCGCCGCCGGGATCGTCCTGGACTGCTGCGCCCTGCCGCACGCCGACGCCCGCGGGCTGCGCCTGGGCACCGCCGCGGTGACCACCCAGGGCATGGGCCAGGGCGAGATGGAGTGGATCGCCGTACTGTTCGGCAAGGTGCTGCGCGGCGAGATCGACGGGGCGAGGGCGCGTGAGGACGTGCGCGAGTTCACCGGTGGATTCCCGCCGTATTCCCGTACTCCGGCCGAGACGGGGTAGGCGAGTGCCCGAGCGGCCGTACAAAACCGTACACAGTCACACGTGCAACCATCGTCGCTACCCGGAAGTCCCCATACATATGCCTGCGTCGCTAGGGTGTGAGGCTGAGATGGCCAGCGAGACCTGTGGGGAAGCCCGTGCGTGAATACCTGCTGACGCTCTGCATCACGGCCGCGGTGACGTATCTGCTGACAGGGCCGGTACGCAAGTTCGCGATCGTGGCGGGGGCGATGCCGGAGATCCGGGCACGTGACGTGCACCGGGAGCCCACCCCCCGGCTCGGCGGGATCGCGATGTTCTTCGGCCTGTGCGCGGGCCTGCTGGCCGCCGGCCACCTCACCAACCTCAGCGAGGTCTTCGACAAGTCGAACGAGCCGCGCGCGCTGCTCTCCGGAGCCGCCCTGATCTGGCTGATCGGCGTCCTCGACGACAAGTTCGAGATCGACGCCCTGATCAAGCTGGGCGGCCAGATGATCGCGGCCGGTGTGATGGTCGTACAGGGACTGGCGATCCTGTGGTTGCCCGTGCCGGGCGTCGGCACGGTCGCGCTGACCCAGTGGCAGAGCACGCTGCTGACGGTGGCGCTGGTCGTGATCACCATCAACGCGGTCAACTTCGTCGACGGACTGGACGGCCTGGCCGCCGGCATGGTGTGCATCGCGGCGGCCGCGTTCTTCATGTACGCGTACCGGATCTGGTACTCGTACGGCATCGAGGCCGCCGCCCCCGCCACGCTCTTCGCCGCCGTCCTCATGGGCATGTGCCTGGGCTTCCTGCCGCACAACATGCACCCCGCGCGGATCTTCATGGGCGACTCGGGGTCCATGCTGATCGGCCTGGTCCTGGCGGCGGGCGCGATCTCGGTGACCGGGCAGATCGACCCGGACCTGATGAACCTGTTCACCGGCTCCGAGCGCAGCTCCGTGCACCAGATGGTGCCGGTCTACATCCCGCTGCTGATGCCGTTGACGATCATCGCCATTCCGGCCGCCGACCTGGTCCTGGCCATCGTGCGGCGCACCTGGCGCGGACAGTCGCCGTTCGCCGCGGACCGCGGCCACCTGCACCACCGCCTGCTGGAGATCGGCCACTCGCACAGCCGGGCCGTGCTGATCATGTACTTCTGGTCGGCGCTGATCGGCTTCGGGGCGCTGGCCTACTCGGTCAACTCCGCGTCCATGTGGATCGTGCTCGGCGTCGCCCTGCTCAGCTTCATCGGCCTGGTGCTGCTCCTGATGCCGCGCTTCACGCCGCGTGCGCCGCGCTGGGCCGAGCAGTTCGTGCCGCCGCGCTACCGGCGCCGGCGCCCGGTCACGGCGCCGGACGCCTCCACGCCGGCGGCCGTGGAGCCCCCTGCGCCTGCCGCCGCCGCTGCCGCGGAGACCTCCGGCGTGCGGGTCCGGGCCGGTGTGGCGGGGGTCAACGGAGCGACCGCTCTCGGAGCCCGTTCGCGTCTCCTGGACGAGCGTAAAGCGGGAACCCCACGCTGACGGCCAAGGTAAGAATCTGACTAAAGCATTGCCAACCCATGAGGCCGCAAAACCGGGCAACACCGGACGTGTTGCCCGGGTTTTTGCACAGACGCGCGTTCGCAACCTCACTTGTGAGGGTAAGCACACTCAGCAGGTAAAGACCTCATCAAATAGTTTGTGATACCGTTCACGAGTATCCCGGACAGGGTCGAAGGACCTGAGTGCAAAGCTCTTTTGGGGCTGAGGTTCCTCTCTCGCCGCCGGGACTACGCTCGTCCACGACGACGCCCTGCCCCCTGTGATTTGCGGAGTTGCCGCCATGCCGTCCAGTGACGCCCGGATCCTGGCCGAAGCCGCTGTGCCCACAGCCGCCGTCGGCGTGGTCGCCGCCGTCATCAGCGGTGTGGTCGCCGGCGGCAAGGGAGCGATCGGGGCGCTGGTCGCGGCCGTGATCGTGATCCTTTTCATGGGGATCGGCCTCTACGTCCTGCAGCGCACCGCCAAATCGCTTCCCCACCTTTTCCAGGCGATGGGCCTGATGCTCTACGCGGCGCAGATCCTTCTGCTCTTCGTCTTCCTGGCCGCGTTCAAGCACACGACGCTGTTCAACCCCAGGGCCTTCGCCTTCACGCTGGTCGCCGCCACGCTGGCATGGATCGCGGCGCAGACGCGGGCCCACATGAAGTCCAAGATCCTCTACGTCGAGCCCGACTCGACCACCTCTTCGACCGGTGGCAAGCCCGACAAGACGGAGCGCTCGTCGTGAGCGGTAGGGCCGGGATAAGGACGCATGAGAGATCCTGCTATCGTCCGTTGCCAACTGCGGCATCGCGGGCGCGGGCATCCGAGCTGACGCCTGTCCGATCGCGAGGCGAGATGCCCCACTGCCGCCCCCACATCCGTAACACCAGTCCCGTGCCGAACCGCGGCCGAGCGCCGCGCCGACACAACGAGGTTGCCGTACCTATGCGCCACGCTGAAGGAGCCCGCGGTGAGTGCTGACCCGACGCAGGTGCTCGCCTTCGAGACCGACTGCCACATCTTCGCCAACTGTGGCTTCCCGGCTCCCGGCCTGCACTCGTTCCTGTTCGAGCCCCTCTGGGGCGACGCGAACAGCAACGTGTACTTCAACAAGCCGATGCTGCTGGCCCTGCTCGGCTCGATCATCGTCGTCGGCTTCTTCTGGGCCGCCTTCCGCAGGCCGAAGGTCGTGCCGGGCAAGCTCCAGATGGTCGCCGAGGCGGGTTACGACTTCATCCGGCGCGGGGTCGTCTACGAGACGCTGGGCAAGAAGGAGGGCGAGAAGTACGTCCCGCTCGTCGTCTCGCTGTTCTTCTTCATCTGGATGATGAACCTCTGGTCGATCGTCCCGGTCGCCCAGTTCCCGGTCACCTCGATCATCGCCTACCCGATCGTGCTGGCCCTGGTCGTCTACGTCCTGTGGGTCTCGCTGACCTTCAAGCGCCACGGCTTCGTGGGCTTCTTCAAGAACGTGACGGGCTACGACAAGTCGCTGGGCGCGGTCCTGCCGCTGTCGATGACGATCGAGTTCTTCTCGAACCTCCTGGTCCGTCCGTTCACGCACGCCGTGCGACTGTTCGCGAACATGTTCGCGGGTCACACGCTGCTGCTCCTCTTCACGATCGCGAGCTGGTACCTGCTCAACGGCATCGGCATCGCCTACGCCGGCGTCAGCTTCATCATGACGATCGTGATGACGGCCTTCGAGCTTTTCGTCCAGGCCCTTCAGGCGTACGTCTTCGTGCTCCTGACCTGCACGTACATCCAGGGCGCGCTCGCCGAGCACCACTGAGCCCCCATACCTGCCAACCACAGTCGTCCGGTGGCCAACCCCCACCGGTTCGTGAAAGAGAAGGAAGAACTGGCATGTCCCAGACTCTTGCTGCCGTCACCGGTGACCTCAAGGCCCTCGGCTCGATCGGTTACGGCCTCGCCGCCATCGGCCCCGGCGTGGGCGTCGGCATCATCTTCGGCAACGGCACCCAGGCCCTGGCCCGTCAGCCCGAGGCCGCCGGTCTGATCCGCGCCAACCAGATCCTGGGCTTCGCCTTCTGTGAGGCGCTCGCGCTGATCGGTCTGGTCATGCCGTTCGTCTACGGCTCCTGATCACCTCAGGCTGACGACCAGCATCCCAGACGAAAGGCAGAAACATGAGCCCGCTGCTCACGATCGCGGCCGAGACGGAGAACCCCCTCGTCCCGCCGATCCCCGAGATCGTCATCGGCCTGCTCGCCTTCGTCATCGTCTTCGGTTTCCTCGCCTGGAAGCTCCTCCCGAACATCAACAAGGTTCTGGAGGAGCGCCGCGAGGCGATCGAGGGCGGTATTGAGAAGGCCGAGGCCGCCCAGACCGAGGCCCACAGCGTTCTTGAGCAGTACAAGGCTCAGCTCGCCGAGGCCCGGCACGAGGCCGCGCGTCTGCGTCAGGAGGCGCAGGAACAGGGTGCCTCGCTCATCGCCGAGATGCGGGCCGAGGGCCAGCGGCAGCGTGAGGAGATCATCGCCGCCGGTCACGCCCAGATCGAGGCCGACCGCAAGGCCGCCGCGTCCGCGCTCCGGCAGGACGTCGGCAAGCTGGCCACCGAGCTGGCCGGCAAGCTCGTCGGCGAGTCCCTCGAGGACCACGCCCGGCAGAGCCGTGTGATCGACCGCTTCCTCGGCGAGCTCGAGGAGAAGGCAGAGGCCGCTCGATGACCATGCACGGAGCGAGCCGCGAGGCTCTGACCGCTGCACGTGAGCGTCTCGACGCGCTGACGGACTCCACGTCCGTGGACGCCGCACGGCTCGCGGAGGAACTGGCGTCCGTCACCGCGCTGCTCCACCGCGAGGTCGGTCTGCGCCGGGTCCTCACCGACCCGGCGCAGCCCGGCGAGGCCAAGGCCACGCTGGTGCACCGCCTGCTGGGCGGCCAGATCGGCGGCACCACCGAGGACCTGGTCTCCGGCCTGGTGCGTTCCCGCTGGTCGCAGCCCCGCGACCTGGTGGACGCGCTGGAGGAGCTGGCGAACACCGCCGACCTCACCGCGGCACAGCGGGCCGGCGCGCTCGACGACGTCGAGGACGAGCTGTTCCGCTTCGGGCGGATCATCTCCTCGAACACCGGACTGCGCGCGGCCCTGACCGACCGGGCCGCCACCGCGTCGGCCAAGACGGAGCTGCTGAACCGGCTGCTCGGAGGCCGGGCCAACGCGACCACGGTGCGTCTGGTGACGCGCCTTGTGACCGCGCCGCGGGGACGTAGCCTTGAAGCGGGACTCGAGTCCCTCGCCAAGCTCGCCGCCGACCGGCGCGACCGCATGGTCGCCGTCGTCACCTCGGCGGTCCCGCTGAGCGACGGGCAGAAGCAGCGCCTCGGCGCCGCTCTCGCCAAGCTCTACGGCCGCCAGATGCATCTGAACCTCGACGTGGACCCCGAGGTCGTCGGAGGCATCCGGGTGCAGGTCGGCGACGAGGTCATCAACGGCTCCCTCG
>NZ_JUJA01000133.1:54159-65653 GCF_001906585.1 Streptomyces kebangsaanensis | reverse complement strand
CCCGCCGCATGGCGAGCTAGCAGCAACTCAACACAAGACGTACACGACGGCCCTGGTTGGGCCGTGCAGAGGATTCACCTCTTATTGGGGGGAGTCCCGAACTCGTGGAACACCCCCCCAAGTGAAACTTCGGGCCCAACAAGGAGAGCAGGGAACCCAGATGGCGGAGCTCACGATCCGGCCGGAGGAGATCCGGGACGCGCTGGAGAACTTCGTCCAGTCGTACAAGCCGGACGCGGCCTCGCGCGAGGAGGTCGGTACGGTCACCCTTGCCGGCGACGGCATCGCGAAGGTCGAGGGTCTGCCCTCGGCCATGGCCAACGAGCTGCTGAAGTTCGAGGACGGCACCCTCGGCCTCGCCCTCAACCTCGAGGAGCGCGAGATCGGTGCCATCGTCCTCGGTGAGTTCAGCGGCATCGAGGAGGGCCAGCCGGTGCAGCGCACCGGTGAGGTCCTGTCCGTCGCCGTGGGCGAGGGCTACCTCGGCCGCGTGGTGGACCCCCTCGGCAACCCGATCGACGGCCTCGGCGAGATCGAGACCGAGGGCCGCCGCGCCCTCGAACTGCAGGCCCCCACGGTCATGCAGCGCAAGTCGGTGCACGAGCCGATGGAGACCGGCTACAAGGCCGTCGACGCCATGACCCCGATCGGCCGCGGTCAGCGTCAGCTGATCATCGGCGACCGCGGTACCGGCAAGACCGCCCTCGCCGTCGACACGATCATCAACCAGCGCGACAACTGGCGCACCGGCGACCCGAAGAAGCAGGTCCGCTGCATCTACGTCGCCATCGGCCAGAAGGGCTCCACCATCGCGTCGGTCCGCCGCGCGCTGGAGGAGAACGGCGCGCTGGAGTACACGACCATCGTCGCCGCCCCGGCGTCCGACCCGGCCGGCTTCAAGTACCTGGCGCCCTACACCGGGTCCGCCATCGGCCAGCACTGGATGTACCAGGGCAAGCACGTCCTGATCGTCTTCGACGACCTGTCCAAGCAGGCCGACGCCTACCGCGCCGTGTCGCTGCTGCTGCGCCGTCCGCCGGGCCGCGAGGCCTACCCGGGCGACGTCTTCTACCTGCACTCCCGGCTGCTGGAGCGCTGCGCCAAGCTGTCCGACGACATGGGCGCCGGTTCGATGACCGGTCTGCCGATCGTCGAGACCAAGGCCAACGACGTCTCGGCGTTCATCCCGACCAACGTCATCTCCATCACCGACGGCCAGTGCTTCCTGGAGTCGGACCTGTTCAACGCCGGTCAGCGCCCCGCGCTGAACGTCGGTATCTCCGTCTCCCGAGTCGGTGGTTCCGCGCAGCACAAGGCGATGCGCCAGGTCTCCGGCCGCCTCCGTGTGGACCTCGCCCAGTTCCGTGAGCTGGAGGCGTTCGCCGCCTTCGGTTCCGACCTGGACGCGGCCTCCAAGGCCCAGCTGGAGCGCGGTCAGCGCATGGTCGAGCTGCTGAAGCAGGACCAGTACCAGCCGATGGCCACCGAGGACCAGGTCGTCTCCGTGTGGGCCGGCACCAACGGCCGTATGGACGACGTGCCGGTCGTCGACATCCGCCGCTTCGAGAAGGAGCTCCTCGAGTACCTGCACCGCAAGGAGCAGGGCCTGATGACCTCCATCAAGGAGGGCGCCAAGATGTCGGACGACACCATCCAGGCGATCGACGACGCCGTCGCCGAGTTCAAGAAGCAGTTCGAGACGAGCGACGGCAAGCTGCTCGGCGAGGACACCCCGGCCGCTGCCGCCAAGTGACGTAAGGAAGGGACCTGACTCATGGGAGCCCAGCTCCGGGTCTACAAGCGTCGCATCCGATCCGTCACCGCGACCAAGAAGATCACCAAGGCGATGGAGATGATCGCCGCCTCGCGCGTCGTCAAGGCGATGCGCAAGGTGTCGGCCTCCACGCCGTACGCGCAGGAACTGACCCGCGCGGTCACGGCGGTCGGCACCGGGTCCACCACCAAGCACCCGCTGACCACGGAGGCGGAGAACCCGACCCGCGCCGCGGTACTGCTCCTCACGAGCGACCGCGGCCTGGCCGGCGCCTTCAACTCCAACGCCATCAAGGCGGCGGAGCAGCTGACCGCGCGCCTCGAGGGCGAGGGCAAGCAGGTCGACGCCTACATCGTCGGCCGGCGCGGTGTCGCCCACTACAACTTCCGTGAGCGCAAGGTCGCGGAGTCGTGGACCGGCTTCACCGACGAGCCCTCGTACGCGGACGCCAAGACGGTGGCGGCCCCTCTGATCGAGGCCATCCAGAAGGACACCGCGGACGGCGGCGTGGACGAACTCCACATCGTCTACACGGAGTTCGTCTCGATGATGACGCAGACGGCGACCGGCTCCCGGCTGCTGCCGCTGCGCCTCGAGGAGGTCGCGGAGGAGACGGCGAAGAAGGACGAGATCCTTCCGCTGTACGACTTCGAGCCCTCGGCGGAGGACGTCCTCGACGCCCTGCTGCCGCGCTACGTGGAAAGCCGTATCTACAACGCGCTGCTCCAGTCGGCCGCTTCCAAGCACGCCGCCACGCGGCGCGCGATGAAGTCGGCCACCGACAACGCGGGTGAGCTGATCGACAACCTCGCCCGTCTTGCCAACGCGGCCCGCCAGGCCGAAATCACCCAGGAAATCAGCGAGATCGTCGGTGGCGCGAGTGCCCTGGCCGACGCGACCGCGGGGAGTGACAAGTAATGACCACCACTGTTGAGACGGCCACGGCGGCGGGCCGCGTCGCGCGGGTCATCGGCCCGGTCGTCGACGTGGAGTTCCCCGTCGACGCGATGCCGGAGATCAACAACGCCCTTCACGTCGAGGTCGCCGACCCGGCGAACGCGGGCGAGAAGAAGACGCTGACCCTGGAGGTCGCCCAGCACCTGGGTGACGGCCTGGTCCGCACCATCTCCATGCAGCCCACCGACGGCCTGGTCCGCCAGTCCCCGGTGACGGACACGGGCTCGGCCATCTCCGTCCCGGTCGGCGACTTCACCAAGGGCAAGGTGTTCAACACCCTCGGTGAGGTGCTGAACGTCGACGCCGAGTACACGGGCGAGCGCTGGCCGATCCACCGCAAGGCGCCGAACTTCGACGAGCTCGAGTCGAAGACCGAGATGTTCGAGACCGGCGTCAAGGTCATCGACCTGCTGACCCCGTACGTCAAGGGCGGCAAGATCGGTCTGTTCGGCGGTGCCGGCGTCGGCAAGACGGTGCTCATCCAGGAGATGATCTACCGCGTCGCCAACAACCACGACGGTGTGTCGGTGTTCGCCGGTGTCGGTGAGCGCACCCGTGAGGGCAACGACCTCATCGACGAGATGAGCGAGTCGGGCGTCATCGACAAGACCGCGCTCGTCTTCGGTCAGATGGACGAGCCCCCGGGCACCCGTCTGCGCGTCGCGCTGGCCGGCCTGACCATGGCCGAGTACTTCCGCGACGTCCAGAAGCAGGACGTGCTGTTCTTCATCGACAACATCTTCCGCTTCACCCAGGCCGGTTCCGAGGTCTCCACGCTGCTCGGCCGCATGCCGTCCGCGGTGGGTTACCAGCCGAACCTGGCCGACGAGATGGGTCTGCTCCAGGAGCGCATCACCTCGACCCGCGGTCACTCGATCACCTCGATGCAGGCGATCTACGTCCCCGCGGACGACCTGACCGACCCGGCCCCGGCCACCACCTTCGCCCACCTCGACGCGACGACGGTTCTGTCCCGTCCGATCTCGGAGAAGGGCATCTACCCGGCCGTGGACCCGCTGGACTCCACGTCCCGGATCCTGGACCCGCGCTACATCGCGCAGGACCACTACAACGCGGCCATGCGCGTGAAGAACATCCTGCAGAAGTACAAGGACCTCCAGGACATCATCGCGATCCTCGGCATCGACGAGCTCGGCGAGGAGGACAAGCTCGTCGTCCACCGTGCCCGTCGCGTGGAGCGCTTCCTGTCCCAGAACACCCACGTGGCCAAGCAGTTCACCGGTGTGGACGGCTCGGACGTGCCGCTGGACGAGTCGATCACCGCGTTCAACGCGATCTGTGACGGCGAGTTCGACCACTTCCCCGAGCAGGCCTTCTTCATGTGCGGTGGTCTCGAGGACCTGAAGAAGAACGCGAAGGAGCTGGGCGTCTCCTGAGCGTCGAGCTCGTCCGAGGGGGCGGGTGCGGTCCCGCCCCCTCGTCCACGCCCCTTAGAATTGACCCCAACACCCGGCACCCCCGCCGGGTGGTGACCCGAGGAGCCACCCTTGGCTGCTGAGCTGCACGTCGAGCTGGTCGCCGCCGACCGCCAGGTCTGGTCCGGCGAGGCCACCCTGGTCGTCGCGCGCACCACGTCCGGCGACATCGGCGTCATGCCCGGTCACCAGCCGCTGCTCGGTGTGCTGGAGTCGGGCCCGGTGACCATCCGTACGAGTGAAGGTGGGACCGTCATCGCCGCGGTGCACGGCGGTTTCATCTCCTTCGCGGACAACAAGCTGTCGCTGCTGGCGGAGATCGCCGAACTCTCGGAGGAGATCGACGTCCAGCACGTCCAGCGGGAGCTGGAACGCGCGAAGGCGGAGGGCGACGCCCACGCCGAGCGCCGCGCGGAAGTCCGACTGCGCGCTGCGACGGCGAGCTGAACCCAGCCAGCCGTGCGATGACGTCCCTCAGCCGCGGCCGCGGCTGAGGTGAATGCGGGTGTTTTTTCCGTTCCATTACCTAGGAGACGAGGAGGTCGGTGTCGATGGTCCTCGCTCTGACTGTGTGCGGGCTGGTGATCCTGCTCGTGGTGGTGGGACTGTTCGTCTTCGGTCTGCGGCGCAGGCTGATCCAGCGCTCCGGCGGCACCTTCGACTGCAGCCTGCGCTGGGACGTACCGGAGAAACCCGACACCAGCGGCAAGGGCTGGAGCTACGGCGTCGCCCGCTACAACGGCGACCGCGTCGAGTGGTTCCGCGTCTTCTCCTACGCGCCCCGCCCGCGCCGCGCCCTGGAGCGCGAGGCCATCGAGGTGGCCGGCCGCCGTCTCCCCGAGGGCGAGGAGGAGCTCGCCCTGCTCTCCGACGCGGTCGTCCTCACCTGTCTGCACCGCGGCACCCGCCTGGAGCTCGCCATGAGCGAGGACGCCCTGACCGGCTTCCTGGCCTGGCTGGAGGCGGCGCCGCCGGGACAGCGGGTGAACGTCGCGTAGAGCGGCGTTCGGGGCCCGCTGGATGGGGGAGGGTGAACGTGGCGTAAGTGAGGGGAAAGCCCCCCGGACGAGGTCCGGGGGGCTCGGTGTTTCCACGAACGCGGGCCGCTGTTACGACAGGCCGCTGTTGATGGCGCTCACCAGCTCACCGTTGCCGGTGTCGCCGCTGAACTCCCAGAAGAAGGCGCCGCCCAGGCCCTGGGTCTTCGCCCAGGACATCTTGGTGCCGACGGTGGCCGGGGTGTCGTAGGACCACCAGTTGCTGCCGCACTTGGCGTAGGCCGTGCCGGCGATGGTGCCGGTGGCCGGGCAGGTGCTCTTGAGGACCTTGTAGTCCTCGATGCCCTGCTCGTACGTACCCGCCGCCGGGCCCGTGGCCGTGCCGCCCGGGGTGGCCTGGGTGACGCCGGTCCAGCCGCGGCCGTAGAAGCCGATGCCGACGAGCAGCTTGCTCGCGGGGACGCCCTTCGCCTTGTACTTGGCGATCGCGTCGGCCGTGGTGTAACCGGCCTTCGGGATGCCGCTGTACGAGGTCAGCGGGGAGTGCGGGGCGGTGGGGCCCTGCGCGTCCCAGGCGCCGAAGAAGTCGTACGTCATCACGTTGTACCAGTCGAGGTACTGGGCGGCCCCGCCGTAGTCGGCGGCGTCGACCTTGCCGCCGGAGGTGCCGTCGGCGGAGACGGCCGCGGTGACCAGGGCCTTGCTGCCGAACTTGGCGCGCAGCGCGGACGCCACGTTCTTGATGGCCGCCGCCCCGCTGGTGTCACAGGTCAGACCGCAGGCGTTGGGGTACTCCCAGTCGATGTCGATGCCGTCGAACACGCCGGCCCAGCGCGGGTCGTACACCAGGTCGTAGCAGGACTGGGCGAAGGCCGTCGGGTTCTTGGCCGCGTCCGCGAAGCCGCCGGACCAGGTCCAGCCGCCGAAGGACCACAGCACCTTGATGTGCGGGTACTTGGCCTTCAGCTGGCGCAGCTGGTTGAAGTTGCCGCGCAGCGGCTGGTCCCAGGTGTCGGCGACGCCGCTGACGGACTGGTCGGCGGTGAACGCCTTGTCGTAGTCGGCGTAGGAGTCGCCGATCGCGCACTTGCCGCCGGTGACGTTGCCGAAGGCGTAGTTGATGTGCGTGATCTTCGACGCGGAGCCGGAGGTCACGATGTTCTTGACGTTGTAGTTGCGGCCGTAGATGCCCCACTCGGTGAAGTAGCCGAGCTTGATCTTGTCACCGGTGGGCGGGGGGTTGGTGCCGCCGCCGGTGGTGCGGACGGCGACCGAGCCGCTGACCGGGCCGGTCTGGCCCGCCGTGTCCCGGGCCTGGACGCTGTAGGAGTAGTCGGTGCCGGCGGTCAGACCGGTGTCGGTGTACGAGGCCGTCGTCACCGTCGCGACCGTCCTGCCGTCGCGCAGCACGTCGTAGTTCTTGACGCCCTTGTCGTCGGTGGCCGCGCTCCAGGTGAGCTTCACCGAGGTGTCGGTGATGTTCGAGGCGGTCGGGGTGCCCGGCGCGGAGGGCGGGTTGTCGCCGGGGACCGTGCCGCCGCCGTCGCAGCTGCCGCCGTTGAGCTTGCAGTTGCCCGGCGAGCCGGAGCCGGCGCCGTTGAAGCCGAAGGAGACGGAGGCGCCCGGGGCGAGGGTGCCGTTGTAGGACTTGTTCCTGGCGGTCCAGTGCGTGCCGGAGGACGTGACGTCCGCGTCCCAGGCGGAGGTGACGGACGTACCGGAGGGGAAGTCCCACTCGATCGTCCACGAGGAGATCGTCGTGGTACCGGAGTTGGTCACCGTCCACTTGCCCTCGAACCCGGAGCCCCAGTCCTGGGTCTTGGCGTAGGTGGCGGTGGCGGATGTCGCCGCCTGGGCGGGGCTCGCGAGACCGACCAGTCCGGCCAGGGGCAGCAACAGGGTCGCGAATCCGGCCGCGGCTCTGTGTCTGAAGCGCATACCACGCCTCCTTGTCGGGGATGATTGGCAGGGGCATGACTGAGCCTTCACGCCCCACGGTGCTGTGAGCGTAGAAAGGTCTGGACCAGAGGTCAAGAGGTCTGGACCACTGCGGTTCAATGGCGTACTAGATTCCCAACTCCTGCGCCAGCACAGCGGCTTGCACCCGACTGCGCAGCCCCAGCTTGCCCAGCAGCCGACTGACGTGCGTCTTCACGGTGCCCTCCGCCAGGTCCAGCCGGTCGGCGATCCCGGCGTTGGACAGACCCTGGCCCAGGCATGACAGCACCTCGCGCTCCCGACGGGTGAGCGTGTCCAGCGCGGCCGGCGCCGTCTTCGCCTCCCGTACCGGCCCGGCGGCGAACTCGGCGATCAGGCGCCGCGTCACGGCCGGGGCGACGATCCCCTCCCCGCGCGCCACCGTCCGTACCGCCTCCACCAGCTCCCGGGCCTCCGCGTTCTTGAGCAGGAACCCGGCGGCTCCGGCGCGCAACGCCCCGAAGACGTACTCGTCGAGGTCGAAGGTGGTCAGCACGAGCACGTCCGCGAGCCCCTCCGCGACCACCTGCCGGGTCGCCGACACCCCGTCCAGCCGCGGCATCTGGACGTCCATCAGCACCAGGTCCGGTCGCAGCTCACGGGCCAGCGCCACCGCCTGCTCGCCGTCCGTCGCCTCGCCCACCACCTCGACATCGGGCGCGCTGCGCAGGATCAGCACCAGCCCGGAGCGGACGGCGGACTGGTCCTCGGCGACGAGAACGCGGATCATGGGGAACCTCCTTCGGCTCCGGGTCCGTTTCCGGGTCCGTTTCCGGTCAGGGGCAGCGTGGCCCGTACGGTCCAGACGGCGCCCTCGGGACGCGCCCGGAACGTGCCGCCCAGCAGCGCGGCCCGCTCCCGCATCCCGACCAGTCCGGCCCCGGAGCCGGGCGCGCGCGGCCCGTCCCGGTGACCGTACGGACTGGCCACCCGCACGTCGAGCACGCCGTCGCGCTGGACCAGCGTGACGGTGACCCGGCCCGGCGCCGCGTGCTTGAGGGCGTTGGTCAGCGACTCCTGCACGATCCGGTACGCCGCCAGCTCCACCGGCGCGGGGACCTCGCCGTGACGGGCGTCGAGCGTGACGTCGAGCCCGTTGTCGCGAGCGCCCTCGACCAGCGCCCGAAGCCCGTCCAGGGTCGGCGCGGCGGCCGGGGCGCCCCCGCCGCCGCTGTCCCGCAGAAGGCCGATCAGCCGCCTCATCTCCGCCAGCCCCTCGACACTGTTCTCCCGGATCACGGCGAGCGCCTGCCGGGAGGTCTCCTGGTCGTCGAGGGACAGCGCGGCCGTGGAGTGGATGGCGATCGCGGACAGGTGGTTGGCGACCAGGTCGTGCAACTCCCGTGCCATGCGGGAACGTTCGGCGGCGACGGCCTGGGCGCGGTCCGTCTCGGCGAGCAGCGCGGTCTGTTCGGCGCGCAGCCGGGCGGCCTCGGCGGCCTCGCGGTGGTTGCGCACGACCCAGCCGGTGCTCGCGGGCGCGAGCGCCACCACGCCGACGCCCACGCCGATCAGCAGGCCCTGGGGAGTGCGCCAGAGCGCGGCGGGCACCACGCCGCCGATCACGGTGAGCAGCCCGGTCACCCAGGGCAGGCGGCGGGCGGAGGCGGGAGAGCCGTACAGGACGGCCGCGTACACGAGGTCCGTGAACATCACGACCGTGACCACGCTGCCCCGCGTCATCGTGTCCGCGGCCAGCGCGGCCGTGCCGATCAGCAGGGCCGCCCCGGGCCGGATGCGGCGCAGCAGCTCGCAGCCCGCCGTCACCGCGAGCGGCACCAGGACGGCCCAGCGCTGCGGCCACAGCACCAGGCTGTCCGTGGTCTCGCGGGGCCCCAGACCGATGGCCCACAGCAGCACCCCGCCGAGCAGTCCGCCCACCGCGATCCGCACGTCGTCACGGTGCGGGCGGGGGAGTCGTACGGCCATGCCTCCATCCAACACGGCCCGGCGGTCCGTCGCGTGGTCCCCCGGGACGGACCGCGAGTACATCGAAGGATGCAGTCCCGGTTCGTCATCACCGACGACGCACCGGATGCGATCCCCCGGAACCCTGGAGAGGGAACCGAGAGGAGCAACCGTGATCGTCGCGCTGATCGTCGCCTGCGAGGTCGGCTTCTGGGTGCTGCTGGCGCTGGGCCTGACCGCCCGCTACCTCCTGAAGTGGCGCCGCACCGGTGCGGCCCTGCTGCTGTGCGAGCCGCTGCTGGAGCTGGTCCTGTTCACGGCCACCGCCATCGACCTGAAGAACGGCGCGCGGCCCGGCTGGGAGCACGGCCTGGCCGCCCTCTACATCGGCTTCACCGTCGGCTACGGCCACTACACCGTCCGCCGGCTCGACGCCCACGCCGCCCACCGCCTGGCCGGCGCCCCGCCCCCGCCGAAGCCGCCCAAGTACGGCCTGCCCCGAGCCCGCCACGAGACCGGCCTCTGGCTGCGCACCCTGCTCGCCGCGACCGTCGCCCTCGCCCTGCTCCAGACGGCGATCTGGTACGTCGGCACGCCGTCCGCCACCGCCCCCCTCAGGTCCTGGCAGTGGACGATGCTCCGCATCACCGCGATCCACGGCCTGATCGCCCTGACGTACCTGCTCTTCCCCAAGAAGGCTCCGGCAGAGGCGGCCCGCTCGACAGAGGGCCGTACGCTGACCGGACGGTGACGGGGGCATGCTCACGCATGCGCCGCGGGTTCTGCTCACTGCCCCGGTCATGGATCCCGGCACGGAACTCGCACCCGTGCTCCAGTGCTGTGACCGCGAGGGTCCGCCGGGTTGGCGGTGGGAACGGTTGGATGGACGGTGCCGTCCGTTCCGAACGTTGGAGGTGTTGTGACCGAGCCTGTGCGGGTGCGCGGGCTGAGGGATCAGGAAGGGCAGAAACTGCAGCAGGAGCGGCGGCCGAAGGCCATCGGCAACGTACAAGCCGCACTGCCCGCGCTCTGGCTCAACCTCGTACTACACGGAGACGGTCACATCCCCGCACCATATTTCGATGCAGCTTGTGCCGTAGCCGAATCAGTCCATGCCGACCCCGACTGGCGCACCTGGTGGTCCGGCGCAGAGCGGGGTGAGCTCACGATCGAGATCGAATTCGGTGACCGGTACGGGCGCACCAGCGTCGCCGTACGGAGAGGCCGGATCCGGGCGTCGTTCCGCCTTGAAGCGTCGCGCTTCAAAGGTCGCACCCCAGGCGCTCTCGCCTGTCTTGCCTGCACTGACATGGAGACAGCTTTCAGGCAGGTATCGGCAGAGTTGGCCATGGTCGCACCGCCTGCGCTTCCGCTTCCTTCCCACGCGACGCCTCCGACACCCAAGAGCGAGGCAGCACGCGAACGACTGGCCGAATTGCGCAGACGTCACCGGGCGAGGCCATGGATGTAGCTACGGACCGGGGGCCCGTCCGGCGGACGGGCCCCCGGAGCCGGACCCCGCCCTGGTCGTGGAACCGGTGCGTACGGCGACGCTGGTGCGCCACCGCCGACCCGGCGAACCTTCCCCGCCTCCACCGGCAAGACGGCATGCCACGTCCGTTGTGACGTCAGGTCCGTCTCAAGGGGCCTGGGCCGGCCCCTGCGTCGCACTCGTCGGGATCATGGGGTGGGAAGCAGGGGAAGCTGTGCTCAGCGCTCTCCGCCGGGCACCCACAGGACGTCCCCGTTCTCCTTGTTCGCCGTGCGGGCCAGGATGAACAGCAGGTCCGACAGGCGGTTGAGGTAGGTGGCCGTCAGGGGGTTCATCGTCTCGCCGTGCACCTCCAGGGCGGCCCAGGTGGACCGCTCGGCGCGGCGGACCACCGTGCACGCCTGGTGGAGCAGGGCCGCGCCCGGGGTGCCGCCGGGGAGGATGAAGGAGCGGAGCTTGCCCAGCTCGGCGTTGAAGCGGTCGCAGTCCGCCTCCAGGCGGTCGACGTAGAACTGCTCCACCCGCAGCGGCGGGAACTCCGGGTTCTCCACCACCGGCGTGGACAGGTCCGCCCCCACGTCGAACAGGTCGTTCTGCACGCGGGTGAGGACCTTGACGATCTCCGCGTCGAGCCCGCCCAGCGCGATCGCCGTACCGATCACCGCGTTCGCCTCGTTGGCGTCGGCGTACGCCGAGATCCGCAGATCCGTCTTGGCGACCCGGCTCATGTCCCCGAGGGCGGTGGTGCCCTTGTCCCCGGTCCTGGTGTAGATGCGCGTCAGATTGACCATGCGGCCAATCTAGACGCTCCTTCGATGAATGAGGCTCTCGGGCGTACGTTCTCGGCTCGTACCCGTGTCCTGGTGCGAGAGGTGTCGTTACTGAGGTAGGGGCGTGCGGATCGAGGGCGAAGGGAAGGTGGAGGATGCTGGTCGGCAGGAAGTATCGGCTT
>NZ_JUJA01000133.1:43820-54146 GCF_001906585.1 Streptomyces kebangsaanensis | reverse complement strand
TGCGACGGTGGAGGAGTACGCGGCTGTCTGCCGAGCGGTATGGAATGTAGGACTTGAGCAGCGTCGAGAATACCGACGGCGCGGTGCATTGATCGGCTATGCGCAGCAGACGCGCGAGATGGCGGAGGCGAAGGCAGAGCACCCATGGCTGAGGGCGGCACCGTCTCACACCCTTCAGCAGACTTTGCGGGATCTGGACAGGGCCTGCCGCAGGCATGGCGCCTTCGCCGTGAGGTGGAGGGCCAAGCGGCGTTGGCGCCCCTCGTTCCGGTTCCCGGACCCACGACACCTCTCGGTCGAGCGGACTGGGCGGAAGCGGGCTCGAGCTCACCTGCCGAAGCTGGGATGGGTGGCCTTTCGCTGGTCCCGTCCGCTTGGTGGCACGCTGAGGTCGGCCACGGTGTCCTGTGACGGGAAACACTGGTACATCAGTTTTTTGGTGGAGATCGGTACACCAGCACCTGCGATCTCCTTGGAGCGTGGCCGTGTCGGAGTGGACCGGGGAGTGGCCGTGCTGGCCGCCACGAGTGACGGCCGGTTCTTCGACCGCGGTTTCATCACCAAGGGTGAGGCTGCGCGGTACCGACGGCTTCAACAACAGCACGCTCGTACTCGGAGGGGGTCGAATCGGCGGAAGGCGTGCCAGGCGAAGATGAGGGCCATCATGTGCAGGGTCCGTGACCGACGTCGGGACTTTCACGCGCAGACGGCCTGCCGGATCGTGGACCGTAATGCGCTTGTGGTCCTCGAAGAACTCAACATCAAGGGTATGACCGCCTCTGCGAAAGGGACCATGGTCCGGCCGGGAACCCACGTTCGGCAGAAGGCCGGCTTGAATCGCGCCATCCTCGACAAGGGGTGGCACTCCTTCGAGTTGGCGGTACGTAACCGTGCAAGGCACAGAGGTGTCGAAGTACGCACCGTTGACCCCGCTTACA
This sequence comes from Streptomyces kebangsaanensis, assembly GCF_001906585.1. Taxonomy (GTDB): domain Bacteria; phylum Actinomycetota; class Actinomycetes; order Streptomycetales; family Streptomycetaceae; genus Streptomyces; species Streptomyces kebangsaanensis. The sequence continues at coordinate 53,208 of NZ_JUJA01000133.1, read as the reverse complement.
CATCTGTCACGTGTCCCGCATGCGGGTGTGTGCATCCGGACAATCGCAAGAGTCAAGCGAGCTTCGTATGCGCCGCCTGTGGCCACCGCGAACATGCCGACACCGTAGGTGCGAAGAACACACTGGCCCGCGGGCATGCGGGTCACAGGGCGTGGAGACCTCGGCATCAGCCGGTCTGTGAAGCGCCAACCAGCGTGAACCCGCAAGGAATTAGCGCTCCGGCCACTGCGGTCGGAATCCCGTCGGCTCAGCCGCTGGGAGGATCGCCAAGTCCGTCATTCGAGACGTGACGGGTGTCTCACCCCCTGAGACAGTGACACGCATTACTTACGGTCCTCAAGGAGGCGCGTGAGCGCTAGTGTCCGCCCTGGAGTCATTCGTAAGCCGCGAGTAAGCGCTCGCGCCGTCGTTTCCCAGGGGAGTCGTCAGTGGCAGGGAAGCTCGCCGTCATCGGGGCCGGTCTCATGGGGTCCGGCATCGCCCAGGTCTCCGCGCAGGCGGGCTGGGACGTCGTCCTGCGGGACGTCACCGACGAGGCGCTGAGGCGGGGCACCGACGGCATCAAGGCGTCGTACGACAAGTTCGTCGGCAAGGGCAAGCTGGAGGCGCAGGACGCCGACGCCGCCCTCGCCCGGATCACCGCCACCACCGACCTGGACGCGGCCGCCGACGCGGACGTCGTGGTCGAGGCCGTCTTCGAGAAGCTCGAGGTCAAGCACGAGATCTTCCGCACGCTCGACAAGCTCGTGCGCGAGGACACCGTGCTCGCCTCCAACACCTCCGCCATCCCGATCACCAAGATCGCGGCCGTGACGGAGCGTCCCGAGCGGGTCGTCGGCGTGCACTTCTTCTCGCCGGTGCCGATGATGCAGCTCGTCGAACTCGTCCGCGGCTACAAGACGAGCGACCAAACGCTGGCCAGGGCCCGCGAGTTCGCCGAGTCGGTCGGCAAGACCTGCATCGTCGTCAACCGGGACGTGGCCGGCTTCGTGACCACCCGGCTGATCTCCGCCCTCGTCGTGGAGGCGACCAAGCTGTACGAGTCGGGCGTCGCCACCGCCGAGGACATCGACCTCGCCTGCAGGCTGGGCTTCGGGCACGCCATGGGTCCGCTGGCCACCGCCGACCTGACCGGCGTCGACATCCTGCTGCACGCCACCGGCAACATCTACACCGAGACCCAGGACGAGAAGTTCGCCCCGCCGGAGCTGATGCGCCGGATGGTTGACGCCGGTGACATCGGGCGCAAGAGCGGGCAGGGCTTCTACAAGCACTGAAACCGCACCGGGGTCACTGGGATCACCCTTCAGGGTGAATTCGGTATCGGTTCGCTTACAAACAGCAACCGTACTGCCACAGAAGCAGTCAGAGGTTGCACAACCACCGTCAACGGAGTACGCCACCGCATTCACGGGGAGCGCATATGCACATCAGGGGCGACCACGCCGAGCTGGTCGTCGGGGGCCGCCTCGACGTCCACAGCGCGGCGGACGCCCGTACGGTTCTGCACTCGGCCGTCGATCGAGGCGTCGGCGACCTGGTGCTCGACCTGTCCGAGCTCGACTCCTGGGACGCCACCGGACTCGGCGTGATCATGGGTGTCCACCGGCGGGCCGGCCGCTGCGGCCGGCGGCTGGTGCTGCGCGGCGTACCGCCGCAGATGCGGCGCCTGTTGGTGGCCACCCGGCTGCACCGCATCCTCGCCATCGAGGGCGGCATCGGACTCGAGTCCCTGCCGCGGGTCTAGGGCCTCTCGCCCGGATCAGGCGGGTCCGTACCGTACAGGTGTGAACCCGGCCGTGCGGGAGACCCGGACGCAGGTCGGCGAACCGCACGTCGCGCGCAATCCTCATGAGACTGTGACGTCTCGGGCGGCGCCGCACCCCGGGCTGTCGTAGATACTGTGCGAAGGTTTAAGGTTCGGTCGCCCGCTGCCCAGAAACCCTCGAGCGGGACCGGACCAGAAGCGACAGCGCGGTGTGCGGCAAGGCCGGGAGGGGTCGGCCACGGTCGGCACACGACGCTTTTGGGGGGCTTGGAACCTATGGACCCGAACAGCCGGGAACCCGAGGACATGGGCCACGACAGCGACGGCCACGCGCCGCGCCAACGGCCGCCCAGGGAATCCCTCACACCCGACTTCGCACCGCACGCGCCCGCACTGGCCCGTACGGTGCGGCTCGTCACGGGCGACTTCCTGCTCACCGTCAACCCCGTCGACGGCAGCGAGATCGAGTCCTGCCCGCCCGGAGAGCGCCCCGGGCGGCCGCGGAAGTACGGCGAGGACGAGCGCGCCGAGGTCGAAGCCGCGGCCGAACCGCCCGTCCCGCCGGGCCTGATCCCCTCCACGCAGCCGCTCCTGGAGCGCCAGGACGAGCGCGAGCGGCTGGTGCGGCTGCTCGCCCGCGGCCGCTCCGTACGCCTGACCGGGCCGGGCGGCTCCGGCCGCACCAGCCTGATCGACCTCGTCGCCGACGACTGCTCGGACCTCGCCCCCGACGGCGTCGTCCGCCTCACCGGCTTCCGCCGCACCGCGAGCGACCTGCTGCACGACCTCTTCCGCGCCGTCCACAGCGCGCCCGGGTACCGGCCCGACGAGGACGAACTGCGCGCCCGCGTCCGTGAGATCGGCGCGGTCGTGGTCGTGGACGACATCGAGTTCGGCGGCAGCGCGCTGGACGAGCTGCTGGAGGCCACCCCCGAGTGCGCCTTCCTGCTCAGTGCCGTCCCGGACGTGCCCGCGCCGTCCGCCGACTCCGAGGTCGAGGAGGTCGTCCTCGGCGGTCTGGACCGGGCCGGCGGCGTGGAGCTCATCGAGCGCGGCGTCGGCCGGGCGCTCACCGAGGCGGAGGCCAACTGGGCCGGCGACCTCTGGTTCGAGTCCGAGGGCCTGCCCCTGCGCTTCGTCCAGGCCGGGGCCCTGCTGGGCCAGCACGACCGGCTGCGGGCCAGCGCCGGCGCGGTCGACGAGTTCGGCGTCTTCGAGGACGCGCCGCCGGCGGACGCCCCCCTCGACGGGGGCGCCGGCGACGACGTGCCCCTGCCGTCGCTGGGAGAGGCCGCCGCGCCCGCGCCGCTGCTCGCCTCCCGGCTGAGCACGTCCGCGCGGGACACCCTGCGGTTCGCCGTCGCGCTCGGCGGCGAGGTGCCCCACCAGGCGCACCTGCCCGCGCTGGTCGGGGACACCCACGCCGACGCCGCGCTCGGCGAGCTGGCGAGCTGCGGTCTGGTCTCCCCGGTCGGCTCCCGCTACCGGCTCGCCGCCGGGGTGCCGGCCCAGCTGGAGGCCGCCGGCTACGGCGAGGACGCCGAAGCCCGGGCCCTCACCGCCGCCCAGCACTACGCCTGGTGGGCCGGGCACCCCTCGGTCACGCCCGAGAGGGTGTGCGCCGAGGCGGACGCCTTGCTCGCGGCGCTGGCGGTGCTGGTGCCGGAGACCACTCCGGTGGGCGAGGGCGAGGAGAGCCCCGCCGTGCGGCTCGCCCGCACGGCCGCGCCCGCGTTCGCCGCGGGGCTCAACTGGAACGCCTGGGAGCGGGCGCTGCGATTCGGTGCCGAGGCCTCCCGGCTCGCCGGAGACGTGAGCGAACAGGCCTATTTCCACCATGAGTTGGGCATTCTCGCGCTCTGCGGCGGCCGGCTGGACCGGGCCCGCGCCGAGCTGGAGGCCGCCATCGGGCTGCGCGGCGCGCTCGCCGACAAGCGCGGCACCGTCGCCGGGCGCCGCGCCCTCGCCCTGGTCGCCGACCGCTCCGGTACGGCAGCGGGCGACGCGGTCGTGGCGGGCCTCGGGGCGATGGCGGGGGAGGAGGTGCCGGACGCCCGCACCGAGGAGTCGGCGTCTCCGCCGGGCGGGGTCCCCGCGCCCTTCCCGGCGCTCCAGCCGCCCAGCGGCGCCCCCGCCACGGTCCTGGGCCCGGGCGCCCCGGCCAAGCACCGCGCCGGCTTCAAGGGACTGGCCCGGCGCAACCTCGTGGCGGCCGGCGCGGGCGCGCTGCTCGCCGCCGTCCTCGGCACGGTGGTGACGCTCGGCGCCACCTCCCACAACGACGCCAACCCCCCCTCCGAGAGGGGCGACGTCAATCCGTCCGCGGGTCAGAACACGGACGACGGCACCCTGGACGCCGACATCCCGGACCAGAACGGCACCACCGGCATCGGCGGCACCGGCACGGACACCAGCCGCCCGACCAGCCCGGGCCCCGACGGCACGTACGGCACGCCGGACGACCCGGTCCCGCCGTCCGGTGCGGGGCAGCCCTCGACCAGCCCGAGCGCTCCGAGCGAGACGAGCGGCGGTACGTCGCCGAAGCCGTCCTCGTCCAGGTCGACGCCGGCTTCTCCCCGGCCGCCCGCCGAGAAGCCCTCCCCGTCGACGGACACGCCGACGGACGACTCGCCGTCGCCCGGCACGCCGACGGACGATCCGCCGTCGCCCGGCACGCCGACCGATACCACGTCACCGAGCACATCGGACGCGGCCGGCGCTCCGTCTTCCACCACTCCGTCCACGGCCGAGGCCCCGGCCGCCTCCAGCAGCTCCGCGAACGCCCCGGAGAGCGGCGCCGCGAGCTCCCCGGCCGGCCCGGACAGCGTGATCTGAGCCGGGCCGGCAACAGAAGGGGCCGGGTCCGTGCGGACCCGGCCCCTGTGTGTTTCCCGTTCGGACGTTCAGAACAGCCGCAGCTTGTCGTCCTCGATGCCCCGCAGCGCGTCGTAGTCCAGGACCTGGCAGCCGATGCCGCGGTCGGTGGCGAGGACCCGCGCCTGGGGCTTGATCTCCTGGGCGGCGAAGATGCCGCGGACCGGAGCGAGGTGGGGGTCGCGGTTCAGCAGCTCCAGGTAGCGGGTGAGCTGTTCCACGCCGTCGATCTCGCCGCGCCGCTTGATCTCGACGGCGACCGTCTGCCCGTCGGCGTCCCGGCACAGGATGTCGACCGGGCCGATGGCCGTCATGTACTCGCGGCGGATCAGCGTGTAACCCTCCCCGAGGGTCTCGATGCGGTCGGCGAGCAGTTCCTGGAGGTGCGCTTCCACGCCGTCCTTGATCAGCCCCGGATCCACGCCGAGTTCGTGCGAGGAGTCGTGGAGGACCTCCTCCATCGTGATGATGAGCTTCTCGCCCGCCTTGTTGACGACCGTCCAGACGCCCGCCTCCTCGCCCGTGCCCTCCTTCAGCGTGCACGGTGGCGACATCCAGTTCAGCGGCTTGTAGGCGCGGTCGTCCGCGTGGATCGAGACGCTGCCGTCCGCCTTGACCAGGATCAGACGAGGCGCTGACGGCAGATGGGCGGTGAGCCGGCCCGCGTAGTCGACGGAGCATCGGGCAATGACGAGACGCATGGTCGGCAACGCTACTCGACGCACGGCGGTGCGCGCGATTCGCCCGGGTGACGGCTTCCGGCCGCGCGCGGTCACTCACCCGCGCTCCCCGTGGACCGCCCCTTTTCTACCTTGATAACCCGTGTTCACTTGTGGCCGATTGTGTGCCCAACTCGACCGGCCTGTACGTGCGTTTTCCTAGTGAGCCTTCCTTCTTGCGCTTACCGTAGTGGACGGGAGGTCGCGGTCCGTGTACTCACCGTGTTCGGCGTCGCGCACCCCCATATCTGTCCGGCAACCCCTGTTGTCCCGGGGGTGCGAGAGGAGAACCCATGTCGCTCGACGTCTCACCGGCCCTACTCGGACAGGCCGAGCGAGGCGAGGTCGACGAAGCTGCCTTCGTCGACTGCGTCCGGACCTCCCTGCCCTACGCATGGGAGATGATCAGCTCCCTGGTGGCCCAGCTGAAGGTGGACGGCGGTCAGTTCGCCGACAACCAGACGCCCCCGCCGGACGAGCAGGCACGAGGTCAGCTGCTGCGTGCGCTCGCGAGTGACGCCATACGCGGTGCGCTGCAGCGGCACTTCGGTGTGCGGCTGGCCTTCCAGAACTGCCACCGGGTGGCGGTGTTCCCGCTGGACGCCTCGGTCGACGAGACGCTCGCCCGGTTCACCTCGGTGCGCAGCCAGCTGCTCAACCAGTCCCCGGAGCTGCGGGACTGCTGACGCCGTGAGTCGCTTGCTTGCCGCTCCGCCCGCGGGAGGTGCATGGAGTGCAGGGGCGGCAAGCCACCCGCGAGCCGCTCCTGCTCAACAGAGGTGGGGCAGTACCTCGGTGCCCAGCCGTCGTACGTTCTCCTCCGTCGCCGCCAGGTCGCCCGAGCCCTCCACGAGCAGGGCGAAGCGGGAGACGCCGGTCCGCTCGGAGGTCGCCGCGAGCCGGTCGGCGCACAGCCGCGGAGTGCCCACCGGATGCAGGCCGCAGAGCAGTTCGGTGTACTCCAGCGGATCGCGCATCCGGCGGGTCCGGCCGTCCACGGTGACATGGGCGTCCAGGCCCTGTTTCAGCCATCCCGGCATCGTCTTCAGCAGCGCCTCCACCGCGTCCGTGCGCCGGTCCGCGATCTGGCAGACGCCCGCCGAGACATGGGCGGCGTCCCGGATCTCCTCGCCCGGCCGGCCCGCCGTCCGCGCGCACCGCTGCCACAGGGCGACCATCTCGGCCTTCTCCTCGTCCCCGACGTGCATCCCCAGAAGCATCGGCAGCCCGCGCTCGGCGGCCAGCCGGATGCTCGCCGGGGAGGTGCAGGCGACGACGACCTCGGGGCCCTCCGCCTCCGTCGGGGTCTCCGTCAGCGCCTCCGACGGGCGCGGTACGACGGGGACCTCACGGAAGGTGAATCGTTCCCCCGAGGCCGTCACCGAGGGCTCGCGCAGCCAGCGCAGCAGCAGGTCCAGCGACTCCGGGAACCCCTTCTCGTACGCCTCCAGACCCGTGCCGAACACCTCCAGGTCCACCCACGGGCCGCCGCGCCCCACCCCCAGCGAGAACCGCCCGCCGCTCGTCACGTGCAGCAGCGCGGCCTGCTCACCGAGCGCGACCGGGTGGACGGTGGGGAGCACGCTGACCGCCGTACCCACCCGCAGGCGGCGGGTGCGGCCGAGCAGCAGCGCGGCCAGGGTGATCGCCGACGGGCACGTCCCGTACGGCACGAAGTGGTGCTCGGCCAGCCAGACCGCGTCCAGTCCGGCCTCCTCGGCGACCTCGGCGGAGCGGACCGCCCGGTGCAGCGCCTCCCCCTGGCCCTGCCCCGGGAACTGGGCCGCCAGCACGAAACTTCCTACACGCATTGCTCTTTCCTGCTTCCTCGGCCCCGACACGGAGCTCCCCCACCGGGCATAACCGCGCGACACGTGCCGAAGTCACGGCCTGGCGAAGAGATTTGCGGATTGTCTGCGAAATGGGGTGCGAGGCGGTCACAACGGGTAGCGGCAGAGGGGGACTTGTGGAGGTCGGTCCTCCTGCGCCTTCCCGCGGCGGTGGCGCGTACGCTGGAGACGGTCCGTGTTTTCCGTACATTTCCGTGAGGTGTTCCGTGTCCCCGCGTCGCAACCGGCCCAAGGACGGAAGGGGCGCCGCCTCGTCCGGACGGAGCGCCGAGGACGATTCCGCGGGCCGCTACGGCGGCTGGCAGTCCACCGAGAGCTGGCGGGGCGAGGAGTGGAGCGTGCGCCATGTCGCGGGCGCGAGCGCCCAGGGCAAGACGTACCGCTGTCCGGGGTGCGACCAGATGATCTCCTCCGGCGTCCCGCACGTGGTGGCCTGGCCGCAGTACGCGGGCGTGGACGACCGCCGGCACTGGCACAAGGCGTGCTGGAACGCGAAGGACCGCCGCACCACGCGGGTGCAGCGGTCCCGTAACGCGCCGCGGTTCTAGACGGTCAGACGTCCCGCTTCTGCAGCAGCGCGCAGGCGCCGGCGAACGCGACGGCCGTCACGCCCAGGATGATCCACAGCGGGTCCCAGCCGGACGGGCCGGAGTCGCCGAGGGGGCCGGAGGGGTCGGAGTAGAAGACGCTCAGCTGGCTGGGTATCGAGTAGTTGAACAGGACCTCCCGCAGCTTCTCCAGCGACCGCGCGTACATGAACGCCGCGATGACCAGCGGGCCGAGCACCACACCGATCATGATGGTGATGGCACCCGCCGAGTGCCGCAGGACCGTGCCCATCACCAGCGAGAGCAGACCGAGCAGGGCCATGTAGAGGCTGACGCCGACCGTGCCCTTGAACCACTCCTCGCCGGTCGGCTGCCGGGCGCCGCTGCCGTCGAGCAGGGCCGTGTGCGCCAGGGCGACGATCCCGGCGGAGAGCAGGGTGACCGTGAACGCGACGAGGAAGAACACCGCGGCCTTCGCCGCGAGCACCCGCGTACGGCTCGGGCACGCCGTCATCGTGGTGCGGACCATGCCGGTGCCGTACTCCGAGGCCGTGGTCAGCACGCCGAGCGTGATGAGGCAGACGCTGCCGATCAGCAGCCCGAAGAAGCCCGGCACCAGCGGGCTCTCGTTGCCCTGGTACTCCGACGGCGAGCGGGCGATGAGCAGTCCGAGCAGCAGCCCGAACCCGAGCACGATCAGCACGTACACACCGAGCGTCCACATCGTGGACCGCACCGACCTGATCTTCGTCCACTCCGACGCGAGGGCGTGCCCGAAGTGCGTACGCACGACGGGGATCGGCGAGGTGTAACCGTCCTTCCAGGCGGGCGGCACGGCCTGCGGCATCGGAGTCTGCGGCGTACTCATCGGGGGTCCTCGGGCTTGGCGGAGTCGGCGGCGGGGGCGGCCTGCGGCACGGACGGAGCGGCCGCCGGGCCCTGCGGCGCGGTGCCGGGCCGGGTGGGTGCCTGCGGAGCCCGGGGCGTGTCCTGTGCGTACGGGTTCGGGACGTCCGCGCCCGGAGCGCCGTAGGGGCCCGGGGCGGACGGTCTGCCGCCGTCCTGGGGTGGCGGTGGGGCGTACCAGCCGGGCTGGCCCTGGCCGGGGACCGGCACGGGCGGCAGGGCGCCGGGCGGCAGGGGCTGCATCAGACCGGCCTTCTGGTCGGTGGTCGAGCGGTAGTCGACGGCCGCCTGGGTCATCCGCATGTACGCCTCCTCCAGCGAGGCCTGGTGCGGGGAGAGCTCCCACAGGCGTACGTCCGCCTCGTGCGCGAGGTCGCTGATGCGGGACAGCGCCAGCCCCGTCACCCGCAGCGCGCCGTCCTGCTCGGGCAGCACGTGCCCGCCCGCCTCCGTCAGCGCGGACGTCAGCTTCTCCCGCTGCTGCGGCTCGGTGTCGGGCGTACGGACCCGGGCGAAGTCCGCGGAGTTCGCGGCGATGAACTCCTTCACGCCCATGTCGGCGAGCAGCCGCCCGCGCCCGATGACGATCAGGTGGTCGGCGGTGAGCGCCATCTCGCTCATGAGGTGACTGGAGACGAACACGGTCCGCCCCTCCGCCGCCAGCGACTTCATCAGATTGCGCACCCAGAGGATGCCCTCGGGGTCGAGACCGTTCACCGGCTC
>NZ_JUJA01000133.1:41944-43803 GCF_001906585.1 Streptomyces kebangsaanensis | reverse complement strand
GTCGCCGAGCAGCGCGGCGGCGATGCCGAGCCGCTGGCCCATGCCGAGGGAGAAGCCCTTGGACCGCTTCTTCGCCACCCCTTGCAGACCGACGACTCCGAGCACCTCGTCCACGCGGCGGGCCGGGATGCCGGAGAGCTGGGCCAGGCACAGCAGGTGGTTGCGCGCACTCCGGCCGCCGTGCACGGCCTTGGCGTCCAGCAGGGCGCCGACCTGGCGGGGCGCGTTCGGCAGCCTGCGGTACGGATAGCCGCCGATCGTCACCGTCCCCGCGGTGGGGTTGTCCAGACCCAGGATCATCCGCATGGTCGTCGACTTGCCCGAGCCGTTCGGTCCCAGGAAGCCGGTGACAGCGCCCGGCCGCACCTGGAAGGAGAGGTCGTCCACGGCGGTCTTGTCGCCGTAGCGCTTGGTCAGGCCGACTGCCTCGATCATGCTCCGCACCCATCGAAAGATTCAGGTCAGCGGGGCACACGCCCCCCGTAAGGGTTAGGAGGATAACCGGGCGCTGACGGTTCCGCCCAAAAGGAGGTAAAAACTTCCGGCCGTCAGGCGTCCCGTTTCCGCAGCAGCAGGTAACCGCCGACGAGCGCCGCGATCACCCACAGTGCCATGATCCCGAGGCCGCCCCAGGGGCCGTAGGGCGTGTCGTCGCCGACCGGGGTGACCACCTGCATGATGCGGCCGCCGGCCTGGTCGGGCAGGAACCGGGCGACCTTCTTCGTCGCCGAGACGACGCCGAGGATGCCGGAGATCAGGAAGAAGAACGGCATCAGGATGCCCAGCGACAGCATCGGCGAGCGCAGCATCGCGGCGATGCCCATGGAGAACATCGCGATCAGCGCCATGTACAGGCCGCCGCCGAGCACCGCCCGCAGCACGCCCTCCTCGCCGATCGAGGTGCTCAGCGAGCCGAGCATCGCCTGCCCGAGGAAGAACGCCGCGAAGCTGGTGACCATGCCGACCACGAGCGCCAGCGCGGTCGCCACCGCCACCTTGCTGGCCAGGAAGGCGCCGCGCCGCGGCACGGCGGCCAGCGAGGTGCGGATCATGCCGGTGCTGTACTCGTTGGTCACCACCAGCACGCCGAACACGATCATCGCCAGCTGGCCGAGCCCCATGCCGGCGAAGCTGACGTAGGTCGGGTCGAAGGAGAGCCGGTCCTGCTCCCCCAGGTTGTCGAACTGCTGCCTGGCCAGGGCCGAGACCAGCATGCCGAGCGCGACGGTGACGACCGCGGTCAGCGACAGTGTCCACACGGTGGACGCCACCGACCGGATCTTGGTCCACTCGGACCTGATGACCTGGGTCGTCATGGCTCAGCTCTCCTTCTTCATGTCCGCGGCCGCGGGCTGGGTGGCCGCCGCGGCGGGCTCGGCCTGAGCGGCCTGAGCAGCCTGCCCCGCCTGGCCGGTGTGCGCGTGGTACTCCACCGACCCGGCCGTCAGCTGCATGAACGCCTCCTCCAGCGAGGACTGCCGGCTGCTCAGCTCGTGCAGCACGACACGGTGCTGGGCGGCCAGCTCACCGATGCGCTCCGCCTTGCCGTCCTCCACCTCGAGCAGTCCGCCGTCCCTCTCCACGGCCGTGATCCCGGCCGTCGACAGCACGTCGAGCAGCCGCTCGCGCTCGGGGGTGCGGACCCGGACATGGCACCGGGAGTTCTGGTCGATGAAGTCGGCCATGGAGGTGTCCGCGAGCAGCCGGCCCTGGCCGATGACCACGAGGTGATCCGCCGTCAGCGCCATCTCGCTCATCAGGTGCGAGGAGACGAACACCGTACGGCCCTGGGCGGCGAGCGACTTCATCAGGCCGCGGATCCAGTGGATGCCCTCGGGGTCGAGGCCGTTGACCGGCTC
>NZ_JUJA01000133.1:17198-41901 GCF_001906585.1 Streptomyces kebangsaanensis | reverse complement strand
GAGCCGCTGGCTCATGCCGAGCGAGAAGCCCTTCGCCTTCTTCCGCGCGACCGGGGTCAGCCCGACGGTGTCCAGGACCTCGTCCACCCGGCTGGCCGGGATGCTGTTGCTCTGGGCCAGGCACAGCAGGTGGTTGTAGGCGCTGCGCCCGCCGTGCACGGCCTTGGCGTCCAGCAGGGCGCCTATGTACGTCAGCGGGTCCTTGAGTTCCTGGTAACGCCGGCCGTCGACGCGCACGTTCCCGGCGGTGGGGCGGTCCAGGCCGAGGATCATCCGCATGGTCGTCGACTTCCCGGCGCCGTTGGGTCCCAGGAAGCCGGTGACGGTGCCCGGCCGGACGGAGAAGGTGAGGTTGTCGACCGCCAGCTTCTCCCCGTAACGCTTGGTCAGCCCCTCAAGCTCGATCATGCGGCCCACGCTAGAACAGTCGTGAAGCTCTCCGCCACTGCGAGAGGCGGAGAGCTTCACGACATATCAGCCCATGTCGGGCAAGGCAATGCAAAGGTAATGCAGCTGTTACCGGGACTGCTGGGCAGGGACGCCACGGGAGATCGGCTCGTCCTCGGCCGGCGTGCCCGCGGCGGCCACCGCGGCACCGGTGAGGGTCGCCAGCATCTCGCGCACGTTCGTCAGCTGGGCGTTGATGGAGTCGCGGCGGTTGGTCAGCGCCGCGAGCTCGCGCTCGGACTCCGAACGGATGCGGTCCGCCTTGGCGTTGGCGTCGGCCACGATGTCCTCGGCCTGGCGCTGGGCCGTCTCCACCGTCTGGCGGGCGCGGCGCTCGGCGTCGGTGCGCAGCTTCTCGGCCTCCAGGCGCAGCTGCTCGGCGCGGTGCTCGATCTCCGCCAGCCGCTTCTCCGCCTTGGCCTGACGGGACGCCAGGTCGCGCTCGGACTGCTCGCGCCGCTTGGCGAGGTTCGTCTCGAAGTCGGCGGCGGCCTGCGCGGCCTTGGCGCGGGTCTCCTCGAAGAGGGCGTCCGCCTCCTCCCGCTTGGACTGCGCGTCCTTCTGCGCGTCGGCGCGCAGCTGGGCGGCCTCGCCCTGGGCCTTCTCGACAATCCGGACGCCCTCGTCCTCGGCCTTGGCCTTGCGGTCCACGGCGAAGGACTCGGCGTCGTTGCGGACCTGCTGGGCCGCGGACTCGGCCAGTTCACGGTGCTGCTCGGCCGCGCGCCGGGCCTCCTCACGCAGCTCCTTGGCCTCCTCCTCGGCGAGGCGGAGGATCTTCTCGACCCGCGCACCGAGACCCGCGTAGGACGGCTCGGCGTCGTTGACCTGGGCCTGGGCGTTCTGCGTCTCGAGATGGAGCTCCTCGATGCGCTTCTCCAGGGCGGTGATGCGGGAGAGGGCACTGTCACGGTCGGAGACGAGCTTGGAGATACGTTCGTCCACCTGAGCGCGGTCGTACCCACGCCGCACAAGCTCGAAGCCGTAGGGGGAAGTGTCGCTCATGGGGTTCCTGTCGAAAGAGACCGGTGAGGTGATAGGTGGAATCCTAGGGGCCGAAGCGGTGTGTCATCGAGCGGATACGTGTTTGATCTGGAGAATGACACCTCTTTTGAGTGGCTGACCACGGGAGGGCTTGCCAAAGACTCGGGCAAAGCCCTCCAGACGGCCGGAATCCGCCCCTACAGACTAGCCGTCTGACGACTTGCCACCCGACCGGGGTGCCCCCACCGTCGCGCCCGCCTTGACCCCGCCGTCCTTCCCGGACGACGGAGCCTCGAACGACTCCAGTGCCTCCAGCACGTCCTGGACCCGGGAGATCTCGGCGTTGATGTCCTCGCGCCGGCGCACCAGGACCTCCAGCTCGCGCTTGCCCTCCTCGACCGTGCGCCGCGCCTCGCGGATCGCCTCGGCCTTCAGCTCCTCGGCCTCCTTCACGAGCGTCGCCTTCTTCTGCTCGGCCTCCTTCAGCAGCCCCTCGGCCTTCTTCACCGCGGCGATACGCACCTTGCCCGCCTCGGAGTTGGCCTCCGAGACGATCTCCTTGGCCTTGGCCTGCGCCTTGGCCAGCTGCTCCTCGGCCGCCTTGACGAGCGCGTCGCAGCGGTCGCCCGCCGACTTCATCGTCTCGGCGGCCTCGCGGCGGGCCCGCTCGTGCAGCTGCTCGATCTCGCTCGTCAGACGCTCGCGCAACTCCTCCGCGCGCTGCCGGATCTGCGTGGCGTCCCGGCGGGCGCCGACGAGCAGCTCGTCCGCGTCCGTACGGGCCTTCTCCACCGTCGTGTTGCCCTCGACCCGTGCCTCGGACAGGATCCGGTCGGCCTCCTTGCGGGCCGCGCCCACCATCGTGTCGGCCTGGGACTCCGCCTCCGCCTTCGTCTTGACCGCGCTCGCCTGCGCCTCGGTGAGCAGCTTGTCGGCCTCGGCCGTGGTCTCCGTGATGAGCGTGTCGACCTGCTCGGCGGCCTCCGAACGCCGCTTGTTGGCGTCCTTGCGGGCCTCGTCCAGGGTCCGCTCGGCCTCCTCGCGGGCCACGGACACCAGCCGCTCGGCCTTCTCCGCCGCCTCGGCCCCGACCCGCTCGGACTCCTTGCGGATCCGCTCGGCGTGCGCCTGCGCGGAACCGACCGTCTCGGCGGCCTCGGCGCGCAGCCGCTCCGCGTCCCCGGTGGCGTCCGAGATCAGCTTCTCCGCCTTGGCGACGGACTCCACCCGGAGACGGTCCGCCTCCACGACCGTCTCCGACTGGAGCCGCTCCGCCTCCGACCGGGCCTCGGAGATGAGCGTGTCCGCCTGGGCCGCCGCGTCCGAGCGGATGCGGTTGGCGTCCTCGCGGGCCTCCGCGCGGGTGCGCGAGGCGTCCTGCTCGGCCTGCGCGATGGCGTCGGAGGCCTCCGTGCGCACCCGCTGGGCGTGCTCGGAGACATCGGCGCGGATCCGGTCCGCCTCCGCGATCGCCTCGGACACCGTGCGCTCGGCCAGCGCGTTGGCGGCCTCGGTCTCCTCCTGCGCCTCGCGCCGCAGCCGGCCCGCGTCCTCGCCGGCCCGCTCCCGCTCGGCGTAGGCGTCGGCGCGGACCCGGTCCGCCTCCTCCCCGGCCTCCCGGCGGGTGCGGTCCGCCGCGTGCTCGGCGGCCGAGCGCAGCCCGGCGATCTCCTCCTGCGCCTGCTCGTGCAGCCCGGCCACGGAGTCCCGCACCTGCTGGGCGTGGAGTTCGGCGGCGGACACCATCTCGGTGGCGCGCCGGTCGGCCTCCTCCACCAGACGGGTGGCCTCGGTCTGCGCCTCCTCCACGCGCTTGCGCGCGGAGGCCAGCAGCTCCTCGCTCTGCTCGCGGGCCCGCTCGCGCTCCTGGTCGGCCTCGTCGCGCGCGGCACCGAGCAGCTCCTCGGCCTCGCGGCGGCGCCGGGCCGCCTCCTCCTGGGCGGCGGCCAGCGTCTCGGACGCCTCCGTGCCCAGCCGCTCGGCCGCGGCCCGCGCCTCCGCACGGACCCGGTCCGCGGTGTCCTGGGCCTCCGCCTTGAGCCGCTCGGCCTCCGCCGCGGCCTCCGACCGCAGCCGTACGGCGACGGCCTCGCCCTCCGCGCGGGAGGCGGACGCGTCGGCGGCGGCCTCGGTGCGCAGCCGCTCGGCCTCCGTCTCCGCCTGCTGCTGCAGTGTCCGGATCCGCTCGGCGGCCTCGCCGCGCAGCCGCTCGGCCTCCTCCGAGGCCTCACGGCGGATGCGGGACGCCTCCTCGCGGGCGTCGGCCAGCGCCTGCTCGGCGGCGGCGAGACGCTCCTCGGCCTCGGTGTGCAGCCGGGTCAGCTCCTGCTCGGCCTCCGCCTGCCGGGCCGCCAGCGCCTGCTCGGTCTCCTCGCGCAGCTCGCGCGCGGCCCGCTCGGCGTCCGCCCGGACCGACTCGGCCTGCTCGGCGGCCTCCTCGCGGTGCCGCTCGGCCTCCTTGCGGGTGCGCTCCAGGGTCTCCTCGGCCTGCCGGCGCAGCGTGGTGGCCCGCTCGATGGCCTCGGTGCG
This sequence comes from Streptomyces kebangsaanensis, assembly GCF_001906585.1. Lineage (GTDB taxonomy): Bacteria > Actinomycetota > Actinomycetes > Streptomycetales > Streptomycetaceae > Streptomyces > Streptomyces kebangsaanensis. Next base: position 37,941 of record NZ_JUJA01000133.1, on the reverse strand, counting down.
GACCTTCTCGCTGTCGCTCTGCGCGGTGGAGCGCAGCTCGTCGGCGTCCGCCTTGGCCTTGGCCAGCAGCTCCTCGGCGGACTTGGCCGCCTCCTCGATCTGCGCCACGGCCTCGCGCCGGGCCTCGGCGCGGATCCGCTCGCCCTCGGCGACCGCGTCGGCCCGCAGCTGCTCGGCCTCGCCGCGCAGCCGGCGGGCCTCCTCCTGCAGCTCGACCGTCTTGGCGCGGTACTCCTTGGTGTCGTCCTTGGCGGCGCCCTTGAGCTGCTCGGCGATGCCCTGCGCCTCGGCGCGCAGCCGGTCCGCCTCGGCCTCGGCCTCCTTGCGGATCCGCTCGGCCTCCTCGGCCGCGGCCCCGGTGGTCCGCCGGGCGTCCTCCGACGCCCTGTTCAGCACGTCCTCGGCGGTCTTCGCCGCCTTGGACAGCTGGGTCGCGCTCTCCTCGGCGGTGATCGTACGGGCCTTCTCGGCGGCCTCCGCGACGATCTTCTCCGCCTCGGCACGGGCGTCCGCGACCAGCTGCTCGGCCTCGGACTTGGTGCTCTCGGCCTCCTTGGTGGCCTCCTTGACCAGCCGGGCGACCTGCTCCTTGGCCGTGCGCGTGCGCTGCTCGTTGGCCGACTCGGCGCTGGCCAGCGCCTTCGACGCGGACTCCTCGGCCTCGGCGACCAGCTTCTCCGCCTCGGTCTGCGCCTTGCGCAGCGCCTCCTCGGCCTCGGCCATGCGCTGCTCGGCGGCCCGGCTCAGCTCGGTGGCCCGGCGGCGGGCGGCGTCCGACTCGCTCGCCGTGGAGCTGCGCAGCTGCTCGGCGTGGTCGGTGGCCTCCTGGGCCTGGGTGGAGGCGGCGTTCAGCAGCCGCTCGGCGTCGGTGCGGGCGCGGCGCAGGAGCTGCTCGGCCTCCGCGCGGGCCGCCTCGGCCTCGCCCTGCAGCCGCTGCCGGGCCTCGGCGGTCAGCCGCTCGGCCTCCGCGCGGGCGGCGGCCATCGCCTGCTCGGCCTCCGCGCGGGACTCGTCCAGCAGCCGGCGGGCCTGCTGCTCGGTGCGGGCGCGCAACTGCTCCGCCCACGCCACGTTCTCGTTGACGTGCGACTCGACGGTCTGCCGGCGCTCGGCGAGCTCCTGGTCGAGCTGCTGACGGCGGGTCACCGCCTCCTGGTGCAGTTCCGCCTGCAGACGCGCGGCCTGCTCGGCGTGCTCCTGGAGGATGCGCTGGGTCTGCGCCCGCGCCTGGCTCAGCTCGCGCTCGGCGTCCGCGCGGATCTGGTCGGCCTGCATCTGCGCGTTGCGCAGCAACTGCTCGGCCTGGTAGCCGAGGTCGGCGCCGTCGTAGGCGGGCCGGGACATGAGGGTGCGGCGCGCCTCGTGCAGCTTGGCGCGCAGCACCTCGACCTGGTAGCCGAGGTCCTCGGCATGCTGGATCGCCTTTTCCCGCTCGGTCTTCAGCCGATCCATCTCGGCCTCGAACCGAGAGAGGTGGTCGACGTCAGCCGCCGGCTCTCGCTCCTGGCGTTCGTAGCCCCGCACTGCGCGGTCCCATCCGTCCCCTGGTCGCAAGCCTGTCCAAACGAGCTCCGTCCATCCGCCGAACGGGGCCCCCGGGGAATGGTGTCAGATCAACGGCGGAGCACGGGCTGTTGCCCCGCCGCTCGTCCCCCGAAACACGGACCCCGGAAAGCGGCCGCATCCGCCTCGGACACGACCGCCCCCAACCCTACCGGCCCTTTTATACGTGGGTCAGTGCCCAGTCGGCTCAACAGGCGCCGAATTGAACCCTCCCCCAGTTGCGGCAAGGGGATTCCCGGCTCAAGCAGCCCGTTCGCCCGACGGGCGGGCGAGTCCGGCGCTCTCGGTGCCGGCCGGGACGGAACCTGCCCGGTTGCCCGTCAGGGCAAGGGGACGCGCGTGCTCGGCCCTCGCACGCACGCCGGCGGGTTCACCCGGCCGTGAGGGCGCTTTCTCGCCTTTCGGGGCAGACCCTCAAGGGGTTCGGGAGGTGACCAGTTCTGTCAGCACACCGTGACAGTCCTTGGGGTGCAGGAAGGTGATCCGTGACCCCATGGAACCGCGTCGCGGCTCGTCGTACAGAACGCGTACGCCCTTGGCGCGGACGTCCGCGGCCTCCGCGTCCACGTCCGCCGTGCCGAAGGCGATGTGGTGCACGCCCTCGCCGTTCTTCGCGAGCCACTTGGCGACGGTGGAGTCCTCTCGGGTGGGCTCGAGAAGCTGCAGGTAGGACGCCCCGCCGTCGGACGTCTCGTTGATCTTGAGCATGGCCTCGCGCACGCCCTGCTCCTCGTTGACCTCGGTGTGGAACACCTCGAAGCCGTAGGTGGCCCGGTAGAACTCGACGGTCGCGTCGAGGTCGTGGCAGGCGATCCCGATGTGGTCGATTCGCGTCAGCATGGATTCAGTGCAGCGCGCATCGGGTGGTTACGCAACGTGCGCGCGATCACACCCACCGCCGGATGACGGGGTGGACGACCCCTCAGTACATTCGAAGTAAACCCTCGTTCACTCCTCGGCTGTCCAGCCGGAAGGGGATCGCATCTCATGTCTTCTGGAACCGCAGGAACACCCGGAACGAACAGCTCGGTGATCGTCGCGGGCGCCCGTACGCCCATGGGGCGACTGCTCGGCTCGCTCAAGTCCTTCTCGGGAGCCGACCTCGGCGGCTTCGCGATCAAGGCCGCCCTCGACCGTGCGGGGATCACGGGCGACCAGGTGCAGTACGTCATCATGGGCCAGGTGCTGCAGGCCGGGGCGGGGCAGATCCCGGCACGCCAGGCCGCGGTCAAGGCCGGCATCCCGATGAGCGTCCCGGCGCTCACCGTCAACAAGGTGTGCCTGTCCGGCCTGGACGCCATCGCACTGGCCGACCAGCTGATCCGCGCGGGTGAATTCGACGTGGTCGTCGCCGGCGGCCAGGAGTCCATGACCAACGCCCCCCACCTGCTGCCCAAGTCCCGCGAGGGCTACAAGTACGGCGCCGTGCAGATGCTGGACGCCATGGCCCACGACGGCCTGACCGACTCCTTCGAGAACATCGCCATGGGCGAGTCGACGGAGAAGCACAACACCCGCCTGGGCATCGGCCGCGCCGAGCAGGACGAGATCGCCGCCCTGTCCCACCAGCGCGCCGCCGCCGCGCAGAAGAACGGCGTCTTCGAGGCCGAGATCACCCCGGTGGAGATCCCGCAGCGCAAGGGCGACCCGGTCCTGTTCAGCAAGGACGAGGGCATCCGCGGCGACACCACCGCGGAGTCGCTGGGCAGGCTGCGCCCGGCCTTCGCCAAGGACGGCACGATCACGGCCGGCTCCTCCTCGCAGATCTCCGACGGCGCCGCGGCCGTGGTCGTGATGAGCAAGGCCAAGGCGCAGGAACTGGGCCTGGACTGGATCGCCGAGATCGGCGCCCACGGCAACGTGGCGGGTCCGGACAACTCCCTGCAGTCCCAGCCGTCCAACGCGATCCTGCACGCCCTGAAGAAGGAGGGCCTGGAGGTCTCCGACCTCGACCTCGTCGAGATCAACGAGGCGTTCGCCGCGGTTGCCGTGCAGTCAATGAAGGACCTCGGCGTGTCCACGGAAAAGGTGAACGTGAACGGCGGCGCCATCGCCCTGGGTCACCCGATCGGCATGTCCGGCGCCCGTCTCGTCCTGCACCTGGCCCTGGAGCTGAAGCGGCGCGGCGGCGGCGTCGGCGCGGCCGCGCTGTGCGGCGGCGGCGGCCAGGGTGACGCGCTGATCGTCCGGGTACCGAAGGCGTAACGGACACCGAGGGCGCAAGCCCCTTCCGACCGATCCCTCTCGTACGACCCCCTCGTACGCGCACGGCGTACGAGGACCACGTGAACGGAGCTGTGATGCAGGACGTCTCCTCTCTGGTGGCCCAGGCCAGGGAAGGCCGGCCGAGGGCCGTGGCCCGGCTGATCTCCTTGGTGGAGGGGGCGTCCCCGCAGTTGCGGGAGGTCATGCGCACGCTCGCGCCCCTGACCGGCAACGCCTACGTCGTCGGCCTCACCGGCTCCCCGGGCGTGGGCAAGTCGACGTCCACCTCGGCGCTGGTGACGGCGTACCGCAAGCAGGGCAGGCGGGTCGGCGTCCTGGCCGTCGACCCGTCCTCGCCCTTCTCCGGCGGCGCCCTGCTCGGCGACCGCGTCCGCATGGCGGAGCACGCCTCCGACCCGGGCGTCTACATCCGCTCCATGGCCACCCGCGGCCACCTGGGCGGCCTCGCCTGGGCCGCCCCGCAGGCGATCCGCGTGCTGGACGCGGCGGGCTGCGACGTGGTCCTGGTCGAGACGGTCGGCGTGGGCCAGTCGGAGGTGGAGATCGCCTCCCAGGCGGACACCTCGGTCGTGCTGCTGGCCCCGGGCATGGGCGACGGCATCCAGGCGGCCAAGGCCGGCATCCTGGAGATCGGCGACGTCTTCGTCGTCAACAAGGCCGACCGCGACGGCGCGGACGCCACCGCCCGCGAGCTGAACCACATGCTGGGCCTCGGCGAGGCCCGCGGCCCGGGCGACTGGCGCCCGCCCATCGTCAAGACGGTGGCGGCCCGCTCCGAGGGCGTCGACGAGGTCGTGGAGGCCCTGGAGAAGCACCGCGCCTGGATGGAGGAGCGCGGCGTCCTGACGGAGCGGCGCCGGGCCCGTGCCGCCCGCGAGGTGGAGACGATCGCGGTCACCGCCCTGCGCGAACGCATCGGCGACCTCCACGGCGACCGCCGCCTGGCCGCTCTCGCGGAGAGGATCGTGGCGGGGGAGCTGGACCCGTACGGCGCGGCGGACGAGCTGGTGGCGGGCCTGACGAACGCCTAGGCGGCTGCGGGCGGGAACAACAGGCGGGGCTCCTCGGGGCCCCGCCTGTTGCCCTGGGCGCTGGGGGGTGGGCGCACTCACCCGCGCAGGCCGGGCAGCGCTACAGGCGCCCTCGCTGGTCCCGCAGGTGCTGGGCGACCGGCTTCAGGGCCTTGTCCAGCTCCATCAGCGTCTCGGGGTCCAGCAGATCGATGAAATGCCTCCGGACGGACGCCACATGATGCGGCGCGACCTTCTGCATGATCTCCATGCCGTGCTCGGTGAGGACCGCGTACAGCCCCCGGCGGTCGGACTCACAGTTCTCACGGCGCACCAGGTCCGCGTTCTCCATGCGCGTGATCTGGTGCGAGAGGCGGCTCTTGGACTGGAGGGTGGCGGAGGCGAGGTCGCTCATCCGCATCCGCACGTCCTCCGACTCGGAGAGATTCACCAGGATCTCGTAGTCGTTCATTGTCAGGCCGAACGGCTGCAGGTCCTTTTCGAGCTGGTACGTCAACAGCTTGTTGACCTCCAGGTGGGTACGCCAGGCGCACTGCTCAGCATCGGTCAGCCAGCGCGTGGCCGTCTCGGTCTCCATGAATGAAGTCTACCTAAGAGGTTGAAAGGCGAACTAATGAGGATGGTGTGACGGGTGCGCACGCGTTCGATGTCACACTCCGCAGATTACCGCTCACAGCCCGAAGCGGCGCTGGAGCCCTCCCAGCTGTCCGGGAAGGCTCGGTGCGCCTGTCTGCTGTCCGCCGGTTCCGGACACCCTCCCGGCTCCGGGTACCCCGGGCTCGTCCGGGAGCACCCCCGCGGCCTGCTCGGCCATGAGGGCCTCGCTCGACTGCAGCAGGACCGTGCCGGCCCCCACGAACTCGAACTGATGCTCCTCCCCGGAGACCGGCCCGAGGCCCGTCATCGCACGTAGACCGCCCCATACGCCGGTCAGGTACCCGTGGTCGTAGTGGTGGCACGGGGACGGGCAGTCGGCCCACCCGACGAGCGCCTGCGGGTCCACCCGGATCGGGGGTTCCATGAACACCACCGGCCCGTTGGAGGCGGCCACGAACTTTCCGGTTCCGAGGAGTGTCAGAAAGCCCGGCACGATCGACTGTTTGAGTGCGAGAGTTGGCTGAAAAGCGAGCAGATTGCCGGAGCGAATGGTCAGATTGCCGTCGTCCAGGTCGAAGGAGTTGACATCAAAGGCCCGGTCGGCGAGCAGCATCCGCCCCGAACCCTCGGCCACCACCCAGTCGCTCGCGTGCAGAGGCGAATGAAAGACGGTGCGGACCAGACGGTCCAGCCGGCCGTGCCCGATGCCGTTGAACTCGATCGCCCCGTAGTAGGCGATCATCTTCCCCTTCTGCAGGAACCACTGGCTTCCCTTGAGGTCCACGCAGAAGGTGTACGGGTTCACGTTGTCGTCGGCCGGCAGGGTCGTCGGGTCGTGGACCACGGGCCCGGCACCGGGCGTTCCGTACGCGCTCACAGCTTCTCCTCCGACGCCTGGACGTAGACCGTGCCGCTGCCGCTCAGCTCCAGCTGGAAGCCCTCCCCGGAGCCGCGCCCCACCATCTCGCGCCAGCCCAGTGCGGTGGACAGCTTGTTGCGGACGTCGCCGTGGTGGGCGACGTAGGCCTGCGGGTCGACATGCACCGGACGCTGCGGGGTGATCGGCAGCTCGAAGACACCGCCGTGCGCCATCACGGCCACCGACCCATGACCCCTCAGCGTGGTCGTGAACAGCCCCTGGCCCGTCACCTGGCCCCGCACCATGCCCATGACCCCGCCCTGCGAGCCCATGAACATCGTCCCCTGTTCGAGCGTGCCCTCGAAGGCGAGCAGTCGGTCCGCCTCCACGTACAGCGTGTCACCCGTCAGGCCGATCACGTGCACATGATGGCCGCCGTGCCCGAAGAAGACCGTGCCGCTGCCCTCCACGGTCATCAGCGGGGTGGCCTCGCCCGCCACCCGCCGCCCGATCATCGACATCAGACCGCCCTGACCGCCCTGGATATTGGGCGTGAACGCCACATCCCCCCGGTAGGCGAGCATCGCCCCGCGCTGACTGAACAGCCGCTGCCCCGGCACGACCGTCGCCTCGACCATCCTGGAGTTGATCTCACGGAACGTCATCTCACAGATCCCCCGCGATCGTGTTCCGCTCGCTCGGCTGGACGTACACCAGCCCGTCCCCCTCGAACCGGATCTGGAAGGCCTCCCCGCCGCCTTCCCCCAGAAAAGTGCGGAAGGTCACACCGGACTGGAAGGACTGCCGCACGTTCCCCTGGTGCGCGATGTACGCCCCCGGATCGACGACCAACGGGTACTGCGGGCTCACCCGGAGCACCACCGCCGGCCCGTCCGACATGACCGCCACCTGTCCGTGCCCCTCGACCGTGGTCGTGAACAGCCCGTTGCCCTGCGAGGCACCCCGCAGCCCGGTGAACGTGGTCCCCGTCCGCAGCCCGGCCTCGGTCACGAGCAGATTGCTCGACTCGACGTACAACTTCTCCCCGGACAGCCGCACGAGATTGATCTCCGACGCCCGGTCGGCGAACCAGCAGGTCCCCTGCCCCCGCACCTCCATCACGGTCATCTGCTCACCGGTGAGCCGCCGGGTCACCATGCCGCGCAGACCCTCGCCGCCACCGGTCAGCCTCTTGAAGGACATCTGCCCGTCGTACGCGACCATCGAGCCGTTCTTCGCCTTCACGGCGTCCCCGGTCATGTCGACGGCGAGCACTCTGCTGCCTTGCAGTCGGAACATCGCCACGAAGCGAAGGTAGCGGGGGACGGAGGAGGCGGACAGGGTTTACGGGAGGAGAACGACCCTGATCGCACCCTTACGGGCCCGCCACACCCACCCCCTCCCGGCACCCGCCCGGCGGTTTGCCACAATGGACGAACGCTTGTGCTCACATTCACAAGCAATGCCAGCCAGTCTCCCACCGAAGGTGATCCGTGGAACTCAAGACCGCCACCGCCCTCCGCCGCCTCCGCCTGGTCTCCGGCCCCGAGGCGGTCTCCTTCCTCCTGCTCCTGGTCTGCTCGGTCCTGAAGCGGACCACGGACTTCAACGCGGTTCCCGTGATGGGCGCGATCCACGGCATCCTGTTCATCCTGTACGTGGTCTTCTGGGCCGACGCGTGGAGCCGGGCGAAGTGGTCGCTCGGGACCGCCGCCCTCTACTTCGTCCTCTCGGTCCTGCCGACCGGTGGCTTCTTCGCCGAGCGCAGGCTCAAGCGGGAGGCCGAGGACGCGGTGATCGCCTCCCGTGCCCGCCGCGAAGGAGTCGTGAACGCGTGATCGTCGCCTTCTCCGTGACGCCGCTGGGCGTCGGCGAGGACGTGGGGGAGTACGTCGCCGACGCGGTCCGGATCGTCCGCGAGTCCGGCCTCCCCCACCGCACCGACGCGATGTTCACCTCCGTCGAGGGCGAGTGGGACGAGGTCATGGAGGTCGTGAAACGCGCCGTGGCCGCGGTGGAGGCGCGTGCGCCGCGCGTCTCCCTGGTCCTCAAGGCGGACATCCGCCCCGGCGTGACGGACGGCCTCACGGCCAAGGTGGAGACGGTCGAGAGGTACCTGGCGCAACAGGGGGACTAGACACCCGGGGCCGCGCTGTGGAGGTGGGTGCGCTCACCCGCGCCGTCCTGGGGTCCCCTGTCCGAAGAGCTTGGGGAAGGCACGACTGCCCGCAGCCGCCCGACGGCGGAAGGGGCCGTGGGGTGCGTCCGCAGCGTGCCCGGCACCGCCGCCCGCCCCCGCAGCCGCAGCCGCAGCCGCAGCAGAGCCTCCCCGGCCTCGGCCCCCCGCTCCGCCCACAGCCCTCCCGGCCTTCGCGCCGACCGCCGTGTCCGCGCGCTGCTCCTGCTGTTCCGGGTGCCGCCGATGTCCATGGTCGTGCCCGAGGCCCTGGCGGCCCCCTGCGCCGACGCGCTCGGCGCCGGCTCCACCGGCCTCGGCCCGCTGATGTGCGGGCTGCCCGTCGGCGCGATCGCGGGCGAACTGTACGCGGGCTCCCGGCTGCGGCCCGCCGCACGGGAGCGGATCGCCCTCCCGCTGGTCTGCCTCACGCCGCTGCCGTACCTCGGCTACGCCCTGCGCTCGAACCTCCCCGTCTCGCTCCTGCTGCTGCTCTCGGGCGCCGGGTCGGCGTACACGCCGGGTCTGGGCCAGTGGTTCGTGCGGGCCGTGCCCGAGGAGCTGCGCGGCCGGGCGATGACCCTGCTCACCGCGGGGCTCATGACGATCCAGGGGGTGGGCATGGCGCTGGCCGGGGTCGCGGCGGAGTCCGCCGGGGTGACGGCCACGGTCGCGGGCCGGCCTGCTGCGTCCGGCTCGCCGTGACCGCCCGCCGGACCGAAAGGCGAGACAGGGCTGACCACGATATGACCGACGGGTAGGGTCTGGTGACGTGCCGAAGCCCCTCAGTCTCCCCTTCGACCCCATCGCCCGCGCCGACGAGCTCTGGAAGCAGCGTTGGGGAAACGTGCCCTCCATGGCCGCGATCACCTCGATCATGCGGGCCCATCAGATCCTGCTGGCCGAGGTCGACGCGGTGGTCAAGCCGTACGGGCTGACGTTCGCGCGCTACGAGGCCCTGGTGCTGCTCACCTTCTCCAAGGCCGGCGAGCTGCCGATGTCCAAGATCGGCGAGCGGCTCATGGTGCACCCCACGTCCGTGACGAACACGGTGGACCGCCTGGTCAGGTCGGGTCTGGTGGCCAAGCGCCCCAACCCCAACGACGGGCGCGGCACGCTCGCGGTCATCACCGGCAAGGGCCGCGAGGTGGTCGAGTCGGCCACCCGCGACCTGATGGCGATGGACTTCGGACTCGGGGCCTACGACGCCGAGGAGTGCGCGGAGATCTTCGCGATGCTGCGGCCGCTGCGGATCGCCGCGCACGACTTCGAGGAGGAATGACACGAGGGGCGACCCGGGGCGGGATCTCCCGGAACGGGTGGTTACGCTCGTCTTCATGAAACGAAGCGTGCTGACCCGCTACCGCGTCATGGCCTACGTCACCGGCGTGCTGCTGGTCCTGCTGGTTCTGGGCATGATCGGCAAGTATCTGCTCGCCCTCGACGGTGCGGCGGACTTCACGCGCCTGGTGGGCATCGCACACGGCTGGCTGTACGTCCTCTACCTCGTCTTCGCCTTCGACCTGGGCTCCAAGGCGAAGTGGCCGGTGGCCAAGCAGCTGTGGGTCCTGCTGGCCGGAACGATCCCCACGGCCGCCTTCTTCGTGGAGCGCAGGATCACCCACGAGCTGGAGTCCAAGCTCGCGCAGGACGAGGCCCCCGCGGTCGCCGAGGCGTAACCGGACCGCCGTACGAACACCGTACGGCGGTCTCCCATCGACATTTACTAGGACGTCCTAGTAAATTCGAAGGCATGGACGCTGACGCCATCGAGGAGGGCCGCCGCCGCTGGCAGGCCCGGTACGACGCCGCACGCAAGCGCGACGCGGACTTCACCACGCTCTCCGGCGACCCCGTGGAGCCGGTGTACGGACCCCGCCCCGGGGACGGGTACGAGGGCTTCGAGCGGATCGGCTGGCCCGGGGAGTACCCCTTCACCCGCGGGCTGTACCCGACCGGCTACCGGGGACGCACCTGGACGATCCGGCAGTTCGCCGGGTTCGGCAACGCCGAGCAGACCAACGAGCGCTACAAGATGATCCTCGGCAACGGCGGAGGCGGGCTCTCGGTCGCCTTCGACATGCCGACGCTCATGGGCCGCGACTCCGACGACCCGCGCTCGCTGGGCGAGGTCGGCCACTGCGGGGTGGCGATCGACTCGGCCGCCGACATGGAGGTCCTGTTCAAGGACATCCCGCTCGGCGACGTCACCACCTCCATGACGATCAGCGGGCCGGCCGTCCCCGTCTTCTGCATGTACCTGGTCGCCGCCGAGCGTCAGGGTGTGGACGCCTCCGTCCTCAACGGCACGCTCCAGACGGACATCTTCAAGGAGTACATCGCCCAGAAGGAGTGGCTCTTCGAGCCCGAGCCGCACCTGCGCCTCATCGGCGACCTGATGGAGCACTGCGCCTCCGGCATCCCCGCCTACAAGCCGCTGTCGGTCTCCGGCTACCACATCCGCGAGGCGGGGGCGACGGCCGCGCAGGAGCTGGCGTACACGCTGGCGGACGGCTTCGGCTACGTCGAACTGGGCCTGAGCCGCGGTCTGGACGTCGACGTCTTCGCGCCCGGCCTGTCCTTCTTCTTCGACGCGCACGTCGACTTCTTCGAGGAGATCGCCAAATTCCGCGCGGCGCGCAGGATCTGGGCGCGGTGGATGCGGGACGTCTACGGCGCGAAGTCCGAGAAGGCCCAGTGGCTGCGCTTCCACACGCAGACCGCGGGGGTCTCGCTGACCGCCCAGCAGCCGTACAACAACGTCGTCCGTACGGCGGTGGAGGCGCTCGCGGCGGTGCTCGGCGGCACCAACTCGCTGCACACCAACGCCCTCGACGAGACCCTCGCGCTGCCCAGCGAGCAGGCCGCGGAGATCGCGCTGCGCACGCAGCAGGTGCTGATGGAGGAGACCGGCGTCGCCAACGTCGCCGATCCGCTGGGCGGTTCGTGGTACGTCGAGCAGCTGACGGACCGGATCGAGGCGGACGCGGAGAAGATCTTCGAGCAGATCAGGGAGCGGGGGCTGCGGGCCCACCCCGACGGGCAGCACCCGATCGGGCCGATCACGTCCGGGATCCTGCGGGGGATCGAGGACGGGTGGTTCACCGGGGAGATCGCGGAGTCGGCCTTCCGGTACCAGCGGGCGCTGGAGAAGGGCGACAAGAAGGTCGTCGGGGTGAACGTCCACACGGGGTCGGTGACCGGGGACCTGGAGATCCTGCGGGTGAGCCACGAGGTGGAGCGGGAGCAGGTCCGGGTGCTCGCCGAGCGGAAGGCCGGGCGGGACGCCGCTGCCGTGCGCTCGGCGCTGGACGCCATGCTGGCGGCGGCGCGCAATGGCGGCAACATGATCGAACCCATGCTGGACGCCGTCCGGGCCGAGGCGACGCTGGGCGAGATCTGCGACGTGCTGCGGGAGGAGTGGGGGGTGTACACGGAGCCCGCGGGGTTCTGAGGCGCCGGAGTCGGGGTCGGCGTGGGTTTCGCCCCCGCCGCCCCTGCCCGTCCCGTCCCCAGGGGCTCCGCCCCTTCGCCCCCTGGACCCCCATCGGCCTGAACGGCCTCGTCCTCAGATTCCGCCGAGCTCTTCGAGCAGGGAGGGACCCCCGGACGGGCTGTGTGCCGCCAGCCCCGTCAAAAGGATCCGGGTGAAGCCCCGTACCCACTGCTCGTCCGCCGGTTCCGCGCTGATCAGGGTGCGGTGGACCACCGCACCCGCGACCATGTCGAAGATCAGGTCGGCTGTGCGGGCGGCTTCCTCCGGGGCCGGTTCCGGGGGGAGTTCGCCGCGGGACTGGGCGCGGGCGCGGCCCTCCAGGACCAGGCGTTTCTGGCGGTCGACGATGGAGATGCGGATGCGTTCCCGCAGCGCCTCGTCGCGGGTGGACTCGGCGACCACCGCCATCAGGCCGCTCCTGGCCTCCGGGCGGTCCAGGATCGCCGCGAACTGCAGGACCACGCCCTCGATGTCGGCGGTGAGACTGCCGTGGTCGGGGAGGCGGAGTTCGTCGAAGAGCTCGGCGACGGCGTCGACGACGAGTTCGTTCTTGCCCGCCCAGCGGCGGTACAGCGTCGTCTTGGCGACCCCCGCCCGGGTGGCCACGTCCCCCAGGGTGAGCCTGGACCAGCCCAGCTCGACCAGGGCCGCCCGGGTGGCGGCCAGGATCGCCGCGTCCGCGGTGGCGCTGCGCGGGCGGCCGGCGCGGGTGGACCGGGTGCGGCTCTGCATGGCATGACCATAACCGGCCGATCCTGTGCGGTCGTGAGGGAGATCACCGGGGTGCGCTTCCGCGGAGGCGCTCGATGCCATTACGCTACGGGTCGTATCGAAAGCGTGGGCGGAGGGATGGAGGTCCACGCGCGAGCGACGACCACACGGCGTCCGGTGGGGACCGGGCGCCCGGCACAGTCCGGCTTTCACGGCCGTTTTCACTCAGGGGCGCGGAACGGGGGAGGATGGACGCATGCAGCCACGGAACATGTCCATGAGCGGAGTCGTCGACCTCGCCGCGGTGAAGGCGGCCCAGGAGGCGAAGGCGAAGGCGGAGCAGGCGCGCGCGCAAGCGGCCAGGGAGGGCGGCGCGGGGGCGGTCTCCCCGGCCGATCTCGTCATCGACGTCAGTGAGGCCACGTTCGAGCGCGACGTCCTGCAGCGCTCGGCCGAGGTGCCCGTCGTCATCGACTTCTGGGCCGAGTGGTGCCAGCCCTGCAAGCAGCTGGGCCCGGTCCTGGAGCGGCTGGCCGTCGAGTACGACGGACGCCTCCTCCTCGCCAAGGTCGACGTCGACGCCAACCAGTTGCTGATGCAGCAGTTCGGGATCCAGGGGATCCCCGCGGTCTTCGCGGTGGTCGCGGGCCAGGCCCTGCCCCTGTTCCAGGGGGCAGCGGGCGAGGCGCAGATCCGGCAGACGCTGGACCAGCTGGTGCAGGTCGCCGAGCAGCGCTTCGGCCTGACCGGCCTGACCGTCGACCCGGACGCCGAGCCGGGCGGCCGGGCGGCCTCGCAGACCCCGCAGGCCCCGGCCGGTCCGTACGACGCGCTGCTGAACGCGGCCGCGCAGGCCCTGGACGCCGGTGACCTGGGCGGCGCCGTCCAGGCGTACAAGAACGTACTGGCCGACGACCCGGCCCACCCGGAGGCCAAACTGGGCCTCGCCCAGGCCGAGTTGCTCCAGCGGGTGCAGGGTGCGGACCCGCAGCGGGTGCGCAAGGAGGCGGCCGAGAAGCCGGCCGACGTGCAGGCGCAGATCGCCGCCGCCGACCTGGACCTGGTGGGCGGGCACGTCGAGGACGCGTTCGGCCGGCTCATCGAGGCCGTGCGGAGCACCGCCGGTGAGGACCGGGACGCGGCGCGACTGAGGCTGCTGGAGCTCTTCGAGGTCGTCGGGGCCGAGGACCCGCGGGTGACGGCGGCGCGCCGGGCGTTGGCGCGGGCGCTGTTCTGAGCCCCGGCCGGGCTCCGGCCCGGGCCAAGGCCCTTGTGGTGACCAGTCGTTAAACGCCAGGGCGTGTGATGCCCACGTGAAAGATTGGCCGACGAGCTCCCGGTGCGGCCGCGCTTTACCAAAACTTGGTAATCGCGGCCGCTGTTACTGGGAGTAAGTCGGAGATGTGGTTCCGCACGGTTCTGTCCAGTGGTCAACCGTTTTGTTCTGCCCCGAGTTGCCACCGAGTGTCGCCGTCCGGGGCCGTTGAGTCGCGCCCCGGTCATTCGGCCGTTACCAGCGAGTAACGAACCCCCTTGTGCGGGCGGCGAGAATGCACCACGATCGGCGACGCTCGGTCCGTTCCCGTAAGCCCGGCAGCCGGTCGGGACGCGGGATGTCCGGGTCCCCACCGAGCAGGGCCGGCGGCAGTGCGCCGTCCCTTGGGCAGGGGGGTCTTCGTTTCACGGCGAAGCCTGTCCAGCAAGGTTGTGCGTGATGCGTGTCAGGCGCGACCAGTGGTTGTCGCTCGGGAGTGATCGCCGGTGATTCGGGCGCGGTTCGCGCCACCGGGCGCGGGCGTTCTCCTTCCCGAGGGCGTAGCACTTCTCCCATCCCTGCCCGGCCGAGCCGCCGACCGGCGGTGAGCCGGGGACAGGAGATGTACGTCCGAGAAGGAGGAAACATGGAGTCCCAAGTGCGTGGCGGGACCAGATGGAAGCGGTTCGCTGTGGTCATGGTGCCCAGCGTGGCCGCCACGGCGGCGATAGGCGTGGCCCTGGCACAGGGTGCCCTCGCCGCGTCGTTCAGCGTGTCGGGCCAGTCGTTCAAGGTGACGGCCGACAGGTTGGAAGGCAAGGGGTTCGCCCAGTACGGCGCGATCGACTCGGGGAAGAGCCTCGAGGGCAAGGACGAGGCTCACCCGGTCGCGGTCTCGGCCTTCAAGAAGGCCACGATCAACAACATGTGCCAGTCGGTCGTCACCCCCACGCCCTTCGGCAACGTGAGCCTGATCCTGAAGGCGGGCGGTTCCAAGCCGGTCGAGGCCGACAACCTCTACATCGATGTCGCCGACCTGCAGGCCGACGCCACGTTCAACAACATCGACATCGGTGTTGCGGCCAAGGATGCCAGCAAGGGTCCGGGCATGAAGGGCGGCAACGAGCAGGCCAACCCCTTCGGGTTCGCCCAGCAGGCCGACTCGGCCGTTCTGACCAATGTGAAGCAGACGGCGTGGGCGACCACCGCCGGAACCTTCAAGCTCAGCGGTCTGAAGATGTCGCTGGCGACGGGCACCAAGGAGTGCTACTAGGCACTCGGTGACGGGCGGGGGAGCCGACGGCGCCCCCGCCCGTTCCACCCTCCGCCCGCTCCTTCACACACCCCCCACACCCCACACCACGAAGCACCACCCTCACCACAGCAACGCCGCACCAGGGAGCTGTTTTCCATGAGCGCCGAGACTCCTGCCGCACCCGGTCAGTTCGTCCGCCGGAGGCTGCAGTTCCGCGCATGGCGGGGCACCCGTCCGTTCTGGGCCGGGCTGCTCGTCCTGCTCAGCGGCTTTCCGATCATGTACTTCCCGTACGCCCATCTCAAGCTCGGTCACCTGACCCTGACGATGGGCACCCCCGCGGGAGCCGGCTCCCTCATCATCGGCGTGCTGCTCGTCGTCCTGGGCATCAGCCTCTGGTTCCAGAAGCACATCCGGGTCTTCGCGGGTATCGCGGCGATCCTGCTGGCGCTGGTGTCCATCCCCATGTCCAACTTCGGCGGCTTCGGCCTGGGCTTCCTGCCCGCGCTCATCGGCGGCGCGATGGCCGTGGCGTGGGCGGAGGGCGTGCCGCCCGCGCCGGAGGGCGCCGAGGGGACCGGCCCGGTCCAGGGCGGTGCTCCGCAGGCCGCACCCGAGACGGCGGTGGACGGGACGAGCGAGCCGAACGAGTCGAACGACCTGTCAGGAACGAGCCCTGCCAACGGGGCGAACGGGAGGCACAGTGCCGACTGACGAGGTGGCCCACGGGGCTGAGGTTGACGAGTCCCGTGCGAGAACCGGGCCCCGCCACGCGGCACCCAGGAAGCCGCTGTTCACCAGGTTCCACATGCCGGCCGGCAAGGCCATCGCCATGGCGGCCATGCCGACGGCGGTCCTCATGGGGATGGGGTTCACGTCGACGCTCGCCGTCGCCGACAACAACTCCTCGACGCCGTCCGCCAAGAGCCTGACGATCGACGAGTACAAGGACTGCGTCGCGGCACTGGACGGCTCCGAGGGCAAGGACGAGTCCAAGGACGAACCCTCGGCCCCGCCGACGCCGTCCGCCTCCGCGAGCGCCGGTGACTCCGCCGAGGACGGCAAGGACGGCAAGGACGGCAACACGGAGCCGGCCCCTTCGGCGACATCCTCCGCGGACACCGGGGACACCGGGGACAAGAGCTCCACGGACACGTCCACTCCGTCGGGTTCGGGTTCCGGCGACAAGGCCGGGCCCGAGCCGTCCGCCACCGCCTCGGAGGACAAGCCGGGCGGCTCGGGCGCCGGTGACGCCGCCCCGCCTGCCCCGTCGGAGTCCGCGGGCGGGAGCGGCGGTCTGCTGGGGACCGTCAGCGACACGCTCGGGGGCATCCTCACCGGAGGCACGCCGGGCTCCGGGGCGTCCTCCGCCTCCGAGGCCACGCCGTCCGCCTCCGCCGCACCGCCGGCGGACGGGACGAAGGACGCCACGGCCCCCGCGGACAAGGGGACGTCCGACACCGTCGAGGACACCACCGAGAAGGTCACCGACACGGGCAAGGACACCGTGAAGGACACGACCGGCACGGCGTCCGAGGCGGCCGAGGACGCCGGGAAGCCGGCGGAGGACGCGGCCGACGGGACCACCACCTCGCCGGACCCGTCCGCGAGCGCCGCCGCGGACCTGGAGAACTGCCCGGTCGCCACCGATGCGGTGGGCGGTGTGGACAACAAGGTGCCGCTGGCCGACGACCCCTGGTACCTGGACGCCAGCTCGCTGACGCTGAAGGGCGCCGACTACCAGGGCATCGTCGAGGTCAGGACCGCCAACGGCACCGTGAAGAAGGCGCTGAAGTACGTCGTCTCCAACGGCACGGACATCGGCGACCTGCACCAGACGGTGAAGGACAAGCGGTCCGGCAAGACCTACCACGTGCAGGCGGCCGGGCGCTCGACGTCCAAGATCCGGGGCGGCGACACGGTGATGTACACCGAGAGCATCTCCGGCAACCTGTTCGGCCTGATCCCGGTCACGTTCAGCCCGGACAACCCGCCCCCGCTGAACATCCCGTTGATCTACTTCACCAAGGTCCACGTGGTCCAGGCAGCCCAGTTCGGCGGCAACCTCCACATACCCGGCATGCACGTGTACACGACTGGTTGACAGCTTCTTCGGACCTGCTCTCGCAGCACAGCAGTCGTGGCCCGGTACTCACCCGAGCGAGTGTCGGGCCACAGCACCGTCCGGCCCCTCGGAACTCATGCGGAGGGCGACCCGGTCCGGGCGCCCGGAGGTGGAGCGGAGCGGCTCGGCAAGGGGATGTTCGAGACGGCTGGGGCGCACTTCGGATGAACGGCCTGTTCGACGACCTGGACCGGCTGGACCTCGACGCGCACGCGCGTCGCTGGTCGGCGCCGGAAGTGGTGTGCGCCGACGGGTCGGTGAGTCAGTGGACGGCCGCCGCTCAGCAGTTCGCCGCCCGCCTCCAGCAGGCCCCGGAACGGCTGAGCGGCCGGCAGTGGCAGGCGGTGGCGTCGGGATGGTCGGCTCTGCTGGCAGCCGCGGAGCGGGCCACCGGTCCGCAGCACAACGAGTGGCTGCTGCGTGATCTGTGGCTCGGATCCTGGCTGTTGCAGAAGCTGGGCCGACGGGCGGAAGTGCCTCTGCTGGATCCGGGCCCCGTCCTGGAACGGGCCTTGGACGCCATGCCGATGCCTCCGGATCCGGCCGCCGTGCTTTCCGGGCACTGGCGTGAGCTGGACCGCCCGCACGTCCTCGCGCTGCGCATGATCCGGCGCCTGCTTGCTCCTGTGCGGCCCTTGGCCCACCTCCTCGCGGAGCATCCGCGGTGGGGTGAGTTCGAGGCGTGGGAGCGGATCGCCGGTGACCTGCCGTAGCCGGGAGCGGTGAGAACGCCGAGGGCGCCCCCGGTTCGCAGGGGACGCCCTCAGCGTCGCGGAGGACGACCGGGTGCGCGGTCAGTCGCGGCCGCCGCCGCCCAGGTGGTGGACGCGGACCATGTTGGTGGTGCCGGGGACGCCGGGGGGCGAGCCGGCGGTGATGACGACCGTGTCGCCGGGGGCGAAGCGGCTGAGCTTGACCATCTCCTGGTCGACCAGCTCGACCATTTCGTCGGTGCTGTTGACGAACGGCACCACGTGCGGCTCCACGCCCCAGCTGAGCGCCAGCTGGTTGCGGGTGGACTCGTCGGTGGTGAACGCCAGGATCGGCTGGACCGCGCGGTAGCGGGACAGCCGGCGGGCCGTGTCGCCGGACTGGGTGAAGGCCACCAGGCCCTTGCCGCCCAGGAAGTCGGCGATCTCGCAGGCGGCGCGGGCCACCGAACCGCCCTGCGTGCGCGGCTTCTTGCCGGGCACCAGCGGCTGCAGGCCCTTGGAGAGCAGCTCCTCCTCGGCCGCCTTGACGATCTTCGACATCGTCTTGACGGTCTCGATCGGATACGCGCCCACGCTCGACTCGGCCGACAGCATCACCGCGTCGGCGCCGTCCAGGATCGCGTTGGCCACGTCGGAGGCCTCGGCGCGGGTCGGGCGGGAGTTGGTGATCATCGACTCCATCATCTGGGTCGCCACGATCACCGGCTTGGCGTTGCGCCGGCACAGCTCGATCAGGCGCTTCTGCACCATGGGGACCTTCTCGAGCGGGTACTCGACGGCCAGGTCGCCGCGGGCGACCATCACGCCGTCGAACGCCATCACGACGTCCTGCATGTTCTCCACCGCCTGCGGCTTCTCCACCTTGGCGATGACGGGGACGCGGCGGCCCTCCTCGTCCATGACCCGGTGCACGTCGGCGACGTCCTTGGCGTCCCGGACGAAGGACAGGGCGACCATGTCGCAGCCCATGCGCAGCGCGAAGCGCAGGTCCTCGATGTCCTTCTCGGACAGCGCGGGCACGTTCACCGCCGCGCCGGGCAGGTTGATGCCCTTGTGGTCGGAGACGACACCGCCCTCGATGACGATCGTCCTCACCCGCGGGCCCTCGACGTCCAGGACCTTCAGCTCGACGTTGCCGTCGTTGATCAGGACCTGGTCGCCGCGCGAGACGTCGCCCGGCAGCCCCTTGTACGTCGTACCGCAGACGTGCTTGTCGCCCGGGACGTCCTCGGTGGTGATCGTGAACTCGTCACCCCGCTCGAGCTCGACCGGGCCCTCGGCGAAGGTCTCCAGGCGGATCTTCGGTCCCTGCAGGTCGGCGAGGACCGCGATGGCCCGGCCGGTCTCCTTGGCGGCGGCGCGGACGCGGTCGTACCGTCCCTGGTGCTCGGCGTGCGTGCCGTGGCTGAAGTTGAAGCGGGCCACGTTCATGCCCGCCTCGATCAGGGCGACGAGCATCTCGTGGGAGTCGACTGCGGGGCCGAGAGTACAGACGATTTTCGAACGGCGCATGGGGCGATCCTATCGGTTTGTTTCGCTGCGGAATATTCCGGCCGGCGGAAGATACAAATGTGCGGAGCCGCGCTCAGGCGCGCATTGAAAAGCAGCTGTCGCCAGTCGTCGTCAGTCGTTGTTCCCCACCAGTGCGTACGTCTGTGTCGCGATCTCCATTTCCTCGTCCGTGGGCACCACGGCCACGGCCACCCGCGCGCCCTCGGGCGAGATCAGCCGCGCCTCGCCGCTCCGTACGGCGTTGCGCTCGCCGTCCACCGCCAGGCCCAGCCCCTCCAGGCCCGCGACGGCGGCCTCGCGCACGAAGGCGGCGTTCTCGCCGACCCCGGCGGTGAAGACGACCGCGTCCACCGTGCCGAGTACCGCGTAATAGGCGCCGATGTACTTCTTCAGCCGGTGGACGTAGATCTCGAACGCGAGCCGCGCCTGGTCGTCGCCCTCGTCCATCCGGCGCCGTATCTCCCGCATGTCGTTGTCGCCGCACAGACCGAACAGTCCGCTCCTCTTGTTGAGAAGAGTGTCGATCTCGTCCATGGACATTCCGGCAACGCGCCGCAAATGGAAGATGACGGCCGGGTCCAGGTCACCCGAACGCGTTCCCATCACCAGCCCCTCCAGCGGGGTGAGCCCCATGGAGGTGTCCACGCACCGTCCGCCCCGCACCGCCGAGGCGGACGCCCCGTTGCCCAGGTGCAGCACGATCACGTTGACGTCCTCCGGTGCCCTGCCCAGCAGCTCGGCCGCGGCCCGGGAGACGTAGGCGTGCGAGGTGCCGTGGAAGCCGTAGCGGCGCACCCGGAACCGGTCCGCGACCTTCGTCTCGATCGCGTAGCGGGCCGCGGACTCCGGCATGGTCGTGTGGAACGCCGTGTCGAAGACGGCGACCTGCGGCAGGTCCGGGCGCAGCGCCATGGCCGTGCGGATGCCGGTGAGGTTGGCCGGGTTGTGCAGGGGCGCCACCGGGATCAGCCGCTCGATCTCGGTGAGTACGTCGTCGTCGACGACGGTGGGCTCGGTGAAGAACAGGCCGCCGTGCACCACCCGGTGCCCGATCGCGGCCAGCTCGGGGGAGTCCAGGCCGAGCCCGTCCCTGGCCAGCTCCTCGGCCACGGCCTTCAGGGCGGCGTCGTGGTCGGCGACCGGGCCGTGGTGCTCACGGGTGGCACCCGTGCCGACGCAGGTGTGCCGGAGGCGGGAGGTCTGCTCGCCGATGCGCTCGACCAG
>NZ_JUJA01000133.1:7802-17191 GCF_001906585.1 Streptomyces kebangsaanensis | reverse complement strand
GAGCCGGCTCGCGCCGCGCATGTCGAGCAGCTGGTACTTCACCGACGAGGAGCCGGAGTTGAGGACGAGGACGCGGGTCGCGTGCACGGTGTTGGAAAACTCCCTGTTCGGACGTCAGTCGGCGGACGACTGGGCCTGGGCCTGGATCGCGGTGATGGCGACGGTGTTGACGATGTCCTGCACCAGGGCGCCGCGCGAGAGGTCGTTGACCGGCTTGCGCAGACCCTGCAGGACCGGGCCGACCGCGATCGCGCCGGCCGAGCGCTGCACGGCCTTGTAGGTGTTGTTGCCGGTGTTCAGGTCCGGGAAGATCAGCACGGTGGCCTGCCCGGCGACCTCCGAGTCCGGCAGCTTGGTGGCGGCCACCGACGGCTCCACGGCCGCGTCGTACTGGATCGGCCCCTCGATCAGCAGGTCCGGGCGGCGCAGCCGCACCAGCTCGGTCGCCTCGCGCACCTTGTCCACGTCGGCGCCCGAGCCGGAGGTGCCGGTGGAGTACGAGAGCATGGCGATCCGCGGCTCGACGCCGAACTGGGCGGCGGTGGCCGCCGACTGGACGGCGATGTCGGCCAGCTGCTCGGCGTCCGGGTCGGGGTTGACCGCGCAGTCGCCGTAGACGAGCACCTTGTCGGCCAGGCACATGAAGAACACGGACGACACGATCGAGGCGTCCGCCTTGGTCTTGATGATCTCGAAGGCGGGCCGGATGGTCGCGGCGGTGGAGTGCACCGAGCCCGACACCATGCCGTCGGCGAGGCCCTCCTGGACCATGAGGGTGCCGAAGTAGTTGGCGTCCGAGACGACGTCGTACGCCAGCTCCACCGTGACGCCCCTGTGGGCGCGCAGCCGGGCGTACTGCTCGGCGAAGGCGTCCCGCAGCTCGGAGCGGACCGGGTCGATCAGCTGCGAGTCGCCGAGGTCGATGCCGAGGTCGGCGGCCTTCTTGCGGATGGTGTCCACCGGCCCGAGCAGTGTCAGGTCGCACACGCCGCGGCGCAGCAGCACCTCCGCCGCGTGCAGCACGCGCTCCTCGGCGCCCTCCGGCAGGACCACGCGCCGTTTGTCGGAGCGGGCCTGCTGGAGCAGCTTGTGCTCGAACATCATCGGTGTGACCCGGTCGCTGCTCGGCGCGGAGACCCGCTTGCTGAGGTCGGCGACGTCGATGTACCGCTCGAACAGGCCGAGCGCGGTCTCCGCCTTGCGCGGGGTGGCCGCGGTCAGCTTGCCCTCCAGGGAGAAGAGCCGCTCGGCGGTGGGGAAGCTGTTGCCGGCCACCGAGACGACCGGGGTGCCCGGGGCGAGCCGGGCGGCGAGCGTGAGGACCTCCTGCCGCGGGGCCTCGTTCAGGGTGAGCAGTACGCCGGCTATCGGCGGGGTGCCGGCGCTGTGCGCGGCGAGCGAGCCGACGACCAGGTCGGCGCGGTCGCCGGGGGTGACGACCAGGCAGCCCGGGGTGAGGGCCTTGAGCAGGTTGGGCAGCATGGCGCCGCCGAACACGAAGTCGAGGACGTCGCGGGCCAGTCCCGAGTCGTCGCCCAGCAGGACCTTGCCGTCCAGGACCTGGGTGATCTGCGCGACCGTCGGCGCGGACAGGGCGGGCTCGTCGGGCACCACCCAGCAGGGCACCGGCAGCCGGCCGGCCAGCCGCTCGGCGATCAGGTCCCGGTCCTCGCGGGCCACCCGGTTGGTGACCATGGCCAGCACGTCGCAGCCCAGGCCGTCGTAGGCGCGGTAGGCGTTGCGGGTCTCGGCGAGCACGGACTCGGCGGTCTGCCTGCGGCCGCCCACGACCGGCAGCACGGAGGCGCCGAACTCGTTCGCCAGCCGGGCGTTGAGCGACAGCTCGTCGGGCAGCTGCGTCTCGGCGAAGTCGGTGCCGAGCACCAGGACGACGTCGTAGTCCCGGGCGACCAGGTGGAAGCGGTCGACGAGGGCGGAGACCAGCTCGTCCGTGCCCTGCTCGGCCTGGAGCGTGTTCGCCTCGTGGTAGTCCAGGCCGTAGACGGTCGCCGGGTCCTGGGTGAGCCGGTAGCGGGCGCGCAGCACTTCGAAGAGGCGGTCCGGGCCGTCGTGCACGAGGGGGCGGAAGACGCCCACCCGGTCGACCTGCCGGGTCAGCAGTTCCATGACTCCCAGCTCGACGACCTGCCGGCCGTCGCCGCGGTCGATGCCGGTCACGTACACGCTGCGGGTCACGCGGGCTCTCCGTTTCCTCGTCGGTGGCGTCCTGCGAAAAACGCCCACACGGGTGAGCGGAAGTGGGCGGAACCCTCTTGACACTACCCCGGTCGACAGATAAGGCGCCCGTCAGGCCGATGCCGCCTCCGGGACATGGAACAATCGGACAGGATCACCGGTATCAACAGTGAGCAGGAGACACAGCACGATGCGCATCGGAGTTCTCACGGCAGGCGGCGACTGTCCGGGGCTGAACGCGGTGATCCGGTCGGTCGTGCACCGAGCGGTCACGACGTACGGCGACGAGGTCATCGGCTTCGAGGACGGCTACGCCGGTCTGCTCGACGGCCGCTACCGGCCCCTGGACCTCAACGCGGTGGGCGGCATCCTGGCCCGCGGCGGGACCATCCTCGGCTCCTCCCGGCTGGAGCGCGACCGGCTCCGCGAGGCGTGCGAGAACGCCTCCGACATGATCCACCGGTTCGGCATCGACGCGCTCATCCCGATCGGCGGCGAGGGCACGCTGACGGCGGCGCGGATGCTGTCGGACGCGGGGCTGCCGGTGGTGGGGGTGCCGAAGACGATCGACAACGACATCTCCTCCACCGACCGCACCTTCGGCTTCGACACGGCCGTCGGCGTGGCCACGGAG
The DNA here is from genome assembly GCF_001906585.1 of Streptomyces kebangsaanensis. GTDB lineage: Bacteria > Actinomycetota > Actinomycetes > Streptomycetales > Streptomycetaceae > Streptomyces > Streptomyces kebangsaanensis. Next base: position 14,361 of record NZ_JUJA01000133.1, on the reverse strand, counting down.
GCGATGGACCGCCTCAAGACCACCGCCGAGTCCCACCAGCGCGTGATGGTGGTCGAGGTCATGGGCCGCCACGCGGGCTGGATCGCCCTGGAGTCCGGCATGGCGGCCGGCGCCCACGGCATATGCCTGCCCGAGCGCCCCTTCGACCCGGCCGGCCTGGTCAAGATGGTCGAGGAGCGCTTCGCCCGCGGCAAGAAGTTCGCGGTGATCTGCGTCGCCGAGGGCGCCCACCCGGCCGAGGGCACCATGGACTACGGCAAGGGCGAGATCGACAAGTACGGCCACGAGCGCTTCCAGGGCATCGGTACGGCACTGGCGTACGAGCTGGAGAGGCGGCTCGGCAAGGAGGCCAAGCCGGTCATCCTCGGCCACGTCCAGCGCGGCGGCGTCCCCACGGCCTACGACCGCGTCCTCGCCACCCGCTTCGGCTGGCACGCGGTGGAGGCCGCGCACCGCGGCGAGTTCGGCCACATGACCGCGCTGCGCGGCACCGACATCGTGATGGTCCCGCTCGCCGAGGCGGTCACCGAACTGAAGACGGTGCCGAAGGACCGCATGGACGAGGCGGAGTCCGTCTTCTAGGGCCGGGTCACCGGACGGGATCGGGGCCGGTCAGCTCCCAGGAGTCCCCCAGGGGCCGGGCGCCGGCCCCGTCCCCCGTCATCGCGCGGACGGTGAAGCGCTCACCGGGAAAGCAGACGACGGCAGCGAAGTGGGAGGCGGGCACCCCGCGGGTGCGGACGGAGGCGCCGCCGGCTCCTGGTGAGGTGTCCTCGACCTCGAGGTGACCGGCCTCGGGGGCGACGAGCAACTCGTGCAAACGCAGCAGCTCGTAGCCCTCGTCGGACTGGGGCCGTCCGGTGTACAGCTCCATCTCGTACTCGCCGCCGAAGGCCAGTGGGGCGCCGCGCAGGACGTTCGCGATCTCCCGGTCACGGGTCGGGTCGAACCTCAGCACGCCTCCGGTCAGGTGGTCCGGGGCCGCCCACGCCCCGTCGTCGCCGCGGCTGGAGGTGTAGAGCTCCTCGGCGACGAAGCCGTCCTTGCGCCGGTGCAGGAGCACGGCGAAGCCGAGGTCGCCGCGGACGCAGGTGTCGGCCACGGCAGCCCTGGTGGTGCCGTCGAGCCGTACGGGCACGGCACGCGCCCCGCCGGCGCCCGGCACCGACCGGGCCGTCAGGGCCGCATGGGCGAGCTCCGCCAGGTTCCTGTACATCCCGTCACGTCCCGTCCTTCGCGTCCAGGTCTTCCTCCCCGGCCTTCCGCCCCGGGGCGGAAGGCCGGGGATCCGGCGGCTACCGCGCCGGACCCGGCCCCCGCACCCACCGGTACACCAGTTCCGGTCTGCCCACCTGACCGTACAGGGGGCTGCGGTCGGCCCGGCCCGTGTCGACCAGGTGCTCCAGGTAGCGCCGGGCCGTGATGCGGGCGATGCCGATCGCCTCGGCGACCCCGGCCGCCGTGAGGCCCTCCTCCGCCTCCCGCAACACACCCGTGACCCGCTCCAGGGTCGGCGCGCTCAGCCCCTTGGGAAGGGTGGCCGGGCCCGGGGCGCGCAGCGTCGCGAGGGCCCGGTCGACCTCCGCCTGCCCGCCGGCCTCCCCGGCCGTCGCGCGGAACTCGGCGTACCGCACCAGCCGGTCCCGGAGCGTGGCGAAGGTGAACGGTTTCAGCACGTACTGGACCACCCCCAGCGAGACCCCTTCGCGGACCACCGCCAGGTCCCGCGCCGAGGTCACCGCGACCACGTCCGCGTGGAGGCCGGCGGCTCGCAGGGAACGGGCCAGCTGCAGGCCGTGCACGTCCGGCAGGTGCAGGTCGAGCAGGAGCAGGTCCACCGGGGTGCGGTCCAGCATCCGCCGGGCCTCCGCGCCCGTGTGCGCCTTGCCGACCGCGACGAACCCCGGCACCCGGCCGACGTACATCACGTGCGCGTCCGCCGCGACCGGGTCGTCCTCGACCACCAGGACGCGGATGGGCTGCTCGCTCGTCATGCCCCTCGCCCCGCCGTCCGCCACGCCTCGTCCCCGGACGCGCGGCCCGCGCCCCCGTCCCCCAACGGCAACCGCGCCTCGAACACCGCGCCGCCCCCCTCGGCCTCCGTCACCGTCAGCGTCCCCTCGTGCCGCTGCACCGCCTGCCGTACGAGCGCCAGGCCCAGCCCCCGCCCGCCGGGCCCCGTCGGCTTGGTCGAGAAGCCGCGCTGGAACACCAGGTCGGCATGGGCGGGCTCCACGCCCGGCCCGGTGTCCGTCACCCGCAGCACCAGCTCGGCGTCCTGCGCGTACGCCGTCACCGTCACCCGCGCCCGCGGGCCGCCCTGCGCCGCGTCCACCGCGTTGTCGACGAGGTTGCCGAGGATCGTCACCAGGTCCCGGGACGGCAGACTCTCCGGGAGCAGCCCGTCGTCCAGGCCGCTGTCCCCGGACACCACCAGCTCCACGCCCCGCTCGTTGGCCTGCGCGGTCTTGCCGAGCAGCAGCGCGGCCAGCACCGGCTCGCTCACCGCCGAGACCACCTGGTCGGTCAGCGCCTGGGCCAGCTCCAGCTCCGCCGTGGCGAACTCCGCGGCCTCCTCCGCCCGCCCCAGCTCGATCAGCGACACCACGGTGTGCAGGCGGTTCGCGGCCTCGTGCGCCTGGGAGCGCAGTGCCTGCGTGAAGCCCCGCTCGGAGTCCAGCTCGCCCATCAGCGACTGCAGTTCGGTGACGTCCCGCAGGGTCACCACCGTGCCCCGGCGCTCCCCGCCCGACACGGGCGAGGTGTTGACCACCAGCACCCGCGACGCGGTCAGGTGCACCTCGTCCACCCGCGGCTCGGCGGCCAGCAACGCACTTGTCAGCGGGGCGGGCAGGCCCAGCCCCGTCACCGGCCGTCCCATGACGTCCGCTCCACCGCCCACCCCCAGCAGCTCCCGTCCCCCGTCGTTGATCAACGCCACCCGGTGCTCCGCGTCCAGCATCAGCAGTCCCTCCCGCACCGCGTGCAGCGCGGCCTGGTGGTAGTCGTACATCCGGCTGAGCTCGGTCGCGTTCATGCCGTGGGTGTGCCGGCGCAGCTGGGCGTTGATGACGTACGTACCGATCGCGCCGAGCGCGAGCACCCCGGCGGCGACCGAGAACAGCGCGGCGACCTGCTCCCGCACCCGCTCGCTGATCGCCTCCACCCTGATGCCGGCGCTGACCAGCCCGATCACGTGCCCGTCCTCCTCGACGGGCGTGACCGTGCGGACGGACGGGCCGAGGGTGCCCGTGTAGGTCTCGGTGAAGGTCTCGCCGCGCAGGGCGCGGGCGGTGTTGCCGAGGAAGGGCCTGCCGATCTGGTCCGGGTCGGGGTGCGTCCAGCGGATGCCCCCGGGAGTCATGATCGTGACGAAGTCGACCCCGGTGTCCTTCTGCACCCTCGACGCGTACGGCTGGAGCTCCGCCGAGGGGTCGGAGGAGTGGATCGCCGCCCGGACCGACGGCGCGTCGGCGATCGAGCGGGCCACCGCCGTGGTCTGACGGCGGGCCGCGTCCTCGGCCTGGCCCTGGTCGTTGACGTACGTGAAGAGCGCGTATCCGGCCACGACGAGCGCGAGCAGCACCGCCTGCATCGCGAACAGCTGACCCGCCAGGCTGCGAGGTCTCGGAAGGGCGGGTATGCGCATGGCGCAAGTCTGCCTCCCCGTTCTGGCGTGAACTAAATGAACGGAAGGGTGACCACCCTCACACAGCGCGAGATAGTCACGACATTCCCCTGTAACCCGGACGTGAGCCGCACGCCGGTGATGCCGATGACGTCGTCAAGGAGGGCCGCCGTGAGCAGTGCAGCCGATACGGCACCTGCCGCGCCCGCAGCCAAGCGGGACCGCACCCACTATCTGTACATAGCCGTGATCGCCGCGGCGCTCCTGGGAATCGGCGTCGGGTTCGCCGCGCCGGACCTCGCCAAGGAGCTCAAGCCGCTCGGCACCGGTTTCGTGGGCCTGATCAAGATGATGATCTCGCCGATCATCTTCTGCACGATCGTGCTCGGCGTCGGTTCGGTGCGCAAGGCCGCGAAGGTCGGCAAGGTCGGCGGGCTCGCGCTCGGCTACTTCATCGCGATGTCGTTCGTCGCGCTGGCCATCGGACTCGTGGTCGGCAACATCATCCACCCGGGCAGCGGCATGCACCTGACCGAGGCGGTGAAGGGCGTCGGCCAGGCACAGGCCGAGGCCGGGGGCGAGGGCCCGGTCGACTTCGTGCTCGGCATCATCCCGACCACGCTGGTGTCGGCGTTCACCCAGGGCCAGGTGCTGCAGACCCTGCTGGTCGCCCTGCTCGTCGGGTTCGCGCTGCAGGCCATGGGCCGCAAGGGCGAGCCGGTCCTGCGCGGGGTGGAGCACATCCAGCGGCTGGTCTTCCGCGTTCTCGCCATGATCATGTGGGCCGCCCCCGTCGGCGCCTTCGGCGCCATCGCCGCCGTGGTCGGCGAGACGGGCGTCGACGCCCTCAAGGCGCTCGCCACGATCATGCTCGGCTTCTACGTCACCTGCGTGCTGTTCGTTTTCCTGGTGCTGGGCGCGCTGACCCGGATCGTGACCGGGATCAACATCTTCCACCTGCTGAAGTACCTGGGCCGCGAGTTCCTGCTGATCGTGTCCACGTCGTCGTCCGAGTCCGCGCTGCCCCGGCTCATCGCCAAGATGGAGCACCTGGGCGTGAGCCGTCCGGTCGTCGGCATCACCGTGCCGACCGGCTACTCCTTCAACCTCGACGGCACGATGATCTACCTGACCATGGCCTCGCTGTTCATCGCCGACGCGATGGGCCAGCCGCTGTCCATCGGCCAGCAGATCACCCTGCTGCTGTTCATGATGATCGCCTCGAAGGGCGCGGCCGGTGTCACCGGCGCCGGCCTGGCCACCCTCGCCGGTGCCCTGCAGTCCCACAAGCCCGCCCTGGTCGACGGCGTCGGCCTGATCGTCGGCATCGACCGCTTCATGAGCGAGGCCCGCGCCCTGACCAACTTCGCGGGCAACGCGGTCGCCACCCTGCTGATCGGCACCTGGACCGGCGAGGTCGACAAGGACCGGGTGCGGCGGGTGCTCGCCGGCGAGCTGCCCTTCGACGAGAAGACCCTGCTCGACGAGTCCGACGACGCCGGAGCCCCGGCCGAGCTGCCGGACGAGCGCGAGAAGGAACTCGCCAAGGCCTGACCCCGGCCCGCCCCGCTCCGGGCGACCGGCCCCGCCTGAACCGGGGCCGGTCGCCCGGCACACGACAGAGCCGCCGAGCGGCCGAGCCCCCGTGGGCCCGGCCGCTCGGCCTTTTCCGCGGGGCGGGCAGGCCGTCGTGCACGCCGGGGAGCGTTGCCTTGACGTCGGCGTCAAGGATTACGTTCGTAGGCATGCGAATCGGCGAGCTGGCCGCGCGGGCCGGGACGACGACACGGGCCCTGCGGTACTACGAGTCGCGGGGGCTGCTGCCCGCGCGGCGGGACGTCCACGGGCACCGCACGTACGACGAGCGCGATCTGAAGCTGCTCACGCAGATCAGGACGCTGCGGGACTTCGGGTTCGACCTGGAGGAGACCCGGCCGTTCGTGGAGTGTCTGCGGGCCGGGCACCCGGAGGGCGACTCGTGCCCGGCGTCGCTCGCGGTCTACCGGCGCAAGCTGGACGAGCTCGACGTGCTGATCGGCGAGCTGCGGGCGGTGCGGGCGAGGGTCGGCACGCAGCTCGCGCGGGCCGAGCGGGCGAGGAACGAGCTGGCTGTCGAGGCGCTGCTTCCGGGTGGTCCGGAGCCGAGGTGCGAACTGGGAGGGCAGGAGCAGTGATCAAGGCAGCGGGCGTGGACGAGGTGACTGACGAGGACTTCGAGGCCGAAGTGCTCGGCTCGGAACTGCCGGTGCTGGTGGAGTTCACCGCGGACTGGTGTCCGCCGTGCCGGCAGATGGGGCCGGTGCTCAGCGCCCTGGCCGCCGAGGAGGGGGACCGGCTGAAGGTGGTCCAGCTGGACGTGGACACCAACCCGGACACGACGAACGCGTACAAGGTGCTGTCCATGCCGACCTTCGTGGTCTTCCGCGCCGGCGAGCCCGTGAAGTCCATGGTGGGCGCGCGGCCCAAGCGGCGGCTGCTGGAGGAGCTGTCCGACGTGCTGTGACTCGCCGCCCCACGGCAGAAGAAATCCCCCGGGGAAATTGCACCCGGGGGATTTCTTTGCGTATATTCGGTGATTCGCGACTTCAAATGGAATGAGTCGCGAAGAAGTTCACTGGCCACAGTATATCCGGGTGGGAGCCGAATTGTCAAACACCGATTTTCCAGACGGTGAATTGCGGCGGGAACAGGAATTCATCGACGGACTGTACGCGCGCGTGGACGCGCTGCGCGGTGACGCCGAAACCTCCGTCGCGGACGCGCTCGCCCAGGGCGACAAGCCCATGCAGGCCAGGCTGGAGCGGGACATCCTCGTCGCCGAGCGGTCAGGACTGCTGGCCGCGCTGAACGCCGTGGACGGTTCGCTCTGCTTCGGCCGGATCGACCTCACGGGCGGCGACAGCCACCACATCGGCCGTATCGGCCTGCGCG
>NZ_JUJA01000133.1:0-7753 GCF_001906585.1 Streptomyces kebangsaanensis | reverse complement strand
CCCGCCCGTTCTACCTGGCCACCGGCCACACCCCGATGGGCCTGCGCCGCCGCCGGCACATCTCCACCGAGGGCCGCCGGGTCAGCGCCCTGCACGACGAGATCCTCGACCTCGGCGACACCACCCGCACCGGCCACGAGGACCCGACCGGCGACGCCGTCCTGCTGGCCGCGCTCAGCTCCGCGCGCACCGGCCGGATGGGCGACATCGTGCGGACCATCCAGGCCGACCAGGACCGCATCATCCGCGCCCCGCACCGCGGAGTGCTGGTGGTGGAGGGCGGACCGGGCACCGGCAAGACCGCGGTCGCCCTGCACCGGGCGGCGTATCTGCTGTACGAGCACCGCGAACTGCTCGCCAGGCGCGCGGTCCTCGTCGTCGGCCCCAACCCGGCCTTCCTCGGCTACATCGGCGAGGTGCTGCCCTCCCTCGGCGAGACCGGCGTGCTGCTGGCCACCGTCGGCGAGCTGTTCCCCGGGGTGAGGGCGACGGCCACCGACACCCCCGAGGCGGCCGCCGTGAAGGGCCGCGCCGACATGGCCGACGTGCTCGCCGCCGTCGTACGGGACCGGCAGGCGCTGCCCGACCCGGTCGTCGCCATCGAGCACGACCGCGAGGTCCTGATGCTCGACGACGACCTGGTGAGTGTCGCCCGAGAGCGCACCCGCGCCGCGAAGCTGCCGCACAACGTGGCCCGCGAGTACTTCGAGGGGTACATCCTCAACACGCTCACCGACATGGTCGCCGAGCGCATCGGAACCGACCCCTACGACGGCTCCAACCTCCTCGACCCCAGCGACATCACCCAGATCCGTGACGACCTCGCCGAGAACCCCGAGGTCTGGTCGGCCATCGACCAGCTGTGGCCCCGGCTGACCCCGCAGCGGCTGGTCGCGGACTTCCTGGCCGACCCGGAGGGATACGTCGGCGACGCGGACGCGGACGCGATCCGCCGCCCGGTGACCCGTGCGTGGACCGTGGCGGACGTCCCCCTCCTCGACGAGGCCGCCGAACTGCTCGGCGAGGACGACCGCCTGGCCCGCGCCCGCGCCGCACGCGAACGCGAGACCCAGGTCGCCTACGCCCAGGGCGTGCTCGACGTGTCGTACGCCTCCCGGACCTACGAGTTCGAGGACATGGACGACGAGGACTCGGAGGTGCTGTCCGCGCACGACATCATCGACGCCGAGCGGTTCGCCGAACGACAGGAGGAGGACGACCACCGCGGCGCCGCCGAGCGCGCGGCGGCCGACCGCACCTGGGCGTTCGGGCACATCATCGTCGACGAGGCACAGGAGCTGTCACCGATGGCGTGGCGGCTGCTGATGCGGCGCAACCCGACCCGCTCCATGACCCTGGTCGGCGACCCCGCGCAGACTTCGGAGGCGGCCGGCGTCGGCGCCTGGGCGGACATCCTCCAGCCGTACGTCGAGGACCGCTGGGAGCACACCCGCCTCGGCGTCAACTACCGCACCCCCGCCGAGATCATGGACGTGGCGGCGGCCGTGGTCCGGGCGGAGAACCCCGGCTTCCAGCCGCCCGGTTCGGTCCGCTCGACCGGCGTACGGCCCTGGGTGCGCGCCACCGACGACCTGCCCGGCGCGGTGGAGAAGGCCGTCGCCGAACTCACCCCGTCCCCCAAGCTCTCGGCTTCGCTCGAGCAGGGAGGTGCCCCCACGGGCCGGCTCGCCGTGATCGCCCCGCGCGACCTGCACCGCCGCCTGGCCGCCCGGCTGGACGGGGTCACGGCCGGCGCCGAGCCCGACCTCACCCGGGCGGTCGTCCTGCTCGACCCGCGCCAGGCCAAGGGCCTGGAGTTCGACTCGGTCCTGGTGGTCGAACCGGGCCGCTACGGCACGAGCGACCTGTACGTGGCCCTGACCCGGGCCACGCAGCGCCTCGGTGTACTGCACACCGGCGAGTTGCCGAAGGCCCTGGCGGACGCCCTGGCCTGACCGGTCCGGGCGCGCCGGTCAGGCCGGCCGCAGCCACACCGTCGCCAGGGGTGGCAGGGTCAGCCGGATGCTCGCCGGCCGGCCGTGCCGTCCCTGCGGCTCCGGCTTGACCGGGTCCGGGTGGACGACGCCGCTGCCGCCGTAGCGGGCCGCGTCGGTGTTCAGGACCTCCACCCAGGCGGGCACGTCGTCGGGGACGCCGATGCGGTAGTCGGGGCGGACGACCGGGGCGAAGTGGGACACCGCGAGCAGCGGGGTGCCGTCGGCGTCGTGGCGCAGGAAGGCGAAGACGTTGTCGTCCGCCGCGTCCCCGGTGATCCACTGGAAGCCGTCGGGGTGGACGTCCCGCGCCCACAGGGCGGGGGTGGCGCGGTAGACGGCGTTGAGGTCGCGGACCAGGTCCCGCACGCCCCGGTGGTCGGCCTCCGCGCCGTACGCCGGGTCGAGCAGCCACCAGTCGGGGCCGCGGACCTCGGACCACTCCGAACCCTGCGCGAACTCCTGCCCCATGAAGAGGAGTTGCTTGCCCGGGTGGGACCACATGAAGCCCAGGTAGGCACGCAGGTTGGCACGCTGCTGCCACCAGTCGCCGGGCATCTTCGACACCAGCGAGCCCTTGCCGTGCACCACCTCGTCGTGGGAGATCGGCAGGACGTAGTTCTCGCTGTAGGCGTACACCATCGAGAACGTCATCTCGCCGTGGTGGTACCTGCGGTGGACGGGGTCGTGGCTCATGTACTGCAGCGAGTCGTGCATCCAGCCCATGTTCCACTTCAGCCCGAAGCCCAGGCCGCCGAAACCGCTCGGGCCCCGGTGGTGGGTGGCCCGGGTGACCCCGTCCCAGGCCGTCGACTCCTCCGCGACGGTGACCACGCCCGGCACCTCGCGGTACACGGTCGCGTTCATCTCCTGCAGGAACGCCACCGCGTCCAGGTTCTCCCGGCCGCCGTGCTCGTTCGGCGTCCACTGGCCCGGCTCGCGCGAGTAGTCCAGGTAGAGCATGGAGGCGACCGCGTCCACGCGCAGGCCGTCGATGTGGAACTCCTCGCACCAGTACAGGGCGTTGGCGACGAGGAAGTTGCGCACCTCGCGGCGGCCGAAGTCGAACTCCAGGGTGCCCCAGTCCGGGTGCGCGGCCCGCAGCGGGTCGGCGTGCTCGTACAGCGGGCGCCCGTCGAACTCGGCCAGCGCCCAGTCGTCCCGCGGGAAGTGCGCCGGCACCCAGTCCATCAGGACCCCGATGCCCGCCCGGTGCAGGGCGTCGACCAGGTACTTGAAGTCGTCCGGTGTGCCCAGGCGCGCGGTGGGCGCGTAGAAGCCGGTGACCTGGTAGCCCCAGGAGCCGCCGAAGGGGTGCTCGGCGACCGGCATCAGCTCCACGTGGGTGAAGCCGAGCTCCTTGACGTACCCCGGGAGCTGCTCGGCGAGCTGACGGTACGTCAGGCCCGGCCGCCAGGACGGCAGATGGACCTCGTACACCGAGAACGGCGCCTCGTGCGCCGGCCGTTCGGCCCGGCGAGCCAGCCACTCCTCGTCGCCCCACTCGTGGTGCGAGGCGTGGACGACGGACGAGGTGGCCGGCGGCACCTCGGTACGGCGGGCCAGCGGGTCGGCGCGCAGCGTCCTCGAGCCGTCCGGCCGGGTGATCTCGAACTTGTACAGCTCGCCCTCGCCGATGCCGGGCACGAACAGCTCCCACACACCCGTCGAGCCGAGCGAGCGCATCGGAAACCCGGTGCCGTCCCAGAAGTTGAAGGAGCCGGCCACCCGCACCCCCCGGGCGTTGGGCGCCCACACCGCGAACCGGGTGCCGCTCACGCCCCGCAGGGTCATCGGGTGCGCCCCGAGCGCCCTCCACAGCTGCTCGTGCCGGCCCTCGCCGATCAGGTGCAGGTCCAGCTCGCCGAGCGTGGGCAGGAAGGAGTAGGCGTCCGCGGTGTGCTGCACCGTCCCCTCGTACGCCACCTCCAGCCGGTACTCCGGTACGTCCCGCAGCGGCAGCAGGCCGGAGAAGAACCCGTCCCCGTCGTCGTTCAGCTCGGTCCGCCGCTCCCCGACGACCACGCCGACGCCGAGCGCGTACGGCCGGAACGCCCGGAGGGCGACCCCGCCGGGCACGGGGTGCGCCCCCAGCACGGAGTGCGGATCGTGGTGCGTGCCGCCGAGCAGCCGCTCCCGGTCGGCGGCCCCGACGGGGACGAGGTCGACCCCGGGCACGGCCTCCGCCGGGGGCGCGGCGAAGGGCTCGGGCACCACGGGCGTGACCGGCGGCTCCGGTGCGGACGGCGCCTTCGTCGGGGTCTTCTTCGCCGGTGCCTTCTCGGCGGCGGCCCTCGTGGCGGTCTTCTTCGCCACCGCCTTCTCGGCGGTCTTCTTCGCGGCGGTCTTCGTGGCCGTCGTCCTCGTGGCCGTCGTCTTCGTGGCGGTCTTCTTCGCCACCGCCTTCTTGGCTGCGGCCTTTTTCGCGGCCGTCTTCTTCGCGGGCGCCTTCTTGGCCGTGGCGGCCTTCTCCGGCGGCGCCGCCTTCTTCGCCGTCTTCCGAGCGGCGCTCTTCTTCGCGGTCGTCGGCTGCTCGACATCGGCGGCCTCGGCCGTCTTCCTCGGATCCGAACCGCTGGACGGGGGGCGGGGGGTCACGGGCGGAGCCTCCTCGGCGCAGGTCAGGTGCGGTAGGGGGTGGGGTTCAGACGGAGTCGGGACCGGCCAGGCGGCGCACCGCGGACAGCGGCACCGGGAGCCAGTCGGGCCGGTGCCGGGCCTCGTAGACGACCTCGTAGATCGCCTTGTCCGTCTCGCAGGCGCGCAGCAGGACCGGGTCGGTGCGCGGGTCGACCCCGCTGACCTCGGCGTATCCGGTGCAGTACGCGGCCCGGCAGGCTGCCGCCCACTCCGGTGCCGGCGGGCCGCCCGCCGAGTGCGCCGCGTAGTCGAAGGAGCGCAGCATCCCGGCCACGTCCCGTACCACCGGCTGGGCCATCCGCCGCTCGGCCAGCGGCTTGGCCGGCTCGCCCTCGAAGTCGATCAGCCACCACTCACCGGAGGGGGAGCGCAGGCACTGCCCGAGGTGCAGGTCGCCGTGGATGCGCTGGGCGGTCCAGGTGTGGCCCTCGGCCGCCAGGTCGGCCAGTGCCTCGAACGCGGAGTGCAGCCCGGGGACGTACGGCCCCAGCGCGGGCACCGCCTGCGCGGCCGCCTCCAGCCGCTCGGTCATGCCCGCCACCATGGACTGCATCTGGGTGTGGCCGAGCGTGGCCGTGGGCAGCGCGCGGGCCAGCGCGGTGTGCACCTCGGCGGTGGCGCGGCCCAGCGCCCGCGCCTCGGCGCTGAAGTCCTCGCCCTTGGCCAGCTCGCGCAGCGCCAGCTCCCAGCCGTCCGAGGCGCCCTGCACGAAGGGCTGGAGCACCCCGAGGACGTACGGCTCGCCGTCCACCTGCGCCGTCATCCACGCCGTCGGCGGCGGCACCCGGGGGCAGCCCTCGCGGGCCAGGGCCAGCGGCAGCTCCAGGTCGGGGTTGACGCCGGGCACCACCCGGCGCAGCAGTTTGAGGATGAACGTGTCGCCGTAGACGACCGACGAGTTGGACTGCTCGGCGGTCACCAGCCGGGGGACCAGGTCGGGGCGTATCTCCTCCCGCCGCTCGAAACGCAGCCCGCCGATGCGGGCCCGGGTGCGCAGCGCCTCCAGGATCACCTCGGCGGGCCGGGTGTCGTACAGGGCCTCGTACACCGTGCGTCCGGCGAGCGGACCCTCGTGCACATGGCCGATCAGCGCGGGCGCCAGCCGCGGGGGCAGCGCCTCGCGCACGCCTATGAGCAGCTGGTAGCAGTCGCCGGGGTGCGACGCGGCGCCCGACACGTTCGCCGACGGCTGCTGGGCGCGGACGAGCAGGTGGTACAGGCCGAGCTTCCCGTCGACGACCGGCAGCAGTTCGGTGGCGGCGACCAGCGAGAAGCCCGTGACCGGACGTCCCTTGCCCGCGAACCAGCGCTGCCGCGGCATCCACTCGCGCAGCAGCGGCTCCACCGAGGCGAGCAGGCCGGGACCGCCGACGGTGACAGAGCGTGTGACGGCTTCCGGCATGGCTTCCGACATGGCGTCGCGTCCAATCGCTGGTCGGGTGTGACTGACGCGTGCCCACGGGTGGGGTGGAGGAAACCGCCCCACCCGGGTCGGACTAGACGGCCGCGTCCCTGCGCAGACGGAACCAGTAGAAGCCGTGCCCCGCCAGTGTTAGCAGGTACGGCAGTTCTCCGATGGCCGGAAAGCGCACCCCGCCGAACAGCTCGACCGGGTGCCGGCCGCGGAAGGCACTCAGGTCCAGCTCGGTGGGCTGGGGGAAGCGGGAGAAGTTGTTGACGCACAGGACCAGGTCGTCCTCGTACTCCCGGAGGAACGCGATGACCGCGGGGTTCGACGAGGGGAGCTCCCGGTAGGACCCCAGCCCGAAGGCGGGGTTCTGCTTGCGGATCTCGATCATGCGGCGGGTCCAGTGCAGCAGCGAGGAGGGCGAGGACATCGACGCCTCGACGTTGGTGACCTGGTAGCCGTAGACCGGGTCCATGATCGTGGGCAGGAACAGGCGGCCGGGGTCGCAGGAGGAGAAGCCGGCGTTGCGGTCCGGGGTCCACTGCATGGGGGTGCGTACCGCGTCGCGGTCGCCGAGCCAGATGTTGTCGCCCATGCCGATCTCGTCGCCGTAGTACAGGATCGGGCTGCCGGGCAGGGAGAGCAGCAGGGAGCCGAAGAGCTCGATCTGGTTGCGGTCGTTGTCCAGCAGGGTCGCCAGGCGGCGGCGGATGCCGATGTTGGCGCGCATGCGGGGGTCCTTGGCGTACTCGGCCCACATGTAGTCGCGCTCCTCGTCGGTGACCATCTCCAGGGTCAGCTCGTCGTGGTTGCGCAGGAAGATGCCCCACTGGCACTTCGAGGGGATGGCGGGGGTCTTGGCGAGGATCTCGGAGACGGGGTAGCGGCTCTCCCGCCGCACGGCCATGAAGATGCGCGGCATGACGGGGAAGTGGAAGGCCATGTGGCACTCGTCGCCGCCGGCGGCGTAGTCGCCGAAGTAGTCGACCACGTCCTCCGGCCACTGGTTCGCCTCCGCCAGCAGCACCGTGTCGGGGTACTGCGCGTCGATCTCCTTGCGTACGCGCTTGAGGAAGGCGTGCGTGGCCGGAAGGTTCTCGCAGTTGGTGCCCTCCTGTTGGTACAGGTACGGCACCGCGTCCAGCCGGAAGCCGTCGATGCCGAGGTCCAGCCAGAAGCGGAGGGCGGCCAGGATCTCCTCCTGCACCGCCGGGTTCTCGTAGTTCAGGTCCGGCTGGTGGGAGAAGAACCGGTGCCAGTAGTACTGCTTGCGCACCGGGTCGTACGTCCAGTTGGAGGCCTCGGTGTCGACGAAGATGATCCGCGCGTCCTGGTACTGCTTGTCGTCGTCGGCCCAGACGTAGTAGTCGCCGTAGGGGCCGTCGGGGTCCTTGCGGGACTCCTGGAACCACGGGTGCTGGTCGCTGGTGTGGTTCATCACGAAGTCGATGATCACGCGCATGCCGCGCTGGTGGGCGGCGTCGACGAACTCCACGAAGTCGGCCAGGTCGCCGAAGTCGGGGAGTACGGCGGTGTAGTCGGAGACGTCGTAACCGCCGTCCCTGAGCGGGGACTTGAAGAAGGGGGGCAGCCACAGGCAGTCGACGCCCAGCCACTGCAGATAGTCGAGTTTGGCGGTCAGGCCCTTCAGGTCGCCGATGCCGTCGCCGTTGCTGTCCTGGAAGGAGCGGACGAGGACCTCGTAGAAGAC
>NZ_JUJA01000132.1 GCF_001906585.1 Streptomyces kebangsaanensis | reverse complement strand
GGGGCCGTCGTAGGCTCCCGGCCATGCGTGCACACTTGCGTCAGATTGTCGTGGCTGCCGTGAGCCGAAGGCCCTGGTCCGGTTCTGGGCCCAGCTACTTGGCAGTGAGCCGGTCGACCGTGCCCGCGGCTGGTCGCATGTCGAGCTGCCTGGGTTCGCACGGCTCGCCTTCCAACCGGTACCCGAAGGCAAGACCGTGAAGAACCGGTTTCACCTCGATATCGCGGTCGACGACATCGAGGCCGCCACCACCGAAGCGGTAGGTATGGGCGGAGCTCGGGTCGGCGAGACAGTCACCGACGATCAGGAGTCCTTCCAGGCCATGCTCGATCCGGAAGGCAACGAGTTCTGTTTCGTCAGCGCCTGACCAGCCCGGTTGTCTACCTGTCGCGTACCGAGTCGTAAGCCTTGATCGGTGCGGCCGACCTGGCGGCCTGCTCGATCTTCGCGCAGTACGCTGCACGGGCTTCCTCGTCGATCTGCTGCTCGTGTTCGGCGCGCATCCCGGTCCGGCCGTCGAGGCCCTCGCGCAGGATGTCGGCGTGCCCGGCATGCCGGATGGTCTCGCCGAGGACATGGACCATGACGGCGAACAGGTTCGTGTCGGCATGAGGCTCCGGCCACCACGGCACGTGGCCGGGGGCGTCGAGGGGAAGCTCGTTGATCGTCGCGTCCGAGTGTTCCCACGTGCGCCGGTAGAACCCGATGATCTGCTCGAGGGTCTCGTCCTCGGCCGCCCACAGATCGCTGCCGTCGTAGTCCTGCCACCGGGACAGCGATTCCGGGGAAGGCCGGTCGAAGACCTCGCCGAAGTACCTGGCCTCGACGCTGGCCACGTGTTTGACCAGGCCGAGGAGGTTGGTCCCGGTCGCCGTCAAAGGCCGGCGGGCATCGTATTCGGACAGGCCGTCGAGTTTCCAGAGCAGCGCCTCGCGGTCCCGCCGCAGCCTTCCGTGCAGGTTGTCCTTCGCGAATTCATCGATCATGCGGCATGAGCCTTCCATGGGCTGTTCGTGGTCTCAAGGTCCCGTACCTGGTCCGCAACGGCCGGCAGAGCCGAGGCTCGGGACTTCTAACACAATGAGCTACCGGGAATGACTGTCCGTCAGAGAGACGTGGGGGTGGGAGGTGCGTGACGGCTCGCGGCCGACCCGGCCTGCGACGGTTACTGCGCAGGAGAACTGCACGCATGCTGTTCGGTGCCGTTCTCTGATCCCGTTGAGCAGTTCGGGACGGGGACCGGGGAGGTGGGCGGCGGGTGCCAGGTGAGAATCCAGCCGGCGGTCAGCGCCGCCGCGCCGCCGGCCAGGGCGATTGCGCCGCCTGTTCCGATGCCTGCGGCCACCGAGCCGAAGCAGACCGGCCCGACGCCCTGCAGCGTCATGCTGCCGGAGCCGAGCAGACCGAAGGCCTGGCCCTGGCCATCCTGCGGCAGGGCGTCCAGGAACGGCCGTTGCAGGCCGAGACCGTAGGCGAATCCGAAGCCGCAGAGCAGCAGCAGACAGGACGAGACGCCCACTCCGGGCTCGGCAGCGAAGCCGACCAGCGGCAGTCCCATCAGCGCGATCAACGGCACTACCAGTCGCTCCCGGGTGGGCGGTAGCAGGAGTCGGCCCACCAGCAGGTCACCGACCAGCATGCCGACCGGCAGACAGCCCATCAGCACCGCGTACCGGCCGGGCGCGAAGTGGCGTCCTCCGGCGTAGGCGACGATCAAACCTTCCGCGCCCGCTACGAACGCGGGCGGGAGCCACTGGGCCAGCATCAGTCGTCGCACCGTGTGTCCGCGCAGCAGCAGGCCGGCACCGTGCAGGCTTGCCCGGACGGCCCCGCCATCGCCCCGAGCGCTGCCAGGTGTGCCGCCGAACTCTCCCGGCTGCAGCCGGGGCAGCCGGATGCGGACAGCGAGCGCGCAGCCGAGGTAGAGGGCGGCGCTGACCGCGAGCGCCCGGCGTGGGCCGAGTGCCGCGACGACCGCACCTCCCAGCGCCAGACCGAACAATTGCGCGCCGGAGGCAGCGATGTTGTTCAGTGAACGGCCCAGTACATAGGCGTCGCCCTCCAGCGACTGCGCGACCAGCCGACTCGACGCGCCGTGAAACACCGGTGTGGCGAGGGCGACCAGCGCCACGACACCAAGGCTTGCCACGATCGGCATCCGCACCAGGGCGAGCAGCAGGGCGGCGGCGCATGTCAAGGCGTAGCCGCCGGTGATGAGCGCGCGGGGCGGCATTCGGTCGGCCAGTGAGCCCAGCAGCAGCGAGCCGAACAGCTGCGGGAGGAAACCGATGCCGAAGGCCAGTGCGCTCAGCAGCGCGGAGCCGGTGGCCGAGAAGACCAGCACCGAGAACGTGGTGATCCGCAGCGCGTCCGCGGTGATCGCGACGGTGCGGGTTGAGAAGAGCAGCCGGAATCGCGGCTCGGCCAGCACCTCCCGGTAGGTGGCACGGTGGTTGCCCTGCGCGGGCTCGGCGGTTGGGGTCATGACGCCCAGCCTCGTCGTGCGCCCACGCCACTCACCAATGATTCGTCGCTGGACGAATCGGAACAGACGTCCTTCGGTAGCATGGCGCGGTGCTCCGCTTCGAAGTCTCCGTCGAGGACTTGCTGCACAGCCGCTTCGCACTGTCGCCCGCGATGGACCTGTGCTTCCTGCTACGCTCGCTCGCCGACCAAGACAGGCCGCTGCCGCGAGCCTGGGCCACCCGGCTCATGCCGGCCTTCGAACGGCTTCGCCGCGAGACCGAACTGAACGCCGCCCTCGCCCTGCACACCCCGCAATCCGGACCGAACTTCGTCGCCCCGCCCCCGCGCGGCCTCAACCAGACCTGGGCAGACGACCTGGCCATGATCCGGGCCACACCGCTGAAAGCGGCCCGCCACGAAATCGCCACCAACGCGACCGGCCCGTCCGCCCGCGATCCCCGCGTACGCGCGGTGCTGGACTCGACGGACGCCGTCTCCAGGATCGCCGAGGCGATGGACCAGGCCTGGCACGAGCTGCTCGCCACGGACTGGCCGCAACTGCGCGCGATCTGTGAGCGCGACGTCGTGCACCGGGTGGGTGTGATCGGCGAACACGGATGGGTCACGACCATCGAGAGCCTGCACCCGAGCATCGCCTGGCAAGCCGGCGGTATCGAGATCGGCCACTTCCCTCGAGTCGGAACAGTCCGCCTCGTCGGCGACGGGCTCCTGCTGATCCCTTCGGTCTTCGTCGCGAATATCGCCGCCCACCTGGAAGACCCCTGGCCCAGAACCTTGATCTATCGTGCCCGCGGCACCGCCGCCCTGTGGGGCGAACAGGAGAGCGTCCCCCGACCGGACGCCCTGACCGCTCTGGTCGGCCGGTCCCGAGCCCGGCTGCTGTTGGCGCTGGACGCCCCGGCCAGTACCAGCCACCTCGCCCGAAGCCTCGCCATGGCACCCGGCGCGGTAGGAGACCACCTCGCCATCCTGCGAGGCGCGGGGCTGCTCGTCCGTGCCCGGTCCGGACGGTCGGTGCTCTACCGGCGCACCCCGCTCGGCGAGGCACTGGTCGCCGGTTCGGGCTGAGGGATCAGATCGGCAGTTCGGTTCCTGGCTGCGGCCAACTGCTGCGCAGTGTCGTCGTACGGGTCGATCTCGTCCACCCCGGAGCCCGGCAGGTCCTGGCCTGCAGGCCCGGCGGTTGGGGGCTGGTCGTGCCGACAGCACGCGGGGGCCGGAGTTCGCCGTAGGGCCGCGACGTCTGGGCTCGGGATCCACCCCGCCCGCCCGCCTGTCGTCAAACGATCGAATGACGACAGGCGCCGCGCGCGTCCAATGAACCCGGACTTTCCGGGGCTCCAGGGCGGTGCGAATCCAATCGGATCCAATGGTGATTGATGACGGGGTTTGACGACAGATGGGGTCCGATCCTCCGCACCGAAGGGCCCGAGATGGCGAACCTGGTCTACAAGCGGGTCTCGACCGACCAGCAGTCGACCGACCGGCAGAACCTCGTCCTCGCCGAGGCTGACATCGAGGACCCGGTGACGTTCGAGGAGGAGGCCGGCACCTCCACCCGCCTCCACCCGCTGGAGCGCCCGAAGTTCGGCGAGCTGCTCGCCTACGCGCGGCCGGGCGGCACCGTGCACATCTCCGAGATGTTCCGCCTCGTGCGAGGCACACAGCACGTCCTCGACGTCCTCGACGTCCTCCACCGCAACCGGCTCGCCCTGCGCATCCACGACGGCGCGTTCTCCGCCATGGACCTCACCGCCCGCCACCCGCGCACCGGAGAGCTGTTGTCCACGGTGAAGTTCATGGTGCAGACCCTTGCGGCCGCCGGCGAGCTCCAGCGCGACCTGCAGCGGGAGCCGACCTTCGACGGGCTGCGAGCCGCCGGGGCCAAGGGCAACAAGGGCGGCCGCCGCCCCGTGGTCACCACGGCGACCGCCGTCGCCGTACGCGCCGCCTACCTGGAAGGCCGGTCCATCGCCGCCCTGGTCCGCGAACACGACGTCAGCCGCGGCGCCATCCGTACCGCCGTCTCCGACCTCATGCCCGAGCACACCCCCGACACCGGGCCTGCCCCGGCTCCGGAGGTACTGGTCACCCTGGACATGCCGGGCAAGGTCGCCGACTTCCTCCGTGCCGCTGACGCGCGTTTCTGTGAGGCCCCGCGACCGTGGTCACGGTCGCGGGGCCTCAGGTGTCTCCGCCTCTGCCGTTCACTCGCTGCCCAGTTGCTGGGCTCGGGCCAGAACCTCCTTCGCCAGCTCACGGAACTCCCGGTAACAGGTCTGCACGTACTTCTGGGTGCTGCCGAGCGCGCCGTCGGCCGCTTTCAGGTCGAACATGGGCTTCCTCGCATCGTGCGCGAGCGGCGTAAGACTGCGGTAGTTGCGCAAGGTGGCGATGCGGTGCCGGTCGTCACCTTGCTCCGGCGCTCCCTCGCCCAGTACGGCCGCGGAGTAGACCCAGGGGATCCGCTGCAGCCACCGCTCGTACGCCTTCACGGGTCTGTCCAGCCGCATCTCCGGCTGCATGATCACGTAGCCGAGGGGGCGCATCTCGGCGCGTGGCGCGGAGAAACCGGCGGGAACCCGGGGCAGGACGAGTTGCTGCCAGTCCCTGCGCCAATCGCGCAGGGTGGGGCCGAGGTTGCTGAGCCCCTTGAGGGAGAAGAGGTCGGCGGCGAGCGGCATCAGCACGTTGTCGGCCGCGATGAGCGCAGCCCTGTTGATCGCCCCGAGGTTGGGCCCCACGTCGATCAGGACGATGTCGGCGTCGATCCCGTCGGCCGCCTGCTCCACCACACGGTGGAAGGCCGTGGTGGTGCGGATCGCCGCGATGTCACCGGCAAAGGTCTTGAACCACTCGTTGGACAGCTTGTCCTCGAAGCGGCTCAGATCAAGGCTTCCGGCCAATAGCCGGAGTCCCGGTTGGAGTTCGGCCGGTTCGATGGGGGCGACGTCTCCCGTGCCCTCCAGGATGGGCCGCACCGCGTCGGCAATCGTCTGCCCGTTGCGCACCCGGCCGGTTCCGGGCAGCGCGGAGGCAACAGCGCCCTGAGCGATCAACTCGGACTGGTTGTCCCACAGTTCCTCGATCTCGGTCTCGTCCAGGCACATCGAGGTGAGGTTCGCCTGGGGGTCGAGATCGACGGCCAGCACCGTCAGACCGAGCCTGCGGAACATGTGGGCCAGGTGGTAGGTCAGGGTCGTCTTTCCCACCCCGCCCTTGTTGTTGAAGAGCGCGATCGACGTCCGCTTCATGAGGCCCTCCGGAGAATGACGGCCCACGACGACGCGTCGATCTGGAATTCGGCGGGGGGATTCCCGTTGCGCGCGAGCGATGCCCGCACCCGTCCGATCCCCCGTCCGAACCGGTTCACATAGCCGAGCCCTTTCATCGCCGCGGCGAGGGACGGGTTGCGGTAGTCGTTCGCCCGGTCGAAGTTGTCGTTCCGGACCTGCCCGTAGGGCCCTCCGGGATTGGTCACCTCGATCCGGTCGTCGAACCAGGCGATGCGCACGGGGGCGTAGGAGGTCTCGTAGTTGCGGTGCATCAAGGCGTTCATCGACACCTCCCGCAACGCCTCCAGCGGATAGTCGGGCTGCGGTGTCTCCCGGAATCCCTCTTCCACCAGACGCGTACGAAGGTTGCTGCGCAGCAGCGGTTCGAGTCTGGCCGCCATGCCCACGAGGTTCTCGCGCAGTTCCTGGTCGTCGGCGACGGGCGCGTCGAGATCCACGCCCTGGTACCGGACGAACTGTACGTATGCCCCGGGGATGCGGCTGCTGGGGTCGAGTCCGACCGTGAGCAGTCCGAGGGCGGTCGGCCGGCCGTCCGGGGTGGTGAGGTGCAGGGAGGACAGCTGCTGGTGCACCGGGCGCCCGTTCTCCTCGATGACCTCGGGTCCGACCATGGACGGCAGGTAGTCACTGCGGAAGAGTTCGAGGTCCAGGTCGTCGAGGGTCGCGCACGGCACGGGCCTGCTGTCGAAGGGACCGTCTCCGGCCCGCCGGCGCTCAGTGAGGACTCGCTCGTCCTCACGCGTGGCCTTACGGGTGGTCGGACCGGGCCGCACCTACACGACTCCGTCGAAGCGCACCGACAAGGCGGCGGATGCCTCCACGTGGATGTGCACCACGGGCTTGCCCCGGTAGGTCGCCGCCCGGACGGTGAAGGACGGCCGGTCCAGGATCCTGCCGTCGTCCCGGAGGTCGGTGAGGGCCAGCAGAGCCCGGTCGCTGACGTCCACGTCGTCGACCGGGGTCCCGTCGTCCGCGACGCCGATGAGGATGTCCCCTCCGCCCGTGCCGACGAGATCGTTGGCCATCGCGCAGACCGCATTGCCGATGGCGTCGCCGCGCTTTCCTTCCCTCTTGGCGGTCCGTTTGAACTCGAGGGTCGGGGTCTCACGGGTCCCGAGGACGTCGGCCAGGCCTGCGTCGTGTGCGTTCACACTGAGCATTGTGCCGTTCGCCCGACGCCGAATGCCCTCGGGCGGCCCCGCGCCTGCCGTGCACTCTGCTTGGCACCGCGCCGCCGGCTCCCGGCTCGTAGCTCGTAGCTCGTGGCTCCCGGCTCGTGGCGGCCGGGCGGTACTCCCTGCCCCACAAGGCCACCAGCCCGTCCCCATGCACTGAGTTCACAAAAAGTCTCTGCAAAAAATCGGGACCTGGCTGTCCAGCGGCGCCCATGCGGCATAAGCTCGCGAGGCGTAAGCCGACGGCCAGGGAGGGGACCGCGCATCCGGAGGGGCACTGTCGAGTACGAGCAGGCGCTGGACGCCGTGATCGAGATCCTGCGGACCCGGGCACGCCGAGGGGCCCAGCCCTTGCAATACGGCCAGTTGAGCGCCGAACTGGCCCGGTTCGGGCACCATGTCCCGGCTTACGAGGGCTCGATGCCATATCTCTTGGAGGACGCCTCGGTCCGAGAGAGCCCTGACGGCTCGTCTCCGCTGCTTTCTGCCCTCGTGGTTCTCAAGGACACCGGCTGGCCGTCAAGCGGTTTCTTCAAGCTGGCCCGACGCGCACCGTACCGACGAGCCGGTGACGACGTGGTGCTGTGGACCAGAGAGATCGAGGCACTACGGGAACACTACGCCGAGCGCTGAGGTGCCCCGCCCCCCGCTCACGGATCTCCGGCAAAGGTGCGCGGGCGGTAGCCCGGCCCGCAGAGCAGGGGTGCCGGTCGTGCACCGGTCGTCGCACGGTGGACTGTGCAGCTTGTCGTGAGCAAGTCATTGCAGTCCGAGCGAAAGACCTTGCCGGGAGCACTGCGCCTGCCTGCTTTGTGTCGCGGTCCGTCGTCCGATCGGTCCGATCGGGCGACGGCTCCCTGCCGCTCTCCCCACGAAGGAGAAACACACGATGCGATGCAGACGCCTGTGGGCTGTGACCGCCGCCGTGCTGTGCACGCCGGCCTGCTACTCGGCCCCGTCCGGCCGGCCGCTGCGGCCGCCTCCGGACCGGCCCTGGCCGCGACACCGAACTTCAAGGCCCCTACCCCTGCGGCCAGAAGTGGACCTACAGCCACCACTCGGCCGAGGTCCGCCGCGCGCTGGACTTCGTCCGCTCCGACGGGGACACCACCAGCGGCGCCGCGGCCCTCGCCTCAGCGGCGGGAACCGCCTACCGCCACGCCAACAACTGGTGGAGCAAGCTGCGGGACCAGAACGGCCTCATCAGCAACATCTACATCGACCACCCGGCCGCCCAGCTCCCCGGCGTCCCCCTCTGCTGACCGAACTCCTGGCCGACACGGACACATATGTTCAGGTCGGCCCCGCACCGACGGTGTCCGTCGAAGCAGAGCAAGCTCAGCGGCCCTCTTGCAGGACCGCGAAGGACACAGCGAGGAACGGTGCGGTCATGCCGGGTGGTCGTGGGGGCCGGATGCCTCGAGTTCGCGGGCGAGTGTCACCGCGTCGTGAGGTCCGGTGTGGCGGCGGTCGCCGATGAAAAAGGTCGGGACGCCGCTGGCCCCGCTCGCCTCGGCGCTGGCCACGTCGGCCCGGACCCGGGCGGCCGTCTGTTCCCCGTCGAGGTCCCGGAGGAACTTCTCGACGTCGAGTCCGATCTGGGCGGCGTAGCCGACGATGTCGTCGAATTCGAGCTGGTCCTGGTGGGTGAAGAGCAGGTCGTGCATCTGCCAGAAACGTCCCTGCGCGTCCGCGGCGACCGCCGCCCGGGCGGCGAGTTCGGCGTGCTCGTGCACGTCGGGCAGCGGCAGGTGCCGGAAGACGTAGCGGAGCCGGTCGCCGAAGCGCTGCCGCAGTTCCTGGGCGACACCGGTGGCATGGGCGCAGAAGGGACATTCGTAGTCGCCGTACTCCACCAGGGTCAGGGGGGCGTCCACGGGACCCCTGACGTGGTCCGCGGCCGGGTCGACGGGGCGGTCCAGGGTGCGGGGCAGGTCGGCGTCCGTCTCGCCGCGCAGGACCGCGGCCAGGCGGAACGCCACCCATCCCAGGGCCGTGGCGAGCACGGCCGCCAGCAGGACGCCGACGGTCGCCTGGGCGCGCAGGACCGGGTCCTCGAAGGCGAGTCCGGCGATCAGCAGGGAGACCGTGAAGCCGATCCCGGACAGCACGCCGCCGCCCAGCACGTGGCCCGGGCCGACACCCCGCGGGAGCCTGCCCAGGCCGAGGCGGGCGGGAAGCAGCGCGCCGCCCCCGATGCCCAGGAGCTTGCCGACGACGAGACCGATGACGACGGCCCAGGTGACCTTGGAGGTCAGGGCGTCGGCCAGGACGCCGCCGCGCAGGTCGACGCCGGCGCTGGCCAGGGCGAACACCGGGACGACGAGGTAGCTCGTCCAGGGGTGGAGCACCGTCTGCAGCCGCTCGTTGACGGAGACGACGCGCTTGAGCCCCCTGCGTGCCGTCAGACCCACGTCCGCCCGGGGGGACTGGCGGAAGGCGCGGAAGAGCCGGACGGCCCGCTCCACCGCCTGGCGCGTGGGGGTGTGGGCAGGGATGAGCAGACCGCCGAGCATGCCGGCGATGGAGGCGTGCAGGCCGGCCTGGAGGGTGGCGAGCCACAGCGCGAGCACGACCAGCACGTACGGGGCCGCGCGCCACACGCCCAGGCGGGTCAGCCCGGCCAGGACCGCGCACAGGGCGAGCGCGACCAGCAGCGGCCGCAGGTGGACCGTCTCCGAGAAGACGAAGCCGATCACGGCGACGGCCACGATGTCGTCGATGACGGTGATGGCCAGCAGGAAGACCCGCAGCTGCGTGACGAACCGGGGGCCCACGATGGCGAGTGCCCCCAGCATGAACGCGGTGTCGGTGCCGATGACCACGCCCCACCCCTGGAGGGCCTCACCCCCGGGTGCGACCGCCAGGTACAGCAGCACGGGGATCAGCATGCCGCCGATCCCGGCCAGGGCCGGGATCACGACGCGCCGGCGGTCGGTCAGCACGCCCACGGAGATCTCGTAGCGGACCTCCAGGCCGATGACGAAGAAGAACAGGGCCATCAGGCCGTCGCTGACCCAGTGCCCCAGGTCCATCGACAGACTGGCCCCGCCGAGCGAGAA
>NZ_JUJA01000131.1 GCF_001906585.1 Streptomyces kebangsaanensis | reverse complement strand
GGGTCTTCGAAGTTGAGCGGTGCGCCTCATCTCGGGCACTGACGTGGTGTCACGGTGTGTGAATGCCGTGGTGGTGATCGTCCCCTGGACGCAGAGCGCCCGTGGGCCTGCGTGATCATTTCTGTTCTCTACGCAGAACGATCATGCAGGAGCCACGGGCTTGGTCAACGATACGACGTTGCTACTCGATCTGGACGGGGTGTCCGTGGCACGGGTCGAGCGGCTGGCTGACGGAGGGCGCAGGGTCCACCTGGTCACGGCCGACGAGACGGCCAGGGCCTGTCCGGCCTGCGGGGTGTTCGCCACCCGGGTGAAGGGCTCGGCGGTCACCCGGCCGCGCGATCTCCCTTACGGCGAGAGCGGATTGGAGTTCCGCTGGCACAAGCGGCGCTGGTACTGCCGCAAGGCCGGCTGTTCCCGCCGCTCCTTCACCGAGCAGATCCCGCAGATCCCGGCCGGTGCCAGGCTGACCGCCCGGCTGCGGGGTGCGGCCGGACGCCGCATACGGGACGCCGGCTCCACCGTCATCCAGGCCGCCCGCGACCTGCATCTGTCCTGGCCGACCGTGATGGAAGCCTTCCGTGTCCAGGCCCGTGAGGTCACCGCCAAGCCGCTGCCCGAGATGGAGGTCCTGGGCATCGACGAGCCCCGGCGGGGCAAGACGAAGTGGGCACAAGACCCGGAGACGGGCAAATGGCAGCTGGTGCGCGACCGGTGGCACACCGGGTTCGTCGACGCGCTGGGCACCGGCGGGCTGCTCGGCCAGGTCGAGGGCCGCACCGTCGCCGACGTCCTGGCCTGGCTGTCCACCACCGGCCTGGAGTAGAGAAAGAACATCCGGTACGTCGCGATCGACATGTCCACTACCTACCGGGCCGCCGTGCGCACCGGGCTCCCGGCGCCGTCGTGGTCGTGGACCACTTCCACGTGGTCCAGCTCGCCAACAAGATGCTCTCGCAGGTCAGGCGCCGCACCACCGCCGAACTGCGCGGGCGTCGCGGACGTGCCACCGATCCGGAGTGGAGGGCCCGCAGGAAACTGCTGCGCAACCGGGAGGACCTCACCGACGAGCAGTTCGCGACGATGTGGAACCCCCTGCTCGGCGAGGGGAGGATCGGACAGACGCTGCTGACCTCGTGGATCGCCAAGGAGTCCCTGCGCAACCTCCTCGCCCTGGCCCGCACCGGCGCCGACCGCCACCAACTCGGCCACGCTCGCTGGAAGTTCCTGGCCTGGTGCGCGGACGCCGACATCCCCGAGGTCCGCCGCCTCGCCGCCACCGTCGACCGCTGGTGGGACGAGATCGCCGCCTTCATCAACACCGGCCACAGCAACGCCAAGAGCGAGGGCGTCAACCGCGTGATCAAGCTGACCGCCCGCAACGCGTTCGGGTTCAGGAACGCGACCAATCAACGACTCCGGACACGCTGCGTCACCACTCGCCGAGCCCGCGGGCATCTCCGCACCGCTCAACTATGAAGACCCGGCATACCGCGTCCGGCAGTGGCTGCGGGGGGAGGGCACGGGCCAGTTGGTCCAGGCCCGAGAGGATGGGAGAAGCTGAGACAGCAGGCACGGTCGTCAGTTGTGGTCATGCGGACTCGACACCTACAGCATCACCGAAACCGTGCCCGCATCGGCATCCTGTCCAGCACCGACGGGCATGACGGGCCATCACCGGGCGATCCACCCAACCCGCGACCTCGCAAGGCCCGGGAAGGGCACCTGGCCCGCACACGAGTCCGAACCGAGACCGTACGGAACTCGACTCTTTCCCCAGGCAGACCCAACCCTCGGAGTAAGCATCCGAGGGGGAGCCGGAATGAGACGTGTGTGCGGGGCAGCGTGCCTGGCGTTGGGTCTCACCATGGTGAGTGGGTGCAGCCCCCCTAACCTGCCGCTCGTAGCGGTGCGAAACGGGGACGACGGGCAGCCGGTGGCCGAACTGCGGCCGTGCGAAGACGGCGAGACCCTCTCGGGGATGAGGCTGGTGAGCTGGACCCCTGAGGAAGGCGAAGCCGCGATCGAGGAGGCATCACTTGGCTCGGTCGGCTCTGCCTCGGCCTCCCAACCCGCACAGGCCGGCACTGATGATCCGGACGGGGGCCGGGCGCACCAGGAAGACAGCGGGTGGAAGGCATGGGGAGCGACGAACCACGGAGGGGTCGTCTTCCCACTCTTCTCCCCACCACCCGAATGGCGCGCGCAAACCTACGGCAGACAGGCACTGCTGCCCGGCCGGACCTACGCGCTGACCTTCCGCGGGTCCGGCAGTTACCTGGCACACGTCTACTTCACCGCCGACGACCTCGCCTCCCTCCGGCCGGGCCAGGTCTGGGCCGACGGCCGGGCCATGAGCACCAAGGACTTCGACGAACTCGTCGACGGCAAGTGCTGACGGCCATCACGGTCGCCACCGGCACTTCAACAGCACAGCTCGTCCCGAGCGAACAGTGAGGGGAACAGGACCAAGCCGCAACCGTCGACCGACAGAACCCGCGGGACAGCCGACCACAGCATCAGTGTCCGGTCGGCGGTCCAAATCCCCTTCCGGCCTCGCTCACACCGGGCGGCCCGGCACTGAACACCTGGAACCGGGCGTCCTCGCCACGGCGTCGGGGATCGGGGACGGCGTGAAGTGTATCTTGTCCTAGAACGCTGTCAGCCCACCCACGATCACGCGAAACAAACAAGGCGAAACGGCAGCCCGGTCAGGCAATCACGGCCGCTGACGAGTCGAGGTCAGCACTTCATTCAGGGTAGTCACCGATGGATACATCGGCGATGAAATCACTCCAGAATGTACCCTCATCGGCTGCAGGAGGATCGACGTCCCGAATAATCCTCTCCAAATCTCCAGCTGCCACTTCGCAATCATCGAGATCCGACCCTTCGTCATAAAAAGGGAATCGATCGACAACCCCATTTGCACATTCATTGAAATGCCTGATGGATGAATTCGCGAAAACCAGGTCATTCAAACTCGCTCCTGCAAATACGATCCCCGAATCTCGCTGCAAGTAAACGCCGACATGGTGACCCATCCGCCAGAACTGGNNNNTTCTCCTGACACAAGCCGCTCCAGGCGGTCGTTCGCCCGGTAAGAAAAGAAGGTGGCCGGCACCTCCACACTCACTCCGTCCCCAGATACTTCGGTCAACTCAAACTGCATCGACATCTCCAATCACGACTACTGGGCGCACTATTTTTTGAACAACTCGGAAATTGCTGCCTTGAGCTCCTTGTTCGCTTTTTCTTGTACGGCTTTGCTCGAGTTCCAGTCGAACGACCAACTCACGTTCTTTATGCCGGCCGATGCAATTTTAGCAGTACAGTTATGCGTGCCATCACAGGGCTGACGCTCGGAGTACAAGGCGACAATCTTGTCGCCCGCCGCATCGAGCAGCTTCTCCTCTGCATGTGGCCCTCCGC
This sequence comes from Streptomyces kebangsaanensis, assembly GCF_001906585.1. Taxonomy (GTDB): domain Bacteria; phylum Actinomycetota; class Actinomycetes; order Streptomycetales; family Streptomycetaceae; genus Streptomyces; species Streptomyces kebangsaanensis. The sequence continues at coordinate 2,795 of NZ_JUJA01000131.1, read as the reverse complement.
CCGACCTAGCGACCAAAGTCGTCCCATCTGAGAGCAATGCGGCAGCATAATTTCCTGTCTTATTTTTGTCGATAAGACGCTGCAATTGCACTGCCTGGCTCAGATGCCCCTCTCCGTACGCAATTTTACCAGCCAGATTCATTCCGTGGGCGTAGCGCTGCGCCGCCTTGGCTGCGTCTTCCCCCGATTCCAGCGCCTTCGCCAAGCCTTTAAGCTTCCCTATGGGCAAGAACCCTGCAACGAGCCACCCGCAGGCGGAATAGTCTTGCTGCCGACAGTTTTCTGCGTCTTCCAGAGGGGAGAGTACAACTACAGCATTTTTCCAAGCGTGGTAATTTTCCTTAAACCCACATTTGATATCCCAGAATCCACACTCACTTTTCCAGAGCTGGTCCCATCCGCATTTGACGTCCCAGAATCCGCAGCCACCACCACTCGGTTTCTGCACGGCGATCCCGCTGCCGGTGCCAGTGTTCGCGGTCCCGTTCCCCTTACCGCCGTTGCCGTAGGTGACGCCGGGGTCGAGCGGGTATGCGGGGTCCGGTTGCTGAGGGCCGCCTCTGCCGCCGTCGTCGGGCATGCAGCGGCCGTTACCGGGGTCCATACAGAGGCCGGTGGGATCGCTGTAAGTGACGGGATTGTTACTGGCGTAAGCGTAACCGTTAAAGGATTGGGCCTGGTCGAGAACGAGCAGGGGATCGACGCTGATGAACTGTCCTATGGCAGGGTCGTATTCGCGGGCGCCGATGTGGGTGAGGCCGGTGGTGGTGTCGCGGGTTTTGCCGAGGAAGCCCTTGTCGTCGGGCCAGGGGCCGTAGAGGGGCGTGCCGCGGTCGGCACCGAAGGGGGTGGTGTAGCGCTTGGTGAAGGCCTGGGCGGTGTCCGGGCTGATCGCCAGCGTAGATGTGCCGTGGTGGTCGCCGGTGAGATAGGTGAGTTTGTTGGTGCCGGATTCGTTGGAGCGGACGGCGGCGGTGACAGCGCCAGCTGTGTAGTAGCGCTGGGCCCAGGTGGTGCCGTTGACGCGGAGGTGGAGTTCGGTGGCGCCGGCGTAGAGGATGCGTTCGCCGTTCTTGGTGGCGCGGATGAGCAGGGTGCCGTCGGCGGCGTAGAGGTAGTCGGTGGACGTTGCGTTCTCGGTGAGCTTGGTCAGCTTGCCTTCGGGTGACCAGTCCAGTTCCTGGGTGGCTGTGGTGCCTGGGCGGTGCCTGGTGTTGCCGGTCGTGTCGTAGTCGTAGGTGCGCTGTGGGCTGGCGCAGTCGGCCTTGGTGGTGGTGCCGGTCAGGGTGTGGGGCTGCTTGGCATTGGTGTAGCAGTAGGTCGTCTTCGTGTCGCCGCTGCTCTGGTGGACCGTCTCACTGGTGCGCTGGCCCGCGGTGTTGTACGTGTAGCTGGTCCAGTACGGGGCCGGGCCCGACAGGCTGGAGGCGTTCGGGGCGTCGGAGCACTTCTGGGAGGCCGGGGTCCAGGCTTCGGTGAGGCGCTGGTGGCCGTCGTAGGCGAAGCACTGGGTGTCGGGCGAGCTGGTGCCGCCGAGTGTGGTGGGGTCGCTGATGGCGGTGACGTTGCCGGTCTGGTCGTAGGTGTAGTTGAGGTCCTGCAGCATGTACGGGCGGGTCTGGTCCTTGACATAGCTGCGGAGCAGGCGGCCGGTGCCCTCCTCGTAGCTGTTTTTGACGTAGACGTTCTTGTTGCCTGTGCCGCCGGTGCCCAGGGTGAGCTCCTCGGGCTGGGTTAGGGCCGAGTAGGAGACGTTGTTCAGGTAACCGGTCGACCCGCCGATGGAGGTCAGGTTGCCCAGGCCGTCATAGGTGAAGCCGATGATCTCGGACGGCAGGCCACCGAGTGCGGGTTGCTTGTCGTACTGCTGGGTGCCATCGATGTTGTAGTACGTCTCGAACGCCAGCGTGGACGGTGCGCCGGCCTTCACGAACGGGTCGCTGGCCGGCAGTTCCAGTTGGGTCGCGGTGGCCCGATCGAGGCTGTCGTAAGCAGTGACGGTCTGGGTGTAGGCCGCTCCCGTCTTGCCGCCGACGTAGCGGGTGGAGGAGGTGGGCAGGCCCTTGAGGACCGTGTCGTAGGTGTAGCCGGTGAGCTGGTTGGCGTCCGTTTTCGACCCGGTCCAGGTGCCGGTGGCGCGACCCAGTTCGTCGTAGGCGGTCAGGAGCGACGTGCCGCGTGAGTCGGTGGACTTGATGATCTGGTCGAGGGCGTTGTACTCGGTGGTTGTGGTGCCCTTGTCCGGGTCACCGGTGCTGATCTGGCGACCGAACAGGTCATAGTCATAGGTCCACTTGGCGCCGTCCGGACCTGTGATCGACTTCTGCTGGCCGTCCAGGGCGTAGGTGAACTTCGTGAAGGTGTACGACGCGCCAGGGCCGGTGCCGAAGCCGCTGTCGGCCGGGCTGGTGCTCGCGTACTCCCGGCTCTCCGTGGTCTGACCGCGCACGTCCGTGATCGTGCGCCGGGCGGAGCCGCCTTCAAGGGCGGTGGTCGCGACGGAGTCTCCGGTGTAGGTCGTCGTGGTGGACCACTTCTTGACGCCGTAGACGTACAGGCTGCTGGTCGTCGCCCTGCCCGCCCCGTCGAACACCGTCTGCGTCTGGGTGGGGGCCTCGCCGTACTCGGCGCGGGTGTAGGTGCTGTTGGGCGTGCTGGAGGTGTCGAAGATGTCCGCGTATGTGTCGTACGCGAGGCCGCGGGTGTCGTAGCGGGTGTCGGTCAGCAGGCGGCCGCCCCGCGGGGTGGGCGACTGCGTCTGCAGCGGACGCAGGAGGGAGTCGTAGAGCGTGTAG
>NZ_JUJA01000130.1 GCF_001906585.1 Streptomyces kebangsaanensis | reverse complement strand
CCTAAGAGGTCATCTCATTTGGCTGGGTAGGCTGTCGGCCGTGGTGGGGATCGTTGAGCGGCTGGTGCCGGATGAGTTGTGGGAGCTGTTCCAGCGCGTGGTGCCGGAGGCGCCGACGCGGCCTCAGGGCGGTGGCCGGCGGCGGCACGGTGACCGCGAGGTGCTGGCCGCGATCGTGTTCGTGGCGACGTCGGGCTGCACGTGGCAGCAGCTGCCGGCCGCATCGTTCGGGCCGTCCGGCGCGACGGCGCACCGCCGGTTCACCGAGTGGACCAAGGCCCGGGTGTGGGCCAAGCTGCACCGCCTGGTCCTGGATGAACTCGGCTCCCGCGGCGAGCTGGACTGGTCGAGGTGCGCGATCGACTCGGTGAACATGCGGGCGATGAAAAGGGGGACCTGACAGGCCCGAATCCTGTCGACCGAGGCAAGTACGGGTCGAAGATCCACTTGATCACCGAGCGGACCGGTCTGCCCCTGTCCGTCGGAATCTCCGGTGCCAACGTCCACGACAGCCAGGCCCTGATGCCGCTGGTGAAGGGCATACCGCCGATCCGGTCCCGCCGAGGCCCCCGCCGGCGCAGGCCCGGCAAGCTCCATGCCGACAAGGGATACGACTACGCGCACCTGCGGAAATGGCTGTCCCGGCGGGGCATCCGGCACCGCATCGCCCGCAAGGGCGTCGAGACCTCGCAGCGGCTCGGGCGGCACCGCTGGACCATCGAGCGCACCATGTCCTGGCTCGCCGGCTGCCGCCGTCTGCACCGCCGCTACGAGCGCAAGGCAGAGCACTTCCTGGCCTTCACCAGCATCGCCTGCACCCTCATCTGCTACCGCAGACTCGCCAAATGAGATGCCTTCTAATAACCTCAGAGGCATCCGTGGCCCGTCCCAAGCACCGCAGCATCCCCAAGCCGTCCACCATGTTCGACCGCGACCGGGAGTGGAGCGAGCTGACCGCCTTCGCCACCAGCAAGGGCGCCGGCCCCCGCCTCGGCGTCGTCTCAGGACGTCGCCGACAGGGCAAGAGCTTCCTGCTTCACGCCCTGGCCGAGGCGACCGGAGGCTTCTACTACGCCGCCCTGGAAGCATCGGCCGCCGAGTCGCTGCACCTGCTGGGCGAGGCCGTCGCCCGCTACACCGACGCCCCCGTACCGCCCCGACCCCACGACTGGGGCGAGGCACTGGAGCTCCTGTTCAACCTGGCGGCCGAACGTCCGGTGACCATCGTCATCGACGAGTTCCCCTACCTCGTCCGCAACGACCCGTCACTCCCCTCCCGGCTGCAGGCCGCCCTCGGCGTCCGCGCGGGCCGCTACCTCGAACGCCACCCACGTCTGATCCTGTGCGGCAGCGCCATGTCGTTCATGGGCAGGTTGCTGTCCGGCACATCACCGTTGTACGGCCGAGCCAATCTCGACCTCGTGGTGCATGCGCTCGGCTACCGCGCGGCGGCGGAGTTCTGGGACATCGAGGACCCACGACTGGCCGTTCTCACGCACTCCGTGGTCGGCGGCACCCCCGCCTACCGCCGCGAGTTCGTCGACGACGACGCCCCGGACGGACTCGACGACTTCGACGCCTGGGTGTGCCGTACGGTCCTCACCCCCGCCCGACCGCTGTACGGCGAAGCCGAGTTCCTGCTCGCCGCCGAGCCCGATGTGCGTGACCGCTCCCTCTACCACTCGGTCCTCGCCGCGGTCGCCACCGGCAACAACACCAGCGGCGGCATCGCGAGCGCGGTCGGCCGCAAGGCCACGGACATCTCCCAGCCCCTCGCGGTACTCAAACGCTGCGGTCTGCTCACCGCCGAACCGGATGCCTTCCGCGGCAACCGCAGCGCCTACCGCATCGCCGAACCACTGATCGCCTTCCACCACGCCGTCGTACGCCCCAGCCAGACTCTGCTCGCCCACCGGCGCGGGGCCGCCGCGGTCTGGGAGCGGGCCCAGGACACCTTCCTCAGCCAAGTCGTCGGCCCCCACTTCGAGCGGCTGTGCAGGGAGTGGGTCTCCTGGCACGCGGACCCGGAGACCTTCGGCGGGCTGCCGATCGACGTCTCCTCGGGAAGCGTCTCCGACCCGGCCGCCCGCACCTCGCACGAGGTCGACGTCGTCGTGCACGGCGCGGTCGGCCAGGACCAGGGGATCCTGTTGTCGATCGGCGAGGCCAAGTGGAACAAGGTCATGGACGTACGCCACCTCGAACGACTCCGCCACATCCTGGACCTGCTGTCCGCCCGCGGCACCGACACCACCCACGCCCGCCCCACCTGCTACAGCGGCCTCGGCTTCACCCCGGCCCTCCGGGCCGCGGCCGCCCGGAACGAGGTGATCCTCGTCGATCTGCAGCGGCTTTACCGTGAGGTCTGACCTGCGTCCGAGGGCAGGGCCCCCGCGATCATCAAGCCGTCGAAACTCCGGCCCGCAGCGCCAGGTCGCCCCAAAGAATCACGAAACAGGCCAAAGCATTCGCGCTCCACCTACAAACCCTTGACCAACTTTTGCCATCCGGCGTGACCAGGGACTCGAAATGCAAGGTTCGAGGACAAGTATTACACCAACCAGGCAGCGGCCGAACCAGTGAACCTGAAACCCCGCAAACCCGCCCCGACCAGCTAATCAGCACCTCCCGCACAGCGGGGGAACCTCAGAGTTAGGCGAGCATACCGAAGGGAGGACTCCGTCGATCCTCCCTTCGGCAGTGCAGCTGGAATCGCTAGAAGTTCATGCGCGGGATCTTGCCAGGATTACCATAGGAAAGAACCCTCCTCAGCCCTGAACGGATCTCGTCGATATCGATCCCCGGAGCGATTCCCAATTCTACGACACCAGACGGCAAATCTAGCTCTTCAACGGCATCGTCCAGAAACTGAAGCACGAGCCTATCGGGCTGCAGCGTTACCTCTTTGAGGCCGCCGTAGTGGACGCCCCCGTTCTCGCTCACGATGCAGTAGCTGTCAAGTTCGAGCTTTATATTCTGCGCACTCGGCTCATCCGGCATGCACTGCAGGTCGAAGTAATGCCCGTCTTCGTCGTCATTTTCGGCAATGAAGACAGTAAACGGACCTCCGGGAACACTCTCCCCGGATTCAACGTATCGGATCACCCAGTACGGGGGGGTCATTTCGGTCATCCGCTAGTACTCCATTGCCTGTTGCCCCATTTGTAGACGAAGGTCACACTCAACTCGCTGGACGCCGTGGTCATTGCGTTCTGACAAGTACCGCATGGAGGGTTCATCCCTGTGATGGTAACCGTATCACCAGCCTTGACACGAGCCAGGTTTGCATAGGGGTCATTGTTGATCTGAACGCGGGTAGCCCCGGACATACGTGCCACTCTGTGCTCAGTGTGGCTGACCTGGGAGCCCACGCGGCGCCCGAGCGCCTTTTCCGCAGCCGTCTGACTTCCACTCCTCAGGGTGTAGGCAAGGGTCACCACTCCGCCGCTGCTCACTTCAACCCTCGCCCAATGGGTCTCAGTTCTAGTCGTACCGGTTATGGAACCCTGCCGCCCCCGTGCTGCTCTGCTTGCCCAGGTGGGCTTCCCAGACCGGGTTGCCACCTTCATTGCAAAAACGCCCGCAGCAGCGCTGGCATCAATTCCATCACTGGAAGGGCCGATAAGGGACTCGACAAATCCTGGCGGGCTATAGAACAGCTCAAAAGCGAAGTAGCCGCGCTGGCCTGTCGTGCACTCCAGGAGGTCTTCACAAACGTGGCTTCCAGCCAGTGCGAGTTGCTGACTTGGCCAGAGGTGCGCGTACTGGCGATCTGCCATAATCTGTGTGTACGCCTGGAGAAAAGCTCCCTCGAACCCATCCGGTTCGGGACCAGGAACTGCCAGAGTTTCGAACCAGGTCGCGCCACTGCCACCGCCACCACTTCCGCGTAGCGAACCTCCACCAGCGCCGGAGACATGCGCGGCAGAGACCGGTGGCATGGGGTACGGGCCGCTGGGCGCATCTCCATATCCGCCCAGCATTCCGCCGTACGGCTTCTTGCTTCCCGAGTTTCCTGGTGTTCCGGGGTTTCCACCTCCCACCCCATTCAGGCCTGTCGGGTCCCAGAGCGTGACAGGAGAATTACTAGCGTAGCTATACCCGTTGAGAGAATGCGGCTGCGTTAGGTCGAGTATCGGGTCGATGCTGATGAACTGGCCGATGGTGGGGTCGTATTCGCGCGCGCCGATGTGGGTGAGGCCGGTGGTGGTGTCGCGGGTTTTGCCGAGGAAGCCCTTGTCGTCGGGCCAGGGGCCGTAGAGGGGCGTGCCGCGGTCGGCACCGAAGGGGGTGGTGTAGCGCTTGGTGAAGGCCTGGGCGGTGTCCGGGCTGATCGCCAGCGTAGATGTGCCGTGGTGGTCGCCGGTGAGATAGGTGAGTTTGTTGGTGCCGGATTCGTTGGAGCGGACGGCGGCGGTGACAGCGCCAGCTGTGTAGTAGCGCTGGGCCCAGGTGGTGCCGTTGACGCGGAGGTGGAGTTCGGTGGCGCCGGCGTAGAGGATGCGTTCGCCGTTCTTGGTGGCGCGGATGAGCAGGGTGCCGTCGGCGGCGTAGAGGTAGTCGGTGGACGTTGCGTTCTCGGTGAGCTTGGTCAGCTTGCCTTCGGGTGACCAGTCCAGTTCCTGGGTGGCTGTGGTGCCTGGGCGGTGCCTGGTGTTGCCGGTCGTGTCGTAGTCGTAGGTGCGCTGTGGGCTGGCGCAGTCGGCCTTGGTGGTGGTGCCGGTCAGGGTGTGGGGCTGCTTGGCATTGGTGTAGCAGTAGGTCGTCTTCGTGTCGCCGCTGCTCTGGTGGACCGTCTCACTGGTGCGCTGGCCCGCGGTGTTGTACGTGTAGCTGGTCCAGTACGGGGCCGGGCCCGACAGGCTGGAGGCGTTCGGGGCGTCGGAGCACTTCTGGGAGGCCGGGGTCCAGGCTTCGGTGAGGCGCTGGTGGCCGTCGTAGGCGAAGCACTGGGTGTCGGGCGAGCTGGTGCCGCCGAGTGTGGTGGGGTCGCTGATGGCGGTGACGTTGCCGGTCTGGTCGTAGGTGTAGTTGAGGTCCTGCAGCATGTACGGGCGGGTCTGGTCCTTGACATAGCTGCGGAGCAGGCGGCCGGTGCCCTCCTCGTAGCTGTTTTTGACGTAGACGTTCTTGTTGCCTGTGCCGCCGGTGCCCAGGGTGAGCTCCTCGGGCTGGGTTAGGGCCGAGTAGGAGACGTTGTTCAGGTAACCGGTCGACCCGCCGATGGAGGTCAGGTTGCCCAGGCCGTCATAGGTGAAGCCGATGATCTCGGACGGCAGGCCACCGAGTGCGGGTTGCTTGTCGTACTGCTGGGTGCCATCGATGTTGTAGTACGTCTCGAACGCCAGCGTGGACGGTGCGCCGGCCTTCACGAACGGGTCGCTGGCCGGCAGTTCCAGTTGGGTCGCGGTGGCCCGATCGAGGCTGTCGTAAGCAGTGACGGTCTGGGTGTAGGCCGCTCCCGTCTTGCCGCCGACGTAGCGGGTGGAGGAGGTGGGCAGGCCCTTGAGGACCGTGTCGTAGGTGTAGCCGGTGAGCTGGTTGGCGTCCGTTTTCGACCCGGTCCAGGTGCCGGTGGCGCGACCCAGTTCGTCGTAGGCGGTCAGGAGCGACGTGCCGCGTGAGTCGGTGGACTTGATGATCTGGTCGAGGGCGTTGTACTCGGTGGTTGTGGTGCCCTTGTCCGGGTCACCGGTGCTGATCTGGCGACCGAACAGGTCATAGTCATAGGTCCACTTGGCGCCGTCCGGACCTGTGATCGACTTCTGCTGGCCGTCCAGGGCGTAGGTGAACTTCGTGAAGGTGTACGACGCGCCAGGGCCGGTGCCGAAGCCGCTGTCGGCCGGGCTGGTGCTCGCGTACTCCCGGCTCTCCGTGGTCTGACCGCGCACGTCCGTGATCGTGCGCCGGGCGGAGCCGCCTTCAAGGGCGGTGGTCGCGACGGAGTCTCCGGTGTAGGTCGTCGTGGTGGACCACTTCTTGACGCCGTAGACGTACAGGCTGCTGGTCGTCGCCCTGCCCGCCCCGTCGAACACCGTCTGCGTCTGGGTGGGGGCCTCGCCGTACTCGGCGCGGGTGTAGGTGCTGTTGGGCGTGCTGGAGGTGTCGAAGATGTCCGCGTATGTGTCGTACGCGAGGCCGCGGGTGTCGTAGCGGGTGTCGGTCAGCAGGCGGCCGCCCCGCGGGGTGGGCGACTGCGTCTGCAGCGGACGCAGGAGGGAGTCGTAGAGCGTGTAG
>NZ_JUJA01000012.1:31534-33601 GCF_001906585.1 Streptomyces kebangsaanensis | reverse complement strand
CTTCCGGCCCTGCTGGACGCGGCCCGGGGCCGCACCGACCTGCGCCCGGCCGCCCTGGCCCTCGGCGGTCCGCGCGCGCTGTGGCTCGCCCGGCTCAACCCGGACTGGCGGTTCGCCCTGCGGACCGGCCCGGGCGGTGGCGCCGTGCCGTCCGGCCCGGAGGACACGGACCGCGCCCGGAGGCTGTGGGAGGAGGGCCTGTTCGCGGAGCGGGTCGCCCTGCTGACGGCGCTCCGCGCGCGCAGGCCCGCGGACGCGCGCGAACTGCTCGCCACCACCTGGGCCACCGAGCGGGCCGAGGACCGGCTGATGTTCCTCGACTCGCTGCGGACGGGCCTGGGCCCGGACGACGAGCCGTTCCTGGAACAGGCCCTGTCCGACCGCAGCCGCAACGTACGGGCCACGGCCGCCGAGTTGCTCTCGGCGCTGCCCGGGTCCGCGCTCGCCGCACGCATGGCGGCACGGGCCGGGGCCTGCGTGGCCGTGGACCGCACGCACGGGACGCCGACGGTCGTCGTCGAGGTGCCGCACGAGTGCGACGCGGGCATGGAACGCGACGGCGTCGTCCCCAAGGCGCCGACGGGACGCGGCGAACGGTCGTGGTGGCTGGGTCAGTTGGTCGAGGCGGCACCGCTCGGGGCGTGGCACGCGCGGCTGGGCGGGCGTACGGCGCAGGAGATCGTGGCGCTGCCGGTCGCGGACGACTGGCAGGGCGAACTGCACGCCGCCTGGTGCCGGGCGGCGGTGCGGCAGCGGGACTCCCCGTGGGCGCGGGCGCTCCTCGGGGAGCCCGCGGCACCCGGGGCCGGCGGGCCGGGCGCGGTGTCCCTGGCCGAGCGCGCCAAGCTGCTCGGCACACTGGACGCCGCCGAACGGGCCGACTGGGTGGCCGGGTTCATCGCGGCGCACGGGCTGTCCGAGGCCTTCCAGCTGCTCGGAGTGTGCGCGGTGCCCTGGTCGGCGCCGCTCGGACGGGCGGTGGTCGACGCGCTCAACATCGCGCGGGACGCAGGGAGTTACCCATGGAGTTTCAGTGGAGTGATGGGGCTGGCCGAGCGGTGCCTGGATCCCGCGGAGGCGGGTCGGCTGGACGGACTGCTGGCGGTTCCGGACGAGGCGGAGGACGCGTCGCCCGGGGCCGGAGGGTACTGGGCGGAGGCGTTCCAGCGGCTGGTGACGACGTTGCGGCTGCGCTCCGCCATGGCCGAGGAGCTGGGTTCGGCCCGGGTCGGCTGAGCGGCGCCGTGGGCTGCCGGGGCCGCCCCTGGGGGCGCAGCCCCCAGGTCCCGTTCCGGCCCGGCGCGACCGTCCCTGTCCGACCGCCGGAGGTACTACGCCTCCGCCGGCTCGCGGACGTTCGCGCGGACCCAGTCCACGATCGACTGGGTGGTCGCGCCCGGGGTGAAGATCTCCGCGACGCCCTTCTCCTTCAGCAGGGGAATGTCCGCCTCGGGGATGATCCCGCCGCCGAAGACCACGATGTCCTCCGCGTCGCGCTCCCGGAGCAGGTCGATCACGGCGGCGAAGAGTGTGTTGTGCGCCCCGGACAGGATGGACAGCCCGATCGCGTCGGCGTCCTCCTGGATCGCCGTGTCGACGATCTGCTCCGGGGTCTGGTGGAGCCCGGTGTAGATGACCTCCATACCGGCGTCGCGCAGGGCGCGCGCGATCACCTTGGCGCCCCGATCGTGGCCGTCGAGCCCCGGCTTGGCCACCACCACGCGGATCGGGCCGGCTGCCACACCCATCACTGCCTCCATGAAGCGACTCCATCCATCCGTACCGACAAGTACCGCACAAGTGGGACGGACACCCCGCACCACACCGTCCGGGGAAGTGAACGAACGTTATCCCCAGCATCCCGCAACCGGCAGTTTCGCGGTGCGGAGCGAGGGGGAAATCACACGGTGAGGCACTCCCCCGGACTTCGCGAGCAGGGGGGACCCGCGCAGCGGGAACCAGCACAGCGGGAGCCGCAACGAGGTCGTCGCGCCATCGCGTCGCAGGCCACGCGCCACGGTGGTGCGGCGGATCGGCGAGGGCACGAAGGGCACCAGGGGCGGGCAC
>NZ_JUJA01000012.1:18612-31503 GCF_001906585.1 Streptomyces kebangsaanensis | reverse complement strand
CCCCGCCGCGACTGCCCATGAGGGCACGCAGGGGACAGAGCCGTCCTCCCGCGTGCCGACAGGAGGTCGGCCATGAAGGTCACCAAGGTCGCAGACCCCATTCTTCCGCTCTGCCAGCGTCTGCTCCCCTGCAGGCTCGCGGGGCTCTCGCTGGCCCTTCTGAAGGCGACCGCCCTGGAGCTCGCGATCCTCGCGGGGCACCTTCTCCTGTATCCCTCGGGCATCGTCCAGGAGCGCCGCTGCCAGGACGGCCGGCTGCCCGCGCCGCACGACGCCGCCCAGCTGCCGGCGGAGGCGAAGCCCCCGGTCGTGCTGCTGCACGGGTTCATCGACAACCGCTCGGTGTTCGTCCTGCTGCGCCGCAACCTCGCCCAGCACGGCCGGCAGCGGGTGGAGTCCCTCAACTACTCGCCGCTGACCTGTGACATCCGCACCGCGGCCGAACTGCTCGGCCGGCACATAGAGGAGATCTGCGAGCGCACCGGCAGCAGGCAGGTCGACGTCGTCGGTCACAGCCTCGGCGGACTGATCGCCCGCTACTACGTGCAGCGGCTCGGCGGCGACCTGCGGGTCCGCACCCTCGTCACCCTCGGCACCCCGCACTCCGGCACCCGGGTGGCGCCGCTGGCCAACGCCCACCCGATCGTGCGCCAGATGCGCCCCGGCTCCGAGCTGATCGAGGAGCTGTCCCGCCCGGCGCCGGACTGCCGCACGCAGTTCGTGAGCTTCTGGAGCGACCTCGACCACCTGATGGACCCGCTGGAGTCGGCCTGCATCGACCACCCGGACCTGCGGGTGGAGAACGTCCAGGTGAGCGGGATCGGACATCTCGCCCTGCCGGTGCATCCCGCCGTCGCGACCGGGATACGGCAGGCGCTCGACACCGTGCGGCCCGGCGACCCGTCCGTCGCGCGCGCCGGCGGTCTGACGGTGGCGTGACGGCACGACGCAAGTCGAACAAGCCTCGAACAAAAAGCCAAAGTCCTGTCGACGGACCGGCGAAACACGGCTGAATGCCCGTTTCCCGTGTTCGGGAAACCTGTCGAAGATTGTCGCGTCCGCATACCGCCGGGTACAGTCGCCGCACTGCTCTGCCAGCCCCTGTTGTCGAGGCGAAAGAGAAGTTGGTGAACGACCGTCACCCGTCGGGGAGCGTGGCCGCCCCGGCCCCGGCTTCCGATGCCGCCTCGACGCCCTACGCGTCGTACGACGCACAGGAAGCCGCGTACGGCGACTTCACCACCTACGGCGACTACGGCGCCACCGGTTTCCAGACCGGCGCCTACGGCACGGGGAGCTTCCCGGCCGACCCCCTCTTCGGCGGCCTCCCGGCCAACGACGCCCACACCACGGGCTCCTACGACACCGCCCACTGGTCCACGGGCAGCCACCAGACGCCGAACCACGACCCGTACGCGGCCCAGCACCACGCCGCCTACGACACCGGCGCGTACGACACGACCGCCTGGACGACGGGCTACCCGCAGCAGGCCGCCGTACCCCATCAGTCCGGGCCCGTCGACACCGGCGGCCAGTGGGACGCGAACGCCTGGCTGCAACCGGACCAGCCGGCCGACGGCGGCACCCAGCAGTGGGACTGGGGCACGCAGGCCTTCGACACCGGCGCGTACGACGCCACGCAGTGGAACAGCGACGGCACCACCACGGCCGCCGAGGACTTCGACGGGACCGGGCAGCAGGAGCAGCACGAGCAGCACGGTGAAATCCCCTCGCCGGAAGGGGAGTCGGCGGCCACCGGCGAGATGCCCGCCCTCCCGCCGCTGCTCGACGACGAGGAAGAGGTCGCCCCGGACCCGGTTCCGCGAGCGGCCTCCCGCAGCGCCAACCGATCCCGGCGCCGTCCCCCCGCCAAGCGCTCCGCGCTGCTCACGGTGGCCGTGCCCTCGGTCTGTGTGATGGGCGTCGCGGGGATCGCCGCGGCCTCCGTGGGCGGACTGACCGACGACGGCAAGGACACCTCGGCGGCCGCGGCCGACGCGCCCACGGTGAAGGCCTCCACCGCCAACGCGAAGCTGGACACCCAGTTGCGGAACGTGTCCGCGGGCGCGAACGACTTCGCCGGCCGGGCCAGCCGCTACCAGGAGCGCATCGACCTCAAGGCGCAGCAGGCCGCCGAGCTGAAGAAGGCGGCGGAGGAGGCGGCCCGCAAGGAGCGCCTGCGCCCCAAGTTCGCCCTTCCCGTCATGCCGAGAGGACTCAGCGCCTACTACGGCCAGGCCGGCGTGAACTGGATGTCCGTGCACAGCGGCATCGACTTCCCCGTCTCGTACGGGACGACGGTGATGGCCGCCACCGACGGCACGGTCCGCACGGAGTGGAACAGCGCGTACGGCAACATGATGATCGTGACCGCGATGGACGGCACGGAGACGTGGTACTGCCACCTCTCCAGCCACCGGGTTCCCTCCGGTACGACGGTCAAGGCCGGAGACCCGATCGCCTACTCCGGGAACTCCGGCAACTCCACCGGTCCGCACCTGCACTTCGAGGTCAGGCCCGGCGGGGGGTCGCCCATCGACCCGCTGGCATGGCTGCGCAGCCACGGCCTCAACCCGACGTAGGTCCCCCCGCTACAGCTTCTCCACCGGCGCGTACCGCAGCAGCAGCCGCTTGGGCTTGGCGTCGCCGAAGTCGATCGTCGCCTCGGCGTTGCCGCCGGTGCCCTTGACCGCGACCACCGTGCCCAGGCCGAACTGGTCGTGCGTGACCCGGTCGCCGACGGCGAGGGACACCACCGGCTTCTCCGAGGCACGGCGGGTGGCGAACCCCGAGGCGCCGGACGCCGAGGAGCGGGACCGGGACGACGACAGCGAGGCCGCCACCCCGGACGCGGGACCGGAGGACAGGGGCGCCGAGCCGCCCGTCCGCTTCCAGTCCACGTGCACCGGCGGGATCTCCTCCAGGAAGCGGGAGGGCGGGTTGTACGACGGCTGCCCCCACGCGCTGCGCATCGCCGAGCGCGTCAGGTACAGCCGCTCCCGCGCGCGCGTGATGCCGACGTAGGCCAGGCGCCGCTCCTCCTCCAGTTCCTTGGTCTGGCCGAGGGCGCGCATGTGCGGGAAGACGCCGTCCTCCATGCCGGTGAGGAAGACCACCGGGAACTCCAGGCCCTTGGCGGTGTGCAGGGTCATCAGCGTGATGACCCCGTCGCTCTCGTCCTCGTCCGGGATCTGGTCGGAGTCGGCGACCAGGGCGACCTGCTCCAGGAAGTCGGACAGCGCGACCGACTCGCCCTCCCCGCGCTCCTGCTCGAACTCCAGGGCCACGGCGGCGAGTTCCTGGAGGTTCTCGATACGGGTCTCGTCCTGCGGGTCGGTGGAGGCCTGCAACTCGGCCAGGTAGCCGGTGCGTTCGAGGACGGCCTCCAGGACCGTGGCCGGTCCGGCGCCGGACTCGGCGATCGTCCGCAGGTCCTCCATCAGCGTGTTGAACCGCTTGACGGCGTTCGTGGAGCGCGCGGCCATGCCGTACGCCTCGTCGACGCGGCGCAGCGCCTGCGGGAAGCTGATCCTCTCGCGGTGGGCGAGGGCGTCGACCATCGCCTCGGCGCGCTCGCCGATGCCCCGCTTGGGCACGTTGAGGATGCGCCGCAGCGGGACGGAGTCCTCGGGGTTGGCCAGCACGCGCAGGTAGGCCAGGACGTCCCGGACCTCCTTGCGCTCGTAGAAGCGGACGCCGCCGACGACCTTGTAGGGGAGGCCGACGCGGATGAAGACCTCTTCGAAGACGCGGGACTGGGCGTTGGTGCGGTAGAAGACGGCGACGTCGCCGGACTTGGCCTCGCCCGCGTCGGTGAGGCGGTCTATCTCGTCGGCGACGAACTGCGCCTCGTCGTGCTCGGTGTCGGCGACGTACCCGGTGATGCGGGCGCCCGTGCCGGCGTTGGTCCACAGGTTCTTCGGGCGGCGGGACTCGTTGCGCTCGATGACCGCGTTGGCGGCGGACAGGATCGTCTGCGTCGAGCGGTAGTTCTGCTCCAGCAGGATCGTCGTCGCGTCCGGGTAGTCCTCCTCGAACTGGAGGATGTTGCGGATGGTCGCGCCGCGGAAGGCGTAGATGGACTGGTCGGCGTCGCCGACCACGCACAGCTCGGCGGGCGGGAGGCCGTCCTCGGCGGCGCCGACGAGTTCCCGTACGAGGGCGTACTGCGCGTGGTTGGTGTCCTGGTACTCGTCGACCATGACGTGCCGGAAGCGGCGGCGGTAGTGCTCGGCGACGTCCGGGAAGGCCCGGAGCAGGTTGACCGTCGTCATGATCAGGTCGTCGAAGTCGAGGGCGTTGGCCTCGCGCAGCCGTGACTGGTACAGGGCGTAGGCCTGGGCGAGGGTCTTCTCGAAACCGTCGGTGGCCCGGGCGGCGAAGTCCTCCTCGTCGATCAGCTCGTTCTTCAGGTTGCTGATCTTGGCGCTGAAGGACTTGGGCGGATAGCGCTTGGGGTCGAGGTCCAGGTCGCGGCAGACCAGGGCCATCAGGCGCTTGGAGTCGGCGGCGTCGTAGATCGAGAAGGAGGACGTGAAGCCGAGCTTCTTCGACTCCCTGCGCAGGATGCGCACGCACGCGCTGTGGAAGGTCATCACCCACATCGCGTTCGCGCGCGGACCGACGAGCTGCTCGACGCGCTCCTTCATCTCGCCGGCGGCCTTGTTGGTGAAGGTGATCGCCAGGATCTGGCCGGGGTGGACGCCCCGCTCTGCCAGCAGGTGGGCGATGCGGTGCGTGAGCACGCGGGTCTTGCCGGAGCCGGCGCCGGCCACGATGAGCAGCGGGGAGCCGGAGTGGACGACGGCGGCGCGCTGGTTGTCGTTCAGCCCCTCCAGGAGCGCGGCCGGATCCACGACCGGACGGTGGGCGCCGTCGCGGTAGTAGGCGTCCCGCTCACCGGCCTCCGGGTCCGGGGGCACGTCGAACTTCCCGCCGAACAGATCGTCCGGAACCGGCTCCGGAGCGTGATCGTCCTCGGGCGGCGGCGGGGGCTCCTCCTCGTGGCCGCGCGGGGCCTGGAGGTCCGCCAGGAAGCTGTCGTCAAAGAGGCTGCTCATCGCTCTACGAGTCTAGGACGCTCCACCGACAACCCGTGGCCGCCCCGGAAAGATGACCGTTTCCGCCGGGCCGCGCCCTCCCCCGGACCGCGTCGACAGCGAGGTAACGAAAACATATCGGAACCGTATCGGACATACTGCGCACTGAACTTCACACAAGTCACACAAGTTGGTTAGCGTGCCGTCCGGCCGCACGACCCCCCACCGGCGAACGTCGCCGGACGGTGCGGCCTCCGCCGAGCCGTGAACCGACCCGGCAGGCGGACGACGGAAGGAGTCGCTCCCCTTGGCGTCGCACCGCAAGGCGCATCCTGCGGCCACGGCCGCCCCGGCCTCGGTGGCCCTGGCCTCCCAGGCCCCGGAGGCCGTCCCCTCGGACGACGGCGGCAGGCCGAGCCTCGAAGAGGTCGAGAAGAAGCTCGACTACCTTTACGGCCGCGCCGGTTCGGCGACCGTGCGGCGGGCCGCCCAGGAGAAGCAGGAGAAGGGGACACGGCAGCGCGGCCTGGTCGCGGCGCTGCTCGACGACGTCGCCAAGCGCACCGACGTGCTCGGCAAGGCACGCCAGAGGCTGGGTTCGTTCTCGGCGGCCCCGTACCTCACCGGTGACACCGCCTCCGAGACCGCCGACCTGCTGCTCGCGGAGACCCCGCAGGGCTACTTCGACCAGGCACAGGTGATGAGCCGGCTGAACGCGCGCCACAAGGGTCTGGCCGGCGGCCGGGCCACACGGCCGGCCGCGCCCCCGCGACCGCGGGAGGCCCCCCGGGCCCCCGAGCCGCCGGCGGAGCCGCGGTACGACATCGCCACGGCCAAGGCCGCCGTGCAGGAGAAGCTGGCCCACGCGCGCGTACTGCTGTCGGCGACGACCGTGCGGGAGGCCACGGCCCCGGACCCCCTGGAGCCGACCGGACCGGGACTGCCCGACCCGGCACCCTCCGAGCCTGCGTGGTCCGGACCCGCGCCCTTCGGACCGGCGCCGTCGGGACCCGCGTCGCCCGCCCCGGCGCCGTCCAACCCCGCGCCGCCCGGCCCGGCACCCTCCGGGCCTGCGTGGTCCGGACCCGCGCCCTTCGGACCGGCGCCGTCAGGACCCGCGTCGCCCGCCCCGGCGCCGTCCAGCCCCGCGTCGCCCGACCCCGCGCCGCCCGGCCCGGCGTCGGACTCCGCGTACGCGATGTGCGCGACCAAGGCCGAGAAGGCGCTCGCCTTCGCCCGCGCTCAGATCGGCAAGCCGTGCGTCTGGGGTGCGTCGGGCCCCGGGTCGTACGACTGCTCCGGTCTCACCCAGGCCGCGTGGAGGGCCGCCGGCGTCACCCTGCCCCGCGCCACTCGCGACCAGGCCCACGCGGGGACCGCGGTTCCGCTCGCCGAGGCGCGGCCGGGCGACCTCGTCCTCCTCGCCTCCCCCTCCGGCGACACCGACCACGTCGGCGTCTACGCCGGCGACGGCGTGATGATCCACGCCCCGGGCCCCGGCGCCCACGTCCGTGAGGAATCGATCCACCGCGACGGCGAGACGTCCGTCCACCGCGTGGTGCGCCCCGCCTGAAAAGGATGCCCTTTCGCGTGCACCCGCGCGCGTGCCCCGCTCGCACGGCGCGCGGAGGTACTTAGCATCGGGCCATGCCCGGTACCTCACCCTTCCGCGTCTGGTTGGCGCAGCGTCCGCCGGCGGCCGGGGCCGCCGTGATGGCCACCGGCATCCTCTCGACCGGGCTGGATCTGACGGGCCACGAACTGCTGTCCCTCGTGATCCTGGCGGTGGGCTGCGTCGCCTGGCTGGCGTTGGCCGCGGACTTCGTCGCACGGCTGCTGGGCGACCGGTCGCGGTGGACGGCCGAGGCGGGGACGCCCGCCGCGCTCACCGCCGTCGCCGCGACGACCGTGCTCGGCACCCGTTTCTCGGCGCTGGGGTGGCAGCCCCTCGCCGGGGCGCTGCTCGCGCTGGCCGTCGTGCTGTGGCCGTGGCTCATCGTGCTGGTCGTCCGCAACTCCCGGCGGCCCATGCCCGGGGCGGTGTTCCTGAGCTGCGTGGCCACGGAGGGCCTGGCCGTGCTCGGCGCCACCCTGGCCAGGGCGGAGGCCACGGCATGGCTGGCGCACACGGCACTGGTGTTCTTCTGGCTCGGGCTCGCGCTCTACGTCCTCGCCCTGGGCTGCTTCGACCTGCGCCAGATTTTCGAGGGGCCCGGGGACCAGTGGGTGGCGGGCGGGGCGCTGGCGATCTCGACGCTCGCCGGCGCGAGGCTGATCGCCGTCGGCAGCGGCGGCCCGTACCTGTGGAACATCGACGACAGCGGTGTGCTGCGGACGGTGACCCTCGCGCTGTTCGTACTCGACCTGTGCTGGTACGCCGTGCTGGCCGTCGCCGAGGTGGTGCGGCCCCGGCCGAGCTACGACGTACGCCGCTGGTCGACCGTGTTCCCCCTGGGCATGACGGCGACGGCGGGCCTGTCCCTCGCGGCCGCCGCGGACGTCCCGTTGCGTGGGCTCGGGGAGGTACTGCTGTGGGTCGCGGTGGCGGCGTGGCTGGCGGTCGCCGCCGGGGCGGTGCTGGACGCGCGCGCGGAACTCAGGGCGC
Source organism: Streptomyces kebangsaanensis (assembly GCF_001906585.1). Lineage (GTDB taxonomy): Bacteria > Actinomycetota > Actinomycetes > Streptomycetales > Streptomycetaceae > Streptomyces > Streptomyces kebangsaanensis. The sequence continues at coordinate 23,859 of NZ_JUJA01000012.1, read as the reverse complement.
TGAGCTGAGCGTCACGTCCACAGCACGGCGATGAAGATGTTCGCCGTGGTCGCCAGGCCCACCAGGCCGAACATGCCCTTGTCCACCTTCTCCTCGTCCCGCTTGACGTAGACCAGGGCGAGGATCACGATCAGCAGCGCCAGCTTCACGCCGATCTTGATGTTGTTCACGTGGTGGCTGTCGGCCTCGTTGAGCCCGACCAGGACGACACCGGTGACCAGCATGGTCAGCGCGCCGTGCAGCATGGCGGGCACGAACCGGGCCGTGCCCTGGCCCATCGCCTTCATCTGGGTGAGGAAACCGCCGAGCAGCGCGGCGATGCCGACGATGTGCAGACCGACGAAGAGATGGATGAGTACGTCCATGAGGCCGGAGCCTAGCCAGCGGCCCGTACGCCCCGGACACCGGCCCGTCCCTGTAGCACCTCGCGCGGCCCGCCCGCCCCTGAAACCCCGTATCGGTCATCGCAGTACGTGAAGGCGGTGCGCTTGTGGCCGGGCCCCGGTCGCACACGGTCACCCGGCGCACCTCTCACACCACTTCCGTACATGCCGTCACCGGACCGCCACGGAGCGCTTTAGCGTCCTCCCCCAGGTGACCGGCTCCCCACCGCCGCCCGGACCGGGGACGGCAGCCGGACACCACCGCCGAGAAGGTCCGGCGGCGGCCCGCTGCCCCTGTGCGGGCCGCCGCCGGACGCGCACCCGCCCCCGCGGGGGCAGGACGAAGGGACGTGACGCTCCACGTGGCAGCGCACCGCAGGCGCAGCCGGCATCCGCTCGGCGGCAGCACGGTCCGTACGGCCGCCACGATCGCCCTCGCGGGCGCCGCGACGGCGGCCGGCCTCGACGGCACCGGACAGGCCGCGCCGCAGCCCACGCCGGAGCAGGTCAGGGCCAGGGTGGACCAGCTGTACCGGGAGGCGGAGACCGCCACCGAGAAGTACGACGCCGCCCGGGAGAGGGCGGACGCGGCCGAGAAGCGGCTGAGGACACTGGGCGACGAGGCCGCCCGCAGACAGGAGAAGCTCAACTCGGCGCGGGACGCGCTGGGTTCGATCGCCGCGGCACAGTACCGGGACGGCGGGGTCGACCCCGTGGTGCGGCTGCTGCTGTCCGACGACCCGCGGCAGTACCTGGACGGGGCCGCGTTCGCCGAGCGGGCGGGAGCCCGGCAGACGGCCGCCGTGGCCGACGTACGCAGACACCTGAGGGAGATCGACCAGCTGCGCGGGGACGCGCACGTGGAGCTGACCTCCTTCACATCACGGCAGGCGGAACTGCGCCGGCAGAAGAAGACGATCACCGCCAAACTGGACGAGGCCCGGCGGCTGCTGTCCCGTCTGTCACCGCGACAGCGCGCGGAGACCGGCGGGACCGGGGACACCGGACACGCCATCCCCGCCGACGCACAGGTCGCGTCCGGCGCCACCAGCTCCCGGGCGGGGGCGGCCGTCGCCTACGCCTACGACAAGCTCGGCAGCCCCTACGTGTGGGGCGCGACCGGCCCCCACGCCTTCGACTGCTCGGGCCTGACCCAGGCGGCCTACCGCTCCGCCGGTGTCTCGCTCCCCCGCACCACCTACGCCCAGATCAACGCGGGACGTCGCGTCCCACGCTCCGAACTGCGCCCCGGAGACCTGGTGTTCTTCTACTCCGGAATCAGCCACGTCGGCCTCTACGTGGGCAACGGCCGGATGATCCACGCCCCGAACCCCTCGGCCCCGGTCCGCCTGGCCCCCGTCGACGAGATGCCGTTCGCGGGGGCGACGCGGGTGGTGTGAGCGGCGGAGCCCCGCTCACACCAGCCGGCGTGCCGTCGCCCAGCGGGTCAGCTCGTGGCGGTTGGACAGCTGGAGCTTCCTCAGGACCGCCGAGACGTGGGACTCCACCGTCTTCACGGAGATGAAGAGCTGCCTGGCGATCTCCTTGTAGGCGTAACCGCGGGCGATGAGGCGCAGGACCTCCCGCTCGCGCTGGGTGAGCCGGTCGAGGTCCTCGTCGACCGGCGGGGCGTCGGTCGAGGCGAAGGCGTCGAGGACGAAGCCGGCCAGACGCGGGGAGAAGACGGCGTCGCCCTCCTGGACCCGGAAGATCGAGTCGATCAGGTCCGCGCCCGTGATCGTCTTGGTCACGTAGCCGCGCGCCCCGCCGCGGATCACGCCGATCACGTCCTCCGCCGCGTCCGACACGGACAGCGCGAGGAAGCGCACGGGCCGCTCCGTGTCGGCCGACAGCGCGGCGCAGCGCCGCAGCACTTCCACCCCGCCGCCACCGGGCAGGTGGACGTCGAGCAGGACCACCTCCGGCCGGGTCGCGGTGATGACCGTGACCGCCTGGTCGACGTCCGCGGCCTCCCCGACCACCTCCACGCCGGTCTGCTCGGTCCGGCCGATCTCGGCCTGGACCCCGGTGCGGAACATGCGGTGGTCGTCGACGAGGACCACGCGCGCGTGCCGCCCGCCCGCCCCCGCCGTCTCCGCTCCGGTCGTACCGTTCGCCTCGGTCGGGTCGCTCATCACGTGTTCTCCGCCCTCTCCATCTCCAGCTCGACCTCCGTGCCGCCGTCCGGCACGTTCCGCAGCCGGGCCGTCCCCCCGTTGCGCTCCATACGGCCGATGATCGATTCTCTGACACCCATCCGGTCCGCGGGTATCGCGTCGAGGTCGAAACCGGGTCCGCGGTCCCGGACGGACACGAAGACCGTCCTGCCCTCGACCTCGGCGTAGACCTGGACGGCGCCGCCCTCGCCACCGTACTTGGCGGCGTTCACCATGGCTTCCCTCGCGGCCTGCATCTGGGCACCGATCCGGTCGTCGAGCGGGCAGTCGCCGACCACGACCACCTCTATGGGGACGCCGTGCTTGTCCTCGACCTCGGCGGCGTTGCGCTTGACCGCCTCGGCGAGGGTGTCCGGTTCGTCGGCCTCGTCCTTGCCGTTGCCCTCCGGCTTGTAGAGCCAGGCGCGCAGGTCGCGCTCCTGGGCGCGGGCAAGGCGGCGGACCTCGCCCGCGTTGTCCGCGTTGCGCTGGATCAGGGTGAGGGTGTGCAGCACCGAGTCGTGGACATGGGCGGCGACCTCGGCACGCTCCTGGGCGCGGATGCGCATCAACCGCTCCTCGGAGAGGTCCTGGGTCATGCGCACGAGGTAGGGGCCTGCGAGCAGGGTGATGCCGACGAGGACCGCGAGGGCCGCCTGGAGGACCGAGCCGAGGTGGGCGGCGGACCCCTGCAGCACGAAGATGGTGGAGACACCGGCCGTGACCAGCAGGACGCCCGCACCGGCGCGCAGCAGCGTGAGCGTGCGGCGACGGCGGCCGACCTCCACCCAGCGGGCCCGGCGGGCGTTGTCCGCCTGGCGCCAGACCAGGGCGACGCCCGCGGCGACGAGGACGGCCGGCAACAGGTACACCTTGGCGCCGTTGCCCAGGTTGACGCTGCCGACGAAGGCCATCGCGACGACGACCATGAGGAGCAGGGCGACGATCTGGCCCTTGTCCGGTTTGCGGGCCACGATTCTGCGGCGGCCGTCCGGCGAGGTCTCCGCGGTGACGAAGGACGGCGGCTTCTGGCCGCCGACGCCGCCCACGCCCAGGGGTACGAAGAACCAGAAGGCCGCGTAGAGCAGGGCGCCGAGCCCGTCGGCCATGAACAGGCCGACGAAAACGAGCCGCACCCAGACCACGGGCAGCCCGAGGTGCCCGGCGAGGCCCCGCGCCACTCCGCCCAGCCAGCGTCCGTCGCTGCTGCGGTAGAGCTTGCGCGGCGGCCACGGGTCGTCGAGAGGCACTGCTGCGGCTTCCGGCATGCCATTGATGGTCACACGGCCGGCGCGGCCGGGACATCAGGGTCCGCCCCCGAGACGCCCCTGATCTTCGACGACGCCCGGCGGTCGCGGCCCGGCGGTCACGGCCCGGCGGGCCGGTCACAGGCACCCCCGGCCGCGGCTCAGGGACGAATCAGGGTTCGGCCAGGGTCGTCCCGGCTGCCGCGGCGGCGGCACGCCCGTCACCATGGACGCATGACGAATCACCAGCATGCCGCGCCGGGCTCGGGTCCCGGCCCCGGCCCCCGCCCGGCCCAGGGCGCCGGGCCGCGGGACACCGTGCCCGGCGCGAGTGCGGGTGAGGAGCCGCGTGCGCACGAGCGGGCGAGCGCGCGGCGAGCGGACGGACGGCCGGGCACGGCCGGCGAGGCCCGCCCGACCGGGGAGGAAGACGTGACGGGCACCACGGGGGCGGCGAAGCAGCCGGGCACACCCACCGGGCCGCGGCCGGACCCGGACGCCCGGGCCGGGGCGGACCCGGGAGCCGAGGCAGGACCGGAGGACGCCCGGGCCGGGGCGGGGTTCCGGCGGGAGCGGCCGCACAGGGTGATAGCGGGGGTGTGCGCCGGGCTGGGCCGGCAGTGCGACATGGACCCGGTGATCTTCCGGATCACGCTGTCCGTGCTCGCCGCCACCGGCGGGATCGGCCTCATCTTCTACGGCTTCGCCTGGCTCTTCGTGCCGTACGAGGACGAGGACGAGAACGAGGTGCGCAAGCTCCTCACCGGCCGGGTGGACGGCCAGGCGCTGGCGGCCGTGATATTCGCGCTGGTCGGCTGCGGGGCGTTCCTGTCGATGCTGAGCAACGCCAGTGTGCTGACCTTCGGCGTCGTACTGTCCCTGCTCCTCGCGGGGGCCGGTTACTGGTCGCAGCACCGCGGTGCCCCCGACCCCGACCCGCTGGCCGCCCAGGCCGTCGCCGACGCCCCGCCGGAGGCGCAGGCGCCACCGGTGCCCGCCGCCTACCCCTCCTGGTGGCGCGACCCGATCGTCAAGGACGGCACCCACGTCGGCGGCACGGGCTACCTGTGGGGGCCGCGGGACTCGCGGGACCGGGACGTCGCCGCGGCCGTCAACATCAGCCTCGGCCTCCGCGAAAGCGAGGACGTACGCCCGGCCTGCGCCAAGCCGCGCCTCCCGCGCGGCCCACGCTGGATCGGCGGCTGGGTCTTCCTGCTGGCTCTGCTCGCCGGTGGCCTCGGCACCGGGCTGACCTGGCACGACCACGCGCTGGGCACCAGCCTGCAGGCCGGCCTGGCCTGCGCGCTCGCCGTGTTCGGCCTGGGCATGGCGGTGAGCGCCTTCCTGGGGCGGACGGGTGCCGGTTCGGTACTGCTGGCACTGGTCACCGCGGCCCTGCTCGCCGTCTCCGCGGCGCTTCCGAAGGACATCAGCACGCACTGGGCCCACCGGACGTGGCAG
>NZ_JUJA01000012.1:3870-18595 GCF_001906585.1 Streptomyces kebangsaanensis | reverse complement strand
CGGACGTCCAGGGCAAGTACAACCTCGGCACCGGGGAGGGCACACTCGACCTGTCCCGGCTACGCCCCGGCAAGGGAGAGACAGTGACGACGACGGCACAGGTGGGGGTCGGCCGGCTGAGGGTGATCGTGCCACCGGGCGTGACCGTGCGGGCGACCATCGACGTGGGAGTCGGCGACATCCAGCTGCCGGGAGAGAGCTCACAGGACGTGGACGTGGCTCCGGGCCGGCACCAGAAGGTGACGTTGCCCCCCGCTGCCGGCGGCAAGGGCGGCACCGGGACACTGGAGCTCAAGCTTCAGGTCGGTCTGGGACAGGCGGAGGTGAGCCGTGCTGCGTCATGAGTTCCAGCCCGGGAGACTGGTGGCCGGCATCTTCCTCACCGGCGCGGGCGTGGTCTACGCCGGAGACGCGGGCGGCGCCTGGGAGGCTCCGTGGTTCCTGGTGATACCCCTGGTCGTGGGCGGCCTGTGCCTGGCGGGCGCGGTGGGGGTCATGGCCAAGGCCGTACGCAGGCGCCGGGACTGCCGCACGGCCGCCGTCAGGACCGGGGCGGAAGGGAGCGGCTGAGCCGCCGCCCCCGGCCGGCTACTCGTACTCCCCCGCCCACCGCCGACGTCGCGCTCGCAACGCGGCGTCGAGGGAGAACATCGGGGCACCGGCGAGGACGAGGGGCAGCCAGGCCATCAGATAGGCGAGGTCGTTGCCGTAGTAGTAGGGAGTGCTGGCCCAGCTGACCGTGAGCCACAGGCTGAGGGAGATCAGCGCGCCACCGAGTGCGGCCAGACGGCCGAGGAGGCCGACGAGGGTGCCGAGGCCGACGGCCAGCTCGGCGAAGGCGATGCCGTAGCCGAAGCCGACCGGGTTCTTCAGGGCCAGGTCGACCAGGGCGGGGATGGCGGAGGAGTCGCGGACCGCGCGCATCGTGTCGCCGATCGCCCCGGGGCCGACGTCCTTCATGAAGCCGCTGTCGGTGAGCTTGTCGAGGCCGGCGTAGGTGAAGGTGATGCCCAGGAAGATGCGGAGGGGAAGGAGGGCGTAGTGGGAGGCGGTGTCGCGCCAGGTCCCGCCTCGATCGGCATACAAAGTACGCGTGTCCGTACGAACACCGTGAGTCATCGCCACCAGCCGCCTCTCACCACCGTGCCATTTATGTGATCTACCTCTCAACAGACCATACGTATGCAGAGCGAGGCCCGCTCAACCCCGCGAAGCCGTTTTTCCGGCTTCCGCGTGACTTCGGCGCGTCTGTACGAGGTGCCCGGCCCACCGGGAGGTGGAGGTGTCGCCGTTCCGTGTCGCCGTTCCGTGCAGTCAATCCGTGACGTCAGTCCGTGATGTCAGTCCGTGACGTCGATCGTGTACCGGTTCGTCTCCACGCCCGCCGCCGTCACCACCTGCACCTCGACCCGGCCCGGCTCGACGTCCGCCGGGACGGGCACGGTCAGTGCCGTGTCCGTGGGGTTGCTGAAGCCGCCCGTGACCGGGACCAGGGGCACGTGCACGTTGACCGCGCCGATGCGGACCACCATCCGCGCCAGCCGGTCGGCCCCCTGCGCGCCCGGCGGGACGAAGCCCGCGCCGCGGATCTCGATGTCGTCGCCGGTGCGGATCGGCGCGTCCAGGTCCCCGGCCTCCCGGGCCCGGACCACCGACAGGACGACCGGCCGCCCGCCCTCGGCGTACTTGCCCGCCAGGTAGGTCGCCGCCGACACCAGCACCACCACCGCGAGTCCCCACGGCAGGTCGGGCAGCTGGTCGGGGCGCCGGGCCAGCCGGACCGCCGCGAAGGCCAGGGCCACGGCGCTGATCACGACGTACTGGATGTCCGCGAACGTTCCCCGTCCCGCGTCGTCGGTCAGCAGGTCGGCCGCGCGCGGCCGGTCCGCCCGCACCTTCTGCAGCCGCTGCTCCTGCACCCGCAGCCCGACGACCCGCCGCACCAGGACCGCGATCCCGCACACCACGGCGAGCACGGTGACCACACCGGCGCCCCGGGCCAGCTCCAGCCCGGAGATCAGCGCGTCGCGCTCCGCGTGGTCCGAGGCGGCCGCCAGCCGGCCCGCCAGGACCAGCACCGCGTACGCCACGAACAGCACCCACCCGGCGGCGACCGCCCGCGAGGTGGACAGCCGGTTGTCCTCGCCGATGACCGGAGCCAGCGCTCCGCCGCGCGCCCGGTGGAACCAGGAGGCGGCGGTCAGCGCGCCGCCCACCACGACCGCCGCGAGCAGCCCCGCCGTCCGCGCGGAGCTCCAGCCCGCGCCGACGGCCGTCAGCGCCTGCACCAGGAGCAGCAGCACGACCGCCGCCCACACCGTGTACGCCGTCCAGCGCCACAGCCGGGCCAGCCAGGCCCGCCCCTCGGCCCGGCCGCGTTCGGCGACGAGTTCCGCCGACTGGGTCAACTCCTCCGAGACCCATTGCCGGGAGGCCGGCGCCGAGTGGGCCACGGCCGCCGGCAGGCCCTGCCCGGCGGCGAACTCGTCCCGCTTGAGGAGGAATTCGGCGACGGCCCGCCGGTGTCCCGCACGCGCCCCGTGCGGGCAGTCCCCGCACGTGCAGCCGCCCCCGTGGGCAGCCGCCGCACCGTCTCTCGCTTCCTGCACCGCCACGCCCGACGCCCGCCTTCTCCGTCAGCCCGCAGCGAATCCGCGGACAACACCCCTACGCCGTCAGCGAATTGTGCCCTACCCCACTCCGCCCCCGGCTGCCAGGTCCGGTCCGGCCCGGTCAGCGCGGGTGAAGCCGGAGCCGCCTTGTTGACCCGGCCGCGCGTATGTCCGTGCGGCCGGGTCGACAAGGCGGCTCCGGACGGTCTCAGGGCTCAGGGTCCAGGACTCAGGGCTCAGGGTCCAGGGCTCAGGTCTCAGCTCAGCTCAGCAGGTCGGGTTCGGCGCGGCTGATGTCCTGCCACAGGGGCTGGTAGTTGATCCATGCGACCAGGTCCCCGCCCAGCTGCTCCCGGGTCGCCACCGCCAGGTCGTGGTCGATCCGGACCGGCCGGCCCGCCGCGCGGGCGGTCAGCTGGACCTGGCTGGAGCGTTCCATGGACAGGAACCACCAGGCCGCCGCGTCCACCGAGTCGCCGACCGTCAGCAGTCCGTGGTTGCGCAGCACCAGCGCCTTGCGGGAGCCCAGCGCGGCCGCGATGCGGCGGCCCTCCTCCGCGTCGACGGTGACCCCGGTGTACGCGTCGTAGAGGGCGTGGTCCTCGTAGAAGGCGCAGCTCTCCTGGGTGATGGGGTCCAGCAGGTCGCCGAGGGCAGCCAGGGCCCGGCCGTGCACCGAGTGGCAGTGGGCGACGGCCACGACGTCCGGGCGGGCCGCGTGGACCTGGGCGTGCACGGTGAAAGCGGCCTGGTTGACGTGGTGGCCGCCCTCGATCACCTGCCCCTCCTGGTTGGCGAGCACCAGGTCGCTCACCGTGACGTGCTTGAACGGCATTCCGAAGGGATTGACCCAGAAGCAGTCGCTGAACTCGGGGTCGCGGGCGGTGATGTGGCCCGACACGCCGTCCTCGAAGCCGTACCTGCCGAAGAGCCGCAGCGCGCTCGCGAGCCGTTCCTTGCGGTGCCGGCGTTCGTCCTCCACCGACTCGTGCATCGGCGGCATCGCGAACCGCAGCTTCCCGGTGGGCAGGGGCGGGGGCGGAGTGGGGCCGTGCATGGGGGTCCTCCGGCGCGGGGTCGGTGTACGGGGCGGAAGTTACCGGCGGTCGGGCCCGGAAACGAGCGCTGTTCCGTAAAAATGCCGCACTCCGGCGGTCCGCCGCCCGAAACCTCGACAGAAGGTGTCGGGTATCGGCGCGAGACTCACCGCATGGCGACCAACTGGGCGGCCTTCGCCGCGGCGGAACCCGATCTGGCCACGACCGTCGAGCAGCGCTTCGGGGCGTTCACGCACCACGTCCTGGCGACCCTGCGCAAGGACGGCTCCCCCCGCACCACCGGCCTCGAGGTGCGCTTCCTGCACGGCGAGTTGTGGCTCGGCATGATGCCGGGCTCGCTCAAGGCGCTCGACCTGCGCCGGGACGCGAGGTTCGCGCTGCAGGCGAACCCGGGGCCGGGCACCGCGATGGCCGGCGGCGACGTACGGGTCGCCGGGCGGGCGGTCGAGGTGGAGGACCCCGCGGTGAAGGGGGCGTACGTGGAAGAGGTGGAACCGCCGCAGCCGTTCCACCTCTTCCGCACCGAGTTGACGGAGGTCGTGAGGACCCGCGTGGAGGACGACGCGTATCTGGTCGTCCAGGTCTGGAGGCCCGGAGAGCCGGTGCGCACTCTCAGGCGGACCTGAGCCCCTCAGAAGGAGGGGGTCACTCCCACTCGATCGTCCCCGGCGGCTTCGAGGTCACGTCGAGCACGACCCGGTTGACGTCCCGGACCTCGTTGGTGATCCGGGTGGAGATCTTCGCGAGCACGTCGTACGGCAGACGCGACCAGTCGGCGGTCATCGCGTCCTCGGAGGAGACCGGGCGCAGCACGACCGGGTGGCCGTAGGTGCGTCCGTCGCCCTGGACGCCGACGGACCGTACGTCCGCGAGCAGCACCACGGGGCACTGCCAGATGTCCCGGTCCAGGCCGGCCGCCGTCAGCTCCTCGCGGGCGATGGCGTCGGCCTCGCGCAGCAGGTCCAGGCGCTCCTTGGTGACCTCGCCGACGATCCGGATGCCCAGGCCGGGGCCCGGGAACGGCTGGCGGTGGACGATCTCCTCCGGCAGGCCCAGCTCCTGGCCGACCATGCGGACCTCGTCCTTGAACAGCTGGCGCAGCGGCTCGATCAGCTTGAACTCGAGGTCCTCGGGCAGGCCGCCGACGTTGTGGTGCGACTTGATGTTGGCGGTGCCGGTGCCGCCGCCGGACTCGACGACGTCCGGGTAGAGCGTGCCCTGGACCAGGAACTCCACCGCCGGGCCCTCGTCCGCGACGATCTCCGCCTGGGCCTGTTCGAAGACCCGGATGAACTCGCGGCCGATGATCTTCCGCTTCTCCTCGGGGTCGGTGACCCCCTTGAGCGCGGTGAGGAAGCGCTCCTCGGCGTCGACGACCTTCAGCTGGACGCCGGTCGCGGCCACGAAGTCCTTCTCGACCTGCTCGGTCTCGCCCTTGCGCATCAGGCCGTGGTCGACGTAGACGCAGGTCAGCTGGGAGCCGATGGCCTTCTGGACGAGGGCGGCGGCGACCGCGGAGTCCACGCCGCCGGACAGGCCGCAGATCGCCCGCCGGTCGCCGACCAGCGCGCGGATCGCGGCGACCTGCTCCTCGATGACGTTGCCGGTGGTCCAGTTCGGCTTGAGGCCCGCGCCGCGGTACAGGAAGTGCTCCAGCACCTGCTGGCCGTGCGTGGAGTGCATGACCTCGGGGTGGTACTGGACGCCGTAGAGCTTCTTCTCGTCGTTCTCGAACGCGGCGACCGGGACGACGTCCGTGGAGGCCGTGACGGAGAAGCCCTCGGGGGCGGCGGAGCAGGCGTCGCCGTGCGACATCCACACGTCCTGCTCGGCCGGGGTGCCCTCGAAGAGGGTGGAGGAGGGCCTGGAGACGGCCAGGGCGGTACGGCCGTACTCGCGGGCGCCGCTGTTGTCCACGGTTCCGCCGAGGGCCTGGGCCATCAGCTGGAAGCCGTAGCACATGCCGAAGACGGGGACGCCGGCCTCGAAGATCTCGCGGTCGAGGCGGGGGGCACCCTCTTCGTACACCGAGGAGGGGCCGCCGGAGAGGATGATCGCCGCCGGGTTCTTGGCGAGCATCTCCCGCACCGGCATGGTGCTCGGCACGATCTCGCTGTAGACCCGGGCCTCGCGGACGCGACGGGCGATGAGCTGGGCGTACTGCGCGCCGAAGTCGACGACCAGGACGGTGTCGGGGGTGGCGGCAGCGGGGGTCGCTGATGACACGGGGTGCCTTCCGGCGGTTGGGCGGGTGGCTTGTGATTGCCGATTCTACCGAGGTGGCCGTGGTCCGGGCCCCGTCCCCGGGGGCTCCGCCTCCGGAGCCCCGCCCGTGCCCGCCCACCGTCCGGCTCGGCGGGAGGGAAGGCACCGTGGCATACTGGGCTCATGCTCGCGCACTCGACCTTCCTCTTTACCTATGGCATCCGGCCCGCCGGCTGCCATGGTCGTGCTGCTTGAGCCAACGCCAAGCGACTTCCCAGGCGCCCCGGGCCGACAAGGTCCGGGGCGTCTGGCGTTTCTCCGGTCCTTGCCGTTCCGGGGCACCGCACCCACCCAGTGAGGAGCCCCCGAGATGACTGCCACCGCAACGGAGAAGACCGGCGCCCGCACCGACGAGGCCGCGAACGTGATCGCCGGCGCCCGGGAGCGCATCGACACGCTCGACGACCGGATCATCGGCCTGATCCAGGAACGCATGGCCGTCTCCGCCGTCATCCAGGAGGCCCGGATCGCCTCCGGCGGCCGGCGCGTGAACCTCTCCCGCGAGATGGAGATCCTCGGCCACTACAGGGAGGCCCTGGGCAAGCCGGGCACGGCCCTGGCGATGACCCTGCTGGAGCTGTGCCGCGGCCGGGTCTGAACCCGGTTGCCCGGCCCGAGGCCTCCCCTCCGGATCCCGCCCGCGCCTCACCCGTGCGCCGTGGGACCTCGCTCCAGGGAAGTGACCGGACGGCAGGGGACAGCGGCCCGGTCACCCGGATGACGGCCGGCTCCGGGGACGCCCGGGGCCGGCCGGCGGGCCGGTCGCCCCACGGACCCATCGCATGTGACTCACGCCACATAAAATTTCTGTCAGGGACAGTGCAACCTTTCACCAACCTCCTCGGTCACATCAGCAGAACCAGGCCACAACCCGCGGCCCCCACACGCGGAGGCCTCTCCAACGTTCGTGCTGCGTCGCCGCAGTACGCACTGACTCACCGAGGTCTGCATGAAACTTCGCCGTGCCATGGCAGCCGCCGCCGCGACGGCCGTGATCGCCCCCCTGGCGCTGCTGTCGGCTCCGGCCGCGTTCGCGTCCGAGGAACCCTCGAAGAGCTCCAGCCTCAGCACCGAGGAGACCTCGTCTCCCGAGGAGACCAAGTCCCCCGAGGAGACCTCGTCTCCCGAGGAGACCAAGTCCCCCGAAGAGACCTCGTCTCCCGAGGAGACCAAGTCCCCCGAAGAGACCTCGTCTCCCGAGGAGACCAAGTCCCCCGAAGAGACCGCCCCCGAGGAGACCAAGTCCCCCGAAGAGACGGCTCCTGAGGAGACCAAGTCCCCCGAAGAGACCCCGACCTCCCCCGAGGAGACGGCTCCCGAAGAGACCAAGCCCCCCGAGGAGGAGGACGAGGAGGAGCCGGTCTTCTGTGAGGACACCAAGGTCGACGTCAGCATCAAGGGCCTGCCGGGCAAGATCGCCGCGGGCAGCGGCTGGCACAAGTTCACGATGAACGTGGCCAACAACTCCGATTCGACGCTCAACGACCTCGGCTACTTCGTCGGGGCATCGGCCGACGAGTACGGCGAGGACGTCTTCAAGACCAAGCAGGTCCAGGTGCAGGCCTGGAACCCCGATGACAAGGTCTGGGAGAACCTCAACGACGGCGGCTACGCGGAGGGCTTCGTCGGTTACACCGACGAGCTCAAGCCCGACTACGAGGTCACCATCCCGCTGCGCGTCAACGTGAAGGCCAACGCCCCGGTCGGCGCCGGCTTCTCGTTCGGCGTCACCGTCTACCCCGACAGCGGCGCCGACGGCGAGTGCATCGGCTTCGGTTACGCGTCGTACAAGTTCCAGATCGTCTCGGCCGGTACGGACACCGGTGGCACCAAGCCGCAGGAAGGCGGCAAGGCCCCGATCACCGACACCAAGCCGGACAGCACCACGCCGAAGGTCCAGGGCAGCCTGGCCAACACCGGCTCCAGCTCGGCCCTGCCGATGATCGGTCTCGCCGCGGGTGCCGCCGTCGTCGCCGGTGCGGGCTCGATCGTGCTCGTGCGCCGTCGCAAGGCGGGCGTGATCGCGTAACGCGCCACGTGGCTCGCAGGGCTCCGCGTGAGTGACATGGCGTGGAGCCCTGCGCCAGGGCGAGAAGAGAAGAGAAGGACCTGCGTCAGGAGGGGGACGCAGGTCCTTCTCTTCTCCCGGTGACTCTCCCGGTGACTCTCCCGGTGACTTTCCCGGTGACTTTTTTCCCGGTCACTCCTTCGGCGGCACCGCCGGCATCCCCAGGAACGGCAGCCGCAGCGCGCCGAAGGCGTCCGCCGGGACCGCCGGGTGCCGGGGCCCCACCGGCTTCAGACGCTCGTACGCCGCTCCCTGCGGCGGGCGTGGGTCGGTCTCTCCCTTGTTGGGCCAGTACGACATCGCCCGCTCGGCCTGGGCGGTGATGGTCAGCGACGGGTTCACGCCCAGGTTCGCCGAGACCGCCGCGCCGTCCACGACCGAGATGCCGGGGTGCCCGTGGAGGCGGTGGTACGGGTCGATGACGCCCGTCTCGGGGGAGGTGCCGATCGGGCAGCCGCCGAGGAAGTGGGCGGTGAGCGGGGTGCCCATCAGCTCGCCCACGTTGGAACCGGCGAAGCCGTTGATCTCGGCGGCGAGCGCGGCGGCGCCCTCCGTGGCGGCCCTGATCTGCTGGGGGTTGGGCGAGCCGTGGCCCTGGCGGGCGGTGAGCAGTCCCTTGCCGACGCCGTCCGGTTTCAGGTACGTCGTCAGGGAGTTGTCCAGCGACTGCATCACCAGGCCTATGATCGTGCGCTCCGACCAGCGGCGGTTGGACAACGAGCGCAGGACGAGCACCGGATGGCGCGCCGCGTTGCGCAGCCAGGCCGCGACCCTGGACGAGCCCTCGGCGTACGGGACCTGCAGGATCGACAGGCCGCCCATCGAGTTGGACCCCTTGCCGTAGCGGACCGGCTCGATGTGGGTGTTCTCGTCGGGGTGGATGGAGGACGTGATGGCGACTCCGCGCGTGAAGTCCGCCCTCGGCTCGCCGGTCGCCCTGCGGTAGCGCCGGTCGTCGGTCTGGGCGCCCACCAGCGCCTCGGAGTTGGTACGGGTCAGCTCGCCCAGCCGGGGCGAGAGGTACGGCAGCCGGCCGCTCGCCCTCATGCGGTGCAGCAGCGTCTGGGTGCCGTAGGTGCCGGCCGCCAGGACCACCCTGCGTGCCGTGAAGAGGCGGCCCGCGCCCTTCTTCCTGCGGTCCGTGGGGAGTGCGGCGACCGCGTAGCCGCCCCGCGAGTCGTCCGTGACCGACACGACCGTCGTCATGGGGTGGACCACCGCGCCGGCCTTCTCGGCGAGGTGGAGGTAGTTCTCGTTCAGTGTGTTCTTCGCACCGTGCCGGCAGCCCGTCATGCACTCGCCGCACTCGGTGCAGGCGTTGCGGTCGGGGCCCGCCCCGCCGAAGTAGGGGTCCGCGACCCGCTCCCCCGCCCTTGCCCTCGCCCTGCCGTCGGCGTCCTCGCCGTCGCCGAAGAACACCCCGACCGGCGCCATGTGGAAGGTGTCGCCGACGCCCATCCGCTGCGCGGCCGCCTTCAGGTGGACGTCGGAGGGGGTCATGGTCGGGTTGAGCCGTACACCGAGCATGCGCCGGGCCTGGTCGTAGTACGGCTTCAGCTCCTCCTGCCAGTCGGTGATGTCCCGCCACTGGGGGTCGTCGAAGAATGCCTTCGGCGGTACGTAGAGGGTGTTGGCGTAGTTGAGGGAGCCGCCGCCGACTCCGGCGCCGGCCAGCACCATGACGTTGCCGAGCAGGTGGATGCGCTGGATGCCGTACATGCCGAGCTTCGGGGCCCACAGGTAGTTCTTCAGGTCCCAGGAGTTCTTCGGCAGGCTCTCGCGGGTGAAGCGGCGGCCGGCTTCCAGCACGCCCACCCGGTAGCCCTTCTCCGTCAGGCGGAGCGCGCTGACGGAGCCGCCGAACCCGGAGCCGACGACGATGACGTCGTAGTCGTAGCCGTCTTGGGACACGTACTCTCCTCGTCGAGAACGGGGTGCCGTCCGGCGGAAGCCGTCTAGCGGAAGCGGAACGCCTTCATCAGCCTCAGGCTGCGGCTCATGAACGCCGCGTACTTCTCGTCGTCCATGCCGAACGACGGGGCCATGGGCAGCAGCCGCTGGTGGGCGATGGTCTGGGCCTCGGTGTACTTGAGGATGCCCTCGGAGCCGTGCCGGCGGCCGAGGCCGGAGTCCTTCATGCCGCCCATCGGCGACTGGACGCTGCCGTAGGCGGGGGCGTAGCCCTCGTTGATGTTCACCGTGCCGGTGCGCAGCCGGGCGGCGACCTCGCGGCCGCGGCGGGCGTCCTTCGTCCAGACCGACGCGTTCAGGCCGTACGGCGTGGAGTTGGCGCGCTCGACGGCCTCGTCGTCGGTCGTGAAGCGGTAGACGGAGACGACCGGGCCGAAGGTCTCCTCGGTGCACACGGACATGGGGGCCTCGACGCCGTCGAGGATGGTCGGCTCGTAGAAGTAGGGGCCGATGTCCGGGCGGGCCACGCCGCCCGCGACCACCCTGGCGCCCTTGGCGACGGCCTCCTCCACGTGCCGCGCGACGGTCTCCAGCTGCCGCTCGCCGACCAGCGATCCCATGTCGGCGCCGTACGCCAGCGACGTGCCGAGCCGCATCGCCCGGGTACGGGCGGCGAAGCGCTCGAGGAAGGCGTCCGCGATCGCCTCGTGGACGTACAACCGCTCGATGGAGATGCACAGTTGGCCGGCGGAGGAGAAGCAGGCGCGGACCGCTCCCGCCGCCGCCTTCTCGATGTCCGCGTCGTCCAGGACCAGCATGGCGTTCTTGCCGCCGAGTTCGAGGGAGACGCCGATCAGGCGGGCGGCGGCGCCCTGGGCGACCTCGCGGCCGGTGCGGGTGGAGCCGGTGAAGGAGACGTAGTCGGCGTGCCGGACGACCTCGGGGCCGACGACCGGGCCGTCGCCGATGACGACCTGGAACACCTCGGCGGGCAGCCCGGCCTCGATCAGCAGGTCACGGGCCCACAGGGCGGTGAGGCAGGTCTCCGTGTCCGGCTTCATGACCACCGCGTTGCCCGCGGCGAAGGCGGGGAGCGCGTCGCCGACCGACAGCTCCAGGGGGTAGTTCCAGGGGGCGATCTGGCCGACGACGCCGCGCGGGTGGCGCAGTTCGGTGACCTTCGTCAGGGCCGGGATGGCGCCGGTGTGCCGCTTGGGCCCCAGGTACGCGGCGGCGCGGCGGCCGTAGTGCCGGGCGGCGACGGCGACTGCCTGCACCTCCTCGTGCGCGTGCAGGCGGGCCTTGCCGGTCTCCAGCTGGATCAGGTCCAGGACCTCGGCCTGGCGTTCCAGGACCAGGTCGTGGAAGCGGAGCAGGACGGCCGCGCGCCGCCGTACGGGGACCCGCGCCCAGACGGCCTGCGCGGCGCGGGCCCGTTCGAAGGCGAGGGCGACGTCCTCGGGGGTGGACTCGGGCAGGTCGGCGAGGGTCTCCCCGGTGAACGGAGTGTGGTTGGCGGTCCGGCCGGAGCCGACGACGCCCTTGGTGAGCCGGGCGACCAGCTCGGGCGTCACCACGTCGGCGGCGGTGCGGACCCCCGCGGGTGCGGGGGCCGGGGGATTCGTGCCGGTCTTCGCCGGGGCCTGCGCGTCCGTCATGAGGCGCAGGGTATGCCGCACCGGCGGCTTTGTGTACCCGTCGGTAATGAGGATTCACCGGGCGCTCGCGGGCCGCCAGTGATCGCTGGCAACAAATGCCCTGATCAGGGCGTTGTCACAGGCGGTCGATGTCCAGGTTGGCGATCGCCCCTCTCGCCACCTCGCGGCCGCGTTCGGTGAAGTCGCCCTTGCCGGGATAGCCGACGGTGAGCTTGTACAGGTCGCCGGCGGAGCTCTTGTAGTAGAAGAACCGCATCTCACGCGGCAGCGGGGCGTTGCGGTCGGTGGTGGTGAAGACGACCGTGTTCTCGGCGGCCTTCCTGTCGTGGTACGTCGACTCCTTGGGCTGGGTCTTCGGGCTCTCCGGCATGTCCAGGCCGTAGTCGCCGTACTCCTGGAAGGAGCCGTTGTCGTGGTACATCTGGGCGGCGGCGGAGTCCTTGATGTCCCTGCTGCCGGCCTCCGACTTCTTCACCAGGTCCAGCCGGACCGTGATGCTGCCGCTCCAGTCGCTGTAGGCCACCCAGTGCTTCTTGCCGGTGCTCTTCGGGTCCGGCACCTCGCGCTGGTAGTCCTTCGGCACGGCGAGCGTCGCGGCGACGTCCTTCTCGTGGTGGGTCGTCCAGCCCTCGGGCAGCGGGCCCGCGAACGGACGCGTGATCAGGACGTACGCCGTCACCGCCACCGCGACGGCCGCGGCGCCGAGCCCGAGCCACGCCTTGCGGCCGAGTCCCGGGGAGAGCCCCTTGCCCTCGGCGGACCGCACCACCTGCGTGGGCGCCGGCGCCGGCGGGTTGGCGGCCGCCTCCAGCAGGGTGCGGACCCGGGCGGCGTCCGGCCGGTGCGCCGGGTCCTTGTGCAGCAGGCCGTTGACGACCTCGGCGAGCGGACCCCGCGCGGCGGCCGGCGGCGCGGGCGTGGCGTTGAGGACCGACTGGAGGGTGGCCGGGGTGTTGCTGCGGCGGAACGGGGAGACGCCCTCCGTGGCCGCGTACAGCACCACACCGAGCGACCACAGGTCGGAGGCCGGGCCGGGCCGCTGCCCCAGCACCCGCTCCGGCGCGATGTACTCGGGCGAGCCGACGAAGCCGCCGGTGTCGGTCAGGTTGGTCTCGCCCTCGATCTGGGCGATGCCGAAGTCGGTGAGGACGATCCGGTCGTGCCGGCCGAGCAGGATGTTGTCCGGCTTGACGTCCCGGTGCAGGATGCCGGCCGCGTGCGCGGCCTCGAGCGCGCCGAGCACCGCGAGGCCCGTCCGGGCCGCCTCGCGGGCGTCCAGCGTGCCCTCCTGCAGGACGGCGCCGAGCGAGCGGCCCTGCACGAGCTCCATCACGATCCACGGCTGCCCGTCGACGACGGCCACGTCGTGGACGTTGACGACCGCGGGGTGGTCGAGCCGGGCGGCGGCGCGGGCCTCGCGGCGCATCCGTTCGAAGGCGTTGGCACGTTCACGGTCGGGAAGGTGGTCGGGGATGCGGGGTTCCTTGACGGCGACCTCGCGGTCCACCGTCTCGTCCTTGGCCCGCCACACGGTTCCCATGCCGCCGTGGCCGAGCTTGGCGAGCAGCCGGTAGCGCCCGCCGATCAGCCGCCCGGCGCCGGGGTCCTGCGGCTGCCCGTCGCCGCTGTTCTGCGCGGGCACGGCGTACGGGTTGTGCGGGTGGGGGCCCGCCCCCTGCGGGTTCGGCGGTTGCAAGGCGAAACTCGTCGGTTCGTCGGCCCCGTAGCGGGCGGCCCCGTGGTTGCTCATGGGTCCATCCATATCGCGCCCCCCGCCGTCGGCTCCACCAGGGGGGCCGTCCGGTCACCGACCCGTGACCTGGGCCCTACCCGGGCGTGAAGGTGTCCACCGCGGCGTCGAAGTGCTCCTTGGCCTCGCGCGCCTCGCCGACCGGCGCCGACACCCATACGTCGTACATCCGCCCGTCCTGCTCCCAGCACAGGTCGTAGGTGTGCCGCGGGCCCTCCGCCGTGCTGAAGCCGTTCCAGGTGAACTCCCAAAGGGCGGCCGGGTGTCCGTCGTGCGTGGTGCCGGTGACCCGGCCGTCGCGGTAGCCGGGGTTGTCGACCGGTCCGGCGGCGTCCGCGCGGCGCATCACCGCGAGCGGGCCGCCGGCCTCCGGGGCGGCGATCCTGATGCCGAGGCGGAAGACCTCCCCCGGCGACATGTAGAAGACCCGCTCGCCCTGCGGCTTGCGGGTGAAGCCGTCCGGTACGGCGACGGTGAAGCCGCCCGGGTCCCGGACCAGGCGGTGGCCCGGGGGCACGGTGGGGCCGTCGGCGGGGGGCGGGGCGGGGCGGGNNNNGGGTGACGGTGACCGTGGAGACGGGGGCGGCCGGCGAAGTGGCCGACGGCGGCGGCGTGGACGACCGGGACGCGGTGCCCGCCGAGGTGCTCACCGGTGTCCGCGGCGCCGAAGTCGTCCGCGTACCACCGTCGTTGCCGCCTCCACGTATCAGCAGCGCCGCCGCCGAGACGCCCGCCCCGGCCACCGCGGCGACCAGCAGCGCCGCGACCAGCACGCTCCGGGTGGAGTACCGGCCGGGCTCCTGGGGCGCGGGGCCGGCCGCCGGCGGTGCGGCGGGCACCGGCCGGGGCGCGTGGGGCGGTACGGGGACGTCGCGCCGCGTGGGCGTGCAGCGGGCCGGCGGCGCCGGCGTGCGGCCCGACTCCAGGAAGGTCCGCAGCATCCGCTCGGCCTCGTCCGCCGCCAGCCGCCGGTCCGGGTCGCGCTCCAGCAGCCCCCGTACGACGGGCAGGATCGGCGCGGCCTGCGGGGGCGGCCGGATCTCGTCGAAGACGACCGCGTGCAGGATGCCGCCCAACGAGTCGCGCCGGAACGGCGATTCACCGCTGAGCGCGGTGCACAGCAGCGCGCCGAGCGACCACAGGTCGGACTCCGGGCCGGTCCTGGCCCCGGACATCCGCTCCGGCGCGGTGTACTCCGGCGAGCCGACGAAGGATCCGGTCTCGGTGAGCGTGGTGGCGCCGGCCACCTGGGCGATGCCGAAGTCGGTGAGGACGATCCGGTCGCCGGCGGACTCCACCAGGACGTTCGCGGGCTTGATGTCGCGGTGCAGGACACCGGCGGCGTGGGCCGTGCGCAGCGCGCTCAGCAGGGCGATGCCGATACGGGCGCCCTCGGCGGCGTC
>NZ_JUJA01000012.1:0-3857 GCF_001906585.1 Streptomyces kebangsaanensis | reverse complement strand
GCGATCCGGTCGGCGAGCGAGCCGCCGTCGATCGGCTCCATGACGATGTACGGGCGTTCGTCCTGCTCGACGATGTCGTACACGACGACGATGTGCGGATGCCGCAGCTGCGCGACGGCGCGTGCCTCGCGCACCGTCCGCTCCCGCCGCACCGCGGCCTCCTCGGCGGACAGCGTCTCGTCGAAAGGGAGTTCCTTGACCGCGACCTCCCGTCCCAGCAGCTGGTCGGTCGCCCGCCACACGACGCCCATGCCTCCGCGTCCGAGTCGCGCCTGAAGGCGGTAACGGCCCGCGATGACACGGCAGTTGTCCCCCTCGGTCCCCATGCGCCCCATCATGCCGCAAAGGGCGGCGGCGCTCCGGGGCGCCGACCGGCCAAGGACCGGACCCCGCCGGGTCAGCTCCGGTCCGGCTGCCAGCTCTGCAGTACGGTCCTGAACTGTTTCTCGGTCTTCGCCCAGTCCTCCTCGGGCGAGGACATGTAGATCACGTACTCGACGCCCTCACGGGAGAAGTACGTCTCCTCGACGGCGTGCCGCGGGCCGGGGTGGGGCGTGTCCTTGGCCAGGGCCGTCCAGGTGTACTCCCACAGGGAGCCCGGACGGTCGCGGTAGGTGTTGGCCTTCAGGGTCACCCGCTGGTAGTCGGCCAGCCGCTGGAGCTGCTGTTCCAGGTCGAGTTGGTGGGCGTGCGCGCTGGGGAAGTCCGGCGAGTCGTCGACGGCGACGCGGATGAAGTGCTTGCCGTTGTCGGGCGTGTAGTCGACCTGGCCGGTGGCCTTGTCGAACTCCTGCCGCTTCCAGCTCGCGTCGGGCACGGCGATGCTGAAGCCGTAGGGGTCGCTCTTGCGCACCCATCCGGGCGGGAGGTCGCCGGCGACGTCGGTGTCCGCGGCGGGCGTGGGGTCCGGCGGGGAGGACCGGGAGGCGCCGTCGCCCTGGTACCGGCCCTGGTCCCACTTCAGCAGGGCGGCCGCGGTGCCGCCGCCGACGAGCGCGGCGAGGGTCACGAGGAGGACGAGGGTGCGCAGGCGGCGCCTGGGCGGCGCGGCGGCGGTCGTCGTGGCGGGCACGGGGCCGACGGCGGTCGGCGCGGTCGGTGTGGTCGGCGCGGTCGGCACGGTAACCGGCGGATACGGGGTCGGGGGCGCCGTACCGGTCCCGGCGGCGTGCGGGACGGTTTCCCGGTGGTTTCCGGCCGCCTGCGTGGGCACGTACACCTGCGCGCCGCTCGGCCGCCGCCCCTCGGCGGCCTCGGCGAGCATCTGCTCGGCCGCCTCCGCCGGCGGCCGTTCGGCGGGATCCTTGCGCAGCAGGGCGGTGATGACGGGTGCGAGCGGACCGGCGTACCGTGCCTCGCGGAGCTCCTCGTCGACGATCGCCTGCATGGTGGACAGCGGCGAGGTGCGGCGGAACGGCGACAGGCCCTCCGTGGCCGTGTAGAGCGTGGCGCCCAGCGCCCACAGGTCGGAGGCCGGGCCCGGGTCGTGGCCGCGGACGCGCTCGGGGGCCAGGTAGTCGACCGAGCCGACGACCTCTCCGGTGCGGGTGATGGTCGTGTCGCCCTCTATCTGGGCGATGCCGAAGTCGGTGAGCAGGACACGGCCGTCCTGGCCGAGCAGGACGTTGCCGGGCTTGACGTCACGGTGCAGCACCCCGGCGGCGTGCGCGGCGCGCAGGGCGCGCAGCACCCACAGGCCGGTCCGGGCGGCCTCTTCCGGCTCCACCCGGCCCCGCTCCTTGACCACGTCCGCCAGCGAGCGGCCCTCGACCAGCTCCATCACGATCCACGGGCGGCCGTCGTGCTCCAGTACGTCGTGCACGGTGACGACGGCGGAGTGGTTGATCCGCGCGGCGGCGCGCGCCTCGGCCCGGGTGCGCGCGAGCAGGACCGCCTGGTCGTTCCCGGCGGCGTAGAGCGCGGCGGTCAACTCCTTGATGGCGACGGCCCGGTGCAGCACCTCGTCGTGCGCGCGCCACACCCGGCCCATGCCGCCGCTGCCGATGGCGTCGGCGAGCCGGTAGCGGCCCGCGAGGAGCAGGCCCTGCATCTGATTCACGTTTCCCCGCAATGGTCTTGACAGGGCCAGGGTAAGTTCCGGCCACCTCTCGGGGAACCGGCGGGGCCCCAAGGAGTCCCGACTGTGACGGTTGTCGCTTCCCGGGGCCGGTGGGCGTCCGTGCGGTCAACCCGTGAACCGGTACGTCGTCGAGGCCTGTTCGTACAGCTTGGTCACCTGGTCCCGCTGGGCCTCGGGTCCCCGGACCTGCACGACGTGGTACCTGCCGTCGAGGAGGACGGCCAGATTGCGCACGAAGAGCTGCCGCCCGTCCGCGCCCGTCCACGTGAACTGCCCCTCAGCCATGGTGCGTCCGCCCACCTGGGTGGTCCGCAGCCCGGAGGAGGTGGCCCAGCTGGAGGCGCGGTAGCCCTGCAACTCGCTCTCCTTCTCGCGCTGGTACGCCATCGGGTCGCTGCCGAACTCGGCGGCGCTGTCCCGGCCGGGTACGACGATCAGCTCGAACGCACCGTGGGAGTAGACGACTTGGCCCTGGTCGTTCTTGGGTGCACGGGTCCAGCCCTCGGCGACGGCGATCCGGAAACCGGCGGGGTCCTCGCGGAGGGCGAAACCACCGGCGAGGTCGGGGGCGGTGGTCTGTGCCTCGGTCGAACCGGCTTTCCCGGAAGGGCTGTTGTCGGTGCGGGACGGGGGCTGGGAGGAGCCGGGCCGGGATGTTCCGTCCGTCTCCTCCGGGGCCGGGCTCGCCTCGCCGGCGGTTCTGGTGCGGTCGCCGTTCGCCGCGCCGCCGTGGCCGGCCTTCGGCATGAACAGCATCGCGTACGCGATCGCGGCGGCCAGCAGGAGCAGGATCAGCAGAAGCAGGGTGCGGCCCAGGCTGCGCGGCGAACGGGACTGCCGTTTGGCCCGCTTGTGCCGCCCGTGCGGGGCGGGCAGCCCGGCGCGCCGCCTGCGCACCAGCTCGCCGCGGCGGCGTACGACCGGCAGTCGGCTCGAGTCGGCGGGCGGGGCGGCGATGACGTGCGCGCCGGCCTCCGGCTCGGGGGCGGACCGCACCAGTGAGCGCAGCCAGCCGCGCAGCTCCTCGAAGTCCAGGCGATCGGTGGGGTCCTGACGCAGCAGCGACTCCACGACCGGGCGCAGCGGCCCGCACTCCTCCGCGTAGGCGGGCGGCTCGGCGCACACCATCTGCACCAGTTCGGCGGTCGACTCCTCCGGGTACGGCGCGTGCCCCTGTACGGCCCTGAAGAGCAGCGCGCCCAGCGCCCACAGGTCGGTCGCCGGCCCGATGGGCGCGGCCAGCTGCCAGTTCTCGTGGACGGGCCCGGCCTGCTCCGGCGCCCACCGCTCGGTCACCGGTCCCACCACGGCCATCCGCGCCTGCCGGGCCCGCTCGGCCGCGAGCGCGGTGGCCGGTCCGCGCGGCACGGGGGTGCCGACGGCGGGGTCGTCCCAACGGGCGGGGACGCCGCCCGGCTCGGGGCGGCCCTGAGGGGGCACGACCGGGGTGCCGTGTCCGCTCCCCTGGTCCGCGGCGGAGCCGGGCTCGCCCCCGGGCAGCGCCGTGCGCCGGCCGGCGCCACCGGGCGGGAGGGGGAGACCGGTCCCGGTGTGGGCCGCGGTGCCGTTCCAGGCGCGGGCCTGGACGCCGTAGGGGTCAGCTATCCGGCCCGGAGGGGCGGAGGAGGGGCCCTCGCGGTCCGGGCCTGTTCCGGGGGCGGCGCCGGCCCGGGTCTCGCCCTCGGCGGGCGGGCGGGCGCCGGGCAGCGCGGCACGTGCGCCCTGCTGGGCCTCCTGCACGCGGGCGGCCGCCCTCGCGCCCGCGCGGTACGCGGCG
>NZ_JUJA01000129.1 GCF_001906585.1 Streptomyces kebangsaanensis | reverse complement strand
CCCTCGCCGAGGCATACGCCCGCCACCCCGAACGCTTCGGCCGCCGCCCCCGACCACCCCGGATACCCCAGCAGGCGTGGATCAACGACCCGGCCAGACGCAGGGAACCCGCACCACAAACCTCATAGCGCCCCAACCGTCTCACTGGACTTGAAATCTTCCGAGCAGTACAGGACCACCAGCTTCCTGGACCCACGCCGCGGCCAGCCCCTGCGCGTCTACGACGCCAATTTGAAGAAGACCGAGAGCTCCTACGACGCCCTCGGCCGCCTGACCGACGTTTGGTTGCCGAACCGGTCGAGCGGCAGCCAGGCCCCGAACATGAAGTTCGCTTACCACCTGGACAACACCAAGCCGTCCTGGGTGTCGACCTCGACCTTGAAGAGGGACGGCAATACCTACAACACGAACTACACGCTCTACGACTCCCTCCTGCGTCCGCTGCAGACGCAGTCGCCCACCCCGCGGGGCGGCCGCCTGCTGACCGACACCCGCTACGACACCCGCGGCCTCGCGTACGACACATACGCGGACATCTTCGACACCTCCAGCACGCCCAACAGCACCTACACCCGCGCCGAGTACGGCGAGGCCCCCACCCAGACGCAGACGGTGTTCGACGGGGCGGGCAGGGCGACGACCAGCAGCCTGTACGTCTACGGCGTCAAGAAGTGGTCCACCACGACGACCT
The DNA here is from genome assembly GCF_001906585.1 of Streptomyces kebangsaanensis. Lineage (GTDB taxonomy): Bacteria > Actinomycetota > Actinomycetes > Streptomycetales > Streptomycetaceae > Streptomyces > Streptomyces kebangsaanensis. Next base: position 1,774 of record NZ_JUJA01000129.1, on the reverse strand, counting down.
ACACCGGAGACTCCGTCGCGACCACCGCCCTTGAAGGCGGCTCCGCCCGGCGCACGATCACGGACGTGCGCGGTCAGACCACGGAGAGCCGGGAGTACGCGAGCACCAGCCCGGCCGACAGCGGCTTCGGCACCGGCCCTGGCGCGTCGTACACCTTCACGAAGTTCACCTACGCCCTGGACGGCCAGCAGAAGTCGATCACAGGTCCGGACGGCGCCAAGTGGACCTATGACTATGACCTGTTCGGTCGCCAGATCAGCACCGGTGACCCGGACAAGGGCACCACAACCACCGAGTACAACGCCCTCGACCAGATCATCAAGTCCACCGACTCACGCGGCACGTCGCTCCTGACCGCCTACGACGAACTGGGTCGCGCCACCGGCACCTGGACCGGGTCGAAAACGGACGCCAACCAGCTCACCGGCTACACCTACGACACGGTCCTCAAGGGCCTGCCCACCTCCTCCACCCGCTACGTCGGCGGCAAGACGGGAGCGGCCTACACCCAGACCGTCACTGCTTACGACAGCCTCGATCGGGCCACCGCGACCCAACTGGAACTGCCGGCCAGCGACCCGTTCGTGAAGGCCGGCGCACCGTCCACGCTGGCGTTCGAGACGTACTACAACATCGATGGCACCCAGCAGTACGACAAGCAACCCGCACTCGGTGGCCTGCCGTCCGAGATCATCGGCTTCACCTATGACGGCCTGGGCAACCTGACCTCCATCGGCGGGTCGACCGGTTACCTGAACAACGTCTCCTACTCGGCCCTAACCCAGCCCGAGGAGCTCACCCTGGGCACCGGCGGCACAGGCAACAAGAACGTCTACGTCAAAAACAGCTACGAGGAGGGCACCGGCCGCCTGCTCCGCAGCTATGTCAAGGACCAGACCCGCCCGTACATGCTGCAGGACCTCAACTACACCTACGACCAGACCGGCAACGTCACCGCCATCAGCGACCCCACCACACTCGGCGGCACCAGCTCGCCCGACACCCAGTGCTTCGCCTACGACGGCCACCAGCGCCTCACCGAAGCCTGGACCCCGGCCTCCCAGAAGTGCTCCGACGCCCCGAACGCCTCCAGCCTGTCGGGCCCGGCCCCGTACTGGACCAGCTACACGTACAACACCGCGGGCCAGCGCACCAGTGAGACGGTCCACCAGAGCAGCGGCGACACGAAGACGACCTACTGCTACACCAATGCCAAGCAGCCCCACACCCTGACCGGCACCACCACCAAGGCCGACTGCGCCAGCCCACAGCGCACCTACGACTACGACACGACCGGCAACACCAGGCACCGCCCAGGCACCACAGCCACCCAGGAACTGGACTGGTCACCCGAAGGCAAGCTGACCAAGCTCACCGAGAACGCAACGTCCACCGACTACCTCTACGCCGCCGACGGCACCCTGCTCATCCGCGCCACCAAGAACGGCGAACGCATCCTCTACGCCGGCGCCACCGAACTCCACCTCCGCGTCAACGGCACCACCTGGGCCCAGCGCTACTACACAGCTGGCGCTGTCACCGCCGCCGTCCGCTCCAACGAATCCGGCACCAACAAACTCACCTATCTCACCGGCGACCACCACGGCACATCTACGCTGGCGATCAGCCCGGACACCGCCCAGGCCTTCACCAAGCGCTACACCACCCCCTTCGGTGCCGACCGCGGCACGCCCCTCTACGGCCCCTGGCCCGACGACAAGGGCTTCCTCGGCAAAACCCGCGACACCACCACCGGCCTCACCCACATCGGCGC
>NZ_JUJA01000128.1 GCF_001906585.1 Streptomyces kebangsaanensis | reverse complement strand
CCTGGATCCACCGCGTAGCGGACGGGCCGTGGACGGAGAAATCAGAAGAGGTGCCCGCTGACCTGGGATGATGGGAGTTCCTACGCTTCCACCGGTCCCGACCTGCAAGGCACCTCTCAAGTGAAATCGTCCCACAGCCCGGCGCGGGTGTTTGCCGCGTTCGACGAGCCGAATCTCATCGCGCATGCCGGACTGGTCCCGGTGATCCGGCTGGCCGAGCGGTGCGGCCTGCCGGCTCTGGTGGCCGAGAAGGTCAAACTGACCGGCGCGGCCAACGGCGCCGGCACGGCCCCCGACGCGAAGGCGATGAGCATCGTGGGCGGCATGGCCGCCGGCGCCGACTCCATCGACGACCTGGATGTCCTGCGGCACGGAGGGCTGCGGAAGCTCTTCGCAGGGGTGCGGGCACCGTCCACGCTGGGCACCTTCCTGCGCGCCTTCACCTGGGGACACGTCCGGCAACTCCAGTCCGCGACAAGCGCGTTCACCTGCAACCTGGCCGCCCACACCGGACTGGTGCCCACGACGGACGAGGTGGTGTTCGTCGACATCGACTCCAAGGTCAAGCAGGTCTACGGCCCGGCCAAGCAGGGCGCCTCGTTCGGCTACACCAAGGTCCGCGGGCTGCACTTCCAGATCGTCACGGTCAAGACGTCCACCTGCGCGCCGGTCATCGTCGCCACCCGGCTGCGCAGGGGCTCGGCGGGCTCCGGCAAGGGGGCGGCGAGTCTGCTGCGCGAGGCGCTGACCACGGTGCGGGCCATGGGGATCACCGCACAGATCATCGTGCGCGCCGACTCGGCCTACTTCTCCCACAAGGTCGTCGCCGCCTGCCGTCGGGCCGGCGCCCGCTTCTCGCTGGCCGTCGCGGTCACCAAGACGATCCGCGAAGCGATCGCGTCCATCGCCGAGGACGCCTGGACGCCGATCCGGTACACCGACGCGATCTGGGACGCCGAGGAGGAACGCTGGATCTCCGACGCCGAGATCGCCGAGATCCCGTTCACCGCGTTCACCAGCAAGAAGAAGCAGTTCCACACCACCGCCCGGCTGATCGTCCGCCGCGTGAAGCGGCTGAACCCGAAGACGGTGCCCGACGGACAAAGTGAGCTGTTCGCGGTCTGGCGCCATCATGTGGTCTTCACCGACAGCACCTTCGTCCTGACCGACGCCGAGCCCATGCATCGTGCTCACGCCGCGGTGGAACAGGTCTTCGCCGATCTGGAGGACTCCGCCCTGGCCCACCTGCCCTCGGGGAAGTTCACCGCGAACGCGGCCTGGCTCACCCTGGCCGCCACCGCCTACAACCTCACCCGCGCGGCCGGACACCTCGCTTCCGCCTTCCACGCACGGGCACGGACCGGCACGATCCGCCGTCATCTCATCGCCGTTCCGGCCCGCATCGCCCGCCCGGGACGACGAGTAGTGCTGCATCTGCCCCGACGCTGGCGCTGGGCCGACGACTTCACCGACCTGTGGACCGCCACCGGGCAGCGGATGCAGACCTGACCAACCGGACCCCCGCCCGTCCACGATCTGGAAGACCTCGGAGAACCCGCCACCGGAACGGCCATCCGGAAACCCGCCCTGCCCGGAACCGAAAATCCACCCCGAAACCAATCACACCGCGCGATCAAAGATCACGCGGTGGATCGAGGATCAGGGATTCCTGACTGGATGTGTAGCTCGACCCCCGAGGGCAACTACCCCTTCCTCGGCTGGCAAGCCGTCATCACTCCTGATCACGGGGGCGTTTACCGTCTTTCCGTCCGTGCCAAGGACAACGTCGGTACCGGCCGTTACGGGGCTTGGAAGGTCGTGGATTTCGCGGTGCACAGTGGTGCCGGCCCGGTTGGGCGGTGGCACTTCTCCGAGGCCGACGGGGTCGCGATCGACTCCTCCGCGGCGAATGGCACGATCGGGCACAGTGCGACGCTGGTCGGTGGCGCCACCCGGGATGACCGCGGCCGCCGTGGGTTGATCACCCATGATGCGCAGGGAATCCCGCTGGAGGCGCCCGTCACCGACCGGGGGCTGTCCCTGAACGGAACCACCGCGTATGCGCAGACCAGCGCACCGGTCCTGGATACCCGGTCGGCGTTCACGCTGTCGGCCTGGGTGCGATTGGACAGGAACGACGTCTTTGGCACTGTGCTGGCCCAGCACGGCCCTGATGGCAGCCCGTTCGCGTTCCGGTACTCCAACACGTTCAAGACGTGGTACTTCGGCATGCTCAAGACGGACGGAAGCGCGTACATGGGCCAAACTGCTGTCTCTCCGGCTCAGACCAAGGTGTGGACGCATCTGGCCGGCACCTATGACCCGGCCAAGAAGGAGTTGAAGTTCTACGTCAACGGTCAGCCGCAGTCCGGGGCTGCCACGATAGAGGGATCGTTGCGGTCGACCGAACCGCTCCAGTTTGGCCGCATGCAGAACGGGGCCAGCAGCTACACGTATTACTTCCCAGGTTCGATCGACGAGGTGGCGGTGTGGCAGAGGACCCTGACAGCGAACGAGATCTCCGATGAGGCGCGGCTGGCTGTAAGTGACGGCTTCAACGGGGTGGAATTGGTGGCCAACTGGTCGGCGGACCAGGGCAGTGGCAGCAGCGTTCCGGATACCGCCTCCGGCTACGGCAGGTCGCTGACACTGGCTGGCGGGGCGTCGCTGGACGGTGAGGCGATTGTGCTGGACGGCGTGGACGACGCCGCCACGACGGCCGGACCGGTGGTGGATGACACCGGGTCGTTCACGGTCACGGCGCTGGCCTCCCTGGATGGTGACAAGCTCGCGGCCAAGAACATCGGCTATACCGGGCAGGTGCTCGGGCAGCGTACGGCGGACGGTTCGGCATGGGGGCTCTGGTACGAGCTGACAGGCAAGCAGACCGTGCTGGATGAGGACACGTTCGAGGAGAAGACCGTGCCCGTCGGTTTCTGGCGCTTCGGTCGGCTCAACGCGGACGGGACGTTCAGCGCCGTGACTTCCGACGAGAGCGCACTGGTGGACGGCATGGTCCGGTTGACCGGCGTCTTCGATGCCCAGGCAGGCACGACAGGCACGATCAGCCTCTATCTGGGATACATGCAGAACGGCGAACCCCGCGCGTTCACCGCGAAGGCCGGCTCGGGCGACTTCGCTGTCGGCAAGGGCTTCACCGCAGGGGCATGGCGGCACTTCCTTCCGGGCCAGGTGGCAGAGGTACGCCTGTGGGCCGGCGCGATGGCCGATGGGCAGCAGATCGAGGAAACCGTGGGTGACTGACCCGTGGAAGGGGTGAGGGCAGCCCTTGAGGCAGCTGTCCTCACCCCGGGGGTGCGGCAGACCCGGTGTTCTGCAAACGACTGGACTTCTTTTCTACGGGACTGGGCGGGGCGAAAACGATGGTCTTTGGCATAGGCACCTCAAGACGGCGACGTGCAGGAGCCGCACGGCATCGCGCGGGCCGGCTGCTGGTGCAGTCGATCGCCCTCGCGCTGGTGGTTCCCATGGGGCTGGCACAGGTAGCCGAAGCCACGACATCGGGGGGCCTTGGACGGCCTGATGTGCCCAAGCCCCGGGTAAGCAAGGTCCAGGTGTTCGAGGGGCCGGGCGCGAAGAAGGCGCGACAGAAGGTCGCCCGGGACAAGAAGGCCAACACGGCTCAGGCCAGAAAAGCCCGGACGGAGCAGAAGGCTGCCTGGCCCAAGCAGGGCGAGGCCACGCTCAGGCTCACCGGTGGCAGGACGGCCAACGCCTCGCCGGGTGGTGTGCCCATCATGGTGAGCTCGGTACCCGGCGGGAGCGCGAAGGCCCAGGCCGCGGCCGGCGGCACGGCACGGATCAACGTGCTGGACCAGAGGGCCGCCCGGATGGCGGGAGTCACAGGTGTACTGCTGACGGCCGAGGCCGACACGGCGGGCACCGCCGAGGTGAGCGTCGACTACAGCGGCTTCGCCTCGGCGATCGGCGGCGGGTGGTCGCAGCGGCTGCGTCTGGTGCAGTTGCCCGCCTGTGCGTTGACGTCCCCGCAGAAACCCGAATGCCGCACCCAGCGACCGCTGACGTCCGACAACGACGTCGCGCACCAGTCGGTATCGGCGAAGGTGCACCTGGGCGGAGCGGCAAGCGGAACGTCTAAGCAGCTCCTACGCGCGGACAGTGCCGGCGGTGGAGTGACGGTGCTCGCGGTCACCGCCGCCGACGCCGGGTCCGGGCAGTCACCGAAGGGAACCGGGGACTACTCGGCGACGCCGCTGTCATCGTCCTCGTCCTGGCAGGCCGGCGGCAGCTCGGGGTCCTTTACCTGGTCGTACGACTTCACCATGCCGCCCGCGGCGGCCGGCCCGACGCCGTCGCTGTCGCTGTCGTACGACTCGGGCAGCGTCGACGGACGGACGGCGACCACCAACAACCAGGGCACGTCGGTGGGTGAGGGCTTCGCGCTCAGCGAGTCCTACATTGAGCGCACCTACGGCTCCTGCGACGACGACGGGCATCCGGAGGTCTTCGATCTGTGCTGGAAGTACGACAACGCCCGTCTGGTGCTGAACGGCAAGTCGACCCGCCTGGTCAAGGACGACGCTACCGGGCAGTGGCGACTGGAGAACGACGACGCCTCGAAGGTGACGCGCTCCACCGGAGCCGACAACGACGACGACAACGGTGAGTACTGGACCGTCACCACCGGCGACGGCACGAAGTACGTGTTCGGCCTGAACAAGCTGGACGGCGCCGGCGCCCAGCGCACCAACTCCACATGGGCGGTGCCCGTGTTCGGCGACGACGCCGGCGAGCCCGGCTACTCGGGCGGCAGTGCCTTCGCCGACCGTGCTCTCACGCAGGCGTGGCGGTGGAACCTCGACTATATCGAGGACACCCGGGGCAACGCGGCCACGTACTGGTACACGAAGGAATCGAACTACTACAAGAAGAACAAGTCGAAGACCGCCAACGCCTCCTATACCCGGGGCGGCTACCTCACCCGGATCGAGTACGGGCTGCGCAAGGGCGCCCTGTTCGCGGACAAGGCGGACGCGAAGGTCACCTTCGACCACGCCGAGCGCTGCACTGCCTCCAACTGCTCCAGCCTGACGAAGGACACCGCCAAGAACTGGCCGGACGTGCCGTTCGACGCGATCTGCTCCAAGGACGGCTCCGACTGCAACGCGGCCGGCCCGGCCTTCTTCACCCGCAAGCGCCTGACCGGAATCGACACTGTCTCCTACAACGTCACCAGCGGTGTATACGACCCGGTGGACTCCTGGGCGCTGACCCAGGAGTACCTGGACGGCGGGGACATCGGGGACAGCTCCGACCAGGTGCTCACGCTGAAGTCGCTCAAACGCACTGGTAAGGCGGGTGATACGAGCATCGGCCTCAACCCGATCTCGTTCACGTACCAGATGCGGCCCAATCGGGTAGACGCCACCGATGACATCCTGCCGCTGACCCGGCCCCGTATCTCGACCGTCACCTCCGAGACCGGCGCCATCACCACGGTGACCACGTCGGCTCCCGAATGTGTGCGCAGCCAGGTACTGAACGCGGCACCGGACACCAACACCCGTTCCTGCTACCCGCAGTTCTGGCACATCAACGGCTCCTCGGATGCCTCGATCGACTGGTTCCAAAAGTACCGGGTGCTGGCCGTGACCGTCTCCGACCCGGCCGCGGACAACGAGGCGGTCGAGTACGCCTACTCCTACAGCGGTGCGGCCTGGCACCACAGCGACGACCCGTTCACGCCGAAGGGCGAGCGCACCTGGTCGGACTGGCGGGGCTACCGCCAGGTCACCGCGTGGACCGGTGCGACGAGCACGACGCGTTCCAGGACGGTCTCGCTCTACCTGCAGGGCATGCACGGGGACAAGAACAAGGACGGCACCACCAAATCCGTCACCGTTGCCCCGCTGGCGGCACCCGACCTTGGCGCGGCCTCGGTCACCGACAGCAACCAGTATGCGGGCCAGCTTCGCGAGCAGGTCACCTACGACGGCGCCACGCCGATCTCGGCGACGGTGAACGACCCCTGGTCCAAGGAGACCGCCCGGCAGAACGCGCCCGATGCCGCCGATCACGTGGCCCGCTACGTACGCACCGGCAAGGCCAGCACGTACGCCTACCTCACCGCCTCGAAGACGTGGCGCACCCGCTCCGTCAGCACCACCTTCGACGACTACGGCATGCCCGCCAGCGTCAGCGACTCCGGGGATGCCGGCACCGGCGGTGACGAGACCTGCACGCGCACCTGGTACGCACGCAACGACGCAGTCGGCATTACCGGCCTGGCTTCCCGTACCCGCACCGTCGGCCGGGCCTGCTCCATCACGGAATCCAACCTCAGCCTTCCGGTCACCTCCGCCACGGGTGGCGACGTCCTGTCGGACACCGCCACCGTCTACGACACGCCGAACGCCACAGCCTGGTCGGCGACGCAGAAGCCTACTCGGGGCGAGGCCACCTGGGCCGGCCG
>NZ_JUJA01000127.1 GCF_001906585.1 Streptomyces kebangsaanensis | reverse complement strand
CTCAAGGCGCAAGGGCTGACGGTGCGTGAGGGCCCGGCGGGCAACCTGGCCGCGGTCGACGCCAACGGTCGTACGGTGTTCAAGGCACCGCCCGCGCGGATGTGGGACTCGGCGGGTGAGGCATCCGGGACGCAGACGCAGTGGGCGGTGAGGAAAACAGCCGTCACGGGCGGGGGCGAGCCTTCCGACCCGTCGGAGGCGGCTCCGTCGGGCTCTGGCCTCGAGCCCGGGCAGGGCGATGCGGTGGCTCCCATGGACGTGCAGGTCACGAAGGATTCCCTTTCGGTGGTGCCGGACGCAAAGATGCTGGCCAAGACCGATGCGTCGGCGTTCCCGTTGTTCATCGACCCGACGGTGACGTGGGGTGAGTCGGAGCGCACGCTGCTGCGTAGTGACGGTTATGAGTCCTACGGGTGGGGCAATGGGGACGACGGTCAGGGCAAGGGCGTAGGCAAGTGCGGGACCTGGAACGGCTATTACTGCGGTCCGGGGTATGTGCAGAGGCTGTACTTCGAGTTTTCGCCGGCCAACCTGAAGGGCAAGAACGTGCTGGATGCCACGTTCCGGGTGACGGAGCCGTGGGCATTCTAGTGCAGTCCTCGTTGGGTGGACCTGGTCCGCACGAACAACATCTCCGCTTCCACCACCTGGTCCTCGCGGCCCAAGGAACTGGATCTGATGGTCGGCCGGAACGTGTCGGCGGGCCGCGGGTCGCTGTGCGACCCGAACTCGCCGGATGCGCCGATCGAGTTCCGTGACGATCCGGCCAAGTCGAACGAGAACCTGACGCCGACGGTCAAGGATTTCGCGGCGGGCAAGTTCTCCCGGCTGACGCTGCAGATTCGGGCGCGCGACGAGTCGGACACCTCCGCGTGGAAGCGGTTCAAGAACGACGCGGTGCTCTCCGTGAAGTACGTTGGCATTCCCGCCACTCCGACTGAGGTCGGTGTGGTGACTGGCTCGAGCTATGTGTGCTCCACCAGCTCGGCCAGTCCGAGCGTTGTGTCCGATCCGACACCGCTGGTGCAGGGGCGGCCGCGCACCGTCGCCGGCGGTGAGTCGAGCGCCAACCTGCGTATCCGGTGGCGGACGGAGAAGTACGACGGTGCGAACTGGGTGCTGGCCCACACCGACCTCGACGGTCCGACTTCCGGATACGTCGGGAACCTGGTCAAGCAGTCCCGTAGCCTACCCACCCTCCAGGAGGGCGTGAAGTACCGGCTGAAGGCGCTGACCCTCTCCTACTACGAAGGCGGCACCGATCGGCTGAACACCGGCTACACCACGCCCTGCTACTTCACGGTCGACCCGACCGCGCCGAAGGCCCCGCAGGTGACGATCGGTTCCCCGTACACGGAGTGCACGACCAACGACTGTGTGGCCCGCGGCGGGCCCGGTCAGAGTGCGACCTTCACGTTCAAGGCGGCTCAGGGTGACACGAACAATGTGGCCTATGAGTACAGCCTGAATTCAGGATCGACCTGGGCGAACGCGAAAAAGACGTGTGTGCCAGTGCTTACTGACCGCCAGTGTGCCGTGCTCCCCGAGGACACCGTTCATTTCTACGGCTGGCAGGCCGTCATCACTCCTGATCGCGGGGGCGTCTACCGTCTTTCCGTCCGGGCCAAGGACAACGTCGGCACCGGCCGTTACGGGGCTTGGAAGGCCGTGGACTTCGCGGTGCACAGTGGTGCCGGCCCGGTCGGGCGGTGGCACTTCTCCGAGGCCACAGGGGCCGCGGTCGATTCCTCCGCGGCGAATGGCACGACCGGGCATGATGCAACGCTGGCCGGGGGTGCCACTCGGGATGACCACGGCCGCCGGGGTGTGCTGACCCATGATGCGCAAGGGCAGCCGATGGACACTCCGGTCACCGACAAGGGGCTCAGCCTCAACGGCACGACCGCCTACGCGGAAACCGCCGACAATGTGCTCGACACCGCCTCCTCCTACACCGTCTCGGCGTGGGTACGTGTTGATGCCAGTGCGTCGCGCACGCTGACCGTGCTGGGCCAGACACCGGAGTCCGCCAGCCCCTTCACCACGAAGTACAGTCCGTTCCTGCTGTCGTACGCGGGTAGCGGGGCGAATACCTGGAGCATGCGGGTACTGGCCAGTGACGGAACCTTCCGTGAGGCGAAGGCCCAGCAGGCCACACCACGCGGCGTGTGGACTCAGGTGGTCGGGGTGCATGACGCGGACACCCACAAGGTGAGCCTCTACCTGAACGGGACGCTGCAGTCCACCGTGGACGCCGGTACGGCATGGAAGTCGACCGGCCAACTGCAGATCGGTCGGGCGATGTACGCCGGTAATTACGTGGACTACTTCAAGGGCAGTGCTGATGAGGTGGCGGTGTGGCAGCGGGCCCTGACAGCGACAGAGGTCTCCGATGAGGCGCGGCTGGCCGTAAGTGATGGCTTCAACGGGGTGGAGCTGGTGGCCAACTGGTCGGCGGAGCAGGGCAGCGGCAACAACATCCCGGACACCGCCTCCGGATACGGCAGGTCGCTGACGCTGGCCGGCGGAGCTTCGCTGGACGGCGAGTCGATCGTGCTGGACGGCGTGGACGACGCCGCCACGACGGCCGGACCGGTGCTGGATGACACCGGGTCGTTCACGGTCACGGCGCTGGCCTCCCTGGACGGTGACAAGCTCGCGGCCAAGAACGTCGGCTACACCGGGCAGGTGCTCGGGCAGCGTACGGCGGACGGTTCGGCATGGGGGCTCTGGTACGAGCTGACAGGCAAGCAGACCGTGCTGGATGAGGACACGTTCGAGGAGAAGACCGTGCCCGTCGGTTTCTGGCGCTTCGGTCGGCTCAACGCGGACGGGACGTTCAGCGCCGTGACTTCCGACGAGAGCGCACTGGTGGACGGCATGGTCCGGTTGACCGGCGTCTTCGATGCCCAGGCAGGCACGACAGGCACGATCAGCCTCTATCTGGGATACATGCAGAACGGCGAACCCCGCGCGTTCACCGCGAAGGCCGGCTCGGGCGACTTCGCTGTCGGCAAGGGCTTCACCGCAGGGGCATGGCGGCACTTCCTTCCGGGCCAGGTGGCAGAGGTACGCCTGTGGGCCGGCGCGATGGCCGATGGGCAGCAGATCGAGGAAACCGTGGGTGACTGACCCGTGGAAGGGGTGAGGGCAGCCCTTGAGGCAGCTGTCCTCACCCCGGGGGTGCGGCAGACCCGGTGTTCTGCAAACGACTGGACTTCTTTTCTACGGGACTGGGCGGGGCGAAAACGATGGTCTTTGGCATAGGCACCTCAAGACGGCGACGTGCAGGAGCCGCACGGCATCGCGCGGGCCGGCTGCTGGTGCAGTCGATCGCCCTCGCGCTGGTGGTTCCCATGGGGCTGGCACAGGTAGCCGAAGCCACGACATCGGGGGGCCTTGGACGGCCTGATGTGCCCAAGCCCCGGGTAAGCAAGGTCCAGGTGTTCGAGGGGCCGGGCGCGAAGAAGGCGCGACAGAAGGTCGCCCGGGACAAGAAGGCCAACACGGCTCAGGCCAGAAAAGCCCGGACGGAGCAGAAGGCTGCCTGGCCCAAGCAGGGCGAGGCCACGCTCAGGCTCACCGGTGGCAGGACGGCCAACGCCTCGCCGGGTGGTGTGCCCATCATGGTGAGCTCGGTACCCGGCGGGAGCGCGAAGGCCCAGGCCGCGGCCGGCGGCACGGCACGGATCAACGTGCTGGACCAGAGGGCCGCCCGGATGGCGGGAGTCACAGGTGTACTGCTGACGGCCGAGGCCGACACGGCGGGCACCGCCGAGGTGAGCGTCGACTACAGCGGCTTCGCCTCGGCGATCGGCGGCGGGTGGTCGCAGCGGCTGCGTCTGGTGCAGTTGCCCGCCTGTGCGTTGACGTCCCCGCAGAAACCCGAATGCCGCACCCAGCGACCGCTGACGTCCGACAACGACGTCGCGCACCAGTCGGTATCGGCGAAGGTGCACCTGGGCGGAGCGGCAAGCGGAACGTCTAAGCAGCTCCTACGCGCGGACAGTGCCGGCGGTGGAGTGACGGTGCTCGCGGTCACCGCCGCCGACGCCGGGTCCGGGCAGTCACCGAAGGGAACCGGGGACTACTCGGCGACGCCGCTGTCATCGTCCTCGTCCTGGCAGGCCGGCGGCAGCTCGGGGTCCTTTACCTGGTCGTACGACTTCACCATGCCGCCCGCGGCGGCCGGCCCGACGCCGTCGCTGTCGCTGTCGTACGACTCGGGCAGCGTCGACGGACGGACGGCGACCACCAACAACCAGGGCACGTCGGTGGGTGAGGGCTTCGCGCTCAGCGAGTCCTACATTGAGCGCACCTACGGCTCCTGCGACGACGACGGGCATCCGGAGGTCTTCGATCTGTGCTGGAAGTACGACAACGCCCGTCTGGTGCTGAACGGCAAGTCGACCCGCCTGGTCAAGGACGACGCTACCGGGCAGTGGCGACTGGAGAACGACGACGCCTCGAAGGTGACGCGCTCCACCGGAGCCGACAACGACGACGACAACGGTGAGTACTGGACCGTCACCACCGGCGACGGCACGAAGTACGTGTTCGGCCTGAACAAGCTGGACGGCGCCGGCGCCCAGCGCACCAACTCCACATGGGCGGTGCCCGTGTTCGGCGACGACGCCGGCGAGCCCGGCTACTCGGGCGGCAGTGCCTTCGCCGACCGTGCTCTCACGCAGGCGTGGCGGTGGAACCTCGACTATATCGAGGACACCCGGGGCAACGCGGCCACGTACTGGTACACGAAGGAATCGAACTACTACAAGAAGAACAAGTCGAAGACCGCCAACGCCTCCTATACCCGGGGCGGCTACCTCACCCGGATCGAGTACGGGCTGCGCAAGGGCGCCCTGTTCGCGGACAAGGCGGACGCGAAGGTCACCTTCGACCACGCCGAGCGCTGCACTGCCTCCAACTGCTCCAGCCTGACGAAGGACACCGCCAAGAACTGGCCGGACGTGCCGTTCGACGCGATCTGCTCCAAGGACGGCTCCGACTGCAACGCGGCCGGCCCGGCCTTCTTCACCCGCAAGCGCCTGACCGGAATCGACACTGTCTCCTACAACGTCACCAGCGGTGTATACGACCCGGTGGACTCCTGGGCGCTGACCCAGGAGTACCTGGACGGCGGGGACATCGGGGACAGCTCCGACCAGGTGCTCACGCTGAAGTCGCTCAAACGCACTGGTAAGGCGGGTGATACGAGCATCGGCCTCAACCCGATCTCGTTCACGTACCAGATGCGGCCCAATCGGGTAGACGCCACCGATGACATCCTGCCGCTGACCCGGCCCCGTATCTCGACCGTCACCTCCGAGACCGGCGCCATCACCACGGTGACCACGTCGGCTCCCGAATGTGTGCGCAGCCAGGTACTGAACGCGGCACCGGACACCAACACCCGTTCCTGCTACCCGCAGTTCTGGCACATCAACGGCTCCTCGGATGCCTCGATCGACTGGTTCCAAAAGTACCGGGTGCTGGCCGTGACCGTCTCCGACCCGGCCGCGGACAACGAGGCGGTCGAGTACGCCTACTCCTACAGCGGTGCGGCCTGGCACCACAGCGACGACCCGTTCACGCCGAAGGGCGAGCGCACCTGGTCGGACTGGCGGGGCTACCGCCAGGTCACCGCGTGGACCGGTGCGACGAGCACGACGCGTTCCAGGACGGTCTCGCTCTACCTGCAGGGCATGCACGGGGACAAGAACAAGGACGGCACCACCAAATCCGTCACCGTTGCCCCGCTGGCGGCACCCGACCTTGGCGCGGCCTCGGTCACCGACAGCAACCAGTATGCGGGCCAGCTTCGCGAGCAGGTCACCTACGACGGCGCCACGCCGATCTCGGCGACGGTGAACGACCCCTGGTCCAAGGAGACCGCCCGGCAGAACGCGCCCGATGCCGCCGATCACGTGGCCCGCTACGTACGCACCGGCAAGGCCAGCACGTACGCCTACCTCACCGCCTCGAAGACGTGGCGCACCCGCTCCGTCAGCACCACCTTCGACGACTACGGCATGCCCGCCAGCGTCAGCGACTCCGGGGATGCCGGCACCGGCGGTGACGAGACCTGCACGCGCACCTGGTACGCACGCAACGACGCAGTCGGCATTACCGGCCTGGCTTCCCGTACCCGCACCGTCGGCCGGGCCTGCTCCATCACGGAATCCAACCTCAGCCTTCCGGTCACCTCCGCCACGGGTGGCGACGTCCTGTCGGACACCGCCACCGTCTACGACACGCCGAACGCCACAGCCTGGTCGGCGACGCAGAAGCCTACTCGGGGCGAGGCCACCTGGGCCGGCCG
>NZ_JUJA01000126.1 GCF_001906585.1 Streptomyces kebangsaanensis | reverse complement strand
GCGCCGATGTGGGTGAGGCCGGTGGTGGTGTCGCGGGTTTTGCCGAGGAAGCCCTTGTCGTCGGGCCAGGGGCCGTAGAGGGGCGTGCCGCGGTCGGCACCGAAGGGGGTGGTGTAGCGCTTGGTGAAGGCCTGGGCGGTGTCCGGGCTGATCGCCAGCGTAGATGTGCCGTGGTGGTCGCCGGTGAGATAGGTGAGTTTGTTGGTGCCGGATTCGTTGGAGCGGACGGCGGCGGTGACAGCGCCAGCTGTGTAGTAGCGCTGGGCCCAGGTGGTGCCGTTGACGCGGAGGTGGAGTTCGGTGGCGCCGGCGTAGAGGATGCGTTCGCCGTTCTTGGTGGCGCGGATGAGCAGGGTGCCGTCGGCGGCGTAGAGGTAGTCGGTGGACGTTGCGTTCTCGGTGAGCTTGGTCAGCTTGCCTTCGGGTGACCAGTCCAGTTCCTGGGTGGCTGTGGTGCCTGGGCGGTGCCTGGTGTTGCCGGTCGTGTCGTAGTCGTAGGTGCGCTGTGGGCTGGCGCAGTCGGCCTTGGTGGTGGTGCCGGTCAGGGTGTGGGGCTGCTTGGCATTGGTGTAGCAGTAGGTCGTCTTCGTGTCGCCGCTGCTCTGGTGGACCGTCTCACTGGTGCGCTGGCCCGCGGTGTTGTACGTGTAGCTGGTCCAGTACGGGGCCGGGCCCGACAGGCTGGAGGCGTTCGGGGCGTCGGAGCACTTCTGGGAGGCCGGGGTCCAGGCTTCGGTGAGGCGCTGGTGGCCGTCGTAGGCGAAGCACTGGGTGTCGGGCGAGCTGGTGCCGCCGAGTGTGGTGGGGTCGCTGATGGCGGTGACGTTGCCGGTCTGGTCGTAGGTGTAGTTGAGGTCCTGCAGCATGTACGGGCGGGTCTGGTCCTTGACATAGCTGCGGAGCAGGCGGCCGGTGCCCTCCTCGTAGCTGTTTTTGACGTAGACGTTCTTGTTGCCTGTGCCGCCGGTGCCCAGGGTGAGCTCCTCGGGCTGGGTTAGGGCCGAGTAGGAGACGTTGTTCAGGTAACCGGTCGACCCGCCGATGGAGGTCAGGTTGCCCAGGCCGTCATAGGTGAAGCCGATGATCTCGGACGGCAGGCCACCGAGTGCGGGTTGCTTGTCGTACTGCTGGGTGCCATCGATGTTGTAGTACGTCTCGAACGCCAGCGTGGACGGTGCGCCGGCCTTCACGAACGGGTCGCTGGCCGGCAGTTCCAGTTGGGTCGCGGTGGCCCGATCGAGGCTGTCGTAAGCAGTGACGGTCTGGGTGTAGGCCGCTCCCGTCTTGCCGCCGACGTAGCGGGTGGAGGAGGTGGGCAGGCCCTTGAGGACCGTGTCGTAGGTGTAGCCGGTGAGCTGGTTGGCGTCCGTTTTCGACCCGGTCCAGGTGCCGGTGGCGCGACCCAGTTCGTCGTAGGCGGTCAGGAGCGACGTGCCGCGTGAGTCGGTGGACTTGATGATCTGGTCGAGGGCGTTGTACTCGGTGGTTGTGGTGCCCTTGTCCGGGTCACCGGTGCTGATCTGGCGACCGAACAGGTCATAGTCATAGGTCCACTTGGCGCCGTCCGGACCTGTGATCGACTTCTGCTGGCCGTCCAGGGCGTAGGTGAACTTCGTGAAGGTGTACGACGCGCCAGGGCCGGTGCCGAAGCCGCTGTCGGCCGGGCTGGTGCTCGCGTACTCCCGGCTCTCCGTGGTCTGACCGCGCACGTCCGTGATCGTGCGCCGGGCGGAGCCGCCTTCAAGGGCGGTGGTCGCGACGGAGTCTCCGGTGTAGGTCGTCGTGGTGGACCACTTCTTGACGCCGTAGACGTACAGGCTGCTGGTCGTCGCCCTGCCCGCCCCGTCGAACACCGTCTGCGTCTGGGTGGGGGCCTCGCCGTACTCGGCGCGGGTGTAGGTGCTGTTGGGCGTGCTGGAGGTGTCGAAGATGTCCGCGTATGTGTCGTACGCGAGGCCGCGGGTGTCGTAGCGGGTGTCGGTCAGCAGGCGGCCGCCCCGCGGGGTGGGCGACTGCGTCTGCAGCGGACGCAGGAGGGAGTCGTAGAGCGTGTAGCTCGTGTTGTAGGTGTTGCCGTCCCTCTTCAGGGTCGAGGTCGACACCCAGGATGGCTTGGTGTTGTTCAGGTGGTAGGCGAACGTAGTGTTCGGGGCCTGGCTGCCACGAACCCGGTTCGGCAGCCACACCTCGGTGAGCCGGCCGAGCGCGTCGTAGTTCAGCTCGGTCTTCTTCAAGTTGAGGTCGTAGCTGCGCAGCGGCTGGCCGCGGCGTGGGTCCAGGAAACTGGTGGTCTTGTACTGCTTGGGTTCGAAGGTGGTGATGGTCTTGGTCAGCGGTCCCGCGTCCGCGGGCGTGTACGCCGTGGACGTCTTGTGTCCTGCCGCGTCTGTGACGCTCAGTGTGCGGCCGAGGGTGTCGTAGCTGCTGGTGGCCACGGTCTGCCAGCCTGTCGGCAGCCTCTCGCCGCCCGGGTCGGCGGTGGCCGCGTAGCCGGTGGCACGGCCGGCCCAGGTGGCCTCGCCCCGAGTAGGCTTCTGCGTCGCCGACCAGGCTGTGGCGTTCGGCGTGTCGTAGACGGTGGCGGTGTCCGACAGGACGTCGCCACCCGTGGCGGAGGTGACCGGAAGGCTGAGGTTGGATTCCGTGATGGAGCAGGCCCGGCCGACGGTGCGGGTACGGGAAGCCAGGCCGGTAATGCCGACTGCGTCGTTGCGTGCGTACCAGGTGCGCGTGCAGGTCTCGTCACCGCCGGTGCCGGCATCCCCGGAGTCGCTGACGCTGGCGGGCATGCCGTAGTCGTCGAAGGTGGTGCTGACGGAGCGGGTGCGCCACGTCTTCGAGGCGGTGAGGTAGGCGTACGTGCTGGCCTTGCCGGTGCGTACGTAGCGGGCCACGTGATCGGCGGCATCGGGCGCGTTCTGCCGGGCGGTCTCCTTGGACCAGGGGTCGTTCACCGTCGCCGAGATCGGCGTGGCGCCGTCGTAGGTGACCTGCTCGCGAAGCTGGCCCGCATACTGGTTGCTGTCGGTGACCGAGGCCGCGCCAAGGTCGGGTGCCGCCAGCGGGGCAACGGTGACGGATTTGGTGGTGCCGTCCTTGTTCTTGTCCCCGTGCATGCCCTGCAGGTAGAGCGAGACCGTCCTGGAACGCGTCGTGCTCGTCGCACCGGTCCACGCGGTGACCTGGCGGTAGCCCCGCCAGTCCGACCAGGTGCGCTCGCCCTTCGGCGTGAACGGGTCGTCGCTGTGGTGCCAGGCCGCACCGCTGTAGGAGTAGGCGTACTCGACCGCCTCGTTGTCCGCGGCCGGGTCGGAGACGGTCACGGCCAGCACCCGGTACTTTTGGAACCAGTCGATCGAGGCATCCGAGGAGCCGTTGATGTGCCAGAACTGCGGGTAGCAGGAACGGGTGTTGGTGTCCGGTGCCGCGTTCAGTACCTGGCTGCGCACACATTCGGGAGCCGACGTGGTCACCGTGGTGATGGCGCCGGTCTCGGAGGTGACGGTCGAGATACGGGGCCGGGTCAGCGGCAGGATGTCATCGGTGGCGTCTACCCGATTGGGCCGCATCTGGTACGTGAACGAGATCGGGTTGAGGCCGATGCTCGTATCACCCGCCTTACCAGTGCGTTTGAGCGACTTCAGCGTGAGCACCTGGTCGGAGCTGTCCCCGATGTCCCCGCCGTCCAGGTACTCCTGGGTCAGCGCCCAGGAGTCCACCGGGTCGTATACACCGCTGGTGACGTTGTAGGAGACAGTGTCGATTCCGGTCAGGCGCTTGCGGGTGAAGAAGGCCGGGCCGGCCGCGTTGCAGTCGGAGCCGTCCTTGGAGCAGATCGCGTCGAACGGCACGTCCGGCCAGTTCTTGGCGGTGTCCTTCGTCAGGCTGGAGCAGTTGGAGGCAGTGCAGCGCTCGGCGTGGTCGAAGGTGACCTTCGCGTCCGCCTTGTCCGCGAACAGGGCGCCCTTGCGCAGCCCGTACTCGATCCGGGTGAGGTAGCCGCCCCGGGTATAGGAGGCGTTGGCGGTCTTCGACTTGTTCTTCTTGTAGTAGTTCGATTCCTTCGTGTACCAGTACGTGGCCGCGTTGCCCCGGGTGTCCTCGATATAGTCGAGGTTCCACCGCCACGCCTGCGTGAGAGCACGGTCGGCGAAGGCACTGCCGCCCGAGTAGCCGGGCTCGCCGGCGTCGTCGCCGAACACGGGCACCGCCCATGTGGAGTTGGTGCGCTGGGCGCCGGCGCCGTCCAGCTTGTTCAGGCCGAACACGTACTTCGTGCCGTCGCCGGTGGTGACGGTCCAGTACTCACCGTTGTCGTCGTCGTTGTCGGCTCCGGTGGAGCGCGTCACCTTCGAGGCGTCGTCGTTCTCCAGTCGCCACTGCCCGGTAGCGTCGTCCTTGACCAGGCGGGTCGACTTGCCGTTCAGCACCAGACGGGCGTTGTCGTACTTCCAGCACAGATCGAAGACCTCCGGATGCCCGTCGTCGTCGCAGGAGCCGTAGGTGCGCTCAATGTAGGACTCGCTGAGCGCGAAGCCCTCACCCACCGACGTGCCCTGGTTGTTGGTGGTCGCCGTCCGTCCGTCGACGCTGCCCGAGTCGTACGACAGCGACAGCGACGGCGTCGGGCCGGCCGCCGCGGGCGGCATGGTGAAGTCGTACGACCAGGTAAAGGACCCCGAGCTGCCGCCGGCCTGCCAGGACGAGGACGATGACAGCGGCGTCGCCGAGTAGTCCCCGGTTCCCTTCGGTGACTGCCCGGACCCGGCGTCGGCGGCGGTGACCGCGAGCACCGTCACTCCACCGCCGGCACTGTCCGCGCGTAGGAGCTGCTTAGACGTTCCGCTTGCCGCTCCGCCCAGGTGCACCTTCGCCGATACCGACTGGTGCGCGACGTCGTTGTCGGACGTCAGCGGTCGCTGGGTGCGGCATTCGGGTTTCTGCGGGGACGTCAACGCACAGGCGGGCAACTGCACCAGACGCAGCCGCTGCGACCACCCGCCGCCGATCGCCGAGGCGAAGCCGCTGTAGTCGACGCTCACCTCGGCGGTGCCCGCCGTGTCGGCCTCGGCCGTCAGCAGTACACCTGTGACTCCCGCCATCCGGGCGGCCCTCTGGTCCAGCACGTTGATCCGTGCCGTGCCGCCGGCCGCGGCCTGGGCCTTCGCGCTCCCGCCGGGTACCGAGCTCACCATGATGGGCACACCACCCGGCGA
Source organism: Streptomyces kebangsaanensis (assembly GCF_001906585.1). Lineage (GTDB taxonomy): Bacteria > Actinomycetota > Actinomycetes > Streptomycetales > Streptomycetaceae > Streptomyces > Streptomyces kebangsaanensis. The sequence continues at coordinate 926 of NZ_JUJA01000126.1, read as the reverse complement.
GGCGTTGGCCGTCCTGCCACCGGTGAGCCTGAGCGTGGCCTCGCCCTGCTTGGGCCAGGCAGCCTTCTGCTCCGTCCGGGCTTTTCTGGCCTGAGCCGTGTTGGCCTTCTTGTCCCGGGCGACCTTCTGTCGCGCCTTCTTCGCGCCCGGCCCCTCGAACACCTGGACCTTGCTTACCCGGGGCTTGGGCACATCAGGCCGTCCAAGGCCCCCCGATGTCGTGGCTTCGGCTACCTGTGCCAGCCCCATGGGAACCACCAGCGCGAGGGCGATCGACTGCACCAGCAGCCGGCCCGCGCGATGCCGTGCGGCTCCTGCACGTCGCCGTCTTGAGGTGCCTATGCCAAAGACCATCGTTTTCGCCCCGCCCAGTCCCGTAGAAAAGAAGTCCAGTCGTTTGCAGAACACCGGGTCTGCCGCACCCCCGGGGTGAGGACAGCTGCCTCAAGGGCTGCCCTCACCCCTTCCACGGGTCAGTCACCCACGGTTTCCTCGATCTGCTGCCCATCGGCCATCGCGCCGGCCCACAGGCGTACCTCTGCCACCTGGCCCGGAAGGAAGTGCCGCCATGCCCCTGCGGTGAAGCCCTTGCCGACAGCGAAGTCGCCCGAGCCGGCCTTCGCGGTGAACGCGCGGGGTTCGCCGTTCTGCATGTATCCCAGATAGAGGCTGATCGTGCCTGTCGTGCCTGCCTGGGCATCGAAGACGCCGGTCAACCGGACCATGCCGTCCACCAGTGCGCTCTCGTCGGAAGTCACGGCGCTGAACGTCCCGTCCGCGTTGAGCCGACCGAAGCGCCAGAAACCGACGGGCACGGTCTTCTCCTCGAACGTGTCCTCATCCAGCACGGTCTGCTTGCCTGTCAGCTCGTACCAGAGCCCCCATGCCGAACCGTCCGCCGTACGCTGCCCGAGCACCTGCCCGGT
>NZ_JUJA01000125.1 GCF_001906585.1 Streptomyces kebangsaanensis | reverse complement strand
AGAGGTGTTCCAGGAGCCGGACGGCGTCGTTGCCGGCGGCGAGGATCCTGGTCTTGGGCTTGGTGGGGTTCTTGCCCAGGCGGACCGGGCGGCCATAACGGCTGCCCCATTCCTCGTCGACCAGCTCGTCCAGCAGGCGCGGGGCGGTGCCGGCGACTTCCTCCAGCGCGGCACGTACCGCCTCGGTGACCATCTCCAGCCGGGTCAGGTCGCGGACCGCGGCCAGGACATGGGTGGAGTCGGTGCGCTGGGTGGTGCGCTCGCGCACCAGACCGGCCTCCTTCAGGCGGGCCGGCGCGAGGTCGAGCAGGCGGTCGGCGCGGTCGCCTTCGGTGAGACGTTCGCGGAAGTCGGCCAGCACGCTGTGGTGCAAGCCGGGATCGTCCAGCTCCATGGCCATGGCGTACTTGAAGTCGATGCGGCAGCGCACCGCCTCGGCGGCCTGCCGGTCCGACAGGCCGAGCACGAACTGCAGCACACAAACGGTGGCCAGCTGAGCGGGCGAGAGGCCCGGACGCCCGTCACACGGATACCAGTCGGCGAAGTCCTCGTCACGCCACAGCCCGTCCAGCCGATCTCTCACCCACATCGCCGCCGTACCATCCGGGTTGCTCGCCCGCGCGACCTGCGCGGTCAGAGGCGGGACCTGCTCACCGGAACGGGGACGGAGCGACAACGGACACCTCGGCAACTGCATGGGCACTCGGAACAGTCCGAGCATGCCCGCCGATCACGCCGGCGCACCGGGAAACTCCAAGATCCCCGACAGAGTCAAGCTGAGGGCCAGACCGGTCCTGAGTCGAGAACTTCCCCACCGTGCCCGGGCCGTACCCTGCGAAGGGTTTCGAAGGGTACGGCCCGTTGTGTGTCCGTCTCAGGGGCCGTAGAGGCAGACAGCGACAGCGACCCTGCCAGCGTTACTGACGACGCCTGTCGTCTTGTCGACGGTGATCATGTACATATACCGTGTCGATGACTGTGCACAGCTGAACGGGGTCACCCTGCGCTCTTGGTAGAGGTAGGCGTACGTAGTCATTCCGCTGGTGCCGACATCGTTGAGGAAACCTCTGCCTGGCTCCCAGGGGTGGATGGTGACGTCCGTGCTCACCGGCCATACATACAGGGCGCCGCCCTGCCAACCGGCGCCTATCCCGTTCTTGGGGATGTTCGGGTAGTTCGCGTAGCCGTGATACGCCCCTTCGTTGATCAACCTGTTCTGGGTGCGGCTGCTGGTGGTAACGCAGACGTGGTCCGAAGGGCTGGTTCCACGCCACACGTAGCCCGACTTACAGGTGTCCGGGCCGTAGGGTCCGCCACCCGGCTGCACCCGCGAGGCGGCCAGCGCGTTCTCCTGCCACGTCTGTTCACGCACTGGGGGGGTTACACAGACGTAGTCGCCCGCTGTCGCCTCTCTCCAGACGAGTCCGTACGCGCAGGTGTAGGGACCGTAGTCTGCGTGCGCGGCAGGCGCCAGGGCGAGCCCTCCTGCCGTCAGGCCCGCCAGTGCGAGACCCTTGGCGACAAGTCGACGTAAAAGATGAGCTTTTCTGGTAGCGCGTTTCCGGCCCATGCATTCCCCCCACCTNGAAGAGGCCCGCCGTATATCCCATGGCGGGTGACGGTGTCGTCACGGACGACTATGCCTGGGCTTCGGGGATTGGGGAATATTCCATGCATGCCTGACTTTCATCCGATTCCTCCTGCGAGCCTCAGTGATGCGCCTGTTGAACTCCTGCACCACTAAGAAGCCATCCGCTTACGACTCGGTACGCGATTGAGGTCGGGGTGCGCCGGCCTGGCGATCTGGCTGGTAGGTGATCAGCAGGCCGTGCGCTGGACGGGCACCGGTTCGGTGCTCGTCCGGTGCCGGGTTGGCCTGCGGGCGGCGCGGTCGGAGACCAGGCCGGCGATGGCGGCGTGGGTCTCGGGGTGGTACTCGCGGCGGCCGGTGTACCGCTGGAGCGGGCGCCACTTCTTCTCTTCGCCGATGACGTGTTCCACACAGATCCGCCGGGAGGACTGGCGTCGGCGCTGCTCGCGCCAGGCATGCCGCTCGCCGAGCAGCGCATCGTCCGTGGGTTTTTTCGGCGGGGCGCCGACCTGGTCGGGGAACTCGTCGGCCAGTCCCCGGTAGCCCTCGTCGACCTCGGCTTTCACCCTCGGGTGCAGGCGGAACTGCTCGGCGATGCCCTCGGTACGCACGGCGGTCTGGTCGTGCATGCGACCCGGCCGGTCGGCCCCGGACCACAGCAGCCGCCCGGAGCCGTCGCTGATCGTGGTGGTCTTGGCGGTGTTCTGCTTCTTCTTGCCGGACACGAACGCCTTGCGGCCCGCCCGGCCGGCCCGGGGTCGGCGGACCTGCACCTCGGTGCCGTCGATACGCAAGTCCACCCCCCTCGGCCTCGGCGTAGGCGAAGACGTCGGCCAGGGTAGGCAGCCGCACGCTGGACCGCTGCGGGACGGCGAAGCCACGCCGGGCCGGCAGCGGACGGATCTCATGGATTGCGCGGGTGACGGTGGGCCGGGTCACCCCATACAGCTCGGCCGGCGCCGCATGCGGCAACTGCAGCCGCAGGCAGACCAGGGTGACCAGCACCCGGTCGACGAAGACCAGTTGGTGATCGGGCCCGGCACCAGCCACCCGCTGCCGATCGCCGCCCCGACGTTCCCGGAGCGCGGACTCGCACTGCGCCGTCCACGGGTCGGCCAACTCCTCGATCAAATTGCCGAGATGTGCATGATCAAGGCCGCAGAAGGCAGGATGGGACAAGGCCGCACGGGCTCGGTAATGCGTCACAACATCACCAACCCGTGCGGCCGCCGTCATGTAACGGGCCGGCTCTTGAGTCCGGCGGGGGCCGTCGTAGGCTCCCGGCCATGCGTGCACACTTGCGTCAGATTGTCGTGGCTGCCGTGAGCCGAAGGCCCTGGTCCGGTTCTGGGCCCAGCTACTTGGCAGTGAGCCGGTCGACCGTGCCCGCGGCTGGTCGCATGTCGAGCTGCCTGGGTTCGCACGGCTCGCCTTCCAACCGGTACCCGAAGGCAAGACCGTGAAGAACCGGTTTCACCTCGATATCGCGGTCGACGACATCGAGGCCGCCACCACCGAAGCGGTAGGTATGGGCGGAGCTCGGGTCGGCGAGACAGTCACCGACGATCAGGAGTCCTTCCAGGCCATGCTCGATCCGGAAGGCAACGAGTTCTGTTTCGTCAGCGCCTGACCAGCCCGGTTGTCTACCTGTCGCGTACCGAGTCGT
>NZ_JUJA01000124.1 GCF_001906585.1 Streptomyces kebangsaanensis | reverse complement strand
CCGCTGACCGCGGTGCCGTGGCAGACGCCGTTCACCCTGCCGGACGAGGTGGAGGCGGCCGTCGTCCAGGTCATGACGTACCTGGTGGAGAACGAGCAGGCGGCGCTGGTCGTGCCCGCACGGCTGCTGGTCCAGGTGCACCCGCACTTCCGTGAGGTGCTCCAGCTGCTGGCCGTGCAGGCCGCCGACGAGGCCCGGCACGTGGAGGTCTTCACCCGGCGGGCGCTGCTGAAGGGCGGCGTGATGGGCACGTCGTCGGCGGGCGGCCGGGCGTCGCTCGCGACCCTGCTGGCCGAACCGGACTTCTCCATCGCGTCGTTCCTGCTGTCCGTTCTCGGGGAGGGCAGCTTCCTCAGTCTGCTGACGTTCCTGGACCGGCACGCGCCGGATCCCGTGACCCGCCAGATCAGCCGTCTGGTGCGGCAGGACGAGGCCCGGCACGTCGCCTTCGGGCTGGGCCACCTGGAGCACCGGGCCGGCGTGGACCCGCGGCTGCGCGGCCGGCTGCGGGCCGCCGTGGAGCGCCGCCACGACGTGCTGGCCGACACCGCGGGCCTGAACCGGGACGTGTTCGACGCGCTGGTGCTGCTGGCCGCCGGGTCGTGGGAGCCGGAGGCGATCGCCCGCGGCTGGCAGGCGGTGCGGCGGCTGGGGACGGAGATGGACGAGGGGCGCCGCCACCGGCTGTCCCGGCTAGGCTTCCCCGACGACGAGGCCGCGGCCCTGTCGGCGCTGCACACCCGCAACTTCATGTAGCGGGCGACCGCACCCGCCGCTCGTCCCCGTACGCCCGGACGCGGTTTCGGGCGCGCGCCGTCCGGGCACCCGTGCCAGGCTCGAGAGCGAGCACCGGGGGTGCGGGGCCGGACACGGCGGCGGAAAGGCGGGCACGGCGTGGCGGTGGCTGACAAGCGCACGTCCTCCGAGCCGCCCGCGCGCGGCGAACGGGTGGCGACCGCCAGGCGTGCCCCGAGCGGGGTCATGTCGGTGAGGGCTGTGAACTGCTGTCGGTCGACAGTGGTTGGGCGTGCTCTGGTGTGCATGAGTGAGCATCAGTGACGGCGTGCGGCCGTGGACGGCGACAGAGGTTCTGGTTTCGAATGCGTGACCTTCGACCGGGACGCTCGTTGGGTGCGGTGAGGGGTTGGTCGAGCGTCGGGCGGGGGTGGGGCATGAGCGGGCTGCGCGAGGTGGCGGCGCCGTTCGTGGTGCCCGGCCCGTCCGGGGTGGCGGTCCGCGCCGGCCTCAAGGGCCTGACCGGGCAGGACGAAACAGTCCTGCGCCGGGTCGGCGCTCTGCTCGGCTCGCTGGCCTCCGGCGACCTGAAGGCCAGCTGCGCGGCCGGCCTGGAGCACGACGGCGCGCAGTGGGCGCGGCGCAAGCGGGCGCTGACGGGGGAGTCGTCCTCGCGGTGGGCGGGCAGCATCACCAAGGCCACGCACGAGCAGTGGGCTTTGGCCCGGCGCGGGCAGCTCGCCCACCTCCACAGCCTCCAGGCAGGCATCGACACGATCAGGCGCCGGTTCGCGCAGCCTCTCGGGGCCAGGGGCGTCCAGGGTGCGCCCGGTGGCTACGGCTCGCGGCGGGAGTGGTTCGCCAAGGCGCGGCGGCTGCACGTGCTTCAGGACCGGCTGGCGCGGGTGCGGGCCGACGTCGAGGCCGGGCGGGTGCGGGTGGTGCGCGGCGGCAAGAAGCTGCTCCGCGCCCGGCACCACCTGCAGGCCGCCGGGCTGACCGAAGACGGGTGGGGGCTGCGGTGGCGGGCCGAGCG
>NZ_JUJA01000123.1:35105-39809 GCF_001906585.1 Streptomyces kebangsaanensis | reverse complement strand
GGAGCCGGCTGCCGGAGCATCCCGCACGCCCGGGACGGCAGCGGCCGGGCCCGCCAGGGAGGACGCCGGCGACAGCGGGACCCCGCAGGGGCCGCAGGGACGTCGGGAGGCCCCGGCGGGTTCCCCGGCCCACGGTCACCCCACGCCCGGCGGCCACCCCGAAAGCGCCCCTCCCCCGCAGTCGCCGGCCACCCCCGCCGCGCCACGCGTCCCTCCCACCATGGCCTCCCCCCGCCGTGACGGTGAACTCCGGCGTACGTTCCCGGCGTTCGCCGCACGGGCGGCGGAGGACTCGCGGTTCGCGGAGACGTGGTGGGGCAACGCGTGGGTCACCGCCCTGGAGGAGGGCGCGCTGGACGCGGCGCGGCTCGCGCGGGGGCGGGGGTACGCGGAGACGGGACACGTGGACGCCGTCACCGTGACGCCGGGCCTGGTCCTGGCGTACGTGCGGGGGAGCCGCCCGCGCCCCTACCGGGTGCAGGTGCGGCTGCGGACGCTGGACGACGCCGACTGGGACCGTTTCCTGGACGCCGCGGCCGAGCGCCCGGGACACATCGCCGCCCTGCTCGACAAGGAGATGCCCCAGTCCCTCGCCGACTGCGGGGTCCCCCTGCTCCCCGGCCCCGGCGACCTGGAACCCCACTGCAGCTGCCCCGACCGCGGCCACCCCTGCAAACACGCCGCCGCCCTCTGCTACCAGACCGCACGCCTGCTGGACGCCGACCCCTTCGTCCTGCTGCTGCTCCGCGGCCGCGGCGAGCGCCGACTGCTCGACGCCCTGTCCCGGCTGAGCGCCGCCCGAGCGGCCCGTGCCGCGCAGCAGAAGAAACCGGAGCCGTTGCCGGGGGTGCGCGCCAGTGACGTACTGGCCGAGCAGGCCCGGCGCCGGCTCCCGCCCCTGCCCGCCCCCTTGCCGCCGCCCCCGCACCCCGAGCAGCCCCCGGTGTACCCGGCGGCGCCCGGCGGCCCCGACCCCTTCGCGCTCGACCAGCTGGCCACCGACGCGGCCGCCCGTGCCCACGCCCTGCTCACCACCGGCCGCGACCCGGTCGGCGGGCTCACGCCGTGGCAGGACGCCGTACGCCTCGCCGCCGCCCGCCCCGGCTCCGGACTGACCGCCGCCACCCGTTCCCTGTACGCCTCCCTCGCCTCCGTCACCGGACGCACCACGGCCGACCTGGCACGCGCGGTCGCGGCCTGGCGGCAGGGCGGCCCGGAAGGACTCGCCGTCCTGGAGGAGCCCTGGGACCCGCCGGCCGGCCGGTTCGACCGGGCCCGCCCGCTGCTCCTCGCCGCCGACCTGCCCGCCTTCCGCCCCTGGCGCAACCGGCTCACCCACCCCCGCGGCCACCTCCAGCTCCGCCTGGGCCGGAACGGCCTGTGGTACGCGTACGAATCCGAGCCCGACCGCGACGACTGGTGGCCCCGCGGCACCCCCGACCCCGACCCGGTCGGCGCCCTGACCGGCCTCGGCACACCGGGCGACCTGTGACGGTCCCCGGCCCCGGCGCACGTGGTCGTCCATCGGAGCCACCATGGAGGTACACAGGGTGCGGCGAATGCGAAGGAGGCCGCCATGGCAGCCGAACGCTTCCCGGCCCCGGCGATGGCGGTCAGGGCGACCGACGGCCGGCGGGCCGAGCTGATCCTCACGGGGGACATCAGAGCAGGGCTCCTGCGGGAACTGGAGAGATGTCTCGGGGCCCCGCCGCTGAGCGAGGCCGACGAGTGGATCGTGGACATGAGCGAGGTCACCGGCATCGACCTCGCGTGTGCCTACGCCCTGCTGCAGGCGGCCGAGCGGCAGCCGGAGACCGCGACACTCACCGTTCGCGGCGCCCGGCACGCCGTGCAGCGGACCCTGCATCACGCCGGGCTCGACGCGGTCGCCGTGATGGAGAAGTGACGGCCCCCTCGCACACGCGTCGGCCGCCGCCGGATTCGCGGTGGTCGGCGCCGCGGCCGTGCTCGCCGCCGCGATGCGGGCACCCCTCGCGGCCGTCGTCCTGATGCCGGAACCCACGCGCACCATCGACGCGCTGATGGTCCCCCGCTCCTCGCGGTCACCGGCGCGATGCTCGTCCCCCGCGGGCGGCGCCGAGGGTCCGCACCGGCCACGCGAAGTGGAACGGTGGCAGAATATTTCGGTGACCGTTGTAATGTGGAGTCATGGCCCCGCGAACGACTCGTAGCCCGGCCCGGCGCCGTTGGCCGGACGTACTCACCGAGGAGCGGGCCCGCCCGGAGGCGGTGCGGTCGCGGCCGAACGCCTGGTGGCTGGCCGTGGGCACGGTGTGCTTCGGGGCGTTCATGGGACAACTGGACGCGAGCATCGTCACGCTGGCCTACGGCGGTCTGCGCACCGATTTCCACGCCTCGCTGGCGGCGGTGGATTGGGTGTCCCTGGCGTATCTGCTGACCTTGGTGGCACTGCTGGTGCCGGCCGGGCGGCTGGCGGACGCGCACGGCCGCAAGCTGCTGTACCTGTACGGCTTCGCGGTGTTCACGCTGGCGTCCGCCGCGTGCGGACTGGCACCGTCGCTCCAGGCGCTGGTGGGCTTCCGGGTCGTACAGGCGGCCGGGGCGGCGCTGATGCAGGCCAACAGCGTGGCGCTGGTGACCACCAGCGCGCCCCGCGGGCGGATGCGCAGCGCGCTCGGCGTGCAGGCCGCCGCGCAGGCGCTGGGACTGGCGCTGGGGCCGACGGTGGGCGGGGCGCTGGTGTCCACGCTGGGCTGGCGCTGGGTGTTCTGGGTGAACGTGCCGGTCGGGGTGATCGCGCTGGTGAGCGGCCACTATCTGCTGCCGCGTACCAGGGCCCGTACGAAGGCGGCGCACTTCGACTGGGCCGGTCTGGGGCTTCTGGCGGTGGCCACCACCAGCGCGCTGCTCGGCGTGTCCGCGGCCTCCGGGCTGCCCGTGCCCGGCTGGGGGGCGGGCCTGCTGTTCGCCGCGGCGGCCGTGTCCGGCTGGGGTTTCGTCCGCCGGCAGCAGCGGGCCGCCGCGCCGTTGCTGGACCTGGCCCTGCTGCGGGTGCGGGCCGTGGCGTTCGGGCTGGCCGGGGCATTGAGCGGCTATCTGGTGCTGTTCGGGCCGCTGGTCCTGGTGCCGGTCGTCCTGACCGCGCGGGGCTCCTCGGAGCTGACCGCCGGATTGGTGCTGACCGCGCTGCCCGCCGGCTTCGCGCTGTCCGCGACCGGCGGCGACCGGCTGTTGCCGCGCTCCCTGACGGACCGCGGCAGGTGCCTGGCCGGAGCCGGCGTGTTCCTCCTCGCCATGGCCGCGTCGGCGGTCGTCCCCCCGGGCGTCGCCTGGACGGCGGGCCTGCTGGGGCTGGCCGGCCTGGGGCTGGGGACGTTCACCCCGGCCAACAACGCCATGATCATGAGTGCGGTCCCCGCGCGCTCGTCGGGCACCGGTGGCGGTCTGGTCAACATGGCCCGGGGCCTGGGCACGGCCCTGGGAGTCGCGCTGGTCACTCTCGCCCTGCACCTGGCAGCGGGCAGTGGGACCGCGGCCGGAGCCCGGTGGTCCGCGTCGATCCTGGCGGGAGTCTCGGCCGTCGCCGTCGTCTCGGCCTGGCTGGGCCCACGCGGAAACGGCCCGGGCGGAAGCGGCTCGGGCGGAAGCGGCTCGGGCGGAAGCGGCCCGGGCGGAAGCGGCCCGGGCGGAAGCGGCCCGGGCGGAAGCGGCCCGGACCCGGGACGAGCGGTGGCCGAAAGCCCGTAGGGCGGCATGGCTACCCTTGCCACATGTCCGCGCAGCCCCGCTCCCAGACGCCCCCTTCCCACCCCGTCGGCGAGGGGCCGGACGCCCGCCTGCTCACCGAGGCCGTCACCCGCCTGCGCCGCGCGCTCCGCGCCTCCATCCGGACCGACTACCCGTGGGAAACGCTGCCTATGGCCCAGGTGGAACTGCTGCAGGTCCTGGGCGAACACTCACCCGCCCGCATCAGCGACCTCGCCGCCCGCCAGCGCCTGGCACCGAGCACCGTCAGCGGACTGATCGGCCAGATGATCACCACGGGACTGGTCGCCCGCGAGGTCGACCCCGGTGACCGCCGCGCCTCCGTCGTCACCCTCACCGATGCCGGCCGCGACCAGCTCACCGCCTGGACCACCGCCCACGAACGCCGCATGGACGCCGCTCTCGCCGCCCTCGGCGACACCGAACGGTCCGCCATCGCCCTCGCCCTGCCCGCTCTCTTCCAGCTGGCCGAACACCTGGGCGAGCCCGAGGACGGCACGACCGGAACGACCGCGGAGCCGCCTTCTCGGCCGTGACCGGCCGAGCGCGCGGCCCGCCGCTCCCTGGTCGGCCGGTACCCTGGTGGTCCGTGACGCCCCGGCGGGATGTCGCGCGGCGGCGGGGCTCGCCGCACCCGAACCGCGGCACGGGTGCCGCCAACAGTCCCTGCTTGTGAGGAAACGCGTCCACGCGCTCGGGCGCCGCACGAGTAGGGAGCGTGTGCCGATGACGGCCTCGCACGACCGGACCACCGGGGAGACGGCGGCCGGGCGGCCGGCGGGAATGCGGCCGTGGCGGTTCGTGGTGTGGTTCGGCACGGTCAGTCTGCTCGCGGACTTCGTGTACGAGGGCGCTCGTTCGGTCACGGGCCCGCTGCTGGCCTCGCTCGGTGCGTCCGCGCTCGTCGTCGGAGTGGTCACCGGGGCGGGTGAGGCGGCGGCGCTGATGCTGCGGCTG
>NZ_JUJA01000123.1:21451-35074 GCF_001906585.1 Streptomyces kebangsaanensis | reverse complement strand
CCCGCCGTTTCTGGGGCCTGGCGATCGCCGGATACGTGCTGACCGTGGTCTCCGTGCCGTTGCTGGGTATGGCCGGAGTGCTGTGGGCGGCGTGCGTGCTGGTGATCGCCGAGCGGGTCGGCAAGGCGGTGCGTTCCCCGGCGAAGGACACCCTGCTCTCGCACGCCACCACCGTCACCGGCCGGGGCCGGGGCTTCGCCGTGCACGAGGCCCTGGACCAGACCGGTGCGCTGATCGGACCGCTGGTGGTCGCCGGGATGCTCGCCGCCACCGGGGGCGACTACGCCCCCGCCCTCGGGGTACTGGCCGCGCCCGGGGTGGCGGCGCTGGCGCTGCTGGTGTGGCTGCGGAGCCGTGTCCCGGATCCGGAAGCCTACGAACGCCGGGCGGTGGCCGCCGGGGCGACCGCGGAGCGGACCCCGGCACCGGCCGGCCGTCTGCCGACGGCGTTCTGGACCTACGCGGCGTTCATGGCGGCCACGACCACCGGGTTCGCCACCTTCGGGGTGCTGTCCTTCCACCTGGTCCAGCGGCATCTGCTGGCCGCCGCGTGGGTGCCGGTGCTCTACGCCGCCGCGATGGCCGTCGACGCGCTCGCCGCGCTGGCCACGGGCTGGCTCTACGACCGGCACGGTCCCGTGGTCCTGGCGGCACTGCCGGTGCTGACGGCGCTGGTCGTCGTGCTGGCGTTCACCGACACCGTGGCGATCGCGGCGGCCGGGGTGCTGGTGTGGGGCGCGGCCTCGGGAATCCGGGAGTCCACGCTGCGGGCCACGGTCGCGGACCTCGTCCCCGTCGGCAGGCGGGCCACCGCCTACGGCCTGTTCGCCGGCGTCGCCGGTGCGGCCGGCCTGGCCGGCGGCGCGCTGATCGGCGGCCTGTACGACGTCTCGATCCCGGTGCTGATCGCGGTCGTCACCGCGACCCAGGTGCTCGCCCTGGTACTGCTGACCGCAACGCGGGCCGGCCGCCGCTGAGTTTCACCCCTCACCGGACACACCCGTCACCCTGGACGCGCAGGATCTTCGCGAAGTCGCCACAACCTGGGACGGGTTGCGCGGGGCCCCGACCCAGGTACGTGGGAAACCACGGGATATGAGAACGTGCAGGGCGTGAGCGAGACACCGACGAACATCTTGCAGTACCGCTTCGACGGGCCGGAAGAGGCCCCTGTCCTGATCCTGGCTCCCTCACTGGGTACGACATGGCACATGTGGGACCGGCAGGTCCCCGAGCTGACGAACCAGTGGCGCGTCTTCCGGTTCGACCTGCCGGGGCACGGCGGCGCGCCCGCGCACCCCGCCGGCCTGGTGTCCGACCTCGCCGCCCGCCTGCTGGTCACCCTGGACGGGCTCGGCGTGCAGCGCTTCGGCTACGCCGGCTGCGCGCTCGGCGGCGCCATCGGTCTCGAACTGGCCCTGCGCCACCCCGAGCGCCTCGCCTCGCTCGCGCTGATCGCCGCCTCGCCCCGGTTCGGCACCGCCGACGAGTTCCGCCAGCGCGGGGTGGTCGTCCGTACCAACGGGCTCGACCCGATCGCCCGGACCTCCCCGGACCGCTGGTTCACCGGCGGTTTCGCCGCCGCGCAGCCAGCGATCACCGAATGGGCCGTACAGATGGTGCGCACCACCGACCCCGGCTGCTACATCGCCGCCTGCGAGGCGCTGGCGACCTTCGACGTCCGGGCCGAGCTCGGCCACGTCGGCGCGCCCACGCTGGTCCTGGTCGGCTCCGAGGACCAGGTCACCGGCCCCGCCGAGGCCCGCACCCTGGTCGCCGGCATCCGCGACGCCCGCCTGGCCGTCGTGCCCGGCGCCTCCCACCTGGTGCCGGTGGAGCAGCCCGCCGCCGTCACCGACCTGCTGGTCCGGCACTTCTCCACCGCCTGGCAGCTGCCCTTCGAGGTGACCACCGGCCAGATGACGGTCGTCCCGCCCCCGGCCAAGCCCCTCCTGGCCGTGCCCCTGCAGGCCGCGCCGATCGCCGAGATCGCCCCGGCGGACCTGCCGGACCGTCCCGAGGACCGGCCGGACCCGTACGACATCGGGCTGAAGCTCCGCCGCGAGGTGCTGGGCGACGCGCACGTCGACGGCGCGCTCGCCGGGGCCGACGACTTCTCCGGCGACTTCCAGGAGTTCCTGACCCGCTGCGTCTGGGGCGAGATCTGGGACCGGCCCGGCCTGGACCGGCGCACCCGCAGCTGTGTCGCCCTCACCGCCCTGGTCGCGGGCGGCCACCTGGAGGACCTCGCCGCCCACACCAGGGCTGCCCTGCGCAACGGCCTCACCCCGGACGAGATCAAGGAGGTGCTGCTGCAGACGGCCGTCTACTGCGGCATCCCCGCGGCGGGCAACGCCTTCCGGATCGCCCAGCAGGTCATCCGCGAGGAGACGACTCCCGCCGACTGACCGCCCGGCAGGTCATCCGCGAGGAGACGACTCCCGCCGACTGACCGCCCGGCAGGTCATCCGCGGGGAGACGACTCCCGCCGACTGACCGCCCGGCCGGACACCGGGGCCACCACGCCGGAAAGCCCGCGCGCCCGGCGCGCGGCAGGATGGAACGCATGAAGCTCACGAAGAAGTCGCACGCCTGCATCCGCCTCGAGAAGGACGGGCGGACCCTCGTCGTCGACCCCGGCGGTTTCAGCGAGGAGGACGCCACGGCCGGTGCGGAGGCGATCCTGGTCACCCACGAGCACGCCGACCACTTCGACGAGGGGCGCCTGCGCGCCGCCCTGGAGGCCGATCCGGGCACCGAGATCTGGACGCTGAAGTCGGTCGCGGAGCAGATCGCCGCCGCCTTCCCGGGCCGCGTCCACACCGTCGGCCACGGCGACACCTTCACCGCCGCCGGGTTCGACGTCCAGGTCCACGGCGAGCTGCACGCGGTGATCCACCCGGACATCCCGCGGATCACCAACGTCGGCTACCTCATGGACGGCGGCCGCGTCTTCCACCCGGGCGACGCGCTCACCGTGCCCGACCGCCCGGTGGAGACGCTGATGCTCCCGGTGATGGCGCCCTGGAACAAGATCTCCGAAGTGATCGACTACGTCCGCGAGGTCAAGCCGCAGCGCGCCTACGACATCCACGACGCGCTCCTCACCGATCTGGCCCGCCCGATCTACGACCGCCAGATCGGCGCCCTGGGCGGCGCGGAGCACCTGCGGCTGACACCGGGCGCGTCGGCGGAGATCTGAGCCCTCGCGGGCACGGAGCCCGGGCGGGAGGCGTTGTCGGTGGCGCCGGGTAGGTTGTGAGGCATGCGCATCGCGACCTGGAACGTGAACTCGATCACCGCCCGCCTGCCGAGGCTGCTGGCCTGGCTGGAGAGCAGCGGCACGGACGTGCTGTGCCTGCAGGAGGCCAAGGTCGCCGAGGACAAGTTCCCGTTCGACCAGCTGCGCGACCTGGGGTACGAGGCGGCGGTCCACGCCACCGGCCGGTGGAACGGCGTGGCGGTGCTCTCCCGCGTGGGCGTCGAGGACGTGGTCAAGGGCCTGCCCAACGGCCCCGGCTACGAGGGCGCCGAGGAGCCCCGCGCCATCTCCGCGACCTGCGGCCCGGTCCGCGTCTGGTCGGTGTACGTGCCCAACGGCCGCGAGGTGGACCACCCCCACTACGCCTACAAGCTCCGGTGGTTCGAGGCGCTCAGGGAAGCCGTCGCGGACGACGCGGGCGGCAGCCGCCCCTTCGCCGTCCTCGGCGACTACAACGTGGCGCCGACCGACGACGACGTCTACGACCGGGCGGTCTTCGAGGGCTCCACCCACGTCACCCCGGCCGAGCGAGCCGCCCTGGCCGCCCTGCGCGAGGCCGGCCTCGCGGACGTGGTCCCGCGGCCCCTGAAGTACGACCACCCCTTCACGTACTGGGACTACCGCCAGCTCTGCTTCCCGAAGAACCGCGGCATGCGCATCGACCTGGTGTACGCCAACGAGCCGTTCGCGAAGGCGGTCACCGACGCCTACGTCGACCGCGAGGAGCGCAAGGGCAAGGGCGCCTCCGACCACGCGCCCGTGGTGGTCGACCTGGACGTATAGGCACGACACCCGCGTCCGCCCTGTGGTGCGCGCGGCGGTGGAGGTGTCACGCTGAAGCCATGAGCTTCTGGTTTGTGGGCAACTGGCGCAAGAAGCACGAACCGGCCCTCGGCGTCGCGGTGGTCTCCGCCGACGGCACACCGGACCCCGGGGACCTCGCCGACCTGCTCTCCACCTGTGAGCTGCTGCGTGCGCAGGCGTCCGAGGCCGGCGTCCGGCTCGACGAGTCCGCGGCCTCGCTGGAGGAGCTCGACCAGATGCTGCCGCGCTGGCGGGACGACTCCGAGAAGGTGTCGTGGCTGGGGAACGACGCGGGACTGTACCTGGGCACGGTCATCGTGCGTACCGTTCCCGGCGCGGTCTGGGAGCTCTGGCCCAGTGGCCAACCCGTCGTACGGCTCGCGTCCGGGCGGGAGTTCAACGTCGTCGAGGCCGGCCACGCCTGGGCCGAGAGCGGCGTCCCCGGGCTCTCCCAGCTGTACGCGGAGGTCGCGGAGCGGTGAGTCCGGCGACTACGATGTGCCGCTCATCCCTGTGGTGACGGCGATCCGGCCCACCGCCACCGGGACGGGGACGCTGCTGCCGGGTGGGGGCATCCCACGGCCCTTCGGCCGCGGGGGCAGCGGTTCACGGAGCCATACCCGGCCGGCGGCAGCCGGAGATCACTGCTCGCGCAGCGGGACGGACACAGGGAACGGATGGTCCGCCGGCGAGGAGAAGGTCAGCTGCGCGCCGGGCGGGTTGTGCTCGCCGCGGCGTCGGCCGCGGCCGGTTCCGGCGGGGGCGCCTGCGCCGCGCGGGTCACGTCCGCGACGAGTTCGACCACATCCGGGCCGTACGCCTGGGAGTTGACCACCTTCAGCAGCAGGACGAAGGAACCGCCCCCGTACTTCCGGGCCAGCCGCTCGTGGTTGCGGGCGAGATAGCGGGTCGCGGCCTGGTTGTCGATCGCGCGCTGTCCGCAGAACAGGAACACGGGCCGGGCCCTGGAGCGGCGCTCCCCGGCGGTGAGCCGGGCGAGCAGGACGTACTCGCTGCGGCCCGCCTCGAGCCGGTAGTGCTCGCCACCGACCCGGAACGCGCCCCGGTCCGGGCCGGGTTCGGCGTCGACGTTCACCCGCACCCCGGGCAGCAGGGACGAAAGGTGCGCGGCCATACGGCGGTTGGAGGCCGGCCCGCCGACACAGAACTCGGTGCGCTCGCCGAACCCCTGCTGGGCCGCGTCGTGCGCGACGACCTGGACGCCCGCGTTGCAGTCCTTGATGAGCGCGGACAGCTCCAGCAGGGCGAAGACGTCGTGGCGCATCACCGTGAGGTCCGGGCCGCCCGCGTCGCGGTTGACCACCAGCAGCGACTCGGAGTTGTCGGGCAGCCCGAAGAAGGCCTGCTTGCGGCGCAGCCTGCGTCGCCACAGATAGGTGCGGGCCAGCCACCCGAGTGCGGCGCCGGCACCCGCCGCCACCACTCCCAGGACGATGTTGCGCACGTCGTCGTTCATGGCCGCGCATGCTAGCGCTTTTGAACGCACTTGCGTTCGACACTCGATCGGCTCAACCGTCCTGACGGGCTCATGGCAATGACATAGGCTGCGCGACGGTCAGGCAACCGAGCACGACCAGCGTGGAGGTGCGGATGCGTCGCCCTGTCGCACGGAAACTGACGGTCCTGGCGGTCTCGGCCGCCGTAGTGACGGTGGGCGCGGCCGCCCCGCCCGCCGCACAGCCGCACGCCAAGCCGGGACCGGCCCCGAAGACCCCCGTCGCCGTCGGCTACGGCGGCGCCGTGGCCAGCGTCGACGCGGACGCCACCGCCGCCGGCATCGAGGTGCTGAAGGAAGGCGGCAACGCCGTCGACGCGGCCGTCGCCACCGCCGCCGCCCTCGGCGTCACCGAGCCCTACTCCGCCGGCATCGGCGGAGGCGGCTACTTCGTCCACTACGACGCCCGCACCCGCACCGTGCACACCATCGACGGCCGCGAGACCGCCCCGCTGACCGCCGACTCGAAGCTCTTCCTGGAGAACGGCGAGCCGCTCGCCTTCGACGCCGCCGTCGGCAGCGGCCTGAGCGTCGGCACACCCGGCACGCCCGCCACCTGGCAGACGGCCCTGGACCGGTGGGGCACCAGAGGACTCGGTACGGTCCTGAAGCCGGCCGAGCGCCTCGCCCGCGACGGCTTCACCGTCGACGAGACCTTCCGCTCGCAGACCGCCGCCAACGAGACCCGCTTCCGCCACTTCCCCGCCACCGCCCGGCTGTTCCTGCCGGACGGGCGGCTCCCCGCCGTCGGCTCGACGTTCAAGAACCCCGACCTCGCCCGCACCTACCGGAAGCTGGCCCGCGAGGGCGTCGGCGCGATCTACCACGGCGACCTCGGCAAGGACATCGTCAAGACGGTCAACCACCCGCCCGTCGACCCGGCTTCGGGCTGGAACGCCCGCCCCGGCAAGCTGTCCGCCAAGGACCTCGCGGCCTACCGCGCCGTACTCCGGGCGCCCACCAGGACCTCGTACCGCGGCCTGAACGTGTACTCGATCGCGCCCTCCTCCTCCGGCGGCACGACCGTCGGCGAGGCGCTCAACATCCTTGAGCGGACGGACCTTTCGAAGGCGAGCGAGACGCAGTACCTGCACCACTTCATCGAGGCGAGCCGCATCGCCTTCGCCGACCGCGGGCGCTGGGTCGGCGACCCCGCCTTCGAGGACGTACCCACCAAGGAACTGCTGTCGCAGAGGTACGCCGACTCCCGCGCCTGCCTGATCAAGGACAACGCGGTCCTCACCAGCCCGCTCGCACCCGGCGACCCGCGCCACCCCGCCGCCTGCGCCCGTGGCGGCACGGCGGCGCCGACGACGTACGAGGGCGAGAACACCACGCACCTGACGGTCGCCGACCGGTGGGGCAACGTCGTCGCCTACACCCTCACCATCGAGCAGACCGGCGGCAGCGGCATCACCGTCCCCGGCCGCGGCTTCCTGCTCAACAACGAGCTCACGGACTTCTCCTTCGCCCCGGCCAACCCGGCCGTGCACGACCCGAACCTGCCCGGTCCGGGCAAGCGGCCGCGCTCGTCGATCTCGCCGACGATCGTGCTCGACCGGCACGACCGGCCGGTGGTGGCGCTCGGTTCACCCGGCGGCGCGACCATCATCACCACCGTGCTGCAGACCCTGACCGGATTCCTGGACCGGCACCTGCCGCTCGTCGACGCGATCGCCGCGCCCCGCGCCAGCCAGCGCAACACGGCCCGGACCGAACTCGAACCCGGCCTCTACGACAGCCCGTCGAGGAAGCGGCTGGAGGCGATCGGCCACTCCTTCAGACTCACCCCCGAGATCGGCGCCGCCACCGGCGTGCAGCGCCTGCCGGACGGCAGGTGGCGGGCCGCCGCGGAGAAGGTCCGCCGGGGCGGGGGCTCGGCGATGGTGGTGCGCCCGGCGCCGTAGAGCAGGGCGGCCGGTGACACGACGGGGCCGCCTTCCGTCAGGTGAAGGCGGCCCCTGCTCGGTTCACTCGGTGGGCGCCGGTGCGGGTTCCCGTTGCTGGGTGTCGAAGGTGAGCCGGCCGTCCGCCACGCCCACCGTCACCCGGTCGCCCTCGCGGACCCGGCCGTCCAGCAGCAGCCGGGACAGCTGGTTGTCGACCTCCCGCTGGATGGTGCGGCGCAGCGGGCGGGCGCCGTACTCGGGCTGGTAGCCGCGCTGGGCGAGCCAGTCGACGGCCGCGTCGGTGAACTCGACGGCGACGCCCTGCGCGTGCAGCAGCCGTCGGGTCTTCTCCAGCAGCAGGTCGGTGATCTGCCGCAGCTGCCCGCCGGTGAGCTGGCGGAAGACGACGATCTCGTCGATCCGGTTGAGGAACTCCGGCCGGAAGTGCTCCCGCAGCGGACGCAGGATCTGCTCGCGCCGCGCCTCCTCGTCCGCCTCCGCGCCCCCCGCGCCGAACCCGATCCCACCACCGCGCCGGGTGATCGCCTCCGAGCCGAGGTTGCTGGTCATCACGATGACCGTGTTGGCGAAGTCCACCGTGCGGCCCTGGGAGTCGGTGAGCCGCCCGTCGTCGAGCACCTGCAGCAGGATGTTGAAGACGTCCGGGTGCGCCTTCTCGACCTCGTCGAGGAGGAGGAGGGAGTACGGGTGCCGGCGCACCACCTCGGTGAGCTGGCCGGCCTCCTCGTGGCCGACGTACCCGGGCGGGGCGCCCACCAGCCGGCTGACGGTGTGCCGCTCCTGGTACTCGCTCATGTCCAGGCGGACCATGCGGTCCTCGCTGCCGAACAGAACCTCGGCCAGCGCCCGGGCCAGCTCGGTCTTGCCGACGCCGGTCGGGCCGAGGAACAGGAAGCTGCCGATCGGCCGGTCCGGGCTCGCCAGCCCCGCGCGGGAGCGCAGTACCGCCTCGGAGACCACGCTCACGGCCTCGTCCTGGCCGACGACCCGCTGGTGCAGGTGCTCCTCCAGGCCGAGGAGGCGCTCCTTCTCCTCCTGGGTGAGGCTGCTGACCGGGATGCCGGTCTGCCGGGACACCACCTCGGCGATGGCCTCCGCGGTGACCTCCAGGTGCTGCCCCTCGTCGGCCTCCCCGTCCCCGGTGACCTGCGTGATCTTCTGCTTCAGCTCGGTGATCCGGTCGCGCAACCGGGTGGCCTGCTCGTACTGCTCGTCCGCGACCGCCTGGTCCTTGTCCAGGGTGAGCTGCTCGACCTCGCGCTCCATGGCCCGCACGTCCGTGCCCTTGGTGCGGGCCCGCAGCTTCACCCGGGCGCCGGCCTGGTCGATCAGGTCGATCGCCTTGTCCGGCAGGCGCCGGTCGGGCAGGTACCGGTCGGACATCTCCACGGCGGCCACCAGCGCCTCGTCGGTGTAGCGGACCTGGTGGTGGGCCTCGTAGCGGTCGCGCAGCCCGCGCAGGATCTCCAGAGTGTCCGGGATGGACGGCTCGGGCACCAGGATCGGCTGGAACCGGCGGGACAGGGCCGCGTCCTTCTCGATCCGCCGGTACTCCTCCAGCGTGGTCGCGCCGACGATGTGCAGCTCGCCGCGGGCGAGGGCGGGCTTGAGGATGTTGCCCGCGTCCATCGCGCCGCCCTCGCCGCCCGCGCCGGCGCCGACGACGGTGTGCAGCTCGTCGATGAAGACGATCAGCCGGTCGGAGTGGGTGCGGATCTCGGTGACGATGTTGTTCAGGCGTTCCTCGAAGTCGCCCCGGTAGCGGGTGCCCGCCACCACGCCGGTCAGGTCCAGGGCCACCACCCGGCGGCCGATCAGGATGTCGGGCACGTCCCCGTCGGCGATCCGCTGCGCGAGCCCCTCGACGACGGCCGTCTTGCCGACGCCCGCGTCGCCGATGAGCACCGGGTTGTTCTTGCCGCGCCGGGACAGGACCTCGACGGTCTGCTCGATCTCCTGCTCCCGCCCGATCACCGGGTCGATACGGCCCTGCCGGGCCAGGTCGGTCAGATCGCGGCCGTACTTGTCCAGGGTGGGCGTCGTGGTGGGCCGCTGCCGCTCCGTCTTCGACGGCGCGGCGGCGTCCGGCGCCTCGGGCGGCAGGCCGGAGGCCGCGAACCGGGCCGCGTTCAGGATGTGCCCGGCCGCGGAGTCGGGGTTGGCGGCGAGCGCGCTGAGCACGTGCTCCGGGCCGATGTACCCGGCGCCGCTGGCCCGCGCCATGTCGTGCGCGTCCAGCAGGGCGCGCTTGACGGCGGGGGTGAGCGACAGGGTGGTGGGAGGCGTCTCGTTCCCCGGACGCTGCAGGGGGCCGGACCGTTCGTCGATCTGTGTCGCGAGCGAGTCGGGGTCCGCGCCGGCCCGGCTGAGCAGGCTGCGGGTGGGCTCGGTGGAGAGCGCGGCCCGCAGCAGGTGCTCGGTGTCCAGGTCCCGGCTGCCGTGGTCGGCGGCGTACTGCGCCGCGCCCTTGACGAGTTCCCGGGCGGGCTGGCTGAGCAGCCTGCCGATGTCGACGTGCCGGGGGCCGGGACGCGGGCCGCCGAAGAAGCGGGCGAAGAACTCGCTGAAGGGGTCGCCTTCCGGGCCGAGGTAGCCGCTGGTCATCGTTTTCCGTTCCTCCGCTGACGAGTGGCTCCCGCCGGGTATCCGGTTGAGCTGGGCTCAATCAACGATGGCACGTCCGGTTTCTTCGGGCATGTCGAGCGCGGGTGAGACGGGGGCGGGCGCCTACGGGCCCGGGGCGTGATCCTGTCGCGCGGGTGCGGGTGCTTCGTGGTTTCCCGCGCCCACGACGGGGTCCCCCTGCTCGTCAAGAGCTTGGGGGAGGAGCCGCAGATCGATGCAGCCCCGCGCCCCTGGGGTGGTTGTCCTACCGTTCCGTGAGGATGCGGGGGCCTGTTCTGGTGATCGCCACCGTGTGTTCCACGTGGGCTGCCCGGGAGCCGTCGTTCGTGCGGAGGGTCCAGCCGTCGGGAGCCGCGCAGTAGCCGTCCCCGCCGCCGGCGATCAGCATGGGTTCGATGGCGAGGACCATCCCGGGGCGCAGGGGGAGGCCGCGGCCGGGGCGGCCCTCGTTGGGGACGGCGGGGTCCTCGTGCATGCGGCGGCCGATGCCGTGGCCGCCGAAGCCGTCCGGGATGCCGTAGCCCGCCGCGCGGCACACCGAACCGATGGCGTGGGCGATGTCGCCGATGCGGTTGCCGGCCACGGCCGCCTCGATGCCGGCGGCCAGCGCCCGCTCGGCGGTCTCGATCAGCTTCAGGTCCGCGGGGCGCGGACGGCCGACGACGAAGCTGATCGCCGAGTCGCCGGCCCAGCCGCCGAGCTCGGCGCCGAAGTCCAGGGAGAGCAGGTCGCCGTCGCGCAGCCGGATGGGGGTCCCCCCACGCCGTTCAGGCAGTGGGGGACGGTGGGGATGCCGTGCACGATCGCGTCGTTGACCGAGGCGCACAGGACCGCCGGGAACGGGACCGGGGCGAAGGAGGGCCGGTAGCCGAGGAAAGGCGAGCCGGCGCCCGCCTCGCGCAGCACGTCACGGGCCAGCCCGTCCAGCTCCAGGAGGGAGACCCCCACGTCCGCGGCCCGGCGTACGGCGGTGAGCGCCCGTGCCACCACCTGGCCGGCCTCGTACATGGCGTCGATCGATGTGTCCGTCTTCAGTTCCACCATGTCCAATTACTATACCGGTATTTGAATCCCGGTGAGGTCGTAGGATGGCGGCATGGTGCGCACTCCTCTGACCCCCGAAGAGCGCGAACGCGGCGAGCGGCTCGGGCGGCTGCTGCGTCAGGCGCGCGGCGACCGCAGCATGGCGGAGGTCGCGGCGAGCGCGGGCATCTCGGCGGAGACCCTGCGCAAGATCGAGACCGGACGGGCCCCGACCCCGGCCTTCTTCACGGTGGCGGCCCTGGCCCGGGTCCTCGGGCTGTCGATGGACGAGCTGGCGGGGCGGTGCGCGCCGGTCGAGGTGTGAGGCCGGGAGCGCTCGCCCACTGGGGTGTGAAACACGATCGACTTCGCGGGTTGGCGGCGATGGTCTTGGCAAGGTGGTCCGAAAGGCTTACGTTCGTCCCTCTAGGCCTGTTCTACGGGCGTAGAGGCTCTGGCTCTGACGTACGTCGAAGGAGCGCTCATGGCCAACGTCGTCCGTGCGGCCCTGGTCCAGGCCACCTGGACCGGCGACACCGCGTCCATGACCGACAAGCATGAGGAGCACGCCCGCGAGGCGGCCCGCCGGGGCGCGCGGGTCATCGGGTTCCAGGAGGTCTTCAACGCGCCGTACTTCTGCCAGGTGCAGGACGCGGAGCACTACCGCTGGGCCGAGCCCGTGCCGGACGGGCCCACGGTGCGGCGCATGCGGGAACTCGCCCGCGAGACCGGCACGGTGGTCGTCGCCCCCGTCTTCGAGGTCGAGCAGTCGGGCTTCTACTACAACACCGCCGCCGTGATCGACGCCGACGGCTCCTACCTCGGCAAGTACCGCAAGCACCACATCCCGCAGGTCGAGGGCTTCTGGGAGAAGTTCTACTTCCGGCCGGGCAACCTCGGCTGGCCCGTCTTCGACACCGCCGTCGGCAGGGTCGGCGTCTACATCTGCTATGACCGCCACTTCCCGGAGGGCTGGCGGCAGCTCGGCCTGAACGGCGCCCAGCTCGTCTACAACCCGTCGGCCACCCACCGCGGCCTGTCCGCCCACCTGTGGCAGCTGGAGCAGCCGGCCGCGGCCGTCGCCAACGAGTACTTCGTCGCCGCGATCAACCGCGTCGGCCAGGAGGAGTACGGCGACAACGACTTCTACGGGACGAGCTACTTCGTCGACCCGCGCGGACAGTTCGTCGGCGACGTCGCCAGTGACTCCAAGGAGGAACTCCTCGTCCGCGACCTCGACTTCGACCTCATCGAAGAGGTGCGGCGGCAGTGGGCCTTCTACCGCGACCGCCGCCCCGACGCCTACGAAGGGCTGGTGCAGCCATGAGCGACCTGTACGCCCGCCACCGGGCCGTCGCGCCCGACTGGCTCGCGCTCTACTACGAGGACCCGATCGAGATCACCCACGGCGAGGGCCGCCACGTCTGGGACGCGAGCGGCAGGCGGTACCTCGACTTCTTCGGCGGGATCCTGACCACGATGACCGCCCACGCCCTGCCCGAGGTCACCAAGGCGGTGAGCGAGCAGGCCGGGCGGATCATCCACTCCTCCACGCTCTACCTCAACCGGCCGATGGTCGAACTCGCCGAACGCATCGCCCAGTTGAGCGGCATCCCGGACGCCCGCGTCTTCTTCACCACCTCCGGCACCGAGGCCAACGACACCGCGCTGCTGCTCGCCACGACCTACCGGCGCAGCAACACGGTCCTGGCCATGCGCAACAGCTACCACGGCCGCTCCTTCAGCGCGATCGGCATCACCGGCAACCGCGGCTGGTCCCCGACCTCCCTGTCCCCGCTGCAGACCCTGTACGTGCACGGCGGCGTGCGCACCCGCGGCCCGTTCGCCCACCTGAGCGACGCGGAGTTCACCGCGGCCTGCGTCGAGGACCTGCGCGACCTCCTCGGGCACACCCGTCCGCCCGCCGCCCTGATCGCCGAACCCGTCCAGGGCGTCGGCGGGTTCACCTCCCCGCCCGACGGCCTGTACGCCGCCTTCCGGGACGTACTGAAGGAGCACGGCATCCTGTGGATCGCCGACGAGGTGCAGACCGGCTGGGGCCGCACCGGCGACCACTTCTGGGGCTGGCAGGCGCACGGGCGCAGCGGGCCGCCGGACATCGTCACCTTCGCCAAGGGCATCGGCAACGGCATGTCCGTCGGCGGGGTCGTCGCCCGCGCCGAGATCATGAACTGCCTGGACGCCAACAGCATCTCCACCTTCGGCGGTACCCAGATCACCATGGCCGCGGGGCTCGCCAACCTCACCTACCTCCTCGAACACGACCTGCAGGGCAACGCCCGGCGCGTCGGCGGGCTGCTCATCGAGCGGCTGCGGTCCGTCGCCGCCCAGCTGCCCGGCGTACGGGAGGTCCGCGGACGCGGGCTGATGATCGGCGTCGAACTGGCCAGGCCCGGCACCGACGAGGCCGATCCGCAGGCGGCCGCCGCCGTGCTGGAGGCGGCCCGCGACGGCGGCCTGCT
>NZ_JUJA01000123.1:14388-21420 GCF_001906585.1 Streptomyces kebangsaanensis | reverse complement strand
GCCCTGCGCATCGCCCCGCCGCTGTCCCTGACCGTCGCGGAGGCCGAGGAGGGCGCCGCGATCCTGGAACACGCCCTGCGCGGCGCCTGCTGAGGAGCACCGCACCGGAACGAGCCGAGCAAGGGATCATGGTCATGACCATCGCCTCGGACAGCTCCCCGACCCTCTGGAATCCGCCGGAACCCGCCCTGTCGGTCCGCCAGGTCCTCACCCTGGAGCGGGTGCTCGCCGGGGAGCCCGAGGTGGTGGCCGGTGCCGGCCACCTCGACCGGCCCGTGCGCTGGGTGCACGTCGCCGAGGCCGCCGACGTCGGCGTGATGCTCAGCGGCGGCGAGATGGTCCTCACCACCGGCGTGCTGCTCGCCGGGGACGAGGGGAAACAGACCGAGTACATCCGCTCCCTGCACCGCGCGGAGGCCGCGGCCGTCGTCCTGGGCCTGGGCAGGGCGTTCCCGGCCCCGCCGGACGTCATGCGCCGCGCCGCCGAGCGGTGCGGGCTGCCCCTGGTCGTCCTGCACCGCCCCTTCCCGTTCGCCGAGCTGACCGAGGAGGTCCAGTCCCGGCTGGTCCGGCGGAAGTTCGCCTCCGTCAGCCTGTCGGAGGCCGTACGGACCGCGCTCACCGCGCTGATCACCGCGGGCGCCCCGCTGCAGGCGCTGCTCGACGAGATCGCCCGGCACAGCGCGTGCCCCGTCGTCGTTGCCAACCTCGCCCACCGGGTCCTGGCCACGGCGGGGGAGCGGCCCGCGGTGGACGACGTGCTGCGGGACTGGGAGCGCATCGCCCGGCAGGCCGGCGCCGGCCAGGGCGACGGCTGGATCCGTGCCGAACTGGGCGGGCGCGGCGAGCGCTGGGGCCGGATCGTGCTGTGCGGCTACCGAGGCGACGGTGCCGCCGGACGGCTGCTGGCCGACCGCGCCGCCGAGGCCCTCGTCCTGCACCGCATGCTCGGCGGCGGCGCGGGCCGCACCTGGGAGGAGCAGTCCGCGCGGAGCCTGCTGACCGACCTCGTCGGCGGGGCCGTACCGGCACGGCAGCTGCTGCCCCGGGCGCGGGCCGCCGGACTGCCGGTCAACCGGCGCACCTTCGTACCGCTGGCCGTACCCGGCGGCGAGACCGCCGGACTCGACCGGCTGCTGCGCCTGCTGGGCCTTCCCGGGCTCGTCGCCGAGCTCGCCGACGGCGCCACCGCCGTCCTGCTCAGCCTCGCCCGCGACCAGGACGCCGACGCCCTCACCGCGCACTTCGCGACCCGGCTGCGCGACGGGCCGGGCCCCGCCCGCGCGGTCGTCGCCGCCGCGGACGCCCGCACCGCGTGGGACGAGGTGCCCGCCGGGCTGCGCGAGGCCCGTCACGTCGCCGACGCCGTGGCCGGCTCCGCCGACGCCCTCGCCCTCCCGGCCGTCGTACGCCTGAAGGACGTGCACCTGCGCGGCCTGATCCGGCTGCTGCGCGACGACCCGCACGTGCAGTCCTTCGCCGAGCGGGAGCTGGACGGCCTGCTGCGCCGGGCCGACGACGATTTGCTGTCCGTGCTGCGCACCTACCTCGCCACCGGCCGCAACAAGTCCCGCACCGCCCAGCTCCACCACGTCTCCCGCCCCGCGCTCTACCGCCGCCTGGAGGCGATACAGGCGTGCCTCGGGGCGGACCTCGACGACTTCGAACAGGCCGCCTCGGTGCACATCGCGCTCCTCGCACACGACGCGCAACAGCAGTGAAACACGGCAACACTCGGGAGAACGGCGGTGGAGCATGGGGCAGAGCCGGGATGACACGGTGGCACGCCGCACCCCCGCAGACGTGACACGGTGCACCTCAAAGCGGGCCCGCCGGCTTTCTACGCTCGCCGCACACCGAGCGAGTGGAGGACCCGATGAGCAAGGTGATCCGTGCCGCCCTCTTCCAGACCGCGTGGACCGGCGACAAGGAATCCATGATCCAGGTCCACGAGCAGGCGGCCCGCGACGCGGCCGCGCAGGGCGCCCAAGTGCTGTGCTTCCAGGAGCTGTTCTACGGACCGTACTTCTGCCAGGTCCAGGACCCCGCCTTCTACGAGTACGCCGAGCGGATCCCCGAGGGCCCGATCGTCCGGCGCTTCCAGGCGCTCGCCCGGGAACTGGGCGTCGTCCTCGTCCTGCCGATGTACGAGGAGGAACAGCCCGGCGTCCTGTACAACACCGCCGCCGTGATCGACGCCGACGGCTCCTACCTCGGCAAGTACCGCAAGACCCACATTCCGCAGGTCAAGGGCTTCTGGGAGAAGTTCTACTTCCGGCCCGGCAACAGCGGCTGGCCCGTCTTCGACACCAGGGCGGGAAGGATCGGCGTCTACATCTGCTACGACCGCCACTTCCCGGAGGGCTGGCGGGCCCTCGGCCTCGCCGGCGCCGAGATCGTCTTCAACCCGTCGGCCACCTCCCGCGGCCTGTCCGGCTACCTGTGGCAGCTGGAGCAGCCGGCGGCGGCCGTCGCCAACGAGTACTTCGTCGGCGCGATCAACCGCGTCGGCCAGGAGGAGTACGGCGACAACGACTTCTACGGCACCTCCTACTTCGTGGACCCCGAGGCCCAGTTCGTCGGCGAGCCGGCGAGCGACAAGGAGACCGAACTCGTCGTGCGCGACCTGGACCTGGCCAAGCTGCGCGAGGTCCGCGACCGCTGGCAGTTCTACCGCGACCGCGCGCCGGGCACGTACACGCCGCTGACCACGCCCTGACCGGGGAGCCGCGACCCACCGCGCACGTCCGACCGGAAGGAGAGGGACCATGAGCAGTCGCCTCGTCATCCGCGGCGGCCTCGTCGTCACCGCCGCCGACGAGATCCACGCCGACGTTCTGATCGAGGACGGCCGCATCGCCGCCCTCGCCGCCTCCGGCACCCCGGCCGCCGAGGCGTTCACCGCCGAGCGCACCATCGACGCCACCGGCAAGTACGTCATCCCGGGCGGAGTCGACGGCCACACCCACATGGAGATGCCCTTCGGCGGCACCTACGCCTCGGACACCTTCGAGACCGGCACCCGGGCCGCCGCCTGGGGCGGCACGACCACGATCGTGGACTTCGCCGTCCAGAGCGTCGGCGGAGCCCTGCGCGAGGGCCTGGACGCCTGGCACGCCAAGGCCGAGGGCAACTGCGCGATCGACTACGGATTCCACATGATCGTCTCGGATGTGAACAGCGAGACGCTGAAGGAAATGGATCTTCTGGTCGAAGAGGGTATTACGTCGTTCAAGCAATTTATGGCGTATCCGGGAGTGCTCTACTCCGACGACGGGCAGATCCTGCGCGCCATGCAGCGCGCCGCCGAGAACGGCGGGCTGATCATGATGCACGCCGAGAACGGCATCGCGATCGACGTCCTGGTCGAGCAGGCGCTGGCCCGCGGCGAGACCGACCCGAGGTACCACGGCGAGGTCCGCAAGGCCCTGCTGGAGGCCGAGGCCACCCACCGCGCCATCCGGCTCGCCCAGGTCGCGGGCGCCCCCCTGTACGTCGTGCACGTCTCGGCCCGGGAGGCGGTCGCCGAACTGGCGAGGGCGCGCGACGAGGGACTGCCCGTCTTCGGCGAGACCTGCCCGCAGTACCTGTTCCTGTCCACCGACAACCTCGCCGAGCCCGGCTTCGAGGGCGCCAAGTACGTGTGCTCGACGCCCCTTCGCCCCAAGGAACACCAGGCGGCCCTGTGGAAGGGCCTGCGCACCAACGACCTCCAGGTGGTCTCCACCGACCACTGCCCCTTCTGCTTCACCGGCCAGAAGGAGCTCGGCCGCGGCGACTTCTCCAGGATCCCCAACGGAATGCCGGGCGTCGAGAACCGGATGGACCTGCTGCACCAGGCGGTCGTCGACGGGCACATCTCGCGCCGCCGCTGGATCGAGATCGCCTGCGCCACCCCGGCCCGGATGTTCGGCCTGTACCCGAAGAAGGGCACCATCGCGCCGGGCGCCGACGCGGACGTGGTCGTCTACGACCCGCACGCCGAGCAGGTCATGTCCGCCGAGACCCACCACATGAACGTCGACTACTCGGCGTACGAGGGCAGGCGCGTCACCGGCCGCGTCGAGACCGTCCTCTCGCGCGGCGAGGACGTCATCACCGAGCGGGAGTTCACCGGACGTCCCGGGCACGGCGTCTACACCCCGCGCTCCACCTGTCAGTACCTCGACTAGGAGTGCCGCCCATGGACTTCGGACTCGTCCTGCAGACCGACCCTCCGGCCTCGCGCGTCGTCAGCCTGATGAAGCGGGCCGAGCGCAACGGCTTCCGGTACGGCTGGACCTTCGACTCCGCCGTGCTCTGGCAGGAGCCGTTCGTGATCTACAGCCAGATCCTCGCCAACACGCAGAAGCTGACCGTCGGCCCGATGGTCACCAACCCGGGCACCCGCACCTGGGAGGTCACCGCCTCCGCCTTCGCCACCCTCAACGACATGTTCGGCAACCGCACCGTCTGCGGCATCGGCCGCGGCGACTCCGCGATGCGCGTCGCCGGCCGCAAACCCAACACCCTCGCCCGGGTCAGCGAGGCCATGAAGGTCATCCGGGCGCTGGGCAGGGGAGAGGAGGCCGACCTGGGCGGCGGTACGGTGGTGAGGTTCCCCTGGATCGAACCGGGCGCCCGGCTCCCCGTCTGGATGGCCGCGTACGGCCCCAGGGCGCTGAGGATGACCGGCGAGGAGGCCGACGGGTTCATCCTCCAGCTCGCCGACCTCTACCTGACCGAGTACATGGTCAGGGCCGTCAAGGACGCGGCGGCGGCGGCCGGGCGCGACCCGGCGGAGGTGACGGTCTGCGTCGCCGCGCCCGCGTACGTCACCGCCGACGACTCGCCCGAGGCGCTCGCCCACGCCCGCGAGCAGTGCCGGTGGTTCGGCGGCATGGTCGGCAACCACGTCGCCGACCTGGTCGCCCGCTACGGCGAGCACTCCGGTGCCGTGCCCGACGAACTCACCGACTACATCAAGGCCCGCCAGGGCTACGACTACGCCCACCACGGGCGCAGCGGCAACCCGGACACCCGGTTCGTACCGGACGGGATCGTCGACCGGTTCTGCGTCGTCGGGCCCGTCGAGAAGCACATCGAGAAGCTGAACGCGCTGCGCGAGCTGGGCGTCGACCAGTTCGCCGTGTACGACATGCACGACGCGCAGGAAGCCGTGATCGACGCGTACGGGCAGCAGGTCATCCCGGCCGTCAACTCCTGATCCCTCGAGCCGAGAGCCGACCCACCTCACGGATTGGGCTGCCCATGACCGACACCGCTCCGGCGGCCGTACCGCCGTCCGCACAGGTCACCCTCCCCGACGGACGCGTGGAGATCGCCCCCGGCACCCCGCCGCCCTCCGGCCCCTACGCCAACGCCGACCTGCTGCCCGTGCCGGTCGCCCGGCGGACCTGGACCACGTACAACTTCTCCGCGCTGTGGGTCGGCATGGCCCACAACACGGCCTCCTGGACCCTGGCCTCCGGTCTGATCGCCGTCGGCATGGACTGGAAGCAGGCGGTGTTCACCATCGCCCTGGCCAACCTGATCGTGCTCGTCCCGATGCTGCTCACCGGGCACGCCGGACCCAAGTACGGCATCCCCTTCCCGGTCTTCGCCCGCGCCTCCTTCGGTCTGCGCGGCGCCAACCTGCCCGCTCTCGTAAGGGCGTTGGTGGCGTGCGGCTGGTTCGGCATCCAGACCTGGATCGGCGGCGAGGCGATCTACTTCCTCGCCGGGAAACTGATCGGGAGCGGCTGGACCGACGCCGCCGAGGTCGGCGGCCACGCCTGGACGATGTGGCTGTCGTTCGCGATCTTCTGGGCGATCCAGGTCGCGATCATCCACCGGGGCATGGAGACCGTCCGCCGGTTCGAGAACTGGGCGGCGCCCTTCGTGCTCGTCGGCGCCTTCGTGATGCTGTGGTGGATGAGCGACAAGGCCGGCGGCCTCGGCCCGCTCTTCGACCAGCCCTCGAAACTGGGCTGGGGAGCGGATTTCTGGAAGCTGTTCGCGCCCGCCCTGATGGGCATGATCGGCTTCTGGTCCACCCTGTCGCTGAACATCCCGGACTTCACCCGGTACGGCCGCAGCCAGAAGGCACAGACCCGGGGCCAGGCGCTCGGTCTGCCCACCACCATGACACTGTTCGCGTTCCTGTCGGTGCTGGTCACCTCCGGCTCGCAGGCCGTGTACGGCGAACCGGTCTGGGACCCGGTGCAGTTGGCGGCGAAGACGGACAACGTGGCCGGACTGCTGTTCGCGCTGGTGACCGTGCTGGTGGCGACCCTGTCGGTCAACATCGCGGCCAACATGGTCTCCCCGGCCTTCGACTTCTCCAACCTCGCGCCGCGCAAGGTCGGTTTCCGCACCGGCGCCCTCATCACCGCCGTGCTCGCCGTGGTGATGTGCCCGTGGAAGCTGTACGCCGACCCGCAGGGCTACATCTTCACCTGGCTCGGCCTGGTCGGCGGTCTGCTCGGCACCGTCGCCGGCATCCTCATCGCCGACTACTGGATCCTCAGGCGGTCCCGGCTGGACCTGGCGGACCTGTACCGCACGGGC
This sequence comes from Streptomyces kebangsaanensis, assembly GCF_001906585.1. Classification (GTDB taxonomy): domain Bacteria; phylum Actinomycetota; class Actinomycetes; order Streptomycetales; family Streptomycetaceae; genus Streptomyces; species Streptomyces kebangsaanensis. Next base: position 14,871 of record NZ_JUJA01000123.1, on the reverse strand, counting down.
GGACGCTACTGGTACGAGGGCGGCTGGAACTGGCGGGCGGTCGTGGCCTTCCTGGTGGGCGGCGTACTGGCCGTCGGCGGCGCGGACTTCCACCCGCTGGTCGACGGCCGCCCCCTTCCCGCCCTGAGGTCCCTCGCCGACTACGGCTGGGCGGTGGGCCTGGGCACGTCGATGGTGCTGTACCTGCTGCTGATGGCGGCGCGCACCCGGCGGCGAGCGCCCGCCTGACGCACCGCCCGTGGCCGCGTCGGAGGACGGTCAGCTCTGGCGGCCGCCCTCCAACGCGGCCGCCGCCTCCTTGGCGGCCCTGATGGCGCCCTTGTTGATCTCGTCCGTACTGGGCGCCTTCTTCGTCTCGAAGTCGCTGCCGTTGTACGTGACGGTCACGATCGCGTTGGAGACGCGGGCGAGCACGACGCCCTCGCGGGTCTCCTGCTTGTTCTCGGTGGTGAGGTTCACCACGGAGTAGGCGCTGTCGCCGAG
>NZ_JUJA01000123.1:0-14376 GCF_001906585.1 Streptomyces kebangsaanensis | reverse complement strand
CCGCCACTCTTGTCGGAGGTCCGCTGCTGGTACGACTTCTGCGCCGCGTCGTCCGATGCCATGATCTCGAAGGACACGTCCAGCCAGCGGTAGTCGTAGCCCTTGAGCGCGTTCCAGGAGCAGGTACGGCGCACGGTGGTGTCCGTCGACGGGATCTCCTTGCCCGCCGTCTTGGCGCCCGGCACCAGGGACGTGATCGTCTTCGCGGAGATGCTGGTGCACGGCGTCGGCGCGGTCGCGTACGTCTTCGACACCGCGGTCGACGAGGGGGCGGAGGGCTCGGAGGACGACTGGTCGTCGGTGCCGCGCGTCTGCTGCTGGGCCGCCTTGTCGTCGGTGGCGGGCGGAGCGGCGAACGGCCCGGATGTCAACGCCCAGCCCGCACAGGCGAGCACGACGACCGGACTCAGACGCGCGGTGAGCGCGAGCGGCAGAGGAAGTTCACGCACGGCGCACTTCTCGTGTGGGGGACGGACGTGGCACGGGACAGGTCCACACCACGGACGGAACCACAGTGTCACACGAGTCTCTGTGCGAAGGAAGCGGTACTCCGTTGCGTGGCCGCGCGGTTACGGGAACTCGCTTCCGAAGTACCCTCTTGCCTCTTATGTCCTGGCGAAGGGCGGTGCCGCCGGAGGACACCACGGGCGCCGGTGAGCGCTGGACGGGGTCGGTCATGATGCGGAAGGCCGGCTCAGCCGTGGTGTCGGCACGCAAACGAAGTCCCCGGCCGGACCGGAGAACCTGCGTAGCCCTGTACCGCAGCAGGCCGTCGGTCCCGGGCCGGCGCGTACACCACCGGACGGGCCCGCCACCGGCGCGGTTCGGTGGCGGGCCCAGGTGCACGTGCTCACCCGTGACCGGCGGACGGACACGCACCCGTCCCGGGAGGGCGGGGATTTTGTTCAGCAGCGGTCCGCGCTGACCTTCAGGTAGCCCACGCCGACTGGGCCGCCGTCCTGGTAGCCGGTGTCGAACGGGGTGTCGCTGGCGCAGACGACCCACTGACGGGAGTACACCCCGATCCGTACCGTCAAGAGTGTGGCGCCGTCACTGGGCGTGGTGTCGCGCACGGTGCCGAACACTCGGATGCGGCCGTCGTCCCAAGTGCACTTGTATACGTTGCCGCTGAGCTCGCTCCCGGTTTTGTAACCGATCCGGCCGCACTCGGCCACGTCGGTCTGCGCTGCCGCGGTGGTGGTCGCGGCAGCAAGGGTGGCGACGGAGAGGCATACCGACGCGACCAGTGCAGCCATGTGAAAACGTCTCATTTTTTCCTCCGTTGGTGCGGACGGAAGCCGAGCGGCTGTCGCTCGACTGCCGACAGGCTGGGCGAGAGTTCTGCGATGGGGGAGGGGGCGGGCCGGGCTCCCGTGCCGTGCGGAGGGGAGCCCGGCCGACCGGCCTGGCCGAACAGATGCGTCCTGCGAAAGCTCCTACTCGGCAACTTTGAGTTCGAGCTCGCAGTCCAGCGTCTGGACGTACGCCCGACCGCCCTGCTCATATTCGAAGCGGCACTTGCGCGCCGTCTCTTTCGGCGGTGCGGTGATTCTCATCTTGGCCAGGTAGAAGATGTCGCTGCTTTTTCCGGCCGGAACCTTGACGGGATTTGCCGCGTAGTTCTTCAGCTTCGCGAATTCAGGCGTGTACGTCTCGCCTTCCTTGGCCAGAAGCGGAAGGCCTTCGGTGTCGTTCAGGTCGTACGCGCCGTACTCCAGGACCTTGAGGCCGGAAGGGACGTGCACGACAGCGACCTTCGTTATCTCGATGGGCTTCGAGGAGGTGTTGTACGGCACCGGGAGGGCGAAGTACCAGATCTCCCCCACACGGGTGTGCTCGTGGCCTACGGTGCCACTCGACTGGGCACCGTCGGTCGCGAGGGCGCTTCCTGGTTCCGCCTGTCCGGCCTCCTGTGCCGGCGAGCATCCGGCCAGCATGAAGGCGGCGAGGAAGGCAAGCGCCCTAGAACGAGTAGAAGACGCCGGGCTTGCCGTCGACTTTGTCATTCTTTCCCCAGATGTCGTGCCGCGCGCTCTTGTTTCCGGCTGTTATCCGCTGCCTGTGGTCCCGGTCGTACTGGGTAGACCCTCCCAGCTTGACGCCGTACGCGCTGACCGCTCCGGACCATTTGATGCTGCGGTTCTTGGAGATCTGGAAATGGGATCCCCGTGCCACCCAGGCGCGGTGCTTCTTGGGCGAGTTGTTGTAATTGACGCCGCCGTCCCTGTTGCTCACGTCCTTGCCGTATTTGCCGACGGCCCCACCCGAAGGAACCTTGTACTTGCCGGCCACGATCTTGTAACGGTAGAACGTGTCACGCCCGTAGTTGCAGGTCCACTTCTCCCTGATCTTCTTGTACTCGATCGGGACCTTCCACTGCTTGGCGAAGTATGGACCCTTGTTCGCGTAGCCGGTGGTGACGGACATGGCCGAGCCGAGCGTCACGGAGCCTTCGATCGTCCACTTGGATCCGGTCTTGACCGCGACCTCCACACTCGAGGACAGCTTGGAGTCGTAGTCCACGGTCGTCTTCGCGTCCCAGTACGCGTGGCCCTCGGCGACGGTCGTGTACTTGATCTGCGTGGCGATGACCTTCTCACTGGTCTTGTCGCAACCACCGTCCATGGGCCTGACGACCAGGGACTTGGTGTCAACGCCGTCGACGACGTAGGAATCCCCCTGGGGTTCCCGTACGGTGTCGCTCTGGTATTCGGGCAGCGGCCTGTCTCCGAGCGTGTCGACCGAGACCTGCTCGTCCCTCGAGGCCCAGCTCAGGTCTGTCTGTGCGACGGTCGGCTGAGCCTGTTCCTTGCGCAGGTCATCAGTGATGGGACGCATCTTGGAGGGCTCACTGTCGTCTTTCGCGGCGGCTGCCACGAGCGCGCGGGCCGTCGCCGGAGCTGTCGCCGGAGCGGCGGTCATCATGTGGGTGCCGCGCATCATGTGACCCGAGGACGTCTCGCCGTTGACACTGGCCATGGCGTTGATGATGCCCCCGTTGTTGGCGGCGGCCCTCTTCACGCTGTCGGGCAGTGCTGCCGGCAGGGGCACCGTCCAGGTGCCGTCCGGTGCCGTTACGGTGGTGCCCAGCGTGACCAGCTGCACCTCGTCGGTGCTGTCACTCGTGACGTCGACGGCCTCGACCCTGACCGGCAGCCCTGCGGCAGGTCTCCCGTCGCCCAGAACGAACTTACCGGAGAACTGGGTGGGATCCTGGGGTGCCGGGTCGGGAGACCCGTCGGTCACCGCTTGAGGCGGAGTCTCCGTCTCCGGAGGCACAGGTCCGAAGGAAGGCTTGATGTCAGGGGAGGGGCTCGCCAGGCAGGAGGCGATGTCGGCGTGCACATCACCGTATATGCCGGCGCCCACGTCGCGATTGGCGACGTCCATGGGCGCCGTCCCGGTGTAGCTCCAGGCGATCCCGGTGTAGTCGGGGGTGTCTCCCACCGTGTAGATGGTGCCCGGACCGGGGCTCCACCCGTGCGTCTCGTTCGAGATGCCCGTGATGACATTGGTGGATCCGTTGGGGAAAGGTGATCCGGACGCACTGTCGGAGTAGCGCCACGCCTTCACCTCGCCGTGCCGGTCGGCCACACCGCGCCTCAGCGTGTAGACGACCTGCCCCGCGGACCACACGTCAGTGGCCTGTGCGATCGCGACGACGGCCGGATCGGTTCGGGGAACAGTCCTGACCTTCGTGATGGCCCCGGACCCGGACGACGGGTTGGCGACGGAGTAGACCTCCAGCGCACCGTTCTGGTGCAGAGCGAAGATCCGGTTGTCACCGGTGGACCACATGCGCTCGTACACATTCCAGTTGCCCCCGTAATCCCGCACAGGGGTCAGCATGCTTCCACCAGTGGCGGAGTTGTCCTTGTACGTTTTCAGCGCACCTTCAGGCGTTTTCACGTAGATGATGCCGTGACCACCGGTGAAGAACTCGCTGTACGTCTCGAGAGGGGCCGTTTCCCCCGTGTCGAGGAGCGCGCCGGCGGCGTTGCCGGTCAGGGGGTCCCAGTCCAGGTACTTCCGCAGCACGCCACCTGACTCGCCGCTGACGTCATGGACATAGGTCGGGATGCCGCTCCTGCACGCTTCGGCGGCCTGCGCCGTGGGTGCCGAGAGGGCGGTCGGCACGGCGATGCTGCCGGCGAGGAGCGCCGTCATGCACACCGTGTGCACGGTGACGCGGCGGGAGGAGGATGGGGACTTTGCTCGGTACCAACGATTCACTATCGTGGTCCTTCGGGTAAGTCGGTGCGGGCGCTGCCTCCGACGCACACTGATGGCCTGGAAACCGAGTGCGTCAGGTGGCGCCCGCTCCCCCGGATCGGTTCCGGAGGCAGCAGGACAGTAACCCTGTGTTCGCCCCCCTGGTAGATCATGCTGACCGCGCGGCCGAGAACACTCGCGATGAGCAAAGCGGGCATACGGCTCCATTGATCTCACGGTCGAGGGAAATTTGGGACTGATCCGCACCAACGGAAGCGCGCACCACAAGCGGAATGACTGATACCCGTCTCACGGGAACCTCATATTCCGCTCAAAGCGCTGCAGGGCAAAGGCGTGAACACCCTCATCGAGCCGATCTTCTCCACCGCCAGGCTCCGCACCGAGGTGACCCGCGGTGTCGGCAGCCCCGCCGCCGCGCGACCACCGGATCCCACCTCGTCGAACGGCTGGGGCGTTCGTCGCCGACCATCGCCCTCGACCACTGCGCCCACTTCATGCCGGAGGCGGGGAAGAAGGGGTGCGGGGCGATCGATAGCCTGCCGGAGGGAGCGGATGGAGGAGAGCCCTGGCTCAAACTCCCCAGATTCTCCCCAGGGCCGATCCCGAGCTCCGATCGGACTGGCCGGTGCGCGTAAACAGCGAGGTGAGTAAGGCCCTATGTTCACCACCCGCCCCACCCTCCAGGGAACCTTCGGCATGGTGTCCTCCACCCACTGGCTGGCCTCGCAGTCCGCGATGGCCGTGCTGGAGGACGGCGGCAACGCCTATGACGCGGCCGCGGCCGGCGCCTTCGTGCTGCACGTCGTGGAACCGCACCTGAACGGGCCCGCCGGGGAGGTGCCGGTCCTGATCGCCCCCGCGGGCGGCGAGGTGCGGGTGCTGTGCGGGCAGGGCGTCTCCCCGGCCGGGGCGACGGTCACGCACTACCGGGCGCTCGGGCTGGACCTCGTGCCCGGCACCGGGCCGCTGGCCGCCGCGGTGCCGGGCGCGTTCGACGCGTGGATGGTCCTGCTGCGCGACCACGGCACGAAGTCCCTCGCCGACGTCCTGAAGTACGCCATCGGGTACGCCGAGCACGGGCACGCGCCCGTGGAGCGCGTCGGCGAGACCGTCGAGACCGTGCGGAGGCTGTTCGAGACCGAGTGGACCTCGTCCGCCGAGGTCTACCTGTCCGGCGGACGCCCGCCCCGCCCCGGCGCGCTGCTGCGCAACCCCGCGCTCGCCGCCACCTGGAAGCGGCTGCTCGCCGAGACCGCGGGCGCGGGGGACCGGGAGGCGCGGATCGAGGCCGCGCGGGAGGTGTGGCGGGCCGGTTTCATCGCCGAGGCGCTGGTCCGGCAGGCCGGGCGGCCCACGCTGGACACCAGCGGCGAACGGCACACCGGCACGCTCACCGCCGCCGACCTCGCCGCCTGGTCCGCGACCTACGAGACCCCGGCGACGTACGAGTGGAACGGCTGGACCGTGTGCAAGGCCGGCCCCTGGAGCCAGGGCCCGGTGCTCCTGCAGCAACTCGCCCTGCTCCCGCCCGAACTGCCCCCCTACGGGTCCGCCGACTACGTCCACCTGCTGATCGAGGGCTGCAAGCTCGCCATGGCCGACCGGGAGGCCTGGTACGGGGACGCCGCCGGGGTGCCGCTGGCCGAGCTGCTGTCGGCGGAGTACAACGCCGGGCGGCGCGAGCTGGTCGGCGACACGGCCTCGTACGCGCTGCGGCCCGGCAGTCCCGGCGGGCGCGTCCCGCGGCTGGGCACGCACGCGCACGTGGTGGCCACCGACGAGGGGGAGTACGCGCTGCTGGGCATCGGCGAGCCGACGGTCGCCAAGAGCCCCACGTCCCCGGTGCCGGGCGAACCCGATGTCGCCGCCGACGGTGCCACCCGGGGGGACACCTGCCACATCGACGTCGTCGACCGCTGGGGCAACATGGTCGCCGCCACTCCCAGCGGCGGCTGGCTGCAGTCCAACCCGGTCGTGCCCGAACTGGGCTTCCCGCTCGGCACCCGGCTGCAGACGACCTGGCTGGAGGAGGGCCTGCCCAACTCGCTCACGCCGGGCCGCCGCCCCCGCACCACCCTCACCCCCTCGATCGCGCTGCGCGACGGGGTGCCCGTCATGGCGTTCGGCACGCCCGGCGGGGACCAGCAGGACCAGTGGCAGCTGCACTTCTTCCTCGCGGTCGCCCTGCGCGCCGGCGTCCGCGGCGGTCCGGACCTCCAGGGCGCCATCGACGCTCCCAACTGGCACAACGACAGCTTCCCCGGTTCCTTCTACCCCCGTGGGATGCGCCCGGGGAGCGTCACCGTGGAATCCCGCATGGACGCGGAGGTCGTCCGGGAGCTGCGGCGCCGGGGCCACGCCGTGACCGTCGGCCCCTCCTGGTCCGAGGGCCGCCTCTGCGCGGTCGCCCGCTGCCCCACGACCGGCATCCTCTCGGCGGCCGCGAACCCACGGGGGATGCAGGGGTACGCCGTCGGCCGGTGACGCGTTCTGCGTCTTCCGCGTCTTCCGTTATTCCTGTGATTCCTGTGTCTTCTGCGCCCGAGGTCCGTTCACGCCGATTCCACCCGGAGTGCACCGGCACGGAGGGGAATGTCAGTGCGGCATGTTCTCATGGAGGCATGATCGAAGAGACGGGCACCTGGGAGTCCCCCCTGAACGAAGCACTGGTCGGAGAGTTCGTCGCGCGTCACTCGGCCGACGTGGAGGAGGCGGTCCGCAAGGCGGCCGCGGCCGAGATCATGCCCCGCTTCCGCAGACTGGCGGAGCACGAGGTCGACCAGAAGTCCGGGCCGCACGACCTGGTGACGGACGCCGACCGGCTGGCCGAGCGGCACCTCACGGACGCGCTCGGCGCCCTGCTGCCCGGCTCCGTCGTGGTCGGCGAGGAGGCGGTGCACGCCAACCCGGCGGTCTACGAGGCGCTCCAGGGCGACGCGCCGGTGTGGATCGTCGACCCCGTGGACGGCACCCGGCAGTTCGTGCACGGCGACCCCGGCTTCTGCACCCTGGTCGCGCTCGCCTGCCGGGGAGTCGTACTGGCCTCCTGGACGTACGCGCCGGCGCGCGACCAACTCGCCACGGCCGTACGGGGACAGGGCGCCCACCTCGACGGCACACCCCTGCGCTCCGGTGCGCCCGAGCCGGGCCGCCCCCTCGAAGTCGCCACGTCCCACCCGGACTTCACGACCGACGAGCAGAAGCGCGCCCTGCTCGGCCTGTGGACGGACGGCGTCGCACCGCGCCCCTGCGGCTCGGCGGGCCTCGAGTACCTCGCGGTCGCCCGCGGCGAGTTGGACGCCACGGCCTTCTCCTGGGAGGCGGCCTGGGACCACGCGGCGGGCCTGCTGCTGGTCGAGGAGGCCGGCGGTGCCCACCTGACCCTGACCGGCGACCCGTTCCGCATCAAGGGCGGCAACCCCCTGCCGTTCACGGCGGCACGGGACGCGGCGACGGCACGGCGGGTGACCGGTCTGCTCTCCGGCCCGGCGGACCACACCCCCCGCCCCGGAACGCGGCGCCCCACCCCGGCACCCTGAGCCGCCCCCCGGAGCGCCGGTTCCCCGGCATATCCTGGCCATCAGTGGCCGTCGGCTGACGAAGGGGTCCGAAGGTGCCGTCGATGCTCGATGCGGTCGTGGTGGGTGCGGGGCCGAACGGGCTGACCGCTGCCGTGGAGCTCGCCCGCCGCGGCTTCTCCGTGGCCGTGTTCGAGGCGCGCGAGACCATCGGCGGCGGCGCCCGCACCGAGGAGCTCACTCTGCCCGGCTTCCGGCACGACCCGTGCTCCGCCGCGCACCCCCTCGGCATCAACTCGCCCGCCTTCCGCGCCCTGCCCCTGGAGCGCTACGGCCTTCAGTGGCTGCACGCCGAGCTGCCCATGGCCCACCCCTTCCCGGACGGCACCGCCGCCGTGCTGTCCCGGTCGGTCGCCGAGACGGCCGCCTCCTTCGGACCGCGCGACGCGGGCGCGTACCGCAGGCTGGTCGCGCCGTTCCTGCCCAGGTGGGACACCCTGGCCCGCGACTTCATGTCGCTGCCCCTGACCGCGCTCCCACGTGACCCGGTCACCCTCGCCCGCTTCGGCCTGACCGGCCTGCCCCCGTCCACCTGGCTGATGCGCCGCTTCCGCGACGAGCGCGCCAAGACCCTCTTCGCCGGCCTCGTCGCCCACGTCATGGCCCCCCTCGACGGCTTCGCCACCGGCGCCATCGGCCTGGTCTTCGCGCTGGCCGCGCACGCCCGCGGCTGGCCGGTCGCCCGCGGCGGCTCCCAGGCGATCTCCGACGCCCTCGCCGCGTACCTGAAGGACCTCGGCGGCGCCCTGCACACCGACTACGAGGTCAAACGCCTCGACGACCTGCCGCCCGCGCGGGCGTACGTCTTCGACACCTCGCCCACCGCGCTGGCCCGCATCGCCGGCCTCGGCCGGTACTACGAGGGCTACCGGTACGGCCCCGGCGTCTTCAAGATCGACTACGCGCTGGACGGCCCGGTGCCGTGGACCGCGAAGGAACCCCGCGTCGCCGGCACCGTACAGATCGGCGCGGACAGTGCCGAGATCGGCACCGCGCTGCGCGCCGCGTCCCGCGAGAGCCGCGCACCCGACCGGCCCTTCCTCATCACGGTCCAGCCCGGCGTCGCCGACCCCACCCGCGCCCCCGCCGGCAAGCAGGTCTTCTGGGTGTACGGCCATGTCCCCAACGGCTGGACCGGGGACCTCACCGACGCCGTGGAACGCCAGCTGGAACGCTTCGCCCCGGGCTTCCGCGACCGAGTGCTCGCCCGCGCCACCGCCGGCCCGCCCGAGATCGCCGCCCGCAACGCCAACTACGTCGGCGGTGACATCGCCTCCGGCGCGGCCTCCGGACTCCAGCTCCTGCTGCGCCCCAAACCGTCCCTCTTCCCGTACAGCACCCCGCACCCGGCCGTCTTCATCTGCTCCTCGGCCACCCCGCCGGGCCCCGGAGTGCACGGCATGTCGGGCCACAACGCGGCGAAGGCCGTCTGGAGGAGGCTGCGGCAGACATGACCACCACCCTCACCCTCGTCCAGGGCGACATCACCCGCCAGCGCGCCGACGCGATCGTCAACGCCGCCAACTCCTCCCTCCTCGGCGGCGGAGGCGTCGACGGCGCCATCCACCGCCGCGGCGGCCCCGCGATCCTCGCGGAGTGCCGCGCCCTGCGCGCCTCCTGCTACAGCAGCGGCCTGCCCACCGGCCAGGCGGTCGCCACGACGGCCGGTGAACTGGACGCCCTCTGGGTGATCCACACCGTCGGCCCGGTGCACAGCACGACCGAGGACCGCTCCGGCCTCCTCGTCTCCTGCTACCGCGAGTCCCTCCGCGTCGCCGACGGACTCGGAGCACGGACGGTCGCCTTCCCGGCCATCTCCACCGGTGTCTACCGCTGGCCGATGGAGGACGCCGCCCGTATCGCGGTGGAGACGGTGCGGGCCACGGAAACGGCGGTCGAGGAGGTCAGGTTCGTCCTTTTCGACGAGCAGGCGTACGCGGTGTTCACCGGGCAACTCCGCTGACAGGACCGTGGTTCGGTTCGTCCCCCTCGCACGAGCCCCCTACGCAGGGGCCTCAACGGCAAGCCCCCGAAGGGAACACCCGGCATCCCGAACCCCGGTGTGCTCTACGCCCCGATCCATGTGCGGGCCCACGACAGCAGCCCGCTGTCGGCGAGGCTCGCGACCCACAGGTCGGCCTTCTCCGCCTCCGGACCCGGTGGGCACGGTCCGATGCCGACGACGCGGAGGCCCGCCCGGCGGGCCGACTCCATGCCGGTGAGCGAGTCCTCCACGGCCAGGGCCTCCTCGGGCGGTACGCCGCAGATACGGGCGGCCAACCTGTAGACGTCGGGCTCCGGTTTCGGCCGTACGTCCCCGCCGGCGACCACGACGTGGCCGAAACAGCTGAGGAGCCCGGCCCGGTCGAGGCATGATTCCACCACCTCCCGGGGGCAGTTGCTCGCCACCGCGAGAGGGCGGTGGGGTGCGACCAGCCGGACCAGCGCGGCGGCGCCCGGCATGGTGACGGGGTCCTGCTCGACCAGTGCGGTGAAGGTGTTGAGGAGCGTGTTGGTCAGGGCGTTCACGAGGTTCGGCTTTCCGGTTTCCTCGGCCATGAGCGCGCCGCACCCGGTGTAGTGCATGCCCTTTGCGCGGTCGGCGAACCCGGCCGGCGGTTCGAGGCCGAACGCCCGGAAGGTGAGGTTCCGGGCTTCCTGCCAGTGTCGTTCCGTGTCCATCAAGGTTCCGTCGCAGTCGAAGACGACGGCGGACGGGGACCAGGAAAGGAGGTGATGAGCTGTCATGCGACTGCCGTTCTCGGAGGCTGCGCCGACCGGTTCGTGCGCGGGCGCAGGCGGGTGCCGGGACGTAGGTGGTCCGCTTGCGGAGATGAGTGCGAACGAGCGATGTCGTACGGCTGCTGCGGCCACGTGAACGTGGCTGGGCGTGCCATGGGAACGCCGTAGTGGGCGCAGGCCGTCACTTCGGCCGAGCCGAAAACATCGTGGCCATTACGTTAATTTCGCATCCCCGGCTTTCGCAATCACCGGTTCGAGTGCATGGAAAATGCCCGATCGAAGGCGGCCGGCTCCCGGAACGCGGTCAACGGGCCTGGTGGGCGGAGCTCTCGCGCTTATCCGAAACGATTCTTCCCGGCAGGGAGGCGTGTTGTGCACAGACGTCTGTACACGCGAACGGCCGAAAAATAATAGGATCTTCGCGCACTGTCGCCGTGTCCTCCGTGCGGGAGGGCCTGGATTTTTCCGTCGTGACGTTGGAACATTCGATCGAAAGTAGAACTGAAGTGCAGGACAGGGCGCGTGAGACCCGCAAAATGCTGCTGGAGTCAGCGGCACACCTATTCTTCGAACGGGGATACGCGGGAACGAGTGTCAATGACATAAGTGATCACTCGGGGAGAACCAGCGGGGCGGTCTATTTCCATTACTCCAGCAAGGAGAAGCTGGCGCTGGCCGTGGTCCGCGAGCGGTTCGCCACCTGGCCGCAGCTCGCCGCCGCCTACGCCGCGCCCGGCCTCCCTCCGCTGGAGAAGCTGGTCGGCCTCAGCTTCCGTGTCGCGCACTCCCTCAGCGAGGACGTCGTGGCACGCGCCGGCGCGCGGCTGTGGGCGGAGCGCCGCACCATCGAAGCCGCCGTGCCCACACCGTTCGACGACTGGGCGGTGGTCGCCACCCGGCTTCTCGCCCAAGCCCGCACAAGGGGCGAACTCGCGGAAGGAGTCGAGCCGTCGACCGCGGCAGTGACGCTCGTGTGCGCGTTCTTCGGGCTCTGCACCCTGACCGACGAGATGCCGGACGGGCGGAACTGGGAGGAGCGGCTGGACCGGTGGTGGACGCTGGTGCTGCCGTCCCTGCAGGCGGACCCGGACCCGGCGGCTCTGCTCGCCCGCGCGCGGGCGAGGATTCCCGTGCGGTGGGAAGACCCGGCCGCGTGCCGTACCTGACGGAGCACACGCTCGCCTCCTGCCACCGCGAGTCCCTGCGCGTCGCCCATGAACTGGGCGCCCACTCGGTCGCGTTCCCGGTCCTCGCCACCGCTGTCCACCGCCGACCGGTGGCGGCCGGTGGCGGACGCGGCCCGAGGCGCGGTGGAGACCGTGAGGAAGACCGGGCCCACCGGGCGTTCGCGGTACGGGCCGGCCGACTGCGACGACCGGCGCCGCGGCGAGAGCCCGCGGCGCCGCGTCGACATCACGTCACACAGGACGGCGGCCGTTCGTGGTCGGCCGCGTCAGCCGGTGGTGACGGCACCGTCGTCGAACTCCACGCTGCCGCCGACGACGGTGGCGCCGACCGTGACGTCGCGGATGCGGGACGGGTCGACGTGGAAGAGGTCGTCGGAGAGGACGACCAGGTCGGCGAGCTTGCCGTTGCTCAGGGTGCCCTTGTCCCCCTCCTCCTTCACCGCGTACGCCGAACCGTGCGTGTAGGCGCGTACGGCCTGCTCCACACTGATCCGCTCGTCGGCGTTGAGGACCTCGCCGCCGGCGGTGACGCGGTTGACCATGTCGTGGATGTTCACCAGCGGGTTTCCGGCGACGACCGGCGCGTCGGAGGAGCCGGGCAGCACGGCCCCGGCGTCGAGGAGGGACCTCATCCGGTAGCACAGGCGGGCGCGCTCCGGGCCGAGGACGCGCAGCATGCCGTCGCCGAGTTCGGAGATGAACGCCCCCTGCGGCACCGGGATGACGCCGAGGCGGACGAGGCGGGCGACCTGTTCCCCGCTGGTGACACCGAAGTGCTCGATGCGGTGGCGCGGGTCGGCGCGCGGCGTCCGGAGCTGGGCGGCCTCGAAGGCGTCCAGCGCGGCGTCCACGGCCCAGTCGCCGATGGCGTGCGCCGCGACGGACCAGCCGGCCCGGTGTGCGGCGACCACGATCTCGTGCACTTCCTCCGGGGAGAACTGCATGAAGCCCTTGTTGGAGGGCTCACCGTGGTAACAGGTGTGCATGGCGGCCGACTTGCCGATGAGGGAGCCGTCCGTGACGACCTTCACCGGTCCGAGGCGCATGTACGCGTCGCCGAAGCCGGTGCGGATGCCCAGGTCCAGGCCGAACCACTCGCGCGGGTCCCGGAAGCCCTCGAGGTAGTGCAACTTGGTGACGTACGGCATCAGCGTCGTCCTCAGCCGCAGCAGCCCCTGTTCCCGGGCGAGCTGGTAGGTGTGGAAGTCCGAGGGCGAGGCGCCGATCATCTCGTGTGCGGCCAGGCCCGGCTCGGTGACGCTGGTCAGGCCCTCCGACAGGGCCTTGTCCGAGGCGAGCCGCACATGCTCGAGGACCTCCTCGGTGGGCAGCGGGCGGACCACCGAGTAGATCAGGTGCATGGCCTTCTCCTGGAGCAGGCCCTCGGGGGTGCCGTCCTCCAGGCGCGCGACATGGCCGCCGTCGATGTCGGGCACGTCGCGGCCGTCCGCGAAGCCGGCCCGGCGGAACGCCTCGGTGCTGGCCACGCCCATGTGACCGGAGACGTGCTCCAGCCACACCGGGCGGCCGCCCGCGACCTCGTCCAGCACCCGGGCGACGGGGTGGCCGCCGGTCTTGTTCTGGTCGTAGCCCGCTCCGAAGACCCACTCGTCCGGCCCGAGCAGGGCGGCCCGCTCCCGGACGGCCTCGTAGAGCTCGTCGAGGCTGCCGACTGCCTGTGCGCGCAGGTCGAGCCATGCGAGCCGGCGCCCGCGGAGGTGGATGTGGTGGTGGGCGTCGTTGAAGCCGGGCAGGACCGGGGCTCCGCCGAGGTCGAAGGTTTCGGCGGCACGACTGCGGGACGACCGGGCGGATGCCGATGAGGGCGTGCTGGACATAGGAGTTGTGAACTGCTGTCGGTGGACGGTGGTTGAGCATGTTCTGTGTGCATGAGTGAGCGTCGCAGTGGCGGTGCGCGGCACGGGACAGCAGCAGGCGGCGAGGCGACAGGGGTTCTGGTTTCGAATGCGTGACCTTCGACCGGGACGCTCGTTGGGTGCGGTGAGGGGTTGGTCGAGCGTCGGGCGGGGGTGGGGCATGAGCGGGCTGCGCGAGGTGGCGGCGCCGTTCGTGGTGCCCGGCCCGTCCGGGGTGGCGGTCCGCGCCGGCCTCAAGGGCCTGACCGGGCAGGACGAAACAGTCCTGCGCCGGGTCGGCGCTCTGCTCGGCTCGCTGGCCTCCGGCGACCTGAAGGCCAGCTGCGCGGCCGGCCTGGAGCACGACGGCGCGCAGTGGGCGCGGCGCAAGCGGGCGCTGACGGGGGAGTCGTCCTCGCGGTGGGCGGGCAGCATCACCAAGGCCACGCACGAGCAGTGGGCTTTGGCCCGGCGCGGGCAGCTCGCCCACCTCCACAGCCTCCAGGCAGGCATCGACACGATCAGGCGCCGGTTCGCGCAGCCTCTCGGGGCCAGGGGCGTCCAGGGTGCGCCCGGTGGCTACGGCTCGCGGCGGGAGTGGTTCGCCAAGGCGCGGCGGCTGCACGTGCTTCAGGACCGGCTGGCGCGGGTGCGGGCCGACGTCGAGGCCGGGCGGGTGCGGGTGGTGCGCGGCGGCAAGAAGCTGCTCCGCGCCCGGCACCACCTGCAGGCCGCCGGGCTGACCGAAGACGGGTGGGGGCTGCGGTGGCGGGCCGAGCG
>NZ_JUJA01000122.1:67482-69357 GCF_001906585.1 Streptomyces kebangsaanensis | reverse complement strand
GTCCCGGATGACTCTCGGCAAATCGCCGCCCTTCGCCACGGCCGCAGGGGCGGCGAGCCCGACGGTGGCGACCGCTGCGGCCAGTGCCACCAAGGGCGTTGAGAGGGTACGAGCAGTACGCATATGAGCCTCCGCGGAAGGCGCCCCGGGGACCCGTACCCGGACGATCGGCGCGACATCACCTTCCGAAAAAAACCCTCGGATGCCCGGCACAAATGCGCATTTCGGCGCTCGCCCGTCCTGGTGAGCAAACGTCACCAATAAATCACTCTGTTGAATATCCCCGCAGGTCATGGACCGCCAGAAATGACCCGTACGGCGCGACTCGGATGGCGCACGGGAAAAGGAACGGAGCACCCGTTCGCGTCCGTCTCCTCGCCAGGTGTGGGCACCGGACTTAGCGTTCATGTATGCGCGTATGACACGGCGGAGGCCGTGTCGAGAGGGAATGGTGAATATCTGTGAGCGAGCGGTACCAAATCGCCCAGGAGGAGCGGGAGACACCGAAGAAGCGTGCCCCATGGGGCGTGATAGCGCTCGTTCTGCTGACCGGACTCGCCCTCATCCGCAACGGCTCGGGGGAGTTCGACGAAGGCCCGCCGCAGCCCGCGACGGCGGCCGCTCCCGGCACGGGCAACACGCCGAGCCCCTTGGCCACGGGGCCGGGCCCGGTCCCCCAGGCCCTGCCCCGCTCGGTGCCCGACCGGATCAGGATCCCCGTGATCCAGGTCGACGCGC
This sequence comes from Streptomyces kebangsaanensis, assembly GCF_001906585.1. Taxonomy (GTDB): domain Bacteria; phylum Actinomycetota; class Actinomycetes; order Streptomycetales; family Streptomycetaceae; genus Streptomyces; species Streptomyces kebangsaanensis. The sequence continues at coordinate 68,619 of NZ_JUJA01000122.1, read as the reverse complement.
CCGTCACCCCGGTCGGTGTGGACGCGGACGGCTGGGTCGCCGCGCCGCCGCCGGAGGACCCGAACCTGGCCGGCTGGTTCAACGGCGCGGTCACGCCGGGGGAAAAGGGGACCGCCGTCGTCGACGGCCACGTGGACAATTCGGCGGGTCCCGCGGTGTTCTACGGGCTCGGCGCCGTGAAGAAGGGGAACCACGTCGAAATCCACCGGCAGGACGGGAGGACGGCCGTGTTCGAGGTGTACGGCGTCGAGGTGTTCGAGAAGGACGACTTTCCCGGCGACCGCGTGTACGGCTCGAAGGGCACGCCGGAGCTGCGGGTCATCACCTGCGGCGGCGGTTACAACAAGGTGACCGGATATCAGGGAAACGTCGTCGTGTTCGCCCGTCTGGCCGGGGTCCGCTGAGCGGCCCCGGCCGGACGGGCACCGGTCAGGTGGAGGTCCGGTGCGGCACGGTGAAGTGGTAGCCCTCGTCCAGCAGCTTCGGAAGGTACGTGCGCAGCGCGCGGACGGTCTGCGTGCGCTCGCCCCCGGCGTCGTGGGAGAGCACCACGACCCCGGAGCCCGCCCCGCGCTCGACGCGCTCGACGATGGTGCCGGTGCCCGGGGCGGTCCAGTCGAGGCTGTCGACCGTCCAGGCCAGCGGTTCCATGCCCAGCTCGGCCTCCACCTGGAAGACCGTCCGGTTCCAGGCGCCGTAGGGGGCGCGGAACCACTGGGGCCGCTGCCCGTACGCCTTCTCGATGACGTCGCAGGTGCTCTCCAGCTCCGAGCGGACCTGGCGTCGGGTGCGCTCGGTGAGCAGCGGGTGGGTCCAGGTGTGGTTGCCGACGGCGTGGCCCTCGTCGGCCATCCGGGCCAGCAGGTCCCGGTTCCAGTCGGCCATCTCGCCGCACACGAAGAAGGTCGCCCGGACGTCGTACTTCGCGAGGGTGTCCAGGATGTGCGGGGTGTAGTCGGGGTTGGGGCCGTCGTCGAACGTCAGCAGCATGGTGCGTCCCCGGCCGGGCATGCGCAGGATCGGCGCGCGCCGTACCGGGGTGGTCAGGAGCTCGTGCGGCCGGCCGTCACCGGCCATGGGCAGGAGGCGGTAGACGGAGGGGTTGAGAGCGCGACGTGCCTGGGGGCCCGCGGCGGG
>NZ_JUJA01000122.1:67197-67472 GCF_001906585.1 Streptomyces kebangsaanensis | reverse complement strand
GGGTCCGGAGGAGCCGGAGAGCAGCAGACCGGCCATGCCGGCCGCTCCCGCCGCCCCGAGAGCGGTGGCCCCGGCGAACAACGCCCGGCGCCGCGTGAGCAACTGATCCTTCTGCATGACTCAACAGTGACCGGCCCACCACTCCTCCACGGGTAGGGCGGCACTAAAGCACCCGCCCGGCCCAGTGCCCCCCGGCCGGCGGCGCGGCGGCGCGGCGGCCTCAGCGGCGGCGCACGAGCGGGAACGGCAGCGTCTCACGGATGGTCAGGCCGGTG
>NZ_JUJA01000122.1:65106-67185 GCF_001906585.1 Streptomyces kebangsaanensis | reverse complement strand
CCAGCCGGTCGACGCCGAGGCCGAGTCCGCCGGTGGGCGGCATGGCGTATTCGAGGGCGTCGAGGAAGTCCTCGTCCAGCTCCATCGCCTCCGGGTCTCCCCCGGCGGCGAGCAGGGACTGGGCGGTCAGGCGGCGGCGCTGCTCGACGGGGTCGGTGAGTTCGGAGTAGGCGGTGCCGAGTTCGGTGCCGAAGGCGACGAGGTCCCAGCGTTCGGCGAGCCGTGGGTCGGTGCGGTGCTGCCGGGTGAGCGGGGAGACGTCGGTCGGGAAGTCCTTGTAGAAGGTGGGCTGCTTCGTACGTTCCTCCACCAGCCGCTCGTACATCTCCAGGACGATCTCGCCGGGGGCGTCGTCGGCGGTGTACGGCACGCCGGCGCGGTCGCAGTGCCGGCGCAGCGTCGCCGGGTCGGTGCCGGGGCCGACCTCCTCCCCGAGTGCTTCGGAGATCGCGCCGTGCACGGTGGTGACCGGCCAGGGCCCGGAGATGTCGTACTCGGTGCCGTCCTTGTGGGCGACCGGGCGGCCGAAGGCGGCGGTGGCGGCGCCCTGGATCAGTTCGCGGGTGAGGTCGAGCATCACGTCGTAGTCGGCGTACGCCTGGTAGGCCTCCAGCATGGTGAACTCGGGGTTGTGCTTGGGGGAGACGCCCTCGTTGCGGAAGGTGCGGCCCATTTCGAATACCTTCTCCAGGCCGCCCACGCACAGCCGCTTGAGGTACAGCTCGGGGGCGATGCGCAGGTACAGGTCGAGGTGGTAGGCGTTGATGTGGGTGGTGAAGGGGCGGGCGTTGGCGCCGCCGTGGATCCGCTGCAGCATCGGGGTCTCGACCTCGAGGAAGCCGTGGTCGAGCAGTCCCTGGCGCAGGGCCTGTACGGCGGTGGAGCGGACGCGGACGGTCTCTCGGGCCTCGGGGCTGGTGACCAGGTCGAGGTAGCGCATGCGCACCCTGGCCTCGGGGTCGGCCAGGCCCCGGTGCTTGTCGGGCAGGGGGCGCAGACACTTGCCGAGCAGCCGCCAGGAGGTGACGAACACGGTCGGCTCGCCCTTCTCGCTCCTCCCGGCCCTGCCGGTGGCGGTGATGTGGTCGCCGATGTCGGTGTCGGCGGTGAAGCGGTCCAGGGCGGCCGGTCCGGTCCGGTCGCGGGTGAGGGCGAGCTGGTGGTCGCCGGACCAGTCGCGCAGGACGACGAAGACGATGCCGCCGAAGTCGCGGACGAGCAGGACGCGGCCGGCGACGGTGACCCGCTCGCCCTCGCGGACCTCGGCGAGGGTGCGGGTGCGGGCCTCGACGCCCACCGGGTACGGGTCGGTGCCGGCCGCGCGCAGCCTCTCGAGCCTGGCGTGCCGGACGCGGACCTGTTCGGGCAGGCCCGCGAGCGGGTCGCCGGGGCGGGCGCGTCGCTCCTCGCCGAGCCCGAGCGCCGTCAGCGGGGGCAGGCCCTCGGTGGTGGCCGGGCGTGGTCCGGTGGCGGGGTGGCCCCTGCCCCAGAGCTTGCGCAGCGAGGGGACGGGGACGAAGCCCTCGGCGATGCCGGAGGCCAGACCGATCCGGGCGAGGGAGGCGGTCTCGCCGTAGCAGAGGAAACGCGGGTACCACTCGGGGTGGTACTTGGCGTTGGACCGGTACAGGGCCTCCAGCTGCCACCAGCGGGAGAGGAACAGCAGCAGGCGGCGCCACAGGCGCAGCACCGGTCCGGCCCCGATGCGGGCGCCCTCCTCGAACACCGAGCGGAACACCGCGAAGTTCAGCGAGATGCGGCGCACGCCGAGTCTCGGGGCGGCCGCGCACAGTTCGGCGACCATGAACTCCACGACGCCGTTGGGCGCGGCGCGGTCGCGGCGCATCAGGTCCAGGGAGACGCCGTCGCGGCCCCAGGGCACGAAGGAGAGCAGGGCGAGCAGCCGGCCGTCGGTGTCGAGGGCCTCGACCAGGAGGCAGTCGCCGTCGGCGGGGTCGCCCAGGCGGTCCAGGGCCATGGAGAAGCCGCGTTCGGTCTCGGTGTCGCGCCAGGCGTCGGCCCTGTCGACGATCTCTTTCATCTCGGTGTCGGTGAGGACGGCGTGCCGGCGGATGCGGC
>NZ_JUJA01000122.1:46591-65079 GCF_001906585.1 Streptomyces kebangsaanensis | reverse complement strand
GGTGCACGGCCTGCCGGGTCACCCGCATGTCCCGGCCGTCGAGGTCGAAGCCGGCGACGTGCACGATGGCCTCGTCGCCGAGCTGGAGGGCGCCGAGTCCGGCGCGGGCGTAGGCCGTGGCGCCCTCCTCGGAGGCGCCCATGACGGCGGGTGTCCAGGCGTAGCGGCGGGCCACGTCCAGCCAGGCGGCGATGGCGCGCGGCCAGGTTTCGTGGTCGCCGACGGGATCGCCGCTGGCCAGGCAGACGCCGGCCTCGACGCGGTAGGTGACGGCGGCCCTGCCGCTGGGTGAGAAGACGACGGCCTTGTCGCGGCGGGTGGCGAAGTAGCCGAGGGAGTCGTCCTCACCGTAGGCCTTGAGCAGGGCGCGGATGCGGAGTTCCTCGTCGCCGTGCAGGGCCGCCTCCAGGCGCTGGGAGCGGAACAGTGTGGCGGCGGCGTTGAGCAGGGCGAGCGCGCCGAACAGGCCGAGCAGGAAGGACACCGGGCGCGGCGGGTGGCCGTTGAAGTCACGGGCGGAGACCAGGCCGCCCATGACCCGGTTGGCGGACCACGCCAGGTGCAGGCCGGGCGGCAGCGTGCCGGGGAAGAGCGCGACCAGGCCCCAGCCGACCAGGACCGCCACGGCGAGCCCGGCGACGAGCACGGCGAGCGCCCGCCACCAGGAGCCGCGGCGGGAGGCGGCGTAGAACTCCCCGTGGGCCGCGATCAGCGCCAGCAGGGCGAGGCCGCACAGGACGAGGGAGGGCGCCGACTCGGCGTACTCGCCGGCCGCCAGGCCCACGACGTCCCCGAGGATCACCAGGCCCAGGTAGACGACGACCAGCCACCAGGCGACCTTCTTGCGGGCGGCGGTCGCGCCGGCCAGCAGGAAGAGGAAGACGGCGTAGGCGAGGTTGACGCTGACCGGGACCAGGAGCAGGTCCAGGACGCGGACGAGCGGGTGCAGCAGGACGCGCAGCGGCGCGATGAGGTCCAGCAGCGCGCACAGCAGTCCCAGGGCGCCGAAGAAGGTGGCGAAGCCTTCCGGCACCTTGCCGAGGAACCGGTTCCGCTTCGGCGGCCGGGCGGGTTCGGCGGCGCCCCTGGGCGGGGCGGCGCCGGCGGTGGTGGTCATGGTTCCGAGGGGGTGGCGCTCATGCTTCCGACTGTAGGAACACCGCGCGCGGGCCGCCCGCCGGGAGGTCCCCGCCCGGGGCGGGAGGCGGGGGTTCCGATAGCCTCGCGGCGTGGCGGAACAGCACGAGCAGCACGGGCGGGACGAGCGGCGGGTGCACCGGTTCGAGCGGGGCACGGACGGGCCGAAGGTCATCGTCGTCGGCATGGACGGCTCCGACTCCTCGATGCGGGCCGCCGCGTACGCCGCCGGTCTCGCCCGGCGGCAGGGCGCGCTGCTCGCCGTGGTGTACGTGCAGCCGGCGCTGACGGCGGGGGCGGCGCTGGGCGCGCCAGTGGCCGGCACGACCCACGAGATCGCCGAGGACCTCGTGCGGCAGATCCGGGAGGCGGCCGAGCGGCTGAAGGGGACGTTCGAGGTCCGCTGGGAGTTCCACACGTTCAGCGGCGACCCGTACAACGGTCTGGTGCGGGCCGCCGACGAGCTGAAGGCGGACGCGGTGGTGGTGGGCGCGTCCGAGCAGGCCGGCCACCGGATCGTCGGCTCGGTCGCGGTCCGCCTGGTCAAGGCGGGACGATGGCCGGTGACGGTGGTGCCGTAGCCCCGTGGGGCGGACCGGCCGCCGCCTCGTCGCGGTCCGGCCGCGTACGTGGCGGCCTTCCCCGACCCGGCGGTGCTGAGCCATCATCGTCCGCCGTCAGCCGTTGCCGTAGGCGAAGAGGTGAGGCACATGGCCGGACTCCGGGCGGGTGAGGGCATTCTGCGCCGCAAACCCATCGAACACATCGAGGAGACGGAAGCCGGCGAGGGTCCGCGGCTGGAGCGGTCGCTGGGGCTGTGGCAGCTGACCGCGATCGGCGTGGGCGGCATCATCGGCGCCGGCATCTTCACCCTCGCCGGTACGGTGGCCAACGGCACGGCGGGACCCGCGGTGCTGGTGTCCTTCCTCATCGCGGGCGTGGCCAGTGCGGCGGCCGCCCTGTCGTACGCCGAGTTCGCGGGGCTGATCCCGAAGGCGGGCTCGGCCTACACCTACGGCTACGCGGTGCTCGGCGAGTTCGCCGGCTGGTTCATCGGCTGGGACCTGCTGCTGGAGTACACGGCGATCGTGGCGGTGGTCGCGATCGGCATCTCCGGCTACTTCAGCTTCCTCGTCGAGGACATGGGCGCGCATCTGCCGGCCTGGATGCTGGGCGCGCCCGGCACCGGCCCCGGGCACAAGGTGGACCTGTTCGCGGCGGTCCTGTGTCTGCTGATCGCCTGGCTGCTGACCCTCGGCATCCGCAGCGCGGCCCGTTTCGAGACGCTCGTGGTGGGGCTGAAGGTGCTGGTCGTGCTGGTGGTGATCCTGGTCGGCGTCTTCCACATCGACACCGCCAACTACCACCCGTTCTTCCCCTACGGGGTGAGCGGGGCGTTCACCGGTGCGGCGACGGTGTTCTTCGCGGTCTTCGGCTACGACGCGATGTCGACGGCGGCCGAGGAGTCCAAGGACGCGCGGCGGCACATGCCGAAGGCGATCATCTACTCGCTGGCGATCGCCATGGTGCTGTACGTGGCGGCCTGTCTGGTGCTGACCGGCATGCAGAACTACAAGTACATCAACAAGGAGAGCGGCTTCTCGACCGCGTTCAAGTCGGTGGGGCTGAGCCGGCTGGCGGACCTGATCGCGGTGGGCGCGATCATCGGCATCCTCACCGTGATGTTCACGTTCATGCTGGGCGTGACCCGGGTGTGGTTCTCCATGTCCCGGGACGGGCTGCTGCCCAAGTGGTTCGCGAAGACGCACCCCACGCGGCACGTGCCGACGCGCGTGACGTGGATCGTCGGGGTGGCGTCGGCCGCCATCGCCGGCTTCCTGCCGATCGCGGAGGCGGCCGAACTGACCAACATCGGCATCCTGCTGGCGTTCGTGGTGGTGTGCACGGCGGTGATCGTGCTGCGCTACCGGCAGCCGGACCTGCCGCGCGGCTTCCGTACGCCGTGGATGCCGTTCGTGCCGGCGCTGGGTGTCGTCTTCTCGATCTGGCTGATCACGTTCCTGAAGTGGGAGACCTGGGTGCGGTTCGCCGTGTGGTTCCTGATCGGGTGCGTGATCTACTTCACGTACTCGTACAAGCGCTCGGAGCTGGCCGGGCGCTGACGGGACGGGCGCCGGGCGGGAGCACGCGGAGGAAGTCCGTGACGATCCTGTTGAAGGCCCCGGGCTTCTCCGTGTTCGGGCAGTGCGCGGTGCCCTCGACCGTCACGGAGCGGCCGTCGGGGACGGTGCGGCGCATGGTGAACGACGCGGCGGCGCGCGGCCTGGTGGAGAGCGTGCCGGACCCGGCCCACCGGTGCTCGTCGCTGATCCGGCTCACGGACGCGGGCCGGGCGGCGATCACCGCGGTGCTCGCCCGTGAGCGCCTGCTGCCGCGCCGGGGCGGGGCGATCCGACGGAGGCCGACGTACGGGCCTGTCCGCGCGTCCTCGGCGAGATGCTCGCCCTCTTCGACCGCGTGGGCGTCGACCGACCGCCGTCACCGCCCCATCATCAGCCCGTCCTTCGCCGCGCCCCGGCCGAACACCACGGTCTGGATCCGGTCCAGTACGCCCTGCAGGTCGGCGCCCCGGGCGACGGCCTCGCCCACGTTCACCACCCGGCCGGCGTCCGGGTCGAACACCCCGGGGACGAACTCGGCCCGGGCCACCTCCCAGCGTCCGCCCGACCGGGCGGGCGGGGCGAAGGTGAAGCGGGCGAGGGTGCTCTGGTGGGCGCGCGGGTCCCGCGGGCCGCGTTGGTCGGCAGGCTGCCCGGCGACCTGGTCGCCCAGGCCGTAGACCACCCAGGTGCCGTTGACCTTCTCGTACGGCTGCGGAACGTGGGCGTGGGTCCCGAGGATCAGGTCGATGTCGGGCCGGCCGCCGGTCTGCGACGCGGTGAGTCGCCGGGCCAGGGCGAGCTGCTGTTCGTCGGGCGCCTCCTGCCAGGCCGGGCCCCAGTGCAGGGACACGACCACGATGTCGGCGCCCGCCGCGCGGGCGGCTCTCGCGTCGGCGGCGATCCGGTCCCCGTCGATCAGGCGGACCGCCCACGGCTGCCCGGGCGGGAACGGGCCGTTCGAGCCGGCGGTGTAGGCCAGGTGGGCGACCATCGCGCCGCCTGCCCGCAGGAGCGTGCCGCGTGCCTCGGCCTCGCTGCGTGCCGATCCGGCGTGCCGCACCCCCGCGCGGTCGAGGGCGTCCAGGGTGCGCCAGACGCCGTCGGCGCCGGCGTCCAGGGTGTGTTCGGAGGCGGTGGAGCAGCTGTCGTAGCCTGTCGCGGCGAGCGCCTGCGCCAGTTCGGACACGAACGTATGGGGGGGAGCGCCGGCGTAGGGGGCGTTCGCGCCGAACACGGCGTCCAGGTGGCAGAGCGCCAGGTCGGCCCGGGAGACGGCGGATCGCACGCCTTCGAACACCGGCCGGAAGTTGTAGCCCACGCCACCTCCGTCGAAGCCGGCCCTGTCGACGACCGAGGAGTCCGGCAGGATGCCGCCGGAGGCGACGAGCGTGAACGCGCCGGGCGCCGCAGGGCCGGGCTCCGCCGCGGCGCGCGAGGCCGACGGGGCCGGGCGTCCGGGCGGAGCGTGCTGCTGTTCCCTGTGATGGTTCTGGCAGGCGGCGGCCGCGGCGAGGAGGGCCGTCACGACCAGACCCACCTGCCGTCTGCGTGCGATCATCGGTTCACCCCACAGCGGTCGTATGGACAGACAAATGAGTACGAATCTGACGGCCTCCGCAAACGGGATCGGCGCGCCGTTGGCTCGTCCGGTGGACGTCGAGGGGCGGACGGACGACCGTTCGTCGAACCGTTCGTCGACGCGATCGACCGTCCGCCGCACAGCGGTGTGCGTGCCCTGTCCCCGCACGGCCCCCTGCGATGCCATACGGCCATGACGGCCGGAATCACTCTCCCGCACGCCACGACGACCGCCGAGCACGAACTCGCCGCCCTGCAGCGCGAGCACGGCCGACCGTTGTTCGCGCTGCTGTTGCGCCTGTGCGACGGCGACCGCCAGCGCGCCGAGGACCTGCTGCAGGAGACGCTCGTACGCGCCTGGCAGCACCCCGAGGCGCTGCGCACCGACGCCTTCGACTCCGTAAGGCCCTGGCTGCTGACCGTGGCGCGCCGGCTCGCCATCGACGCGCGCCGGGCCCGGCAGGCGCGGCCGCCGGAGGTCGGGGACGCCGACCTGGAGAACGCGCGGGTCATCGCCGACCACGCCGAGCGGGCCGCCGCGATGCTCGACGTGCGGGAGGCTGTGAAGACTCTCACTCCGGAGCACCGTGAAGTCCTGGTGCTGGTGTACTTCCAGGGGGCGAGTGTGGCGGAGGCCGCCCGGACGCTTGGGATCCCGCCCGGTACCGTGAAGTCCCGCGCGTTCTACGCGCTGCGCGCCCTGCGCCGGATGCTCCCGGGCTACGCGGCCGACCTGCGGTGAAACCGACCGCAGGGTCAAGCCTTCGCAAAGCGCCTTGCTGCGGACCTCCGTTGAGTAATCGGCTGTCCTCATCCGTGTTCCGGACGAGGCCCCCATCCGGGGCCGGGCCAGGAGCACGCACCGGAGGAAGGCAGGAAGGGATGCAGCACAGAGGGCAAGAGAGCACGGACGGCCACGACGGCGGTGAACTGGCCGTCCCCATGGCGTGGTTGTACGCCGAGTACATCGCCGACGAACTGCTGCGGACCGGCGACCTGATGCCGCCGACGTCCGTCGAGTTCCGCGCCGGACGGGACGCGCTGGCGCTCACCGTCTTCCTCTCCGACACCGGCGGTGAGCTCTCCGGCATCCAGGTGGTCACGCAACTGGAGACCTGGCTGTCGCTGACCGCGTACGACCAGCCGTGGCAGGACTGGGTGTGCGAGCGGATGGCCGACCTCGCGGCCGACGCGCACGCCCGCGGGGCGCGCTCCCCCGACCTGGCGCTGGCCGAGGCGGCCTGGCGCTGGTTGGAGGAGACCGAGCTGCTCGCACCCGACCTGGACGCGGTGCCGGGCGGCGTGGCGGGGGCGACCGGCGAGGACGAGGGACCGCAGGTGTGGACGCCCGCCTGGCAGCTCGGACTGCCCCTCGGACATCTCGCCATCCATCTTTTTTAGATTCCGACCAATCCGCGGGCCCGGCCGCTCCGAACCTCTTGATTACGATTCGGTGCGTGTCTTGAGTGATTCGGCAGTGCGCTGCGTACGGGTGGGAGCAAGGAGTAACCCCACCCACACACATAGGCACGAGGATTCGGCATGAGGTCCCTGGAAAGGCATGGCGACGTCGGCGCGTACGCGCTCGGCGTGCTGGACGAGGCGGAGGCCTTCCGCTTCGAGGACCACCTCATGGAGTGCCCTCGCTGCGCGGCGCACGTCACCAAGTTCGGACCGACGGCACGGCAGCTGATGCTGTACCGCAGGGCCACGCCGCGCTTCGTGCACCCCATGACCCAGCCCGGCCCCAGGCTGCTGGACCGGCTGGTCGGTGAAGTGGCGCGCAGGCGCCGGGCCGGACGGCGGCGCCTGCTGTACGGCCTGGCCGCCTCGGTGGTGCTCGCCGTGGGCGGTCCGGCGGTGATGGCCGTCGCCGGGCACCACGACGGGCCCTTTCAGGTGGCGGCCACCGACACGGGCACCGGTGTGTGGGCCGAGGTCAGGGCCGCGGACCGGGACTGGGGCAGCGACATCGAGGTGCAGGTCAGGGACGGGGCCGGGCCCCACTCCTGCCGGCTGGTCGTGTTCGGCCGCGACGGCTCGGAGCAGACGGTGACCACCTGGAAGGTGTCGGCGCACGACGGCCGGGCGCACAGGATGGCCGGCGGCACGTCGATGCACACGGGCGACATCGACCGCTTCGAAGTACGCACGGCGCAGGGACAGCGCCTGGTGACCCTGGACGCCCGCTGAGCCCCCTGTCCCCTCCGTTCCCTCCTCTCCCCTCCTTCCTCCGTCCGTGCACCCGCGGGCCGCTCTTCTTCTCCGGTGCCGGCGAGACGCCTCAGCTCCGCTCCTCCGGTACCACGAACTCGCACCACAGGCACTTGCCGCCGCCGCGTGCCTCCACGCCCCACACGTCGGTGAGCCGGTCCACGAGCAGCAGACCGCGCCCCGAGAGCCCCTGCTCCCCCGGATCCCGGCGGTGCGGCAGGGTGCTGGCGGAGTCCTCGACCTCGATGCGCAGCCGCCGGTCGGTGCCGCTGAGGACCCGCAGGGTCACGACCGCGGCGCCCTCGGTGTGCATCAGGGCGTTGGTGATCAGTTCGTCGGCCACGAGTTCGATCTCGTACGACCGCTCCCGGGCGCCCCAGGAACGGACCGCGTTGCGGACCATGTGCCGGACCTGGGCCAGGTCCTCGGGGTCGCCGGGAGCCACGTGCCACTGCAGCCGGCCGGCGGGCTGCTGTTCGGTCAGCGCCCGGCGGCGCAGCACCAGCAGGGCCACGTCGTCGTCTCCGCCGCGTTCCTCGGCCAGTTCCATGAGCCGGTCGGCGAGCTCCCGTGCGTCCTCGGGTCCGTCGGCGACGGACCCGATGAGGGCGCGCATCCCGTCGTCGAGGTCGGCGCCGGGCTGTTCGACCAGGCCGTCGGTGCACAGCACCAGGGACTGCCCGGGGTCGAGTTCCATGGTGCTGACCGGGTACTCCAGGCTGCCGAACTCGGCGGACAGGCCCAGCGGCAGGCCGCCGTCGACGGTGACCCTGCGGCAGTTGCCGTCGCCCAGTCGCACCAGCGGGTCGATGTGCCCGGCGCGGACCAGTTGGACGATGCCGGTGGACAGGTCGGCCTCCGCGTACAGGCAGGTGGCGAAGCGGTCGGTGTCGAGTTCGTGCAGGAAGACGGAGGAGCGGGCCATCACGGTGGCCGGTGTGTGGCCCTCGGCCGCGTAGGCGCGCAGCACGATGCGCAGCTGGCCCATGACGGCGGCGGCGTGGGTGTCGTGGCCCTGGACGTCGCCGATGACGGCGCCGACCCGGCCGCCGGGCAGCGGGATCAGGTCGTACCAGTCGCCGCCGATGTCCCGGCCGAGGGAGCCGCCCGCGTAGCCGGAGCGGTAGCGGACGGCGACGTCGGCGCCGGGCACGCTGGGGATGGTGCGCGGCAGCATGGCCTGCTGCAGGCCCTGGGCGAGGTCCTTCTCCTGCTCGAAGAGCATGGCCCGCTGCAGGCTCTGCGCGATGCTGCTGCCGAGGGCGACCAGGACGTTGCGCTCTTCCGGGGAGAAGCCGCGGCGGTCGCTGTAGAGCAGGCCCATGCCGCCGATCGGGCGGGCGTGGGCGATCAGCGGCAGATAGGCGGCGGAGGTGATGTTCAGGCCGGTGATGTGCGGCCACAGAACGGGGTAGCGCTCGGCGAAGTCCTCCGGGGACTCGATGAAGCGGGGGCTGAGGGTGCGTACGGCCTCGCTCATCGGGTAGGGCTCGTCGATCCGGGTGACGTCGGTGCCGGGCACCGATGTGCCCTCGGGGCCCTCGGCGACGAGCCGGATGCGGCCGGCCTCAACCAGGCCGAGGACCAGGCTCCTGGCCCCGAGGAGGGCCAGTCCGTGGGTGTCCTTGACGACGTCGATGACGTCCTGGACGGTGCGCGCGTGGGCGAGGGCGGCGGTGGCGGTCTCCACGACGTTGGTCTGCTCGCGCCGGGCGGCGTCCTGGGCGGCCCGCTCGCGGCGGGCGGCGATCTCGCCGAGCTCCTCGGTGGCGTCGCGGAGGATGCCGATGATCCTGCGCGGGCGGCCCGTCCCGTCGCGGCGGATGTAGCCCTGGACGTGGGTCCAGCGCAGGCTGCCGTCGCGGCGGCGCAACCGGACGTAGGTGCCGTAGTTCTCGCTCCCGTCCTTCATCGCCTGGGCCACCAGCGCGTCCAGGCGTTCGCGCTCGGCGCCCGGCAGCCGGTCGCCCAGGGTGCCCGGACGGCCGTCGTGCTCCTCGGGGGTGATGTCGAAGATCCGGTGGCCCTGGGCATCCATGTGCACCAGCCCGGCGTCCAGGTCCCAGTCGAAGCTGCCCATGCGGTTGAGCGCCAGGATCGGGTCCGGATGGGCCGGCCAGTCCTCCGGGAGTGACAGGGCGGACGCTCCCTGTTCGGCCATGGGCGACACCTTGCCAGGGTTTGTCGGATTCTTCGAGCCGGGGATGGGGTAGCCGGGGCCCGTCACCATTATGTGCCTCACTCGTTTCCCCCTCGCTCGCCGGAAGCACCCGGGCGAGCGAGGGGACACGGGCCGTGGCCGCGGTCCGGTGCCGCGCCGGAGGAGAGGAGCGCACGGCCGTGGGATGGTTCACCGCACCCGACTACTGGCTGAGCCGGCTGGTCTTCCAGCGGGCGCTGGCCGCGGTGTATCTGGTCGCGTTCCTGACGGCGGCCCTGCAGTTCCGGGCGCTGCTCGGCGAGCGCGGCATGCTGCCGATCCCCCGTTTCGTCGAGCGGGTGCCGTTCCGGCTGGCGCCGAGCCTGTTCCACCTGCGCTACTCCGACCGGCTCTTCGCGGCGGTCGCGTGGACCGGGTGCGCGGTGTCGGCGGCGCTGGTCGCGGGGCTGGACTCGTGGGTGCCGCTGTGGGGCGGGATGCTGCTGTGGCTGGTGCCCTGGGCGCTGTACCTGTCGATCGTCAACGTCGGGCAGACCTGGTACGGCTTCGGCTGGGAGTCGCTGCTGCTGGAGACCGGTTTCCTGGCGGTCTTCCTCGGCAACGACGAGGTGGCCCCGCCCGTCGTGGTGCTGTTCCTGCTGCGCTGGATCCTCTTCCGCGTCGAGTTCGGCGCCGGACTGATCAAGATGCGCGGCGACGAGTGCTGGCGGAAGCTGACCTGTCTGCACCACCACCACGAGACGCAGCCGATGCCGGGCCCGCTGAGCTGGTTCTTCCACCATCTGCCCGGACCTCTGCACAAGGCCGAGACGGCCGCCAACCACGTCACGCAACTGGTGGTGCCGTTCCTGCTGTTCACCCCGCAGCCCATCGCCACGGCCGGGGCCGCGCTGATGATCGTCACCCAGTTGTGGCTGGTGCTGTCCGGGAACTTCTCCTGGCTGAACTGGATCACGATCGTGCTGGCGCTGTCGGCCGTCCGGTTCCCGGCGAGTCCGCCGTCCGTGCCGGCCGCGCCCCTGTGGTACGAGGTCGTGGTGCTCGCCGTCGCCGCGCTGGTGGTCGTGCTCAGCCACCGCCCGGTGCTGAACATGATCTCCCGCCGCCAGGTCATGAACCGCTCCTTCGACCCGCTGCACCTGGTCAACACCTACGGCGCGTTCGGCAGCATCAGCCGTGTCCGCTACGAGGTGGTGGTCGAGGGCACGCGGGACGACACACCGCGCGAGGACGCGGACTGGCGGGAGTACGAGTTCCGGGGCAAGCCCGGTGATCCCCGGCACTGGCCGCGCCAGTTCGCGCCCTACCATCTGCGCCTGGACTGGATGATGTGGTTCGCGGCGCTGTCCCCGGCCTACGCCGGCGCCTGGTTCGGCGCGATGGTGGAACGGCTCCTGGAGAACGACCGCGACACCCTCGGACTGCTGCGCCGCTCCCCCTTCCCGCCCGACGAGCCGCCGCGCTACGTCCGCGCCCGCCTGTTCCGCTACCGCTACACCAGCTGGCGGGAGCTGCGCGCGACGGGCGCCTGCTGGGATCGCACCTACGTAAGGGAGTTCCTGCCGCCGACCCGGCTGGCCGAGACCGCGCAGCGGTCGTGAACGGCCCTCGTCACAGGCCGTACACCCGGGTGGCCGTGCCCTCGAAGATCGCCGTGCGTTCGGAGGAAGTGAGGACCGAGGTCAGGTCGCGGGCCGTGGCGAGGACGTCCGCGTAGCTCGCCGCGAGGGTGCACACCGGCCAGTCCGAGCCGTACATCAGGCGGTCCGGGCCGAAGGCGTCCAGGACCACGTCGGCGTAGGGGCGCAGGTCGGCGGTGGTCCAGCCGGCGGGGTCGGCCTCGGTGACCATGCCGGAGAGCTTGCAGACGGTGTGGGGCAGGGCGGCCAGGGCGCGGACGGCCGTGGCCCAGGGCTCCCGTGCGCCCGAGGCGATCGGCGGCTTGCCCAGGTGGTCCAGGACGAAGGTGAGGCCCGGGTGGCCGGCGGCGGCCTCGGCGCAGGCCGGGAGCTGACGGGGGGTGACGACCAGGTCGTACACCAGGCCCGCGTCGGCGACGGCCGCCAGGCCCCGGTGCACGTCGGGGCGCAGCAGCCACCGGGGGTCGGGTTCGGCCTGGACCTGGTGGCGGATGCCCTTGAGACGACGGCCGCCGGGCAGTTCGCGGAGGCGGGCGAGTTCACCGGCGACGTCGGGGCGGGTGAGGTCGACCCAGCCGACCACGCCCGCGATCAGGTCGTGTCCGTCCGCCAGGGCCAGGAACTCGGGGGTCTCCTCGGGCACGGTGACCGTCTGGACGAGGACCGTGCGGCCGACTCCGGCGGCGCGGGTCTGCGGGCGGAGGTCGTCGGCGGTGAAGTTCCGGCGCAGCGGCTCCAGCTCGGGGCCCGTGATCCAGTCCTGGTCGCGGACGGTCAGGTCCCAGACGTGGTGGTGGGCGTCGACGGTCACGGCCGCTCCCCCGCGGCGGGCAGCAGGCCGGTCTCCCGCAGCTCCCGCCAGAAGGCGGCGGGCACCGGTGCGGCGAACCGCTCGGCGCAGTCGCGGACTTCGTCGGCCGAGCGGGCCCCGACCAGGACGGCGGCCACGGCCGGGTGCCCGGCGCAGAACCTCAGGGCGGCGCCTCGCAGGGTGGTGCCGTGCCGGTCGGCGACCGCCTTCATGCGCCGGGCCCGGTGCAGCAACCCGGCCGGCGCGCGGGTGTAGTCGTACGTCGCTCCGGGCCTGGGATCGGCCAGCAGGCCGGAGTTGAAGGCGCCGCCGACGACAACGGACACGCCCCGTTCGGCGGCCGCCGGCAGCAGCTCGGTCCGGGCCCGCTGGTCGAGCAGGGTGTAGCGGCCGGCGCACAGCACCACGTCCACGTCCGTGTCACGGACGAACCGGGTCAGCATCTCCGCCTGGTTCATGCCCGCCCCGATGGCGCCGACCACGCCCTGGGACCGCAGCTCCTCCAGTGCCGGGTAGCCCTCGCGAAAGGCCTGCTCGGCGTGGTCGTCGGGGTCGTGCAGGTAGACGACGTCGACGCGGTCCAGGCCGAGCCGTTCGAGACTGGCCTCCAGCCCGCGCCGTACCCCGTCCGCGCTGAAGTCCCACACCCGGCGGTGGGTGGCGGGCACGGCGAAGCCGTGGGCCAGATCGTCCCCGTCCCCGTCCGACGGCTCCAGGAGGCGGCCCACCTTCGTGGACACCGCGTAGGCCGACCGCGGGTGCTCCCGCAGCGCCGCGCCCAGGCGGCGTTCGGACAGGCCGAGGCCGTAGTGCGGGGCGGTGTCGAAGTAGCGGATGCCCTGCTGCCAGGCGGCGGCCACGGCCGCGCGCGCCTGCTCCTCGCCGACCGGCGCGTACAGGTTGCCGAGGGCGGCGGCGCCGAACCCGAGGGCGCTGACCTCGACGCCGCTCCTCCCCAGGGTGCTCACCGGCCCTCCGGGCGCGGTCGCAAGCCCTGCATGCCGCCGTCGACGGCGAGGGCGGTGCCGGTGGTGGCACCGGACAGCGGGCTTGCCAAGTAGGCGATGGCCGCGGCGACTTCGGCGGCGGTGACCAGGCGGCCGGTGGGCTGGCGGGCCCGCAGGGCGGCGCGTTCGGCGGCCGGGTCGGGGGCGGCGTCCAGCAGGCGTGCGACCCACGGAGTGTCCACCGTGCCGGGGTTGACGCAGTTGACGCGGATGCCCTCGCGGACGTGGTCGGCGGCCATGGCGAGAGTGAGGGAGTACACGGCACCCTTGGTGGCGCTGTAGAGGGCGCGCTGCGGCAGTCCCGCGGTGGCGGCGACGGAGCAGGTGTTGACGATCGCGGCGTGCGCGGAGGCGCGCAGGTGCGGCAGGGCGGCGCGGGCGGTGCGGACCATGCCGAGGACGTTGACGTCGAAGACGTGGCGCCACTCCTCGTCGTCGTTGTCCTCCACGGTGCCCCGGGCGCCGATGCCCGCGTTGTTGACCAGTACGTCGAGTCCGCCGAGGTCGGTGGCGGCGGCCGCCACCGCCTCGCGGACGGACGTGTCGTCGGTGACGTCGGCGCGGTGACCGGTCAGCGGCTTCTCCACGGACGACGGGTCCAGGTCGAGGACGGCCACCCGCGCGCCGCGTTCGGCGAGGAGTTCGGCGGTCGCCCGGCCGATGCCGGAGGCGCCGCCGGTCACCAGCGCCCTGAGTCCGTCGAAGTCGCTCATGCGGGGGTCCCCTTCCGCCGGTCGGAGTCGGCGGCCCAGTAGGTGCCGCCGGGGTAGGTGTACCGCTCGACGGACTCGGGGCGCATGGTGGCCGAGAAGCCCGGGGCGGTGGGGGCCGTGTAGTGGCCGTCGCGGATCACCACGGGGTCCAGGAAGTGCTCGTGCAGGTGGTCGACGTACTCGATGACCCGGTCCTCGGTGGTGCCGGAGACGGCCACGTAGTCGAACATCGACAGGTGCTGGACGAGTTCGCACAGGCCGACGCCGCCCGCGTGCGGGCAGACCGGCACGCCGAACTTGGCCGCGAGCAGCAGGATCGCCAGGTTCTCGTTGACCCCGCCGACGCGGGCCGCGTCGATCTGGAGGATGTCGAGGGCGCCGGCCTGGAGCATCTGCTTGAAGACGACGCGGTTGTGCGCGTGTTCGCCGGTGGCGACCTTCACCGGGGCGACGGCCTCGCGGATGGCCGCGTGCGCGAGGATGTCGTCGGGGCTGGTGGGCTCCTCGATCCAGTACGGGTCGAACTCGGCCAGCGCCCTGGTCCAGCGGACCGCCTCGGCCAGGTCCCAGCGCTGGTTGGCGTCGATCGCCATGCGGACGTCCGGGCCGACGGCCGCGCGGGCCACCCGGCAGCGGCGTATGTCGTCGTCGAGGTCCGCGCCGACCTTCAGCTTGATCTGCGTGAAGCCGTCGGCGACGGCCTGCGCGGCGAGTTGGGTGAGCTTGTCGTCGCCGTAGCCGAGCCAGCCCGCGGAGGTGGTGTACGCGGGGAACCCCTGTGCCAGCAGCCGGGCCGTGCGCTCCTCGGCGCCCTCCCGGCCCCGGCGCAGGATCCGCAGTGCCTCCTCGGGGGTGAGGGCGTCGGTGATGTACCGGAAGTCGATCTGGGCGAGAAGCCACTCGGGGTCGGCCTCGGCGAGCAGCCGCCACAGGGGCTTGCCGGCGCGTTGGGCGGCGAGGTCCCACACCGCGTTGACGACCGCGCCGACGGCCATGTGCATCACGCCCTTCTCGGGGCCCAGCCAGCGCAGTTGGCTGTCGTCGACCAGGGCGCGGAAGACCGCTCCCGGATCCGCGCAGACCCCGTCCACGTCCCGTCCGACGACATGTCCGCGCAGTGCCCCGATCGCGGCGGTCTGGACGTCGTTGCCCCGCCCGATGGTGAAGGCGAGACCGTGTCCCTCGGGCCCGCCGTCCGCGTCCGTGCGCAGCACGACGTAGGCCGCCGAGTAGTCGGGGTCCGGGTTCATGGCGTCGGAGCCGTCGAGCTCGCGCGAGGTGGGGAAGCGGATGTCGTAGGTGTCGACCGCGGTGATACGGGCGGGTGTCGGGGACACGGAGAGCCTTTCGGTCGGGTTGCCCGCATGGTTGTCGGGCCACTGCGCGCACGCAACACCCCTCGAAGCCAAGTCCTCCTGCTTTTCAGCCGTAGTGGTCGGACCACAGGGGTGGCCGACCTGCGGCGCACGGTGACGCGGCGCGCGATCGAGCGGATCGGGGCGGTGATCGCCGAGGGTCCGCTGGAGGCGGGGGAGCTGCTGGAGACCTTCGGCGTGGTCGCCGGCCTCTCCCGGCCGCCGCGCGGATCGGTCCCGGCCACCTGGCCGCGGTGGAAAAGCCTCCGGCCGTGCCCCCGGAGGGCCTGTTCTCACGCGCCTTCCGCGCCCGCGACCCGGAGGCGGCACGGGCGGCCGCGGCGGCGCACGTGGGCGAGGCGGAGGAGTGGCTGCGGGCGCAACCGGGATCGTGGCCCTGCCGGCCGGCGCGGGCAGCGGCGTCACGCGCGCCGCAGCCGCAGCGTCATCAGCTCGAACGGCCGCAGCCGCAGGGCGATCCGGTCTCCGTCCCGCTCCGGTGCCTCCGCCTCGGGCAGGGGCCGCTCCAGGAGGTCCGTCACCGTGACGTCCGCGACCTCGAACCCCGCCGTCAGCGTCGCCCGGGCCCGGCCCCCGTGGGCCTCGTGGAAGCGGACCACCACGTCACCGCTGCCGTCGTCGGCCGGCTTCACCGCCGTCACGACCACCGCGTCCTCGTCCACCGCCACCAGCGGGGCCACCTCCCCGGCGCCGGTCAGCCGCCGCTCGGGCAGGTTGATCCGCCAGCCCTCGCGCACCGCGTCCCCGATGTCCGCGCCGGGCACCAGGGCGTGCCGGAAGCGGTGGACGCCCTCGTCGGTCCAGGGGTCCGGGAAGCGCGGGGCGCGCAGCAGGGACATCCGGACCGTGGTGGTGGTCCCCCGGTCGCCGTCGGTGCGGACCGTACGGGTCACGTCGTGGCCGTACGTCGAGTCGTTGACGATCGCCACGCCCCAGCCGGGCTCTTCGAGGTGCACGAAGCGGTGGTTGCAGGCCTCGAACCTGGCCGCGTCCCACGAGGTGTTGGTGTGCGTGGGCCGGTAGAAGTGCCCGAACTGGGTCTCGGACGCGTACCGTTCGGCGTGCACGTCCAGCGGGAAGGCCAGCTTGAGGAACTTCTCCGTCTCGAACCACTCCACCTCCGTGTCCAGCACCAGCCGCCGCTCCCCCGCCGGGAGCGACAGCACCTGGGTGACGCCGGACGCCCCGAAGGACCGCACGACCCGCACCGAGGCACCCTCCTCGTCCTCGCCGGCCGTGACCGACTCGGCGTCGGTGAGGTCGGTGACGGTGTTGCGGTAGAACTCGTCCACGTCCCAGGCGTCCCACATGTTCGGCAGGTCGGGGTGGAGCTGGAGGAGGCCCGCGGCCCGGCCCGGGGCGATGGTCTCGCGGTCGGCGCCGATGTCGTACACCGAGACGACCAGTCCCCGGGCGTCGGTCTCCACCCGCAGCAGGCCGTTGTCCAGGACGTGTCCGCCGCCCTCGCGGGCCGTCAGCTCCGTGCGGCCCGACCGGCCGGCCGGGGTGGCGGCGCCGCCTGCCGGGACGCCCGCGCGGGCGTGCGGGGCCGCGTTGAAGAGGAGCGGTGTCCCGCCCTCGCCCGCCAGCGCGCGCTGGGCGGCCTCGATGATCCCGTTCAGCTCCGCGGCGATCCGCTCGTACGTCGCCCGTGCCTCCCGGTGCACCCAGGCGATGGAGGACCCCGGCAGGATGTCGTGGAACTGGTGGAGCAGCACCGTCTTCCAGATCCGGTCCAACTCCTCGTACGGGTAAGGGAATCCGTTCCGTACGGCCGCCGTCGTCGCCCACAGTTCCGCCTCCCGCAGCAGGTGTTCGCCGCGCCGGTTGCCCTGCTTGGTCCCGGCCTGGCTGGTGAGGGTGGCGCGGTGCAGCTCCAGGTACAGCTCGCCGACCCAGACGGGGGGTTCGGGGTACTCGGCCTCGGCCTTGTCGAAGAAGGCCCGCGGGGTCTCCCACTGAACGCGCGGCGAGCCCTCCAGGTCGCGCAGCCGGGCGGCCTTGGCGACCATCTCGCGGGTGGTGCCGCCGCCTCCGTCGCCCCAGCCGGTGGGTGCGAGGGAGTGCCGGGCGGCGCCCTTTTCCCTGAAGTTGCGGGCCGCGTGGGCGATCTCGCTGCCGTGCAGGGAGCAGTTGTAGGTGTCGACGGGCGGGAAGTGGGTGAAGATCCGGGTGCCGTCGATGCCCTCCCACAGGAAGGTGTGGTGCGGGAACCTGTTGGTCCGCGACCAGGAGATCTTCTGCGTCAGCAGCCGCTTGGAGCCCGCCGCCCTGATGATCTGCGGCAGTCCGGCGGCGAAGCCGAAGGTGTCGGGCAGCCAGGCCTCGTCGTTCTCGATGCCGAACTCGTCGAGGAAGAACCGCTTGCCGTGCACGAACTGCCGGGCCATCGCCTCCGAGCCGGGCATGTTGGTGTCCGACTCCACCCACATGCCGCCGGCCGGCACGAACCGTCCGCCGGCCACCGCCTTCTTCACCCGGGCCCACACCTCGGGCCGGTGTTCCTTCAGCCACGCCCACTGCTGGGCCTGGGACATGGCGAAGACGAACTCCGGCTCGTCCTCGAGCAGGGCGGTCATGTTGGCCGCCGTACGGGCCACCTTGCGCACGGTCTCGCGCAGCGGCCACAGCCACGCCGAGTCGATGTGCGCGTGCCCGACCGCGCTGATCCGGTGCGCGGAGGCGGCGGCGGGAGCGGCGAGCACGTCGGTGAGGTGTGCGCGGGCGCGCCCGGCCGTGGCGTTCACGTCCTGCGGGTCGACCGCGTCGAGCGCCCGCTCCACCGCGCGCAGGATCTCCCAGCGGCGCTGCGAGTCCGCCGGCAGCTCGGTCATCAGCTCGCCGAGCACTTCGAGGTCCATCACCAGCTGCCACACGGTCTCGTCGAACACGGCGAGGTCCATGCGGGCGAGCGTGTACTGCGGCTCGCTGCCCGCGGTCTCCTCGTCGCCGAACAGCGCGTTGCCGAGGATCACCGGGTTGGCGGCGGCCTCGATGTGCAGGCGCACCTCCTCGCCGCCCGCGACGGGGGCGCCGATGCGGACCCACTGGTTGCGCGGGCTCAGGCCCTTCACCGGGGTTCCGTCGGGCAGATGGACGAGGCCCTCGCACTGGAAGCCGGGCATGTTCTCGTCGAAGCCGAGGTCGAGCAGCGCCTCGACGGTCCTGCCGGCCCAGTCCTCGGGCACGGTCCCGGTCACCCGGAACCAGCTGGTGCCCCACGGAGCACCCCACCGGGCGCCCGCCTCGACCGGCTCCGGCTCGGCGGCCAGCCCCTCGGCGACCGGGACGGGTTCCCCGGGCGCATGCCACACCGCCACCTCCAGCGGGACGGACTCGGGGTACACGGCGGGGCGGATGCGCTCGTCGAGCACCCGCCGGAGGCGGGCCTCGACGAGGGTGCGGTCGTCATGCATGAGAGGCGCTCCCTGGGTCGTACGTCAACGGGTGGTCGCCCGGTGCGGGTGACGGTCGCGGGGGCCGGCGCGCTGTACGGTTCCCCCTCCGCACACGGCTCCAACCGCGCGGCCGCGGGGCCTCTCGACGCGGGGCGTCCGGGCGGGGCAGAGTTCTCTGTGCGTACTCGTCAGTACGCCCCTGTCCGTACCCTGCCCGCCCCCCGTCCGTCCTTTTCACCCCCTTCACCCCCTTCATCCCCTTCCGAGGAGCGCCCGTGACCAACTGGGTGGGCCGCAGTGCCGCCGAGATCGCCGCCGCCGTACGCGAGA
>NZ_JUJA01000122.1:36717-46524 GCF_001906585.1 Streptomyces kebangsaanensis | reverse complement strand
TCGGCGCCTTCCGTACCGTCCGCGCCGAGGCCGCGCTCGCCGAGGCCGACGAGGTGGCGGCCCGGGGCGACCTGTCCGGACTGCCGCTCGCGGGCGTGCCGGTGGCCGTCAAGGACAACCTGGCGGTGCGCGGCGAGTCCTGCCGCGTGGGTTCGGCCGCGACCCCGGACACGCCCGCCGAGCAGGACCATGTCGCGGTGGCCCGGCTGCGGGCGGCGGGCGCGGTGGTCGTCGGGCTGACGAACGTGCCGGAGCTGTGCGTCTTCGGCACCACGGAGGGGATGTACGGCACCGCCCGCAACCCGTGGGACACCACCCGGACGGCGGGCGGCTCGTCGGGCGGCAGCGCGGCGGCGGTCGCGGCCGGTCTGGTCCCGATCGCCCTGGGCAACGACGGCATGGGCTCGCTGCGCATCCCGGCCGCCAACTGCGGGCTGGTCACCATCAAGCCGGGCCACGGGGTGGTGCCCGCGGGCATCGGCGACGGCGACTGGTTCGGCATGTCCGAGAACGGCCCGCTGGCCACGACCGTCGAGGACGCCCGGCTGATGCTCTCCGTCCTGGCGGACACCGAGGTCGTGCGCGGGCGGGAGACGGCCACGCGCACGATCGCCGTGTCCGTGCGCAGCCCGCTCGCCGGGGTCGCCGTGAGCAAGCCGTACGCCGCCGCCACCAGGGACGCGGCACGCCTGCTGGCCGGGGCCGGTCACCGGGTGCGCCGCGCGGACCCGCCGTATCCGGTGTCGCTGGGCGTCACGGCCCTGCGGCACTGGTCGGCGGGCACGGCCGTGGACGCGGCGGGACTGGACCCGCGGCGGCTGGCCCGGCGTACCCGGGCGCACGCCGCCGTCGGGCGGCGGTTCCTGGACGGGGTGCGCACGAGTACGCAGCGGGAGCGGCTGCGCCGGCGGCTGGAGCCGTTCTTCGCCGAGTACGACGTGCTGCTCACCCCGGCGCTGGCCCGCCGCTCCCCGCAGGCCGGGCCCTGGCACGAGCGGGGCTGGCTGCGCAATGTGCTGGCCAACACCGGCTACTCGCCGATGACACCGCCGTGGAACCTGACCGGCTGGCCCGCGATGGCGGTGCCGTTCGGCACGCTGCCCTCCGGCGCCCCCTGCGCCGTACAACTGGTGGGCCGTCCGGGCTCGGAGGCGGACCTGCTGGACCTGGCGGAGCGGATCGAGACGCTGCACCCGTGGCGGAGGACGGCCGGCCTCCAGGCCCTGTCGTCACATTGACTCCCCCAGCCTTGGGCCGGGAGGTGCCCCCAGCCGCGCGACGCTCCCCCACTGCCCGGAGGGCGTGGGAGGTGCCACCGGCACCGGGCGCCGCGCGGCCCGCCCCTCGGGCGGACGACGGGAAGGTGTGACGACAGGGCCTAGCGCTGGAACGCCTTGTACATGATGTGCAGCCCGACCAGGCCGTGCCGGGGGTGTTCGAACGCCTCCGGCACCGTGCCGAGGATCCGGAAGCCCAGGGAGGTCCACAGTTCGACGGCCGGGTTGGTCTCCACGACGGCGTTGAAGACCATGCCCCGGTAGCCGGCGGCCTCGGCGGCGGCGAGGATGTACTCGGCGAGGGCGCGGCCGATGCCCTGGCCGGCCCGGTCGGGGTCGACCATGAAGCCCGCGTTGGCGACGCCGGCGGCGGGGCCGCCGTAGTTGGGCGTGACGTAGGCGGAGCCGACGACCGCCCCGGTGTCGTCCTCGGCGACGTACACGCGTTTGGCCGGGTTCATCCACAGCGCCCGGGCGTCCTCCTCGGAGGTGTCCGGGTCCCAGGTGTAGGTCTCGGCGGCGGCGACGATCCGGTGCCAGAAAGGCCAGATCCGCGGCCAGTCGTCGGCCGTGGCTTCTCTGATCAGCATGGGCGTGAGTCTCGCACGCCCATGCTGTCGGCGATCACGACGGTTCCCGCCCGGTCAGTCCACGCTGGGCAGGATGTGCGGCTCGGCGAGGTCGTCCTCGTAGCCCGCCAGGCGGATCGGGGCGGACCGGGCCCACACGTCGAGGCAGCAGAGGTCTCCGGCCTTCCGGCCCGCGCGCTCCGTGCTTTCCATGGGGTGCTGATCGCGATTCGTCTTCTCCGGTGTCACCGCGCACTCCTTATGTGTCGGTCACCCTCGGGGCTCCCCGACCGCTTCGCACAGCGGTACCTGACGCCCGTTCGGGTCTGCTTCAAAGCCATCTCGGACGCGGTGGCGCCGGCAACTGAGGTCCGGGCAGGCCGTTGTGCACCGGCTCGCCCCGGGACGGACCATGGGTGTGGATGGGACCCCTTGGTGCTGCCCGTCCGCTCCAGATTAACCAAATGAGCGGCCTCCCGCTCGATAGGGCTGCAAAGAGCAGGTAACTATCCGAAGTCGCGCGTGTTGATTCGACCATTTACAAGACGTTTTGTCACATCATGGACGCCGTTCGCCATGACCCACCGATCCACCGATCCACCGACCCACCACGACGGCCGTCTCTCGGGAGGACCGACGCATGGAGCTGCGCAGCGTCGAGGCGCTGATGGACTTGCTGTACGCCTGCCGGGGCGCTGCCACCGCACCGGGCGGCCACGGCGGCGGTGTCGACGCGCACGACCACGCGCTGCGCACCGCCGCCCTGCTGCGCCGGCGCCACCCGGCCGACAAGGAGCTCCAGGTGGCGGGCCTGGTCCAGGGCATCGGCCACCTGCTGGGAGCGGGCCCCCGGAAGGGCTCGGCCGACCTCGTCGCCGAAGCGGTCCGTGATCTGCTCGGCGAGCGCGTCTCCCGCCTCGTACGGCAGCATACGGCGGTCCCCGGCCACCTGCTCGACGAGGACGCCCTGTCCTTGCGCCAGGCGGCCGAGGAGGCCCGCACCCACGCCCTCGGCGCCGGCGTCCTGGAGGACTGGCGCACGGTCCTGGAGCTGGTCGTGGCACGCAACTCCCGGCTGGGCGAGGGAGGCCGGCACGACGTCAGGGACGTCTGGTACGAGAGGTGCCGGCTGCGGCCCGACCGGCACACTCACCCCGCGCAGACCGTGCGCCGGTGACGTCGTCCTCCGGACCACGGGGCGGGACCGCCGTCGTCGCCGGAGGCGTGGGCGTGCCGCGGCCGGTCGCCGGCAAGGCGGTGCGGGGCGCCGGGCCGGCCGGTCGTGCGGGCAGGCGCCGGGGCGGCGGCGCCACCGGCTTCGCGACCGGCCCGTATTCGGTCCGCGGTCGGCCGGAGGCCCTCGCTCACCACTTGCCGGGCGCGTAGTCCTTGAGGAAGACGCCGTACAGGTCCTCGCCCGTCTCGCCGCGCACGATCGGGTCGTAGACGCGGGCGGCGCCGTCGACCAGGTCGAGCGGGGCGTGGAAGCCGGCCTCGGCCAGGCGGATCTTGTCCGGGTGCGGGCGCTCGTCGGTGATCCAGCCGGTGTCGACGGCCGTCATCAGGATGCGGTCCTTCTCGAACATCTCCTGGGCACTGGTGCGCGTGAGCATGTTCAGGGCGGCCTTGGCCATGTTGGTGTGCGGGTGGCCGGCTCCCTTGTAGCCGCGGTTGAAGACGCCCTCCATGGCGGAGACGTTCACGATGTAGGTGCGGCGGGCCGCCGAGGCCGCCATCACCTGGCGCAGCCGGCTGATCAGGATGAAGGGCGCCGTCGAGTTGCACAGCTGGACCTCCAGCAGCTCGACCGGCGTGACCTCCTCCACGCTCTGGATCCAGCTGTTGGTGTCGTGCAGGTCGGGCACCAGGCCGCCCGCGTCGATGGCCGTGCCGGCCGCGATCCGTTCCAGGGACGCCGAGCCGGAGACGAGGGCCAGGTCGGTGACGTCCTGGGCGGTGAGCGCGCCGCCGCCCGCCACCGGCAGTTCGGCGACCGCGCCGGAGCCGAAGGTGCCGATCACCTCGGCCGCGGGCAGCTCACCGGCCGGCAGCGGGGCCGACTCGGCGGCGACCAGCTCGCTGTAGGCCTGCGGGGAGCGCCGTACGGTCTGGGCGGCGTTGTTGATCAGGATGTCCAGCGGGCCCTCGGCCGCGACCGAGTCGGCGAGGGCGACCACCTGGGCGGGGTCGCGCAGGTCGATGCCGACGATCTTCAGCCGGTGGATCCACTCGTCGCTGTCGGGCTGGGCCTTGAAGCGGCGGACGGCGTCGTTCGGGAAACGGGTCGTGATCGTGGTGTGCGCGCCGTCGCGCAGCAGCCGGAGCGCGATGTACATGCCGATCTTGGCACGGCCGCCGGTGAGCAGGGCGCGCTTGCCGGTGAGGTCGGCGCGGGCGTCCCTGCGGGCGCGGTTCTCGGCGGCGCACGCCGGGCAGAGCTGGTGGTAGAAGTAGTCGACCTCGACGTAGCGGGTCTTGCAGGTGTAGCAGGAGCGCGGGCGCTGGAGTATGCCCGCGATCTGCCCCGCCTCGGTCGTGGACGAGGGGAGGATGCCCTCGGTCTCGTCGTCGATCCGCTGCGCGGAACCGGTGGCCGTGGCTTCGGTGACCGCCCTGTCGTGCGCGGTCTTGGCGGCCCGGCGCTCCTGGCGGCGGCGCTGCTTGACCACGCGGTAGATGTGCGAGGTGGCCCGGCGCACCCGGACCGCGTCCGGGTGGTCGACCTCGATCCGGTCGAGCTCCTCCAGCACACTCAGGCACACGGCGAGGCGCTCGGGGTCGATGCCGGGGCCGTGCGCCGCCTCGTCCGTGGCCGTCGAGCCGTCGTCTGTCACCGTCATCGCGCTGCCGTTCCCTGATCACCCGTGCGGCGCTCCGACTCGCGCCCGCTTTCGAACGGGGGATTTTACGGCAGCGCCGGGCCATGAGGGAAAACGGCGGTGATCAGGGCCCGCAGACCGTGATCAGGGTCTCCATCTCCTCGGTCACGGCGTGGGCGAGGCGGCCGAGGTCCGGGACGGCCTTGGCGTCGGCGACGAACCCGTAGTGGACCTGGCCCCGGTAGGTCGAGATCGCGATCGCCAGGGACTGGCCGCGGGCCAGCGGTGCGAAGGGGTAGACCGCGGTGAGCGGGTGACCGCCGAGTTTCAGGCCGACGCCGGGCAGCGGCACGCTGGTGACCAGGATGTCGAACCAGAGCCGGGCGGCCTGGCCGACGAGCGGTCCGCCGAGCCGGTGGCCGAGGGCCGGTACGTGGTCGGCGAGCAGCGCGACGGCGCCCGCGCCCCGGTGGGGGCCCGCGTCCTTGTTGCGGTCCATGGCGCTGCGGACGGCGCCGAGGCGGCGCAGCGGGTCCGGGACGCCGACGGGGAGTTCCATCAGATAGCCGGAGAGCCGGTTGCCCTGCGGGTGGGCGGTGCGCGGCCGGCGCCTGGAGACCGGGATCAGGGCGCGGGGCGCGACGCCCTCGCTGGAGTCGCCGCGCTCGTCGAGCCAGCGCCGCAGGGCACCGGCGACGACCGCGATCAGTACGTCGTTGACGGTGCCGCCGACGGCCTTGCGCACCAGGTGCACGTCGTCGATGTCGACGACCGCGCCGGCGGTGCGGCGGGTTCCGGTGGGCTCGGCGGTGAGGGCCGGCGTGGGGCGGGTGACGAGGGACGAGCGGGCCACGGAGGCGCCGATGTCCAGGGCCCGGCCCAGGTCGGACAGGGCGCCGCGCAGTGCGTCGGGCAGCCTGCGCACGTCGGGCAGCAGACCCCGCCGGGGCTCGGCCGGCCGGGGTCGCGGGGCGGGCATGTCCATCGGGTCGAGCACGGCCGCGGCGAGGGTCAGGGCGCGCAGCCCGTCGGCGAGGGCGTGGTGGAACTTGAACAGCACGGCGAAGGAGAGGCCGTCCTCGCCCGGGATCACGTGCGCCTCCCACGGCGGGCGGTCGCGCTCCAGCGGGCGCTGCATGAGCCGGCCGGCCTCGGCGTGGAAGCCGCGGGCCGGGGCGTGCAGCCGGACGTGGTGCAGCGGGTCGAAGCCTGGGTCGGGCTCGCGGGCGGCGCCGCCGAAGTTGAACGGCTGGCGCAGGCCGTGGGCGAGGGGCCGGCGCAGGTCGAGCGGCCGCCACACGTCCCGGATGCGCATGCGCAGGCCGGGCACGCCGGCCGCGCGGGCGGCGAGCAGGTCGGCCGCGTGCGCTCCGGCGGTGGGCGAGTGGGCCGAGAAGATCCCGAGCGCGCCGAGGTGCATCGGGTGGTCGGCGGACTCGATGTTCCAGAACGCCAGGTCGAGGGGAGCGAGCAGGTCGGGAGTCAATGGCTTGCCTCGCGTCGACGGTGGATGAGTCTGCAGTCAACCGCTCTCGACCGATTACGGTCAAGTACGATCAAGCTACGCACAGTTAACAGCAGATTAAGTCCCGTCCGCGGAGAAAGCAGCGGGACACATGGGGCCTTTGGCGCGTGTCGCCGTCACCGCAGCACGGGCGGCGCGGCCTGCTCCGACGTCCCCCACCGCGAGGGACGCGGGCCCACGGTGTAGTGCAGGGTGCCCAGGGACCGCAGGGCGTCGGTGGTCAGATACGTCCGGTCGTGCGTCACCCCGTCGGCAGCGA
Organism: Streptomyces kebangsaanensis; assembly: GCF_001906585.1. Taxonomy (GTDB): domain Bacteria; phylum Actinomycetota; class Actinomycetes; order Streptomycetales; family Streptomycetaceae; genus Streptomyces; species Streptomyces kebangsaanensis. The sequence continues at coordinate 40,075 of NZ_JUJA01000122.1, read as the reverse complement.
CCGTCTGGATGTAGTGGTCCGTCCGTGAGGTGCCCGGCGCCGTGATGGTCAGGCCGCCGCGCGGGTGGTGGCGCCGGTCCAGGCGGAGGTCGACGCGTTCGAAGACCGGCGTGGACAGGGCCCAGGTCGGGTAGCCGGGCTGGACCGGGAACAGGCCGATGGAGGACAGCACGTTCCAGGCGGACATGGTGCCCAGGTCGTCGTTGCCGGTCAGCCCGGCCGGCTCGTCGGTGAACAGGGTCAGCGCGGCGCGCACCACGTCGGCCGTCTTCCACGGCTGCCCCGTCGACAGGTAGGTGTACGGGGCTGCGAGGTCCGGCTCGTTGAGCGGGTTGTACTTGTCGGCGGTGTAGTAGGCGTACGGTCCGTGCACCCACACGTCGCGGGCGGTGCGCTCCGGATCGCGCAGGAGCCGGTCGTAGGCGAAGAAGGCGTCGAGGCGGTCGTTGGCGGCCCGCCTGCCGCCGATGAGGCCGATCACGCCGGACAGGTCCTGCGGCACCAGCCACTGGTACTGCCAGGACGTGCCCTCGTGGAAGCCGACGCTCCGCGCCGGGTCCGCCGGTCCGGTGAAGGCGCCGGAGGCGTCGCGGGCGCGGAAGAAACCGGTCGAGGGGTCGAGGAGGGTGCGGTAGTTGCGCGAGCGGGCGGCGTACCGCGCGGCGTCCTCGTGGTGGCCGAGGGCGCGGGCCATCTGGGCGAGCATCCCGTCCGACAGGGCGTACTCCAGCGTCGCCGAGGCCCCGAAGGCGTAGTCGGAGTGGCCGGGCTTCGGCGGCTGGTGCCCCTCGACGTACGGGACGAAGCCACGGGCCAGGTAGTCCGGGTTGGCGTCGCGGCCCACGGCCGGGGAGCCCGCGGGCGGCACCCCGTCGGCGTTCCGCCTCAGGGCGCGGTACGCCCGCTCCTCGTAGCCCTTGAGCAGGCCCTGGTGGAAGGCGTTGGTCAGGTACGGGGTGACGGGGTCGCCCGTCATGACGTTCGTCTCGACGGTGCCGTAGCCCCATTTGGGCGGCCAGCCGCTCTCCTCCGCGATCCTGATCACGGAGATCGCCATGTCCCGCGACTCGGCCGGCGCCGGCAGGGCGAGGAGCTGGGCCTGGGTGCGGTAGGTGTCCCACAGCGACCAGTTCTGGTAGTAGGTGAAGCCCTCGGCCCGGTGGACGCGCCGGTCCCAGCCGGTGTAGCGGCCGTCGGCGTCGCTGCCGACGCCGGGTTCGAGGAAGGAGCGGTACAGCGCCGAGTAGAAGGTGCGGCGCGAAGTGGCGTCCCCGCCGGACACCCGCACGTCCTGCAGCCGGTCCTCCCAGGCCCGCCGGGCGGCGTCGCGCACGGCGTCGAAGGAACGCCCGCCCTCCGCCGCCAGGTTGCCCGCCGCACCGGCCGCGTCCACGTACGACAGCGCGGTCGTCGCCTCGACGGTGCGGTCGCGGGTGGTGTCGAAGCGGAGGTACGCTCCCCCGCGCCCCGCCCTCGAACCCTCGGTGACGGTGGCGCCGTCCCAGGTGCCGTACGCCGTGAAGGGCCGGTCGAAGCGGGTGATCGTGCAGACGGTGTACGGCACGGTGTCCTTGCAGAAGCCGCGACCGGTGATCGCGGTCCGCACCGTGCGGTCGTCCAGGATCTCCACCGTGCTCGACACCGTCCGGTGCAGCGCCTGACCGGCGTTGAGCAGGACGTTGGCCTTGTCCGTGGCGGGGAAGGTGTAGCGCTGCACTCCGGTGCGGGCGGTCGCCGTCAGCTCGGCCCGGATGCCGCTGCCGAGGCCGACCCCGTAGTAGCCGGGGCTCGCCTGCTCGTCGTCGTGGCGGAAGGGGGCCGCGTACTGCGCGTAGTCCGTCCGTGTGACCTCCCCGGTGGTCGGCAGCGTCGGCAGGTCGCCGCCGATGCGGCAGCCCACACCGGAGAGGTGGACCAGGGAGAAGCCGCGCACGCGGTCGTGGGCGTGGTCGTAGCCGGTGCTGTGACCGGTGTCCGGCGAGAGCTGCACCATGCCGAAGGGCACGGCCGCGCCGGGAAAGGTGTTGCCTTCGTTCGCGGTGCCGATGAACGGGTCGACCAGATCGGTGAGCCGGCCGTCACGCGCTTCGGCGGCCCGTGCGGTGGCGGGAGCGGCGGTCAGCGCGGACGCCGCCACCGCCCCCGCCACGCACAGGCGCAGGCGCCGGGTCCATCTCATGCAGGAAGACCTCCCGGGAAGACGTCATTGCCTGCATGATCGGGTCTGCGGGTCGGCCGGCCGGGCAACCCGCGGGTGTCGCGCGCGACGCGTCGCGGATCAGCGCCTCCTGAGCGGCCTTCAGCCGTGCCGCGTCCGGCTTGAGCACCTGGCGGTCGCAGGTCGACAGTCCGTTGAGCTCGCCCCTCTCCTCGAACTCGACCCGACATCGCCGACCTGGGTTTGAAGTGCCCTCCCGGCAGCCGGGACGAGCGCGTGGCCCGTCCGGTACGGGTGCGGGATGTTCCGGGCCGCGTTGCGGTCGGCGTTGCCCGACCAGCCGCAGCCGGAGTTCCTGCACACGAGCGCGGCCTGGGACTCCCGGCTGCCCGGCGCGGTGAATCCGCACGCGGAGCGGCATTGGGAGGTGCCGGGAGCGGGAACCTTGTGCAGGGCGCCGCCGAGGCAGGCGGCCTGCCGTGTCAAGAATGCGATCCACGTCCGTCCTGAAGGCGCAATCTCGAAGGCGGACCGGCAACGCGAGGCCGAACCCGCTGCACTCGCCGTCCGATCAAGGACCGTCTGCCGTCCGGGGCGATGTGGAACAACGCTGTCAGGGGCAGCCGTCGGCATGACGGCACGGATTCCGCCTTCCGTTCAGGTACATGGCAAAACCGGGCGTACGGCGGGACAGCCCGGCCCGAGATCCAAGTGGACCGGGGGCTGCGGGACGCGCACCATGGGGGCGTCACTTCCACATCGCGCGAGCACCGCGGCGACGCCCTCTTTCCCGGAAGGGAAGTGAATCCGATGCCCAAGGTCTCCCGGCACACCGCCACCCAGGGCGGGGACTACGGCCCGGTCGTCGAGCTCTCCGAGGACCTCGAACCCTACACGGTGGACTTCCGCACCTTCCGCGAGGACGTCGACCTCACCCCCCTGCTCAAGGACCTGCCGGAGGGCCGGTGCCAGTGCCCGCACTGGGGCTACGTCTTCAAGGGCGAGCTGGTCCTGCGCTACCCCGACCACTACGAGGTGTACCAGGCCGGGGAGGCGTTCTACGCCCCGCCCGGGCACGTCCCCGTGCGCACCGCGCCGGGCACCGAGTACGTGCAGTTCAGCCCGGCCGACGAGGTCCGCCGCGCCGAGGCGATCACCTTGAACCGCTTCCCGCCGCTGAGCGGCTGAGCGCCGCCGGCC
>NZ_JUJA01000122.1:21828-36684 GCF_001906585.1 Streptomyces kebangsaanensis | reverse complement strand
GGAGCTACGGCACCCGCCGGCCCTTGCCCAGGGCGATCACCCCGCCCTTGGAGACGGTGTACAGCTCCGCGTCCCGCTCGGGGTTGACGCCGATCGTCGCCCCTGGCGGCACCTCGACGTTCTTGTCCAGCACCGCCCCGCGCACGATGGCACCCCGGCCGACGCGCACGTTGTCGTGCAGCACCGAGCCCTGGACCACCGCGCCCGGATCGACCCGGACGCCCGGGGAGAGCACGGAGCGGGTGACCTGCCCGCGGATCAGGCAGCCCGCGCTGATGATCGACTCGCTCGTGATGCCGCCCGCGCTGAACCGGGCCGGGGAGAGCTGGCCCGAGTGGGTGTAGATCGGCCAGTCGCGGTTGTAGAGGTTGAAGGCGGGGCGCTCGGCGATCAGGTCCATGTGGGCGTCGTAGTACGCGTCGAGCGTGCCGACGTCCCGCCAGTAGCCCTGGTCGCGGCTGGTCTCGCCGGGCACGTGGTTGACGCTGAAGTCGTACAGCTGCGCCTCGCCGCGTTCGGTGAGCTGGGGCAGGATCGAGCCGCCCATGTCGTGCACCGACCGGTCGTCCTCGGCGTCCCGCTGCAGCGCCTCGATCAGCACCTTGGTGGTGAAGACGTAGTTGCCCATGGAGGCGAACACGCGCTCCGGGGCGTCGGGCAGGCCCGGAGGATTGGCGGGCTTCTCCAGGAAGCGGTCCACGGTGCGCCCGTCCGAACCCGGGCTGATCACCCCGAACGACGACGACTCCGCGCGCGGCACCCGGATGCCGGCGACCGTCACGCCCGCGCCGCCGTCGATGTGCTGCCGGAGCATCTGCCGCGGGTCCATGCGGTAGACGTGGTCGGCGCCGAACACCGCGACGTATTCCGGCTGTTCGTCGTGAACGAGGTTCAGCGACTGCAGGATGGCGTCGGCGCTGCCCAGGTACCAGCGGGGGCCGAGCCGCTGCTGCGCGGGGACCGGGGTGACGTAGTTGCCGAGCAGGCTGGACATCCGCCAGGTGGTGGTGATGTGCCGGTCCAGCGAGTGCGACTTGTACTGGGTCAGCACGCAGACGCGCAGGATGTCGCCGTTGACCAGGTTGGACAGGACGAAGTCGACGAGCCGGTAGGTGCCGCCGAAGGTGACCGCGGGTTTGGCCCGGTCCGCCGTCAGGGGCATCAGCCGCTTGCCCTCGCCGCCCGCGAGGACGATTCCGAGGACCGAAGGTCCACCACGACGCATCGCCGCTCCCCTCACCCGGTTGCCTCACTACTGCCCCTGAGCAGGGGGCCTAAGCCTGTCCGAGGACCTCCTCGTACAGCCGCACGGTGCGCCGGGCGACCGCGTCCCAGCCGAACTCCTCCACCGCGCGCCGCCGTCCGGCCTCGCCCATCCGGCGGGCGGCGCCGGCGTCGGCGAGCACCGCGTCGAGCGCGCGGGCGAGCCCCGTCTCGAAGTCGTCGTCCACGGGCACGAGCACCCCGGTCCGGCCGTCCTCGACCACCTCGGGAATCCCGCCGACCTCGGAGGCCACGACGGGCGTGCCGCACGCCATCGCCTCCAGGTTGACGATGCCCAGCGGCTCGTACACCGAGGGGCAGACGAAGACGGCGGCGTGGGTGAGGAGCTGGACCACGTCCGGGCGCGGCAGCATCCGCGGAATCCAGTGCACGCCCTCGCGGCTGCGGCTCAGCTCCTGGTACAGGTCCCGGAACTCCCGGTCGATCCCGGGCGTGTCGGGCGCCCCCGCGCACAGCACGATCTGCGCCGCCGGGTCGATGTCCCGCGCCGCGCGCAGCAGGTGGGGCACGCCCTTCTGACGGGTGATGCGGCCGACGAACAGCACGTACGGGCGGGCCGGGTCGAGGCCGATCCGGTCGAGGGCCTCGGTGCCGTGGTCCGGCCGGTAGAGGGTGGTGTCGATGCCGTTGTGGACGACGTGGACACGGGCCGGGTCGAGCGCCGGGTAGCAGGCGAGGATGTCCTCGCGCATCGCCGCCGAGACGGCGACCACCGCGTCGGCGGCCTCGATCGCGGTGCGCTCGGCCCAGCCGGACAACGCGTAGCCGCCGCCGAGCTGTTCGGCCTTCCAGGGGCGCAGCGGTTCCAGGGAGTGCGCGGTCATCACGTGCGGCACGCCGTGCAGCAGCTTGCCGAGGTGGCCGGCGAGGTTGGCGTACCAGGTGTGGGAGTGGACCAGTTCGCGGCCCCGGAGGGCGGCGGTCATGGCCAGGTCCACGGAGAAGGTGCGCAGCGCGTCGTTGGCGCCGTCGAGCGCGGACCAGGGCCGGTGGCGTACGACGCCGGCCGCTCTGTCCGCCGAGGAGACCTCGCCCCAGCAGTGCACCTCCAGGTCGACCAGCGGTCTCAGCTCCCGCGCGAGGAACTCGACGTGGACGCCCGCGCCGCCGTACACGTCCGGCGGGTACTCCCGGGTCAGCAGTCCCACGCGCACCCGCAACCTCCTGGTCTCGGCGGCCAGTCGCTCCCATGGTCACTCGGATGCGGCCCGTGGGGAAGAGCGCGGCGGCCGCGGGAAGCAGCAGTCGCCGCAGACCCCTCCGCCGGGGACCCGGTAGTAGAGGCAGCAGCTGCGCCGCCGGAAGCCGGTTGCGGCGAGGGTGCCGGCGCGGTCGAGGAGCGGGTGTGCGAGGAGGCGCGCGGTCAGCTCGCGGGCCCGGCCGGCGGCCTCGGTACGGCCGTTGTCGCGCGCCCACCGCTCCAGCAGGCGCCCGGCGCCCGCCAGCGCGGAGGCCGCGTTGCCCCGCAGGAGGCCGGGGGCGAGGCGGTGGCGGGCGCGCAGGGCCGCCGCCAGCGGTACGAGGTGGCCGTGCAGGACGAGGTCCGCGACCGTGTCCGCGTCCCCGGGGCGTGCGCGTACCTCGGTGAGCCAGAGGTCGTCGGGGGCGCCGGCGGCCGGGTCCCAGTGCAGCAGGCGCGGGTGCAGGTCGGGGACGTGGCCGTACAGCGCGGCGCAGCCGAGCGCGGCCGACCACAGGCGGGCGGCGAGCGCCTGGTGGGCGATCGAGGCGGCGACCCGGGGCTCGGGGGCGCGGATGCCGTCGGCGACCCTGCGGACCCGGATGGCCAGGGGGTGGGTGTCGTGCGGGTCGGTGGCGGGCTCCGCGTAGGCCTGGGCGAGGGTGGGCAGCGGGGTGTGCGGCGGGGTGCCGGTGCGCAGGGCGAAGAAGCCGCCGAGGGAGCGCAGGGCGGCGAGGTCGGGGGCGAGGTCCATGGGAGCAGTGGTACCAAGGCCCCCAAGGGGTTTCCCGCGGGGGGTTCTCCGTCCCGTGTCGCCCACCCGGGGGAGGACTGCGGGCGGGGCGTACTCCGTCGGTAGTAGGACCCATTGACTGCTCAGGTACGACGACGGGGAGCGCCCGGCACGGCAGGGTGGTGGACCATGGAAGCCGACCGTTCGCCGCACCGGGCCCCCCGCCCCCGCCCCGCGCAGAGGAGCAGCTCATGAGCGCCCTCGCGCTGTCCGTGCTGCTGTCGCTCGTGTCCGCCGTCGCCTACGCCGGCGGCGCGATCGTGCAGGAGCGGGTCGCGGTGTCCTGCCCCGGCGAGCGGTACGCGCCGCTGCGCCGGCCGGCCTGGTGGGCGGCGGTGGCGCTGAACGGCCTCGGCGGGCTGCTGCACGTGGCGGCCCTGGCCTGCGGCCCGCTCAGTCTGGTCCAGCCGCTGGGCGCCCTGACCATCGTGTTCGCGCTGCCCATGGCCGCGTTGTTCGTCGGCCGCCGGGCGGGCTCCACCGCCTGGCGGGGCGCGATCATGGCGACGGTGGGGCTCGCGGGCCTGCTGTCCCTGGTGGGCGCGTCCGACGCGCAGTCGCTGAGCGCCGCGCAGCGCGGGGGCCTGGCCGTGGTGACCGGTGGCGTGGTCGTGACGCTGACGGTCGCGGGCCGCGCGGCGCACCGGCATCCGGCGGTGCGCAGCGTGCTGTTCGCCACCGGCTCCGGCGTGGCCTTCGGCATCTCCTCGGTGTTCACCAAGACGGTCGCGGTCGACTGGACGGATGGCGTCCCCGCGGCGGAGCTGCCGTCCCTGGCCGCGATCGGCGTGCTGGCCACGGCCGGGATGCTGCTGTCGCAGGCGTCGTACCGGAGCGGTGGCCTGGCGGCGCCGCTGGCCACGCTGACGGTGGTGAACCCGGTGGTGGCGACCGCGGTCGGCCTCACGATGTTCGGCGAGACCTTCCGCCACGGCACCACGGGCACCGTGCTCGCCCTCGGCTGCGGTGTGGTGGCGGCGGGCGGGCTGATCCTGCTGACGACCGAGCGGATCGGGGGTACGGCCCCGGTGGTGGCGACCGCGCCCGCGGAGGAGCTGCCGCCGGCCGAGCCGGCCGAACGGTCCGGGGCCGCGCCGGTGGACGAACCGCCGCTCGTCGTCGGCCCGTTCCACGGCGGCCTGTACTACGCGAGCCCCTGCGTCCCGGTGCCCGTCCTCGACCGGGACCGCTCCCGCGTCAGATCGTGACCCCGCCGGCCCTGAGATAGGCGACCGGGTCGACGTCCGTGCCGAATCCGGGCCCCGTCCGCACCTCGAAGTGCAGGTGCGGGCCCGTGACGTTGCCCGTGGCCCCCGAGCGGCCGATGCCACGCCCGGCGGCGACGGTCTGCCCGGCCCGCACGGAGATCGCCGACAGGTGCCCGTACTGGGAGTAGCGGCCGTCGGCGTGCCGGATCACCACCTGGTAGCCGTAGGCACCGCCCCAGCCCGCGCTGACGACCCGGCCGGCCGCGACCGCCTTCACCGAGGTGCCGGTGGGGACCGCGAAGTCGACGCCGGTGTGGTAGCCCTTCGACCAGTGGGCGCCGGTCGCGTGGTAGGCCGTGCCGACGGGGCCGCCGACGGGGGCGACGAGGGTGTGCGAGGCCGAGTGCTGCCGGGTGGCCCTCGTGCCGGTGGCGGGCTTGGCCTCCTTGGCGGGGCGGGGGGCGGTGGGCGCCGCGCGGGTCGCCCGCAGCGAGAGCCGCTGGCCCGGCAGGATCAGGTTCGGGTCGTCGCCGACGGTCGTCCGGTTGGCGGAGTACAACTTCCGCCAGCCGCCCGGGACATGACGTTTCCCGGCGATGCCGGAGAGGGTGTCGCCGGGGACCACCGTGTACATCTCGGCGGTACCGGCCCGCGACTGGGGGGTGGTCTGCGGCCGTACGTCGACGGGGCGGGTCTCGCGGCGGACCTCGGGGGCGCCGCCGCCCCGGGTCAGCCCGGCCCGTGCCGAGCACACCGGCCAGGCGCCGGGGCCCTGTCCGGCGAGGACCTTCTCCGCGACGGCGATCTGCTGGTCGCGGGTGGCCAGATCCGCACGCGGCGCGTACCGCGTTCCGCCGTACTCCGCCCAGGTGGACCGGGTGAACTGCAGGCCGCCGTAGTAGCCGTTGCCGGTGTTGATGCTCCAGTTGCCGCTGGACTCGCAGGCGGCGACCTTGTTCCAGGTGGAGGCGTCGGCGGCGTGCGAGGCCGAGGCGCCGATGAGCGGAATGGCCATTCCGGCGCCGCCCGCCGTGACGGTGAGCGAGACGCGGTTGATCCTGTTGGGCTGGTACCGGCGGTGCCGACCGCGTGCGGCCATGTCTGAAGCCCTCTCGCCATGCGTCAGGAGGGGCGAAAATAACCGCCACGAACAAGCCGTGACAAGACGGATGTCGGCCGCTTCGACACATCAAGTGGCCGGTAACGGAACCTGGTTGGCCGGACCTACGGAACGCGCACCGGACCACGGGCTTCTGCCGCGCGGAATGAGCCGCGGGGCCCCCGCGTGCGTATTGAAGCGTGCCGGGTCCGGATGTGCGGGTGCCGTACCGGCACGTCAGGATGGTTGTGAGGGCACGAACGGCGATACTGGCGGGCACGAACGGCGATACTGGCGGGCACGGACGGCGGCGCGGTCGGCACCGCCGACGGCGGGACCCGGCGTTCCACCTGATGATCCACCGGATTTTGAGGAGCAGGCGGTATGAGCACTACAGCCCAGATCGGCGTCACCGGACTCGCGGTCATGGGCCGCAACCTCGCCCGCAACTTCGCGCGCAACGGCTACACGGTCGCGCTGCACAACCGGACGGCGTCCCGGACGCACGCCCTGGTCGAGGAGTTCGGACACGAGGGCGACTTCATCGCGGCCGAGACCGCCAAGGAGTTCGTGGCGGCGCTGGAGCGGCCGCGCCGCCTGGTCATCATGGTGAAGGCCGGTGAGCCGACCGACGCGGTGATCCAGGAGTTCGCGCCGCTGCTGGAGCCCGGTGACATGATCATCGACGGCGGCAACGCGCACTTCGCGGACACCCGGCGCCGGGAGCGGGAGCTGCGCGAGCAGGGCATCCACTTCGTGGGCGCGGGCATCTCCGGCGGCGAGGAGGGCGCGCTGCACGGGCCGAGCATCATGCCGGGCGGCCCGAAGGAGTCGTACGACTCCCTCGGCCCGATGCTGGAGAAGATCTCCGCGAAGGCGGCGGACGGCGCGCCGTGCGTCACGCACGTGGGTCCGGACGGCGCGGGTCACTTCGTGAAGATGGTGCACAACGGCATCGAGTACGCCGACATGCAGCTGATCGGCGAGGCGTACCAGCTGCTGCGTGACGTGGCCGGCTACTCCCCCGCGCAGATCGCGGAGATCTTCCGCACCTGGAACAGGGGCCGCCTGGACTCGTACCTGATCGAGATCACGGCGGAGGTCCTGTCCCACGTGGACGCGGCGACCGGCAAGCCGTTCGTGGACGTGGTGGTGGACCAGGCCGAGCAGAAGGGCACGGGCCGCTGGACGGTGCAGATCGCCCTCGACCTGGGCGTGCCGGTGTCGGGCATCGCGGAGGCGGTCTTCGCGCGCTCGCTGTCCGGGCACGCGGCCCTGCGGGAGGCCTCGCGGGGCCTGGCGGGCCCGAAGGCGTCACCGCTGTCGGAGTCCGAGGCGGCGGCCTTCGCGGACCGGGTGGAGCAGGCGCTGTACGCCTCGAAGATCGTGTCGTACACGCAGGGCTTCCACGAGATCGCCGCCGGCAGCGAGGAGTACGACTGGAACATCGACCTCGGCGCGGTCTCCGCCATCTGGCGCGGCGGCTGCATCATCCGCGCGGCCTTCCTGGACCGGATCCGCGCCGCGTACGACGCCCGCCCGGACCTGCCGAGCCTGCTGTCCGACGACACCTTCGCCCAGGAGATCGCGGCGGCCCAGGACGACTGGCGCGAGGTGCTGGTCGCGGCGACGCGGCAGGGGGTGCCCACGCCCGGCTTCTCGGCCGCACTGGCTTACTACGACGCGCTGCGCGCCGAACGCCTCCCGGCCGCGCTGACCCAGGGCCAGCGGGACTTCTTCGGGGCGCACACCTACCGGCGGGTGGACCGGGAGGGCTCCTTCCACACGCTGTGGGGCGGGGACCGGTCGGAGGTGACCGCGTAGGGTCGCCGGGCCGGCGGGGCCGCCGGGCCGGTCAGGAATGAGCACGAACAGGACGGTGGGCGGCCGAGGAGCCGCCCACCGTCGGCGTCCGCGGCGGGGCACGTTTCCCGCGGGTTCCGTGCTCAGGTCAGGGGCGGTCCCGGCTCGGGGTTCGGGACCGGCTCCGGGCCCGGGGGGATCGGGGACGGGGAGGGCTCCGGGGGCGGCGGGCCGGGGGGTGGAGGACCGGGGGCCGGGCCCGGGCCCGGCGGTGGTCCCGGCGCCGGCGGGGGCTGCGGGGCCGGGGGTGGTTCCGGTGTGGGAACGGGGTTCGGGTACGGCTGTGGATGCTGGGGGTCGGGGCCCGGTGTGGGGCCCGGCCCGGGACCCGGCGTCGGCGAGGGCGGAGTGGGGTCGGGGTGCGGGTCGGTCATGGCGTCCTCCGGCCAGTCGGTCGACATCGGCTCTGGACTACTCCCCCGCCTACCCTCCCCCCGCGCCGCCAGTCACCCGACGGCGCCGGGGCGAGGACCCGGGCGGGTTCATGCCGTCGGCGTCACGGCACGCATGGCCCGCACCGCTGCCGCGAGGCCCGGGGCGGGGCTGGACAGGACCGGGACCGGGGTGGTGGCCGCATGGCGGGCCGGGGCCATGGAGGCCTGGGCCAGGACGATCGCGTCGGCGTCCGTGACCCGGTCCACGGCGGCCGCCACCTCACGCACGTACCCCTCGGTGTCGCCGGCCTCGAAGCACGGCCAGGCGGCGTCGACGAGCACGGAGCGGACGGTGACGGAGCGCCGGGCGCGGCGGGCCTCCTCGTCGATGAGCGCGGTGGTCGGCGCGAGGGTGCTCCGCAGCGCCGCGAGGACGACCACCCGCGGCCCGGCGGCGACGGCGGCGGCCGCCATCGGGCGGTCCACCCGCAGCACCGGGACCGAGAGCCCCGCCGCCTCCGCGACGCCGCCGATGGTGGAGCAGGTGCACAGGACGGCCCGGGCGCCCTCGGCGACGGCCCCGCGCAGTGCCGCCCGCACCTCGTCCGTCACCGCCGCCGGTCCCTGCCGGCGGGCCCGGCGCAGCAGTTCCTCGTCGACGAAGTGCCGCAGTTCCAGGCCGGGATGGGCCTCGTCGCGCAGCGCTTCGAAGACCGGGACGTGCACCGGCGAGGTGTGCAGCAGGGCAAGCACCGCGTACTCAGAACCCTCCGGGGCGCGCACGGCGAGCCGCTCCCGTTCAGGCCGGCACGGCGTGCGGGCCGCGCTCCTGGTCGGACCCCGGCACCGGCGCGGAGGGATCGGCACCGAGCTCCACGATGCGGTTGCCGGCGTCCACGTGCACGACGCGCGGCTGGAGCGCCCGCGCCTCGGCGTCGGTCACCTGGGCGTAGCTGATGATGATCACCAGGTCTCCGGGGTGGACGAGGTGCGCGGCGGCCCCGTTGATACCGACGACCCCGGACCCGCGCTCCCCCTCGATGACGTACGTCTCCAGCCGCGCCCCGTTGGTGACGTCGACGATGTGGACCAGCTCACCGGGCAGCAGATCGGCCGCGTCGAGCAGGTCCGCGTCGATGGTCACCGATCCCACGTAGTGCAGGTCGGCCTGGGTGACGGTGGCGCGGTGGATCTTGGACTTGAATACTGCACGAAACATGAAGATGCTCCCGGTTTGCCTGCTCTCTGCCTGCTTCTTGCAGGTCAAAGGCGTTCTCTGGAGATTACAACGGTTCGCATGTGCGGTCAGCTGTCTCCGGGGGTCTCAAGGACTCACACCGACTCGATGCCGACTTTCCCAACGGACCATCAGACGTTCGAGGACTCCGCCCAGCGGGGTGCGCCGTCCTCTGCGCCGCAGGGGCGCGAACGCACGCGTCGACGAGGAGGAACTGAGCGACCACGTAGGTGGCCGTCACCAGGACCTGACGGCTGGTGAACTTTGCCTCGGCCGCGCCGAGCCCGACCAGCAGGTCGGAGCTCAGGAACAGCACCCCGCCCCGCGCCGCCCTCGGCCCCATGACGCAGGCGGTGGCCGCCATGGTCACCAGTGCGGCGCTGCAGGGAGCCACCGCCCGGGCCAGGAGACCCACACGTGGCAGCAGCGCCGCGTTCACCGCAGCCCAGGCGACGAGGCATCCCGCACCGAGAAGGGGGCCGTGCCCGAAGGTGCGCGACGGCGCCCCGCCGGACGGAAGCGGTGACGTAACAGAGCTGGGTGCCCAGGAAACAGGTGGTACCGGTGAGGAAGGCGCCTTCACCCGGCGGCATGAGGAACCCGTCGCCGACGGCCGCGAGGGCCGGTCCGGCCGGCATGCACGCGTGACGTCGGTGCGTGGACCGCCAGAGGTGCAGGGCGAGCGGGGGTTTGGCCAGCCACTCCGGCAGGTCCGTATGCAGGGTTGCGCCGACCAGGTTCAGCGAGGCAAGCCCCGTGTACACGGGGAGCAGGAGTGACATCTCATGCCCCTGCTTCGGGGACCACCCGGGAGGACCGAAGAGACATCCCGCTTTGTCGCGCCGGCGCCGTACCGCGCGTACGTCGCGCCAGGCCGCCGCGTACTCGTGGAAGGCCACCCGCAGCGGGGTGTGGGTGCCGGTGTTCTTCGTCAGTCCGTGTACGACCTGCTCGCTCTCCGTCTCGAGGTGCCGAGGAGCGGGTCCCGGACGGGGTGACGGCGAAGTTCTCACCGTCGCGCCTGTCCGAAGCCGTGTCCCTTGCGGCACACAGCACACCGCAACGGGTCACGGCACGTGACACGGACCGGCAGTGAAAGGGGTCAGGTGATTCGAGCGAGCCCGCCGACGCGCGAGGTGACAGGGGTGTGCCCGCCCTGCTGTGGGAAGTCTGCATCCCCCCTGCACGCCGATGAAGCCGCACGGTGGAGGGCTGCCGGATCTGGGCGGTGCGTGCGAGTGATCCCGCCGAGGCCCGGCGCATGGTCCTGGGCCGGACCATGGAGCCCCGGGTTCTGCGCCACCGTCGTCACACCGAACTCGATGTGTATTGCCTGCTCGTGTACGCGTGGCGGGGAGGACGTCGAGGTTCGTGCGGCGCGGCACTGCCGAGCACGACGGCGGGCAGGGCGCAAGAAGCTCGCCCGGACGGGCCGGAATCGGTGTGAAACCCCGAGTACGGGTGCGGAATGTGTGCCTCCGCCGGGCCGCACCCCACCGGTGCCGCCCGCCCGTCCCGTCTCCCATTCGATCGACCGGAACGGAAGGAAGCGTGAACGGACGACGTCACCGACTCCGCCGTCACTGCCTGCCCCTGATCCTGGCGGGCGTGACCGCGCTCGCCGGCGTGGGCACCCACACCCCATGGCCGCTCAGCCGGTCCACCGGGGTCCCACAGCAGCAGCGGGTCGGCTCCGTGGTCGCGGCGCAGCCGCCTTCGGCCGCGCCGCGACCACCTCCGCCCCCGGTTTCACCGCAGGCCGGCGGCGGCCGCGGTCGTTGCCGTCGGACCGGGCCACACGGCCGAGGCGTCGTCCCGGCACGGGGCGGGCAGGCGGATCGGGCGGACAGGGACCGGACTGGCACCGTTGCCGGTGACCGCCGTCCAGGGGACAGGCCGACCGGAATAGCACAGAGCGGTCAGCACGAAGGCGTCGTCGGCGTAGACCTCGACGTACTCGCCGACCGTGAGGATGCGCAACGCGCCGGGGAGACTCGACAGGACGGTCTGCGCCAGTACCCTTCCACCGGGCCCGGTGACCCGGAGGTCCTTGCCGTCGCAGGCCACGGCGAGGGCGGCACGGTCGTTGCCCGGATCTTCGGCGCGCAGAACGACCTCGATGCGGCCACCGACGTCGACATGGCCGACCGCGTGCAGGGGGGCATCGTACGTCTCCTCGCCGAGCCAGGTCTCCAGGCCCGGCCACCATTCCAGGCAGGGCGCCGAACCCGCGGACACGACCAGGGACTTGGGCTGGGCGAGCATGCCTCGGCAGCGGTCGCCGGTGTCGGTGAGACCGACGCGGCGCGGGGTGGTGTGCAGCACGACGCGGGAGCCGTCGGGGGCGGCGACGACACGCGGGGCGTACGCGCCCGTCGGGCCGAGCGGGCCGCGACGGGTCCACGGGCCGCGCAGGCGGGGCGCGGTCCACGCCTCGAAGCCCCGGGTGGCGCCGATGGAGCCGAGCAGCAGCCAGCTGCCGTCGTCGAGGCGTTCGAGGACCGGGCACTCCAACTCGTCGACGTCACCGGGAGAGACGAGCGGCGGGTGGACGGTCCAGTGCTCCAGGTCGTCGGAGGTGGCCCAGGCGACGCAGCCGCTGACCTCGACCGGCAGGGAGGCGTCGGCGGCGCAGACCACCATGACCCAGCCGTCGGACTCGTCGTCGCGTACGACGAAGGGGTCGCGCCAGCCCATGCGTTCGCCCGTGCGGTACCAGCGCGGGTCGGCCTCGGCGACCGGCCTCGTGCCGTGGCGGCGCCAGCCGGTGCCGTCGGTGCGCTCGGAGTACGCCAGGCCGACCGACTGCAGCGGCCAGCCGTCCGGGGTGAGGCCGGAGACGGCGGTGTAGAGCATCGCCATGCCGGTGCCGTGCGGGAAGGCGTGCATGGTCCACACCGCCTGCTGATCGAAGCGGCCCGGCAGGCCGTTGCCGAAGGCGGTGCCCTGCGGCTCCCAGTGGACCAGGTCGGCGGAGGTGGCCCGGCCGTAGGAGGTCTCCATGCGCAGGTGGTCGAACTCGGCCGTCCACGGGCCCTGCAGGTGCAGCACGGTGTAGGTGCCGTCCGCGTGACGCAGGAGATCGAAGTCGTTCACGCAGAGGCCGGGCGGCGCGTATCGCATGGACAGGTCCTGTCTGCCGACAGCAGCACTCAAACGTGTGCGCTGTGATTTTGCTGCTGGGAGTTCCTTTGGGAGTCAGCCGAAGTAAATCTGAACGCAAACGCTTGCGCAACCGGGTGGTCGGGTTTACGGTCTCGTCACCCCCCCTCACGCCGCCGTGCTGCCGGGCCCCAGGCCACACGGCGTGCACCCGATCAAGGAGCGTTCCGTGACGGTCAGCATCACCGATGTCGCCGAGGCCACCGGGGTCTCGGCGTCCACCGTGTCCCGCGCCCTGCGCGGCCGTCCCGGAGTGTCGGAGGAGATGCGGGCGCGGATCGTCGCGGCCGCCGCCGAACTGGGCTACACCGCCTCCCGCTCGGCCTCCAGCCTGGCCAGCGGGCGCACCTACACCATCGGGGTCGTCGTCCCGTACGTCGGCCGCTGGTTCTTCGGCACCGTGCTGGACGCGGCCGAGAAGGTCTTCAGCGCCGCCGGCTACGACGTCCTGCTGTACAACCTCGGCTCACCGGAGGTGCGCAAGCGCTTCTTCACCAAGCTACCGATCCGCAAGCGGGTCGACGCCGTGCTGTCCCTGCTGATCCCGGACCCGGAGGAGGCCGCCGCCCTGCGCGCCCTCGACGTGCCGCTGGCAACCACGGTCGGCGGCGCCCGGCCCGGCTTCACGGTGGTCGGCATCGACGACCGGGGCGGGGCGGAGAGCGCCGTACGGCATCTGGTGAACCTCGGCCACCGCCGGGTCGGCATGATCTCCGGGGCCAGCGAGCCGCTGCACTGGACCACGCCCCTCGACCGCCGGCAGGGCTACCTGGACGTGCTGGCCGACGCCGGGATCGAGCCCGACCCCGCCCTGGAGGCGGACGGCGGTTACACGGTCGAGGGCGGCGAGCGGGCCATGACCGAGCTGCTGGCGCTGCGCCACCCGCCGACCGCCGTGTTCGCCCAGTCCGACGAGATGGCGATGGGCGCCTTGCGCGCCCTGCGCCGGCACCGGCTGAGGGTTCCGGAGGACGTGTCCGTCGTCGGCTTCGACGATCACGAGCTGTCCGAGGTCGTCGGGCTGACCACCGTGGCCCAGCCGGTCGCGGCCCAGGGCCGGGAGGCGGCCCGGCTGCTGCTGGCGCGGCTGGACGACCCGGACGCCGGGCCGCCGCACCCCGTCGAGATGCCCATCCGCTTCGCCCTCCGCGAGACCACCGCTCCGCCGCACAGCCGCCGGCAGCGGTAGCCCACCCTCCTCGTCAACCGCCCGCTTCCGGGGGGCCGTTCCCGCCCCCGGCCCCACCTTCCGCACACCCACCGCACACCGCTCGGAGGCACCGCCATGACCAACGGACCCAGAAGACACCGTCGTACGGGCCTGACCGCCCTCGCCCTGCTGCCACTGGCCGCGCTGGCCGCCTGTGGCGGCGGGGGCGGCGCCGGCGACACCTCCGCCGAGGAGGGCAGCGGCAAGGGCACCATCAGCGTCTGGGCCCACCAGGGCCAGGCGAGCGAGACGGCCGCGCTGCAGAACGCCGTGAAGACCTTCAACTCCTCGCAGAGCGACGTCAAGGCCGAGTTGAAGCTGATCCCCGAGAACGACTACACGAAGACCATCACCGCCACCGACCCCGCCGAACTGCCGGACGTGCTGGAGTTCGACGGCCCGACGATGGCGAACTTCGTCTACAACGGCAAGCTCGCCCCGGTCGACGACCATGTCTCCGCCAAGACGCTCGGCAACGCCACCGACGCCGTCAAGGCGCAGGGCGAGATCGACGGCAAGCACTACGGCCTGGGTATGTTCGACGCCGGGCTCGGCATGTACGCCAACAAGAAGCTGCTGGACGCGGCCGACGTGAAGTACCCGACGCGGGCGGACGACGCCTGGACGGCCGAGGAGTTCGGCAAGGCGCTCGAGGCGCTGAAGGCCGAGGACTCCGACGGCAAGGTCCTCGACATATCGGAGCAGTACGGCCTGGCCACGGAGTGGGGCACCTTCGGCTTCTCCCCGATCCTCTGGTCTTCCGGCGGAGCCCTGTTGAAGGACGGCAAGGCGGAGGGCGCCCTCGACAGCCCGAAGGCCGTCGCCGCGATGAAGACGTTCCAGTCCTGGAAGACGTACGTCGACCCCAACACCGACGGCAACGCCTTCGCCAAGGGCAAGGTGGCGCTGAGCTGGGTCGGCCACTGGATGTACCCCGCCTACAGCGAGGCCCTCGGCGACGACCTCGTCGTCCTGCCGCTGCCCGACTTCGGCAACGGCCCCAAGACCGGACAGGGCTCGTGGGCCTGGGGCATCGGCGCCGGCAGCAAGAACGGCAAGGCCGCCGGCACCTTCCTGGACTACCTGCTGAACGACACCAACGTCGGCGCGATGACGAAGGCCAACGGCGCGGTGCCCGCCACCAGGACCGCGCTCGCCAAGAGCGAGCTGTACAAGGAGGGCGGCCCGCTCCAAATCCTCGCCGACCAGCTCGCCCGGCCCTGCGGCGACAGCGACATCGACGCCTCCTGCGTCGCCGTCACCCGGCCGGTGACCGCCGGATACCCCACGGTCACCGCCAAGTTCAACGCCGCCCTGAACTCGATCTACGGCGGCGCCGACCCGGAGGAAGCCCTGCGCAAGGCCGCCCGGGCCATCGACCGGGACTTCACCGACAACGCCGGCTACGAGATCCCGTAACCCGCAGGACGCATCGGCCGGGGCGGG
>NZ_JUJA01000122.1:14046-21803 GCF_001906585.1 Streptomyces kebangsaanensis | reverse complement strand
CCCCGCCGGGAAGAGGAACCCTCCCGTGAAAACCGTGGAACCCGCGCACACCGCGGCCCCTGGCCGGGCGCAGGCCGTCTCGTCCGCGCCCTCCGCGAAGCCCTCGCGTCCCTCGCGCGGCAACCGCGACCGGCTGCACGGGCTGCTGATGTCCGCCCCGGCCGTCGGCGGGCTGATCGCCTTCGTCGGCATCCCGTTCGGCTACGCCGTGGTGCTCTCCTTCCACAACGTCCGCCTCGGCTCCCCGCTGGAACCCGCCTTCTTCGGCGTGGAGCACTACCGGCGGCTGTTCACCGACCCCGACCTGTCCGGCCCGTTCCTGCGGGCGCTGCTGAACAACCTGACCTTCGCCGCGGTCGTCGTACCGCTCCAGACCGGTCTGGCGCTGGCGCTGGCGATCCTGCTCAACCGCAGGCTGAAGGCCATCGGCCTGTTCCGGTCCTTCTTCTTCATGCCGGTGGTCTTCCCGATGGCGCTGGTCGCCGTGATCTGGCGGCTGATCCTCGCCCGCAGCGAGCAGGGCATGCTCAACTCCCTGCTGGACGCGGTGAGTCTCGGCAACTGGGGCGCCTTCGACTGGCTCGGTGACAGCCTCACCGCGATGGGCTCGATCATCGTGCTGTCGGTGTGGCAGGGCGTCGGCTTCCAGATGGTCATCCTGCTGGCCGGACTGCAGCAGATACCGGGCGAACTCTACGAGGCCGCCGCGCTGGACCGGGCCTCGCGCTGGCAGCAGTTCCGGCACGTCACCCTGCCCGGCATCCGCGGCACCCTCGTGTTCGTCGCGATGCTGACCTCGGTGCTGTCCTTCCGGGTCTTCGACCAGGTGTACATCCTCATCCGCGGCGGAGGCCTGGACGAGGACGCCACCCGGACGGTGATGTACCAGGCCGTCACCACGGCCTTCGACCAGAACGACATCGGCCAGGCCTCGGCCGTCACGGTGGTGTTCTTCCTGATCGTCGTCGCCCTGACGATCGTCCAGCGCCGCGTCGTCCGGCCCGACCACGAGGACTGACTGACCCATGGCCATGACCCGTACGCCCGTACGCCGCGTCCTCGACTATGCCGTCCTGAGCGTTCTGGCGTTCGTCTTCGCCCTGCCCGCGCTCTACCTCTTCCTCGGCAGTCTCAAGCCGTCCGACGAGGTCCTGAACGGCCTGTCCGGCTTCCTGCCCACCCACCTCTCCTTCGACAACTACGCGGCCGTCTTCGACAGCCTCAACTCCGACAGTACCGGTTACTTCTGGCAGTTCATGGGCGTGTCGGTGCTGCTGTCGTTCGTGGTGGTGACGGGCGGGCTGATCGTCAACTCGATGGCGGCGTACGGGCTGACGCGGCTGAAGTGGCGAGGGCAGAACGCGGTGTTCACCCTCGTCCTGCTGCTGATGCTGATCCCGTTCGAGTCGGTGGCGGTGCCGCTGTTCTACATGTTCAACGGCCAGCGCAACACCCTGTACATCCAGGCGCTGCCGTTCGTCGCCAACGCCTTCGCCATCTACCAGTTCCACACGTTCTTCAAGAAGATCCCGCCGAGCATCGAGGAGGCGGCCCGGCTGGACGGCGCGGGTCCCTGGCGCACCTTCTTCGCGATCATCGTGCCGATGTCCAGGCCGGTGTTCGCCTCGGTCGCGATCCTCACCTTCCTCATCCAGTGGGGCTCCTTCCTGTGGCCGGTGCTGATGGTGTCCGACCCGTCGGTGCGTCCCCTCCCCCTGGAGATGAGCGTCTTCCAGGGGCAGCAGCCCCCGGACTGGGGCCAGATCCTCGCCTTCGGCGTCCTGCTCGTCCTGCCGGTCCTTGTCGTCTTCGCCTTCTTCCAGCGCTGGTTCGTCCAAGGGGTCGCCAGTTCCGCCGTCAAGGGCTGACCGCATCTGTGCGGGGCGACGGCGAGGGTTCGAAACTCCTCGTCGTCGCCCCGCACGGGGCCGCGTCGTCCCACCCGGGTTCTACGGCAGCGGCGGGTGGGCGTTCTTCAGAACGATCCTCGGCATCCCGTTCGCCGGCACCGACCACGTCTTCCGCCCCGACGGAACCCGCGTCGAGGCCTTCTCCGGAGTCCACGCCGGTCTCTTCGACCACCTGAGCCACGGTCGGCCGGATCAATACCGCGATGACGTGTACGCGTTGCGGTCCGCATGGCCCGCAGACACGTGGGGCGCGGCAGAGGACGGCTGGGGCGGCCCCGTCCCCCGTGCACACGACCGAGCGCTTCCGTACTCGCCCGCCACCTCGGCCAGGAAGTGGACGAGCCCCGGATTGACGCTCGTGGCCGTGTTCCGGATGCCGAACCGGTCGGCGAACCGGTGGAGGAAGTCGAGCCGGTCCAGTGCACCGGGTGCCCGCAGCGTGCTGCCGCGCCCGTCCTCGTCACTGGGCCTCGATGCCCAAGCCTGTTCCGCCAGGGCCTGCCGGCCGGCAGGGCGTTGACGTGGACGAGCATGGACCGGAGCAGGTGCAGGGCGAGTATCGAGGTCCCGGCGTGCTCCCGGCCGTGCGAGCGGGCCGGTGGGCGGCGGGGCGCTCACGACCGGTTCACGGAGGCGTCGACGTCCTCGCCGCCGAGGCCGAACAGCCGGTCGTCGCTCCACCACTCCGGCGTCTCGTCGACGACCGGGGTGAGCTCCAGCAGCGTCACCTCGTTGCGGCCCAGGACGAGGTCCACGTCGGCGCGCCCGCCGGCGACGGGCACGCTCCGGTGCGAGCGGGCGGGTTCGGCGGCCTCACGGAGAGCGTCGAGCCGGCGGTCGCCGGGCGCGAGCGGCCGCCCCATCTCGCACCAGGCGGCCCAGGGGTTGCCGGCGTCCTCGCTCACGGAGCGGCGGCGAGCGAAGGCGGAGCCCTGCGCGTCCGGGGCGCCGACGGGCAGGGACAGCCGGACGGTGTGGCCGTCGACGGGATCGCCGCCGGCCGGGTCGGCCGGCGCCCAGGCCAGCACGGTGACGCGTCCGTCGCCGTGCCGCGTCACCAGGTGGTCCTCGCCTCGGGCGAGCACCTGCTCGCCCATCTCGGCCATGAACGTGTACAGGTGGTAGGTGGGCTTCTTGACCTGACGGTGCGTCAGCAAGCCGAAGCCGCCGTGGAACGGCGCGGTGGGGATGCCCACCTCCTCGAACACGTCGCTGAACGTCCAGTACGAGAAGGAGTCCGCGAGGTCACCCCCGTTCACCAGCACCGGCGCGAGATACGCCGCGTGGAACGCGGTGTCGTGGACCGGGTTGTCCGGCCGGTACGAGGAGTTGAACTCGGTGATGTGGAGCGGCAGGTCCGCGAGCCCGGTGCCCGCCAGCTGCCGCCGCGGGGCGCCGAACTGCTCCAGCAGCGCCGACGCCGGCATGAGCGTCTGGTGAGCGCCGAACGGCACGGGCTGGACGGGGCCGGAGGAGTAGGCGTGGCGGCTCACGAAGTCGATCGGCAGGTCGCGGGCCTCGACGAACTCGGCGAAGCGCTGGATCCACTCGTCCTCGTAACCCGGCGCCAGTGAGGGGCCGCCGACCTGGAGTTCGGCGTCGACCTCCTTGACGGCCAGCGAGGTCACCTCGTAGAGGCGGTGGTAGGCGTTCTGGTCCGCGGACCAGAACGGCGCCAGGTTGGGCTCGTTCCACACCTCGATCGGCCACCGGCGCACCTGGTCGATGCCGTAGCGGTCGACCAGGTGCCCGATGACGGCGCGGACGAGGTCCGCCCACTCCTTCTCGTCGCGAGGAGGGGTGATGTTGCCCTTCCACCAGAACACGGTGTCGTCGCCGGAGGCGAGCCCGGACGGCATGAAGCCGAGTTCGAGGAAGGGCGCGATACCCATCCCCAGGTAGGCGTCCACGACCTGGTCGACGTACGTGAAGGCGTGGCGCACGCGCCGCTCGCCGGCGTAGTCGTAGGGGCGGTGGACGCCCATCCCGTCGCTGAGCAGGCCGTGCCCCCGGATGTACCGGAAACCGATCTCCCGCTGAACGAGGTCGAGCGACTCCTGGTAGTCGCGCCGCAGCGCGAGGTCGAACCGGCCCGTGCCGACGCAGTGGCGCCAGGCGTCGGAGAGCCGGGCTGTCGGCTGCCGGGGAACGACGATCCGCATGGTGGGGTTCCTTTGCCGCGGTGCGGTGTGGGGCGGGACTCGCCGGGGCGGGCGGGTGGACCAACCGGCTCTCGCTCAACGTGCTGCGCACCGTAGGGAGACGGGGAAAGCGGCGTCAAGACGTCGAGCGGTCCGCCTGTCGGCGTTCGGCGTCCTCCCGGTGCCCGCCCCCGCCCCGGCCGGCCGGGGCCCGGCCGGGTGCGACTGAGCACGTTCCTGTTCGTCACCGCACCCGTTCGTGATCACGTACGACGGCCGTTACGTCGGTAACGATTGCGCAACTTGCGAAAACTCTTGGTTGCCTCGCGTTCATTTCTGGCGGTACACCTTGCTCCTGCTTCGCGGACGGCCCATTAGTTTGCGCAAACTATCAGCAGTTGGATCACTGACAACAGATCAGGGAGTTCCACGATGATGAGGAAAACCCGCAGCGCGACGGCTGCCGCGATCGGCTTGTGCATCGCACTCGCCGCTGCCGGCTGCGCCGGCGGCGACGGCAGCGGTTCGTCCGACGGCCAGGGCACGGTGACCCTCTGGACGAACGCGATGGAAGGGCGCGGTGCGCAGTACTGGAAGGACGCCGCGAAGGCGTACCACGCGCTGCACCCGGACGTCACGATCAAGATCCAGTCGGTCCAGAACGAGGACCTCGACGGCAAGCTGCAGAACGCGCTCAACTCGAACTCCGCGCCCGACATCTTCCTGCAGCGCGGTGGCGGCAAGATGCAGGCCATGGTCGACGCCGGCCAGATCCAGGCACTGGAACTGACCGGCACCGACAAGGCGAACGTGGGCGAAGCGGCCCTCGAAGGCGTCTCGATCGACGGCAAGGTCTACGCACTGCCGCTCGACACGCAGCCCGAGGGCATCTACTACAGCAAGAACCTGTTCGAGAAGGCCGGCATCACCTCGACGCCGACGACGATGGACGAGCTCGAGGACGCCGTCGCGAAGCTGAAGGCGATCAAGGTCGCGCCGATCGCGGTCGGCGCCAAGGACGCCTGGCCGGCCGCGCACTGGTACTACAACCTCGCCCTGCGCGAGTGCGGCCAGGAGACCATGCAGGAGGCCGCCAAGTCGCTCACGTTCGACGACCCGTGCTGGACCAGGGCCGGCGAAGACCTCGCTGGACTCCTGAAGACCGAACCCTTCCAGAAGGGTTTCCTGACGGCGACGTCGCAGCAGGGCGCCGGGTCCTCGGCGGGCATGATCGCCAACCACAAGGCGGCCATGGAGCTCATGGGCAACTGGAACCCCGGTGTGATCGCCGATCTGACCCCGGACAAGAAGCCGCTCCCCGACCTGGGCTGGTTCCCCTTCCCCGCCGTGCCCGGTGGCAAGGGCGACCCGACCGCCATCATGGGCGGCGCCGGCGGATACTCGCTCTCCAGGAACGCACCGAAGGAGGCCCTGGGCTTCCTCCAGTTCGTCGTGACCAAGGAGCAGCAGGAGGCCTACGCCGAGGCCTTCGACACCGTCCCGGTGAACAAGGAAGCCCAGGGGGTCGTCACCGAGCCCTACAACATCTCGGCACTGCAGGCCTTCAACAAGGCCGCCTACTCGATGCAGTTCCTCGACACCGTGTACGGCCAGAACGTCGGCAACGCCATGAACATCGCCGTCGTGAACCTGATGGCCGGCAAGGGCTCCGCCGCCGACATCGTCAAGGACGTCAAAGCTGCCGCCGAGAAGGGCTGAGTACGCAGACATGAGCGACACCCTGGGCACTGACACGGCCGACGGCCGCCAGTCGCAGGGCACGCCCGGAGCCGGGGACGCGGCCACGTCCGTGCCCCCGGCTCCGCCGCGAGCGGCTGCGCACCGCCGAGGCCGTGCCAGGATGCGACTGGAGATCGCGGTCCTGTCCGCACCGGCGGTCATCACGTTCCTGGCGTTCGTGATCCTCCCGGTCGCGCTCGCCGCGTACTACGGCTTCTACCAGTGGAAAGGCTACGGGGAGCCCACCGACTGGGTCGGCCTGAACAACTACAGGCTGATCCTCACCGACCCCGCGTTCCACGACGTCCTGTGGCACAACGGCCTGATCCTGGTGCTCTCACTGGTCATCCAGGGTCCGCTGGCGATCGTCCTCGCGCTCCTGCTCAACCAGAAGATCCGCGGCCGTTCGACCATCCGCGTCCTGGTCTTCGTGCCCTACATCATCTCCGAGGTCATCGTCGGCACCGGCTGGAGCCTGATGCTCCAGAGCAACGGAGCCGTCAACGACCTGCTGCACCGGATCGGCCTGGGCTCCCTGGAAGCCGACTGGATCGCCGACCCGGACCTGGCCATCTGGACGCTGATGGCCATCATCACGTGGAAGTACATCGGCTTCGCGGTGATCCTGATGCTCGCCGGCCTGCAGTCGATCCCCGACGAGATCTTCGAGGCCGCGCAGATCGACGGCGCCTCCTACTGGCAGATCCAGCGCCGCATCACGCTGCCGCTGCTGGGACCGACGATCCGCATCTGGGCCTTCCTGTCGATCATCGGCTCGCTGCAGTTGTTCGACCTCGTCTACATCATCTGGGGCCAGTACGTCTCGGGCACGGCGGGCACCTCGACCATGGCGATCTACATGCTCGCCCAGGGCCGCAACGCGGGCAACTACGGCTACGGCAGCGCCGTCGCGGTCGTGATGTTCGTGATCTCGCTCATCGTCGCACTGATCTACCAGCGCTTCGTCCTGCGCCGCGACCTCAGGGGCGCCGTCACCGAAGGGACCGTGTGATGAGCGCGACGACCACCACCTCCCGGATGTCCCCCGCGCCGGAGCCGAAGGCACCCAGCGGCCGCCGCGACAACCGCGACAAGCCGCAGCAGTGGGGCAACCCCGTCACCTACTTCATCGCGCTGCTCTTCGTCGGCGTCTGCATCGCGCCGGTGCTCTACATCGTGCTCGGCGGATTCCGCACCAACGCGCAGATCACCACGGACCCGGCCGCCCTGCCGCGCCCCTGGGTGGTCGGCAACTACATCGACATCCTGAAGTCGACGGTGTTCTGGGGCGAGTTCGCCAACTCCCTCATCGTCGCGATCACCAGCACCGTCGGCATCGTCGCCCTCGGTCTGATGGTGAGCTTCGTGATCGCACGCTACGACTTCAGACTCAAGGGCGCGATGTACTCCCTGTTCGCCGCGGGCCTGATGTTCCCGATGGTCATCGCGATCACTCCGCTGTACCTCGTCGTCAAGGACCTCGGCCTCGTCGACAACCTGCTCGGCGTGATCATCCCGCAGATCGCCTTCGGCCTGCCGATGACCGTCATCATCCTCGTGCCGTTCCTCAGGGCCATCCCGAACGAGATCGAGGAGGCCGCCGCGATCGACGGCATGAGCCGACTCGGATTCTTCTTCCGCATGGTGGTCCCGCTGTCGCTGCCCGGTGTGGTCACCGTCGGCATCCTCGGATTCGTCGGCAGCTGGAACAACTACCTCCTGCCCCTGTACGTCCTCAACTCGCAGGCGAACCACACCCTGCCGCTCGGCGTCCAGGTGTTCTCCTCGCAGTACTCCACGGACACCGCGAAGGTTCTCGCCTTCACCTCACTCGCCATGCTGCCCGCACTGATCTTCTTCTCGGTCTTCGAGAAGCGCATCGTCGGCGGCCTCACCGGCGCCGTGAAGGGCTGACACCGGTACCAGGACCTGAACCGGACCGTCCCACGCCTGCCCCTGCCATGCC
>NZ_JUJA01000122.1:4392-14040 GCF_001906585.1 Streptomyces kebangsaanensis | reverse complement strand
GGGGCGGGCCGCTGACCGACGGCACCACCCAGCCCACGACACCCCGCGCCATCCCCGGAAAGGACCGCCGCATTGCCCCGCGCCCACATCGAATTCGACAGGCAGGCCGTCATCGCTCCTGTCCGGCGCCGCACCTTCGGCTCGTTCGTCGAGCACCTCGGCCGCTGCGTGTACACCGGGCTCTACGAGCCCGGACACCCGAGCGCGAACGATGACGGGTTCCGCATGGACGTCGTCGAACTCGTCAGAGAGCTCGGCAGCACGACCATCCGCTACCCGGGCGGCAACTTCGTCTCCGGGTTCCGCTGGGAAGACTCCGTCGGCCCACGCGAAGAACGCCCGGTACGCCGCGACCTCGCCTGGCGCTCGCTCGAATCGAACCAGGTCGGCCTCGACGAGTTCGCCAGATGGCTCAAGCTCACCGACTCCGAGCTGATGCTGGCGGTCAACGTGGCCACACGAGGCATCCTGCCCGCCCTGGACCTGCTCGAGTACGCCAACCACCCATCCGGTACGGCTCTGTCGGACCTGCGCATCGCCAACGGCACACCGGAACCGCACAACGTGCGCATGTGGTGCCTCGGCAACGAAATGGACGGCCCCTGGCAGACCGGATTCATGACGGCGGACGACTACGGCAAGACAGCCGCCCGCACCGCCGCCGCGATGAAGAGGGCCGACAAGGACCTCGAACTCGTCGTCTGCGGCTCCTCCGGATCCACCATGCCGACATTCGGCGACTGGGAGCGCACCGTCCTCGAGCACAGCTACGACCACGTCGACTACGTCTCGTGCCACGCGTACTACCAGGAGCACGACGGCGACCTCGGCTCCTTCCTCGCCTCGGCGACCGACATGGACTACTTCATCGACACCGTCGTCGCGACTGCCGACCACGTGGGGCACAAGAAACGCTCCAACAAGAAGATCAACGTCTCCTTCGACGAGTGGAACGTCTGGTACCTCAAGGAGCACCAGGAGTCCGAGAAGATCCACGACGAGTGGCGCCACGCCCCCCGGCTCCTGGAGGACACCTACACGGTGGCGGACGCCGTCGTCGTCGGCAACCTGCTGATGACGCTCCTCCGCCGCAGCGACCGCGTCACCTCGGCATCCCTCGCACAGCTCGTCAACGTGATCGCTCCGATCATGACCGAGCCCGGCGGCCCGGCCTGGCGCCAGACGACCTTCCACCCGTTCTCGATCACGAGCCGGCTCGCCTCCGGCGAGGTGATCCGACCCCTGATCGAGGCGCCGACGTACGAAACGGCGCGCTACGGAGAGGCATCCGTCGTCGACGCCGTCGCGACCGTCGACGAGGACCGGGCCGCGGTCTTCCTCGTCAACCGCGACCTGGCGGAAGCCGCGCGGGTCACGATCGATGTGCGCAGCTTCGGCTCCTCGCGCATCACCGAGGCGGTCACGCTCGCCGACTCCGACGTGTACGCGAAGAACACGCTCGCCCAGCAGGACCGGGTGACCCCGGCCGCGAACGCCGGCGCGGCACTCGCCGACGGCCTGCTCGCCATCGAACTGCCGCCGACGTCGTGGACGGCGGTCGCCCTCCGGTGAGCGACGACACGAGCCCCGTTCGGGAGCCGGCCCCCCTCCGGCGCGGCGACCCGGCCCGTGAATCGCCGGACCCGGTCGCCGAGCGCCGCGAGGTGACCTGTGCGTTGCGCGACGGAACACGGCTTCGGACCGTCCTGCTGGTTCCGCACGGAACCGGGCCGTGGCCGGCCCTGCTGACCCGCCATCCCTATGACGTGACCCGTGAGGAACACGACGGGATGCTCGACGTCGGGCGCCTCGTCGCCGCCGGTTACCTCGTCGCGCTCCAGGACGTACGGGGCCGCTTCGGCTCCGAAGGCGTCTTCGACCCCTGCGCGCAGGAGGTGGCCGACGGCGCCGACGCCGTGGCCTGGCTCGCGGCACGTCCCGAATGCACCGGCACCGTCGGAATGTGGGGCGCGTCCTACGCCTCGGACACCCAGTTCAGCGCCCTGCTGGGAGGCGCCCCGGCTCTGCGGGCGATCGCTCCCGCCATGACGCCGGCGATGTCGGCGCTCGACGGTTTCCGGTTCCGCGGTGGGGTGCCGGAGATCGGAAGCACCCTCGCGTGGACGCACTACGCGATCGCCCCGGACATGATCACGCGCATCGGCTCCGCCCGCGAACGGGAGGCCGAGCGGAAGCGGTGGGAAGCGACCGAGCGAGCGATCGCGACCCGCGACGCGTTCCGGGCCGGAACCCCGCATGCCGGATGGGACGCCGAGGCGATCGTCGGGTGGGGTCTGGACCGGTTGCGGGAGCCGCTCGGGTCGGCGCGTCACCGCGATGGGAAGATCGTCGACCGGATCGATGCGATCGACATCCCGGTCTTCCTGATCGGCGGATGGTTCGACGTCTTCCTCGGATCGACCCTGGAGATCTACCGGCGGCTGCTGCACCGCGCGAAGGACACCGGCGGGCCGGTGCCTCGTCTTCTGGTCGGCCCCTGGTCGCATGACGACGTGTCGGGCCGGACAGCCGGTGTGGACTTCGGGCCGGGCGCGTCCGCCGACGATCTCGGCGGCGGCGGAGACCTCACCGCGCAGCACGTGCGGTGGTTCGACGCCGTCCTGCGCGCGGGCGCGGCGGACATGCCGCCGGTGCGCGTGTTCCTGATGGGCTCGAACCGGTGGCTCGAACTGGACGAGTTCCCCCCGCGCGACACGCGGACGCTCGAGCTGTACCTGAACGCCGGGGAAACACTCGCGACCGAGCCGGCCGAGAGCGGTGAACGGCGGCTGACCAGCGATCCGGCATCCCCGGTGCCGACGTGCGGCGGTGCGGTACTCCTCTTCGCGCCGTTCGAGGCGGGACCCGCCGACCAGACGGCGATCGAGGCGCGGCGGGACGTGGTCTCGTGGCGCACCGTGCCGCTCGCCGAGGAACTCACGGTGATGGGCGCGGTCCATGCCGTCGTCCACCTCGCGACCACGGGAACGGACGCGGATGTGGTCGTACGGCTGTGCGACGAACACCCGGACGGCGGCAGCCTCGTCGTCACCGACGGCGTGCAGCGGGGATCGGCACGGTCCGTCGACCCGGTCACGGGCCTGGGCGACAGACGGCCGGTCGAGCCGGATCAGGAGCAGGAGTTCGTCGTGGACCTCTGGTCGACAGCGCACACGTTCCTGCCGGGCCACCGGGTGCGCGTCGACATCGCACCGAGTTCGTCACCCCGCTGGGACGTCGGACGCAATGCCTTCGATCCGGCCGGGACGACCACGGAGCCCACCGCGGCGGAATACACGATCCGTCATGGCGCTGCCCATCCGAGCCGCTTCGTCCTCCAGGTCGTGACGACAGCACCGCGACGAGACCGACCGGAACGCGCCTGCCCGCGTCATCGGCGTGGCACTGCGGTTGCCGGGGCGGGTCCGGTGGAGGCACGGACGACCAGCTCGGTGGCCAGCTCCATGCGGGCGGGGGACCGGGCGCCGCCGTCTTCGCCCCGGGAGAGCTCGATCAGGAGCTTGACCGCCGCGGCGCCCAACTCGGTGCTGGGCTGTCTGACGGTCGTCAGCCCGGGGGTGATGTACTGCGCCTCGGGCAGGTCGTCGAAGCCGATGACACTGATGTCCTCGGGAATCCGCAGGCCCCGGGCATTCAGTGCGTCGTAGACGCCGAGTGCCATGGAGTCCGCGCAGGCGAAGATCCCCGTGATCCCCGGGTCGCTGTCGAGCAGGGTGTGGGTGGCGGTCGTCGCCTTGGCGCGGTTCCATCCGCCGTGGGCCACCGACACCGTGGCACTGCCGGCGGTCGCCGTGTCGGCCGCCGCACGGAAACCGTCGACGCGCGCCCGGCTGAAGAGATGGCGGGCATGGCCGGCGACCACCCCCATCCGCACATGGCCGAGGGACAGAAGGTGCTCAGCGGCCATACGGCCGCCTTCCCAGTTCGCCACGCCGATGCTTGCCACCCCTGACGGCGGTGTGCTCATCGGGTCGATCAGCACCACGGGGACGCCTGCGGCGAAGAGTGCGCCGAACTGCGCCGATGCGGGATCGACCAGCGTCCCGATCGCGCCGACGGTGCGCCTTCTCAGAACCCGCGACACCCAGTCGCCGTGCGGCTCGGCGAGCGTCAGTACGACGTCGAGTCCCGCTGCTGCCGCTTCTCGCCCGACCCCGGCTATCAGCAGGTTCGCCCATGACCCCTCGAAGTGGGTGACCACGAGATCGAGCACGTTGGACAAGCCGCTCTCGTCCCGCACGCTCTCGCCCTTGGACCCGGCCCGGCGGGTGTAGCCGACGGCTTGCACGGCTTCCATGACCTTCGCGCGCGTCTCCGCCGAGACGTCGGTTCCGCCTCGCAGCACCTTGGACACGGTGGGCACGCTCGTACCGGCGGTTTTGGCCACCAAGGACAGGGTGGGGCGTGATCCGGCTGGTCGGGGAGGCATGGGGGACAGGTTAACCCGGCGAGGAGGCCGTCCGGGGGCCGGGGAGGCACCTCAGCCGGGGGTCGAGTCGGCTGCGGACGGGTGCCCCTCGGGGTGCGGCACCCGCCCGCACACCGAGCGTCACACGGACGGCGCCGGGGCGTACTCGAACCAGTCGAAGGCGACCGCGCCCTCGGTGGCGTACATGCCGATCACACGGCCGGTGAAGCCGCAGGCGACCTCGGTGGACAGGTAGCGCCCGTCCAGTTCGGCGAGCGGCCGGGCGTCCGGAGCGTCGGGATCGCCGAGCCAGAAGGCGATGGTGTCGGGGCCCGTGGTGCCGCCGTCGGTGAGTTCGGGCGACGCGGGCACGAGGTCTGACGTCCGGATCGTCACGGTGAGGGGCAGCGGTCCGGCCGGGACCGGCCGGCGGGCCACGGTCTGGCGCAGCGGCCCGATCCGGGCGACGACGCCGACCTCCCCGTCCCCGGCCTCCACCTCGTAGTGGTGGGCCTCGTCCAGGCGCACGCAGAGACCACCGCGTCCCGTACCCGGGTCGATCACGGCGGTGACGCGGCAGTCGTGGTGCTGCTGGCGGCGGCCGAAGAAGGTGTACCCGGGGCGGTCGAGGGTGGGGCCGGTGGCGCTGAGGACCAGCCAGCCAAGGCGCTCGGTGAGCGACCAGGAGCCCTCCGGGCGGGCGAACGGCGAGATCCAGTACGGCGCGAGAGCGGGCCCGTCGAAGTCGTCGCGGGCGGGCGGGGCCGGAACGGGATGCCAGGCACCGCCCGGGGCCGCGTGGCTCTCGGGAACGGGCGCGACGACGGGCCAGCCGTCCTCGTCCCACTCCACGGGGGTCAGGAACGTCTCGCGGCCGAGCACGTGCACGTCGGGCGTGAAGCCGCGGGGGCGGACGCCGAGCAGCACCATCCACCAGTTGCCGTCGGGAGCCTCCACCAGGTCGGCGTGGCCGGTGTTCTGGATGGAGCGGGCGGTACCGCTGTGGGACAGCAGGGGGTTGGCGGGTGCGCCCTCCCAGGGGCCGCGCGGCGAGCGGCTGCGGGCTATGGACACGCTGTGGCCGCGTTCCGTGCCGCCTTCCGCGATCAGCAGGTACCACCAGTCGCCGATGCGGTAGAGGTGCGGCGCCTCGGGGTACTTGAGGCCGCTGCCCGACCACGTGGCGAAAGGCCCCTCCAGCACCTCGCCCTCGACCGGGTCGATCCTGGCCATGTTGATGCCCCCTTCGGGGCCGGAGAAGGCGCACCAGCAGGTGCCGTCCTCCTCCTCCCACGCCAGGTCGGGGTCGATCCCGGACAGGTCGATCCACACCGGGTCGCTCCACGGCCCCTCGGGCCGCTCGGCCGAGACCACGAAGTTGCCGCCACCGTCGATATTGGTGTTGATGACCCAGTAGCGGCCGTCGTGGTGGCGGATCGTGGGGGCGTAGATACCTCCGGACGCCTTGGCGCCGGGGAGGGGCAGCGGCAGTTGCCCGGGCCGGTCGAGCACGTTGCCGATGTGCTCCCAGTGCACGAGGTCCTTGCTGTGGAAGAGCGGCAGCCCGGGGAAGTACTCGAAGCTGGAGCACACCAGGTAGTAGTCGTCACCGACCCGGCACACGCTCGGATCGGGATGGAACCCGCTGATCACAGGGTTGTCGTACATACGCACGGAAACGCCTTCCCTTCGAGCCGCCGGGCATCGTGAAGCGAGCCTGGGCGAGCGTTCGGTTCTCGGTTGTCCGTTTGGTTTACGGTCCGGGTGCCGCGCCGGTTCGGGGTGGCTCCGTGAGCGGGGCGGCGGCCCATGGCGTCGATCATCGCAGGGTGGACCATGGCTTCGGAGCGGGCGGACAGGGTCTCGTGGCCCCGGGCCGGGCGGCGGTGGTGCATCAGCCGGCCCGGGGACCACGGTTGCGGTGTCGGTCTGCTGCAGTATTCTTCCCGCCCACCGCACACCGGCTGGGAGGACCAGGAGAATTGACCGACCTGCCTGCTTTCCCGCTGCCCCTCCAGGCTTCCCGTCCCCCGTGGTTCGCGACACCCCGGACACTGCGGGAACTCCAGATGATGCAGTGCAGCTCACATACCCGGGCGAAGCCGGGGTGGTTCGACAAGGTGAACGATGCCGGCATCGTCGCCAGGTGGACACAGGAAGCGCTCGCCCAGGGCCTCACCGAAGCGCAGGTTCGTTACGTGCTTGCCGAACTCCCGTAATTACGCCGCGCTGCGGGACGGACGAACCGGCGTCGAGGTGTCCGCCGTCGACGGGGTGTGGCAGTCGGACACACTGGTCGACGACCAGCTCAGAGCCCGGCTGCGCGAGGCGGTCCGGGTTTTGGAACAGGTCCCCGAAGCGGAGCGGGACTGGCATCCCGGATCCGGCGGCCAGGTCCTGGACCTGGTTCACCCCTCACTCTTCTGCCTGGTGAGAGGGGTGAGCGGGGCGCCCGAGCGGGCCTGGTGGAACCCTGTGTGTCCGTGGGAAGTTCCCGCATGCGGCGCCCGAACAGGCCTTCGAGGTGACGACCGACGGGCAGCGGCTCGGTCAGCGGCAACCGTCCGCGCAGTTGCTCCGGGGTCAGCTCGGCCGCGGCCTCGACAATGGCCAGGGGGTTGCCACCGGTCCCGGCGACGATGCGCTCCGCCACTCCGGCCTCGACGGGCCGGCCGACCGCGGTGGCCAGCAGCTCTTGTGCCTCCGGCTCCGGCAGGCCGGCGAGCCGGAGATCCGGCAACGCCTGCAGATGAGGATCCGGCTCCGTGGTCTCCCGAATCGCGAACAGCATCCCGATCCTGTCGGCCAGCAGCCGGCGGGCCACGAAGCCGAGGACGTCGGCGGACTCGCCGTCCAGCCACTGCGCGTCGTCGATCACGCACAGGACCGGCCGGACCTCGGCGGCGTCTGCCAGCAGCGTCAGCACGGCCAGACCGACCAGGAACGGATCGGCCGGCGGCCCGCTCACCAGCCCGAAGGCCACGCCCAGCGCCCGCTGCTGTGGCTCGGGCAGCCGATCCACGGCGGGCAGGAAGGGGACGAGCAACTGGTGAACGGCAGCGAAGCCCAGGGCCGTCTCCGACTCGACCGCCACCGTCCGGACGATCTGCAGGCCCGCGGCACGCTCGACCGCGTAGTCGAGCAACGCCGACTTCCCCACTCCAGGCTCCCCACGGAGGACCAGCACACCGCTCATCCCGGCCCGCACGCCGCCAAGCACTTGGTGGAGCGCCTGTTTCTCCGCGCGGCGGTCAATCAACCGCACTC
Source organism: Streptomyces kebangsaanensis (assembly GCF_001906585.1). Lineage (GTDB taxonomy): Bacteria > Actinomycetota > Actinomycetes > Streptomycetales > Streptomycetaceae > Streptomyces > Streptomyces kebangsaanensis. Next base: position 6,344 of record NZ_JUJA01000122.1, on the reverse strand, counting down.
AACGACCGTGATCCTGATCGCTCTTTTGTGCAGTTCCCCGCCGGCGGCATCCACGACCCCCACCGGAGCGACGACACGTCACCACTCCCACGGGATCACCGGCCCTATGCCCGACCAGCGGAAACGCAGTCCTCAAGTGCGGCAGCAGTCCCTCGGGCACGCGGTCCGTGAGGGTTGTCGCCCCGGAAGCTTGCCGTGCCGGTGTGCAGGGTCGGAGAAGATCGCTCGCGCCACGAACCCCCGCCGTCTCCACCGCGCGACATGAGGCCGATCGGGTGACGATGGACGTGTACTGACGTGACCACGCTGCTCCCAGAAGGAGGCAGGCGTCATGACATCTCCTTCCGATTCCGCAGGCCCCGTTCCCCCGCGCGGCACCGAGCCGCGAACGCGAGAGACACCGCAACCGCAAGAGACGCCCCCGGTCGAAGGCATGGCCGCCCTGGCGAACATGGGCTGGCAGATCCTGCTCACCATGGGCCTGGCCACCATCGCCCTGGGCGTCATCGCCCTGGTCTGGCCGGGCGCGACGCTGCGGGTCGTCGGCGTGCTCTTCGGCGTCTATCTGCTGGTCACCGGTGTCTTCCAGCTCGCCGGTGCCTTCGGCGTCCACGTCCCCCGGCATCTTCGCGTACTGCACTTCATCACCGGCGCGGCCTCCATCCTGCTGGGATTGATCTGCTTCCGGGGCACCCTGCAGTCGATCCTGCTGCTCGCCCTGTGGATCGGCTTCAGCTGGCTGCTGCGCGGCACCCTGGAGACGGCCGCGGCGGCCTCGGTCCAGGACATGCCGGCCCGCGGCTGGCACGTGGCCTTCGGCATCATCGGTGCTCTGGCCGGCATCGTGATGATCATCATGCCGTTCGCCTCGATCGCGACACTCACCCTGGTAGTCGGCGTCATGGCCATAGTCCTCGGCCTGACCGAGGTGATCCGCGCCATCAGGACGCGCGTCGAGATCGGCCATCTCGCACCGGGCACAACCGCCCAGCGGCGCCCCCTGTTCCACGCCCGTCCGCACCCCCAGCACTGACCGGCGGAGCCGGAGCGGCCGGCCGCGGCGAGCGGCGACATCGCGCAACCTCCGCGTGTCGTCGGCCGACGAGCGGACCTTCACGCTCATCGCAGTGGGCGCGGCTGTGGCGGCGATCCTGGCGTCGCGCGGCGCGCCCAACCGGCCGGGGCGCTCTCGGACATCGGCTCACATCGGCTCATCAGGGCCGGAGCGCGCTGGGCCTCCCTGCTCGCGCTGCTGGCTCCAGGAATCCCGTTTGTGTGCGCTTCCCCAGGCTCTGAAGAGCAGACGTGGGCCGAGAGGCTGAAGCAGCCGAAGGCAGCCCGGTCAACGTGGTCGGCGAGCGCCCGCGCGCATCGAAGCCTCCGCCACGGCCGAGGACGCCGGGGTCCAGGCGCTGGCCACCGAGTTCACCTTTGTTGCATCAGGTGTCCGCAAAGGGGCGGGCTGACACGACCGCAAAGCCGTCTCGCCGGTCTTGGCCTTTGGGCCACCGCCCACCTTCTACCTACTGGCCAGGGCTTCGGCCTCCGAACGGGCCGGCAACGCTTCCAGCGCAACGGATTCCGCCTCCAGGATCGTCGATCAGCGGCTTGTGCAGCGCCACGTTGATGATGAAGACCGACGTGGTCAGTGCCCCGGCGACGTAGACCAGGAGCATGGAAAAGCGGCGCAGCCCCACCTGGAACTCGGTCTCCAGCAGGTGTCCGCCCAACCCGGCGGCGATCTTCCCGAACTCGGCCTCGGCGCCGGTGGCCACCACGACACCGCGGCCGCTTCCGGAGTGGACCACGGTGCCCATCAGGGCGCATCCGGACAGCTCCGCCAGTGGCGTGCCGGCCGGGACCGGGGCGGGGTCCTTCGCGACCGGCAACGACTCACCGGTCAGCACCGACTCGCCGCACTCGAGCCCGGCTGCCTGGAGCAGCCGTAGATC
>NZ_JUJA01000122.1:0-4365 GCF_001906585.1 Streptomyces kebangsaanensis | reverse complement strand
CCACATCACCCGGAACCAGGCCGGTGACCTCCACCTCCTGGGGTCGCCCGTCACGCAGTACGACCGCCCGGTGCCGGATCTTCGCGTGCAGCGACTGGGCGGTCTTCTCCGCCCGGAACTCGTTGACGAAGCCCAGGCCGACGGAGAGCGCCACGATCGCCCCGATGATCACTGCGTCGCTGCGCTCACTGGTGAAGTACGACACGACGGCTGCGGCCAGCAGCGGGGACCGCATCTGATGCCACAGGACGAGCCACGCCCGGGCCCGGTGCGAGTGGACGGCGTTGGGGCCCCAGCGCTTCTGCCGCCGTGCTGCCTCGTCCGACGACAGGCCGCCGCCGGTCACCTCGAGATCGCGCAGTACCTCCGCGGTGGGCCGGGCGGCCGCCGAGGCGGCGCGCCCCCGGCCACCGGCCGCGCCCGGACAGTGGTCACCATCAGCGACCACCGCCTGGGCGTCTGCCCTCCCACACAGGGGAATGCGTCGGCACAGAGCCGGACGAACGTCTGGCAGTGCTGAGCGGACGGGGGGACGGGCCCGCACACGGATGACCTGACAGCGGCATCACAGTCTCACCTTCCACCCTTCTTCGCTCACGCCCCAATGGGTCATTCGGGCTCTGTCTGCGGGACCTGCTGCCCACCGTGTTGCGTGCTTCGGTCAGTTGGTGCGACGGCCGTGAACGGCCCGCCCGACAGCTGAGGCCACCCGCCGGACGGCGGCCCAGCCCGGCGGCCGCCCGGCGGGCGCGGCGCCCGGCCGATGGCGGGGAACCCGTACCCGTAGCGTCCGGGGACTGATCCGGCACCGCACGGGAGTCGGCAGGGTGACGGCTTCGCCGTCCAGCCCGACGGGCACGACCGGGACGTCGGCGTGGACGACGACGTCGTCGGGTGTGGCGAGACGGGTCAGGCCGTGCGTCTGCCCGCTGCGCAGCCGGGCGGCCGTCTCGGCGGGCGTCTCCGCCCTGGCGGCGAGGACTCCCAGGAGCCCGGAGTCCAGCCGCGCACGCCTGTCGAGCCCGGCCGGGTCGTCGACCTGGTAGGGGTTGTTGCTCACCAGCACGGCATCCGGCCCCTCCACGGTGAGCAGCCCGGTGCGTACCACCAGGTGCGGACCCTCGTGGCGGGCCAGGAATTCCGGGAGGATCCGCACCGTGGTGCCGATCTTGTCCTCCCGGTAGGCCGGGTCCTGCACCAGGGCGGCATACGCACCGAACGACACGTTGTTGACGAACACCCGCTCGCCCGCGAACCCGAGATCCACGCGCAGCTCGACGCCGTCCGTGAGGGCCTCCAGCGCGGCCGAGGGGTCCGCACGGTCCAGGCCGAGGTCCATCGCGAAGTGGTTGCGGGTGCCGGCCGGAACGACCACGAAAGGAAGACCGCTCTCCGCGGCCACCCCGGCGACGAGTGCCTGCGTGCCGTCTCCGCCGGCCACCCCCAGCAGGTCCGCACCGTCATCCACCGCGCGCCGGGCGACGGTCGCGAGGTCCTGGGACCGGGAAGGATCGAGCAGAAGAACCTGAGCCCCCAACGCACGGGCTCTTTCCGCGATCCGGAACCTGCTCGCCTTCCCTCCCCCCGAGCGCGGGTTCACGATCAGATACGGCCGCCGCGCAGCAGCCACCGGTCGGGGTGCGTTCTCGATCATGGCAAAAGCCGGCAGGCCTCGTTCATCAGCCCGGCGCACATCACTGGCGGCAGCAGGACTGCCGCGATCACGTCCGCAGCTGACGGCGCCGTCCCCCACCGGGCCGACAGTCCGGCGATCGCACTGGCGGCCACCGCCTCCATGGCATCTCCTCCAACGGCTACGGCCTACGGCACCAGCTTGCAGCTCAGCCTGAGTACCCGCACCTGGGACGACGTGGTCGACCCGCCACCGCCGTCAAGGTCCACCACGCCCTGGACCGGTCCCCGCAACACCTCCACCACCGCCGGGCCGACGCCGTATCCCCAACCTGCGTGCGCCGGGGGTTGGACGGCGCACGGACCAGGATGTGATGAGCCACGGAAGCGCGCTCACGCAGAAGGCCCGCTACCACTCCCACTGCACGGCATCAGCCACCAGGCCAGTGTCGAGGGTGATGAACGGAAAACCCTTGAAGTGCTCCGCGGCCTGCCCGGTCGGGGCGTTCGGGTGCCGACCAATGATCTGGATGATCTCCTTACCGTGGTGCCCTCTTCAGCCGCGGCGTACAGACGAGAGCCGGCCGGGGCCTCCTCCGGCGCCGGCCGACCGAGGCGGTCAATGCCCAGGACATGACCGGCGGGCCCAGCGATTGGGGGCCGGCGCCGCCGTAGCCCGACACGGCCACCTCGGGGGCGATCCGTGGGGGACGGCCGAGGCATCCGCTGGTTGTGTCCGCCTCCTCCCATGGCGGCCGGCGGCGACTTGCCACAGCCCGTGTCAGAGGCCGGCAAGTGCGACAGCGCAGGGAAATCACGGCTCACCGGGCGAGAGGTCTCCTCGTTTCCCGTGGCTGGGGGCTGGGCACTCAGTGCCCATGGCGGCGCGTCCGGTTCCGGTGCGAACCATCCTCGCCACCATCGGTCTGGTGCTCGCCACCTACGTCGTCATTGAGCTGGTGGTGCAGGCTCGCCGGGTCTTGATCTGGGCGGTCATCGCGTTGTTCCTGGCCGTCTCCCTTCATCCGGCGGTCGAGGCGCTGCAACGACGGGTGCCGCGGTGCCGACGGTCGGTGGCCACCTTGCTGGTCTTCTTGGCTGCGGCCGCGGCCGTCGGCGCGGTGGTCACCCTGTTCGTCATCCCCCTGGCTCAGGAGGGAAGCCGGTTCGCCGACCGTCTGCCCGCGATGATCAAGGACGTCCGGGCCGGCCGCGGGCCAGTCGGCAACCTGCTGGAGCGGACGCACGCTCTGCAGTACGTCCAGCAGCATCAGGCGCAGATCCGCGCGTTCGCCACCGGACTGAGCACGCCCGCCTTGAAGTTCATCCGCAGCGCCACGACCGCCGTGACAGGCGCTCTCACCATTTTCGTCCTGGCCTATCTGATGGTGCTGGAGGGCCCCAAGGCCATAGCTCGGTCCCTGGCCCTCGTGGACGAGGCGCCCGCGGCCCGCATACGCCGCGTCGGAGCCGCGTGCGCCCGTACCGTCAACGGCTACCTGACCGGAAACTTGCTGATCAGCGTCATCTGCGGGCTCCTGACCTACGTCGTGCTGCTGGCTTCCGGAGTGCCGTTCGCCGGCCTGCTGGCCCTCTTCGTCGCCCTGACCGACCTCATTCCCCTGGTGGGGGCCACCATAGGGGCTGTCGTCGCCTCCACAGCAGCGTTCGTCCACTCCTTGCCGGCCGGCATCGGAGCCATCGTCTTCTTCATCGTCTATCAGCAGGCCGAGAACCACCTCCTGCAACCGGTCGTCCTGTCCCGGACGGTGAAACTCAACCCCCTCACCGTGCTGCTGGCCATCCTGATAGCCGCCGAAGTCGCCGGGATCCTCGGTGCCCTGTTGGCGATCCCCGTCACCGGCATCATCCAAGTCGTTCTCGGTGACCTCTGGGCTCACCGCGGCGGTCGGCCGCTGGGGCTGCCGATGCGGGCAGACAACAGCCCCGAGAACGCCGACCCGTCCGACCGGTCCGACCGCCCCGAATGACCGCCACACGGAATCCGGCCGCCACAAAGCGCAGCGAGGAGTTCGCCCAGGTCGAAGATTCCGCCTTTCGCCGTCGGGCTCTGGGCTGCTTCCTCGGCCCGGTAAGGCTCCTCGTGATCGACGCGGGCCAGCCACGATCAGGTCGAAGGCCGGATGATGCCCTGGCCCTGGCCCATCGTCCTGGACGACGAGGTCGTCGCCTGCGCCGAGTGCGGGACGTACCGCGACTGGCTCATCATCTCCACCCGCGGCCAGGTGTGGCTGCGCTGCCGTGCCGGGCACCAGCAACTCGAAACGCGTCTCGGCACCGCCTGGTTCAACCGGCACTCCGGCCCCTCGGACGCGACGCACGCGACGTTCGAGGACTGCCTGCGGCACCTCGGCCACTGACCGCCTCCCCTACGACCCCACCGGGCCCGTCGGCCCGCACTGCCCAACTGTCACCCAGCACCAAGGGGTCCTGCCATGCGCGTCCGTATCGCCACCACCATCCTCGGCCTCACCGCCGTCACCGTCTTCGCCCTGCCGGCCTGCTCCACCCACTCCAATGAGCCCCGGCCCGTCTCCTCCGCCGACGCCGGCATTCCGGCGAACAACGGACAGCAGACGACGCCGCTGTCGTCGGCCGCGCTGGAGCTCTTGCTTCTCGACGAGAGCGACCTGGGCGCCGGCTGCACGCGCAAGCCCGAGGGCACCACGCAGCACGACGATGTGACGGTGCTCGGCTGCCCCGCCCTCAACC
>NZ_JUJA01000121.1:28233-41985 GCF_001906585.1 Streptomyces kebangsaanensis | reverse complement strand
CGGCCAGTTTCTCGCCGCGCAGGACCTCCTCGGCCAGCTCCACCGTGGCGGAGTCGGCGAAGCGCGGGACCGCCACGTCCGCCAGCTCCTGCGCGGTGCGGGTCACGTCCAGGGTGGTGCCGATGCCCATCCCGGCGTCGTAGAGGAGCTTCAGCCGCTCGCGCGCCACCTCGGCCCGCCCCGACAGCGCCCGCAGCTCGGTGGTGTCCCGCAGCGTCACCACGCTGCCGGCCTGCCCGCCGTAGGGGGCGGTGGTCCGCTTGTTGACCGCCAGCAGCCGGTCGGCGCTCAGGTGCACCTCGTCGCTGGCCGCGCGCGGCGAGGCGAGCAGCCCGGCCAGGTCCGCCTCCAGGGGCAGGTCGGCCACCCGGCGCCCCTCCGCGTCCGGCGGCAGGTCCAGCAGCCGCCGGGCCTCGTCGTTGGCCAGCAGCAGCCGCCCGTCACCGCCGACGATCAGCACCCCCTCGCGCACCGCGTGCAGCACGGCGTCGTGGTGGTCGTACATCCGCGTCATCTCCACCGGCCCCAGGCCGTGGGTCTGCCGCAGCAGCCGCCGGCTCACCAGCGCCGTACCGCCCGCGGACAGGACCAGTACCCCGGCCCCCGCCCCCAGCAGCAGCGGAAGCTGCCGGGCCGCCATGCCCGTCACCCTCTCCACCGTGATGCCGACCGCCACCGACCCCACCGCCGCACCGTCCGCCCCGGTCACCGGCACGTACGAGACCACCGCACGTCCCTGGGTGGTCTCCAGGGTCCGCGTGACGGGGGAACGCGGCGGGGTGCGGGGACCGAGGACCGGCTTCCCGATGAAGGCCGGGTTGGGATGGGTGTAGCGGACCCCGTCCTTCGAGAAGACGACGACGAGATCGACGTCGGTCCCTTTCATGATCTTCTCGGCGACGGGCTGGAGCACCGCGGTGGGGTGGGGGCCGGTCATGGCCTTCAGCGTGCCCGGGTCGTACGCCAGCGTCTCGGCGACGTCCATGGACCGCTGCCGGACCACGGCCGCGCTCTCGTCGCGGGCCTGGACCACGAGGGCGACCAGCGCCGCGACGGTGATCAGCAGCACCACCACGACCTGCAGCAGGAACACCTGGCCCGCGACGCTGCGCACCCGGAACAGGGACCGCAGCCGCCCCACGGGCGGCGCCGGTGTCACGCCTTCCCCGTCGTCTTCCCGGGGCCGCCGGGCCTCGGACCGGCGGGTCTGTGCGAACACTTCTCCATTTTGCGCCCTGCTGTCCGGTCGGCATGCGCAGGCGTACGGCGGCGGCCGCACGAGGCCCGGACGCGATCACCGGGGTTGACAGCCACCCGGCCACGGTCGCACGATTTTCAACAGCGTTGCGTCACGAGCAACAAAAGGAGGCGGCGCGCAAGAAGGCAAGGAGCATCCGTGAGCCACCCCCCTCGCACCGGGCGGCCGGGGCCCGCGCCCACCGCCGCCCCGCACCGCCCCGCCGCCCCACGGCATCCGCTGACCGGCCGCCTCACGGCGCTGGCCGGGATCGTCCTCGCGGCGCTGACGCTGCGCGCGGCGGTCACCGCCATCACGCCGCTGCTCGGCACCGTGGGCGCCGCCCTGGGGTTCGGTCCGCTCGCCGCGGGGACGCTCGGGATGCTGCCGACCGCGATGTTCGCGCTGTTCGGCCTGGCGACCCCGCCGCTGGTGGCCCGGTTCGGTCTGGAGCGGGTCGCGCTCGGCGCCATGCTGGTGACCGGCGCCGGCACGCTCGCCCGGGCCGCCGCCTCCTCCACGGTGGCGCTGCTGCTGCTCTCCGCGGTGCCGCTGGCCGCCATGGGGGTCGGCAACGTGGTGCTGCCGCCGCTGGTCAAGCGTCACTTCCCCGACCGGGTCGGTGCGTTGAGCGCGGTCTACATCTCGTGTGTGCAGCTCGGCACCACGATCCCGCCGCTCACCGCGGTACCGGTGGCGCAGGCCCACGGCTGGCGGGTGTCGGTGGGCATGTGGGCGCTGCTCGCCTTCGCGGCGGCGGTGCCCTGGCTGCTGCCGTCGGTCCGGCGCGTCCCCCCTGCCGGGGGTGGCGCGGTGAGCGGCGGGAGCGAGGGGGCGTTCACCGCCCCGGTCCGGCGATCGCCGCTCGCCTGGAGCCTCGCCGTCATGATCGGTACGACCTCGCTGAGCACGTACGCCCTGTTCACCTGGCTCCCCCGGATCCTCGCCGACGCCGGGGCGAGCGCCGGGTTCGGCGGCGCCATGGTCGCGTTGTTCTCGGCCATCGGCATCGTCTCGGCGCTGGTCGCCCCGGTGCTGTGCACGCGGCTGCGCAACCCCTTCCCCGTGGTCGTGGTCTGCGTGCTGTGCTACCTGGCCGGCTACACGGGGCTGTACCTCGCGCCCGCGACGGTGCCGGTGCTGTGGGTGTTCCTGGTGGGCGTCGGGCCCACCACCTTCGCGATGTCGCTCACGCTCATCGGGGTGCGCACCCGCACCGCGCGGGGTGCCGCACGGCTCTCCGGGTTCGTCCAGGGCGTCGGCTACACGCTGGCCTGCCTGGGGCCGCTGCTGTTCGGGCTGCTGCACGACGCCACCGGAGGCTGGGGGGCGCCGTTCGGGCTGCTGCTGGCGGCGCTCGCCCTGATGACGGCCGGCGCGTTCCGCGCCTGCCGCCCCGGGACCCTCGAGGACGACCTCGCCCGGAGGGGGAAGGGGTAGGGCATCATGGACCGCACCATGGCAGGCAACACGACGGAAGAGAGCCCCGACGGCGCCGCTAACGGCTCCGGCCGCGGCATGACCGTACTGCGCAACGGCATCGGCGTGCTGCGCACCTTCAGCGTCGACGAACCCGAGCTCGGCGTCACCGAGATCGCCGCCCGGGTCGGACTGCACAAGTCCACCGTCTCCCGCATACTCGCCACCCTGGAGCAGGACGGCCTGGTCGAGCGGGACCCGAGCTCGCGGCGGTTCCGGCTGGGCCTCGGCGTGATCGCGATGGCGGGCCCGCTGCTGGCCGACCTCGATGTGCGCCGGGCGGCGTACCCGGTGCTGCAGGAGCTGAGCCACCGCACCGGTGAGACCGCGGCGCTGCTGGTGTGGAACGGCGCGGAGGCGGTCTGCGTGGAGCAGGTGGCGAGCCGGCACGAGGTCAAGCACAGCACGCCCCTGGGCACGCGCTACCGCACGGCCGCGAGCTCCTCGGTGCAGGTGTTCCTCAGCGAGCTGCCGCCGGAACGCGTCCGCGCCCTGCTCGAGAGCGGGGCCGTGGCCCACCCCGGGTACGGTGACGCGGCGCTCGACGCGTACCTCGCCCGCCTCGCGGAGACCGCCGAGCGCGGCTACGCCGTCAACTACGGGGAGACCTCGCTGGAGGAGGTGGGCGTCGCCGCCCCGGTCTTCGACCACCGCGGCGAGACGGTCGCCTCGGTCCTGGTCTCCGCCCCCCGCTTCCGCGTCTCCGCCGAACACCTCCCCCTCGTCGCCGACACGGTGCGCGAGGCCGCCGACCAGGTGACCGCCCGCCTGGGCGGCCGCCGCCCCGCCCCGACGGCCTGACGGCGCCGACAGGGAAACACGGGACGACCGGCAGACACGGGACGGGGCACGGCCGGTGCTCCGTTCGCGCCCGGCGTGCCCCGTCCCGTGCGATGCCCCCGGGCCTACGAGGCCTCGAGCGCCTCGATGCGGCGCGGTCGGCGGATCTCGGTCAGGACGGACGCGGCGTGGGCCGCTATCTCACCGAGGGGCGCCACCCACATGCCGTCCAGGGACTGCACGTCCTCCATCAGCCGTTCCAGGGCCGCGGCGCGGGAGGGGCGGCCGGACAGGAACGGGTGGTTGGTCAGGACGAAGCAGCCGCCCTCGGCGTGGTGGGCCTGGGCCTCCAGGAGCCACATCTCGTGCGCCTTGCGCGGGCTCTCGATGACCCCGCTGCCCGTCCAGCCCGGGTAGAAGGCGTACTGCTCCCAGTCGTCCAGACCCCAGTCGACCGGGATCTCCACCAGCGAGCCCTCCGCCCGCTCCCCCGCCAGCCGGTAGGGCACGTCGCCGTCGAGGAGGCTGGAGTCGTAGGTGAAGCCGCGCTCGATCAGCAGGTCGGGGGTGTGCCAGTTGGTCTCCCACCAGGGGGCGCGGTAGCCGGTGGGGCGTACGCCGAGCCGGTCCAGCGCCTCCAGGCCGCGGTCCAGGGTCTCCGCCTCCTCCTTGCGGTCCAGGCCCTGCATCCGCTCGTGCAGGTAGCCGTGGTGGGCCACCTCGTGGCCCTCGTCCACGATCCGGCGCACGGTGTCCGGGTAGCAGTCGGCGGTGAACCCGGGGACGAAGAAGGTGGCGGTGATCCCCCGGCGGCGCAGCACGCGCAGCAGCCGGGGCACGCCGACCCTCGGTCCGTACGCCTGGTGCGACATCAGCGACATCCGGGAGGAGGCCGTGGGGTCGTGGGCCAGGACGCAGGACTCGGCGTCGACGTCGAAGGTGAAGGAGGCGGCGGCGCGGCGGCCGTCGGGCCAGGGAAAGTGCACGGGGGTCCCTTTCAGTGCGCGATACGGTCCAGAGGGCTTCGGAGTGGGGTCTGTCCGGAGGATCAGGCCGCGGGAAACCGGCGGCCAACTGCCGGACGGATCGGGGCGGTCAGACGGCGCTCGGCCGGACCGGGGCGGCGGCGCCGTCCGGCGCGGGCGAGGGCAGGTCCGGCAGGGCCCGTCGCGCCACCCGCGGTCCGAGCACCGCGTACACCGTGGCGCTGGTGATGCCGCCGGCCAGCCAGGACAGGTCGAAGCCGCCCATGGCGGTGGCGATCGGGCCCTGGAAGAACGGGATCACCCCGTGCATGAACAGCCAGGTGGCCGTGATGCCGCTGCCGAAGGCGGTGAGGCCGGCCCAGTTGAAGTCGGGCAGCCGGGAGGTGCCGACGGGGTCGAAGAGCCGCTCGACGGAGACCTGGTCGCGTTCGATGCGGTAGTAGTGGACGAGCATGATGCCGCCCCAGGCCGCGACCCAGGCGACCAGCCCGACCAGCCAGGTGTCCAGGACGTCGGCGAAGTTCCGTTGGTAGATGAGGAAGACGACCGCCACCATGGAGAGCGCGCCGACCAGGGCGCTCAGCAGCCGCCGGTTCAGCCGGATGTCCAGGGCCTGGGAGGCCACCGAGAAGGTGTAGATGTTGAGGATGTTGGTGGCGATCGGCCCGTGCACCACCAGCAGCAGTACGGGGATCGCGAGCGCGCCGAAGTTGTCGACGATCAGCCGCCCCGGGTCGACCGCACCGTTCTTGGTGGCCAGGGTCGCCCCGAGGACGCCCAGCCACACCACGGGGAGGAACTGCCCGAGGGTGCTGGCCAGGTAGAGCCTGCGGCGGGGCATCGCCTTGCTGACGAACCGGGAGTAGTCGGCCGCGTAGGTGAACCAGGTGATGCCCCAGCCGATGCCGATGGCGGTCATCACCGAGGTCATCGCCGCCCACCGCTCGGCTCCGGTGAGCACCTTGCCGGGTGGTCCGGCGTACGACCAGTCGATGTGCAGGAAGAACCAGGCGGCCACCGACATGACCAGCAGCACCAGGATGGTGGGCGGCACGGTCCAGCGTTCGAAGGCGGAGATGGCCCGGTACCCGATCCAGGAGATGGCCACCTGGATCGCCATGATCCCGGCGGCGACCAGGATCCGCCAGCCGTCGTTGGCGGCATTCGGGTCGACCAGGCCCAGCTTGCCCAGGAGCGCCATGACCAGGTCGAGGATGATCCAGGTGTTGACCGCGCACCAGCCGATGGCGAGCAGTCCCTGGATGCCGGCCGGAATGTAGCCGCCGCGCCGGCCGAAGGGCGCGCGGCCCAGCACCATGCCGGTCACGCCGGTCTTCTGGCCGAGCAGCACGAAGAGCCCGAACAGGCCCATGCCGACGAGGTTGCCGACGACCAGTACGGAGATGGTGTCGGCCAGGCCGAGCCCCAGATTGACACCGAGGGCGCCGAGCACCCAGTTGATCGGAGCGATGTTGGCACCGCACCAGATCCAGAACTGTCCGGACACGCTGTGGGTGCGGTGGGATTCGGGGATGGGCTGCAGAGTCTGCTCGACCTGGTGGACGGCATCAGGGCCGGGCGCGGCGGTGGGCGGGGTTGACATGGGGTGACCTCCCGGTGGACGGCCTGCGTCTCCGTCCATGGTCGACGGCCACCTCACACTCAACAAGCGACGGAATGTCATACATGCCGAAGACTTTGGCTACCGTTCTGTCATGCAGATGACGTTGGCCCGTGTTCTCGAACATCCCAGCCTCGCCCCGGCGCGCCCGCTGCTGCGCACCGGGACACACGGTCTGACCAGGCCCGTACGGTGGATCCACTCCAGCGAGGTGATCGACATCGCGCCGCTGCTGCGCGGCGGCGAACTGCTGCTCACCGGGGGCACCGCCCTGGCCGCCGCCGCCCCGGAGGAACAGCGCCGCTACATCCGCGACCTGGCCGCGCACGCGGTGGCCGGGGTCGCCATCGAGGCCGGGCCGCACGGGCCCGGCCTGCCCGCCCCGCTGCTGGAGGAGGCCGAGGCGCTGGACTTCCCGGTGGTCGAGCTGCGCCGGGTGGTGCCGTTCGTCGCGGTGGCCGAGGCGGTCAACAGCGCACTTGTCAACGCGTCGGTGACCCGGCTGCGGGACGCCGGCGAGCTGACCCACCGGCTCTCCGGCATCCTCGCCGACGGCGGGGGCGTACGGGAGGTCCTGGAGGAGCTGGTCCGCCACACCGGCACGGCGGCGGTCCTCTTCGACCGGGCGGGCGCGGTCATCGCCTCCCGGTCGCCCGACGAGACCGGGCAGGGACCGGACGAGACGGGCCAGATCCCGGACGCGCCGGGGCCCCTCGGCAGCGTGGGCGTGCACATCACGGTCCGGGGCGCGCACATCGCCACCCTGGTCCTGTACCCGGCGACCGCGGCGGCCGAGCCCGACGAGGAGGCCCTGCAACTGGCCCAGGAGCGGGCGGCGGAGGCGCTGCAGCTGGCGCTGCTGCGCTCCCGCCCGCCGAGCGCCCGGGACTTCGCCGCCGCCGAGCTGGTCCGGCTCGCGGCCTCCGGAACGACCCCGGCGCGCATCCGCCGGCTGGGTCCGGCGGTGGGCTTCGAGGCGGACGCCCCGGTGCTCGGCCTCGCCGCCCGGGCGGTGACCGGCGCCCCCGACCTCACCCGGCTCGACGGCGTGTTGCGGCGGCACGGCCTGACCGCGGTCGCGGTGCCCGCGCCGTTGGAGCTGCACGCCCTGGTCTCGTTGCGGGACCGGCGCCGTGCGGCGCTCGCCCGCGCCGAGGTGCTGCACGGGCTGCGGGAGTGGAACGCGGGCCGGGACGTCACGGTGACGGTCGGCCCGGTGCTGCCCTCGCTCGCCGGCGCCCCGGCCTCGCTGGGCGCGGCCGTGGAGTGCCTGGAGCTGCGGTCCGCCGGGGCCCCGGTGGGGCTGGTGGTCGACGCGACGGAGTGGAGCATCGAGCGGCTGGTGGCCGGCGACGACGCGCGGGCGGCGGTCGGGCAACTGGTGCAGGAGCAGCTCGGCATGGTGCTCGCCCTGCGCGAGCAGCAGCGCCGGCCGCTGCTCGCCACGCTGGAGGCGTACTTCGCCACGGGCTGCAACAAGACCCGTACCGCAGCCGAGTTGCACCTCCAGCGCCAGTCGCTGTACGCCCGGCTCGAGCGGGCCTTCGACGTCCTCGGCGGCGATCCCACCGGCACGCCCCGCGCCCTGCCCCTCCACCTCGCGCTGCGGCTGTACCGGCGACTGGACTGACGGCGGCGGTCGTTCCTCAGCGCCGCGGGATTTCCAGAATCCATGGAATCTCCTCAGGATCGCCCACAAATGAGTGGTTACGTCCGTCTGGTGGAACTTCTGGTAATCATGGGGTGGTTCGACCCATTCCCTCTTCCCCGGAGCCCTTCATGCGCACTGCCGTCACCACCGCCGAGGAACGGAGCCTCGTTTTCGAGGGTTTCGCGTACCAGTGCCGCATCGTCCCTCAACCCGCCCCGCAGACAGCCCCGTTGGTACTGCTCGGCGGCTCGTCCCAGAACAGATATTCATGGCTGGGGCACGAGAAGTGGCTGGCGCCGTTGTGCACGTTGATCACCGTGGACCTTCCCGGCTACGGCTCCGCGGACTTCCTGCCCGCGCGCCACGGCATCGACTTCCTCGCCGCCGCGGTCAGGCACATGCTGGTGGAACTCGGGATGCCGCGCGTGAATCTCTTCGGCGGCTGCTTCGGTGAAGTCGTCGGTCTCCGGTTCGCGCAGATGTACCCCGAGTTCGTCAGCCGCATCGTCTTCTGCGGTGCGGCCAAGCGCCTTCCCGAGAGTTACGTCGACGCCGTACCGCGCCTGTCCCGCGCGCTGGAACGCGGCGAGATCGCCCAGGCCGCCGACGGACTGGTGCGGATGTTCATGTCGAACCCCGGCGCCGGCCAGGTCCGCAAGCACGCGGCGGTGGCGCGCCTGCTGTACCGGCAGTTCATGAGCCAGACGCCGGACGAACTCAGGAAGGCTCTTGAGCACAACACCAGGCTCACGACGCACGGTTGCTACGAACCGCTGCCCGTACCGGATGTGCCGTCCCTGGTGTTCACAGGGGAGTACGACACCCTGTGCACCCCGCAGATGGGCCGCGAGGTGGCCGCCGCGATGCCCTCGGCACGGTTCACGACGATCAAGGAGGCCGACCATCTGGCCCCTGTCGAACGCCGGCAGGAGGTCGCGGACCTGATCGGCAGGTTCTGCACCGACCGCCCCATCGACGACCTGCCCTACTGCACCCCCGTCGAGGACCCCCGTCGAGTCGCTGTCCCACGGTCCCGTTTCCATGATGGGCGCCCCTGAGAATTCCCAGGGCCGGCGACCGGCTCCGGGGCCGGGAGACATACGCGATTGGCCGGGATCCGTTACCGGATCCCGGCCAATCTCCGCTGCGCGGGCGTCAGGACTTCTTGCCACCGATGGCGACTTTGTTGACGCACGAGATATTCGAACCCTGCGAATTCTGCGGAGCCGGGCAGGTCTGCGTCTGCCTGCTGGAGACGTGGCCGTTTCCCCGCTTGTCGGTGGTGAAGCGGTAGTCGCCCTCCTGCACGCAACGAACGGTGCCCTTGCCGTCATCGACGCACTTGCCGAAGCCGTCGTGGCCGAAGGCATGGGAGGCACCGGCGCCGATCAGAGCAAAGCTCCACAGGACTCCCGCCGCCACTGCGATCTTCTTCGAATCGAGCATCTACCTTCTCCTTTGCGGTCGCCCCCGTGACTGGACGACAGAGACGTTCCGGACGCCTGGAACGACGAAAAGCCAGCAGCAGGCCCCGGGGCCCGGACACTTGGGTTCGGGCCCCGGGGCCTGCATGGATCACCTAAGCAGCGATCACTTGCCGAAGGCGTTCGTGCAGTGGATGATGTTGCCCTGGTTCACCGGGGACTCGTTGGCGACAACCTGCACGTTGACGCGGTCGAGGATGTGGTTGAGAAGACCCGCGGAGTGCTCGCTGGCCGGGCACGAGTTGGTCTGGTCGTTGTCCAGCTTGAACGACTGCTCCCCACCGGCCTGAGCGGCACCGGCACCGAGGAAGCTGACACTCCCGAGCATGGCCACGACGACAGCGGCCTTCTGGAACTTGCGCATTACCTCTCCTTGTTCGTGTCATCACAGCCCGCGCTGGGCTGATTGCTGACAGTCGTAACTGTAGGGGGCTTTTGGCACCTTCTGGTACGCGAAACACCGATTCGCGAAAATTTCCTGACAGCTCCGACGATCCGTCCGGAACCCCGGCAACCGCGCACGGACGACGCGGAGGTGACACCGTGTCCGGTCACGGCGGCCGACGTCCGCCCCGGCGACGAAAGAGCCCCGGCGCCCTCCTGGCGCCGGGGCTCTCCCCGTGGGTTTGCGGTCTCAGCGCTGCAGCGGCAGACCGCCGAGCATCTGCTTGTGGTTGTTCAGCGTGTTCGTGGTGTCCTTCACCGTGTGCAGCGCCGAGTCCTTGCTCTCGGTGTTGAGCAGGTTCTCCGACTCGACCTTCAGGGGCTTCAGGTCCAGGGGGCCACTGGTGCCGGCGAACGCGGGTGCGGCGGCACCGGCGACGACCAGGGACCCGGCAACGACGGCACCAGCCTTCAGGGACTTCATCGTGTTCCTTTCTTCGGCAACGCGGGTCGCCGGAGGGGGTTGTGTCGCCGTGTTCAACGAGCCCCGGCCGGGCCGGAAACCCAAGACGCCGAAGATTTGTGAGTCCTCATATGAGATCGGCGCCGGACAGGCCCTACGCCGCCGGCGGGCGCGCCGGCTCCGGCAGGGCGATCGCGGGGAGGGTGACGGCCGGCGACTCGGCCTCCGGAGTGGCCGCGGAGGTGTCCGCCGACGCCGGACCGGTGGACGTGGCCGCCTCCGACAGGTCGCTGTCGGTCAGTGTGTCGGTGACGAAGTCGAGCGCGTCGGCCAGCAGGTCGGCGGCGAACGCGAGCACCTGGTCGACATCACCGGCGGCGATCGCCGCCACCAGGCTGTCGATGTCCTTCTGCACGGCGGCCGGTGTGTCGCCGGTGATGTCGGCGGCGCGCCGCTCGGACACGGTGCGCGGCGCCTTCGGCGCGGCCGGGGCCGCCGGAGCCTTGGCCGTCAGGGCCTTCTTGGCCTTCTTGGCCGAATCGGCCAGCGCGCGCTCGGCCGCGTCGCCCAGCTTTCTGGCCTCGGCGGCGGGCAGTCGGCCGCCGTCCGCCTCGAGTGCGGCGTTCAGCAGGTCGGTGACCGGGGTGAGTCCGCCGCCGGCGGCGTCGAGTTTCCCGACCTGGGCGCGCAGCGCGTCGGCGCTGGGGAGCGGCGCGTCGGGCGACGCCGCGTGGCCGCGCTCGCGGGCCGGGGCGGCCGCCATGGCGGCGGGTCCGGTGACCCCGACCAGGAGGGCGGCGCACAGTGCACCGGACGCGAGGCGCCGTGCGGGCGGAACACGCATGGGGATTCCTTTCGATGGGCGTCGGATCCTGAGCCCACCGTGAAATCGTCCCTGGTCACCGGCAACCGGTCATGCGCCCCTGTGGACCAACCCGGCCCCCGTCCGGGGGAACGACACCGGCCGCCCTCCCGACAGGGAGGGCGGCCGGATCGAAGAACGGACGCGAACGTCAGTAGTTGATGCAGGTGTTGCCGAACACCGGGTTCAGCAGACCGATCACGTGGATGGAGTTGCCGCAGACGTTGACCGGAATGTGGACCGGGGCCTGGACGACGTTGCCCGACAGCACGCCCGGAGAGCGGGTGGCGGCCCCCTTGGCGTGACTGTCGGCCGAGGCGACACCGGCACTGCCGGCGACGGCCGCGGCGGCGACGGAGGTGAGGACCAGGCCCTTGGTGATACGCAACATTGGGGAGGCGCTCCTTGGAGTCGACTTCGAAACACCCGAGGCGGAATGCCCGCCCGGCTCTCTGTCAACGCGCTGTCGCCGCCCGGGTTGTGCCGCCAATGGGGTGATCCCTGGGAGCGCGACCGCCTTCACGTTTCCAACACACTTATCGCTTTTCGTAGGATTTCATCCAGTTATGCCTGATTGGTGACTAGTGTTGCGCACCTTCCGACACGTCACTTCCGGCGGGCGCATCACACGGGTGTCGCTGCCTGCCACCGCCATCCGCTTTCGAAAGGGCGACGACAGTCATGCGCCATTCCCTGGGTCCGCTGCTTCGCCGTGCGACGGTGGGATCCGTCGCCCTCGCCGCGCTGTGGGTGCCCGGCGGCTCCCCGGCTGCCGCGCCGGCCGCACCGGAGGCGTCCGGCATCACGTTCGGTCAGCGGTACCACGCGCTGCAGCACGGCGGCGTCGTGCGCGCGGCCAACGTCTCCATCACCTGCCGCGCCACCCCGGGAGCACCCTCGTGCGGGGACGTACAGAGGGGCGCGCGGGGGGTGAACGGCGACTTCGACATGTTCTACGTCGACGTCGACGACGACCCGAACACCTACAACTCCTCCCGTGCGGAGGTCCGCCTGCCCGCCGGCTCCCGGGTGACGTACGCGCGCCTGTACTGGGGCGGCAACCTGCGCGTGGGCGAACAGAAGCCGCCGGAGGACAACGGGCGCGTGCTGTTCGCCGAACCCGGCGGGTCGTACCGGGAACTCCTCGCCGACACGGTCGTCGGACACCGCGTGGCGGACGGCGCCGACGCCTTCCAGGCCTCGGCCGACGTGACGAGGCAGGTGCAGGAGAGCGGTCCGGGCCTGTACACCGTGGCGCAGGTCAACGTGGCGGCCGGGCAGTCGGCGGCCGGGGCGTGGGGCGGCTGGACGCTGGTGGTGGCGTACGAGAACCCGGCGGAGCCGCTGCGCAACATCGCGCTCTGGGACGGCTTCGCGCCGCTGAAGTCCCGCGGGGCGCAGGAGATGCGGCTGCGCGGCCTGCGTTTCCCGGCGGGCGCGAGGGGCGTCGCCGGACTGGTGGCGTACAACGGCGACCGCGGCACCACCGGCGACTCCTTCACCCTGACGGCCGATCAGAACGGGTCCGCCGACCTCTCCGACCCCGCCAATCCCGCGAACGACGTCCTGAACTCCACCATCAGTGACCCGGAGGCGGCCCCCTCGGCGCGGGTGCCGGCGTACGCCCACACCCTCGGCTACGACTCCGACGTGTTCGACCTCGCCGGGCGCCTGCGAAACGCCGGTGACGAGGCGACGTTCAGGCTGCGGTCCCAGCGGGACACGGCGTGGGCGGGTGTGCTCTTCGCCGCGATCGACGCCCAGCGGTGAATGTTTCGCCTCCTGTCCCGAGCGTCTTCGTCAGCGAGGAAACGGCACCCATGGACCTGTCCCCCACCGGCCCCCGGCCGCGGGTCCTGCACCTCACCCAGCCCGTGGACGGCGGAGTCGCCCGCGTGGTGGCGGACCTGGTCCGCGCCCAGTCGGCGGCCGGTCTGGACGTGACCGCGGCCTGCCCCGACAGCGCGCTCACCACACGGCTGCGGGCGCTCGGCGCGGACGTACGGCACTGGGAGGCGACGCGGTCGCCGGGTCCGTCGCTGGTGCGGGAGGTACGGCACCTGGCGCGGCTGGTCGACGAGGTGCGGCCCGATCTGGTGCACGCGCACAGTGCGAAGGCCGGGCTCGCCGGGCGGCTCGCGGTGCGCGGGCGGATCCCGACGGTCTTCCAGCCGCACGCCTGGTCGTTCGAGGCGGTCGGCGGGACCACCGCGGCCCTCGCGCTCCGGTGGGAGCGGTGGGGGGCGCGGTGGGCCGCGCGGGTGGTGTGCGTCAGCGAGGCGGAACGCGCCACCGGCGTGCGCGCCGGGATCGACGCGCGGTTCACCGTCGTGCCCAACGGCATCGACCTCGAGCACTTCCACCCGGCCGAGCCCGGCCCCGCGCGGGCCGGGCTCGCGCCGCTCGCCGGGCTCGACCCGGCGGCCCCGCTCGTGGTCTGCGTGGGGCGGCTGTGCCGGCAGAAGGGGCAGGACGTGCTGCTGCGGGCCTGGGACGCCGTCGTGCGCGAGGTGCCCGGTGCCCGCCTCGCCCTGGTCGGCGACGGACCGGACGACGACCGGCTCCGCGAACTGGCCCCGCCGTCCGTGCTGTTCGCGGGAGCCGTCGCCGACGCCCGCCCCTGGTACCGGGCCGCCGACCTCGTGGTCCTGCCGTCCCGCTGGGAGGGCATGGCGCTGGCCCCGCTGGAGGCCATGGCCTGCGGGCGGCCCGTGGTGGTCACGGACGTCGACGGTGCCCGCGAGAGCCTGCCGCCCTCCTTCGCCGACCGGTGCCTGGTCCCGCCGGAGAACCCGGCGGTGCTGG
>NZ_JUJA01000121.1:16416-28210 GCF_001906585.1 Streptomyces kebangsaanensis | reverse complement strand
CCCGCCGCTGTGCGCCTCGCTCGGCGGCCGGGCCCGTCGGCACGTGCTGGCCACCCACGACGTGCGGCACACCGCCGAGCAGGTCGCGGACGTCTACCGCGACCTGCTCGGCCCATGGCCCGCCGCCGAAAAGGCGGCTCTGTCCACAGCGGCCGGGCGCGCGAGGGCTCGCGGCGCCGAGAGCCCCGGACAAAAGGGGAGTCCCATCAGCTCGTGCGAGCCGGGCGCCCCTTCTGTTCGGGGCTCCGAGCACGGCCGGCCGCTCGACCCAGGCTGTGACGCCGGGGCGAACCAGGCGGCACAGCGTGTCCAGCCCACCGAGCACAGGGAGTCGAAGCACTCGTGACCGCGGAATCCACAGTCCCCTCACCCGGCGTACCCCCACGAGAACACCCGTCCTCACCGGTCTCGGTCATGCCGCCGCGCGGCACCGCCGCCGGTTTCCCCTTTCCCCCCGCGCGGCCCCCGGCACGGCCGGCCTCACCGGTGCCGCTGCTCGTCGCGGACGGTGTCGCCGCCCTGCTGGGGGTCCTGGCGCTGTCCGAGGCCGAACGCCACCCGCCGGCCGTCGCCCTGCTCGTCGTGGCGTCGCTGCTGCTGCGCCCGCGCGACGGCAGACCGCCGGTGCCGGCGCTGCTGGAGGAACTGCCCTCCGTGTGGGGACGCGTCGCGGTGGCCTGGCTGGCGCTCGCGGCACTGGCGGCGGCGTACCGGCCGGAGCACCCCCTGTCCCTGCGCACCGTGCTGACGGGCCTCGTCCTGCAGGCCGCGGCGGGCTGCGCGCTGCGCGGCGTCGTGCACATGCGGCGGCGCGCCGCGCTGCTGCGCCACCCGCACACCGCGCTCCTGGTCGGCCCGGTGGCGAGCGCGCAGCGCGTGGCCGCCGCCCTGCTGCGTCATCCCCGGTGCGGTGTGCGGCCGGTGGGGATCGTCGCCGAGCAGCCGGACGGCACGGAGGGCCTGCCGGTGCTGACGACCGACGAGGAGGTCAGGCGCGCGGTCATCCAGAACGGGGTGCGGGCGGTGCTGGCCGTCCATCCCTCCGTACGCGCCGAACAGGAGCCGCTGCTGCGGTCGTTGGCCGCCTCGGGCTGCGCGGTGTGGGAGATCGACCCGCACTGCCCGTCGTACGCGGCGCGGGAGCGGCTGGCCGGGTTCCCCTGCCGGCGTCTGGACATGTCCCCGGCGCGCCGCGAGGGCGTGGGCCGGCGGATGCTCGACATCCTGGTGTCGGGGACGCTGCTGCTGCTGGCCGGCCCGCTGCTGCTGGCGTGCGCGGTGGCTCTGCGGATCAGCGACGGGCCGGGGGTGGTGTTCCGTCAGGAGCGCATCGGCAAGAACGGAAGGCCGTTCACGCTGCTGAAGTTCCGTACCCACCGCCCGGTCGACGAGCACGAGTCGGCGACCCGGTGGAGCGTGGCGAACGAGAACGAGATGCGCCGGTTCTGCCGGATGCTGCGGCGTACCTCCCTGGACGAGCTGCTCCAGCTGTGGAACGTGCTGCGGGGCGACATGAGCCTGGTCGGGCCGCGTCCCGAACGGCCCTACTTCGTCGCGCAGTTCAGCCAGACCTACCCCGGTTACGCGACCCGCCACCGGATGCGGGTCGGGCTCACCGGCCTCGCCCAGGTCCACGGGCTGCGCGGTGACACCTCGATCGAGGACCGCAGCCGGTTCGACAACGCCTACATCGACGACTGGTCGCTGTGGCAGGACATCTGCATCCTGCTGCGCACGGCGGCCGCGTTGGTACGTCCCACGGGGAGCTGAGCGACGTGAGCCTCGCCCTGACGGCGCCCTGGCGCCGGGTCGCCGGGCTGCCGCCCGTCCTGCCCGCGGTGGCCGTGCTCGCCCTGCTGGCCCTGCCGGTGACGTCGGCCGGCGCGGGACCCGCCGACGTGGCCTCCGGGCTGATGGTGGTGTACTGCCTGGTCCGTCTGGTGCGCGACCGGCGGCGTCCGCTGTCCCTCACGGCGGCCGTGGTGCTGGGCCTGCCGGTGGTGGGGCTCGCGCTCGCCGCCATGGGGGCGCCCTCGACGGCGGCCGGGTTCGACGGCCTCGGCCGCTATCTGCAGGTCTTCGTGCTCGTCCCGGCGGCGGTGCTGCTGCTGGTCCGCGGCCGGGCCGACTTCCGGCTGCTGGCCTGGTCGTTCGTGGGGCTCGCGCTCTGGCAGGGGGCCCTTGGCGTGCACCAGTACGTCACCGGGACCGGCGCCTCCTACCAGGGCCAGGAGGTCCGGGCGGTCGGCACCTTCGGGGCGCACGACGTGATGGGCATGGCGAGCGTGGTCGCGCTCGGCCTGGTGTGCGCGGTCGGCATCGCGCTGGGCCGGGGGCCGGTGCGGCAGCGGGCGGCCGCCGCCGGCTGCGCGCTGGTCCTGCTGCTGCCGCTCGCGCTGTCCTTCAGCCGGGGCGCCTGGATCGCGACCGCCCTGACGTGCGCGGTGCAGCTGGTGCTGGCCGGGGTGCGGCGCGCACTGAAGGCGGTCGCGGTTCTCGCCGCGGCGGGGGTGGTCCTGGTGGGCGGGTTCGGTGTCGGTACGGCGCTGCTGCAGGAGCGGATCGACTCCATCGCGCGGGTCGCCGACGCCCCCGACCAGTCCGTGGTCGACCGGTACACCCTGTGGGCGTCCGCCACCGGCATCTGGCGCGAGCACCCGCTGACCGGCGTCGGGCTGAAGGGCTTCCCCGAGCACCGTGACGGGCACGCCACCCTGGCGCTGTCGTCGGGCGCCGAGATCGCGGGCGCCGGATCGGCATACCAGCGGCAGGCGCTGCTGTCGCCGCACAACATGTACCTGCTGGTGCTGAGCGAGCAGGGCCTGGTCGGGCTGCTCGGACTCGCCGGGAGCTGGCTGGCGCTGCTGGTGTGCGCGCTGCACGGGCTGTGGCGGTCGCGCGGGCGCGGGCCGGTGCCCGACTGCGCGCTCGTCGCCTGCGGACTGCTGCTGTGGCTGCTGACCGACTTCGTCTACGGGGACATCGGCGGCCCCTCGACCGTGCTGACCGGCATGGCCCTGGGGCTGGTGGCGTGGTGGGCGCTGGCCGGCGGGGAGCGCGGGGACACCGTGCCGCCGGGCGGGACGCCGGAGCGCGTCGAGGAGGTCGTGGCCCGATGACGGTGAGGCCCTCGCACACCCCCGGACCCACGACCGGCGGCGCGGCGACCGTACCCCCGGCGCGTGCCGCCGCCACGGCCGCGGAGGGAGCCGAGGCGACCTCGGCGTCCCGGAAGTTCCTCGCCCGGGCCACGCTCGTCACGGCGGCGCTGTCCATCGCCGGCTCCCTGCTCGGTCTGGTGCGCGACCAGGCGCTGGCGCGGCTGTTCGGTGCCGGCAGCGACACCGACGCCTTCCTGGTGGCGTGGACCGTGCCGGAGTTCGCCGCCACCCTGCTCATCGAGGACGGGCTGGCGCTGGTGCTGGTCCCGGCGTTCAGCCTGGCGCTGGCCCGCCGCTCCCGGGGCGCCGCCGGGGATCCGGTGCGGGCCCTGGTGGCATCGACCCTGCCCCGGCTGTGCCTGGCCCTGGCCGCGGTGGCCGCGCTGGTCGCCGGCGGGGCTCCCTACCTGGTGCGGGTCCTGGCACCCGGCCTGCCCGACCCCCGCCTCGCCGCCGACTGCACCCGGCTCACCGCGACCTGCGTGCTGGCCTTCGGGCTCGCCGGGTACTGCAGCGCCGCCCTGCGCGCGCACCGCCGCTTCTTCGCGCCCGCGGCGATCTACGTCGCCTACAACGCCGGCATCGTCGCCGCGATGTTCCTGTTCGGCGCGCGCTGGGGCGTGCGTTCCGCGGCGGTCGGGGTCGCGGCGGGCGGCCTCCTGATGGTGGCGGTGCAGGTCCCCTCGCTGTGGCGGCAGCTGACGTCGCGCCGGCCGGCGCCCCGTCCGGCCGGCGAGGACATCGAGCCGCGGCCGGTGCAGGTCGCCCTGGTCGCCGCCGTACTCCTGTTCGCCCTGTGCCGGCAGTCGCAGGTCCTCGTCGAACGCTTCCTCGCCTCCACCCTGCCCGCCGGGGCCATCTCGCACCTGAACTACGCGCAGAAGGTCGCCCAGATCCCGATGACGCTGTCGCTGATGCTGTGCACCGTCACCTTCCCGGTGGTCTCCCGGGCGCTGGCGGAGGGCGACACCGAACGGGCCCGCAGCCGGGTGGAGCGGGATCTGGCACTGGCCTCCTGCCTGGTCCTGCTGGGCATGTGCACCGTGGTCGCCTGCGCCCCGCAGATCACCGAACTGCTCTTCCAGCGCGGCGCGTTCACCGCGGACGACACCGCCGCCACGGCGGACGTCATGCGGGTGTACGCCCTCGGGCTGCTGGGCCAGACCCTGGTGGGCGCCCTGGTCCGCGGCTACTTCTCGGCGGGCCGGCCCAGCTGGTACCCGGTCGGCGCGATGACCGCCGGCATCGCC
Source organism: Streptomyces kebangsaanensis (assembly GCF_001906585.1). GTDB lineage: Bacteria > Actinomycetota > Actinomycetes > Streptomycetales > Streptomycetaceae > Streptomyces > Streptomyces kebangsaanensis. The sequence goes on along the minus strand of NZ_JUJA01000121.1, from coordinate 23,799 downwards.
GTGACGTCGTGGGTCGGCGCCGCGACCGTGACCCCCTGGGGCGTGGCCGGCATCGCCGCCGCCAACGCCCTCGGCATCACCGTCACCGCCGCCGTGCTGCTCGCCGGTCTGCGCGCGGGCCGGCAGAGCGACCCCCACAGCCTCTCGATCCGCGTCAGGCGGGTACTGGCCGAGCTGAGCAGGCCCGTGCGCGCCGCGATCGTCGCCACCGTCGCCGGAGCGTTCGTCGCGAGCCGGCCGGACTCCCCGGTGGCGGGCCTGACGGCCGGCTGCCTGACCGTGATCGCCGTCTTCGTCCCGCTCACCTGGGCCCTGGGCGACCAGGGCTGCGCCTCCGCACTCCGCTCCGTACGCACCGTCACACGAAGGCTCACACATGGCCGCTTCCGTTGATCCCGTCGGCACCGGTGACCTCCCCGTCACCGGCAGGCCCTCCGTCCCGCGCCCCGGCCCGCCCCCGTGGGTGGCGATGTACCACTCGGTGGGCGACTGCTCCGACGACCCGTACCGCATCACGGTCACGCCCGAGCGGCTCGGCCTGCAGCTGGCCTGGCTGCGCCGGCGCGGACTGCGGGGCGTCTCCGTCGCCGAACTGCTGGCCGCCCGTGCCCGGGGCGGGGGGCGGAACCTGGTCGGGCTCACCTTCGACGACGGGTACGCCGACTTCGTCACCGACGCCCTGCCGCTGCTGCGCCGCTGGGGCTGCCGCGCCACCCTGTTCGCGCTGCCCGGACGGCTCGGCGGCGACAACGCCTGGGACCCGCTCGGCCCGCGCAAGCCGCTGCTGACCGCGGACGGCATCCGGCGCGCGGCCGCCGAGGGCATGGAGATCGGCTCGCACGGCCTGACCCACGTCGACCTGACCAAGGCGGACGACCTCACCCTCAAGACCGAGCTCGTCGAGAGCCGCGCGCTGCTCGAGGAGCTGACCGGCGTCCGCGTCGACGGCTTCTGCTACCCCTACGGCACCATCGACGCCCGCGCCGTGGACGCCGTACGGGAAGCGGGCTACGCCTACGCCTGCGCCATCGACCCCGGCCCGCTCACCGGCCCGCACGCCCTGCCGCGCGTGCACGTCGGCCAGGACGACACCTCCTGGCGCCTGCACCTCAAGCACCGGCTGCACCGGCTGCGGCGGCGTCCGGTGGAGGGGCTGTGACATGAAGGCCGACATGAAGGCCCTGCACATCATCACCGGCCTCGGCGTCGGCGGGGCCGAGCAGCAGCTGCGCCTGCTGCTGCGCCACCTGCCCGCCGACTGCGCCGTGGTGACGCTCACCAATCCCGGCGCGGTCGCCGAGGGCCTGGCCGCCGACGGGGTCCGCGTGACGCACCTGGGCATGGACGGCAACCGCGACCTGGCCGCGCTCCCCCGCCTGGTCCGGCTGATCCGCGCCAGCGGCTGCGACCTGGTGCACACGCACCTGTACCGGGCCTGCGTCTACGGCCGGCTCGCCGCCCGCCTCGCCGGGGTCCGCGCGGTCGTCGCCACCGAACACTCCCTGGGCGACTCGCAGATGGAGGGCCGCAGGCTGACGGCGGGGGTGCGCGGGCTGTACCTCGCCAGTGAGCGCCTGGGCTCGGCGACGGTCGCCGTCTCCCCGGCGGTGGCCGACCGGCTGAAGCACTGGGGCGTGCCCGCGCCCCGCATCGAGGTCATCCCGAACGGCATCGACCTGGACCGTTTCCGCTTCGACCAGGAGCGGCGCGAGCGCACCCGCGGGCACCTCGGCCTGCCCGAGGACGCGTACGTCGTCGGCGGGGTCGGCCGGCTCGCCCCGGGCAAGCGGTTCGACGTCCTCGTCCACGCGCTCGCCCGGCTCCCGGACGACTGCCGGCTGCTGCTGGTGGGCGGCGGCCCCGAGGAGCGGGCCCTGCGCCGTGCGGCCCGTGCGGCCGGTGTGGCCGGGCGCGTCCTGTTCACCGGTGAGCGTCCCTACCTCCCCGACGGCTCCTCCGGCCCCGACCTGCCCTCGCTCGTCTGCGCGATGGACCTGCTCGCGTCCCCGTCCGAGGAGGAGGCGTTCGGCCTGGCGGCCGTGGAGGCGCTGGCCTGCGGCCTGCCCGTGCTCTACACCTCCTGCCCGGCCATCGAGGACCTGCCACCGCCGGCCGCCGCCGCCCGCCGGGTGCGCGGCGGCCCCGAGGCGTACGCCCGTGCGATCGCCGAGGCCCGCGCGGCGGGCCCCCGGCCGCGGACGGTCCCCGAGGCCGCGCGCCGCTACAGCATCACCCGCAGCGCGGCCCGGCTCATGGACGTGTACGCGGCAGCGGTCGCCGGCTCGTCGCCATCCCCCTCACCTCTGGTCTCGCCCCTGGGAGCAAGCCCCTCATGACCGACACCCCGACCCGTCAGCGCCGCCTGTCCCTGGACCGCCTCAAGAAGCTGCGGCCGCCGTCCTGGTCCGTGCTCGCGGCGGGCGCCGTCCTCGGCGGCCTGTGCGGCGGCGCGTACGGCGTGCTGACACCCCCGACCTACACCGCCACCAGCTATGTCGTCGCCGTGCCGACCGCGAAGTCCGACTCGGGCGCCGCCCTCGGCTTCGCGCAGGCCTACGGCCGGGTCGCCACCCAGCTCACGGTGCTGATCGACGCGCAGGACAGGGCGGGCGTGCCGCTGCGCACCCTGCAGCGGAGCGTGCAGGCGGCGACCTCGCCGGACGCCCCGATGGTCTCCGTGTCGGCCACCTCCTCGCGTCCGGTGCTGGCCGCGGACATGGCCAACGCCGTCTCCCAGGCGCTGATCCGGCAGGCGGGCACCGCCCAGGACAGCACCCGGGTCCAGCTCGTGCAGTTCTCGCGGGCGGTCAAGCCGACCGAGCCGACGTCCGCCTCCGCCTGGGTGACCGCCCTGGTGGGCGCGAGCGCGGGTGGGCTGCTGTGCGGTCTCGCCCTGCTGGTGCGGCCCCGGCGCAAGGACCAGGAGGACGCTCCCGCCCCCGCCGCCTCGGTGCCCGGCCCGGCCGTCGCCGCCGACGCCGGGCAGCGGTGACGGCCGTGCGCGGGCGGCGCGCGCCGGTGGCGGCGGCCCCCTGGGCGGGCCGGCCACCACCGGCGGGGACGCTACTTGCCGTCCGGTCACCAGTCGAAGCGGACGCAGAGCCTCCCGCCGAGCCAGCGCTCCACCCAGCTGCCCAGGTCCACCGGCGTGCAGCCCTGCGGGGGCGGCGGGGCGGCGGGCTTCGGTGTGGGAGTGGGCGTGGGCGTCGGGGCCGGCTCGTCGGTGCGGCCGAACAGGACGGACCGGTAGACCTCGGACGACTTGGGATTGGCCGTGCACTGCCACACACCGTGCGGACAGTAGTCGGTCAGCGTGTTGTAGAGCGGCTTGTGCGCGTCCATCCAGGCGAGCATGCCCCGCATCCATTCGGGATTGTCGCCGTTGCGGAAGAGTCCCCATTCGGGATAGGAGATCGGTTTTCCGTGGGCCTTCGCGAAATCCACATGTGCCTGCAGCCCGTAGGGCTCCTTCACCTGCTCCTCGAAGGAAAGCCCGGACGGCTGGTCGTAGGAATCCATGCCGATGATGTCGACCGTGTCGTCACCCGGGTAGCACTGCGTCCAGGCGACGGCGTCCCGGCCGCGGTTCGGCGTGAAATCGAAACGGAACTTCTGGCCCGGCACCGACCGCATGGTGGTGACGATCCTTCTCCAGTACTTCTTCCACGCCTCCGGGTCCGGCCCGCAGCGGTGGGTGTACGTGGTGCCGTTCATCTCCCAGCCGAGCACGAGGACCGTGTCCGGCACCTTCAGCCGCACCAGCCGCTCGGCGAGGGCGCGGAAGTGGTGGTCGAACTCCCCCGCCGCGCCCTGCCGCACCAGCTGCCTGACCTCGCCGTCGGGGACGTCGCCCTCGTTGCGCTCCTGCAGGGGGACGTTGAGGACGAGCATCCGGTCGGGCCGCTCGTTGCGCCAGCGCGCCCACGCCTGGAGGAAGCCGGCGTCGCCCTCGATGTCGCTCCAGGTCTCGCCGGGCAGGTAGGTGTGGCCGACGCGGAGCTCGGCACCGCCCAGCCAGTCGCTGAACTCCGGCATGCGGGCCACACCACGGGCGTCGGAGCTGAGGAAGGCGCCGAAGGCCGGGATGTCCTCGAGGGGCACCAGGATGTTCGGCACGGGCGGCTTCGGCAGCACGGGAACGACCAGGGGCGTGGGGACCGGCGGCGTGAAGGCGGGGGCGGCCGGGGCGGTGGGTACGGCGGGGGCGGCCGGGGCGGTCACCGCGGGTGCCGCGGGTGCCGCGGGTACCGCGGGTACCGCCGGTGTCGGCACCGGAGCGTGAGCACCGGCGGCGCGCACCACCTCCACGCCCGCCGCCGGGCCGGCCGCCAGGGTGGCCAGCCCGGCGACCACCGCCGCGCCCACGGCCAGCCGGCGGACCCGGGCCCGTTTGTGCTCTGGGGTCATGCCTGTTCCTTTCCTCGCTCCGGCCCTGCATTCCTTTTTGCTTCCCGATATTGACGGACCGTCATATGAAGTCAGGCACAGGAAAGCTCATGGCGCCACCGCCGTCGCGGCTTTCGAGTGCCTCTCTCGCCCGTACGGGTGAGCCGAACCAAAAGAAGAGGAAATTCGTGCCGTTGCTCGACACCCGTGTCCCCGCGGTTCTGCTGCGGATCGACCGGAATCCCTTTCACCACGGAACACTGGGCGCCGTGCGCTCGCTCGGCAGGGCGGGAGTGGAGGTGCATCTCGTCGCCGACGCGGCGGAAAGTCCCGTCCACGCGTCGCGTTATGTGCGCGAGGTGCATCCCCCGCCGCTCCCGGGGGCGTCCGCCGACGACGTTCTCGCCGTGCTGCGCCGTGTGGCCGACCGGGTCGCGCGCCCCGCCGTGCTGGTCCCGCTGGACGACGCGAGCGCCATCGCCGCGGCCCGGATGCGGGACGTACTCGCCCCCTCCTACCTGCTGCCCGAGATGCCGGGCACGCTGCCCGAACGCGTCGCCGACAAGGCGGAACTCGCCGCCGTGTGCGCCTCCGCGGGCGTCCCGCACCCGGTGACGCTGATCCCGGACAGCCCGGCGCGGGCCGCGGCGGACGCGCGCCGGCTCGGGCTGCCGCTGGTGGCGAAGTGGAGCCGGCCCTGGCTGCTGCCCACCGGCAGCGACCTGCGCAGCACGGTGCTGGTGCGCTCCGAGCAGCAGGCCCGGGAGCTGTATCTGCGCACCGAGGAGGCGGGCAGCCCACTGCTGCTGCAGGCGTACCTGCCGCCGGGACCGGACCGCGACTGGTTCTTCCACGGTTACGCCGACCGCTCGGGCACCGTGCGCGCGGGCGGGGCCGGACGCAAGCAGCTGGCCTGGCCGCGCGGCGCGGGGCTGACCGCGGTGGGCCACTGGACGGCCAACCCCGAGGTGCGGGCGCCGGCCGAGCGGCTCACCGGCGAGCTGGGCTACCGCGGCGTCTTCGACCTCGACTTCCGCCGCTGCGGGGCGACGGGCCGCTATCACCTGCTCGACTTCAACCCGCGCCCCGGCGCCCAGTTCCGGCTCTTCGCGGACAGCGCGGAACTGGACGTCGTACGCGCCCTGCACCTGGACCTGACGGGCCGTGCCCTGCCGGACGGGGCCCCGAGGGTCGGGCGGGCGTTCGTGGTGGAGAACTACGCGCCGCTCGCCGCGCTGCGCACGGCGCCGGGCGGCCGCGAACTGGCCTGGTACGCCCGGGACGACCGCGCTCCCGGGTGGGCCATGTGGGGCCTGTGGTGCCGCCATGTGTCCCGCCGGCTGCGGCAGCGGCTGGGCTCCACGGCGGCGCTGCCGGCACCGCGCCCGGTCCCCCGGGCGGCCCCCGGCTCCGCTCCCCCCTCCTCCCCCTACTCCCCTTCCTCCCCTCCCTCTGTGACCGACAACGAGAAAGCGAGCAGTTGATGATGTACGACCTTGTAGTGGTGGGCGCGGGACCGTACGGTCTGTCGATCGCGTCCCACGCCGCGACCGCGGGGCTGAACCTGCGCGTGTTCGGCCGGCCCATGGCGTCCTGGCGGGACCACATGCCCCGCGGCATGCTGCTGAAGTCGGAGCCGTGGGCGTCGAACCTGTCCGACCCGCACGGACGCTGGCGCCTGGACGCGTACTGCACGGAGCACGGCCTGACGGCGCGTCACGCGGAACCGATCTCGGTGGAGGACTTCGCCGCGTACGGCCTGTGGTTCGCGCGCCACGCCCTGCCGGAGGTGGACGAGCGCCAGGTGGCCCGGGTGACGTCCGGGCCCGGTGGCTTCACGGCGGTCACCGAGGACGGGGAGACGGTGCACGCGCGCACGGTGGCGCTGGCGGTCGGTGTGATGCCGTTCGTCGAAATTCCCCAGGCGCTGCGCGGACTGCACCACTCGCTGGTGTCGCACAGCAGCGACCACAGCGACCTCGACCAGTTCCGCGGCAGGGACGTCACGGTGATCGGCGGTGGCCAGGCGGCGCTGGAGACCGCGGCGCTGCTCGCCGAGCAGGGCACGCGCGTGCGTGTGCTGGCGCGGGCGGACCGGCTGGTGTGGAACGACGTGCCACCGCCCTGGGAGCGTCCCTGGTGGCAGTCGGTCCGCTCCCCGCACAGCGGCCTCGGCCCCGGCTGGCGGAACTGGTTCTACTCCGAGCGTCCCAACCTCTTCCGGCGGCTGCCGGAGCAGACCCGGGCGCGGATCGCGACCACGGCGCTGGGACCGGCGGGCGCCTGGTGGGTGCGGAACCGGGTGGAGGGCTCGGTGGACGTGCTCACCGGCCACGAGGTCGCCGCGGCCCATGCGGTATCGGGCGGCCTGCGGCTGGAGGCGGTGAGCCGCGGGGGCGGCACACGCACCCTGGAGACCGAACACGTCGTCGCCGCCACGGGGTTCCGGCCCCTCTGCGACCGGCTCGGCATGCTCTCCGCCGACCTGCGCGTGACGCTGGCGACCCTGCCCGACGGCTCCCCGGAGGTCGGGCGCGAATTCGAGTCCTCCCACCCCGGCCTGTTCCTCGCCGGCCTGGTGACCGCCTCCGGGTTCGGCCCGGCCATGCGCTTCGTCCAGGGCGCGCCCTTCACGGCGGCGACCCTCGTCCGCGGGGTGCGCCGCCGGCTCAGGACGACCCCGACGGGCGGGACGATCCCCGTACCGGGAGGCAGCCGCAGCGGCTCACCGTCCCCGGTGCACGGCTGACGCGGGCTCCTCGCGCGACTCGCACGGCTCGCACGATTTGCGCGGCTCGTGCGGCGGCCCGCTCCCGGACCGGCCGGGACCGCCTCGTACGGCGGCCCCGGCCGGTTCGGACGGGTCGTGTCCGGCACCCGGTGACGGCTACCGGAGGGAGGCGGCGCGGCCCCGGCGGTACATCATCAGGCCGCCCGTGATCAGCGCGGCGCTGGCGGCCGAGGCCGCCAGCAGCGCCTTGCCGCCGGTCTCGGCCA
>NZ_JUJA01000121.1:12324-16409 GCF_001906585.1 Streptomyces kebangsaanensis | reverse complement strand
AGCTGCGGCGGCACGCCGGGCTGCTCACCGGCGGCCGGAGGCGGCGTCTGAACGGTCCGCGTGGGCGGAGCCGTGGGACGCGGCGGCTCGCTGGTGCGCGGAACCGGCGGGGTGGGGGCGGCCGGCGGAGCGGCCTCGCACTCCTCGGTGCACTCCTCGGGCTCGCTGGGGAAGGGCTCGGGCGTCCGGACCTCCTTCTTGCCCAGGGCGTTGACGCAGGAGTTGTCGAACGCGCCGCTGAGCGCCGTGATCACCCCGACAGCGTTGCCGCACACGTTCACCGGCGCCTCGACCGGCACCTGGACGGTGTTCCCGGACAGCACGCCGGGAGAACCCTCGGCGACTCCGGTCGCGGACGTGTCGGCGAGGGCGGAGCCGCCGTACAGGGACAGAATGCCCGTGGCGGCGGCTGCCGCGGCCACTCCCCTGCTCAGTGTCTGTCGCAATGTGCTTGTCTTCCTTGCTTGACGAATCGGGAAAGCCGGGCCCTACCGGGCATGGGCGCGTACGTTTCCCGCAGCGCCGCATGCCCTCCTGCTTCATCAACCCGATGCGTACGCATTGGTGTCGGGAGTTCACCCGGTTGGCCGCGCGACCGGGTCAGGACACCACGTCCTTGCGGGCGAACCCGCGGAAGGCCAGGGCGAACAGCACCAGCGCGTAGGTGACGGAGACCGCCGCGCCCTGGATCATCCCGGACCATTCGAGGTGCGGCTGCACGGCGTCGGCCCAGGCGAACTGCCAGTGCGCGGGCAGGAAGTCGCGCCAGTGCCCCAGAGCCGTGACGGCGTCCAGGACGTTGCCCACGATGGTCAGCCCGACCGCCCCGCCCACGGCGCCCAGCGGCGCGTCCGTCCTGGTGGACAGCCAGAACGCCAGGCCCGCGGTGACCAGCTGGGACACGAAGACGTACGCCACGACCACCACCAGCCGCTGGACGGCGGTCCCCGCGTCCAGCGCGCCGCCGGTGGGTATCCGCAGCGGACCCCAGCCGTAGGCGGCCGTCCCGACGGCGAGCGCGACGACCGGAAGCAGCACCATCGCGGCCAGGCTCAGCCCGAGCCCGACGACCAGCTTGGACCACAGCAGCCGGGCCCGCGGCACGGGCGCGGCGAGCAGATAGCGCAGGGAGGACCAGCTCGCCTCGGAGGCGACCGTGTCCCCGCAGAACAACGCCACCGGGATCACCAGCAGGAAGCCCGCCGACACGAACAGGTTCACCGCGGCGAAGTTGGCGCCGGACGCGGTGGCCGTGTCCATCAGCGTCACCCGGTCGTTGCGCCCTCCCGGGTCGCCGCCGATCGCGAAGGCGACGGCCAGCACGAAGGGCAGCGCGGCCAGGATGCCGCCCATGACCAGCGTGCGGCGCCGCTTCAGCTGCCGTACCAGCTCGACCCGCAGGGGCAGGGTGCGGGCCGCCCGGTAGCCGGAGGCGGCCTCGGTGCCCTGGGCGAGCGTGCTCATGCGGAACCTCCGATCAGGGTGAGGAAGGCGTCTTCCAGCCGGCGGTGCGGGCCGACCGAGGAGACGGGCACCTCCAGCCGGACCAGGTCCGCGACCAGGTCCTGTGCCGTGCCGCCGGGCTCCAGCCGGACCAGCAGGCCGTCCTCGGTCCGTATCGCCGAGGCCACGCCCGGCAGCGCGGCGACCTTCTCCACGACCGGCTCCTCCACCGGCGCGGCGGTGCCGACCAGCAGGGTGTCCCCGGAGCCGACGATCTCGCCGACCTCACCGGCCCGCACCAGCCGCCCGCGGTCCATCACCACCAGGTGCGTGCAGGACTGTTCGACCTCGGAGAGCAGATGGCTGGAGACGATCACCGTGCGGCCGCCGGCCGCGTAACGGATCATCACCTCGCGCATCTCGCGGATCTGGGGCGGGTCGAGGCCGTTGGCCGGCTCGTCCAGGATCAGCAGGTCCGGCAGGCCCAGCATGGCCTGGGCGATCGCCAGGCGCTGGCGCATGCCCTGCGAGTAGGTGCGCACCGCGCGGGCCAGTGCGTCGCCGAGTCCGGCGATCTCCAGGGCCTCGTCCAGGTGGGCGTCCTCGGGCGGGCGGCCGGTGGCCCGCCAGTACAGCTCCAGGTTCTCCCGGCCGGACAGGTGGGGCAGGAAGCCGGCGCCCTCGACGAAGGCGCCGACCCGCGACAGCACGGGCGCGCCGGGCCGGACGGCGTGGCCGAACACGCGGATCTCGCCGCCGTCCGGCCGGATCAGCCCCATCAGCATGCGCAGGGTGGTCGTCTTGCCGGCGCCGTTCGGCCCGAGCAGGCCGAGCACCTGGCCCTTCTCCACGCGGAAGGACAGGTCCCGTACCGCGATGGGGGTCCCCCCTGCTCGAGCGAAGCCGAGAGCTTGGGGGAGGTCCGCCGACTTCGCGTACCGCTTGTTCAGGCCGGTGATCACCAGCGGGACGTCGGCGAGCTCCGGGTCGGGGGCGGGCGCGGCCGTGCGGCGGCGGGTGGCCGGCAGCAGGGCGAGCGCGACCACCGCGCCGGCGAGCGGCAGCCACCACACCCACGCGGGCAGCGGCGCCGCCGCGGTGGTCACGCCGGGTGCGGTCGGCACCTTCAGATCGCTCTTGAGGGTGACGGTGTACGTGGCCGGTGCGGTCGGGGAGGCGTAGCCGAGGTCGGTGGAGGCGAGGACCAGTCGCAGCCGGTGGCCCTTTCGCACCTCGTGGTCGATCGCCGGGAGGGTGAGGGTGACGTCCTTGCCGGTCCCGGCGCCCTCGACCCGCACGGGGCTCACCAGTTGGGCGGGCAGCACCGGACGCGCCGTGCCCGGCCCGACGTCGTACACCTTGGCGAAGAGCACCGCGTCGTCGCTCGTCGACGTGACGTGGACGGTCGCCGTCGGCGACCCGGTGATGCGCAGGTCGCCGCCGAGGGGCGCGGAGTCGAACTTCGCGTACTGTCCGGGGAAGTCCAGGGACACGCCGACGCCGAGCGAGGACAGCCGGCCCAGTGATCCGGAGCCGCCGAGGACGGGCAGCGAGGACACGGCGGGCGGGTTGGCCCCCGCCGGGTTCTCCAGGCGCCGCTCGCCCCCGCTCAGGGTGATCGACCGCCGCCCGCTCTCCAGTCCCGGATACGCGCTGCCGCTCGCGCCCCGCAGCAGGGCCCTGCCGTCGGTGGAGTCGACACCTCCGGTGCGGGTGACGCGGAAGGCGGGCCCGGTGTCGGCGCTCCTGTCGTTCTTGAGGTGGCGGTCGAACCAGGTCTTCACGCGTGCCCGTACCCGGCCGGTCTCCTTGTCGCCGCCGTCGTGGCCTCCGGCGATCCAGTCGACGTCGACCGGGGCGCCGTTCGCCCGGATCGCCTTCGCGGCGGCGTCGGCCTGGCCGAGCGGGAAGAGGGAGTCGGACTGGCCCTGCACCAGCAGCGCCGGCACCTTGATGCGGCCGGCGACGGCGGACGGCGAGCGCTCCTCGAGCAGTCGGCGGGCCTCGGCGTCCGGCTTCCCCGACTCGGCGACCCGTTCGTACATCCGGCACAGCGCGGGCTCGAACTTTCCGCAGCCGCCGCCGGCGCTGATGAACCAGCCCGCCCACAGTTTCTTGAGTACGCCGTTCGGGAACAGGGCGTCCGCGAGGTTCCAGTACGTGATCGCCGGGGCGATGGCGTCCACCCGGTGGTCGTACCCGGCGGCGAGCAGGGAGATCGCGCCGCCGTAGGAGGCGCCGGCCATGCCCACGCGCGGGTCGCCGGGCTTGTCCAGCTCGACCTCGGGCCGCTTCGCCAGCCAGTCGATCAGCCTCGAGACGTCGGCGACCTCGGCCTCGGGGTCGTTCAGCCCGATCTTCCCGGTGGACCCGCCGAAGCCGCGCGCCGACCAGGTCAGCACCGCGTACCCGTCTCCGGCGAGGTCCTCCGCCTGCTGCCGTACGTCGTCCTTGCTGCCGCCGAAGCCGTGCCCGATCAGGACCGCGGGGTGCCGTCCGGCGCCGGCCGGGGTGAAGTACGAGGTGTCGATCCGCACCCCGTCGCCCATGGTCATGACCTGGTCGGCGCGGCGCACCGGGGGCGGGCCGTCGGAGGCGACCGCCGCCCACGTACCGGCACCGGCGAGCACGACGACGGCGGC
>NZ_JUJA01000121.1:6437-12309 GCF_001906585.1 Streptomyces kebangsaanensis | reverse complement strand
GGGGCCGCCGCAGCAGTCCACGCAGTCCGGGCAGTCGAAGATCCATGTCCTCCACCGTACGGGCCACCACCGGCGACCGATGCCCCCGCCGGACCGAACCCCGGCCCCTCCCCGAGGAGTACGGGCCCACCGCGGCATACCGCGGTCGTGGTACACGCCCCCGCTCCGCGGCGCCGCCACGCGCACGAGGCCGTCCGGGTGCCGGACGGCCTCGTCGTCTGCTGTTCCGCGGTGACGGTCAGTGGTTGCGCGGGAAGCCCAGGTCCACGCCCGCCGGGGCCTCGGACGGGTCCGGCCAGCGGGTGGTGATCACCTTGCCGCGGGTGTAGAAGTGGGTGCCGTCGTTGCCGTAGATGTGGTGGTCGCCGAAGAGCGAGTCCTTCCAGCCGCCGAAGGAGTGGTAGCCCACCGGCACCGGGATCGGCACGTTGACGCCGACCATGCCGGCCTCGATCTCCAGCTGGAAGCGGCGGGCGGCGCCGCCGTCGCGGGTGAAGATCGCGGTGCCGTTGCCGAACGGCGAGGCGTTGATGAGGGCCACGCCCTCCTCGTAGGTGTCCACGCGCAGCACGCACAGCACCGGGCCGAAGATCTCGTCCTGGTACGCCTTCGCGCCGGTCGGCACCTTGTCGAGCAGCGAGATGCCGATCCAGTGGCCGTCCTCGTGGCCCTCCACGGTGTAGCCGGTGCCGTCGAGGACCACCTCGGCGCCCTCGCCCGCGGCGTTCTCCACGTAGGAGGCCACCTTGTCGCGGTGCGCCTTGGTGATCAGCGGGCCCATCTCGGAGGCCGGGTCGTTGCCGGGGCCGATCTTGATCTTCTCGGCGCGCTCGCGGATCTTCTCCACCAGCTCGTCGCCGATCGAGCCGACGGCGACGACGGCCGAGATGGCCATGCAGCGCTCGCCCGCCGAGCCGTACGCGGCCGAGACGGCGGCGTCGGCGGCGGCGTCCAGGTCGGCGTCCGGCAGGACCAGCATGTGGTTCTTGGCGCCGCCCAGGGCCTGCACGCGCTTGCCGTTGGCGGAGGCGGTGGTGTGGATGTAGCGGGCGATCGGGGTGGAGCCGACGAAGGAGACCGCCTTGACGTCCGGGTGCTCCAGGAGCCGGTCGACGGCCACCTTGTCGCCGTGCAGGACGTTGAACACGCCGTCGGGCAGCCCGGCCTCGGCCAGCAGCTCGGCGATGCGGACGGCGGCCGACGGGTCCTTCTCGCTGGGCTTGAGCACGAAGGTGTTGCCGCAGGCGATGGCGATGGGGAACATCCACATCGGGACCATCGCCGGGAAGTTGAACGGCGTGATGCCGGCGACCACGCCCAGCGGCTGCCGGATCCCGGCCACGTCCACGCGGGTGGCGACCTGGGTGGACAGCTCGCCCTTGAGCTGCACGTTGATGCCGCAGGCCAGGTCGACGATCTCCAGGCCGCGGGCGACCTCGCCGAGCGCGTCGGAGTGCACCTTGCCGTGCTCGGCGGTGATCAGCTCGGCGATCTCGTCGCGGTGGGCGTCCAGCAGCGCGCGGAACTTGAACAGGATCGAGGTCCGCTGGGCCAGCGAGGACTGACCCCAGGTGGCGTAGGCGTCCTTGGCGGCGGCGACCGCGGCGTCCACCTCCTCGACGGAGGCGAACGCGACCTTCGTGGTGACCTCGCCGGTCGCCGGGTCCGTGACCGGCCCGTACGTCCCCGAGGCGCCTTCGACGGTCTTCCCGCCGATCCAGTGGTTGACGATCTTCGTCATGCCCGGTTACTCCTTCGCAGATGGCGGCGTCGGGTCGAGACCTGCCGTTCGTACAGCTCATGTGCCGTGGACCGCCGGCGGTTGGGCCGCGGTCCCGGCCACACGTACATCCCACCAGCGTTGCGCGTCGGGCGCCCCCGACACTGTGTCTGCGGTTTCCGTTTCGGCATAGACACATGTGGGGGTGTCCGCGGCGCACGCCCCGGCGAGGCCTTCCTACGGATTCTGTACCTGCCCGGCATGCGGCACCCGCTCCCTGCGCTCCGGTCGGGGACCTCCGGCGCGGGGCCGTAGCGGGCGGGGAGTCGACGCTCGCACTTCGCTCCTGCCAGGGCGAAGCGGCCTCCCGCGCCGGAGGCGATCGGTGTCCGGGCGCCGCGGGGGCGCGTGGGTCTTCACCCAACGTGCCCCCGTCGCCCGGGAGGGGAAACTCTTCGTCCTCTGTGCGGCCGTGTGTCCCTACCGCCCACCGGCCGTCCACACCGGTTCTAGTGCCGGGCGCGGGCCATGTCAATGGTTTGTCCGGACATTCGGACGAAAGTGAGGGGGATCGCCTCGGATGTGTCACAAAGACCTCGGTCGTGTCACGCATGTCGCGCGGACGCATGTCTTCGGTCACACCCGGCCCACAGGTGCTTGCCGGTGTGCACGGAGCGTCGTTGACCGAGCACAGGCTTGATGATCACCAGTGCAGCGCCCGGCTCCCCCGACGGCCTCCCCGGCCGCCGCCGTGGCGTGCGTGGGGAGGTGTACATGACCGACCGAAGGCTCTGGTCGTACAAGGAGATCGCGGCGCACATCCGGGTGCAGCCGGACACCGTGCGGTCCTACCGCAAGCACGGTCTGCTGCCGCCGCCCGACCATGTGGAGGGCGGCAAGCCCTACTGGTACGCCGACACCGTCCGCGCCTGGGTCGCCGCCCGGCCCGGCAACCGCGGCCGCAGAGCCGACTGAGGCCGCGCCCGCGTCCCGAACCGGGTCAGCTCCACGGTTCGACGACCGTGGCCCCGGCTCCTGGCGCCGTCCCCATCGCCGCGAGCGCGTCCGGGACGGCCGCCAGGGGAATGGTCGACGTGACCAGCAGATCGGGCCGCAGCACACCGGCCTCCACCAGTTGGAGCATCCGCGGGTAGGCGTGCGCGGCCATGCCGTGACTGCCCAGGAGTTCCAGCTCCAGGGCGATCGCGCGCGCCATGGGCACCGGGGTGGTGCCCGTCGGGGAGGGCAGCAGGCCGACCTGGACATGACGGCCCCGGCGGCGCAGGCCGTTCACCGAGGCGGCGCAGGTGGCGGGCGAGCCGAGCGCGTCGAGCGAGAGGTGGGCACCACCGCCGGTCACCTCGCGCACCCGCTCCGCGGTGTCCCGCACACCGGTGGCGTCCACGCACCGCTCGGCACCGAACCTCCGGGCCAGCTCCAGGGCCCGGGCGGACACGTCCACCGCGACCACCCTGGCTCCCGACGCCGCCGCGATCATCACCGCCGACAGGCCCACGCCGCCGCAGCCGTGCACGGCGACCCACTCGCCGGCGGCGACCCGGCCCTGCTGGACCACCGCGCGGAACGCCGTGGCGAACCGGCAGCCGAGCGAGGCCGCCGTCGCGGAGGACAGCGCGTCGGGCACGGCGACCAGGTTCACGTCGGCGTGGTCGAGCGCCACGTACTGGGCGAAGGAGCCCCAGTGGGTGAAGCCCGGCTGGGTCTGCCGCTCGCACACCTGCTGGTCGCCGGCCGCGCAGGCGGGGCAGGTGCCGCAGGCGCAGACGAAGGGCACGGTGACCCGGTCGCCGGGCCGCCAGCGGGTCACCCGCGGACCCACTTCCTCGACGGTCCCGGCGAGTTCGTGCCCCGGCACGTGCGGCAGCGTGATGTCGGGGTCGTGGCCCTGCCAGCCGTGCCAGTCGCTGCGGCAGAGGCCGGTCGCCTCGACCCGCACCACGACCCCGTGCTCCGCGGGCCGCGGGTCGGCCACCTCCCGCACCTCGGCCGGCTCCCCGTACCGCTCGAACACCACAGCCCGCATCCGCCGCCTCGCCTTCCGCCGGGGTCTCCCCACGGCTCGCCGCTTCCGGCGGAACCGTAGTACGCGGCCCCCGGCCCCGGGGCGCGGCTCCTTGGAGGAATACCCCGTAGGGGTATAGCGTTGAAGAGGGACGAGGCCCCCGCGGCCCCCGCGGCCCCCGCGGCCCCCGTGCACCCCACACACCACGACCGAGGAGTACGACATGACCGACCGGACCGGCGCCCAGGACACCGTCACCACCGTCTACAAGGTGAGCGGGATGAGCTGCGGACACTGCGAGGGTTCCGTCTCCGCCGAGATCTCCGAGCTGCCCGGCGTCAGCTCGGTGAAGGCCGTCGCCTCCACGGGCGAGGTCACCGTCGTCTCCGCGGCCCCGCTCGACGAGGAGGCGGTGCGCGCCGCCGTGGACGAGGCCGGCTTCGAGCTCACCGGCACGGCCTGACGGAAGACCGTCCGAACCGTCCCTCCCCCCGTCCGTCTCTGGAGTTCCGCAGATGAACACCCCCGCCGCCACGCAGACGCCCATGACCGACCGGCCGGACCTCGCCGAGGTCGAGCTGCTCATCGGCGGGATGACCTGCGCGTCCTGCGCGGCCCGCGTCGAGAAGAAGCTCAACCGCATGGACGGCGTCACCGCGACGGTCAACTTCGCCACGGAGAAGGCCAGGGTCGCCCACCCCGCGGGGGTGTC
This sequence comes from Streptomyces kebangsaanensis, assembly GCF_001906585.1. Taxonomy (GTDB): domain Bacteria; phylum Actinomycetota; class Actinomycetes; order Streptomycetales; family Streptomycetaceae; genus Streptomyces; species Streptomyces kebangsaanensis. The sequence goes on along the minus strand of NZ_JUJA01000121.1, from coordinate 7,854 downwards.
CGTCGCCGACCTGATCGCCACCGTGGTGAAGACGGGCTACACCGCCGAGGAGCCCCCGCCGCCACAGCCGGAACCGGAGGCGCGGACGGCCGGGCGGCAGGCGTCCCAGGACCCCGAGCCGGCCTCCCTGCGGCAGCGCCTGACCGTCTCCGCGCTCCTCGCCGTACCCGTCGTCCTGCTCGCCATGGTCCCGGTCCTGCAGTTCGACAACTGGCAGTGGCTCTCGCTGACCCTCGCCGCGCCGGTCGTCGTCTGGGGCGGCCTGCCGTTCCACCGGGCGGCCCTGACCAACGCCCGGCACGGCGCCGCCACCATGGACACGCTCGTCTCGATAGGCACCCTCGCCGCGTTCGGCTGGTCGCTGTGGGCGCTGTTCCTCGGTGACGCGGGCATGCCCGGCATGCGCCACGGGTTCGACTTCGCCGTCTCCCGGACGGACGCGGCCTCCACGATCTATCTGGAGGTCGCCGCCGGAGTCGTGGCGTTCATCCTGCTCGGCCGCTACCTGGAGGCCCGCTCCAAGCGGCGGGCGGGGGCCGCGCTGCGGGCGCTGCTGGAGCTGGGCGCCAAGGACGTCGCCGTCCTGCGGGGCGGGACGGAGGTGCGGATCCCGGTGTCGGCGCTGACCGTCGGCGACCGGTTCGTCGTACGGCCCGGTGAGAAGGTCGCCACCGACGGCACGGTCGTCGAGGGCACCTCGGCGGTCGACGCCTCCATGCTGACCGGCGAGTCGGTGCCGGTGGACGTCGGCGTCGGCGACACCGTCACGGGCGCCACGGTCAACGCGGGCGGCCGCCTGGTCGTCGAGGCCACCCGGGTCGGCGCGGACACGCAGCTCGCGCGCATGGCGCAGCTGGTCGAGGACGCGCAGAACGGCAAGGCCGAGGTGCAGCGGCTGGCCGACCGGATCTCGGCGGTCTTCGTGCCGGTCGTCCTGGTCATCGCCCTGGGCACCCTGCTGGCCTGGCTGTTCGCCACCGGTGACGCGACCGCGGCCTTCACCGCGGCCGTCGCGGTACTGATCATCGCCTGCCCGTGCGCACTGGGCCTGGCCACACCGACCGCGCTGATGGTCGGCACCGGCCGGGGCGCCCAGCTCGGCATCCTGATCAAGGGCCCCGAGGTGCTGGAGTCCACCCGCCGCGTCGACACCGTCGTCCTGGACAAGACCGGAACGGTCACCACCGGACGCATGACCCTGCAGGAGGTGTACGCCGCCGAGGGCACCGACGAGAAGCAGCTGCTGCGCCTCGCGGGCGCCCTGGAGCACGCCTCCGAGCACCCGATCGCCCGGGCCGTCGCCGCCGGCGCCGAGGAGCGGGTGGGGCCACTGCCCCCGGTCGAGCAGTTCGAGAACGTCCCCGGACGGGGCGTACGCGGACGCGTGGAGGGCCACGACGTGGCCGCGGGCCGGCTC
>NZ_JUJA01000121.1:0-6395 GCF_001906585.1 Streptomyces kebangsaanensis | reverse complement strand
GCCCGCCGCGAGGCCGAGAGCGAGGGCCGGACGGCGGTCGTCGTCGGCTGGGACGGGACGGCACGGGGTGTCGTCGCCGTGGCGGACGCGGTCAAGGAGACCAGCGCCGAGGCCGTACGGCAGCTGCGCGGGCTGGGGCTGCGCCCCGTCCTGCTGACCGGGGACAACCGCGCGGTCGCCGAGACCGTGGCACGGGCGGTCGGGATCGACCCCCACGACGTGATCGCCGAGGTACTGCCGCAGGACAAGGTCGACGCCGTCCGGCGACTGCAGGCCGAGGGGCGGACCGTGGCCATGGTCGGCGACGGCGTCAACGACGCCGCCGCGCTCGCCACCGCCGACCTGGGCCTGGCCATGGGCACCGGCACGGACGCCGCCATCGAGGCCGGCGACCTGACGCTGGTGCGCGGCGACCTGCGGGTGGCCGCGGACGCCATCCGGCTGTCCCGGCGGACACTGACCACCATCAAGGGCAACCTGGTGTGGGCCTTCGGCTACAACGTGGCCGCGCTGCCGCTGGCCGCCGCCGGCCTGCTCAACCCGATGATCGCGGGGGCGGCGATGGCGTTCTCCTCGGTGTTCGTGGTGACGAACAGTCTGCGGCTGCGGACGTTCCGTTGAGAACACTCGACTTCTGACGGAAGTAAGAGTCCCTCTAGAGTCCAACGCGCGCCTCACATAAGCTCTTCACAAGGCTCGCGCATCATCCTTACGCTGGGGTCTCGTTCGCCATACCTGGGCCCTTGCGTACCTAACGGACATGCGCGAGAGACACAGATCACAGCAATGTGAACGTAACCCTCGAAGGGATTCGAAGGTCTAAGTTGGCGATGTCATGTCGGGCAGCGTCTTGGGGGGCGCTGACCGGCATCCGGGGTTGTCTTGGGGGACTTCCTCGGAGATGCGTTGCCGGGACAGGTACAGCGGGAAGCTTTGAGCGGCCCTCCCGTACGTGCGCTGTCCCGGCAGACCGCACGCGCAGCACGACTGCGGTACAGAGGTGCGACGAGTTCTGCTCGTTGTGCTCACAGCGATTCAGGCGCTGGTCCTCATAGGCGCCCGGCCGGATCCCGTGGGGGGAATCCGCACCGGGGCATGGGAAGGCGCCCTGGTCGTCGGCCCGTGGGGGGACCGACGCACCAGGGCGCCTTCCACTTCTCCGTGAGCTCTTCTCCGTGATCCCTTGTTCGTGGGCTCTTGTTCGCGGGCTCTCCGCCTGCTCACGGGCTTCCTCACGGCAGCACGAGGCCCCGCGTCCGCCGCGACCGCGGATGCGGGGCCCGATGGCGCCTGCCGGGGTGCTGTCTCAGCGCTCCTCGACCGGGACGAAGTCGCGCTCGACCACGCCCGTGTAGATCTGGCGCGGGCGGCCGATGCGGGAACCCGGCTCCTTGATCATCTCGTGCCACTGGGCGATCCAGCCCGGCAGCCGGCCGAGGGCGAACAGGACCGTGAACATCTCGGTCGGGAAGCCCATGGCCCGGTAGATCAGGCCGGTGTAGAAGTCGACGTTCGGGTAGAGCTTGCGCTCGACGAAGTAGTCGTCGGACAGCGCGTGCTCCTCCAGCTTCAGGGCGATGTCGAGGAGCTCGTCCTCCTTGCCCAGCGCGGAGAGCACGTCGTGCGCGGCGGCCTTGATGATCCTGGCGCGCGGGTCGAAGTTCTTGTAGACCCGGTGGCCGAAGCCCATCAGGCGGACGCCGTCCTCCTTGTTCTTCACCTTGCGGATGAAGGTGTCGACGTCGTTGCCGGAGTCACGGATGCCCTCGAGCATCTCCAGCACCGACTGGTTGGCGCCGCCGTGCAGGGGGCCCCACAGCGCGCTGATGCCGGCCGAGATCGAGGCGAACATGTTGGCCTGCGAGGAGCCGACCAGGCGGACCGTGGAGGTCGAGCAGTTCTGCTCGTGGTCGGCGTGCAGGATCAGCAGCTTGTCCAGCGCGGAGACGACGACCGGGTCCAGCTCGTACTCCTGGGCGGGGACCGAGAAGGTCATGCGCAGGAAGTTCTCGACGTAACCGAGGTCGTTACGCGGGTAGACGAACGGGTGACCGATCGACTTCTTGTACGCGTACGCCGCGATCGTCGGGAGCTTGGCGAGCAGGCGGGTGGTGGAGAGGTTGCGCTGCGTCTCGTCGAACGGGTTGTGGCTGTCCTGGTAGAAGGTCGACAGCGCCGAGACCACCGACGACAGCATCGCCATCGGGTGCGCGTCGCGCGGGAAGCCCGTGTAGAAGTTCTTGACGTCCTCGTGCAGCAGGGTGTGCTGCGTGACGTTGTTCTTGAACGTGGCGAGCTCGTCGACGGTCGGCAGCTCACCGTTGATCAGCAGGTAGGCCACCTCCAGGAAGGTGGAACGCTCGGCCAACTGCTCGATCGGGTAGCCGCGGTACCGGAGGATGCCCTGTTCACCGTCGAGATAGGTGATGGCGGATTTGTACGCGGCGGTGTTGCCGTATCCACTGTCCAGAGTCACGAGACCGGTCTGGGCGCGCAGCTTCCCGATGTCGAAGCCCTTGTCGCCGACGGTGCTGTCAACCACCGGGTAGGTGTACTCGCCGCCGTCGTACCGCAGTACTACAGAGTTGTCGCTCACGTCTTCCCTCACCGACGTAGTGCCTCATCTTCGAGGTGCCCTGACTGTCTCTACCATCCCCCATTTGGCTCAGGAGAGTGCACTCGGGGTCGACCCTTGGGCCCATTGGCGGCACTCAGTGCCGCCAATCTGCTCATCCTGCCCGCTCCATCCGGCCACGGGAAGTGCTGTGTGACCTTTACGACTCGTTTGATCGATCATTTTTGGTGACGCGGCGTCAGAAGCCGGGTTCCGGTCCCGCGGGCAGCTCTTTTCAGCCGCTTCCGCGCCTGTCGGCCGCCTCTGCGCGCGTCAGTTGCCGCCGAGCCGGAAGTCCAGTGCCGTGCAGCGCCGCCCCGCCGACACCGTGCGCACCGCCTGGCCGATCGCCTTGCGCGAACCGACGAGGACGACCAGCTTCTTGGCCCGGGTGACCGCCGTGTAGAGCAGGTTGCGCTGGAGCATCATCCAGGCTCCGGTGGTGACGGGGATCACCACGGCGGGATATTCACTGCCCTGGGAGCGGTGAATGGTCACCGCGTACGCGTGCGCCAGCTCGTCCAGTTCGTCGAACTCGTACGGGACCTCCTCGTCCTCGTCCGTCAGCACCGTCAGGCGCTGGTCGACAGGGTCGAGCGAGGTGACCACGCCCACGGTGCCGTTGAAGACACCGTTCTCCCCCTTCTCGTAGTTGTTGCGAATCTGAGTGACCTTGTCGCCGACGCGGAAAACCCGTCCGCCGAACCGCTTTTCCGGCAGATCCGGCCGGCCCGGGGTGATGGCCTGCTGGAGCAGGCCGTTCAGCGTGCCGGCGCCCGCCGGGCCGCGGTGCATGGGCGCGAGCACCTGCACGTCCCGGCGCGGGTCGAGCCCGAACCGGGCCGGGACACGGCGCGCGGCCACGTCCACGGTGAGCCGGCCGGCCTCCTCCGTGTCGTCCTCGACGAAGAGGAAGAAGTCCTTCATGCCGTCGGTGAGCGGGTGCTGCCCGGCGTTGATCCGGTGGGCGTTGGTCACCACGCCGGACTGCTGGGCCTGGCGGAACACGCGCGTGAGGCGGACGGCGGGGATGGGGCCGACGTCGGCCAGCAGGTCCCTGAGGACCTCCCCGGCACCCACGCTGGGCAGCTGGTCGACGTCCCCGACGAACAAGAGGTGGGCGCCCGGGGGCACGGCTTTGACCAGCTTGTTCGCCAGCAGCAGGTCCAGCATGGACGCCTCGTCGACGACCACGAGATCGGCGTCGAGCGGCCGGTCCCTGTCGTACGCGGCGTCCCCGCCGGGCTTGAGCTCCAGCAGGCGGTGGACGGTGGAGGCCTCCGCGCCGGTGAGCTCGGACAGCCGCTTGGCGGCGCGGCCGGTGGGCGCGGCCAGCACGACCTTCGCCTTCTTCGCCCGGGCGAGCTCCACGATCGAGCGCACGGTGAAGGACTTGCCGCACCCGGGGCCGCCGGTCAGCACGGCCACCTTCTCGGTCAGCGCCAGCTTCACGGCCGCCTCCTGCTCGGGGGCGAGATCGACCCCCGTACGGCCCTTGAGCCAGTCCAGCGCCCTGTCCCAGGCCACGTCCCGGAACGACGGCATCCGGTCGGCATCCGTACGCAGCAGACGCAGCAGCTGGGCGGAGAGGGAGAGCTCGGCGCGGTGGAAGGGCACGAGGTAGATGGCGGTGACCGGGTCACCGCCGTCGTGTCCCGGCACCTTCTCCCGGACGACCCCGGGATCGCCGCCGTCCTCCGCGGGCTCCGCGAGCTCGGCGAGGCACTCGATGACCAGCCCGGTGTCGACCTGGAGCAGCTTGACCGCGTCCGTGATCAGCCGCTCCTCGGGCAGGAAGCAGTGGCCCTGGTCGGCGGACTGCGACAGCGCGTACTGCAGTCCCGCCTTGACGCGCTCCGGGCTGTCGTGCGGGATGCCGACGGACTGGGCGATCTTGTCGGCGGTCAGGAAGCCGATGCCCCAGACGTCGGCGGCGAGCCGGTACGGCTGGTTCTTCACGACGGAGATGGAGGCGTCGCCGTACTTCTTGTAGATACGGACGGCGATGGAGGTGGACACGTCCACGGTCTGCAGGAACAGCATCACCTCCTTGATCGCCTTCTGCTCCTCCCAGGCGTCGGCGATCTTCTTGGTCCGCTTGGGCCCGAGGCCGGGGACCTCGATGAGCCGCTCGGGCTCCTCCTCGATGATCCTCAGGGTGTCCAGCCCGAAGTGCTGGGTGATGCGGTCGGCGAAGACCGGCCCGATGCCCTTGACGAGCCCGGAGCCGAGGTACCGGCGGATGCCCTGGACGGTGGCCGGCAGGAGGGTCGTGTAGTTCTCGACCTGGAACTGCTTCCCGTACTGCGGATGGGACCCCCAGCGCCCCTCCATCCGCAGCGACTCCCCCACCTGGGCCCCGAGCAGCGCGCCGACCACCGTGAGCAGGTCACCGGCTCCTCTGCCGATGTCGACCCGGGCGACCGTGTAGCCGTTCTCCTCGTTGGCGTACGTGATCCGCTCCAGGACGCCTTCGAGCACGGCCTGACGCCGCTCTCCGGCACCGGCCTGCCCCGCCCGATTCACCTCCGCGCTCATGCTGCGACGGTACCCCCGAGGTGTGACAGCGGGGGCGGGGCAGGGTCGTGCGGTGCGGGCCGGCCGCCGGGCAGCGGCGTTCGCTCACGCCTTGCCGACTCCCGGCAGGTCCACCTTCGGCGCGCCCAGCGTCCTGCGCTGCGCCTCCGCCGCCATCTCCTGATCACCGTTGAGGTACGCCGTCGTCGCGTCCACCACACCCTGCAACGACTTGCCCGCCCGCGCCGCGACGAACTGCAGATCCTTCGCCGCATGCTCCGCGTACCGCGACAACGCCAGCGCCACCAGACCGCCCTGCCCCTGCTCACCACCGGAACCACCGGAACCGGCGGAGATCGTCCCCGCGCTCGTCGCCGCCGACGTCAGATGCTCCCCGTACGACTTCGCATACCCCTGCAGCTTCGACGCCGACTCACCCGTCGACCGCAACACCTGCGTAATGCCCTGCGGCCTCAGATCCCAGCCCGGCACACCCACACCCCCGTCACCACACCCACACCCGCACCACCGGCACTCAGCCGATGCTGTCCACCGCCGCCTTCGCCCGCGCCAGCGTCGACTGCGCCGTCGAGTCGTTCATCTCCAACGTCGACTTCACCAACTGGATGATGTTCCGCACCTCCTGCGACGCACTGTTCCACCGCTGCTCCTTGCCGTGGTACTCATCCGCCACACCATCCGCCGAGAAGTCCGCCATCGCCGCCTTCACCTGACGGTCCCGCTCCCCGATCACCGCCTCCAACCGGGCCACCACCGCCTGCAGACCCCCCTGCACATCCGCCGACGCCCCCATGTCGTACGACCGGCGATCCGCACCCGAACCCGCCATCACACACCACTCCCCGACTTCCCCGAAAAAACGATCAACCGAACAGAACGTACGCGCGAAGAACAGCCCTCAGCGGAACCGCGCCGCATCGAAGTTCGCCGCACCCATCTGCTGCCGCGCGTTGTCCCCCTGCTCCTGATCACCCGAGGAGAACGCCGACTCCATCCCCGACTGACCACCCAGGATCGCCGACAACGACCCGTTCAGATCCGCCGTGATCCCGTCCGCCCGCGCCTTGAACTGATCGAACATCCGCCGGCCCGCACCGTTGAACTTCCCCTCCAACGGCTCCGCCGCCCGCACCAACTGCTGGATCAACGACCCCAGATCATCACTCGACCCCCGCGACTCACGCATCAACGCCGACAGCGTCTGCGCACCCATGTCGAACTTCACGCCGAACCCGCCTCCCCC
>NZ_JUJA01000120.1:39956-68109 GCF_001906585.1 Streptomyces kebangsaanensis | reverse complement strand
GACAACTGGTGCGACAAGTAAGTCGCTGCTACTGAGCGCCGGGCAAGAAAGGAGAAAGAGGCCCGGCCCGGGAAGTGACCAACTCCCCGGTCCCCGCCGTCACATGCGACCCCAGCAATGGGGTGGTGTGAAGCTGGCGGTCAAAGCCCAAGAGCCCCCAGACCATCACGGGGCAACAGGCGAGGGGAAGCTCGGACGGGAGAGCGAAAGCGAAGCCGTGTTTGTACGGACCGAAATGTGGACCCGCGTGATGGAAGCAATCGACGCGGCCGAGGACTAGAGGCAGAGGAGTCTCACATGGGCGGGCAGTCAGTTAAACCCCGCTGTGGTCACCATGGTCCCGGTTCAGAGCGGACTCCCAACCCGAACGCAACTCAGTACTGCGGAACTTGGAAACCCCGTAACGGTCCCGACCGCAAGGTCGGGTAAGCCGGAGGCAACGAAGGTGAATCCCGTTGCGGGAACAGGAAGATCCGAGAAGCATAGGCCACTAGCCCGTAAGGGCAGGGGAAAGCAAGGGAACGCGCCGCTCCAGGCTCCTTGTATAACCCGGTGGATACCCGCCAAGTGGCGGGTCCCGAAAGGGAGCTGACGCGGATCTGGTGAGCCCTTGAAGGCAGAGCAAGACGAGAAGCAGAGTCAAGGCACAAGTTAGAACAGGAGGCAGATATGACCGATACGGAAGTGGACGCTTCCCGGAACGGAACCTTGAGCGACGCTCAGGCATGGAACAGCATCGACTGGTCCGCGCAGGAGCGGAACGTTAAGCGTCTCAGGCAGCGAATCTTCAAGGCCGCGAAAGCAGGGGACCTCAAGAAGGTCCGAAACCTGCAAAAGCTCATGCTGCGCTCACACTCCAACACGCTGGTAAGCGTGCGAAGGGTGGCACAACAGAGCGCGGGCAGGAACACGGCCGGTGTCGATGGTCAAAGGGCACTCGATCCCGCCGAGAGGACCCGCCTCGTGCGGGACCTTGAAGCGGACGCCCCGAAGCCGAAACCGGTCAAGCGTGTATACATTCCAAAGGCTAATGGGAAGATGCGACCGCTGGGAATTCCGGTGATCGCGGACCGTGCCCACCAGGCCAGGGTAAAGAACGCCCTGGAACCGGAATGGGAAGCCAGGTTCGAACCGAGGTCCTATGGATTCAGGCCCGGACGTGGCTGCCACGACGCCCTGGAGGCGATCCACCAAACGGTCAAGCGCAGCGCGGGGCATGACCCCGCACGTCAGTGGGTACTCGACGCTGACCTCAAGGGCGCTTTCGACCGCATCAGCCACAAGCACCTGATGGACTCCATCGGGTTCTTTCCCGCCAGGGAGAGCATTCTTGGATGGCTTGAGGCCGGAGTGATGGAGAACTCCACGTTCTCCGAAACGGTAGAAGGCACGCCGCAAGGCGGCGTGATCTCCCCTCTGCTGTTGAACGTCGCTCTGCACGGAATGGAACAGGCCGCAGGGGTGAAGTACTGGGCGCGCAAGGGCGGCATCAAAACCGCCCGAGGTGCAACGGTACTCATTCGGTACGCGGATGACTTCGTGGTGTTCTGTCACACGGAGGATGAAGCGAACCGGGTCAAGGAATCGCTGGCGCGATGGCTGGAGCCGCGAGGGCTGGCCTTCAACGAAGAAAAGACCCGTGTGGTCCACCTTCGTGAGGGGTTTGACTTCCTCGGATGCACGGTTCAACAGCACAGCAATGGCATCTCTTTGATCACCCCGTCCAAGGCGGCCGAACAACGCGCCAGGTTGAAGATCAAGTCCACCATCCGTAAGGCTATGGGCACGGATCAGGACACCCTGATCCGTAACCTCGCCCCGTTCATTCGGGGATGGACGGCCTACTACTCGCCCGTGTCCGCGAACCAGGCGTTCTTGCGGCTTGACCGCTATACGTTTGATCTTTTGTGGAAGTGGGCGGTGAAGAGGCACCGCAGGAAGGGTCGCAAGTGGATCAGGTCCCATTTCTGGGGCCGACACCACGCGACGCGCCAGGACACGTGGGTGTTCGGTAACAGCAAGCTGCATTTGCAGAAGGCTGCGTGGACCCCCATTCGACGGCACCAGGTTGTTCCTGGAGACAATTCCAAGGACGACCCGGAGCTGGCGGAGTTCTGGTCGAAGCGCGTCCGGAAGCGCAGCACGACCATGGTGAACGAGAAGAAACTGATCGTCACCCTGACCGTGCGGCAGAAGGGTCTGTGCCCGGGCTGTGGTCTGGATCTTCTGGAAGGGGCGGGTTTCGAGCCGGACAGCCTGCGGGATTGGGTTGCGTGGTTCGAGGCCGGTCGCCGGGCATTCGATGTCCACCATGTGGTGCATCGAAAGCACGGCGGCAGTAATGCACTGTCCAACCTGGAAGTGCGGCACGCTACCTGTCACAGTCAGCTTCACGCCGGCGGGCATGACAAGAAAAGCGGCGTAAGGCTTGCTTGAGCCGTATGCGGGGAAACTCGCACGTACGGTTCTGAGGGGGCTGGGACCCAGTAATGGGTCCCAGCTACCCGACCACCCTGCACGCCGACCCGGGCTTCCCGGTCGGTGTCGGCGAGCGCGTCTCCATCGGGCACAACGCGGTGGTGCACGGCGCGACCGTCGAGGACGACTGCCTGATCGGCATGGGGGCGACGGTGCTGAACGGCGCGGTGATCGGCGCGGGTTCCCTGGTGGCCGCGCAGGCACTGGTGCCGCAGGGCATGCGGGTGCCGCCGGGGTCACTGGTCGCCGGGGTGCCCGCCAGGGTCAGGCGGGAGCTGACGGAGGAGGAGCGCCAGGGGATCACGTTGAACGGCACGATGTACGCGGAGCTCGCGAGGGCGCACCGCGAGGTGCACGACTAGGACCCGCGCACCGGCGCGCCCCCGTGCACGCTCTGGGGCGCGCCGCTCACTCCCCGGCGGGAACGGGTTCCGGCTCCTCGGTCTCGCGCTCGCGGTGCTCGGCCTGCGCCTTCTTCGCCTTGCGCTTGACGATCAGCATCGAGCCGAGCCCGATGAGCACGGCCGCCACCAGGCCCACCCACGAGAACTTCTTCAGCCAGGACTCGGCCACCACACCGACGTAGTAGATGACCGCCGTGGTGCCGCCCGCCCAGCAGATGCCGCCGAGGACGTTGGCGATGAAGAACTTCCAGTACGGCATCCGCAGCACACCCGCGAGGGGGCCGGCGAAGATCCGCAGCAGGGCGACGAAGCGGCCGAAGAAGACCGTCCACATGCCCCACTTCTCGAAGGACCGCTCCGCGGTGGCGATGTGTCCCTCGCTGAAGTGCTTGGGGAACTTCTTCCCCAGCCAGGCGAGCAGCGGTCTGCCGCCCCTGCGGCCGATGGCGTAGCCGATGGAGTCGCCGATGACCGCGCCGGCGGTGGCGCACGCGCCGAGGATCACGGGGTTGATGCCCGAGTGCTGGGAGGACAGCAGGGCGGCGGAGACCAGGACGATCTCACCGGGCAGCGGGATGCCCAGGCTCTCCAGGCCGATGATCAGACCCACCACCGCGTAGACGGCAACCGCGGGTACCGTTTCGAGCCATTCCTGGACGTGCACCGCCGGTTCCTCCCCGTCTCGCGCCCATGTGTTCCCGGAAGCGCCTGCGAGGAGCGCCCCCGGGAAGACTACCGGGTCGGCCTTCCGAGGCGGGGACCCACGGATCGCGCATGCGTTCCCGAGGCCGGGGTGCCGACGGTGCGCCCCGCCATGGACTTCCGCACGTGCGGCCCGGCCGCGGCGGCTACCGGCACCCGGCAGCCGCCGCGACGGCTGTGGGTCACGTCACGTCCGGGGGTCGGGGGCCGGGGCGGCGGACACGGCCGGCGGAGGTCCGCCGGTGACGCCCGGGCGGGCGGAGCCCGTGCTGTGCGTTCCCCCGTCGGCGCCGGGGCCGGGGACGGCGCGGTCGTCCGCCCAGCCCTTGGCGGCGAGCACGGTGGCGAGCAGGGCCAGGGCGGTGAGGCCGGCGCCCACGGCCAGGGCCGTGCGGTACCTGCGCAGCGGGTCGGGCCGCGTCTCGTACGGTGCCCTGCACGACGCCCTTCGCAGGGCGCGGGCCGGGCGGGAGTCGAGATAGCGGCGGGCGCCCCAGCCGAGTACCGTCTCGGCGAGCAGGACCTCGAGTCCGCCGTCGAAGTGACCGAGCTGTTCGGCGGCGTACCGGCAGTGGGAGCAGCCCCTCGGATGGAGCCGGACGTCGGACAGCAGCGCGCCGCCCCGGCGCACGGGGGTGTCGAGGAGACGGTTGTAGAAACGGCATTCCCCGGTCGGCGCGAGTTCCCGGTGGGCGCGTACACAGCCCGCCCGGAATTGTTCCCGGGCCTGCCGCAGCGCGCCCGTCGCGGTATCCGCGTCAATGGCCAGCAGACCGGCCGGTACGGTCATGGGTTCGGCCTCGACCTCGGCGTGCCAGAGCAGGCATTGAAAGGTGCCGGGAAGTTCCTGGAAAGCCCTTTCGGCGATGTGCCGCCTCGGGGGCGTCACGGACGTCACCGCACGCAGCCCGCGGCCGCCCGCGGGTCTGCCGAGTTCCGGCAGTACGGCGCATGCCGTCTCGTCGCCGGCCCACTCCCGGACCACCTCGCGGGCGGCGACGAGGAGTTGCGGACGCAGGGCGCCGCCGGTCGGCCGACGCAGCACCTGCCGGAAGGCCGCGGTGGCCACCATGGCGGCCGAACTTCCGCGACCGGTGAGGCAGATGGCCGCGTAGTCGTAGGTCGCCCNCCGCCAGTGCCGGGCGAGCAGCGGCGCGACGGCGTGGTGGTCGCCGTCGGGGTCCCGCAGCCGGGCGACGAGACCGTGGTCGGACCCTCCCGGCGTCGTACCGGGGTGGGGTGGGTGGAAAGGGTGTGGGGGGTGGGGGGATTGCACTGCATCATTTCCTTCCAGCCGCATGACGGCACATGGAATGGGCGCCACCTTCGCACACGCGACTCACGGCGAACAAGCAGTTCGAAAAGGCGCTGTCTCAAAAGGCGGGAAACGCAGGGCGGTTACCGCTGGTACCCACGCCCTTATTCACGGAATGCCGACCACGGGGCCGTCAACGCGCTTGCGCGGGTGGCCGAATGACACACGAAACGCTCAGCTCCTCCCCCGCCCACGCGGTTGCGGTAAGCGCCGTCCGGTCCGCGCCCGCACCGGGATATTACTCACCAGTAGAAGATTCTGGCCGGCCCCGGCGCCCGACACCCGCGCCCATCACTGGTACGTCCCTGACAAGAGGCAGTGACCGAATCGTGTCCCTGGCGACACTAGGGTTGCTGCCCATGTGGCCAGGACAGCAGCCGCCCGGGGGCGAGCAGAACCCGCAGAACAACCCGTACCAGCAGCCGGGACACCACCAGCCGAATCCCTACCAGCAGCCCGGCTACCAACAGCCCAACCCGTACGCCCAGCAACCGCAGTGGGGCGCGACCATACCCATGGACGGGCCGCGGCCGCCGAAGGGCGGCGGCGGGGGCGGCAACCGGACGAAGCTCGTCGCGGTCATCGCCGCCACGGCCGTGGTGGTGACCGCCGGTGTGACCGGCTTCCTGGTCCTCGGCGGAAACAAGGACGGCAGGGGCGACAAGGCCGGCGGCGGCACGGCCGACGTCACAGCGAGCCGGCCGGCGTCCGCCCCGGCCTCCGCCGACGCCTCCGGTTCCGCGTCGGACGACAATCCCCGCGGCACGGAGACGATGGAGCCGACGGTCCCCGGCTGGAAGGTCGTCGTCAACCCCAAGCGGGGCATCGCCTTCGACGTGCCGGCCGACTGGGAGGTCCGGTCCCCGGGGCTGAGCATCGGCTTCGAGGACAAGGAGGGCAAGCCGATCGCCCTCATGTCCGGGGTGGCCGAGTACAAGTCGAAGTGGTGCACGTCCGACGACGACAAGGACGGCCGCACGGAGGACACGTCACTGGCCGCGGTGGGCTCCAAGGGGGCCAGCGGCGCCAAGAACACCGATGAGGTCGCGGTGAACACCGTGGCCTGGTGGGTCTACGGCGGTTACACCCAGCCCGACAAGAAGAGCCTCTCGTTCGACGAGAAGGCCGAGCCGTACACCACCAAGTCGGGCCTCGAGGGCAGCATCGCCTGGGCCCGGTCGACCAACACGCCCCAGAAGGGCAAGTGCGCGAGCGACGGCAAGGCACTCACCTTCGGCTTCATGAACTCCGCCGGCGACTTCGTCTCCTGGAACTTCTATGGTGCCAAGGGCGTCAAGGACGAGGTTCCCACCGCGACCGTCATGCAGGTCCTCAGCACGGTCCGGCTGCACGGCACCCCCACCGGCTGACCGGACGCGGACCTGGACACGGGCGTGGACGGCGGGTCAGCCGACGCCGAACGCGCCGTCCGGGGGCTCGGGTGACGGTACGGCGTCCTCGTCCCGCACCGGCTCGGCGGCGCCGATGAACTCCCGTAGCGCGGCGCCGTGTCCGACGCGGGCGGGAAAGGCGTCGGAGGCGGTCAGCCGGGTCAGGGCGGCCGTGTCGAGGGGGCGGTGCGCGGCGGTCAGCACCGCGTTGCCGAAGCGGCGGCCGCGCAGCATCGCCGGCTCGGCGATCAGCACCAGCTCCTCGAAGACCGCCGCGAAGGTGGCGAGTTGGGAGCGAAGGAAGGCGAAGGGGGCGCCGTCGGGGAGGTTGGCGAGATAGACACCGCCGGCCCGCAGCACACGCTCCGCCTCGCGGGCGTAGGCGAGGGAGGTGAGGTGGGCGGGGACCCGGGAGCCCCCGAAGACGTCCGCGATCAGGACGTCCGCCGAGCCGTCCGGGACGCCCTGAAGCCAGGCGCGGGCGTCGGCGGTGTGCAGCGCGATGCCGGAGCCGTCGGGGAGCGGGAGACGGTCGACGACCAGGTCCAGCAGAGCGCGGTCGGCCTCGACGACGTCCTGCCGGGAGCCGGGGCGGGTCGCGGCCACGTAGCGCGGCAGGGTGAGAGCACCCCCACCGAGGTGCAGCACGTCCAGCGGACGGCCCGGCTCCGCGACCGTGTCCAGGACGTGCCCGATCCGGCGCGCGTACTCGAACTCCAGGTGGGTGGGCGCGTCCAGATCGACGTACGACTGCGGCGCACCGTCCACGGTCAGCAGCCAGGCCCGCTCGCGGTCGACGTCGGGCATCAGCTTGGCGGTCCCGTGATCGACGGCTCGGGTCACGGGTATCGGCTCGGTCACGGCTCCATTGTGCCGGTCCGCCACCCCCCGAACGGCGAGGGGACCGCGCGGCCGGCCACCACCGGCCCGCGGCCCCCCGCTCGCGCGACGCCCCCTCACTCGACGGCGGTCACGGTCCCCGCGCCGACGGTCCGCCCGCCCTCACGGACGGCGAACCCGAGCCCCGGCTCCAGGGGCACCCCGCGCCCCAGCTCCACGGTCATCGTGACCGTGTCGCCGGGCCGCGCGACGGCCCTCTCGCCGAGGTCGACCTCGCCCACCACGTCCGCCGTACGGATGTAGAACTGCGGCCGGTACCCGGTGGACACCGGTGTCGTACGGCCGCCCTCGCGCGCCGGGAGGACGTACACCCGCGCGGTGAAGCGCCGGCGCGGGGCCACGCTGCCCGGCGCCGCGACGACATGGCCGCGGCGGACCGCGTCGCGCGGCACACCGCGCAGCAGCAGCGCCACGTTGTCCCCGGCCTGTGCCTCCTCCATGGGCCGGCCGAAGGTCTCCAGGCCGGTGACCACCGTCTCCACGGCGGCGCCGGGCACCTCGACCCGGTCGCCGACGCGGACGGCGCCGCGCTCGACCGCGCCCGTCACCACGGTTCCCCGGCCGGTGATGGTGAGCACGTTCTCCACCGGCAGCAGGAACGGCGCGTCCAGGTACCGCTCGGGCATCGGCACATAGGTGTCCACCGCGTCGAGCAGCGCCTCGATCGACGCCGTCCAGCGCGGGTCGCCCTGAAGGGCCTTCAGCCCGGAGACCCGTACGACGGGTACCGCGTCGCCGGCGTAGCCGTGCTCGGTGAGCAGGTCGCGGACCTCCAGTTCGACGAGGTCGACGAGCACGGCGTCCTCGCCGGCGTCGACGGCGTCGGCCTTGTTCAGCGCGACGACGACGTGGTCGACGCCCACCTGCCGGGCGAGCAGCACGTGTTCGGCGGTCTGCGGCATGATCCCGTCGAGCGCGGAGACGACGAGGATCGCCCCGTCGAGCTGCGCGGCCCCGGTGACCATGTTCTTGACGTAGTCGGCGTGGCCCGGCATGTCCACGTGCGCGTAGTGCCGGGTGTCGGTCTCGTACTCGACGTGCGCGATGTCGATGGTGATGCCGCGCGCGGCCTCCTCCGGGGCCCGGTCGATGCGGTCGAACGGCACGAACGTGCCGGTGCCGCGCTCGGCCAGCACCTTCGTGATGGCGGCGGTCAGCGTGGTCTTGCCGTGGTCGACGTGGCCCATGGTGCCGATGTTCAGGTGCGGTTTGGTACGCACGTACGCCGTCTTGGGCATGGCTGTACCCCAAAGCTCTGGTAGGTGGAGCGGGGACCCCGAGGATTCGCCGACCCTCCCCCTGCGGGGTCCGCCGGACGATCCGGGGAGGGTCAGCTTCGGGCGCCGTCGACCGCGGCCAGGAGGACCGGGACGGCAGCCTTCGGGGCATCCGCGACCGCGGATGCTGCGAGGACGAAGGCGTGCCGGAACATGACGCCGATCCTCCACGGTCCGCCGGCCCGCGTCGAACGATTTTCCCGGCGGGCGAGTTCGGGCAGGAGACGGACGACACGGCGATCACGCGTACCCGTCGGTTAATGTCACCGGATGCTCGATGCCCCCACCCGCCCCGGGGCCGCCGCCGCGGTCTGCGCGAGAGTGCTGCTGTCGCCCTGGTCCCGGCTGTCCCTGCTGCTCGTCCTGCTCGCTGCGGCCGGTGCGTCCGTACTGCTCCTCCAGCCGCAGAGACTGCTGGCGCACGGCTGGCCGCCGCATCTCGACGGGGCCGCCGCGGCGGTGGTGTTCGCGGTGGCGTACGGGCTGTGCACGGTGGCGTTCGTGCCGCGGCCCCTGCTGAACCTCGCCGCGGGCGCGCTGTTCGGCTCCCAGCTGGGACTCACGTCGGCGCTGGGCGGCACGGTGCTGGGCGCCGGGATCGCCTTCGGCCTCGGCCGGTTCCTGGGCCAGGACGCGCTGCGGCCGCTGCTGCGCGGCCGGCTGCTGCAGGCGGCGGACGGACAGCTCAGCCGGCACGGCTTCCGTTCGATGATGGCGGCCCGGCTCTTCCCCGGGGTCCCGTTCTGGGCGGCGAACTACTGCGCCGCCGTCTCCCGCATGGACTGGCCCCCGTTCCTCCTTGCCACGGCCCTCGGCTCCGTCCCGAACACCGCCGCCTACGCCGTCGCCGGCGCCCGCGCCTCCGCGCCGGACTCCCCGGCCTTCCTCGCCGCGCTGGCCTGCATCGCCGTACCGGCCCTGCTGGGCACCGCGGTCGCCTGGCGCAAGCGTCACCACCTGCGGCGCCGGCCGAGGACACCGGGAGAGACGGCCGCTGTAGCGGTCCGGTAGCGCAGAGTCAGTGCTTACCCCTAGGCTTGGGGCCATGTCCCCCGATTCAGTGGCCCCTGGTTCCGTGCGGTCTGCTGCCGAGCTGAACGAGCAGATCCGGTCGCTGTGGTCGCGCTCCGGCGGGTCCCTGTCGGCCCAGGAGCGCGCGGAGTACGAGTTGCTGGTGGTCGAGTGGGCCGCCGCCATCCGCAGCCGGGTCATCGAGGCGGCCTGACCCCGCTCGTGACCGGTACTCCTGGTGCCCCGGCACTAGCGCCCGCCCGACACCCGCAGCACCGCTCCCGTCGTGTAGGAGGCGTCCGGTGACATCAGCCACGCGACGGCCGCGGCGATCTCCTCGGCCCGTCCGGGGCGGCCCAGCGGGATCGCGCCGGCGGCGCGCCGGACCCGGTCCGGGTCGCCCATCGCCGCGTGCATGTCGGTGTCGATCATGCCGGGCGCGACCGCGTTGACGCGGATGCCGTCCGGGCCGAGCTCCTTGGCCAGGCCCAGCGTCAGGGCGTCCACGGCGGCCTTCGTCGCGGCGTAGTGCACGAACTCCCCGGGACTGCCGAGCGTGGCGGCCGCGGAGGACACGTTCACGATCACGCCGCTCCTCCGGGGCACCATGAGCTGCGCGGCGCGGCGCGAACACAGCAGTGTGCCCAGCAGGTTGACGTCCACGACCCGTCGCAGGTCGGCGGTGCTGGTGTCGGCGAGCCGGCCCAGCGGTCCGCTCACCCCGGCGTTGTTCACCAGGCCGGTCACCGGTCCGAGCCGCTCCTCCGCCGTGGCGAACAGCCGCTCGACGTCCGCCTCGACCGAGGTGTCCATCCGCACGGTGACCCCGCGCGCCCCGGCCTCGAGCACCTCGTCGGCCACCGCCTCGGCGGCCTCGGTGTCGCTGACGTACCCCACCACCACGTCGTGCCCCTCGGCCGCCAGCCGCCGGCAGATCGCGGCACCGATCCCCCGGCTGCCCCCGGTGACCACTGTCACGAGACGTTTCATTCGGACCTCCGCTGCCCCCGAGCGACGACACCCGTATGTGATCACCCTAGGCCCGCAGACGCCCCGGCACCTCGTCTCGTGCTCCGGGGCCCGGCTCCCACGCGCGCGGGCCCTCCGGCCCGGCGCGGCCGCGGCTACTCGCCGGTCACTCCGACCTGCTGGGACGACCGAGCGGGTTGCTCCCGCCGGGCGTGTGTGCGGGAGGGCCATCGCTGGATAGAGTCGCCCGTGACAACTGGTTGTGGGGACAACCAGAGCGCCTCGGGGAGGGCCTGCAGCACATGAGTCGTCGCTCCAATGGCTTGGTCGGTGTCTGGGCTGAGATGCAGAGGCAGCAGCAGCGCCAGATGGAGGCCGAAGCCGGACGGCGGAGACAAGAAGCGCAGCAAGCACGTGCCCACCAACGGCGAGCCGCCCAGAGTTATCGCGAGTACAGGCAGGCAGAGGCACTGCGCCGTACCGAGGAACTGGACGCACAGGTCACGTCGCTGCAAGGTCTTCTCGCCTCGGGGTGCCGGGCCCCGGCCTTCAGGGCCTCCTCCCTCATGCGCCCCGAAGAGGTCCAGCCGTTCGCCCCTGGACCACTGGCGCAGCCCGTGCCCATGCCGAACTTCGACCACTACCGGACGCAGGGCGGGTGGACCGCCGGTCGCCGGGCACAGGCGCAGGCCGAAGCCCGGGCGCGCTTCGAGCAGGACTGGCACGCGGCCCAGGCGGCGGAGACGCAGCGGCAGCAGCAGTTGGCGTCGTACCAGCGGGAGTACCAGCAGTGGGCCGATGCCCAGCTGGCCGAGGTACGGCGGCACAACGCCGGCGTCGTCGAGCTGACCGAGGGAGTGAGGCGCCGCGATCCCGACGCCGTGGTCGAGTACTTCTCCGCCGCTCTCTACGCCTCGACCGCGTGGCCGGAGGGGTTCCCACGCCAGGTGGCGGCGGCCTACGACTCGGCGGCCGGGCAGCTGGTGCTGGACTGGGAGCTGCCCGCCTACGACGTCGTCCCCGAGGTCAAGTCGGTTCGGTACATGCCCAGCGTGGACCAGGACAAGGAGACTTCCCGGCCGGTGAGTCAGCGTCGGGCCCTGTACCGGGAGGTTCTCGCGCAGTGCGTGCTGCTCGTCCTGCACGAACTCTTCGCCGCGGACGAGCCGGGCGCGCTCGAGTCGGTGGCCTTGAACGGGTTCGTGGACGGGCACGACCCCACGACGGGCCGGCCCGGCCGCATCCATCTGGCGACCGTCATGGCTCCGCGCCCGACGTTCCGCGACCTGCACCTGGCGCAGGTGGACGCCTGCAGCTGCCTGGCCGACGCACTGCGCGGGCAGCTCTCGGCCCGCCCCGACCAGCTCACGCCGGTGCGGCCGGGCCGCCGGCCGCAGGAGGTCGGGAACCGTGTGGTCACGCACGGCAGCGACGACGAGCCCGACCTGTACGAGATGGATCCCATCGCCTTCGAGAATCTCGTTGCCGATCTCTTCCGGGCCATGGGGATGCAGGCGGTCACCACCCAACGCTCGAACGACGGCGGGGTGGACGTCGACGCACTGGATCCGACACCCATCCGGGGCGGCAAGATCGTCGTGCAGGTGAAGCGCTACCGCAACACCGTGCCGCCCACCGCCGTGCGCGATCTGTACGGGACCGTACAGGACGCCGGCGCCAACAAGGGCGTCCTCGTGACGACGTCGGGGTTCGGCCCCGGCTCGCACACCTTCGCCAACGGCAAGCCGCTGGAACTGATCCCGGGAACCGAGCTCGTCGACCTGCTGCACCGCCATGGGCTCCGCGGACGCCTGGGCGCCGGAGCGCGGTCGACGCCGACGGTTCCGGATCCTCGGCTGCCCGACGACTACAACGTCCTGGGCATGTCGTGGACCGGAAGTGTCGCCCTGGACGTGTGTGCTCTCGTCTGCCGTGGCAACCGGGTCCTCAGTGACGATCACTTCGTCTTCTTCAACAACCCGCAGACCCCGGACGGCACCGTGCGCGCTCTTCCCGCCCACGCGCCCGACAAGGCCGCGATCCGCGTCTCCTTCGACGCGTTGCCGACCGAGGCCGACCGGTTCGTTCTCGTGGCCGCCATCGACCCGGAGGTCAACCCGGACGCCGACCTCTCCGGCTTCACGGACGCCTGCATCCGCCTGCTCGACCCGGCGCTGGCCGAGCTGGGACGGCTGGAGGTCTCCGACGGCCGACCGCGCGAAACCGCCCTGGTCCTCGGCTCCTTCCGTCGCAGGTCGAACGGGGACTGGGACTTCGTCCTGGGCGGCAGGGGCTACACGGGCGGCCTGGAGGAGCTCGTTCAGGATTTCGGCATCGAAGTGGAGTAGGACCAGGACTCGGAGTGCTGCTGGAGGCGTATTCCACCGCACGTGCGGGTGCCCTGTTCGATACGTTCTGCCGATGCGGAAGCTCGCGGAGATCGAGGACTTGTCGGGGCTGGTACGTGACGCGCTGGGACCGGGCTGCCGGGTGGTCGCGGTGGACCGGTTGCGCGGTGGCAGCAGGAAGGGGGTGTACCGGGTCCGAGTCGACGGAGCCCCGATGACGAGTGTGATCGTCTACAGCTGGGCCGAGACGGAGAACTTCTGGCCCGGCCGGAACGGAGTCGACAACGGTGACCCGTTCGCACCCGCCTCGGGCCTGGCCCCGTTCCTCGCCGCCCGGCGGAGCCTGGACGGCCTGGGCGCAAGGGTTCCGCGGGTCCTCCTGGCGGACGGCAGCCGGCACCGTTGCCCGGCGGACGTGGCCGTGGTCGAGGACGTCTCCGAGGACACGCTCGAAGCACTCTTCGCGAGCGATCCCGTCCGCGCGACAGCGGCCCTGAACGACCTGGCCAGGGCAACGGACGCCATGCACCGACACCGCGCCCCGGAACACGGCCGGGTGGACCTGCTGGAACAGGGCGGCACCGCAAGCGGAGTCTCCTGCGAGCACCTGGTCCTCGGCCGCGCCCTGCGCGATCTCGAAGAGGCCTCGGACAGAGACCGCAGGATCGCCGCGGCGGACGGCCACCTGCGCGATCGTCTCCACGGCTTGGCCGCACTGGTGACCCCCCGTGCCGAATACGGGCTGATCCACGGAGAACTGGGCCCCGACCACGTCCTGGTCGACGCCGACGACCACGCGGTGCTGATCGACATCGAGGGCCTCATGCACTTCGACATCGAGTGGGAGCACGTCTTCCTCCAGCTCCGCTTCGGCAGGCGATACCCCGCCCTGTCCCGGCCCGGCCTCGACGCACAGCGGCTGGACCTCTACACGCTCGCGATGCGCCTGTCCCTGGTCGCCGGCCCGTTGCGCCTGCTCGACGGCGACTACCCCGACCGGGCCCCCATGCAGAAGATCGCCGAGCACAACCTGAAGGAGGCCCTGGCACTCCTCCCCTGGCGAACAGGAACGCCCCTGCCGCTGAACAAGGGGTGAGAGCGCGGCTCGACGACCCATGTCGTCCGGTCGCGCCTCCGCGAGGACGGTAAACGGTCGTCGCGGGCGGCGGAGCGGCCGGTCCCGGGGCGGTAGGCCTGGTAGGCGGTGGTCGTGGGCTCGGTGTGGCGGGCTCGTGCCCGGAACCTGGGCTCCGGCTCGACGTACCGATCATTCGCCCGGCCGTGGTCGGCGGCGGCGCCCCGTCCGGGCCACCGGACACCCTGCCCCGGCGTCCGGGGCCCGAGGCCCTCTGGGCGAGATCCTTCGTGGCGCGCACACTGGAGTCATCCGGGGGCAGGAGGGCGCCTTGTGGAGACGTTCGGCCGGTGGGTGGCCTCCCCGTGGCGGCGTTCGGTGCTGGCCGCGGTGGCGGGGGCGCTGCCCATGCTCGCCTTTCCCGCCCCGTCGCTGTGGTGGTTCGCCTACGTCGCCCTGGTTCCGTGGATCCTGCTGGTCCGCTCCGCGCCGACCGGGAAGCGGGCGGCGTACGACGGCTGGTTCGGCGGGCTGGGGTTCATGGTGGCCGTGCACCACTGGCTGCTGCCCGACCTGCACGTGTTCATCTTCGTGCTCGCGGCGCTGCTGGGCCTGCTGTGGGCGCCGTGGGGCTGGCTGGTGCGGCGGTTCCTGGCGGGGGTGCCCTCACCGGGGCGGGGCGCGGCCGCCCTCGTCGTGCTGCCGTCGGGCTGGCTGACGATCGAACTCGTCCGGTCCTGGCAGGGACTGGGCGGCCCCTGGGGGATGCTCGGCTCCAGCCAGTGGCAGGTGGCCCCGGCGCTGCGGCTGGCCTCGGTGGGCGGGGTGTGGCTGCTGAGCTTCCTGGTGGTGGCCGTGAACGTGGCGGTCGCCCTGCTGATCGCGGCCCGCACCGCCCGGGTGGCCGCACTGGCCGGGCTGGTGGCCACCACCGTGGTGACCTCGGCGGCCTGGGCATGGGCGCCCCGCCCGGACGTCGACGGCCACGTCCGGATCGCCGTCGTGCAGCCGGGCATCGTCGCCGGCATGGAGAGCGGCCAGCGCCGCTTCGACCTGGAGGAGCGGCTGACCCGCCACCTGGTGGGGCACCACGTCGATCTGGTCGTCTGGGGCGAGAGCAGCGTCGGCCTCGACCTCGCCCACCGGCCGGACCTGGCGCGGCGGATCGCGGTCCTGTCCCGGGCGACCGGGGCCGACGTCCTGGTCAACGTGGACGCCCGGCGCTCCGACCTGCCCGGCATCTACAAGAGTTCGGTCCTGGTCGGTCCGGACGGCCCGACCGGCGACCGCTACGACAAGATGCGGCTCGTCCCGTTCGGCGAGTACATACCGGTCCGCTCCGTGCTCGGCTGGGCGACCTCCGTGGGCAAGGCGGCGGGCGTGGACCGCAGGCGGGGCACCGAGCAGGTGGTGATGAACGTCGGCCACGGCCTGCGCATCGGCCCGTTGATCTGCTTCGAGACGGCGTTCCCGGACATGAGCCGGCACCTCGCGCAGGACGGCGCCGGGATGCTGGTCGCCCAGTCGTCGACCTCCACCTTCCAGCAGAGCTGGGCCCCCGAGCAGCACGCGTCGCTGGCCGCGCTGCGCGCCGCGGAGACCGGCCGGCCCATGGTGCACGCCACGCTGACCGGGGTGTCCGCCGTGTACGGCCCGAGCGGGCGGCGCATCGGCGACTGGCTCGGCACGGACGCGAGCACCACGCGCGTGTACGACGTGCCGACCGCGCACGGCGCCACCCTGTACGTCCGCTTCGGCGACTGGCCGGCGCACGGCGCGCTGCTGGTACTGGCCGCGCTGGGCGTGACGGAGGGCCTGCGCGCCCTCAGGCCGCGCCGGAGCACTCCAGCACCGTCCGCACCACCCGCTCGCACGGTTCGTGAGTCTCCGGCGCGTCACGCGCGCTGAGCAGCTTCCCGGCGCGTACGGCGTCGGGGAAGCACAGCACGCGGCCCGCTCGATGCCGCGCCGCCGCACGGTCGGCCGGCCCTTGCGGTCGACGGTCTCGGGGTGGGCGGCGGTGGAGGCGCGCACGAAGGCGGCGTCGCGTCCCTGGACGAGGCGCGGGCCGGCCTGCGGAAGCTGCTGGAGGGGTGTTCGGCGCCGGAAAACCCGTGGTGCGACGGACGGGGCGTGGGCCATGCTCGGGGACATGACGACCGAACGACGAGAGCCCGCCCAGAACGCCGGTGAACGCGCCATGCTGGAAGGCTGGTTGGACTACCACCGGCAGACGCTGGCGTGGAAGTGCGAGGGCCTGACCGACGAACAGTTGCGGACCGCGTCCGCCGAGCCGTCCGAGCTGTCCCTGATGGGGCTGGTGCGGCATATGGCCGAGGTGGAGCGCGGCTGGTTCCGCAAGGTGCTCGTGGGAGACGACCCCGGGCCGGTCTACTACAACGAGCAGGACCCGGACGGCGACTTCCACGTCACCGAGGACGACACCTGGGCGGAGGCGTACGCCACCTGGCAGGCCGAGATCGAGACCGCCCGCCGCAACGCCGCCGGCTTCGGCCTGGACGACCTGTCGAAGGGCAGGAGCAGGTCCACCGACGAGCCGTTCAACCTGCGGTGGATCTACACCCACATGATCGAGGAGTACGCCCGGCACAACGGCCACGCCGACCTGATCCGCGAGCGCGTCGACGGAGCGACCGGGGACTGAGACCGGCCCCCGGCGTCAGCCGCGGGCACCGTCGGCACCCCTTATGGGGCCCAAAACCACCCGCCCGTGGCCTCCTTTGTCCGTTTTCGGTCCATCGGCGGCCCGGACCCAGCAGAGTGGCGCGGGTGCATCGTACGTCGACCACCGCAACGCTCCTGGTGGCCGTGGCCGTCGCGGCTCTTTCCGGCTGTGTCACGGTCCAGCGGCCGTCCGCCCCCGTCGCGTCGGCGGCCTCCGCCCTTCCCCCGGTCCCGCGTCCGGACGGCACCGCCGGCCGACAGGCCGCCCAGGCCCCGGCCCGTGAGGCCCTGGAGTTCGTCGGTCCCTCTGCTTCACCGAAGCCGACCGGGCCTTCCCCGAGGCCGACCGAGCCGACGCGGGCGGCGGACCCACCGTCCCCGGCCGGGAAACGGCAGAATCCGCCGGCGCCCCGCTCCCCCGGCCGCCACGTCCCCTCGCACCCGGCCGTGCCTCACGTGCACCCACCGCTGCCACCGCGCACTCGGGGTCCGGCGCCGCGGACCGCGGACCTGTGCGCCCTCGGCAGGCAGTACGGCGGGTGGAATCCGGACAGCCCGGAGGCGAGGATCTGCAGCCAGACGTACGGCCGTTGAGGCGGGCGTACGGTCCCGGAGGCCCGGCCTACGACCGCTGCCGGGGCGGACCCCCCGTCCCCCCGGCCGGACCGCCCTCCCCCAGCCGCAGCGCCAGCCGGTGGATCGCCGCGCGGACGCCGTCGCCGTAGCTGTCGTCGGCGAGGACGTCCGCCGCGCCACGGGCGCGCCGCAGGTGGGTGCGGGCCGCCTCGCGGTGGCCGAGTTTCAGGTAGTCGGCGGCGAGGTTCAGGTGGAGGGACGGGTACAGGGCGCGGGCCGCCGGAGCGCCCCCGTGCCCGGCGAGCCGGTCGTCGTGGAGTTCCTCGGCCGCCGACAGGGCCCTGAGGTCCCAGGCCAGCTCGTCCGCGGGGTCGTCCTGGGTGTCGGCCATGTAGTGGGCCAGCGTGCAGCGGTGCAGCGGATCGCCGTCCTCGCCGAGTTCCGCCCACAGGGCGAGGAAGCGGTCCCGGGCCTCCTCCCGGTCCCCGGCGTGATGCAGCATGACGCCCTGCCCGATCCGCGTCATCACGGCGTCCGACGCCGTCTGCTCCTGTCGCTCCACCACCGCGCGTCCTCCAGCCTGTCACCGACCGACGCATCCGACGCTAACGGCAGCCACCGGCGATCACCGCGCCCCCGCGCCCGCGTCACCCCAGGTTCGGGATCCGCCAGTCGATCNGCTCGTGTCCCTGCCGGGCCACCGCCTCGTTGATCTGCGTGAACGGGCGGGAGCCGAAGAACTTCTTCGCCGACAGCGGCGACGGGTGCGCACCCTTGACCACCACGTGCCGGGTCTCGTCGATCAGCGGGAGCTTCTTCTGCGCGTAGTTGCCCCACAGGACGAAGACCGCCGGGTCGGGCCGGTCGGCCACCGCGCGGATCACCGCGTCGGTGAACCGTTCCCAGCCCCGGCCCTTGTGGGAGTTGGCCTCGCCGCCGCGGACCGTCAGCACCGCGTTCAGCAGGAGCACGCCCTGCCGGGCCCACGGCATGAGGTAGCCGTTGTCCGGGACCGGCGTGCCCAGCTCCTCGTGCATCTCCTTGTAGATGTTGCGCAGGGACGGCGGGATCCTCACGCCGGGGCGGACCGAGAAGCACAGTCCGTGCCCCTGCCCCTCGCCGTGGTACGGGTCCTGGCCGAGGACCAGGACCTTCACCTGGTCGTACGGCGTGGCGTCCAGCGCGGCGAAGACCTCCTCGCGCGGCGGGTACACGGGACCCTTCGCCCGCTCCTCCTCGACGAACTCGGTCAGCTCCTTGAAGTAGGGCTGCTGCAGTTCGTCGCCCAGAACCCCGCGCCAGGACTCGGGCAGCATGGCGATGTCGGTCACGTCAACGTCCTCACGATGTGCGGTCACTTCCTGGTCCCAGAACCTACAGGCGACCACTGACAACGAGCCCGTGCCCCGGAGAACGCTCCCGTCTACCAGCTGGTCTTGCGGGACAGCTCCCACATCATCATGATCGTCGAGGGGTCGAGGGCCCGCTCGCCGCCCGAGATGTCGTTGTTGGCGGCCACGTACTGCTTGCCCTGCCACAGCGGCAGCAGCCGCGCGTCGTTCACCAGGATCCGCTGCGCCTCCTCGAACTGCTTGATCACGTTCGCGCGGTCGCTCTCGCGGCGGGACTCGGGCAGCAGCACCTTGGTGATCCTCGGCTCCGCGTAGGGCGTGCCGAGCGCGTTCTTCTGGCCGACGAAGGGCGCGATGAAGTTGTCGGCGTCGGGGAAGTCCGGGAACCAGCCGCGCCCGAACACCGGGTACTCGCCCTTCTGGTAGCCGACGACGTACGTCTTCCAGGGCCGGCTCTTCAGGGTGATCGTGAACAGGCCCGAGTCCTCCAGCTGCCGCTTGAGCTCCTGGAACTCCTTGGCGGTCTCCGAGCCGTAGCGGTCGGTGGTGTACCAGAAGGTGAGCGGAACCTTCTGG
The DNA here is from genome assembly GCF_001906585.1 of Streptomyces kebangsaanensis. Taxonomy (GTDB): domain Bacteria; phylum Actinomycetota; class Actinomycetes; order Streptomycetales; family Streptomycetaceae; genus Streptomyces; species Streptomyces kebangsaanensis. Next base: position 49,050 of record NZ_JUJA01000120.1, on the reverse strand, counting down.
GTGATGCCCTCGTCGGTGAGGAACTTGCGTGCCTTGGCGACGTTGGGGTCCCCGAAGTTGTCGAAGAAGCCGGTCGTGTGGCCGGTGAGGCCCTTGGGGACCATGGAGTACAGCGGGTCGACGGTGTCCTCGTAGACGTGGTGCGCGATGGCCGCGCGGTCGACGATCTGGGCCACGGCCCTGCGTACGGCCGGCTTGGCGGCCCACGGGTCCTTGGGGTTGAACACGAGGTAGCTGATGTCGGTGCCGACGCCCTCGACGAGCTGGAGGCCCTTGGAGTCCCTGCGCTGCAGGGAGATGATGTCGTCGGCGGCCATGCCGCGGTAGGTGACGTCGATCTGCCCGTCCCGCAGCGCCTTGACCATGGTGGCGGAGTCCTGGAAGTAGCGGATGGTCACCGCGTCGTTTCTTCGCTCGGCGAACCCCTGGTAGCGGTCGTTCTTGACCAGCTCCGCCTTCCTTCCGTCCTCGTACGACCGCAGGGTGTACGGCCCGGACCCGAAGACCTTGTTGTCCTTGCGCAGGGAGCTCGCCGGGTAGTCGTTCGGGTCGACGATCGACATGGCCGGCGTGGCGAGCACGAACGGGAAGGTGGCGTCGGGCTTGTTGAGCTGGAAGACGACCTCCCGGTCGCCGACGGCCCGCACGCTGTCCAGGCTGCCGAGCAGTCCGGCCGGGCCGCCGTCCACGCTGATGGTCCGGATGCGGTCGATGGAGTGCTTGACGGCGCGCGCGTCCAGCGCGTCCCCGTCGGCGAACTTCATCCCCGGGCGCAACTGGCAGCGGTAGGTGCGGTAGTCGGTGTCGGTGAACTTGCAGCTCTCCGCGGCGTCGGGCTGGGGGGTGGTCGCGCCGTTCGGGTAGGCCAGAAGCGTCTGGAAGATGTTGCGGTACAGCTCCCAGGAGCCGTCCCAGGAAGCAGCGGGGTCCAGAGTGCTGGGGGCGCTGGTGGTCCCCACGACGATCGGTCCCTCGTCGGCGGAGCCGCCGGGGGACAGGACGCTGCACCCGGTCACCAGGGACAGGGCCGCCGTCACCATTGCCGGTCGCAGGCATCGGTTCCGGTTGAACACGCGCACGCTCCTCGATCTGCCGTACCAAGGGTCGGCAGACCATACCGCAGCGCCCCGGCCGTTGAACCTGGTTCGGACGGGGTTCTTGATCAGCTCGAAACATGACGACGTTGTCATCCGGCCGCGCGCGTGTTTTCGGTCGGCAAGGGCGCCGATTCCGCCAAGTCGGCGTCGACGAAGAGGCATGTCGACGAACCGACGGAACCGGCGCCCCGGGCGGTCAGCCCACTCCGGCGTTGAGGAAGATGCCGCCGTCGACGACGAGCGTCTGCCCGGTGATCCAGTCGGACTGCGCGGAGGTGAGGAACGCGGCCGCGCCACCGATGTCGGAGGGAACGCCGAGCCGGCCGAGCGGGTAGGAGGCGGCCGCCTCCGCCTCCCGGCCCTCGTACAGCGCCTGGGCGAACTTGGTCTTCACCACGGCCGGCGCGATCGCGTTGACCCGCACCCCCGGCGCGAACTCGTGCGCCAGTTGTTGGGTCAGGTTGATCATCGCGGCCTTGCTGACGCCGTAGGCGCCGATGAACGGCGAGGGCGCGAGGCCCGCGATCGAGGCGATGTTGACGATCGCGCCGCCGTTGTCCTTCTGCCAGGCGCGCCAGGTGCGCTGGGCGAAGCCGAGCGCGGAGATCACGTTGGTCTCGAAGACCTTGCGCGCCACGTTCAGGTCGAGGTCGGCCATCGGCCCGAACACCGGGTTGGTGCCGGCGTTGTTGACCAGGTGGTCCACGCGGCCGAACGCCTCCATGACGCGTTCGACGGCCTCGGCCTGGTGGGCCTCGTCGTGGGCCTTGCCCGCGACGCCGATCACCCGGTCGGAGCCGAGTTTGTCGACGGCCTCCTTCAGGGCGTCCTCGTTGCGGCCGGTGATGCACACCCGGTCGCCGCGGGCGACCAGGGCCTCGGCGACGCCGTAGCCGATGCCGCGGCTGGCGCCGGTGACGAGGGCGACCTTGCCGGAAAGTTCAGTCATGTCCGTGATCCCTGTCGATCCCTGTCGATCCCTAGTCGAGCGGTCCGCCGGCGACGTACAGCACCTGGCCGGTGACGAAGCCGGCCTCGTCACCGGTGAAGAAGGCGATGGCGTTGGCGATGTCCTCCGGCTCGCCGACGCGCTGCACCGGGATCTGGGTGGCGGCCACGGCCTTGAAGTCCTCGAAGCCCATGCCGACGCGTTCGGCGGTGGCCCTGGTCATCTCGGTGGCGATGAAGCCGGGGGCGACGGCGTTGGCGGTGATGCCGAACTTGCCGAGTTCCTTGGCGAGGGTCTTGGTGAAGCCCTGCAGACCGGCCTTGGCGGCCGAGTAGTTGGCCTGGCCTCGGTTGCCGAGCGCGGAGGACGAGGAGAGGTTGACGATCCGTCCGAAGCCGGCGTCCACCATGTGCTTCTGGCAGGCGCGGGTCATCAGGAAGGAGCCGCGCAGATGGACGTTCATGACGGTGTCCCAGTCCGAGACGCTCATCTTGAACAGCAGGTTGTCACGGAGCACGCCCGCGTTGTTGACCAGGATGGTGGGCACGCCGAGCTCGTCGACGACGCGCGCGACCGCCGCCTCGACCTGCGCCTCGTCGGAGACGTCGGCGCCGACCGCGACGGCCCTGCCGCCGGCCGCGGTGATCCTCTCCACGGTGTCCTTGCAGGCGGCCTCGTCGAGGTCGATGACGGCGACCGCGCGGCCCTCGGCGGCCAGTCGTACGGCGGTGGCGGCGCCGATGCCGCGCGCGGCGCCGGTGACGATGGCGACCCTCTGCTCAGTGGTGGACATTGCTGCTTCTCCTCGCCCTTGAGAGAACCCGGTCTGCGGTGAGCGACCGCTTAGTACCTTCGGTGGATGTGACGCTAGGAGTCCTGGCACGCGGTGTCAACGGCACACCGTGTGCGTGTGGTCCATTACCTCACCAACAGGTCCAGCAACCGCTGCGTCTCCGCGGCCGCGTCGGCGGTCAGTCCGGTGTGCACCGGGCCGGGCTGGACGATGGTGGAGCGGGGCGCGACCAGCCAGCGGAAGCGCCGCCCGGCGTCGTCGCCGGCGGCCTGTCCGGCGGCCGCTCCCCCGGCGCACACGCCCTCGACCGCGGCGAGGGCGGCCCGGACGCCGGCGACGTCCACGTGCGGGTCCAGGGCCAGCAGCCGGGCCTCGTCGAGGTGGGTGCGGGCGCCGACGTAGGCCTGGGCGCGGCAGTAGACGAGCACGCCCGCGTTGACGCACTCGCCGCGCTCCACGCGCGGGACGACGCGCAGCAGGGCGTACTCGTAGACGTCGCGGCCGCCCGGCCGGCCGGCCCGGACGATGTGGCGGTCGCCCGCCCGGCCGCCTCCCGCGAGGTGACGGTCGCTCACTTGGCCTCCTCGATGCCGTGGATGCGCTCGTGGATGACGGCGGACCGCGCGAGCAGTGGCCGTGCGTAGGCCCGCCGCAGGTCGTCGGGTGTGTCGAAGCCGGGCTCGCCGGCCAGCCAGACGTCCGGGATCTCGGCGGTCACCTCGGTGAGCAGGTCCTCGGTGACCAGGGGCGCGAGCCGTTCGGCGGCGGCGGTGACGTCGGGGCCGAAGGACGCGAGGGCGTGGTCGGAGGCGTCGTAGGGGCGCTGGGCGGAGGCCTCGGCGGCGGGCCAGTTGTGGTGCCAGATCATGGTGGCGCCGTGATCGACGAGCCACAGCTCGCCGCGCCAGCGCAGCAGGTTGGGGTTGCGCCAGGAGCGGTCGACGTTGTTCACCAGCGCGTCGAACCAGACGATCCGCCCGGCCTCCTGGGCGTCCACCGGGAAGGCGAGCGGGTCGAAGCCGAGGGCGCCGGAGAGGAAGTCCATGCCGAGGTTGGTGCCGCCGCTGGACCTCAGCAGCTCCTGCACCTGCTCGTCGGGTTCGCCGAGGCCCAGCACCGCGTCGAGGTCGACGGTCACCAGTTCGGGCACCCGCAGCCCCAGCCGCCGGGCGAGCTCCCCGCAGACCACCTCGGCGACGAGTGTCTTACGGCCCTGCCCGGCGCCGGTGAACTTGAGGACGTACGTCCCGAGGTCGTCCGCCTCGATCAGCCCCGGCAGCGAGCCGCCCTCACGCAGCGGCGTGATGTACCGGGTCGCGATGACTTCCTTGAGCATCGCCCCAGGTTACCGGGGTCGCGCCGGGCGCCTCACCTCCGCTTGGCCCCCGTCGGTCAAGATCTGGACATGGTCTGAACGCCGGATGCCCGCCGGCCGTACCCCTGGGCGGACCAGGAAGTCTGCGCGGAAGGGAAACGTCAGCATGACCAGCGAAGCGCTTCAGCCCCAGGGGACACCGACCCGCCGTACGGTGGTGGCCGCGGTGGGCGCGGCGGGACTCGCCGCCGCACTGACCGCGTGCGGGTCCGAGGACAAGTCCTCGTCCGGCTCGTCCACCACGCAGAACGGCGGCGACGCGAGCGGGAGTTCGGGCGGCGACGGCGCCGCGGCCGGCTCCGGCGGTACGGTGCTGGCGAAGACCTCCGACATCCCCGAGGGCGGCGGCAAGGTCTTCGGCAGCGAGGGCGTGGTGGTCACGCAGCCGACGAAGGGCGAGTTCAAGGCCTTCTCGTCCAAGTGCACCCACCAGGGATGCGCGGTGAACCGGATAGCCGACGGGGTGATCAGCTGTCCCTGCCACAACAGCGAGTTCTCCGCCACCGACGGCAGCGTCAGGAAAGGCCCGGCGGTCCAGCCGCTGCCCGCGAAGGACATCGCGGTCGCGGACGGCGAGATCAGGCTGGCCTGACGCGCCTCGCCTTTTCCTGACGTGGTGTCAGAGGCATGTCCTCTGGCACCACGTGGGAGAAAAGAAAGAGGGGCCGTATGACCGTCACTCAGCGCCGGGGCCGGAAGATCATGATGACGCCGGGTGAGCTGGACGATTTCCTGACCATGCAGCGCACCTGCCGGGTCGCCACGACATCGACCGGCGGCGCACCGCATGTGAGCGCCCTGTGGTTCGTCTGGGACGGCGTCTCGTTGTGGCTCTACTCCGTGGTGCGCAGCAAGCGCTGGGCCGACCTGCGGCGGGACCCGAGGGTGGCCATAGTCGTCGACACCGGCGAGGAGTACGACCAGTTGCGTGGCGCGGAGCTGTCCGGCACGGCGGAGTTCGTCGGCGAGGCACCGCGCATCGGCGATCTCTGCGCCGAACTCGACGTCCCGGAAACCCTGTTCGCCCGCAAGTACTTCGACCTGGAGGAGATGCCGCACGACGGCCGCCACGCCTGGATCCGCCTGACCCCGGAAAGGACCGTCTCCTGGGACTTCCGCAAACTGGGCTCCGCGTAGCCGCGGCGCCCCGCGCGCCCCGCCCCGGACACACACCGGTCTCCGGTACGGACCCTCGAGTCCGGCGCCCCCGGGGCCCAGCACCGGGGGCGCCGGACCGCGACCGCCGACCGGACCGCTCACCGCCACCCTCGGGGCCGCGACCACCGTGTGGCGGGCGTTGCGGCCACGTCGCGTCCGGGTGGGCCCGGCCGGCGGCTGTGGGCAGGGCACTCAGACCGGCCGGCCTCCTGTCGTGCGGAGAGCGGTGATCGCCGCGCGGATCGAGGGGCGGCGGTCGGCGTCGGAGCGCCATACGGCGTAGACGTGGCGCCGTACGGTCTGCCGCACCGGGACGGTGCGTACGCCCGCGGGCAGTGGGCCCCGCCCGAGCCGGGGGGCCACGCACACACCCAGGCCGGCGGCGACCAGGGCGAGTTGGGTGGCGTGCTCCTCGGCGCGGTGGGCGATGCGCGGTTCGACGCCCTTGGAGCGGAGCGTGTCCAGCAGCCACTCGTCGCAGAACTCGGCCTCGCCCCAGGTGACCCAGTCGTCGTCCGCGAAGTCCTCGAGGTCGACCTCGGCGCGGTCGGCGAGAGGGTGCGCGGCGGGCAGTGCCACGTCGGCGGGGTCGTCGAGGATCGGGGCCCGGGTGAGCCCTTCCGGCACGGGCAGCGGCTTGTTGTACCAGTCGAGAACGACCGACAGGTCGGCGTCGCCGCGCACCACGGCCCGCACCGCGGCGGCCGGTTCCATCTCCACGGTGCGCACCCTGAGCCCCGGGTGCCGCTCGCGCAGACGGGACAGGGCCGCCGGGAACAGCCCGCGCGCGGCGGTGGGGAACGCGCCCAGCCGCAGCTCGCCGACCACCTGCCCGCGCTGGGCCTCCAGGTCGGACTGGGCGAACTCGACCTGTGACAGGATGCGCGCCGCGTGCTCGGCCAGCAGCCGGCCGGCGTCCGTGAGCCGCACGCCCCGGCCGTTCCTGGCCAGGAGCTGCTGGCCCACCTCCCGCTCCAGCTTGGCCATCTGCTGGGAGACGGCCGACGTCGTCACGTGCAGCCCCTCGGCGGCACCGCTGACCGAACCGTGCCGGGCGAGGGCGTCGAGCGTACGCAGGCGCTCCAGGTTCAACATGTAAGCGATGCTACGAGATATTGCGCGCGAATTCTCGATTGTGCTACGAGGTCGGCGGCAGGCATCGTACGACCATGAGCGTCTCCGCCGTCTCCTCGCAGACCCCGCCCGTCCCTGCCGGACGGGTCCGCCGCGCCCGCCCTGTGCGGTGGCAGGTCCGTTTCGCCTTCCTCTCGCTGGTCTGGGGCTTCAGCTTCCTGTTCATCAAGGTGGGCACGGAGGGCTTCGCACCCTTCCAGGTCACGCTCGGGCGGCTGGTGTTCGGCACGGCGGTGCTCGCGGTGGCGATGGCGGTGAAGCGGGAGCGGCTGCCGCGCGGCGCACGCACCTGGGGGCATCTGGCGGTCGCGGCCTTCTTCCTCAACGCGCTGCCGTTCTCGCTCTTCGCGTACTCGGAGCTGACGATCCCGTCCACCCTCGCGGGCATCTGCAACGCGACCTCGCCGCTGTGGGGCATGGCCCTGTCCCTGGTCGCCCTCTCCGAGGACCGCCCGACCCGGCTGCGGGTCGCGGGGCTCGGGCTCGGCTTCCTCGGGGTGCTCACCGTGCTCGGCGCCTGGCAGGGCTTCCACGGTCTGGACGCCGGCGGCACCGCGATGGCCCTGCTGGCCTCGCTGAGCTACCCGGTCGGCTGGATCTACGTCCGCCGCACCCTGGCGGGCTCCACCGAGTCCCACCTGTCGTTGACCGGCGGCCAGTTGCTCCTGGCCACGCTGCAACTCACCGTCGTCACGCCGCTGTTCACCAGCGCCCCCGACCACCTGCCCGTCGTGCCACTGCTCGCGATCGCCGCGCTGGGCGTCCTGGGCACGGGCGTGGCGATGCTCGTCCAGTACGGTCTGGTCGCCGAGGTCGGCCCGACGACGGCCCAGATGGTCACGTACTTCGTCCCGGTCATCGCCACCGCCGCCGGCGTCGCCGTGCTCGGCGAACACCTCGCCTGGTCGACCCCGGTCGGCGCGGTGGTCGTCCTGGCGGGCGCGGCCCTGACCCAGGCCCGCCCGAAGAACGCGTAGGCCGCGGTGGCCCTCTACACGTAGCTCCGCGCCGGCGCCGGGCGGAGCGACGCCGCCACCGCGTCCGCCAGCCGCTCGGCCTCCTCCCCCTCCCGCAGGGCCGAGACCGTGATCCGGATGCCGGGCGGGGCGTTCAGCCGGAAGCGGGCACCGGGGGCGACGGCCCAGCCGGCGTGCAGCAGGCTCGCGACGACGCCGGTCTCGTCCGGCACGGGCACCCACACGTTCATCCCGCTGCGCCCGTGCGCGGCGACCCCGCGCTCGGCCAGCGCGCCGATCAGCAGTTCGCGCCGCCGCCCGTAGGCCGCCGCCACCGCGCGCGTGTCCGGGACGCCGTCCGCCCACAGCCGTACCACGGCCCGCTGGAGCAGGCGGCTCACCCAGCCGGGTCCGAGGCGCTGCCGGCCACGGACCCGGTCGACCGTGACCTCGTCCCCGGTGAGCACGGCGAGCCGCAGGTCGGGGCCGTACGCCTTGGCGACCGAGCGCACGAAGGCCCAGTGCCGGGTGGCCCCGGCGAGCGGATGCAGGGGCAGGTCGACGATGCCGTGACCGTGGTCGTCCTCGATCAGCAGGGCCTCCGGGTGTTCCCGGAGGACGGCCCGCAGGGCACGCGCGCGCGTGGCGGTCACCGCGGCGCCGGTCGGGTTCTGCGCCCGCGCCGTGGCGATGAGCGCCCGCGCGCCGCCCCGCAGGGCGCGGCGCACGTCGTCGACAAGCGGCCCCTCGTCGTCGACCCCGACCCCGGCCGTGCGCAGCCCGAGTGCGGGGACGAGGTCGAGGGCGCTCCCCCACCCGGGGTCCTCGACGGCGACCGTGTCGCCGGGCCTGAGGTGGGCGGCGAGGACGCGCTCCACGCCGTCGAGCGCTCCGGAGACGACGGCGAGCGGCCCGTCCGGCACCCCGTCGGCGTCCAGCCTCGCGCGGGCCGTGCGGGCCAGCTCCGGCTCCACGGCCACATCCCCGTACAGCACCGGCTCCCGGTCGCCCCGCGCCGCGGCCGCCGCGAACGCCGGTGCCAGCGGCGGCAGCAGCACCGGATCCGGGTTGCCGTCCGACACGTCGCACACGCCCTCGGGCACGTCCACGCGGAGGAGGTCCCGTCCGGTCGTGGCCGGCGCGGGCCGCACCCGGCTGCCCCGGCGCCCTGCGGTCTCGATGACCCCGCGCTCGCGCAGCACTCGGTACGCGGCCGCGACAGTGTTGGGGTTGACCCCGAGTTCGACCGCCAACTCCCGCATGGGCGGCAGCAGTTGTCCGGGCTCCAGCTCGCCGGAGCCCACCGCGCGCTCGACGCTCGCCGCGATGTCCGCTGCGCGCCGCCCTTCGATCCGATATTCTCCTAGCACAAATCAGATTATGCACTAGTGCAATGGAGAGCGCAATGCAGGGAACCCCGCCGCCGACGTCCCCGGCCGACTCCTACACCCCGACCGACCGCACCGTCCCCACCCGCTCCGCACACCGGGCCTCGTACGACAAGGAACTGGTGCACGCGATACTCGACGAGGGCTACGTCTGCCACCTCGGCTACGTCCGCGACGGCGCGCCCGTGGTGCTGCCGACGCTGTACGGCCGGGTCGGCGAGCGGCTCTACGTGCACGGCTCGAC
>NZ_JUJA01000120.1:0-39940 GCF_001906585.1 Streptomyces kebangsaanensis | reverse complement strand
GCGCACGGCCGGACAGGCCGGTCCGGGGCTGCCGGTCTGCCTGACGGTCACCCATGTCGACGGCCTGGTCCTGGCCCGCTCCGCCTTCCACCACTCGATCAACTACCGCTCCGTCGTGGTGCACGGCGTCGCCCACCAGGTCACCGACCCCGAGGAGAAGCGGACGGCACTGGACGCGCTGGTCGACCACGTGGTGCCGGGCCGTGCGGCCGACTCCCGCCCCGCCAACGCCAAGGAGCTGGCGGCTACCGCCGTGCTCCGCCTCGACCTGGACGAGGTCTCCGCCAAGCTGCGCACCGGCGGCGTGAACGACGAGCCCGAGGACCTCTCCCTGCCCCACTGGGCCGGTGTGGTGCCGGTCCGCAGGCAGTACGGCACCCCGCTCGCCGAGGCCGACCTGCTCCCCGGCGTCGGGCTCCCCGGCTACCTCACGGCCCTGTGATGCTCGTCCATCCCTGGGACGCCCCGCGCGAGGACACCGAGTGGCAGCAGTGGCTGACCACCCATGACTTCGGCCAACTGGCCGTGACCGGCCCGCCCGGCGAACCGCCCCTCGTCCAGCCGCTGCACTTCGCCTACGAGACCGAGCGCGGCGAGGCCGTCACCCACCTCGCCCGCCCGAACCCGCTGTGGCCCGCCCTGGAGGCGAATTCGCAGGTGCTGCTGAGCGTGGTCGACGACTACGTCCACGTCCCCGGCCCCTGGCAGGCCGATCCGGACGGCCCTCCCGAGCACGGGGTCCCGACGAGCTTCTACGCCGCCGTCCAGCTCCGCTGCACCGCCCACGTGGTGGACGACCCGCGGGAGAAGGCCGAGTTGCTGAACCGTCAGCTGGGCCACTTCCAGCCGAAGGGCGGCTCGGCCCGGGCGGCGGCGGGCGAGGCGCCGTACGGCCGCCTGCTGTCCGGCATCCGCGGGCTGCGGCTGGAAGTGACCGGTGTGCGGGCCAAGTTCAAGTACGCGGGCAAGCGGTCCGCCGAGGTCCAGGACCGCATCGCGGTGGCCCTCGCGGAGCGGGGCGGTGCGCGCGACGCGGCGGCCCGGGAGCATCTGCTGCGCAGGCGCGGGACCTGAGCGGGCGGGCGGACCGGTCCGGCGGACGCGCCCGCCCGGCATCACGCGAGGGCGGGTCCCCCCACCGCCGCCCGTGCCCCGCGCGCCTCCGCCAGGGCGAGGCCGGCGACCGAGCCGAGCATCAGCGCGGTGCCGACGCAGGTGGCCGCCGTCAGCCGTTCGCCGAGCAGGGCGACGGCCAGCACCGCCGCGCTGACCGGCTCCAGCAGCATGATCACGGAGACGGTGGCCGACCGTACGACGGCGGCGCCCGCGAAGTAGAGGGCGTAGGCCAGGGCGGTCGGGACCGAGGCGATGTACGCCAGCAGCCACAGCAGCCGTACCGGGTCCTCGGTGTGCGGCACCAGCCCCTCCAGCAGCGCGAACGGCAGCAGGCACAGGCTGGTGACCGCGAACGCCCCGATGGTCGTGCCGGACTGGTCCGCCCCGCCGTCACGGCCCCACCAGCGGGTGAGCAGGGTCATCGCGGAGTAACCGGCCGCCGCCACCAGGGCGATCAGCACCCCCCAGGGCCGCGCGGCGGCACCGCCGTTGCCGAGCACCAGCACGCCCAGTCCGGCGAGCGCCCCGGCGACGGCGGTCAGGCCCGCCCGGCCGAGCCGTTCGCCCATCGTGAGCCGGGCGCCGAGCGCGATGAGGACGGGTCCGGCGCCGAGGGTGACGACGGTCGCCACGGCCAGCCCGGTGGCCTCCACGGCGGCGAAGTAGGCCGTCTGGAACACGGCGAGGCCGGCGCCGACGGCAGCGGCCCGCCGCAGCCTGAGGCCCAGGGCCTGCCGGTTCCCCGACCGCGCCCCCGTGTCGTCCGGCACGGGCACGGACGGCCGGACGCGGGGGCGCAGGAGGCGCACGGCGAGCAGCAGGACGACGCCGACCGCGCAGCGCCAGAAGGACAGGGCTACGGGCCCCGTGTCGCTGGTCCGGTAGACCAGGGAGGCGGCCGCGCCCGCCGTGCCCCAGGCCGCACCGGCGACGATCAGGTAGAGCAGGCCGCGCCCGACGGACAGGCCGACAGGACCCCGCACCTCAGGCCGCCGTTCCCCGGGCCGACAGCTCCCTCTCCGGACCGCCGCTCGCCACCGGCTCCGCCGAGCCCTTCGCGGGCGCCGACGACTGCGCGATGAACGCGCCCAGCAGCACGAGCGCCCCGCCGGCGACCTGCGGTGCCGAGAGGTGCTCGCCGAGCAGCACCCAGGCCAGCACGGTCGCGATGACCGCCTCCAGGCACGCCACCACCCCCGCCACCTGGGGCGAGAGCCGCCGCACGGAAAGCACTCCGGTGACGTACGCGACGACCGTGGCGACCAGCACGAGCCACAGCAGCAGGGCGGCGGCCGGCACCGACGCGCCGTTCATGTGCGCGCTGTGCGCGAGCACCGACCAGTCCATGCTCCAGGGGCGCGCCACGACGGTCAGGACGGCGGCGCCGATGAGCAGGCCGTGGGCGATGACGCCGAGCGGGTCCGGGGCCGCCTCTCCCGCGTCGCCGCCCTGGTCGGACAGCACGAAGTAGCCGACCTGGCAGCAGGCCGCGCCGAGCGCCAGCACCAGTCCGAGCACGTCGAAGCCCAGACCGGACCAGACCTCGACGACACAGGCGAGTCCGCCGACCGCGAGGACCACTCCGAGCGCCGCGGCCCGGGTGACCGGCCGCCGCTGCACGAACCGGACCCAGCCGAGGACCAACGCGGGCGCCAGGTACTCGATGAGCAGGGCGACCCCGACGGGTACGCGGGAGATCGCCGCGAAGTAGCAGGCCTGGACGCCCGCCACGGCCAGCAGGCCGAACCCGGCGAGCAGGGCGGGGCGGTCGCGCAGCAGCGCGCGGTGCCGCACGGCGAGCGGCAGCATGACGAGGGCGGCGCCGGAGGCGCGCAGCCACACCACGTGCAGCGGATCGAGGCCCGCCTCGATCAGTGGCTTGGCCGCGACGCCGGAACCGCCGAAGGCTACCGCGGACACGAGCGCGAGACCGAGCCCGACGCCCTTGCCGGGACGGCCCTGACTGATCTGAGACGTACGCACCGGCACATGATGGCAGGCGATGACATGAGCGTCACCCCCGGTGGCACCTGTCCCACGGGCTGGACGGGAACACCCGCGGCCCCACCCGCCCGTCCCGGCTCAGCAACCGCCTCCGCCGCCCCCGACGGCACAGCCCTCCGGACAGCCCTTGGCATCGTTGTCGAGCCGGGCGGCGAGGTCCCGCGCGTCGATTCCGGCGCGGGTGAGCACCTCGACGGCGCGTGCCCGCGGGGCCGTGACGAGCGCGGCGAGCAGGTCGACGCCGCGTGCCAGGTCCTCGCCGCGCCGGGCGGCGCGCTCGCAGGCGTCCTCCAGCGCGGCCGAGGCCACCGGCGAGAGGCCGCCGGCCTCCGTCACCACGGGCAGGGCGCCGGAGTCCTCCACGGTGCTCTGCCAGCGCAGGCCGTAGCCGATGCTGCGCTGCACGAGGTAGCCGAGCAGCCGGGCGATCCGCGGCGCGCCGTCGAAGGCCGCGCGCACCTCGGGGTCGGACTCCAGGAGTGTGTGCAGCAGATGGGCGGTGTCGATCTGCCGGTCCCCGTCCCGGACCGCCCTCCTGCGGGCACCGGCGACCACCGCCGCCAGCTCGGCGCTGAGCCGGGCGTCGTCGTCCGGGCGGGGGACATCCTGTCCGGAGGCGGGCTGCCGGGGAACACGGGATCGCACATCCCCCAGCCCATCAGTCCCTCCGGCTCCGGTCATCCCCGGCGGGAAGCATTTCCGCGTCCCACGGGAAGCGGACTCGGACGGAGGGAATCTCATCCGTAAGGAGGAGATCAGGACGCACCCGCACAGGCTTCCGGACCGGTCGGCCGGGACGGCGGACGATCGTCAGTCCTCGTCGGCGAGGATCAGGTACAGCTTCCTGCGGGTCTCGTCGACGAGGGCGAGCGCCTTCTCGCGCTGCTCCTTGCTGCCGGTCCTCCAGACCTGGCCGAAGGCCTCCATCAGGCCGAAGCCGGCCTGCCGGATCTCGTTCAGGGCCTCCCGGTCGACGCCGCGCGAGGCCTCCTCCCAGGGCGCGTCCGGCCCCTCGTCGGCCGCGGCGCGACCCGTCTCCGTGAGGGAGAACAGCTTCTTGCCGCCCTCGCTCTCACTGACGATCAGGTCCTCGTCCTCCAGCATCTGGAGGGTGGGGTAGACCGAGCCGGGGCTGGGCTTCCACGCTCCGCCGCTGCGCTCGGCGATCTCCTGGATCATCTCGTAGCCGTGCATGGGACGGTCCTTGAGCAGGGCCAGGATCGACGCCCGTACGTCACCGCGCCGCGCCCTGCCGCGCGGCCCGCCCCGCCCTCGTCCGCCCCAGGGACCCGGACCGAAACCCGGCCCGAAGCCGGGGCCGCCCGGCCCGAAGGGCCCGAACGCGGCCCGTCGCCCCTCGAAGCCGCCCCGGTCGCCCTGACCGCCCCGGCGGCCGCCCTGCCGGTGTCCACGCTCGAACCCATGCATACGCATCGCAACCACTCCATCCCATCGTCGATCTGTCGCGATACCTCAACGATATATCGGCAACACTCGTTCGACAATCCCTTTCGAACCGTGCTCCCGCTCCACCAGGCCGCCGGCCGCCCAGGGGCCTTGGTCCGCCGCGCGCCGGACCCCGTACCGTCGGGGCATGCGGATTCGAATCGTCGACGCCTTCACCGACCGTCCCTTCGCCGGCAACCCCGCGGGGGTCCTGCTCCTGGACGCCTTCCCCGAGGACGACTGGCTCCAGAAGGTGGCGCTGGAGGTCAACCACGCCGAGACGGCGTTCGCGCACCGGCTGCCCGAGGGCGGCGAGGCCGACTGGGCACTGCGCTGGTTCACACCCACCACCGAGGTCGCGATGTGCGGCCACGCCACGCTCGCCACCGCCCACGTCCTGCGCACGACGGGCGCCCACGAGGGACCGGTGCGCTTCGCCACCCGCAGCGGCGTACTCATCGCGACCCCCGCCGAGGACGGCGCGATCACCCTGGACTTCCCGACCGCCCCGCTCACCGCGGTGGACGTCCCCGACGGGATCGCCGGGGCCCTCGGCGCCGAGCCGCGCACCGCCTACGACACCGGCCCGAACGTCGGCGACCTGGTGCTGGAACTCGCCGACGAGAAGACGGTCCGCGCGCTCGCCCCCGACCACAAGGCCCTCGGCGCCCACTCCGCACGCGGCATCATCGCCACCGCCCGAGCCGAGGACCCGGCCCGCGGGTACGACTTCGTCTCCCGGTGCTTCTTCCCGAACGTCGGCATCGACGAGGATCCGGTCACCGGCAGCGCCCACACCGCCCTGGCCCCCTACTGGTCCGAGCGCCTGGGCCGCCCCGACCTCACCGGCCTGCAGGCCTCGCCGCGCTCCGGCCTCGTCCGCACCGGCCTGCGCGGCGACCGCACCCTGCTCACCGGCCACGCGGTCACCGTCATCGAGGGCGACCTGCTCGTCCGGTAGACGGCGAATCCAGCAGACGGAGAAGGGGCGTACGAAGGTCCCGTACGCCCCTTCCCGCCTTTCCGGCTCGCGTCTCCGCTCACGCCGTCGGCAGCCAGCCCACCTTCCCGGCGAGCAGCGCGTAGCCCACGAAGGCCCCGACGTCGAGCAGGAAGTGCGCCACGACCAGCGGGCCGACCCGGCCCCACCGCCGGTACAGCCAGACGAAGACCACGCCCATCACCAGGTTGCCGACGAAGCCGCCGATGCCCTGGTAGAGGTGGTACGAGCCGCGCAGTACGGAACTGGCCGCCAGCGCGGTCCCCGGCGTCCAGCCCAGCTGCCCGAGCCGGCGCAGCAGGTAGCCGACGACGATGACCTCTTCGAGGATCGCGTTCTGCAGCGCGGACAGGATCAGCACCGGATACTTCCACCACACGGCGGGCAGCGCCTCGGGCACCACGGTGAGGTTGAAACCGAAGCCGCGGGCGGCCAGGTAGAAGGCGATGCCGGTGCTGCCGATGACCGCGGCGATCACGGCCCCGCGCCCGAGGTCCGGCCAGGGGCGGGTGCGGTCGAAGCCGAGTGCGCGCAGGCTCCGTCCCTCGCGCAGCAGGAAGTGGGCGACGAGGGCGACGGGGACCAGGGCCGTGGCGATCCCGAACAGCTGCCAGGCGAGGTCGAGCCAGGGGCGCCCCGGGGCGGCGGAGGCGTTGAGCGTGGCAGCCTGGTCCTTGAGTCCGCCGGGTCGCGTGACCGAGCCGACGAAACTGATCAGGGCGGACACGCCGCTCGCGCCGAGCGAGAGCGCCAGAACGAGCAGGGTCTCGTCGCGGACGATCCGCCGCGACAGCCGCTCCACCGGAAAAGAATCGGCCCCCGGCCCCGCCTCCGCTTGCACACACGCCTCCCGCACACCGTCCTGGGACGTCACAGCTTGCCCGACGCGCCCCTCGCGGACGTCGGCGGCCCCCCTGCGACACGCCCCGGCACGGGCGGCGCGGCTCAGCCCAGCGGCACCGGCTCCGGCAGGCCGACCGGCCAGGTGTGCGCCGGTTCGCCGAGGTTCGTCAGCTCGTGGTAGCGCCGGGTGACGGCGGCCAGGGCGGCCTCCCTGCCCAGCCCCTGCTCCAGAGCCCGGTGGAAGGTGGCGGCCTGCCACTCCGCGCCGTTGGTCCTCAGCCGGCACCGCTCCTCGATCACTCCGAGGTACAGGTCCCGGTCGGCCCGCTCCACACCCCAGGCGCTCAAACCGGCCTCGGCCAGCGGCAGCAGTTCGTCGCGGACGAGCCGGACGGCATCGACCTCCACCGTGCCGGAGTGGCGCCCGCGCCGGGGCCAGGTGAACCGGGCGCCGATGCCGTACCGGCACGCGGCGTCGAAGTTGGCAGCCGCCGCCTCGAAGGGCAGCCGGGTCCACACCGGCCGGGGCTCCCCGGCGAGCGCGCGGACGAGGCCGTAGTAGAAGGCCGCGTTGGCGATCACGTCGGTGACGGTGGGCCCGGCGGGCAGGACGCGGTTCTCCACGCGCAGGTGCGGCATCCCGTCCGCGATGTCGTAGACCGGGCGGTTCCAGCGGTAGATGGTGCCGTTGTGCAGGACGAGCTCGGCGAGTTTCGGCACGCCGCCGGCGTCCAGCACGTCGAGGGGGTCCTCGCCGTCGCAGATCGGCAGCAGGGCCGGGAAGTAGCGCAGGTTCTCCTCGAAGAGGTCGTACGCCGAGGAGATCCACCGCTCGCCGAACCAGGTGCGCGGCCGTACGCCCTGGGCCTGGAGCTCGGGCGGACGGGTGTCGGTGGACTGCTGGAACAGCGGGGGCCGCGACTCCCGCCACAGCTCGCGTCCGAACAGGAAGGGCGAGTTGGCGCCCATGGCGATCTGCGGGGCGCAGGCCACCTGCGCGGCGTTCCACACGTCCGCGAAGCGGCCCGGGGTGACCTGCAGGTGCAACTGCACGGAGGTGCAGGCGGCCTCGGGCACGATGGACTTCGAGGTGCAGGTCAGGTGCTCCACACCGTCGATGTCGAGGGTGAAGTCCTCGCCGCGGGCCGCCACGATCTGGTCGTTCAGCAGCGTGTAGCGGTCGACGTCGGAGATGTTGGAGGAGACCAGGTCGTCCCTGCCGAGGGTGGGCAGAATTCCGATCATCGCTATGGAGGCGTCCACCTCTCCGGCTTTCCGGTCGGCATATGCCAGCGACGTCCTGAGCTCCTCGGCGAGCCGGTCGAATACCCGGCCGCCCAATCGATGGGGAGCGATGTTGACTTCCAGATTGAACATGGCGAGTTCTGTTTGGAAGTCGCGGCTGGCGATCCGCTCGAGAACTTGCGCATTCAGCATTCTCGGCATGCCGTCGGAGCCGACCAGATTCAATTCGATCTCCAGCCCCATGAGGTTCTTGGGCCGGTCGAACCGCTTCTCGTCCAGCAGCCGTTCCAGCCCCTTCAGACACCGTCGGAGCTTGTCGCGGTAGCGGTTGCGATCGGACAGGTCGAACTGGCCGGCCACGACCTTCTCCCCCATCGCAGCATCCCTCCTCGCAGGGCGGGCCGAAGATCGGCCGCCGGGGTCCCGGTCAGGTGGGATGATGCCCCGCCGAAGCGATCGATAACGCCCCGTCTGCGCGCCGCACCGGCTACTCTGGACTCATGTGACCAGAGGCACATTCACGCGGCATGAGGCACCCAACGGATTCGGGTACCCCGGGAAACTCGTGAAAAACGCCGACAGCATCGGGCCGACCGCCGTACGGGCACAACCCGAGGCCATCGCGGTACCGCCCACGCGAAGTCGGGACGATTCCCGCAAATCTCCGACTGAATAGGCTCTTGCGGTTCACACCGGAAACAGCTAGGCGAAACACCGCCTGAACATTTGTCGTATAAACTCTGCACCACGGCAGAAGGTTGATGTCCACAGCCCTGAACCCTGTCAGGAGCATGTGCGGCAGGCCGCGCGTCCCGTACCCCTCGTTCTTCATCAAGCCCCGGCTCGGCCTCCTCCTGCCCCGAGAGCTGACAGCGCCGTCCGCCCCCCTGCCCGGCCCTCGCGCCACCGTGCCTGTCGAATGAGAGGCGACCCACCATGCCGCTGCATTTCCCCCCGGCTCCCGCGCCCGCCCTGCGCTCCGTCCTCACGGCACTCGATTCACCCACCGCGGTCCGCGAGGCCCCGACCCCGGCCCTGCGCACCGCACAGCAGCCCGCCACCCCCGAACTTCCGCTGCCCGTGCACGTCATGGACCGGATCACCCCCGAAGGGGTCTCCGCGACCAGGCTGGCCGGGTGGCGCTTCCTGATCCGCTGCGGCGACCACGCGGTGGCCGCGGCCGAGACCATGCTGACCCCCGACGGCTGGACCTTCTCGCACTTCTTCGAGGGCCCTTACGTCACCTCCACCGAGCGCGCGCTGCGTCAGGCGGAGACGGTGACCCAGCCGTACCAGCCGCGCCTGCTGTCCATGCCCAGCCTGTACATGCTCACCCTGTGGCTGCACGGCGACATCTCCGACGACGGCGCCACCGGCCACCCCGCCCCCGCCGACCTGCTCGTACCGCTCGCGCCGGCCCCGCCCGGGATAGCCGCCCACCGGCCGCACCGGGCCGCCGACCTGCTGCCGGTCCTCACCCATCGGGTGAGGACGGCCCGGCTCATGAGCTCCCCCGCCTGACGTCCCGCCCTTCGGGCGCCCTCGTGCCGTTCCCACGGACTGAGCGGGAACGAGCCTGGTCAGCCGCACGCCCCGACCGGGGGCTGCTGATGCACACCCCTCGCGGCCCGGCCATGTGGGTGCGGCCAGAGGCGACGGGGAGGTCCTGCACCGTCCCTTTGGTGGAGCAGGGGCCCCGAACTCCCCGACGAGCAGTCGCCACCCCGCCGCCGGACTTCCCGGTGGCGGGGTGCGATGCCGTTCGCCCCGGACAAGCCGTTGGACAAGCCGTTCGCCCCGGAAAAGAGGGGGTGCCATCGGACTAGCCCCGTCCGGCCACCGCGAACCACCCGAAGTGACGGTGCCGTCGGGATGAACCGCTCGTCCGTGTGACGCGTCTCCAACCCGTGAGAAGCGGTGCCGCGAAATGCCTGCGGGATCACGCCCGCGGGGGAACACTGGTTTCCGACCGACTCGTCGAACGGGGGAGGCGGCCATGGCGGATGCCACCAGCCGCAGGACGCACACGTCAGCCGACACGGACCACACGACAGAGCGAAAGATCCCATCCATGTGCCAGCACCAGCCACCGTGCCCCTCAGCCGACTCCGCCGACCGGGAGTCCGCCCGTCTCGTGGCACACCACCCGGAGCAGGGCTGGAGCCTGCTGTGCAACGGCGTCCTGCTCTTCGAGGACACCGGTGAGCTCCTGCCGGACGGCCGGATCATCGCCCCGCACCGCCCGCTGGACACCGGCCGGGTGGTGACCGCCGCCTGAGCGCCCGGGCGGTTCCGGCGAACCGCCCGCGGATCACTTACGGCAGGCGGTAGTCGAACCAGTCGAACGCCGCGCTGCCCTCGGTGACGTACATCCCGATCACACGGCCGGTGAACCCCGCGGCGACCCGGGTGGACAGGTAGCGCCCGTCCAGTTCGGCCAGCCGTACGGTCCCCTCGGGGCCCTCGACGGAGAAGGCGATCGCGTCCGGGCCGGCCGTCCGCACGCCGGGTGCCGGCCGGCCCGGAGCCGTGGCCGTGGGCGGGGGTACGTCGTCCGTGCGGACGTCCACGACGAGGGTGAGCGGACCGGAGGGCACCGGGTGCTGGGCGATCCGCTGGCACAGCGGTCCGATCCGGGCGACCACGCTCACCCCTCCCCCGCCCACCTCCAGGTCGTAGTGGTGCGCCTCGTCCAGGCGGACGGAGAGCCCTGCCCTGCCCGAGCCGGCCTCGACCCGCGCCGCCACCCGGCAGTCGGGGTGCTGCTGCCGGCGTCCGACGAAGGTGTGGCCGGGCCGGTCGAGACTGTCGCCGGTCGCGGTCAGCGTCAGCCACCCGGGGCGCCGGGTCAGCGACCAGGAGCCGTCCGGCCTGCTGCGCGGGGAGATCCAGCACGGCGCCAGGGCGGGCACGTCGAAGTCGTCCCGCCCGGACGGCGGGGGCAGGGGGCGCCGGACCGCGGGCGCCGGGTGCCGCTCGCCCACCGGGCCGACCCGCGGCCACCCGTCCACCCACTCCACCGGGGCCAGGAAGGTCCCCCGGCCCAGTACGTGGAACCCCGGGAACCAGCCCCGGGGGCGGGTGCCGAGCAGCACCATCCACCAGGTGCCGTCGGCCGCACGGGCGTGGAGTCCCTTCGCCGGGGCTTCTCGAAACTTTCGCCGCGAAGGGCGAAACTTACGGAGTCGCACTGTAGGCGCGGCTCCGGGCGGGGACAAGGGAGCGCGGACGCCGGGTCGCCGTCAGTGGCCCGTGGTCAGTTCCCTGAGGGCGACGTTGAGTTGGAGGACGTTGACACACGGCTCGCCGATGAAGCCGAGGGTGCGGCCCTCGGTGTGCTCCCGCACCAGCCGCTCGACCCGGGCGACCGGCAGGTGGTTGCGCTCGGCGACCCGGTGGACCTGGAGACGCGCGTACGCCGGGGAGATGTCCGGGTCGAGGCCGGAACCGGAG
Source organism: Streptomyces kebangsaanensis (assembly GCF_001906585.1). Taxonomy (GTDB): domain Bacteria; phylum Actinomycetota; class Actinomycetes; order Streptomycetales; family Streptomycetaceae; genus Streptomyces; species Streptomyces kebangsaanensis. Next base: position 28,833 of record NZ_JUJA01000120.1, on the reverse strand, counting down.
GAGGTCACGGCGTCGGCCGGCACCTGGGAGGGCTTCACCTTGTGGTCGGGCGTGGAGTTGACCCTCACCACCTCGGCCCGGGCCCGCTCGACCGCCTTGACCAGCCTGGGATTGTCGGCGGCGAGGTTGGTGGCCCCGGACAGGATCAGCTTGTACTGGGTGTTCACGGTGTTGACGCCGAGTCCGGCCGCCGGCCGCGGCTGGAAGTAGTCGAGGCCGTAGCCCTGTTGACCGATCAGTGACGAGCCCACGACCCTGCCGTCCGCCCTGACTTCCGAGCCGCTCGCCTGGTGTCCGAAGAACGCCTGGGCCACACCCGTGACGGCGAGCGGATAGACCACACCGGTGAACAGGGTCAGCACGAGCAGCGCCCGCAGGCCCGCCACCAGCAGACGGCCGGTGTTCACGAGGGAGTTGTTCACGTGTGTCACCCGATCCCGGGAATCAGGGAGAGGAGCAGGTCGATGAGTTTGATGCCGATGAAGGGCGCGACGAGGCCGCCGAGTCCGTAGACCACGAGGTTGCGGCGGAGCATCCGGTCCGCGCTCGTCGGCCGGTAGCGCACGCCGCGCAGGGCGAGCGGCACCAGCGCGATGATGACCAGCGCGTTGAAGACGACCGCGGACAGGATCGCCGAACTCGGCGAGGACAGCCGCATGACGTTCAGACTGTCCAGGCCCGGGTGGACGGCGGCGAACATCGCCGGGATGATCGCGAAGTACTTGGCCACGTCGTTGGCGATGGAGAACGTGGTGAGCGCTCCGCGGGTGATCAGCAGCTGCTTGCCGATCTCGACGATCTCGATCAGCTTGGTCGGGTCGGAGTCGAGGTCGACCATGTTGCCGGCCTCCTTGGCGGCCGACGTACCGGTGTTCATCGCCACCCCGACGTCGGCCTGGGCCAGCGCGGGCGCGTCGTTGGTGCCGTCCCCGGTCATCGCGACCAGCTTGCCGCCGCTCTGCTCACGCCGGATCAGCGCCATCTTGTCCTCGGGCGTGGCCTCGGCGAGGAAGTCGTCGACGCCGGCCTCGTCGGCGATCGCCCGGGCGGTCAGCGGGTTGTCACCCGTGATCATGACGGTCCTGATGCCCATGCGGCGCAGCTCGTCGAAGCGCCCCCTCATGCCGGCCTTGACCACGTCCTTGAGGTGGATGACGCCCAGGACCCGGACGCCGCCCTGATCCTCGACGGCGACCAGCAGCGGGGTGCCGCCCGCCGCGGCGATCTCCTCGCCGAGCCGGTCCGCGTCCTCGGCGATCTGCCCACCGCGTTCCTTCACCCAGGCGATCACGGACCCCGCGGCGCCCTTGCGGATGCCGCGGCCGTCCACGTCCACACCGGACATCCGGGTCTGCGCGGTGAACGCGATCCACTCGGCGCCGGCGAGCTCGCCCTGATGCCGTTCGCGCAACCCGTACTTCTCCTTGGCCAGCACCACGACGGAGCGGCCCTCGGGCGTCTCGTCGGCCAGCGAGGAGAGCTGGGCGGCGTCCGCGAGCTCGGCGGCGGTGGTGCCGCGCACCGGGACGAACTCCGCGGCCCGGCGGTTGCCGAGGGTGATCGTGCCGGTCTTGTCCAGCAGCAGCGTCGACACGTCGCCGGCGGCCTCCACCGCCCGCCCGGACATCGCCAGGACGTTGCGCTGGACCAGCCGGTCCATGCCCGCGATGCCGATGGCGGACAGCAGCGCGCCGATCGTCGTGGGAATGAGGCAGACCAGCAGCGCGACCAGCACCACCATGGTCAGGTGTGTGCCCGCGTAGGCGGCGAACGGCGGCAGGGTGGCGCACGCGAGGAGGAAGACGATCGTCAGCGAGGCGAGCAGGATGTTCAGCGCGATCTCGTTGGGCGTCTTCTGCCGGGCGGCGCCCTCGACGAGGCCGATCATCCGGTCGATGAAGGTCTCGCCGGGCCTGGTGGTGATCTTGATGACGATACGGTCCGACAGGACCCTGGTACCGCCGGTCACCGCCGACCGGTCGCCCCCCGACTCGCGGATCACCGGCGCCGACTCCCCCGTGATGGCCGACTCGTCGACCGACGCGACGCCCTCGACGACGTCCCCGTCGCCGGGGATGACGTCCCCCGCCTCGCACACGACGAGGTCGCCGACGCGCAGCTCGGTGCCGGGGACCTCGGTCCCGTCGATCCGGCGTGCCACGGCGTCGGTCTTGGCCCGGCGCAGGGTGTCCGCCTGCGCCTTGCCGCGGCCCTCGGCGACCGCCTCGGCGAGATTGGCGAAGAAGACGGTCAGCCACAGCCAGAAGCTGATCGCCCAGCCGAACCAGTCACCCGGGCGGGTGAGGGAGAAGGCAGTGGTCAGCACGGCACCGGTCCACACCACGAACATCACGGGCGACTTGACCATCACTCGCGGATCGAGCTTGCGGGAGGCGTCGGGCAGCGACCTGACCAACTGCCGGGCGTCGAAGAAGCCCGCACCGACCCGGCCGGGGCCGGACGGGTGACCGGTGGGTACGTCGCTGTGCGGTGCCCGGGTCCTGGGGACTGTGGACATGGGGTTCTCGTGGTTCTGTGTGGAGGTGGTCATCACGCCAGCCCCTCGGCCAGCGGGCCCAGCGCGAGCGCCGGGAAGTACGTCAGCCCGACGACGATCAGGACGGCGCCCACCAGCAGACCGGTGAACAGCGGTTTCTCGGTGCGCAAGGTGCCCGCGGTGACCGGTACCGGCCGCTGCTCGCCCAGGGAGCCGGCCAGGGCGAGGACGAACACCACGGGCAGGAACCGGCCGAGCAGCATGACGAGCCCGGTCGTGATGTTGAACCAGTCGGTGTTCGCGTTCAGTCCGGCGAAGGCCGAGCCGTTGTTGTTCGCGGCGGACGTGTAGGCGTAGAGCACTTCGGAGAACCCGTGCGCGCCCGGGTTGAGCGCCGAGCGCGGCGGGGTCGGCAGGGCCATCGCGAAGGCGGTGAAGACCAGGACGAGCGCCGGGGTGATCAGGATGTAGAGGGCGGCCAGCTTGATCTCTCGGGAGCCGATCTTCTTGCCCAGGTACTCGGGTGTGCGTCCGACCATCAGACCGGCGATGAACACCGCGATGACCGCCATGACGAGAATGCCGTACAGGCCGGAGCCCACGCCTCCGGGCGCGATCTCGCCCAGCATCATGCCGAGCAGGGCGATCCCGCCGCCGAACCCGGTGAGCGACGAGTGGGCGGAGTCGACCGCACCGGTCGAGGTGAGCGTGGTCGACACCGCGAAGATCGAGGAGCCTCCGACGCCGAAGCGGACCTCCTTGCCCTCCATGGCGGCGCCGGCGATCCGCAGGGCGCCCTCCCGGTGGGCGAACTCGGTCCACATCATCAGGGCGACGAAACCCAGCCAGATGGCCGCCATGGCCGCGAGGATCGCGTAGCCCTGCCGGACCGAGCCGACCATGACGCCGAAGGTACGGGTCAGGGAGAACGGGATCACCAGGATCAGGAAGATCTCGAAGAGGTTGGTGAACGGCGTCGGGTTCTCGAAGGGGTGGGCGCTGTTGGCGTTGAAGTAGCCGCCGCCGTTGGTGCCCAGCTCCTTGATGGCCTCCTGGGAGGCGACCGCGCCGCCGTTCCACTGCTGCGAGCCCCCCACGCCGTGCCCATCGAAGAATTGGCCGACCTCGTGAATGCCGGAGAAGTTCTGGATCGCCCCGCAGGCCACCAGCACCACCGCGGCCACCGCGGCCAGCGGAAGGAGGATGCGTACGGTGCCGCGCACCAGGTCGGCCCAGAAGTTGCCGAGGACGCCGGTGCCCGACCGTGCGAAGCCGCGCACCAGGGCGACGGCCACGGCCAGGCCGACGGCCGCGGAGGCGAAGTTCTGTACGGCGAGACCGGCGGTCTGCACCACGTGCCCCATGGTCTGCTCGCCGTAGTACGACTGCCAGTTGGTGTTCGTCACGAAGGACGCGGCGGTGTTGAACGCCTGGGCGGGGCCGACGGACCGGAAGCCGAGCGAGAGCGGCAGGACGCCCTGGATGCGCTGGAGCAGGTACAGGAGGAGGACACCGACCACGGAGAAGGCGAGCACGCCGCGCGCGTACGCGGGCCAGCGCATCTGTGTGTCCGGATCGGCGCCGACGGCCTTGTAGATCCATCTCTCGACCCTCCAGTGGCGCCGCCCGGAGTAGACGCCGGCCATGTAGGTGCCCAGCGGTACGTGGGCGAGCGCCAGCGCGGCCATGAGAGCGAGCAGTTGGAGCACGCCGGCGAGTACGGGACCCATGACGCCGCTCAGAACCTCTCCGGGAAGATCAGGGCGAGGACGAGGTAGCCCAGCAGGGCGACGGCCACGACCAGGCCGACGACGTTCTCGGCGGTCACAGCTTCGTCACCCCCTTGACGACGAGGGACACGAGCGCGAACACCGCGAGCGTGACGACGACGAGGGCCAGGTCGGCCATCGTGGACTCCTGGGATGGGGTGATGAACGGACGACGACGCTTCGAGGAAACGACCTTCCCCGCCCGAATCCGACCACCGTTGACGGCTCCCTTACGGCGCTACCTCCACCCTTGACGAACCCCTTACGGCTCGCCACCCGGCGACGCCATCGGCGTGGCGTCAAGGAGGGGCGCGAGCGCGTCAGGGGCGTGTCAAGGGCCGGCGCCACGGCTCCCGAAGGGCCCTGGTGCCGGGCACATGGGACACGGCGCCGGTGCGGCCGGGCGGGAACCGGACCGTATGGTCCGCGACCGTCGCTGGGCGCGGGACCTGCGCACCTCGGTCCGCTGCTCGGTGGCGCTGCTCGGCCTGCTGCTTCTGGCCGACTGGGGCACGGGCGGCCTCACACGGTGGCGCGGGGCGCTCTGGCTCACGCTCTCGGTACTGCTCTTCGTGGCGCTGCGCCCGCCCCGTGTCCGCGTCGGCCAGGGCTGGGTCGCCTCACGGTCACTGCTGCACAGCCGCCTGGTCCGCACCGACCTGCTGGTGCCGGTGCGTTGGGTGGACGGCGTCCGCCGGCGGCTGGTCCTGCTCGACGCCCTCGGCGGGCGGGTGGAGCTCGACCTCGAGGTACTGGCGGACAATCCCGCGGTCTGGCACCGCCTCGACGAGGACGTACGGCACTCCGCGGCGGCGGGCCTCCTGCGGTGCGGCGCGGAGGGGCTGCGCCACCTGTCCGAGCGGGTCGACCGCGAGACCGCGCCGGCCGTGTTCCGGGTCTCCGGACTGGAACCGTGACGCTGGGTGTCCGTTCCCGGTCCCGGCACCCCGCACCCGCTTTCCGGTCCAGGGCGGCGGGAAACCCAAGAGCTCGCTGGTCCAGCCGAGACCTCGCCGGTGTCGCAGCCATTCTTAACAGAAGATTGACGGCTGCCCGCCCGGGCACCTGTGGGTCCTTGCGTCACTCTCCGCATACGCTGGTGACCTGTCCGCGTGATGGCCCGATCCACACGCCGAGCCGCCCCTCAGGAGCAGGGCCATGACCACCATCGAACGCCCTCCCAGTCGTCTGCGCACCTGGATGCTGGAGGGCCTGTCCGACATGGGCAAGGGGATGCAGCAGGCCCCGCACGCCCTGCCGGAGCACCCGCACAAGGGGCAGCGGTGGTACAGGGTGATGTGCCTGACCGGCGTGGACTACTTCTCGACCCTCGGTTACCAGCCGGGCATCGCCGCCCTCGCGGCCGGTCTGCTGTCTCCGATCGCGACCCTCGTCCTGGTCCTCATCACCCTCGTGGGCGCCCTTCCGGTGTACCGCAGGGTGGCCGAGGAGAGCCCGCACGGCGCGGGATCGATCGCGATGCTGGAGCGGCTGCTCTCGTTCTGGCAGGGCAAGTTGTTCGTGCTCACCCTGCTCGGCTTCGCCGCCACCGACTTCCTGATCACCATGACCCTGTCGGCCGCCGACGCCTCCACCCACCTGGTGCAGAACCCGCACCTGACGAACGCGCTGCACGGCCACCAGATGCTGATCACACTCCTGCTCGTGGCCCTGCTCGGCGCGGTGTTCCTCAAGGGCTTCGTGGAGGCGATCGGCGTGGCGTTCGTGCTGGTCGGCGTCTACCTGGCGCTGAACGCCGTCGTGGTGGTCGTCGGCGTGTGGCACGTCCTCACCGCCGGTCATGTGATCACCGACTGGACCAGTGCCCTGACCGCCCAGCACGGCAACGTCTTCCTCATGGTCGGCGTGGCCCTGCTGGTCTTCCCCAAGCTCGCGCTGGGCCTGTCCGGCTTCGAGACCGGCGTCGCCGTCATGCCGCACGTCCAGGGCGACCCGGACGACACCGAGGAGCGGCCGACCGGCCGCATCCGGGACACCAGGAAACTGCTCACCACGGCCGCGCTCATCATGAGCGTCTTCCTGATCACCAGCAGCTTCATCACCACGCTGCTGATCCCGGCGAAGGAGTTCAAGGCGGGCGGCCAGGCCAACGGCCGTGCGCTGGCCTACCTGGCGCACGAGTACCTCGGCAACAGCTTCGGCACGGTCTACGACATCTCCACGATCCTGATCCTGTGGTTCGCGGGCGCCTCCGCGATGGCCGGGCTGCTCAACCTGATGCCGCGGTACCTGCCCCGCTACGGCATGGCCCCGCACTGGGCGCGGGCGGTCCGCCCGATGGTCATCGTCTTCACCCTGATCGGTTTCCTGGTCACCTGGATCTTCGACGCCAACGTCGACAGGCAGGGCGGCGCGTACGCCACGGGCGTGCTCGTCCTGATCAGCTCCGCGGCGATCGCGGTGACCATCGCCGCCCGCAAGGCCGGCCAACGCAACTGGACCATCGCGTTCGGCGTGATCTCGGCCGTCTTCCTCTACACGACCGTCGTCAACGTCATCGAGCGCCCCGACGGTGTGAAGATCGGCGCCTGCTTCATCGCCGGGATCATCCTGGTCTCGCTGCTGTCGCGGCTGGCCCGTTCCTTCGAGCTGAGGGTGACGAGCGTCACGCTGGACGACATGGCGGAACGATTCGTCAGGGACATCGCCAGCCGCAAGATCCGGTTCATCGCTCACGAACCCCACCGGCGGGACAAGGCCGACTACCGCAACAGGCTCGAACAGATCCACAGCGAGAACGACATCCCGGCCACGGAGGACTTCGTCTTCGTCGAGGTGACGGTCACCGACCCCTCGGAGTTCGAGGCCGGCCTGACGGTGCGCGGCGAGGTCGTGCACGACCGCTACCGGGTGCTGGCCCTGGAGTCCGCCTCCGTCCCCAACGCCCTGGCCGCCCTCCTCCTCCACGTCCGGGAGAGGACGGGCCGCATCCCGCACATCTACTTCCAGTGGACGGAGGGCAACCCCCTCGCCAACTTCCTGCGCTTCTTCCTCTTCGGCCAGGGCGAGGTGGCCCCGGTCACCCGCGAGGTGCTGCGCGAGGCGGAGCCGGACCGTGCCAGGCGCCCGCGCGTGCACACCGGGTGAGCCACGCCCGCCGACGGCCGGCCCCGGGTCACCGTGTGCCGCTCCCGGCCCTATCGTGGCCGGCATGCAGTCCTACACGATCGGGCAGGCGGCCCGACTGCTCGGCGTCAGCCCGGACACCGCGCGCCGCTGGGCGGACGCCGGCCGGGTGGCCACCCACCGTGACGACAGCGGGCGGCGGCTCATCGACGGGCGGGACCTCGCCGCCTTCTCCGTCGAACTCGCCAGGACCGGGGGTGGGGAGGAGGCCCCTTCGTACACCTCGGTCCGCAACGCCTTCCCGGGCATCGTGACCGCCGTCAAGCTCGGCGACGTCGCGGCCCAGGTCGAGATCCAGGCCGGCCCGCACCGCCTGGTCTCGCTGCTGACCCGGGAGGCCGTGGAGGAACTGGGTTTGGAGGTGGGCATGGAGGCCACGGCCCGCGTGAAGTCGACGAACGTGCACATCGACCGGACGTAGCCGAACGGCCTCGCACCCGGGCGCGCGAGGGGTATCCACCGTCCACGCGTATCGCCCGGACGCCCCTGACGTACCGCGCTCCGCAGCGGTCCTGCGGCAGGTCCGGCCGGGGGCCGGTGCCGTCGAGCCGGGTGCCGTCGACGGTCACCGCGAGCAGGACCGGAGCGTCGGCGAAGTCGGGATCGATCCCGGCCCACGACAGCAGCGCGTGGTGCCCGTCGGCAGCCGTGACCGCGACAGGAAGCGCAACCGGCCCTTGCGCCGTGCCGGATCGAAACCGGGCCCTGCCGCGGACAGCACGTCGTACCAGCGCGGGCCGGTGAACCGGTGGTGCCGCACTCCGCCGGTGGCACACGCGAAGGCGACCCCCGCCCGGTGCTGCGGCCGGACGAGCGGGTCCCGCACCGTCAGCCGGGCCGGGCGGGCGAGGTCGCCGGTCAGGTCGAACTCCGCGAGCGTCACGGCCACCACCTCCTGAGTGTCCGTACCCGAGCGGCCGTCTCATACAAACGCACATACCAGCTGTATTTCGATGTCTGCCAGCTCATGCGATGCAGCAAGGGCCTTACACCTGGCAATTGCGGCAGTATGATCGCGGCACGGCCGCCGGCCGGTCGTGGCGGGGCGCGACAGCTCTTCCGCGCAGAGCCAGAGGAGGAGAACCGTGATGACCCGTTCCGCTCGACGGACCAGGACGCTGCGGACGGCCGCCGCGGGGGCCGTGGCGTTGCTGGCTCTCGGCGCCTGCTCCTCCTCGTCCTCCGACGGCTCGTCCTCGTCCGGGCCCGACTCGTCGGCGTCCTCCTCGCCGAGGCCGTCCGGCACGGTGACCGTCTTCGCCGCCGCCTCGCTGAAGGAGAGCTTCACCACGCTCGGCAAGGAGTTCGAGCGGCAGCATCCGGGCACCGAGGTCGCCTTCAACTTCGGCGGCAGCGACACCCTCGCCGCGAGCATCACCGCCGGCGCCCCCGCCGACGTGTTCGCTGCCGCCAGCGCCAGGACCATGGCGACCGTGACCGACGGGAAGGACGCGGCCGGCACGCCGGTCGCCTTCGCCCGCAACCAGCTGGAGATCGCCACCCTGCCGGGCAACCCGGACAGGATCTCCTCCCTGAAGGACCTCACCAAGCCCGGCCTGAAGGTCGTTCTGTGCGACAAGGCGGTGCCCTGCGGGGCCGCCGCCCAGAAGGCACTGGGCGCGAGCCACCTCGAGCTGACGCCCGTCTCCTACGAACAGGACGTCAGGAGCGCCCTGACCAAGGTCGAGCTGAAGGAGGCCGACGCGGCCGTCGTCTACAAGACCGACGTGAAGGCCGCCGGCGGCCGGGTCCAGGGCGTGGAGTTCCCCGAGTCGGCCGAGGCCCTCAACGACTACTCGATCACCCTGCTCAAGAACGCGCCCAACGCCGCCGCGGCCAAAGCGTTCGTCGAACTGGTGACGTCCGCCGAGGGTCAGCAGGTCCTGACCCGGGCAGGGTTCCTGAAGCCATGACCGAGGTCGACAGGGCCCGCACCGTGGTCCCGGAGAGCGGGGCGCGGCGCGCGCGTGCCCTCGGCGGCGTACCGCTGCCCCTCCTGCTGCCCGCCCTGGTGGGCCTCGCCTTCCTGCTGCTGCCGCTGCTCGCCCTGCTCATCCGGGCCCCCTGGCGCAGCCTGCCACAGCAGCTGACCAGCGCCGAGGTGTGGCAGGCGCTCCAGTTGTCCCTGGTCAGCGCCACCGCCGCCACCGCCGTGAGCCTGGTCCTCGGCGTCCCACTGGCCTGGCTGCTGGCCCGTACGGACTTCCCCGGGCGCGGGCTGGTCCGGGCCCTGGTGACACTGCCGCTCGTGCTGCCCCCGGTGGTGGGCGGTGTGGCCCTGCTGCTGGCGCTGGGCCGGGGCGGCGTCGTCGGGCAGTGGCTGGACGCCTGGTTCGGGATCACGCTGCCGTTCACCACCGCCGGGGTGGTGGTCGCGGAGGCGTTCGTGGCCATGCCGTTCCTCGTCATCAGCGTCGAGGGCACGCTGCGTGCCGCGGACCCGCGCTACGAGGAGGCGGCCACCACGCTGGGCGCCTCCCGCTTCACCGCGTTCCGCCGGGTCACCCTGCCGCTGATCGCGCCCGGCATCGCCGCGGGCGCCGTGCTCGCCTGGGCGCGGGCGCTCGGCGAGTTCGGCGCGACGATCACGTTCGCGGGCAACTTCCCCGGCCGTACGCAGACCATGCCGCTGGCGGTCTATCTGGCCCTGCAGAACGACCCGGCCGCCGCGATCGCCCTGAGCCTGGTGCTGCTGACGGTGTCGATCGCGGTACTGGCGGGGCTGCGGGACCGTTGGATGACGGCCTCCACCTGACCACGGCCCTGCTTCCGACCACGACCCGACCATGATCCGCCCCACACCCAGGACGATCGCCTCATGACCGACATCGACGAGACCCCGGCCGGCCTCCGTGACCGGGGTCTGCCCGGAGAGGGCCTGGACGCCCGCCTCGTCGTCGACCGCGGCATCTTCCGCCTCGACGTGGCCCTGACCGCCGCGCCCGGGGACGTCGTCGCGCTGCTCGGGCCGAACGGCGCCGGCAAGACCACGGCCCTGCGCGCGCTGGCCGGCCTGGTCCCGCTCACCGGCGGCCATCTGTGCCTGGACGGCGCCGCCCTGGACCGTACGCCGCCCGAGGCGCGCCCGGTCGGGGTCGTCTTCCAGGACTACCTGCTCTTCCCGCACCTGTCCGCCCTGGACAACGTCGCCTTCGGCCCGCGCTGCCGGGGCGCGACCAAGGCCGAGGCCCGCGCGCAGGCCGCCGGGTGGCTGGCCCGCATGGGTCTGACCGGTCACGCCGGTGCCAAGCCCCGCCGCCTCTCCGGCGGCCAGGCCCAGCGCGTGGCCCTCGCCCGCGCCCTGGCCACCCGGCCCCGGCTGCTGCTCCTGGACGAGCCGCTCGCCGCGCTCGACGCCCGCACCCGCCTGGAGGTCCGCGCGCAGCTCCGGCGGCACCTCGCCGAGTTCGAGGCCGTCGCCGTCCTGGTCACCCACGACCCGCTGGACGCGATGGTGCTGGCCGACCGGCTGGTCGTCGTCGAGCACGGCCGGGTCGTCCAGGAGGGCACCCCGTCAGACATCGCCCGCCGTCCGCGCACGGACTACGTCGCGCAACTGGTCGGCCTGAACCTCTACCGCGGCCAGGCCGACGGGCACACCGTCCGGCTGGAGGCCGGGCCCGCCCTCACCATCACCGAGGACCTGTCCGGTCCGGTGTTCGTGGCCTTCCCGCCGGGCGCCGTCACCCTCCACCGGGACCGCCCCACCGGCTCCAGCGCGCGCAACCTGTGGCGCTGCGAGGTCGCCGGCCTGGAGACGCACGGCGACCAGATCCGCGCGGACCTCACCGGCACGCTTCCCCTCACCGCCGACCTGACCACGGTCGCCGCCGCCGAACTCGGTCTGCACCCGGGTGCGGTGGTCTGGGCGGCCGTCAAGGCGGCGCAGACACACGCCTACCCGGCCTGACCCGCCCCGCACAGGACGAGGGGCCCCGCCCCGGCCTCGGAACGGCCGGGGCGGGGCCCCTCGCGCGCTACGGCGCTCAGTCCTCGTACGCGTCCAGCGGCGGGCAGGAGCAGACCAGGTTCCGGTCGCCGAAGGCCTGGTCGACACGGCGCACCGGCGGCCAGTACTTGTCGGCGGCCGAGACACCGGCCGGGAAGACGGCCTCCTCGCGGCTGTAGGCGTGCTCCCACGAGCCGCCGAGCGCCGCGGCGGTGTGCGGGGCGTTCCGCAGCGGGTTGTCGTCCGCGGGCCACTCGCCGGAGGCGACCTTCTCGATCTCGGCGCGGATCGCGATCATCGCCTCGCAGAACCGGTCCAGCTCGGCCAAGTCCTCGGACTCCGTCGGCTCGATCATGAGCGTGCCGGCCACCGGGAAGGACATCGTCGGCGCGTGGAAACCGTAGTCGATCAGCCGCTTGGCGATGTCGTCCACGGTCACGCCGGTCGCCTTGGTCAGCGGCCGCAGGTCGATGATGCACTCGTGCGCGACCAGGCCGCCGGGGCCCGTGTAGAGCACCGGGTAGTGCGGCTCGAGGCGCTTGGCGATGTAGTTGGCGGACAGGACGGCCACCTGCGTGGCCCGCTTGAGGCCCTCGCCGCCCATCAGACGGACGTACGCCCAGGAGATGGGCAGGATGCCCGCCGAACCCCACGGCGCGGCCGAGACCGGGCCGACCCCGGTCCCGGGACCGGCCTCGGGCTGCAGCGGGTGGTTGGGCAGGTACGGCGCCAGGTGGGAGCGCACGGCCACCGGGCCGACGCCCGGACCGCCGCCGCCGTGCGGGATGCAGAACGTCTTGTGCAGGTTCAGGTGGGAGACGTCGCCGCCGAAGTGGCCCGGCTTGGCGAGACCGACCAGGGCGTTGAGGTTGGCGCCGTCGACGTACACCTGGCCGCCGGCCTCGTGGACCTGCGCGCAGATGTCGGCGACGTGCTCCTCGAACACGCCGTGCGTGGACGGGTAGGTGATCATCAGCACCGCGAGCTCGTCGCGGTACTGCTCGATCTTCGCCCGCAGGTCCTCGACGTCGATCTCGCCGTCCCCGGCGGTCTTGACGACGACGACCTTCATGCCGGCCATCACGGCGCTGGCGGCGTTGGTGCCGTGCGCGGAGGACGGGATGAGGCAGACCGTGCGCTGCTCGTCGCCGCCTGCACGGTGGTATCCGCGCACGGCGAGCAGACCGGCCAGCTCGCCCTGGGAGCCGGCGTTCGGCTGCAGGGAGACCTTGTCGTAGCCGGTGACCTCGGCGAGACGGTCCTCCAGCTCCCGGATGAGCGTGAGGTAGCCCTCCGCCTGCTCGGCGGGCGCGAAGGGGTGCAGTCCGCCGAACTCCGGCCAGGTGATCGGCTCCATCTCCGTGGTCGCGTTGAGCTTCATGGTGCAGGAGCCCAGCGGGATCATGCCGCGGTCGAGCGCGTAGTCGCGGTCGGCGAGCCGGCGCAGGTAGCGCAGCATCGCGGTCTCGGAGCGGTGCTGGTGGAAGACGGGGTGGGTGAGGTAGGCGTCGGTGCGCAGCAGCGCCTCGGGCAGCGCCTCCCCGGCCGCGGCGTCCAGCGCCTCGATGTCGCCCTCGACACCGAAGGCGGTCCACACGGCGTTCAGCTGCTCCCGCCCGGTGGTCTCGTCGCAGGCGACGGAGACGTGGTCGGCGTCGACGAGGCGCAGGTTGACGCCGCCCTCGCGCGCGGCGGCGACGATCTCGGCGGCCCGTCCCCCGGCCTTGACGGTCAGCGTGTCGAAGTAGGCGCCGTGGACGAGCTCGGCACCGCCGGCCTCGAGTCCCTCGGCGAGGATCGTGGCGTAGCGGTGGGTGCGCCGGGCGATGCCCTTCAGGCCCTCGGGGCCGTGGTAGACGGCGTACATGCCGGCCATGACGGCGAGCAGCACCTGGGCGGTGCAGATGTTACTGGTGGCCTTCTCGCGGCGGATGTGCTGCTCACGGGTCTGCAGGGCGAGGCGGTAGGCCTTGTCCCCGTCGGCGTCGACGGAGACGCCGACCAGGCGGCCGGGCAGGCTGCGGGCGAACTTCTCGTGCACCGCCATGTAGCCGGCGTGCGGGCCACCGAAGCCCATCGGCACGCCGAAGCGCTGGGTGGTGCCGACGGCGATGTCCGCGCCCAGCTCGCCCGGCGACTTCAGCAGCGTGAGGGCGAGCAGGTCGGCGGCGACGGTGACCAGGGCGCCCAGTGCGTGCGCCTGGTCGATGACGGGCTTCAGGTCGCGTACGGCACCGGAGGCTCCCGGGTACTGCAGCAGTACGCCGTTGATCTCGCGTTCGGCGATGTCCGCCGGGATGCCCTCGGCCAGGTCGGCGACGACGACCTCGACGCCGGTCGGCTCGGCACGGGTCCGGATGACGGCGACGGTCTGCGGCAGCGCGTCCGCGTCGACCAGGAACAGGCCCTTCTTGTTCCTGCCCATGCGCCGGGAGAGCGCCATGGCCTCGGCGGCGGCGGTGCCCTCGTCGAGCAGGGAGGCGCCGGAGGTCGGCAGGCCGGTGAGGTCGGCGACCATGGTCTGGAAGTTCAGCAGCGCCTCGAGGCGGCCCTGGGAGATCTCCGGCTGGTAGGGGGTGTAGGCGGTGTACCAGGCAGGGTTCTCCATGACGTTGCGCAGGACGACCGGCGGGGTGAAGGTGCCGTAGTAGCCGAGTCCGATCATCGAGCCGAGGACCTGGTTGCGGTCGGCCAGTGAGCGCAGCTCGGCCAGCACCTCGGCCTCGGTGCGGGCACCCGGCAGGTCGAGCGCGTCGGCGTTCTTGATGACATCGGGCACCGCGGCGGCCGTGAGTTCGTCGAGCGAGCCGTAGCCGACCTGCGCGAGCATCTTGGCCCGCGCCTCCTGGTCGGGCCCGATGTGGCGCTGCTCGAAGGGGATGCCCTGTTCGAGCTCGGAGAGCGGAATGCGCTGGGCGGTCATTGCGGAGGCCTCCTGGTCTGATGCGACCTTCGAGGGACACCACGGCACGGGTGCCCCGACGGCCTCCCCCTCTGTCATCTCAACCTGAGAGCTTCACCGGGCCGCCCGCGGGCTCCCGGTTTTCACCGTCGGTGAGAGCGGACGCCGTCGACACCCGCTCTGCTTTCCAGAGTGACCTCGTCCGTGCGGTACGTGGGCCTGAGAGATTCCGGGGAGGATTTGCTCCTTCGGCGCCCCCGGTGGTGCCGGAGGGCTCTCCCGCACGGGGTCAGCAGCCGCTGCCAGCGTACCAGCGGGGCGGGTGCCGGGGCCTTCGAGTGGCCGTCGCGCTGATTGTGCTCTTTTGTAGTGCTTACGGATGAGGTGCGACCATGTGGAGGGACCGTGCAGACCGAGATCGATCCGCGCAACCTGATCGGCCGCAAGGCGTTCGACAGCAATGGTCACAAGATCGGCACGGTGGACGAGGTCTACCTCGACGACGCGACCGGTGTACCGGAGTGGGCAGCCATACGCACCGGTCTGTTCTCCCGGGACGCCTTCGTGCCCCTGGAGCCGAGCGAGCTGGTCGAGGGCACTCTGCGGGTCCCCTTCGACCGCTCCCTGATCAAGGAGGCCCCCGATTTCGGCGTGGGCCGCCATCTCTCCCCCGAGCAGGAACTGCAGCTCTACCACCACTACGGCCTGGACGTCGCCCCTCCCACCGCCTTCCCGGACCGCGACTTCGGCAACCTGGCGGGCTCCGGCTCGGGCCCGGACGAGACCTGACGCCCGGGCGGCGTCAGCCCCCTTCGACGACAGCCTCCGAGGACACGCGACCGACCGCCCCGTCCCCCTGTCCCGGCAGCGCCGTGCCCTCGGGTCCGGCGGGTGTGCGGTGCACCANNNNGGGGGAGGGGGTCCGCCGGTTCCAGGTCCGGGTCGTCGGTGGGGAAGGTGCGTACCCGGCCCGGCGGGGAGTCGGGGGTCTCGAAACGGACGGTGACACGGCCCAGGCCGCTGCCCTGGACCCACCCGTGGCCGTACTCGGCGTGCCGTACGTCGTGACCGGCGGGCCAGCGCCGCTCGGCGGGGGCCGGCCGGCCCGCGGCCGGCTCGCGCACCGGCTCTTCGACGGGGCTCTCGGCCTCCGCGCCCGCCGCCTGGGCGAACAGGTCCTCCTGGGTGTAGTCGGCGAGCCCGGACACGCCCACGCCGAGCAGCCGTACGCCGCCCGTGGTGTCCACGGAGCCCAGCAGCCGGGCAGCCGCCTCCCGCACCACCGCGGGGTCGTCCGTGGGCCCGCGCAGGGTCTCGGACCGGGTCAGGGTGGAGAAGTCGTAGCGGCGCACCTTCAGCACGATGGTGCGCCCCGACAGCCCGGCCGCGCGCAGCCGCCGCACGCACCGGTCGGCGAGCCACCGCACCTCCGTGCCCACCCGGATCCGGTCGTGGATGTCCACGTCGTAGGTGTCCTCGACCGACACCGACTTGGCCTCGCGCTCGGCGACGACGGGCCGCTCGTCGTGGGCCAGCGCCATGGCGTACAGCGCGTGGCCGTGCGCCTTGCCGAGCAGTCGTACGAGCTCGTCCTCACCCGCTTCGGCGAGTTCGTCGACGGTGTGGATACCGGCCCGCCGCAGGTGGTCGCCCGTCGCCGGCCCGACGCCCGGCAGGGTCCGCACGGGCATGGGACCGAGCAGGGCCCGCTCGGTGCCGGGCTCGATGAGCACCAGCCCGTCGGGCTTGGCCCTCTCGGAGGCGATCTTGGCGAGCATCTTGGAGGCGGCCAGTCCCACGGAGCCGGTCAGCCCCGTGACGGCCCGGATGTCCGCGCGCAGCCTGGCCCCCGCCAGCCGGGCCGAGTCCGCGTCCCAGGCCGCTCCCCCGGCCTCCAGGTCCACGAACGCCTCGTCCAGGCTCAGCGGCTCCACCAGCGGCGACAGGGCCCGCAGCAGGTCCATCACCTGCTCGCTGATGGACCGGTAGAAGGCGAAGCGCGGCATCAGGTACGCGGCGTTCGGCGCCAGCCGCCGCGCCTGGGCCATCGGCATGGCCGAGCGGACACCGAAGACCCGCGCCTCGTACGACGCGGTGGCCACCACCCCGCGCGGTCCGAGCCCGCCCACGACGACGGCCTTCCCGCGCAGGCTCGGTTTGGACGCCTGCTCCGCCGACGCGAAGAAGGCATCCATGTCGAGATGCAGGATCGTGGGCGCGGTTCTCACATCCACGATGCTGCACCACACCACTGACAAACGGACCGCCCGGAGCCGTTCCGAGGCCCGGGCTCCGGTCCGCGGGGCCGGTCAGACCGCCCGGTTGCGGCGCCGGGCGAGTTCGTCTCCGGGGTTCTGCCCCACCAGCGTCTCCCCGGTGTCGATGCGCTCACCGTGCAGCTGCGACAGCGCGTTGTCCACATCGCGCCACACCACGCCGACCGCGATGCCGAAGATCCCCTGACCCCCCTGGAGCAGGGCGTGCACCTCGTCGGGCGACGTGCACTCGTACACCGTGGCGCCGTCGCTCATCAGCGTCATCCGCTCCAGGTCGCGAAAGCCGCGCTCCCGCAGGTGCTGGACGGTCGTACGAATGTTCTGCAGCGAGACGCCGGTGTCGAGGAAGCGCTTGACGATCTTCAGGACGACCACGTCACGGAAGCTGTACAGGCGCTGCGAGCCGGATCCGTAGGCGGGCCTCACACTCGGCTCGACCAGGCCGGTGCGCGCCCAGTAGTCCAGTTGCCGGTAGGTGATGCCGGCGGCGGCGCAGGCCGTCGGACCGCGGTAGCCGATCTGCTCGGACGCCATGGACGTCGCCCCTCCGCTGCTCGGCACGGCCGTCGGTCGCAGCGGAGCGAGATCGGCCGCGCTGCCCTGGTGGGGGTAACTTCCCCGGACACCGCGTCCGGGGGCACCCCCAGCCGTACCGTCGCCGCTGTTCCTCACGCCGACCTCCGTCCTCGACCTGCCTCCTCGAAGGTAGGCAGTCACCAGGGGTGCGTCAACGATCGCCACACTCGGCACGCCGAGTGATAATCACCCTAAGAGTGGTTTCGCATACCCCAATGCCGGGAAAGGCTAGCCGAATGTCCGGGCAGCGGGTCGCAGGACTCCGCGCGACAGGTGGCGCACGGGGGGTTTCACCGGCTGCCGGCCCTCACCGACTGCTGGTTCTCACTGGCTACCGGTTCTCACTGGCTGCTGGTGCCGAAGTCCTCCGGCGAGATCTGGTCGAGGAACTCGCGGAACTTCTCCACCTCGTCCTCCTGCTCGTCCGGAATCGCGATGCCCGCGTCGTCGAGCACCGTGTCGCTGCCGAAGATCGGCGTTCCGGTACGCAGCGCCAGCGCTATGGCGTCGGACGGCCGGGCGCTCACCTCGACCCCGCTGGCGAAGACCAGCTCCGCGTAGAAGACGCCCTCACGCAGATCCGTGATGCGCACTTCCGTGAGCTCCTGGCCGACGGCCTCCAACACGTCCTTGAACAGGTCGTGGGTCAGCGGCCTGGCGGGGGCCATGCCCTGCTGGGCGAAGGCGATCGCCGTCGCCTCCCCCGGCCCGATCCAGATGGGGAGGTAGCGGTCGCCTCCCACTTCACGCAGGAGCACGATCGGTTGGTTGGAGGGCATTTCAACCCGGACACCTACGACATCGAGCTCGTTCACACAGCAACCCTAGGCCGTGCCCGGGACGTTTGGGTAGTCGGGCCGGAAACGGGGGGACGATCCGGCCGCCGCGACCGGCCCGCTCAGGGCAGCCGCACCCCGAGCGCCGTCTGCACCAGGGTCGCGTGCAGCCGCACCGTGAGCGCCGCCAGCTCCTTCGTACGGGCCTCGGCATGGGCCCTGGTCTGCGGATTGCGGTGCCTCTTGAGCGGGGCCACCACCTGGTCGACCAGCCCGGCCTCCCGGTCGGCGGCCGCTTTCATCACCCGCAGGTGACGGGGCTCGATTCCGAAGCGCCCCAGCTCACAGACGAGCGAGGCCACGGTCACCGCCTCGGCGTCGTAGGAACCGTCCGCCAATGGGGTGAGGAGCCCGTACGACTCCCACTCCTGCAGCTCCGTGTCCTCGATCCCGGCGGCGGCGAGCAGCTCGGCCCGCCCGATCCGGGCTGCCGTGGGCGCCTCGACGGCCGGCAGCCCGGCCTCGCCGTCACGCTGCCGGCCGAGCACCGGAAGCTGGACCGCCTCGCCGCGCTCCATCGCCTCCAGGTGCTCACGGATCACCTTCAGCGGCAGGTAGTGGTCACGCTGCATCCTCAGGACCAGGGCGAGCCGCTCGACGTCGTCCGCGCTGAACTTGCGATACCCCGAGGGGGTCCGCCGCGGTTCGACGAGCCCCTCCGACTCCAGGAAACGGATCTTGGAGATGGTGACCTCGGGGAACTCGTCGCGCAGCGCGTTCAGCACCGTGCCGATGCTCATCAGCCCACTGTCCGCGGCGGCGGTGCGGTGTCCCGCACCGCCGCTCGATGTTCGAAGCATGGACCTTCCCTGGGGTCCCCCCGGACTTCGGTCCGGGGAGGGTCAGATGCCCTGCCGGCTCGAGTGGAACACCAGCCGGTACTTGCCGATCTGCACCTCGTCACCGTTGGACAGAGCCACCTGGTCGATCCGCTCCCGGTTGACGTACGTACCGTTCAGGCTGCCGACGTCGGCCACCGTGAACGAGCCGTCCGGGCTGCGGCGGAACTCCACGTGGCGGCGCGAGACCGTCACGTCGTCCAGGAAGATGTCGCTCTGCGGATGACGTCCGGCCGTGGTCAGCTCACCGTCCAGCAGGAAGCGGCTGCCGGAGTTCGGCCCGCGGCGCACGACCAGCAGGGCCGAGCCGAACGGCAGCGCGTCGACGGCCGCCTGTGCCTCCGGAGAGAGCATCGGCGTCTGGCCTGTGGTCTCGGCGTCGTACGCCTCCAGGCCGGAGATGGAGATCGTGGACGTCGTCTCCGAGGCGCGCTCCGGTGTCGCACCGGGCCGCAACGGCGCACCGCAGTTGGAGCAGAAACGGCTGTTCTGCGCGTTGCGGTTACCGCACCTCGTACACACCAGGGCCGACATGGGCGGTTCCTCCTGCCGCGGCTGCCCCGCCGGGGCATTGGACGCGTACGGGTCGGCGGTAAACCCTCCACCCGTACCTGAGGTTGACGGTTGCCCGAAACCTATGCCGCCCGACTGGGCAGGGTCAACCGACGGCGCGCCCTGACCACCTGGAATGTCACTTCCCTGACCGGCAACCTGATCCCGGAACAGCGGCCGATCCCCGGCCTCGGGCTGTGCGCGATGGCGGGCCGTCGCGTTGTCGCTGCCCTCTCGCGCGCTCTTGCCGAACAACTTCGCAAACAACTTCACGGGCGATTCCCCTTGACCGAAACAGACCCGCCCGTGGGGCAGGACGAACCCTGACTGCGTACACCGGTCGATCCGGACACCCTCACAACGTCCGTATCCACCAAACAGTTTCCACCACGCACCACCCGATCGGTGCGCCGACCCCCCGCAACCTCATGCCCCTGCCGGACAGCCGCCATGCACCGCCGGTTCACTGCGAGGACGACCGAGCGTAGTCAGGGCGCTTCGCTGCTCGCAAGGCGTCCACGACGATCTTGTCCGACCGCTCGACGGTCACGGTGGCCTGCTCCTTCTCGAGAGTCTGCACCACGCCTCCAGGAATGTTGAGCGCTGGTTCGAGGTCCTGCGGCTTGCCGATGACCTGGAAACGATAGGGCGCTTCGATCTTGTTCCCGTCGACGGCAACGCTCTTGCCGGCGTCGGTCAGGTAGGTGCTCGCGACCACCCGCACCCCGTTGATCTGGATCGCCTCCGCACCGGCCGCGCGCAGCTCCTGTATCGCGTCGAGCAGCATGTCCGCCTGGACCGTCCCCTTCGTGTCCTCGATCGTCATCGTGATGCCGGGGCCCTGCGCGCCCACCGTGCCCGCCAGGATGCCGAGTTGCTTCTCCTTCTCGGCTGTCTGCCTGCGGGCCTCCTCGGCCTGGTCCGAGCTGTTCTCCAGCTCCTGACGCTGCTTCTCGAGCCCCTGCTTCTCGTCCTCAAGACGCTGAGTACGGTCGTCCAGTTCATCGAGGATGCGAACAAGATCTTCCTGCCGGGCGCCGCGCAGCGCGCTGTCATTGTCGCTGTTGGAGGCGACCTGGACGGCGAGCCCGAAACCGAGGCCGAACAGCAGCAGGGCGACGACGAGTTGGGCCCGGGTGAAGCGCGGTGGCCACAGGCCCTTCACCAGCCGCTGGCGGCCCGTCAGCGCGGCCTCGGAGCCCTCCTCGGCACTCCGGCCGTCGGCGGCGGTGTCCTCCGCCCCGGCAGCACCCTCTGCCCTGGCGGTGTCCTCCGCCCCGGAGGCGGCATCGGCCCCGGCGGCGGCCGCAGGCGGGGGCACCTCCTCGGGCAACTCCCTGCGCAGCGGCTGCCGCTCGGGCTGCTCGTCACGGATGTCCGCACTCCGCCCGTTCTCGGGCTTTTCGTCCTGGTTGCTCATCGTCCTCATGCCCGGAACACATGCCGTCGGATCGCCGCGGCGTTGGAGAAGATGCGGATGCCGAGGACGACCACGACCCCCGTGGACAGCTGGGCGCCCACACCCAACTTGTCGCCCAGGAAAACGATCAGCGCGGCGACGACCACGTTCGACAGGAACGACACGACGAACACCTTGTCGTCGAAGATGCCGTCGAGCATGGCCCGCAGGCCACCGAAGACGGCGTCCAGCGCCGCCACTACGGCGATCGGCAGATAAGGCTCGACAACCGCCGGAACCTCGGGCCGGACCAACAGGCCGGCCACCACTCCCACGACGAGGCCCAGTACGGCGATCACGATGTGCCCTTCTCAGTGCTCGGCTGTGCTGTACGTACGATCACGCTCGGTGCGGCGGGCAGCCGGAGGTCGCTCTCCGCGGAGATGCCGGCCCGGATGCCGTAGTTGTCCCGCAGAGCATCCAGGTACAGCCCGTCGGGGCTGTCCTGGAACCGGGTCTTCAGCCTGTTCCCGTCCCCCACCGCGAGCACCGTGTACGGCGGCACCAGCGGCCTGTTGTCGACCAGTATGGCGTCGCCCGCGGCCCTGATCGCCGACAGGGCGGTCAGCCGCTGCCCGTTGATCGAGACGGCCTCGGCCCCCGACTGCCACAGCCCGTTGACCACCCGCTGCATGTCCCGGTCGCGCACTCGCCCGGTGTCGGAGAAACCCGATGCCCCGCGCGGGCCGCCGCTGCCGCCGCTGCCGGCCTCCTTGGCGTCGTCCACGACGAGCCTCACACCGGGTCCGTGCACTTCGGTGGCGCCCGCCAGCACACCCACCAGGTCGGCCCGGGCATCGCCGCCGCTGTGCCGGAGCGCCTGACGCTGCCGCGCGCTCACGTCGTCACGCAGCTTGTCGATGGCGCCCTCGAGCCTGTCGGCCGCCGCCGTCTCGCGGTCGATGCGATCGATCAGCTCCTGACGCTCCTTGGCGACGACCGGGGCCGCCACGCGTGCCTGTGCCGCTCCCACGGTCACGACGAGCGCGGCCAGCACCAGGCCGGCCGCCAGCCCCAGTTCCGCCCTGACGGTCTTCGGCATGCCGCTCTCGCCCGCGGCCTTCTTCCGCGCGGCGGCCTCGGCATAGCCGTCGTCGAGGCTGTGATCCATGACATTGGTGATCAACGACATGGAGGCGTCCGGACGGGAGGGCCGCGCGGCGTTGCTCCGAATGGGGGGTTCCTGCGGCATGCCGCACATCGTCGCACGTCGCGACCGAGACCTCCGAACGGCCCCACCGGCATGCCGGACAGGCCCCCTTGGGGGACACTTGTCCGGCACACGCGCGTGCTGTCCGTTTTACCGGCCGGCTTGCCGGCTTCACCGGCCGGTGCCGTGTTCTACCGGCCGGCGCTGTCCACCACCGCCGACCACTCGTCCAGCAGTGCCTGGGCGGAAGCGTCGTCGGGTCCCTCGGCCCACAGATGGGTGACCGCCTCGGCCGGGTCCGGCAGGACCATCACCCAGCGCCCGTCGGCCTCCACGACCCGCACACCGTCCGTGGTGTCCACGAAGCGGTCTCCGGCCTCCTCGACGACCCGGCGCATCACCAGGCCCTTGACCGCCCACGGAGTCGCCAGGTCGCGCTTGAGGACATGTGCCCGCGGGATCCGGGCGTCGATCTGGCTGAGGGTGAGCTGTGTGCGCGCCACCAGCCCGATGAGCCGTACGAAGGCCGCCGTACCGTCGTAGACACTGCCGAACTCCGGGACGATGAACCCGCCCTTGCCGTCACCGCCGAAGATCGTCCCCTCCTCGCCGCCGACCCGTGTGAGGTCGTCCGGGGAGGTCGTCGTCCACTCGACCTGGGTGCCGTGGTAGGCGGCCACCTGCTCGGCGATGCGGGTGGTGGTCACCGGAAGCGCCACCCGGCCGCTGCGCCGCTCGGCGGCCACGAGGTCGAGCATCACCAGCAGGGCCCGGTCGTCCTCGATGATGCGGCCCTTCTCGTCGACGAGCGACAGCCGCTCACCCACCGGGTCGAACCGCACACCGAACGCGGCCCCGGAGGACGCCACGATCTCGCCCAGCCGCACCAGGCCCGAGCGCCGCATCTCGGCGGTCTCCGTCGGCCGGCTCTCGTCGAGCCCGGGATTGATCGTCAGCGAGTCCACGCCGAGCTTGCCGAGCAGGCTGGGCAGGACAAGACCGGAGCTGCCGTTCGAGGCGTCCACGACGACCTTCAGACCCGACTCGGCGATCCCGGTGGTGTCGACGTTGCGCAGCAGCGAGCCGGTGTACGAGTCGAAGACGCTGGCCGGGAAGTACAGGTCACCGATCTCGCCCGGGAACGCGCGCCGATACTCCTGACGGGCGAAGATCCGGTCCAGCTTCCGCTGACCGCCCTGGGACAGATCGGCGCCCTGTCCGTCGAAGAACATGATGTCGACCGAGTCCGGCACCCCGGGCGTGGTCCGGATCATGATGCCGCCGGCGCTGCCTCGCGCGGTCTGCTGCCGGGCGACGGGCAGCGGCACGTTCTCGAGGTCCCGTACGTCGATCGCGCTGGCCTGGAGGGCCGAGATGACCGCGCGCTTGAGCGCGCGTGCGCCACGGGAGTGGTCACGGGCCGTGGTGACCGTGGAGCCCTTCTTGAGTGTGGTCGCATAGGCACCGGCAAGGCGTACGGCCAGCTCCGGGGTGATCTCCACGTTCAGGATGCCGGAGACCCCGCGTGCTCCGAAGAGGTGCGCCTGGCCCCGCGACTCCCAGATGACCGAGGTGTTGACGAAGGCGCCGGCCTCGATCGTCTTGAACGGGTAGACCCGCACATTGCCCTGCACGATCGATTCTTCGCCGATCAGGCACTCGTCACCGATGACTGCGCCGTCCTCGATCCGCGCCGCACGCATGATGTCGGTGTTCTTGCCGACCACACAGCCGCGCAGGTTGCTGTGCTCTCCGATGTACACGTTGTCGTGCACCACGGCCTTGTGCAGGAAGGCACCGCTCTTCACGACGACGTTGGAGCCGACGACGGTGTGCTCCCGAATTTCGGCTCCGGCCTCCACCTTGGCGTAGTCGCCGATGTACAGCGGCCCGCGCAGATCTGCGTCCGGGTGCACCTCGGCTCCCTCGGCGACCCAGACTCCCGGGGATATCTCGAAGCCGTCGATCTCGACGTCGACCTTGCCTTCCAGGACGTCGGCCTGCGCCTTCACATAGCTCTCGTGGGTACCGACGTCCTCCCAGTAGCCCTCGGCGACATAGCCGTAAATCGGCTTGCCTTCCTTCATCAGCTGTGGGAAGACATCGCCGGACCAGTCGACCGGGACATCGGGCTCGACATAGTTGAACACCTCGGGTTCCATCACGTAGATGCCCGTGTTCACTGTGTCGGAGAAGACCTGGCCCCAGGTCGGCTTCTCCAGGAAGCGCTCGACCTTGCCCTCTTCGTCGACGATGGTGATGCCGAATTCCAGCGGATTGGGCACGCGTGTGAGACACACGGTCACCAGCGCACCCTTTTCCTTGTGGAAATCGATCAGCTCGGTGAGGTCGAAGTCGGTCAGGGCATCACCGGAGATGACGAGGAAGGCATCGTCCTTCAGTGCCTCCTCGGCGTTCTTGACGCTTCCGGCGGTACCGAGTGGCTTCTCCTCATTGGCATAGCTGAGCTCCATTCCGAGCTCCTCGCCGTCGCCGAAGTAGTTCTTGACCAGCGAAGCCAGGAACTGGACCGTGACGACGGTCTCGTTCAGCCCGTGCCTTTTGAGCAGCCGCAGCACGTGCTCCATGATCGGCCGGTTGACCACCGGCAGGAGCGGTTTGGGCATGCTCGAGGTCATCGGACGAAGGCGTGTGCCTTCGCCTCCGGCCATCACGACGGCCTTCATGTCGGAAGCGTCCTCCTCCAGAGACGACGATCTGGCCGACTTCACCCGTCCTGATTGTCCCGCACTTTTCCGAAGCGGGCCATCGGAGCCACTGCGGCTGCCTCAATGGGCGAACTCAGTCGGCCATGGCGTCCGCACGAACCAGACGGCGGACTTGTACCACGTAGAGGACTCCTGCCCACCAATAGAGCGTTGTACCCCATCCGGCGAACGCCCATCCGAAAATAGCTGCGAGTGACGCGATCCAACCGCTGCCGTCACTGAGCAGCAGCAAGGGGAAGGCGTACATCAAGTTGAACGTCGCCGCCTTCCCCAGGAAGTTCACCTGGGGCGGCGGGTAGCCGTGGCGCCTGAGGACGCCCACCGCCACCAGCAGCATCAATTCCCGCGCCAGGAGCAGCACGGTCAGCCAGAGCGGCAGGATCTCGCGCCAGGTGAGGCCGAGGAGCGTGGAGAGAACATAGAGCCGGTCGGCCGCGGGGTCGAGCAGCCGGCCGAGGCTGCTGACCTGGTTCCACCGCCGTGCGAGCTTGCCGTCCAGGTAGTCACTGACCCCGCTCAGCGCCAGTACCAACAGAGCCCAGCCGTCACTCTTGGGGCCACCGAACTCAGGCCTGAGAATCAGCCACAGAAAGAGGGGCACGCCAAGGAGCCGTGCCATGCTGAGGATGTTCGGGATGGTGAGGACCCGGTCCGTCTGAACGCGGGTCTCCTGGACCTCCACCCGTGGGCCTCCTGGGAAAAACGTACCAACGATGCTTCCTGACCTTACCTCAACACAAAAAAGCTCTGGCTCCTGGGCTGTACTGCCCAGGAGCCAGAGCTCTAAAAGGAGTTCGGCGGTGTCCTACTCTCCCACAGGGTCCCCCCTGCAGTACCATCGGCGCTGTGAGGCTTAGCTTCCGGGTTCGGAATGTAACCGGGCGTTTCCCTCACGCTATGACCACCGAAACACGATGAAACAATCAACAACCATCGGCTGTTCGTGGTTTCAGAACCAACACAGTGGACGCGAGCAACTGGGGACAAGCCCTCGGCCTATTAGTACCGGTCACCTCCACGCCTCGCGGCGCTTCCAGATCCGGCCTATCAACCCAGTCGTCTACTGGGAGCCTTACCCCATCAAGTGGGTGGGAGTCCTCATCTCGAAGCAGGCTTCCCGCTTAGATGCTTTCAGCGGTTATCCCTCCCGAACGTAGCCAACCAGCCATGCCCTTGGCAGAACAACTGGCACACCAGAGGTTCGTCCGTCCCGGTCCTCTCGTACTAGGGACAGCCCTTCTCAAGACTCCTGCGCGCGCAGCGGATAGGGACCGAACTGTCTCACGACGTTCTAAACCCAGCTCGCGTACCGCTTTAATGGGCGAACAGCCCAACCCTTGGGACCGACTCCAGCCCCAGGATGCGACGAGCCGACATCGAGGTGCCAAACCATCCCGTCGATATGGACTCTTGGGGAAGATCAGCCTGTTATCCCCGGGGTACCTTTTATCCGTTGAGCGACGGCGCTTCCACAAGCCACCGCCGGATCACTAGTCCCGACTTTCGTCCCTGCTCGACCCGTCGGTCTCACAGTCAAGCTCCCTTGTGCACTTACACTCACCACCTGATTGCCAACCAGGCTGAGGGAACCTTTGGGCGCCTCCGTTACCCTTTAGGAGGCAACCGCCCCAGTTAAACTACCCATCAGACACTGTCCCTGATCCGGATCACGGACCCAGGTTAGACATCCAGCACGACCAGACTGGTATTTCAACGACGACTCCACCCCAACTGGCGTTGGGACTTCACAGTCTCCCAGCTATCCTACACAAGCCGAACCGAACACCAATATCAAACTGTAGTAAAGGTCCCGGGGTCTTTCCGTCCTGCTGCGCGAAACGAGCATCTTTACTCGTAGTGCAATTTCACCGGGCCTATGGTTGAGACAGCCGAGAAGTCGTTACGCCATTCGTGCAGGTCGGAACTTACCCGACAAGGAATTTCGCTACCTTAGGATGGTTATAGTTACCACCGCCGTTTACTGGCGCTTAAGTTCTCAGCTTCGCCCCACCGAAATGGAGCTAACCGGTCCCCTTAACGTTCCAGCACCGGGCAGGCGTCAGTCCGTATACCTCGCCTTACGGCTTCGCACGGACCTGTGTTTTTAGTAAACAGTCGCTTCTCGCTGGTCTCTGCGGCCACCCCCAGCTCGGAGTGCAAGACTCGTCACCGGGCGCGGCCCCCCTTCTCCCGAAGTTACGGGGGCATTTTGCCGAGTTCCTTAACCATAGTTCACCCGAACGCCTCGGTATTCTCTACCTGACCACCTGAGTCGGTTTAGGGTACGGGCCGCCATGAAACTCGCTAGAGGCTTTTCTCGACAGCATAGGATCATCCACTTCGCCACAATCGGCTCGGCATCAGGTCTCACCCTGGTGAGTGGCGGATTTGCCTACCACTCGGGCTACACCCTTACCCCGGGACAACCACCGCCCGGGCTGGACTACCTTCCTGCGTCACCCCATCACTCACCTACTAACCGCTTGGGCCGGCGGCTCCACCACTTTCCTTCCCCCGAAGGGTCCGGAACGGCTTCACGGCCTTAGCATCACGATGCTCGATGTTGATCGCGTCACAGCGGGTACCGGAATATCAACCGGTTATCCATCGACTACGCCTGTCGGCCTCGCCTTAGGTCCCGACTTACCCTGGGCAGATCAGCTTGACCCAGGAACCCTTAGTCAATCGGCGCACACGTTTCCCACGTGTGAATCGCTACTCATGCCTGCATTCTCACTCGTCAACCGTCCACAACTCGCTTCCGCGGCTGCTTCACCCGGCAGACGACGCTCCCCTACCCATCCGTACGGGCGTTGGCCCTGCATGTACGAATGACACGACTTCGGCGGTACGCTTGAGCCCCGCTACATTGTCGGCGCGGAATCACTAGACCAGTGAGCTATTACGCACTCTTTCAAGGGTGGCTGCTTCTAAGCCAACCTCCTGGTTGTCTGAGCGACTCCACATCCTTTCCCACTTAGCGTACGCTTGGGGGCCTTAGTCGATGCTCTGGGCTGTTTCCCTCTCGACCATGGAGCTTATCCCCCACGGTCTCACTGCCGCGCTCTCACTTGCCGGCATTCGGAGTTTGGCTAAGGTCAGTAACCCGGTAGGGCCCATCGCCTATCCAGTGCTCTACCTCCGGCAAGAAACACACGACGCTGCACCTAAATGCATTTCGGGGAGAACCAGCTATCACGGAGTTTGATTGGCCTTTCACCCCTAACCACAGGTCATCCCCCAGGTTTTCAACCCTGGTGGGTTCGGTCCTCCACGAAGTCTTACCTCCGCTTCAACCTGCCCATGGCTAGATCACTCCGCTTCGGGTCTTGAGCGTGCTACTGAAACGCCCTGTTCGGACTCGCTTTCGCTACGGCTCCCCCACCCGGGTTAACCTCGCAACACACCGCAAACTCGCAGGCTCATTCTTCAAAAGGCACGCAGTCACGAGAGTGCGCAAGCACACTCCGACGCTCCCACGGCTTGTAGGCACACGGTTTCAGGTACTATTTCACTCCCCTCCCGGGGTACTTTTCACCATTCCCTCACGGTACTCTCCGCTATCGGTCACCAGGGAATATTTAGGCTTAGCGGGTGGTCCCGCCAGATTCACACGGGATTTCTCGGGCCCCGTGCTACTTGGGTGTCTCTCCAACGAGCCGCTGACGTTTCGGCTACGGGGGTCTTACCCTCTGCGCCGGACCTTTCGCATGTCCTTCGCCTACGCCAACGGTTTCTGACTCGTCCTGTCGCCGGCAGACGACAGACAAGAGATCCCACAACCCCGCACGCGCAACCCCTGCCGGGTCTCACACGCCTGCGGTTTGGCCTCATCCGGTTTCGCTCGCCACTACTCCCGGAATCACGGTTGTTTTCTCTTCCTGCGGGTACTGAGATGTTTCACTTCCCCGCGTTCCCTCCGCTTGCCCTATGTGTTCAGGCAAGGGTGACAGCCCATGACGACTGCCGGGTTTCCCCATTCGGAAACCCCCGGATCACAGCCTGGTTGACGGCTCCCCGGGGACTATCGCGGCCTCCCACGTCCTTCATCGGTTCCTGGTGCCAAGGCATCCACCGTGCGCCCTTAAAAACTTGGCCACAGATGCTCGCGTCCACTGTGCAGTTCTCAAACAACGACCAGCCACCCGTCAC
>NZ_JUJA01000011.1:84348-88795 GCF_001906585.1 Streptomyces kebangsaanensis | reverse complement strand
GGTTCGGGCCGGCCACGGCTCACCGGGTCCCTGTCGTCGGCCGCCTCACGCCGGGAGCGGTGCTCGGTGACCGGGCGTCCGTGGGAGCTGACCAGCTTGGGTGTCCGGCGTCGCGGCAGCGGGACCGGGAGGTCCAGGCCCTCGTCCTCATGGGCCTCGCCGGTGCGCCTGTCCTCCGGAGTGCCGCGCAGGCCGGAGCTCTGTCGGTCCTCTCCCAGGGGGCGGGGCACGCCGTCGTCGGCCTTCTGCCGGGCCGGCACACGACGCGGGCGGAACAGTCCGCCGCGTTCGCCTCCCCCCTCGTCGAGCACGCCCGGGAAGTCCTCGATGGCGTCCAGGTCGACGGGGGCCTCCAGCTCCACCGGCCCGTCCAGGACCGAGGCGGACAGTCCCGGAAGCCGCACGGGTGCCTGGGAGAGGGCCGCCCCGCGGCCGTCCTCCCGGTCGGCCTTCCGCGCGGGCCGCTCCCGGTCGAGGCGGAAACCGACACCGTTGGTGTCCGGAACGTCGTCGGTCAGCAGGGCGTCGGGGATGAACACGACCGCGGTGGTGCCGCCGTACGGGGACGGCTGGAGCGAGACCCGGACCTTCTGCCGCTGGGCGAGCCGGCTGACCACGAACAGGCCGAGCCGGTCGGTGTCGGAGAGTTCGAACTCCGGTGTCTCGGCCAGCCGCAGGTTGGCGTCCAGCAGGGCCTCGGCGGTCATGCCCAGGCCCCGGTCGTGGATCTCCAGGGTGAAGCCGTTGGCGACCCGTTCGCCGACGACCTGGACCGCGGTGTGCGGCGGGGAGAACACCGTGGCGTTCTCCAGGAGTTCGGCCACGAGATGAGTGAGGTCGGCGACGGCGGGCCCGGTGACGGCGACCCGTGGCAGCCGGCGGACCTCGATGCGTTCGTAGTTTTCGACCTCGGCGACGGCGGCGCGTACGACGTCCATCAGCTGCACAGGTTTGCGCCACTGCCGGGACGGGGCGACACCGGAGAGGATCACCAGGCCCTCGGCGTGTCGGCGCATCCGGGTGGTCAGGTGGTCGAGACGGAACAGGTCGGCGAGTTCCTCGGTGTCCTCGGTCCGGCGCTCCATGGCGTCGAGAAGGGTGAGCTGTCTGTGCAGCAGAACCTGGCTGCGGCGGGCGAGGTTGACGAAGACCTCGGAGACTCCGGCGCGCAGTTCCGCCTGTTTGACGGCCGCCTCGACGGCGGCCCGCTGCAGGGTGTTGAGTGCCTGGCCGACCTCGCCGATCTCGGTCTTGTCGTATTCCAGCCGAGGGACCTCGGTCTCCACGTCCACCTGCTCACCGGCCGACAGACGGCGCATCACGCTGGGCAGCCGGACGCCGGACGCCTCGTGGGCCTCCAGGCGGAGTTGCCCGAGGTCGCGGATGAGGCCGCGGCCGATGCGCACCGACAGCACGAGCGAGGCCAGCACGGCGATCAAGCCGAGGACGCCCGCGACGGCGGCCCGAAGGACGACGTCCATCGCGACCGGACGGACACGGTCCTGTAAACGGTCGTTCGCCTCGTCGTCGAGGGTGCCGAGTTCGTCGAGGACATCTCCGGCGACGGTGTCCCAGCTCTGCGCGCCGATGCCCCGGGGTTTGCCGGAGACGGTGGAGACGGCGGCCTGTTCGGCCGTGCGCAGCGGGGCGGAGGAGGCGTTCTGCCAGAAGCGGTCGTAGCGTCCGCGTTCGGAGGCGGGCAGCAGCGGGAGGTTGGCCTCGTACAGCATGGAGCGCTGGGCGACGAGGTCGGAGACGTGGCGGCTCTCGTCGCGGGTGAGAGTGCCTACGACCAGGGAGGAGCCGAGCAACGCGTCCTCGCGGGAGAGGAGTTCGCGGGCCCGGGCGAGGTTGACCAGGGCACGGTACTCCTTGTCCAGGCCGACGTCGTCGACGACGTGGAGGTTGGCGAGCAGCACGTAGCAGGGGTCGATCAGGCGGTTGTAGAGGTCGAGCGCCTGGGCGCGGCCGGCGGTGCCGTCCTCGACGCTGCGGCGCAGGGAGTCGATGCCGTCGAAGGCGTCCAGTGCGGCGGTCAGGCGTCCGTCGCTGTCCGTGTCCAACGCGTCCTGGACATCGGGGTTCTTCGCGTTCGCACGGATCCTGGTCAGGGCGTCGTCGGTGGCGGCCCGGCTGCGGCGCAGCGCGGCGAGGCCGTCGGAGGCGCGGGGGTCGGCGAGGTGGACGAGGGTCTGGCGGCGTTCCTGCTGCAGGGCGCGGACGGTGTCCTCGGCGGGGTAGGCGATCTTCTCCACCACCGACGAGGCATCGAACAGCCGGGTCACCTGGCGTCCGGTGATCACCGTGGCGAACGCCCAGATCGCGGTCAGGGACAGCAGCGGCACGAGAAGCAGCGCCACGATCTTCCGGCGGATGGACTTCCCGCGAAAGCGCATGGCCTCCCCCAGCTCGACCCCCACCGGCCGGGGGTACACATGTGCGTCAACAAACGGCGCGAGCCTACTACCGACACACAGTCGACTCGAAGAGCTGTCCGGAAGCGGAACTTCCTTATCGCTGGCGGGAGATGGCGGGTTGTCAGGCATTGCGGGTGATGACGGCCCGGAACGCGGTGGTGGCGGGCGTGTCGTAACGAGGAAGTTACTCCCGACGGTTGGCCGATTTTTTTCTCCGTCCGGGAATCTTCCCGACGTCTCGTTCGTCCTACTCAATGGGAAATGGGGGCGGAATCGGCCACGGGAGCCGCACCTCGCACCTGGGCGGCGTAAAGCAGCGCAAGCCGGGCAGCAGCTGGGAAACCGGTTCTTCGGACACCGGGCATGCGGTCTGCCGGCGGTGGGGAGTGACACGTTGATGGGCACGGCGGAGCGGCACGGGACAGCCGTCGACGGCGGTACGGCGCCGACGCGACGGGCGCCACAGGCGCCGGATCGCGCCATTTCTGCGGCCGGCGGCGGGCAGGAGGCCCACGGGCCCCCGGTGGTCGCGGACGGACCGGCCGAGCATCCCGTCTACAAGCCGTTGTGGGTCGAGGAGCCCGCGCGGCGGCGCAGGATGCCCGATCCGGTGCGGGAGGCGGCCGTTCGGGCCGTGCTCGTCGTCGCCGTGACGCTGATACAGGCCGTGGTGGCGTTCCTGTGCACCATGGCCGAGTCCTGGCTGGCGTTCCCGATGGTCCTGAGCAGCGTGGCCAGCACAGTGGTGGCCACCTGGGCGGCGCTCGACGTATGGGTGACCCGCCAGGTGTGGAACCAGCGCAACGGCGTGGTCTCGATGCCGAGCAGTACCGCGCGGGCCCTGCGGCGCGAGCGGCGCCGGGCGCGGCGGGAAGAGCGGGCCGCCGAGCGGGCCCGGACGCGAATACGCCGACGGGGCGGCGCGGGACGGCTGTCGCACCCCTAGGGGCGGAAGGGGGCCGCAGGCGAGCTGCGGCCCCTCCGGGTGCCATGCCCGGGTCGAGGCCGGCCCGCGGCGGTCATGCCGGGCGTTTGAACATCCGGGTCGCCGTGATCTCGCTGTGCACGGCCTCCCCTGCCGGGGTCTGTTGCGGCAGGCCGGGGCGCAGGTGCTCCTCCACGCTGATGTACTTCAGCCCGGCCCTCAGGTCGGCGTCGTTGCGCAACCGGATGACCAGCGGGAACTCCGCCAGGGCCGTCGTGTCGAACAGACCGGTGGTGTAAAGGAGCTGGACGCCGAGGGCGTCGGACACCGCTCGCTGGAGTTCCAGCAGATAGGTGGCGTTGGCGCGCCCGATGGGGTTGTCCAGGAACAGTGTGCCGGCGTGGCGGTGTTTGTCGTGGCCGCGGTCGTTCGACCGCAGGGCGGCCATGGTGCAGTACAGGGCGATGGCCGCGGTGAGCAGCTGGCCGCCGGAGAACACGTCGCCCATCTGCCCGACGGGGACGCGCTCCGCGCGCAGCACGGCGTCCGGCTTGAGGATCTCCACGGCGACGCCCTTGGGCTGCAGCGCCGCGGCGACTCCGCGCAGCAGCAGGGACATGCCGTCGCGCCGCAGGTCGGAGTTCTTCTTCACCGCGGCCCGGGTCGCCTCGTCGACGACCTCGCCCAGGCGCTCGGTGAGCGTTGCCTGGTCGGGCTCCTCGAAGCGGATGCGCAGGAATTCCTGCCCGGACCACTCGCCGAGGCCCTCGGGCAGGCGGGAGAGGCGCTGGGCGGACCTGAGCGTGGCGAGTGCCGATTCGACGAGACCGCGCAGCCGGTCCACGATCGAGTCCCGGTTGCGTTCCAGTTGTTCCAGTTCGTCGGTGAGGACCCGGAGTCGGGGCGCGAATGCCTCGGCCCACCGCTGGGCGTGCTCGGGCAGGGCGGAGGCGGGCAGTTCGCGGATCTGCTGCCGGGCGGGGGTGCGCACTTGCTCGTAGCGGGTGGAGTTGGCGTGCCGGACGAGGACGTCGCTCGCCTCGCGCACGGCCGCCTCGGCCGCGGACAGGTCCGCGGCGCAGCCGCGCAGCGACCGGCGGGCCTC
>NZ_JUJA01000011.1:79858-84329 GCF_001906585.1 Streptomyces kebangsaanensis | reverse complement strand
CGCCTCCGGGCTGCCCGGGTACGGCTCCGGCTCCTCCTGCTCCTCGTCGCCGTTGTGGTCGCGCAGCAGGTCGCGGAGCATGGCGGCGATCTCGTCGAAGCCGCCCGCCGCCTCCTCGGCGGCACGGTGGGCCTGGAGCAACTCGGCGTGCGCCTCGCGGGCCTTGGTCAACGCCTCGGTGTAGGAGGCGAGTTCGGCGGTGGCCGTACGCAGCAGGGCTTGGGCGTGCTCGGCGTCGCGCGGGAGCAGTTCACCGGGCAGCTCGGTGTGCGCCTCGCCGTCCTCGGGGGCGTGCCGCTCGGCCTCGCCGCGCAGTCGGCCGAGTTGTTCGCTCGCGGACGACATGCGGGTCTCCAGGAGCTGCACCAGCTCCTCCGCGCGGGCCGCGGCGGCCTGCCGGGACGGTCCGTCGGAGCCGTCGGGGGACTGCAGGAGTTGCTCCGCGCGCGTGCGGACCTTGTTGCTGAGGCGGTCGAGTTCGGCGCGGGCCGCGCTCTCGTCGCTCTCCGCGCGGGCCTGTTCGGCGCGCAGGTCGGCGCCGACGCCGACCTTCTCGTACACCTGGGAGGCAGCCCGGTACGCCTCGCGGAGGGCGGGCAGGGACGCCTTCGGCGTGTCCCCGTCGGCTTCGGGTACGTCGTCGGGCGCACCGGCGATCTCGGACCGCTCGGCGCGCAACGCGCGGGCGGTGCGGCGGGCGTCGTCGGCGGCGCGCTGGGCGGCGCGCCGGTCCTGGTCGGCGGCGCGGGCACGCTCCAGGCAGGCCTGGGCGCGGGCCTCCGACTCGGCTGCCTCGTCGGCGAGTTCGCGCAGCTTGGCCTGCCAGCCAGCGCGCTCGCGCAGCCGGAACGCGAGCCCGGCGAGGGCGTCGGCGGCGCGCCGTGCCCTCTGGGCGGTCTCCTGGCGTTCGTCGCGCGCCTGGGCGGCCTCCGCGGCGTCCTCCTCGGCCTCCGCCCGCAGGCTGCGCGCCTCGGCCAGCTCTGCCTCGGCCTCCTCGGCGAAGACGCGCGTGTCCTGGGCGGCCCGGGCCAGCTCCAGGAGCCGTCCGGCGGGGCAGCCGGTGCGCCAGGAGGCGAGCCGCGCCGCCAGCTCCCGGTCCTTGCCGAGCCGGGCGGCGAGCCGACGGATCTCCTCGTCCCGCTCGGTCGCCCGCGCGCGCAGCGCCTGCCGTTCCTCGTCGGCGGCGTATTCGTCGTGCATGGCCGGGTTCGGCGGCACGAGAAAGACGTCACCCGGGGTGGAGTCGGCGGCCGGGGCGGGGGCGAGCAGGGCGGCCGCGGTGCCGACCGCAACGGCGGACCGGGGCAGCAGGGCCGCGTCCGCGAGGGCGTCGCGGGCACGCGCGTGCGTGTCGGGGTCGGTGATGATCACACCGTCGACCAGCTCGGGTCGGACGGCCAGTACGCGCGCGTGGTCGGCGGGGTCGACGGACTGGGCGAGATAGCGCCAGCCGGGCAGCGCGGGGATGCCGTGCTCGCCGAGGAACTCGACCGTGGCCAGCACGTCCGGGCCGGGCGGCAGCAGTCCGCCGTCGCCGAGCGCGCCGAGGATCCGCGCGTCGTCGGCGGCGGCGGTGCGCAGCTCGAACAGGTGCCGTTCGGCGGAGGAGACGGCGTCGTCGAGCAGTGCGCGCAGCTCGTCCGCGAAGCGGTCCAGGTCCTCGGGGGTGAGAGTGCCCTCGGCACCTTGGGCGCGACCCGCGCCGCCCGCGCCACCGGAGCCGTCCGCGACGTCGGCTCCCGTGCGGGACGCCGGGACTCCGGCCCGTCCGGCCCCGGTCGCGCCCGGCAGGCTCAGCAGTTCCGCGAGCCGTTCCTCCGCCGCCAGTGCCTCGGCGATGCGGTGTTCGGCCTCGTACGCGCGCTGCGCCGCCGCCGCCGCGTCTGCCGCGCGGGCCGCCGTGAGTTCCGCGCGGGACTCGGCCGAGGCTGCCTCGCGCGCCTGCTCGGTGGCCTTCCGGGATGCCTCGCGGGCCTGGTCCCAGGCGGCGACCGCCGTCTTCTCGGCATCGCTGGCGGCCAGCGCGGCGCGCGCCGGGTCGGCGTCGGGGGCGCTGTCGTCCAGCCAGCCCGCACGGACCGCCTCGGCGGTCTCCTGCTCGACCTCGGTCAGGCGCTGGCGCAGATGGCCGGCCTCGCTGCGGGCTCGCTGCGCCTCGGTGGCGGCGGCCGTCTGGTCCCGGTAGGCCGACTCGCCGGCCTCCTGGAGCCGCGCGGACCGCTCCTCCTCCTCGTTGGCCAGGGCTTCGGCACTCTCCGCGGCGGTGTGCAGGGCTCGTACGAGGTCCACGGCGGCCCTGGCGCGCGCGGCGAGCGCCGGGGCCGCGTCCCGCTCGGCCTCCTGGATCGCGGCGGAGACGCGGACCACGCGGTCGGCGGCGGCGCGGTGGCGCAGCACGGCCTCGGCTGCCTGCCAGGCGGAGTACAGGGTGCGCGCGTCGGCGAGTTCCCGTTTCTGCGCCGCGGCGGACTTCTCGGCGGCGGTGAGGGCCAGTGAGGCGTGCCGGTAGGCGAGTTCGGCGGAGATCAGCGCACTGCGCTCCCGTGCGGCCTCGGCGTGCGTGACGGCGTGGGCCGCGGTGGTGACCCGCTCGGCGAGGTCGCCGGCCCGTGCCCGCTCCCGCACGGCCCGCGCGGACAGTCGCCGTACCAGCGTGCGCGTGCGCCGCTCGGCTGCCGCGTGGATGTCACGCGAGCGTGCGCGGGTCTCGGTGGCCTCGACGATCCGGCCGAGCAGGTCGGCCGAGCCGGCGGTGAAGTCCCGTTCGGCGATCAGTTCGGCGCGTCGGCCGAGTTTGTTGCCGAAGCCGCTGACCAGGTCGGCGAGCCCGTCGGTGTCGCGGGTGTCGGTGACGGCGCGCAGCAGCAGGTCGGTGAAGTCGGAGTCCTTCTTGACCGCGAACAGGCCGGCCGCCTCGCCCTCGTCGGCGTTCATCTCCCGTTGGTAGCGGAAGAGTTCGGGGTCCAGGCCGAGCTCGCCCAGGTGCTCGGTCCAGCGCTCGTGGATCTCCTCCCAGTGCACTTCCAGGTGCGGGTAGGCCTTGCCCGCCTCGGTGAGCGCGTCGCGGAAGCCCTTCATGGTGCGGCGCCGTCCCCGCGCGCCCGACTGGCCCTCGGCCGACGGCCGTACGGCGGTCGCCTCGGCGACGGGGAGGTTGTCCAGGGCGAGCCCCGGGCCGGGCCGGAAGGAGTACCAGGCCTCGGCGAACTTCCGCGGGTCGTTGGACACCTGGCGCCCGCGCCACTCGCTGACCTTGCCGACGACCACGCACTCGCCGGTCTGCACGTGCTGCCATTCCAGTGCCACGTGTCCGCAGTCGTCGGCGAGCAGGAACTTGCGCAGCACGCCGGAGCTGGCGCCGCCGAGGGTGTTGCGGTGGCCGGGCAGCATCACCGAGAAGATCAGCTTGAGCAGGACGGACTTGCCGCCCCCGTTCTCCAGGAAGAGCACGCCCGCGGGGGCGGGCCGGCGCGGCGGGCCGACCGGATCCTCCTCGAAGAACTCCGCCTGGGTGGGCGCGGGGTCGGGCACCGGCTCGCCCACGCCCCGCAGGTCAAGCACGGTGTCGGCGTAGCGCGCACCGGCGGGCCCGATGGAGTAGAGGCGGACCCGGGACAGCTCGTACATGGCGGACTCTCGTCAGTTTTCTTGCAGATCAAAGGGGTTGGAAGGCGGAAGACGCCCTAGGAGTGGAACGGCAGCCCGGCGTCGGCCGCCAGCTCCAGGTCGTCGGTGTCCTCGGCGGGCAGCAGGCTCGGCGTGCCGTCGGTCACCGGGACGATGCCCAGTTCCAGGAGTTCGGCCAGGGCGGCGCTGCCCGCCATGTCGCGCACCTGGAGTTGGTAGCGGGCCGTCGTGCGGTAGGTGCCGCCGCTCTCGTCGCCGGTGCGCTGCAGGAACCCGGAGTCGGTGAGGAACGTCAGGGCCTTGGCCACGATGCCGGTGGTCGAGGCGGCCGGCCGGCGTGTGTCCTTGGTGGCCCCGGTCGCACTGCGTCTGGCCCAGATCCGCCAGGCGGCCTCGAGGCCGGGCGCGTCGGTGGCCGGGTCGGTGTTCTCGCCCTGTTCCTCGGCACGCTCCTCCAGGCGGCGGCATGCCTGGCGGACGAAGGTGTCGACGCCGTTGACCGTGACGCGGCCGATGTAGCCGTCGTCGTCGAGGTCCTCGGGCCGGGGGAAGGCGAGGGCGGCCACGGCGAGGTGGGCGAGCCCGTGCAGGAAGCGGTCGGTCGAGTCGGTGGCGGTACGGCGCGCGTAGTCGCCCATGCGGACGGCGAACACCGAGTCCTCGGCCGCGGTCACCGCCATCCCCGCGCGCGGGGACACCTCCAGGACGACCAGTCCCAGCCCGGCGGCCACCGCGTCGGCGAGCCGTGCGAACGCCGGGTCCTCGCGGTGGCGGCGCAGCAGGTCGGCGTACTCCTGGTCGCGCGCGGGCTGCAGCTTGGGCTGCAGCCCGAAGGCGACGAGCC
>NZ_JUJA01000011.1:79442-79841 GCF_001906585.1 Streptomyces kebangsaanensis | reverse complement strand
GGTGTGACGGCGGCCGCCGTGGGCGTACCTGCGGCTTCCGGCTCACTCCGGTCGACGTGCTCGGTCACGGTGGGGCTCCTTGTCGCGGTCTGGCTGATGCGTACGGGTGCCGACGGGGCTCACGCCGCCTCCGTCCGGTCGGCCGCCATGCCCGCCGCGTCCAGCAGCGCCGTGCCGACGACGAGGTCGGCGCCGCCGAACTCGGGGTCGTCCAGCTCGGTCCCGTCGTCCACGGCGAACAGCAGTTTCTCCTCGCCCTGCCGGTAGGCGGTACCGACCGGCGGGCTGGCCGCGTGCACGGCCAGCAGGGCGACCAGATAGGGCAGATCGGCGTCCTTGCGGCGTGCCTCGGTGAGCAGGCCCGACAGCCGCCGCGGCGCGTCGGCCGGCAGGTCCAGC
>NZ_JUJA01000011.1:77530-79433 GCF_001906585.1 Streptomyces kebangsaanensis | reverse complement strand
AGCTGCTCCTCGCTGAACCGGCTGTCGTCCGGGGTGGCGATCAGGTCGGGCTCGGGCATCTCGGCACCCAGGTGCTCCCGTTCGACAGGGGGCGTCAGCAGGATGTCGACGAGGTCGCCCACCCGGACGGACACGGGTGTGCGCAGCCCCGTGCCGTGTGCGAAGAAGGCATCCGTGACGCGGACCGCCTGCTCCAGGGGCAGGGGGAGGGTCGGTGCGAGCAGGTGGCCGTAGAGATCGGTCCCGGACGTGGCCAGGGGGGTGGCGAAGGCCTGCCGGTCCTGCTCGGCACGGAACAGCGGGCCGGCCTCCAGGAGCCGGGACTGCAGTTGGGTGTGCCGGCGGATGCAGTCCTTGACGATGTCGACCAGTTCGGCGGCGCGCCGCTTGTGCTCGGGGTCCTCCGACTCGTCGCGTGCCTTGCGGATGTTGGTCAGGATCGCGTTCTCGTGCCGGTAGCGGTCGGCGACGTGGTCCAGGGCTTCGGCGATCATGTCGGGTACGGCGCTGAGCCAGTCCACCGCACGGACGTTGCGCCGGGTGGCCTCCAGGGCCCGGCGCAGGGTCTCCGCGTACTGCACGGTCCGGTAGCGGGCCTGTTCGGCGGCGAGCTGGGCGTCGGCGAGGCGGCCGCGGCTGATGAGCACTTCCAGCTTGACCTCGGCGGCGATCTGCGCGCTGGTCACGTCGGTGTCGAGGGCGCCGACGAGGACGTTGACCGCCTCGTCCGTGGTGCGCAGGTAGACGCTGCCGCCGGGGCCCGGCACCTCCTCGATCAGTTTGAAGTCGTAGTCCCGGCGGACGTACGTACCGTCCGGCGCGAACGTGCCGTACACCGCGCGGAAGCCGCGGTCGACGCTGCCGACGTTGATCAGGTTCTCCAGGACCCAGCGGGCCACGCGCTCGTGCTCGGCGGCCGGTCGCCGCGGGGCCTGGGCGGCGACGCGCGGGACGAGCCGGGCCACGATCTGGTCGTGGTCGGCGCCGGTGTCGAAGTCCATGTTGAGAGTGACCAGGTCGATGGCGGCGAGCGCGACCTCCGCCATGCCGTACACCGAGTACTCGCCGGCGAGATTGGCCTTGCGCGCGTCGAGGTCGTGCAGCGGCGCGGTGCAGGCGAGCGCGCGCAGCCGCCGCGCCAGCCCCTCGTCGGCGGCCGGGCCCGGGGCAGGGCGCGGCCCCGCGCTGAGCTGGGACGGAGCGCTGTCCGTCGATGCAGGCGAAGTCACGGTGCACAGACTAGGTCCTCGGTCTGACAACGGCCCAAACAGCGCAGACGTCCCTCGGTGCGTACGTCGTCACACCCGGCGCGGTGGACCCGTCACCGCTCCCGTCCTGGCCGATCCGCCGCCGGTAGATCTCCACGCCCCCTCCAGTGAGTCGCCGAGGCGGACGGCGAGCAGCCTCTCGGCCTCTCCCTCTCACCCCCTGCAGAACCTGGAGGATCCGCTGGTTGCGGGTGAGGTACGGCTCGTGCGGCCGCCGCGGATCGTCCACGACGTTGAAGGCGAGGCGCAGTTCGGCGAAGACCCCGCACATGAGCTTCGTCGGTGTGGTCGCTGCCTGCGAGCGCCACCAGTTCCCGGTGGGAGTGGATGCCGGCCGTGCCCAGCCCGCCCCAGTCACCTTCTCGCGCTGCCCGCCGGTTTTCCGCGGCGGCTTCGGCGAGACCTCCGATGCCGTCTTCCGGCCGCCGTACAGGCGGTTGCGGGCACCCCGCGGTCCGCTTCCGTGGCGGTACGCCGCCACTGGGGGCGTCCCTCACGCCGTTTCCGGTTCCGGCCGCTCCGGTACCGACAGCGCGGCCAGCGCCACCGACACCGACGCCGACGCCCGCAGGTCGAGGCGGGAGCCGGTGCCCCGGGCATGGTGGCGCAGGTCGTCGGCGGCGAGGGTGAGCAGG
>NZ_JUJA01000011.1:75702-77471 GCF_001906585.1 Streptomyces kebangsaanensis | reverse complement strand
AGGCTCGCCGACCTGGTGGGCGCGGGGGAATCGGGCTCCGGCGAGGGCGCGGTTCCCGTGGCCAGGCCCGCCTCGGCGAGCAACGCATGGAAACGAAGGGCGAGTTGGCGGTGCCCGCGCTCCCCCGGGTGCAGCCGGTCCGCGCTCCACATCGCGCGGTCGGTCACCCACCCGCCGGCGTCGGCGTGCAGGTGCACGACCCCATACCGTTCGGACAGCGCGTGCACCACCGCGTTGACCGCCCGCTGCCGCCGGGTCAGCGGGCGGGCCAGCGCCCCCGGCAGGCCGAGCATCGCGCCGGGGTCGGGCAGGCAGGCCGTCAGCAGGACCGCGCCCCGGCCGGTGAAGGCCGCGTACACCCGGTCGAGCCGGGCGGCCACGGCGTGGATGTCGAAGGTACGGCGCAGGGTGTCGTTGACGCCTACGACGACGGACACGAGGTCCGGGCGCAGTTCCAGGCCGACCGGTGCCTGCCGCTCCAGTACGTCACGGGTCTGCGCCCCGCTGACCGCGAGGTTGGTGAACTCCACGCTCGCGGGCTCCTCGGCGAGCCCGTCGGCCAGCAGGGCGGCCCAGCCGCGCCACCCGTCGCCCGCGGGGTCGCCCACGCCCGCGGTCAGCGAGTCACCGACGGCGACGAAACGCAGGGGTCTCATGCCACTCCCTCCGGCAGCGGGCGACGCGCGGCGGCCGGGGCGTCGTGAGCGGCGAGGAACGCCTCGACGGAGGCGGCCCACCCGAAGCACTCCGCACGCGTGCGTGCGGCCTCGCGACGCTCCCGCTCAGGGCGTGCCAGCAGGGTCTCCACGGCGTCCGCGAAGGCCGCGCCATGGTCCGCCGCGGTGACGCCGGCGGGGCCTATGACCTCCGGCAGCGCGGAGGAGGCACTGGCCGCCACAGGTGTGCCGCAGGCCATCGCCTCCAGCGCGGCGAGCCCGAAGGTCTCGGCCGGTCCGGGTGCCAGGCACACGTCGGCGGAGGCCTGGAGCGCGGCGAGCAGGCCACGGTCACGGACGTGTCCCAGGAAGGCGACCGGCAGTGCGCGCTCACAGGCCCGCTGTTCCAGGCGCGCCCGCAGCGGGCCGTCCCCAGCCACCACCAGCACCGCCCGCCGCCCGCGCCGCCGCAGCGCCTCCACCGCGTCCAGCGCGGTGCCGGGCCGCTTCTCCACGGACAGCCGGGAACACATCACCAGCAGCGCCTCGTCCTCACGCGCGTGCCAGGCGCGCAGTCCCGCGTGTCGCAGCGCGGGGTGCCGTTCCACCAGATCGACGCCCAGGGGCGCGCGTACGACGTTGCGCGCGCCGATGCGCACGAACTCACGCTCGGCGAATTCGGTGGTGCACACCACGCGCGCGTAGGTGTGCGCCGTACGCGCGTTGAGGGCGTCGGCGGCACGCCGGGAGAGGTTCTGCGGCAGTCCCCAGGTTCGCAGCACGCCGTCGGCAGTTTCGTGGGACACCATCACCGCGGGGACCCGGGCGCGCCGGGCCCACTTGCCGGTCCACCGCAGTGTCGTGCGGTCGGAGACCTCCAGGCGATCCGGGGCGAGTTCCTCCAGGAGGGCGACCACACGTCGCTTGTCGGTGAGGACGCGGTATCCGCCGGTGCCGGGCAGCAGCGGTCCGGGCAGGGTGATGACGCGGCCCTGCTCGGTCTCCCGGTCGGTGTGGCGGTCAGCCGGGATGATCAGCACCGGTGCGTGGCTGGCGGCCTTGTAACCCTTGCCGAGTTCGTGCAGGGCGGTGCGCAGTCCGCCAGAGGCGGGG
>NZ_JUJA01000011.1:69978-75683 GCF_001906585.1 Streptomyces kebangsaanensis | reverse complement strand
AGCCGCACGATGGTGAGCGCTTGGCTGGTCGTCGCGCTGGTCATACCGCCACCGCCGTCCGCCGTGCGGCGAGCACGTCCTCGTAGTGCGCGAGGAGTTGGTCGCCGACCGCTGCCCAGGTGCGCCCTTCGACAGCTGCGCGGCCGGCCGCGCCGAACGCGTCCCGCAGCGCGGGGTCGGCGGCCAGCGCCCATACGGCGTCGCGCACAGCGGCCGCGTCGCGCGGCGGGACCAGCAGCCCGGTACGGCCGTGGGCGACCAGGTCGAGCGGGCCGCCGGCGGCGGGAGCGACGACGGGCACGCCGCTGGCCATGGCTTCCTGGACGGTCTGGCAGAAAGTCTCGAAGGGGCCGGTGTGCACGAAGACGTCCAGCGAGGCGAAGAACCGGGCGAGTTCGTCGCCGGTGCGGCGGCCCGCGAAGACCGCGCCCGGCAGTGCCTCGGCCAGGTGCGTCCGGCTGGGCCCGTCGCCGACGACCACGACCCGCACGCCCGTCGGCCCGCAGACGCCGGCGAGGAGTTCGACCTGCTTCTCGGGGGCGAGCCGGCCGACGTAGCCGACGATCAGTTCACCGTTCGGGGCGAGCCGGCGGCGCAGTGCCTCGTCGCGGCGTCCGGGGTGGAAACGGACGGTGTCCACCCCACGGGGCCAGAGTCTGACGCGGGGCACGCCGTGTGCCTCGAGGTCGTGCAGGGCCGCGCTGGAGGGGGCCAGCGTACGGTCAGCGGCGGCGTGGACGGAGTGGATGCGCCGCCAGGCGGCGGCCTCGCCGGCGCCCATGTAGGTGCGGGCATAGCCTGCGAGGTCGGTCTGGTAGACGGCGACGGCGGGGATGCCGAGCCGGGTGGCGGCCGCCATGCCGCGGACGCCTAGGACGAAGGGACTGGCCAGGTGGACGAGGTCGGCACGGTGTTCGGTGAGCGCCACGGCGACGCGCCGGCTGGGAAGCGCGACACGGACCTGGGGGTAGCCCGGGAGCGGGAGGGAGGGGACTCGGACGACCGGGCACGGCGCCGATGCGTCGGGCTCGCTCGAGGCGGCGGTGGCGGGAGCGACGACAAGGGGGACATGACCGCGATCGACGAGGTGCCGGGCGGTCTGGAGCGCGCAGTGGGCCACGCCGTTCACGTCGGGGGGAAAGGATTCGGTCACGATGACGACACGCATACCGGTGTTGTCGCCGGACCGGACGTGGCCACGTCAAAGTGGATCTTTCCGGACAGGGAACGTTCCATGAGCGGTGGGCTGTACAGCAGAGCAGGTCGGCCCCTGTCCACACGCTCCTGGCCCCCCGGTCACGGGGCGTTCACGCGGTGGGTGAGTCCGGCCCGATCCGGCTGCGTACGGCGGTCTGGACCTCGGCCTCCTCGGCCGGGTCGGCGGCGAGCCTGCGCAATCGCTCGACGACGCGGGTGTCACCGGTCTCGGCGTGCCGGGCGGCCAGTTCGCGGGTGGTCTCCTCGCAGTCCCACAGGCACTCGACGGCGAATCCCGCGGCGAAGGAGGGGTCGGTGGCGGCCAGCGCGCGGGCGGCGCGGCCCCGTAGGTGGGAGGAGGCGGTCTCGCGGTAGATGTGGCGCAGGACGGGGGCGGCGCAGGCGATGCCGAGCCGTCCGGCGCCGTCGACGAGGGTCCACAGGGTGGGCGCGTCGGGGCCTTCGCCGCGGACGGCCTCCCGGAGGGCGGCGAGGACGAGGTCGCGGTCCCGGGCCGCGCCTCGGCAGGCGAGCACCCGTCCGGCGGCGGCGCCCAGCGCGTCGGGGCGGCGGGCCCAGCCGCGCGCGCGGTCGACGGCGACAACGTCGCGCATGCGTTCGAAGGCGTCGACGGCGGCCTCCAGCACGGCGGCCGAGCCGTCGGACACGGCCGACTCGATCAGGTCGAGGGCGGCGGGGTCGTTGCCGTCGGCGAGGTAGCGCAGAGCCGTGCAGCGGGCCGCGTCGGTGCCCTCCCGGGCGGCGCGGAGGATCTGGGGCCGGTCCTCGGGGCCGGCGACGGCGGCGAGACATCGGGCGGCCGGGACGTGGAGGGCGGCGCCGCGTTCTGCGCCCTGCTGGGCCCACTCGAACACCGCCTGCACGCTCCACCCGGGACGTGGCCCGGTGGGGCGCATCTGCCGCTGCCAGCGGTCGAAGCAGCCGGCCTCGTGGGCGGCACGCACGCGCGTGGCGATCGATGCACGCGGGTCGTCGGCCCAGAGCCGCCATGGCCGGGGCTCGAAGGCGTCGCGTACGGCGGCGGTCAGCTCGGCCTCGCCCTCGGCGTCGGTGGCGAAGCGGGCGAGGACGGGCG
Organism: Streptomyces kebangsaanensis; assembly: GCF_001906585.1. Taxonomy (GTDB): domain Bacteria; phylum Actinomycetota; class Actinomycetes; order Streptomycetales; family Streptomycetaceae; genus Streptomyces; species Streptomyces kebangsaanensis. Next base: position 73,390 of record NZ_JUJA01000011.1, on the reverse strand, counting down.
CGGCGAGGGCGCGCAGCCCGGCGTCGTCGTCCCTGAGCGCCAGTTCGTCCAGGGCCCAGGCCCAGTTGGCGCCCGTGGCCGCGTACCTGCGCAGCAGGGCGAGGGCGCCCCGTCTGCCGTAGGAGGCGAGGTGCCCGAGGACGGCGAGGGCGAGTCCGGTGCGTGACTCGTCGCTGTCGAGGGCGTCCTCGGGGTCGAAGAGGTGGGCCTCGATCTCGTCCAGTTCGCCGTTCAGGTCGAGGAAGAGCCGGGCGTAGTACAGGGATCGGTTCTCCACCTGCCAGTCGTGGCGGGGGTCGTGCAGCACACAGTGGTTCAGTGCCGCGAGCGCTTCGGCGCGCGGGGCGGTGAGCGCGTGCAGCGTGCCGTCGCCGCGGCCCCGCTGGAGCAGGCCGAGCAGCGTACCGCTGGGCGCTATGACCGGATCGAACATGGGAAACAGCCTCACATCAAGCGTCGACGCAACCGGGGACCACGCATTACCTGGCCGCGCGACAACACGTCGGGGCGCCCGCCGTCCGTTGCTTGCTGTAGACCATCTTCCTCTGCCTCTCGTCGGTGGCCCACGCGGGCCGCATCACGGCCCGCGTGGTGCGGCAACTCCTGCCCAGCCATCGCGTCCGTGAATCACGACGTCATGATGACCCGGCGTCCGCGCCACCGCGACCGAAATTTCCGGCGGCCCCGTACCGCCTTCCCCGTTTTTCGCCCTGAACCCGGCCAGAAGGGCCGAAGCGGCCGCTTTCGGCCCGGGGGTCACTGCTCGCCGAACAGCTCCAGCAGCTCGGCCTTGCCGAACATCCGGGCCGTGTCGACGGCCGACGGCGTGCCGGCGGACGGGTCCGCGCCACCCTCCAGCAGGGCCCTGATCACTTCCTGCTCGCCCTTGAAGACCGCTCCGGCGAGGGGGGTCTGGCCCCGGTCGTTGACGCGGTCGGCGTCGGCGCCGCGGGCCAGCAGCGCGCGGACCGTGGCGGCGTGGCCGTGGTAGGCGGCGAGCATCACCAGGCAGTCGCCGCGGTCGTTGGTGAGGTTGGCCGGGACGCCGGCGTCGACGTACGCCACGAGTGTCTCGGTCCGCCCCTGCCGGGCCAGATCGAAGATCCTGGTCGCCAGCTCCACGACCTCGGGGTCGGGGGCTTCACTCATCGGCCGGACCGCCTCTCACTGCGAACGTCGGTTACTGCGGGTAGCAAGCGTACGGCGGCGTGCACTGGCCGGGGCCGTACGGGTGAATCGCCAGCGTACTGGCTCGTGCGGCACATGAGCGGAGGCGTCCGAGGCAAGGATCATGACGGAGGTCATCGCGCGCGACAGTGCTGCCCGACCGGCTCACCCACCTCCGCCGCCTGGGCGAAATCGAGTGAAATTCACCCAGTTGCACCTTTTATCATATGGATACATGCTGTGATGTTGGAAGGACTCAGGGTGACTTCCCCCTCGACACCAGGAGTGACCACACATGATCCTCTCCATCTCAGGCGTCGTCCTGTTCGGCGTCATCGTCTTCGTGTTCTTCCGCAAGGACGGTCTGAAGCCCTCCCACGCGTGCGTGTCGGTCCTGTTCGGCTTCTACCTGTCGAGCACGGCCATCGCCCCGAGCATCCAAGCCGGCGGCGAGAGTCTGGCGAGCCTGCTCGGCGGTATGAGGTTCTGACGCCGCTCCCCCGCCCGTTCGCACTTCCAGGAGGCAGCAGTGGCCCGGCGCCCCCTCCCCCGCATTCTGAGCACAGGCAGCGCGCAGCTCGCCCGGAGCCGGGAGCTGGCCCGGACGGCGGCGGACAGTGCCACCGACGTCCTCCACCCGTTGATCACCGTCGCCCGTGGTCTGCGCCGGCTGGCCGGGGCCGGACGGCGCAGGTGGTCGGAGACCCCGAAGGACCGGCGCGGGCCTCTGCTGTTCCTGGTGGCCTCCGTGCTCCTGGTGGTGGCGATGGTGCCGTACGGTCCGCTGCTCGCCGCCATCGTGCTGATGGCGGCGGCGGCCTGGCAGGGCCGTGACCGCACCCCGCGGCAGCCCGAGGGCCCCGACGAGTCCCGCGTCCAGCGCCTGGCATCGCTGTACGAGGCCCTGGTCCCGTACTTCTCGGCAGCCGAGGCACCAGCGCCGCTCTACTCCCACGGCGGCGCGTGGGAGAAGGCCTTCCCCGCCTACGAGTTCGACGACTCCGGCCGCATCCGTCACCTGGTGATCCGCTACCCCGCGTACTTCACCGACGGCGAGCCCGAGTCCCGCGCGCGGATCGAGCACCTGCTGGCCGCCAAGGCCGGGCGCGGCCGCGAGTACCTCTTCGCCTGGGACGAGGAGAGCAACCAGCTGACGGTCAGCGCACTCGCCCCGCTGCCCACCGGCATCGCCGCCCAGCGCTTCGTCACCGCCCCGGGCGAGACCGTGCTCGGTTTCACCGACCCCAGCGAGGTCCAGCGCACCCTCCCCCTCACCTACGGTGAGGAGAAGCACGACGTGCCGCCGGTCGTCTGGCGCACGGGCCTGCGCTCCACCGAGCCGCACCTGCTGGCCCTGGGGCAGCCCGGCAGCGGCACGTCGACCCTGCTGCGGTCCGTCGCGCTCCAGGCCCTCCAGTACGGCGACGTGGTGATCGTCGACGGCGGCGGCACCGGCGAGTACGCCTGTCTGACCGGCCGGGACGGGGTGCTCGCGGTCGAGTGCGGGCTGGCCGGGGTGCTGGCGAGCCTGGAGTGGGCGGCCACCGAGACCGAGCGCCGGCTGATCGCCGTGGGCCGCGCGCGGCAGGCGGGGCACCCGCCGCCGGAGGACACCAAGCGGCCGCTGTGGCTGTTGCTCGACCGGCCGGCCGCGTTCACGCATCTGGCCGCCGCGGACGGGCGCAAGGACCCGCAGGCACTGCTGCAGGTGCCGCTGCGGCACGGGCGCGCGGTGGGTGTGACGGTCGTCGTGGCGGAACAGTTCGACAGCGCGGAGGCGCTGAGCGACGCGGTACGGCAGCACACACGCGCGCGTGTTGTGCTCGGGGCGGCGACGGTGGAGCAGGTCAAGGCGGTGCTGGGGGCCCCGCCGCACACGACACCGCCGGCCGTCGTGCCGGCCGGGCGGGGTTACGCACGGTTGGGGACGAAGGCGGTGCACCGGTTGCAGGTGCCCGCGACGCCTGACCCTTATGACGACACGGTGAGTGACGCGTGGCGGCAGGCCGTGCTTGATCTTCTGCCGCCGAAGACCATGCCGGCGGACGGGGAGACCGTGCCGGAGGATGCGCCTGTGGGTACCGAGGCCGCTGTTGCCGAGCCTTCCTGACCGGGGGCGCCTCCCCCGAACTCGTCGAGCAGGGGGAGCCCCAGCGGTACGGTCACCCGCGGCCGGGGTGGTGCGGACGGCTATGCCACGAACGTTCTCGGAGTCTCGTTGCCTGCCGGGGCTCCTGTCTCCACC
>NZ_JUJA01000011.1:67546-69932 GCF_001906585.1 Streptomyces kebangsaanensis | reverse complement strand
TCCGGCGACGGTGAACGGCAGGCGGACGTAGCCCTCGAAGGCACCGTCGACGCCGAAGCGGGGGCCGGAGGGGACGCGGACGCCGACGCGTTCGCCGACCTCGGCGAGGCGGGATCCGGAGAGGCCGCCGGTGCGCACCCACAGGGTGAGGCCGCCGCCGGGGACCTCGAACTCCCAGGTGGGCAGCTCCCGCCGGACCGCCGCGACCAGGGCGTCCCGGTTGTCCCGGGCCTGGACGCGGCGGATTTTCACGGCCTCCTCCCAGCCGCCGGTGGTGAACAGCCAGTTCACTGCCAGCTGTTCCAGTACGGGCGTGCCCAGATCGGCGTAGGCCCGGGCGGCGACCAGGCTGCGGATCACGTCGGGGGCGGCCCGCACCCAGCCGATGCGCATCCCGGCCCAGAAGGCCTTGCTGGCCGAACCGACCGTGATCACCGTGGACCCGGCGGGATCGAAGCTGCACACCCGCCGCGGCATGTCCAGGCCCGCATCCAGATACAGCTCGCTCATCGTCTCGTCGACGACGAGCACCGTCCCCGCCGAGCGGGCCGCCTCCACCAGCCGGCGCCGCTGGTCCTCGTCGGCGAGCGCGCCGGTCGGGTTGTGGAAGTCGGCGACGACGTAGGCGATCCGGGGCGCGGCCTCGCGCAGCACCTGGCGCCAGCGGTCCAGGTCCCACCCGGTCAGCCCCTCGGCCATGGCAACGGGCACCAGCCGGGCGCCCGCCTCCCGCATCAGCTGCAGGATGTTGGCGTAGGAGGGCGATTCGACGGCGATGCGCTCGCCGCGGCCCCCGAAGAGGTGACAGATGGCGTCGATGGCGCCCATGGCACCCGTCGTCACCATGATCTGCTCCGGCATGGTGGGGATCCCGCGCGCGGTGTACCGCTCGGCGATCATCGACCGCAGCGCGGGCAGCCCGGCCGGGTAGTCGCCGTGCGTGTGGGCGTAGGGCGGCAGTTCCTCCAGCGCGCCCTGCACGGCACGGGTCAGCCAAGGCTCCGGGGCCGGCAGGGCCGCGGTGCCCAGGTCGATCACCGAGCCCAGTGCCTCCGGCGGCAGGGGTTCGAGTCCGCGCGCGGGCAGCGGGTTGCCGGCCGGTACCGCGGTCCAGCTGCCCGCGCCGCGCCGGGACTCCAGGAACCCCTCCGTGCGCAGGGCCTCGTAGGCGGCGGCGACCGTGGTGCGGCTGACGGTGAGGGCCAGGGCGAGTTCGCGCTCGGCGGGCAGCCGGGCGGCCACCGGGACGCGGCCTTCGAGCACCAGCAGCCGGATGCCGTCGGCGAGCGCCCGGTAGGCGGGCGGGCGGCGGGTGCCGGAGCCCGCCGGGCGGTGTTGTTGGGACTTGAGCAGTCGGGCGAGCTGCGCGGCGCCCACCGCCGAGGTCCACTGCGCCATGACGACCAGTCCACCTTCCACGAATTGGCCATGGATGGGTTTTCTCCCCAAGCCACAGAGTGTCATGCACCAGGCCACTTCCACCACCAGGGGGACGTTTTGTCGACACGGGCCCGTCTCGGGCGACGACTGATCCAGCTCTACGCGGGACTCGCGCTGTACGGCGCGAGCTCCGCGCTTCTCGTCCGGGCGGGCCTGGGCCTGGAGCCCTGGAACGTGCTGCACCAGGGCCTGGCCGGGCTCACGGGTCTGACGATCGGCACGGTGTCGGTCATCGTCGGGGCGGTGGTGCTGCTGCTGTGGGCCCCACTGCGCCAGCGCCCCGGGCTCGGCACGGTCTCCAACGTCCTCGTGGTGGGCCTCGCCCTGGACGGGGCCCTCGCCCTGCTGCCCGGCGTCCACTCCCCGGCCGTACGCGTACTCCTGCTCGTGGCGGGTGTCGTGCTCAACGGAGTGGCCACCGGCCTCTACATCGCCGCCCGCTTCGGGTCCGGTCCGCGGGACGGGCTGATGACCGGGCTGCACCGGCGCACCGGCCGCTCGATCCGTCTGACGCGCACCGCCGTGGAGGTGGCGGTCGTCGCCACCGGCTTCGCCCTCGGCGGGACGATCGGCGTCGGCACGGTCCTGTACGCGCTGACCATCGGTCCGCTGGCCCAGCTGTTCCTGCGCGTGTTCGCCGTCCCGGCGGCAACCGGCGGCAGTGCGGCCGTTGCCACAGCGACATCCGATGGGGCGATACTGCGTCCGTGAGCACGCTCGTACGCCACCCGTACCTCGACCACCCGGGGCCCATTCCCTTCGCGCACCGCGGCGGGGCGGCCGACGGCCTGGAGAACACCGTGGCGCAGTTCCGGCGCGCGGTCGGCCTCGGTTACCGCTACATCGAGACCGACGTCCACGCCACCGCGGACGGCCGGCTCGTCGCCTTCCACGACGCCACGCTGGACCGGGTGACCGACGGCGCGGGCCGGATCGCGGACCTGCC
>NZ_JUJA01000011.1:62082-67540 GCF_001906585.1 Streptomyces kebangsaanensis | reverse complement strand
TGCCGTGGCAGGACGTGCGGCACGCGCGCGTGGCGGGCCGGGAGCCGGTGCCGCTCTTCGAGGAACTGCTGGAGACCTTCCCCGAGGTCCGCTGGAACGTCGACGTCAAGGCGGAGCCCGCCCTGCGGCCCCTGCTGGACCTGATCGAACGGGCGGACGCGTGGGGGCGTGTCTGCGTCGGCTCGTTCTCCGAGGCGCGCGTGGTCAGGGCCCAGCGGCTGGCCGGGCCGCGCCTCGCGACGTCGTACGGCACGCGCGGGGTACTGGGACTGCGGCTGCGGTCCTGGGGTCTGCCGGCCGCGCTGCGCCGGTCCGCGGTGGCCGCGCAGGTGCCGGTCTCCCAGTCGGGCGTCCCGGTGGTCGATCCGCTGTTCGTCCGCGCCGCGCACGCGCGCGGACTGCACGTGCACGTGTGGACCGTCAACGAGGCCGAGCGGATGCACCGGCTCCTGGACCTCGGGGTCGATGGCATCATGACCGATCACATCGACACGTTGCGCAAGGTCATGGAGGACCGGGGCGTCTGGGCCTGAGGCCCGGCCGTCCCCGGCCGCCTTCGCGGACCGGCAACAGCGACACCACGGGGAAGCGAGGGCACGGGTGGGCAGCGACACCGTGCGGGCGGGCCAGGCCGCCGACGAGACGGCCCAGCGGCGGCGCGAACAGCACGGCTGGTACTTCTACGACTGGGCGTGCTCCGTCTACTCGACCAGCGTGCTCACCGTGTTCCTCGGCCCCTATCTCACCGCGGTCGCCGAGTCGGCGGCGGACGCGGACGGGTTCGTGCACCCGCTGGGGATCCCGGTGCGGGCCGGGTCGTTCTTCGCGTACTGCGTCTCGGCGTCCGTCATCGTGGCGATCGTGCTGATGCCGGTCGCGGGCGCGGCGGCCGACCGCACCGGCCGCAGGAAACCGCTGCTGGCGGCCGCGGCCTATGTGGGCGCCGGCGCCACCACGGGCCTGTTCTTCCTGGACGGCCACCGCTATCTGCTGGGCGGTCTCCTGCTGGTCGTCGCCAACGCGTCGGTGGCCGTCTCGATGGTCCTCTACAACTCCTACCTCCCGCAGATCGCCCCGCCCGAGGAGCGCGACGCGGTGTCCTCGCGCGGCTGGGCCTTCGGCTACGCGGCCGGCTCCCTGGTGCTGGTGGCGAACCTGGCGCTGTTCACCGCCCACGACTCCTTCGGGGTCTCGGAGGCGATGGCCGTCCGCATCTGCCTGGCCTCGGCCGGTCTGTGGTGGGGCCTGTTCACGCTCGTACCGCTGAAGCGGCTGCGCGACCGCCGTACGACGGGAACCTCCACGGCGCCGCCCGTGCGCGGTTGGCGTCAACTGGCTTCCACCGTGCGGGACATGCGGGGCAAACCGCTCACATTGACCTTCCTGCTCGCCTACCTCGTCTACAACGACGGCATCCAGACGGTGATCTCCCAGGCCTCGGTGTACGGCTCCCGGGAGCTGGGCCTGAGCCAGTCGACGCTCATCATGGCGGTGCTGATGGTGCAGGTGCTGGCGGTCGCGGGGGCGCTCGGCATGGGACGGCTGGCCCGGATCTACGGGGCGAAGCGCACGATCCTCGGGTCGCTGGTCGCGTGGACGGCGACCCTGGCGGCCGGATACTTCCTGCCGGCCGGGGCGCCGGTGTGGTTCTTCGTGCTCGCCGCCGGGATCGGACTGGTCCTCGGGGGCAGCCAGGCGCTGTCCCGGTCGCTGTTCTCGCACCTGGTCCCGCCCGGCAAGGAGGCCGAGTACTTCTCGGCGTACGAGATGAGCGACCGCGGCATGAGCTGGCTGGGGCCGCTGCTGTTCGGGATCACCTACCAGCTGACCGGCAGCTACCGGGACGCGATCCTTTCGCTGGTGGCGTTCTTCGTGCTCGGGTTCGTGCTGCTGGCCCGGGTTCCGGTACGGCGTGCGATCGCCGACGCGGGCAATCCGGTCCCTGGCCGGATTTAGCACTCGCGGCGAAAGGGCGGTAGTGTACGCGTTTGGCCTGCCAGGCGTACCGTTACTGCGTGTCAAAGAAGCCGAAACGCTGGGTGACATCTCCTAACGGATGTGACAAACCGGGCGCCGGTGGGTACTGCACTGGTTGACAAGGCTGCGGCTACGACGGCGACGCATGACCCGGAACGGGACCTCGGAACGGGAATCTTTACCGCCGACCGGACGTTGACCGGATGACGACGACAGCGACACCTGTCCTGTGGGCGACAAGCCCGGGAGGCACGATTCATGAGTGAGCGAGCTCTTCGCGGCACGCGCCTCGTGGTGACCAGCTACGAGACGGACCGCGGTATCGACCTGGCTCCGCGCCAGGCCGTGGAGTACGCATGCGAGAAGGGGCACCGTTTCGAGATGCCCTTCTCGGTCGAGGCGGAGATCCCGCCGGAGTGGGAGTGCAAGGTCTGCGGAGCCCAGGCACTCCTGGTGGACGGCGACGGCCCGGAGGAGAAGAAGGCCAAGCCGGCGCGCACGCACTGGGACATGTTGATGGAGCGGCGTACCCGTGAGGAGCTCGAGGAGGTCCTCGAGGAGCGTCTGGCCGTTCTGCGCAGCGGTGCGATGAACATCGCCGTTCACCCCCGGGACAGCCGCAAGAGCGCGTAGTCCCCGCGGGCTCCGGACCGGTTCACAGCGCACGCCGGCGATCGCGGGCGCCGTACGTGAAGTTCACGTGCGGCGCCCGCGCTTTCGTTCCCGGGTGCGGGAAGGGCGTTGTTTCCGGGGGCTGCGCCCCCGGACAGGCTGATCGTTCTCAGCGCGTCAAAGGCGGGCGCTGCTCCCGCGAGGCGTCTGCCGGCTCCTCCCTGATGACCTCGCCCTGGACCACCTTGCCGTCGGGGCGGTGCATGCGGGCCTGCTGGAAGGCGTCGCCCAGGGTGCCGGGGGCGGAGGCGCGGAGTTTGCGGTCGACCGTGCGCTCGGCGTAGCGGCTCACGATCCGCTGGACCGGCGGGAGGAGCAGGAGCAGGCCCATCGCGTCCGAGATCATGCCGGGGATCATCAGCAGCAGGCCGCCCAGCATCATCAGGCCGTTGCCGCCGCGGCGCGCGGAGGGGGCGCCGCCCCGCTGCAGTGCCTCGTTGAGGTTCTGGAAGGCACGGCGGCCGGCCCGCTTGATCACCGCCGCGCCGAGGACGAGGCCGGCGGCCAGCAGCAGGAAGACCGTGAACCCGCCCGCCGCGCCCGCGACCAGGGTCAGCAGCCAGATCTCCAGTACCAGCCACGCCGCGATGCCCAGCGGCAGGTACCTGCGCGGCCGGGAGCGCCGGGGCCGGGCGGGGTGCGGAGGGGTCGGAGCGCCTGTCGTCATGCTTCCAGTGTGCCTGGCGCCGGCTCAGTGCCGGATAAGCACTATCCCTGGGGCTTGTCACCCCGGCCAGTGATCTTGGTCACCCGCTCTCCCACGCCCCACGCGGTGACCCGCCACAGCGCCTCCACGAGGATGTCACGGCTCATCTTGGAGTCGCCGAGTTCCCGCTCGACGAAGGTGATGGGGACCTCGACCACGTGGTAGCCGGCCTTGACGGCGCGGCGGGCCAGGTCGACCTGGAAGCAGTAGCCCTGCGAGGCGACCTCGTCCAGGCCCAGGCCCTCGAGCGTCTCCCGGCGGAAGGCGCGGTAGCCGCCGGTGATGTCCCGCAGGGGCAGGTCGAGGGCGAGGCGGGAGTACATGCTGCCGCCTCGGGAGATGAACTCGCGGCTCCTGGGCCAGTTCACCACGCGCCCGCCCGGCACCCAGCGGGAGCCCAGCACCAGGTCGGCGCCCTTGAGCGCGGTCAGCAGCCGGGGCAGTTCCTCGGGCTGGTGGGAGCCGTCGGCGTCCATCTCGACCAGGACGCCGTAGTCGTGCTCCAGCCCCCAGCGGAAGCCCGCGAGGTAGGCGGCGCCGAGGCCCTCCTTGCCCTTGCGGTGCAGCACGTGCACGTGCCCGTCCTCGGCCGCCAGTTCGTCGGCGAGCTTGCCGGTGCCGTCGGGGCTGTTGTCGTCGGCCACGAGGACGTGTGCCTCGGGGACGGCCTTGCGCACCCGGCCCACGATCGTCTTGATGTTCTCCGCCTCGTTGTAGGTCGGGATGATCACCAAGGCCGTGCCGAGCGGGCCGAGCCGCCTGTTCTGGGCCCCAGCCGCGAGGGTGCCGTCGCCGTGGTTCACTGTTGCCCCTTCATGTCCGTACGCAGGGAACCACCTTAGTGGCCCCGGCCTGCGAGGGCATGACATGGCGTTCGCACGGGGGTGTCGGCCGGACAGGAGCGGGGTAGGGATGACCGTTTTGAGCGTATGACGGATTCCGTCCGGCGGATGGGGGCCCGGTGCCCTTCGGGCCGACCTGGGACCCGCTGGCTGCGGATCGACCGAAAGCCGTTGTCTACTGAGCGCCGGGCCCCCTCCGGGTCACACCCGGATCACACCTTGCCGGCCGTCCGGAACATTCCGCCGTCGCCGCGGGCGCTGGGCCTGGCTCCCGGTGACGGTGCGCTGGTGCGGCACACCGTCCCTGACCCAGCGGCGCCGTGACGCGGGTACGGAGGTTCCCCGGCCGGGCGTCCGGTGATGGACCCGGCAGAACCTACCGGCCCCCTGCCGTCGCCTGTCAACCAGCCGGTCGCCCCGGACGAGCGTGCTTCCCCGCCCGGCCGGTGCGCAGGATGCTCAGGTCGCGCGACGGAACGGCGGCCGGTGGTCGCCGCCGCGCCGCCCCGGGAGATCACTCGCCCGGCCGTACGAACACGGTCCGCCCGCCCACCACGGTCCGCAGGCAGACGGGCAGGTCGCGGCCGGGAGTGAGGTCGGGCAGCCCGGGAGTGCCGGAGCGCGGGTCGGTCGACCAGCGCGCGACCCGGTCGTCGGGGGCCTGGACGACGAGTTCGCCGGTGCGCCACACCGCGTAGTCCGCGGGGGCGCCCGGCACCAGAACTCCCGCGTCGTCCCGCCCGACCGCCCGCCAGCCGCCCCGCGTGTGCGCGGTGAACGCGGCGCGTACCGAGACGCGGTGCTCGGGGGTGCGGTGGAAGGCCGCCGCGCGGACCGTGCCCCACGGGTCCAGCGGTGTGACGGGGCTGTCGGAGCCGAAGGCGAGCGGGACGCCGGCGCGGAGCAGGGCCGCGAAGGGGTTCAGCGTCCGGGCCCGCCCGGCGCCCAGGCGCTGGGCGTACATGCCGCCCTCGCCGCCCCACAGGGCGTCGAAGGCGGGCTGCACGGAGGCGGTCAGGCCGAGTTCGGCGAAGGCGGCGACGGTCTCGGGCGTGAGCATCTCGGCGTGCTCGACGCGGTGCCGGGCGGCGCGTACCCGGGCGAGGCCGACCTTGTCGGCGGCGGCGCGCGTGCCGTCGACGACGGCGGTGACGGCGGCGTCACCGATGGCGTGGAAGCCCGCCTGGAGGCCCGCCTCGGTGCAGGCGGTGACGTGGGCGGCGACGGCGGCCGCGTCGAGGTAGGCGGTTCCGGTGTGGCG
>NZ_JUJA01000011.1:52845-62048 GCF_001906585.1 Streptomyces kebangsaanensis | reverse complement strand
GCGAGCCGATGGAGCCGTCGACGAAGAGGTCGCCGGCGGCGCCGAGCGCTCCGAGTTCCCGTGCCTTGCCGACGTTCTCCTCCGCCCAGTAGCCGACGACCCGGGGGCCCGGCTCCTCGGCGGCGAGTGCCAGCAGGCCCGCGAAGTCGTCCTCGGAGGAGATGCGCGGGCCGCCGCACTCGTGCACGGACCCGATGCCCAGGGATGCGGCGCGGGCGAGCGCGGCCCGCTGCGCCTCGGTGCGCTGGGCGGGGGTGATCGCACCGAACGCGGCGGCGCGTACGGCGTGGTGGGCGTCGGCGGTCAGCGGGCCGTCCACGGGGCCCGGGTCTTCGGGCACCAGGTCGAGCAGGGCCGTGGTGACGACGGCGGAGTGGACGTCGATCCGGCTGAGGTAGAGGGGCCGGCCGCCGGTGGCCTCGTCGAGTTCCGCGCGCGTGGGGGGACGGCCGCCGGGCCAGCGGGCCGCGTCCCAGCCGTGGCCGAGCAGCACGCGGTCGTCGGGGCGGGCGGCGGCGAAGTCCCTCACCCGGGCGAGCGCCGCCTCCAGGGAGGGGGCGTCGGACAGGTCCAGGCCGGTGAGCGCGAGGCCGGTCGCGGTGGTGTGCACATGGGCATCGGTGAACGCCGGGGTGACGAGTGCGCCGTCCAGGTCGACCACCTCGTCGACGCCGTCCGCGAACGCGTCCGCCGCGCCCTCCGAGCCGACCCATGCCACTTGCCCCGCCTCGACGACCATCGCGGTCGCGAACGGGTCGGCGGGGCTGTGGACCTCGCCCCGGCGAAGAAGAACGGTCCGGACGTCAACACTGCGCTCACTCATGAACACCAGTCTCCCGCCCTACCGGGGCACCGCCGCACCGGGGCACCGCCGCACGCAGGGCGACGGCGGCCGCCGGGTGGTGGTCAGATACGGGGGGGCCGGGACTCGTACGGGGTCGACAGGACCACCGTCGTGCGGGTGGAGACGCCTGCCAGAGTGCGTACGCGTGCCAGGAGTTCCTCCAGTTCGTGGGGGGTGGCCACGCGGACCTTGAGGATGTAGTTCTCGTCGCCGGCGACGCTGTGGCAGGCCTCGATCTCCGGAACGCCGGCCAGGCGGTCGGCGATGTCGTCGGGGGCGCTGGGATCGAAGGGTTTGACCGAGATGAAGGCGGTCATGGGCAGCCCCACGGCCTCGGCGTCGACGACCGCGGCGTACCCACGGATGACGCCGCGCTGCTCCAGCCGCCGCACCCGCTGGTGCACGGCCGACGTGGACAGACCCGTGGCCTTGCCCAGGTCGGTGTAGCTCATCCGCCCGTCCTTGACGAGCAGCTGCACGATCTGTCGGTCCAGCTCCTCCATGGCGCAAGAACCTACAGGGCACCCGATCTCCCCGGACAGCTCGGCGGCCCGGTTCGTGCGCCGTTCGTGACGCCGCGAAAGCCGCCACGCCGGGCACCTGCGGGCGGCATGTGACGAACGCCACACCCCTTGGAGGCTCTCCGTGATGTTCTCGTGATTACCCCCGAGACCGGACGGGAAGTGCTTGCTGTGGTCGAGGCCGCAGCGCCTTCACGGCCCAGCCTTAGGGGGAGAATCCCATGCAGAGTCTCAAGCGCCCTGGTCGTTCTGTGCCCAAGCAGCGGCAGTCGGTCGTCGAGCTCCAGCCGGAGTGGACGGAGTCCGACGCCGACGATGCCCTGGACGGCGAGGAACCCGATGCCTACGACACCTTCGAGATGTACCGGGTGATCTGCCCGGAGTGCGCGCAGCCCATCGCGCTGCTCGCGGACGAGGAGGTCCTGCCGGAGCACGCGCTGTGCGCCTCGCCGTGGAACCCGTTCGGGCTCACGGTCTGCGCCGGCACGGGCCGCCGGGCGTCCGAAGCCCGCCCCGCGGACGAGTCCTTCGCACTCCAGGAGCAGGGCACCGCCCTGCTGCTGACGCTCCCTCAGGGGCTCGACTGGCGCATGCAGCCCTTCTCGCACGTCGGCGGCCCGGGATCGCGCCCGATGCGCGTGCCGGCGATGCGCCGTCATGCCGCCTGAGCGGCACCACCCGGTTCCCGTGGGGCTCGCTCCCGCGCCCCACTCCGGCCCCGGACGCCCATGAACTCACGCTCGATTCCGGGCAGTGGTGACCTGGCCGCCGGACGTCGCGTTGGCCAGGTATGACCACCACCCAGACGGCAGTCGCGCGTCGGCGTCGTGTGTTCGTGCCGCCGCCCGCGGAATCGGTCCCGCCCGCGCCTCCGCAGGCCCAGGACCCGCCGATCTACCGCGACTTGGTACGCGCCTGGGCCGACCGGGGCCGTACCCTGCCGGGGCGTCACGACCCGGAGTGGGTGAGGCTGGTGGCGCCCCCGGCCGGCCTCGGGCTGTTCAGCGGGTCTCGGGACCCGAGACGTGACGGGCGATGACCATCCGCTGGATCTGGTTGGTTCCCTCGACGATCTGCAGGACCTTGGCCTCGCGCATGTAGCGCTCGGCCGGGAAGTCCGCGGTGTAGCCGTACCCGCCGAGCACCTGGACGGCGTCGGTGGTCACCTTCATCGCCGTGTCCGTGCAGAACAGCTTGGCCATGGCCGCCTGCCGCGCGAACGGCCGGCCGGCGTCCCGCAGCCGCGCCGCCGCCAGGTACAGCGCGCGGCCCGCCTCGATCTGCGTCGCCATGTCGGCGATCATGAAGCGCAGCCCCTGGAAGTCCGATATCGGCCGCCCGAACTGCAGCCGCCCGGCGGCGTAGCCGACCGCCTCGTCCAGGGCGGCCTGGGCGAGCCCGATGGCGCAGGCCGCGATGCCGAGCCGGCCGGAGTCGAGCGCGGACAGGGCGATGGTGAAGCCCTGTCCCTCCTCCCCCAGGCGCCGGCTGTCGGGGACCCGTACTCCGTCCAGGTGAATCTGCGCGGTGGGGGAGCCCTTCAGACCCATCTTCCTCTCCGGGGCCGCGGCGCTCAGGCCCTCGGCGTCGCCGGGCACCAGGAAGGCCGTGATACCGCGCGGGCCCTCCTCGCCGGTGCGGGCCATGACCGTGTAGAAGTCGGCGATCCCGCCGTGGGTGATCCACGACTTGGTCCCGGTGACCACCCAGCCGTCGCCGTCCCGGACCGCCTTGGTGCGCAGCGAGGCCGCGTCGGAGCCGGAGGCGGGCTCGGAGAGGGCGTACGCGCCGAGCAGTCCGCCGCCGAGCATGGCGGGCAGGTGCTCGACCTGCTGTTCCTTGGTGCCGTAGGCGGCGAGCCCGTAGGAGGCCAGCGTGTGCACGCTCAGGCCCAGGCCGACGGTGAGACGCGCCGCGGCCAGCTCCTCGAGGACCTGGAGGTACACCTCGTAGGGCTGGTCGCCGCCACCGTACTCGGAGTCGTAGGGCAGGCCGAGCAGTCCCGAGCGGGACAGCAGGGTGAAGATCTCACGCGGGAAACGTCCCGCGTCCTCCTCCTCGGCCGCCTTGGGGGCGATCTCGTGCTGCGCGATGTCGCGGACGAGCGAGATCAGGTCCCGGGCCTCGTCCGTGGGCAGTTGCCGGTCCACCGGCTGCGGGGCGCGGTCGGGCATGGCGACGCTCTCCTCCCTGTCGGGCACATCGGCGGACGCGCGCCTTGGGTGGGGCGGCTCCGCCGGGTCTTTCTCGGGCTCAGCCGGGGCCGGCATCCGGGTCACGGAAGCTGCTGACCAGCGGCTGTGCGCTGTGAGTATGCCCGATCGGAGAGATCCCGTCACCGGTTAACGAGCGCTTACTTCGAGAAATCTCCGGAGTCCGGAACCGGCCCGGACCATCGCCCGTACCGGCCCGGTCCCCTGCCGCCCCGCACGTTCCTCGGCAGCGGGGCGGGGGCACGGCGAACGGCGGGCCGACCGGGACCGTCGGGCAGCGCCGCGGCTCCGCTCAGTCGTCGCGGCGGGCGGGTGCGGGGGCCGGGTGGGCCGGGTCCAGTTCCTCGATGGCGCGCAGGGTGCCGCCGAGGGTCTTCACCAGCAGCTCGCACATGGTGTCGCGGGACAGCTCGGGCCGGCCGATCCAGTCCAGGGTGGCGCCCTCGACGCTGCACACCCAGGCGAGCAGGCCCATACGGGCCGGTGGGGCGATCGCGGTACGGCCGTAGGCGCCCTGCGCGATGGTCGCGACGATGGCCTCGCGCACGCCGTCCCGGATGGCGTGGACCTCGGTGTCGAAGCCGACACCGCCGCTGACGATGGTGCGGTAGGCGGCCTGGTTGTGCTCCGCGTAGCGGAGGTAGCCGTCGATGGTGCGGTGCACCCGGTCCACGGCCGGGAGTTCCAGGCCGCTCGCCGCGAAGGTGACCAGATCGGCGACGGAGTCCTCGATGATCGCCAGGTAGTAGCCGCGCTTGGACCGGAAGTAGTAGTAGATCAGCCCCTTGGCCACGTGGGCCTGCCGGGCGATGTCGTCCATCGAGAGGGCGTCGTAGGAGGTGTCGGCGAACAACCTCCGCCCGATGGCTATGAGTTCGGCGCGACGCGCCACGGAGCGTTCGGTGCCGCGCGCACGACTGGGCGTTCCCCCTGCTCGAACGGGATTGAGAGCTCGGGGAAGGGCGGCCTCACGCTGTCGACTGTTATGCAATTTCGGCCCTGGTCTCCAACTGGCGGTCGAACTCCGCAGTATGGCAGGTCGGCCGGCGACCGGGCCGGTCGTGGTGAAGGCCCCGGTCGCCCGGGGCCTTCACGGTTCCACACGCCCGCGGCGCCGCTGTCAGCGGACGCCCACCGCGGCGAGGGCCCCGCGCTGGTGGGCCGTCGGGCGAGCCGGGAAGTACAGGTAGCAGATGCCGCCACTGCCGGAGACGACCTTGCCGGAGGCGTTGTACCGCTTGGTCCTGAGCCAGATGTTCTCGAACTCCCGGCGCCGGTACACACGCCGCACCGCCTCGTCGCTCGGCGAGGCGGGGTCGTTCGCGATCACATCGCCGTCGGCGGTGAAACCGATGACGGTCATCAGGTGGCCGTTGGTGCCGTAACCGGCGCCGGTCAGCTCGGTCTTGAGGAAGGACTGGGACGTTATGGCCGGGATGCCGGCCGCGATCAGCGTCTCGAGGTCGGTGAGCGAGCCGAGCCGGGTGACCACGCCCTGCAGGTCCCTGAAGGTGGCCGCGTAGGCGGCGTTGAACGGCCAGTTGCCGCAGCCGGCGTACTGGTGGTCGTACGTGTGCCGGGCGGCGTGGCAGACCTGGGGGTCGGCGTAGGACGGGTCGACCCAGGACAGCTGCCCGGGGGTGAGCCGGCCGCCCCAGTACTCGATGATCATCTGGGAGGAGGTGGGGCTGCACCAGGCCTCGCCGCCGTTGTCGTACTCGGGGTACTGGCCGGCGTGGATCTCCTGCGAGTAGCGCGGGACGACCAGTTCCCCGGCCGGGCCGGGTGCGGAGGCGGGGACGGTGAAGCGGTCGGGGACGTCGGAGCCCATGGCACCGATCCGCCACACGGTGGGGGTGAGCCCGGTGCCGGGCCTGCGGTGGAGGGTGAGCCGCAGCCGGTACGAGGTGAGGCGCAGCCCGGAGGCCGGGTCGTCGACGGACCAGGTGTCCGTCCAGACGGTGCCGCGGCCGTCGCTCTGGCCGTCGACGGAGGTCCGCCTGATGTCCTGGTCGCCGGCCGCCCAGCGGCCCATCACGTACCAGGGGGTGTCCGTGCCGTCGGAGTACCTGCCCCGCAGCTCGACCTGGAGCCAGGTCCCGGCCGGGGTGTGCGCGTTCCAGGAGGCGACCGCCTCGGTGGCCGGCACGGCGAGCCGGTGGACCGGCCCCGTCCAGGTGGCGTACTCCCAGGTGGCGGTGGTGCCGGTGTGCGGGTCGGTGTAGTCGGTGGTGCCCGCAGGCCGCGCCATCCGGAGACCGGGACGGGCGCCCGCGACGGCGTGGGTGCCGTGGGCCGTACCGCTGCGCCAGTCGGGGTACGTCGTCCAGGCGCGGTAGTCGACCCGGCGGGCCGGAGTGGGGCGGGGGCGGCCCTTGGCGGCCGGGGCTCCGGCGGCCGGTGCGGTCACGGAGGCGGCGGCCGCCGGGGCGACGCCGCCCGCCATCGCCGCGGCGACCGTGGCGGCCAGGACGGATCTGCGGGACGGCTGTTCGGCTCTGCTCATGGGTGGGTGACCCCCAGGTGTCCGAAGTCGGGGCGGGTCCGTGCACGGCTGTGCGCCCACTATGACCGCGGCGCCCGCCTCCTACCAGCACTTCGGCACACGCCGCACCCACCAATATTGGTCTCCACCACTGGCGTGGCCTGCGAGGAGCCACTCCGCCGTGGCTCCTGGGGACGTCACTAGAATGCCTCCGGGACGTACACCTCCACATGTTCCGGGAATGGTCATTCGCGCTCTCACCGATCTCCTTCGCCGCTTGCCGCCGTCCTGCGGGACCGTGCGGCTCGTCGGCGTCGACGGACATGCCGGGTCCGGCAAATCCACGTTCGCCGCGGAGTTGGCGGTGGCGCTCGGGGATGCGCCCGTGCTGCGCCTGGACGATGTCGCCAGCCATGAGGAGCTGTTCTCGTGGGACGGGCGGCTGCTGAGCGAGGTCGTCGAGCCGCTCGAGCGCGGGGCGACGGCGCGGTACTTCCCGTACGACTGGCGGGCGCGGCGCTTCGGGCCGGCGCGCGAGCTGCCGCCGGCGCCGGTGATCCTCGTCGAGGGCGTGGGGGCGGGGCGGCGGGCGCTGCGCCCGCATCTGGCGCGGCTGCTGTGGATGGACCTGCCGCGCGAGGAGGCCTGGGCGCGGGGGCGGTCACGGGACGGGGAGGAGCAGCGGGAATTCTGGTCCGGGTGGGTCGAGGCCGAGCGCCGGCACTTCGCCGAGGACCCCTCGCGGCCTTTCGCCGATCTTCTGGTGCGGCAGTCGGCCCAGGGATACGAGGTGCTTCCGGGGCCCGCCGGGAGCGTTGGACCGGACCAGTTCGTCACCCACCGTGACGGGTCGTCGGCAATGTGCTGAACTTGTGAAGACCGCTGCGGGCGAACTTCTCCGGCTGCTTCAACTCCGCTTGACCCGGGGGCCGTACAGGACTTACGTTCTCAGTATGCGGTCGTTGAGGACCGCCGACAGACGCGAAGCCCCCGGTTGTTCCCCCGTGATCGGGGGCTTCGTTCTGTCCTTTTCCCGTTTTCCGGACGCCGTCCGATGCCATTCGATCACCCTCGGTCACCGGACGCGGCGCGCCCCGTCCGCTCCCACCTCGCCGAACGGCCTGTGCGGCACCCTTCGGCGCGCGGCGGCCCCACGGGTACGATGCCCTCGGCGCGACCTTCGGACGGCTGCTCAGTGCACTGCAACTCCGTTCCGTGGCACAGCGGTTCGACCACGGGAGGCCGCCTGGTGGATGCCGGGCGGCGAACCTTGGGGGGCACAATTTGTGGGGGACGTGATGGACTTCGGCACGCAGGGCCCCGACGCCCCGGCCGACCTCGCGTGGCTGCGAGGCGTGGACGCCTACACCATGGGCGCCTATCCGCAGGCGGAGGAGGAGTTCCGCACCGCGGTGCGGCTGGACCCCGGGATGGCCGACGGCTGGCTCGGCCTGCACGCGCTACGGGTGGACACGACGACCGCGCTGCTGCGGATGTTCCGGCACCGGGACCGTTTCGGCGAGCAGCGCGCCCGGCACCGCCGCACGCTCAACTCCTGGTACTGGCTGGGCTGGTGGGTGCAGCCCGTCCTTGAGAGGCCCCGCGATCTGCTGCTCGCGCACGCCTCGCACTGGCTGGACGGCCGCCATGTCCCCGAGCTGGACCGGGCGCTGGCCGGGCTGCCGCCGGTGGACACCGACACCCAGGTCCGCTTCCTGCACGCCTGCCGCGCCTATCTCGTCAAGGACTGGGAGCAGCTGGTCCGGCACACCGACCCGCTGCTCGACGACCCGCTGCTCGGCATCGAGGCCGGGCTGTTCGGCGGCATGGCCCGGGTCCGGATGGAGATGTACGGGCAGGCCGAGCCCCTGCTCGCGGCCGCGCTGATGCGTTGCCGCAGCGAGCAGCCGCAGCGCAAGGAGCTGCGGTACTGGCTGGCGCGGGCGCACGAGGGCACCGGGCGCAGCGCCGCCGCGCTCCCGCTGTACCGGGCGGTGCACCGGGTCGACCCGGCCTTCATGGACACCTCGGCGCGGCTGGCGGCGATCGCCGAGGGCGACGGCTACGACGACGTGGCCGGGCTCGCCGCGATCACGCTGACCGGTGTCGGGCAGGACACGGTGGACGGCCCGGACGTGCTGGACCCGCTCTTCGGTACGGAGGGACGGGACCTGAAGCTGTCCGGTTCCGATCTGCCGGTGACCGGTCCGCTGCCGTCGGTGACCGATCCGGCGGTGCGCCGGCGGACCACGGCGGGCGGGGAGGGGCTGCCCACGGGGCCGACCGATCCCGCGTTGCTCGAGGAAGCACTCGCCGAGCTCGAGCGCATGGTGGGGCTGGAGCCGGTGAAACGCCAGGTCAAGGCCCTGTCCGCGCAGCTGAACATGGCGCGGCTGCGGGCCGGGCAGGGGTTGCCCGTGCAGCCGCCCAAGCGGCACTTCGTCTTCTCCGGTCCCTCCGGCACCGGCAAGACCACCGTTGCCCGCATCCTCGGCCGCGTCTTCTACGCCCTCGGTCTGCTCGGCGGCGACCACCTGGTGGAGGCCCAGCGGGCCGATCTGGTCGGCGAGTACCTGGGGCAGACCGCCGTCAAGGCCAACGAACTCATCGACTCCGCGATCGGTGGTGTCCTCTTCGTCGACGAGGCGTACTCGCTGTCCAACTCCGGTTACGGGAAGGGCGACGCGTACGGCGACGAGGCGTTGCAGGTCCTGCTCAAGCGGGCCGAGGACAACCGGGACCACCTGGTGGTGATCCTCGCCGGCTATCCCGAGGGCATGGACCGGCTGCTCGCCGCCAATCCCGGGCTGACGTCCCGCTTCACGACCCGGGTGGACTTCCCGTCGTACCGGCCCCCGGAACTCACCGAGATCGGCTCGGTGCTCGCCGCGGAGAACGGTGACCTGTGGGACGACGAGGCCCGGGACGAGCTGCGCTCGATCGCCGGGCACGTGGTCGACCAGGGGTGGATCGACGAGCTCGGGAACGGGCGGTTCCTGCGGACGCTGTACGAGAAGAGCTGTGCGTACCGTGACCTGCGGCTGTCCACGTATCCGGGGGCGCTGTCCCGGGACGACCTGGCGACGCTGCGGCTGCCGGATCTGATGCAGGCGTACGGGGAGGTCCTGTCGGGGCGGGGG
>NZ_JUJA01000011.1:52145-52831 GCF_001906585.1 Streptomyces kebangsaanensis | reverse complement strand
CAGGACCCGTCGGCGTTGTGACCGGTCCTGGGGCCCTTGTCCGCAGCGCCCGCCGCCGGGGCGGCACGGGTGGGCGCGGCCAGGGACTACAGCGCCACCCGGTGCGCGGGGTCCCGTACCTCGCCCACCAGGAGTTCCAGGACGTCCTCCAGGGCGACCAGGCCCAGCACCCTGCCGGAGGGGTCCGCCACCTGGGCCAGGTGGGTGGCCGCCCGGCGCATGACCGTCAGGGCGTCGTCGAGCGGCAGCTCGGCGCGCAGGGTGGTCATCGGGCGCCATGTCCGCCGCGGTACGGCCCGGTCGGAGTCCTCCAGGTCCAGGACGTCCTTGACGTGGAGGTAGCCCAGGAAGGCGCCGCTGCCGGCGGCGACCGGGAAGCGGGAGTAGCCGGTGCGGGCGGTGAGCGCGACGATCTCGCCGGGGGTGACCGACGGGCTGACCGTCACCAGGGCCTCGCGCCCCAGCAGGACGTCGGTGACCGGGCGGGAGCCCAGCTCCAGCGCGTCCTCCAGACGCTCCTGTTCCTCGGGGTCCAGCAGCCCCGCCTGGCGGGAGTCCTCCACCAGCCGGTTGAGCTGCGCACTGGTGAAGGCCGCCTCGACCTCGTCCTTGGGCTCGACGCGGAACAGCCGCAGGACGCCCTTGGCGCAGGCGCCGAGCGCGGCCGTGACCGGCCTGCACAGGCG
>NZ_JUJA01000011.1:37897-52115 GCF_001906585.1 Streptomyces kebangsaanensis | reverse complement strand
GAGCCACAGCGCGGCCTTCTCCGGTGCGGCCATGGCGAGGTTCTTCGGCACCATCTCGCCGATGACGAGGTGGAAGAAGACCACGCCCGCGAGCGCGATGACGTAGCCGAGCGGGTGGACCACGCCGTCGGGCAGGCGCAGCCAGGTGAACACCGGCTCCAGCAGGCGGGCCACCGTCGGTTCGGCGACGGCGCCCAGGGTCAGCGAGCAGACGGTGATGCCGAACTGGGCGGCGGCCATCATCTGCGGCAGCCGCTCCAGACCGTGCAGCACCTGGCGGGCCCGCGCGGTGGCGAGCGGTTCGATCTGGCTGCGGCGGACGGAGACGAGGGCGAACTCCGCACCGACGAAGAAGCCGTTGGCGAGCACCAGCAGCGCGGCGAAGACCAGTTGGAGCACGCTCATCGGACGGCCTCCACCACGGCCGCGACCGCGTCCGCCGCGGGCACGGTACGGACCAGCCGCACCCGCTCCGCGCGATAGTGCCCGACCTGGCGCACGGCCAGCCGCCAGCCGGGCAGCTCCGTCCGGTCGCCGGGGGCCGGGATGCGGCCGAGCAGGTCGGCGACCAGGCCCGCGACGGTCTCGTACGGGCCCTCGGGCACGTCCAGGCCGATGCGCTTCAGCAGGTCGACACGGCAGCCGCCGTCGACGTCCCAGGCGGGCCGGCCCTCCTCCGGCGGGGCGGGGGCGAGCTCGGGCGCGTCCGTGGCGTCGTGCTCGTCGCGGACCTCGCCGACGAGTTCCTCGACGATGTCCTCCAGGGTGACGACGCCCGCCGTGCCGCCGTACTCGTCGACCACGACGGCGATGGGCTGCTCGCTGCGCAGCCGGGTGAGCAGGGGCCGCACCGGCAGGGTCTCGGGGACCAGCAGCGCCGGGCGGGCGATACGGCGCACGGGGGTGCGCAGCCGCTCGTGCGCCGGCACCGCGAGAGCGTCCTTGAGGTGGACCATGCCGACTACTTCGTCGATCTTCTCGTGGTAGACGGGGAAGCGGGACAGGCCGGTGGCGCGGGTGAGGTTGACCACGTCCTCGGCGGTCGCCGAGGACTGCAGGGCGCTGACCTTCACGCGCGGGGTCATGACGTGCTGTGCGGTCAGCCCGCCCAGGGACAGGGTGCGTACGAAGAGGTCCGCGGTGTCCGGTTCGAGGGCGCCGGCCCGGGCCGAGTGGCGGGCCAGCGAGACCAGCTCGCCGGGGGTGCGGGCGGAGGCCAGTTCCTCGGTGGGCTCGACGCCCAGGGCGCGCACCAGCCGGTTGGCGACCGCGTTCAGCGTGGCGATCACCGGGTGGAACAGACGCGAGAAGACGTGCTGCGGGCCGGCCACGAAGCGCGCGACCTGCAGCGGCCGGGACACCGCCCAGTTCTTGGGTACGAGCTCGCCGATCACCATCTGGACCGCCGAGGCCAGCAGCATGCCGACGACCACGGCGATCCCGGAGACGGCCCCGTCGGGTATGCCGACCGCCGTGAACGGGCCGCGCAGCAGCCGGGCCAGCGCCGGTTCGGCGAGCATGCCGACCACCAGGGAGGTGATGGTGATGCCGAGCTGGGTGCCGGAGAGCTGGAAGGACAGCTCCTTGAGGGATTCGACGACCGTACGGGCCCGTGGGTCGCCCTCGGCGGCGGCCTTCTCGGCGTCCGCGCGCTCGACGGTGACCAGGCCGAACTCGGCCGCGACGAAGAAGCCGTTGGCCAGGATCAGCAGGAATGCCGCTGCCAGGAGCAGCAGGGGGATGGTCATGATGCCGCCGCCTCCGCGTGCGCGCGCACCGCGGTCAGGCGGTTGGCGCTATGTCGACAGGGGGCGGCGCAGGTACTGCAGGACGATCCGTCCATCGCCGGAGGGAGTCACTCCTCGGGTAGCAGGAGCCCCTGGCACCGGGCGGAGCTCAGGGGCGGAGACGCGGGGAACAACGTCTCCACCCAACAGAATATTCAAGACAGGGCCCCATGTGTCAGGGTGGAGTCCCCGACTCAGCCCTGAGGTTCGTCCTCGGACCGCTCGGGGTCCTGGATGGACCGGGCCTCGACGAGCGCGCGCAGGGTGCGCGCGTCGGCGATGGCGCGCTGCTTGGCGATACCCGGCTGGATGCCGAGCGCGGCCAGGCTGGTGCCGTCGCTGAGGTTCAGGAACACCCACGGGTCGCCGGGGCGCAGGTTCACCTGCAGGATCTCCGCCCAGGCCAGATGGCGCCGGCCGACGATGTTGACGACGGTGACGCCGGAGTCGTCGGCGACCACCTTCGGCCGGGCGAGCAGGATTGGGATCCCGGCCAGCAGGGCCCCGGTGAAGACGAAGCTGACGCGCTCGCCGGGGCTGAGCTGTTCCAGCAGCAGCGCGACGACGGTTATCGCCACGAACAGGGCGGCGGCGGCGGTGAGCAGGACGGCCCGGGTGCGGCCCGGCCGGAAGGTGACGGGAAGTGCGGGCAGGTCGGACATCGTCATGTGCCTCTTTCGTCCCTCGAAGGCCTCAGAGGCGGCAGGCGTGGATGGCCGTGGTCAGGATGGCGCGGGCGCCGATCGCGTACAGGTCGTCCATGATCCGCTGGGCCTCGTTGGCCGGGACCATGGCGCGCACGGCGACCCAGCCCTCGTTGTGCAGCGGGGAGACGGTCGGGGACTCCAGGCCCGGGGTGAGCGCGACGGCCTTCTCCAGCTGCTCGACCCGGCAGTCGTAGTCCATCATCACGTACGTCCGGGCCACCAGGACGCCCTGGAGGCGGCGCAGGAACTGCTGCACCTTGGGCTCCTCGGCGTCCGCGCCGGTGCGGCGGACGACGGTCGCCTCCGACTTCATGATCGGCTCGCCGACGACCTCCAGGCCGGCGTTGCGCAGCGAGGTCCCGGTCTCGACGACGTCCGCGATGACCTCGGCGACGCCGAGTTCGATGGCGGTCTCGACGGCGCCGTCCAGGTGGACGACGGAGGCGTCGATGCCGCCGTCGGCGAGGTGCTTGGCGACGATGCCCTCGTAGGAGGTGGCGACCGTCTTGCCGTTCAGGTCGGCGATGCCGCCGACGGTGCCGGGCTTGGCCGCGTAGTGGAAGGTGGAGCGGGCGAAGCCGAGCGGCAGGATCTCCTCGGCACCCGCTCCCGAGTCGACGAGCAGGTCACGGCCGGTGATGCCGATGTCGAGGCGGCCGGTGGAGACGTAGATCGCGATGTCGCGGGGGCGGAGGTAGAAGAACTCGACCTCGTTGGTCGGGTCGACGATCCGGAGCTCTTTGGACTCGCGTCGCTGCTGGTAGCCGGCCTCATGCAGCATCTCCGCCGCAGGGCCGGAGAGTGAACCCTTGTTGGGGACGGCGATGCGCAGCATGAGGTCGGCTTCCTTCGTTCGTTGACGTGTTCGTTGCGTACGGGCCGGTGGGGGGCGTGCTCAGAGGTGGGCGTAGACGTCGTCCAGGGAGATGCCGCGGGCGACCATCATCACCTGGACGTGGTACAGCAGCTGTGAGATCTCCTCGGCGGCCGCCTCCTTGCCCTCGTACTCGGCGGCCATCCAGACCTCGGCCGCCTCTTCGACGACCTTCTTGCCGATGGCATGGACCCCCTTGCCGACGAGTTCGGCGGTGCGGGAGGTGGCGGGGTTTCCGTGGGCGGCCTTGTGCTGGAGCTCGGTGAAGAGCTCCTCGAACGTCTTCCTGGACATGATGGTGCCAACCCTACGCGCTCCGGGCGGCGCTCACCGCCAGGGTTCGGATACTGAACGGAGCGTCGCCGCGGTCGCCACCGCCGCGGTGACCGCCTCGTGGCCCTTGTCCTCGCTGGAGCCCGCCAGGCCCGCCCGGTCCAGGGCCTGCTCCTCGGTGTCACAGGTGAGCACGCCGAAGCCGACGGGCACGCCGGTCTCGACCGACACCCGGGTCAGCCCCTGGGTGACGCCCTGGCACACATAGTCGAAGTGGGGGGTGCCGCCGCGGATGACGACGCCGAGGGCGACGATCGCGTCGTAGCCGCGGCCGGCCAGCACCTTGGCCACCACCGGGAGCTCGAAGCTGCCGGGGACGCGGAGCAGGGTCGGCTCGTCGATCCCCAGGTCGTGCAGGGCGCGCAGGGCGCCGTCCACCAGTCCGTCCATCACCTTCTCGTGCCACTGCGCCGCGACGACGGCGACCCTGAGGTCTCCGACGTTGCGGACGGACAGTTCCGGTGCACCCTTGCCGCTCACGTGTCTCCTCGCGTTCTTCGTGCTTACTGGTTGCCGCAGGTGGACACGGTGGTGGTGTCCAGCCAGGGCAGGTCGTGGCCCATCCGGTCCCGCTTGGTGCGCAGGTAGCGGAGGTTGTGCTCGCCGGCCTGGACGGGCATCGGCTCCCGTCCGGTGACCTTCAGGCCGTGGTGGAGCAGGGCCTCGGTCTTGTCGGGGTTGTTGGTCATCAGGCGGACGCTCCTGACGCCGAGGTCCTTCAGGATCTGCGCGCCGGCGCCGTAGTCGCGGGCGTCGGCGGGCAGGCCGAGTTCGAGGTTGGCGTCGAGGGTGTCCCGGCCGCGCTCCTGGAGCTCGTAGGCGCGGAGCTTGGACATCAGGCCGATGCCGCGTCCCTCGTGGCCGCGCAGGTAGACCACCACTCCCCTGTTCTCGGCCTGGATGCGCTCCAGGGAGGTGTCCAGCTGGGGGCCGCAGTCGCAGCGCTGGGAGCCGAAGACGTCACCGGTCAGGCACTCGGAGTGGACGCGGACCAGGACGTCCTCGCCGTCGCCGATCTCGCCGTGGACGAGGGCGACGTGCTCGACGCCGTCGACGGTGGAGCGGTAGCCGTACGCCGTGAAGACGCCGTGCGCGGTCGGCAGGCGGACCTCGGCCTCGCGGCGGACGGTGGGCTCGCTGGAGCGGCGGTAGGCGATCAGGTCCTCGATGGAGATGATCGTCAGGCCGTGCTTGCGGGCGAAGACGATCAGCTCGGGCAGGCGGAGCATCCGGCCGTCCTCGCCGGCGATCTCCACGATCGCGCCGGCCGGGCGCAGTCCCGCGAGCCGGGCGAGGTCGACGGCGGCCTCGGTGTGGCCGTCGCGGACGAGCACCCCGCCGGGGCGGGCGCGCAGCGGGAAGACGTGGCCGGGGCGGACGAGGTCGGTGGGCTCGGCGGTACCGCTCGCCAGCAGCTGGAGGGTGGTGGCGCGGTCGGAGGCGGAGATGCCGGTGGTCACGCCGTGGGCGGCGGAGGCGTCGACGGAGACCGTGAAGGCGGTCTTCATCGACTCGGTGTTCTCCTCCACCATCTGCGGCAGCNAGCCGGTCCAACTCCTCGCCCTCCATGGGGGCGCAGATCAGGCCGCGGCACTCGCTCATCATGAAGGCGACGATCTCGGGGGTCGCCTTCTCGGCGGCGACGACGAGGTCGCCCTCGTTCTCACGGTTCTCGTCGTCGACGACCACGACCGGCCGGCCGGCCGCTATGTCGGCGATCGCCTGCTCGACCGGGTCGAGGGAGAAGTCCTCGGCGTCGTCGGTGCTGTAGAGAATGGGTGGGATCGAAGGGGCGGCGCGAAGCGCCTCGGTCGGGGTGGTGGTGGGAGACGGGCGGGCGGTCATGCGGGGGCTCCTTCCAGGACCGGCCGCGCGTCCTTGCGGGTGCGCAGCCACCAGTCGCGCATGCCCCACAGGACGAGTGCGCCGTAGATGACGTAGACGAAGCCCGAGAAGGCGAAGCCGTTGGCGAAGTTGAGCGGGACGCCGACGGCGTCGACGAGGAGCCAGGCGAACCAGAACTCGACCATGCCGCGCGCCTGGGCGTACATGGCGATGATCGTACCGACGAAGATGTAGGCGTCGGGCCAGGGGTCCCAGGACAGCGACGGGTAGGCGTGGAACAGGCCGGAGACGGCGATGGTGCCGACGGCGGCGGCGCCGAGCAGGGCGGCCCGCTCGCGCCGGGTGGCGAACCGTACGGCGATGTGGCCGTCCTCCGCCCGGTTCCCGCCGCGGTTCCACTGCCACCAGCCGTAGCCGGCGACGACCATGACGACGACCTGCTTGCCGGCGCTGCCGGACAGGTGGGCGGTGGAGAACGCGGCGAAGAGGATCAGGCCGGAGAGGAACTGGGTGGGCCAGCTCCAGACGGAGCGCCGCCAGCCGAACGCCAGGGCGGTCAGGCCGATGACGTTGCCGATCATGTCCGACCACTTGATGTGCTGGCCGATGACGGTGAAGGCCTCGGAGTTGAGCCAGTTCACCGGACGGCTCCCCGGGCGCGGTCGCCGAGCAGCCGCTCGACGTACTTGGCGACGACGTCCACCTCGAGGTTGACCGGGTCGCCGGGCTGCTTCAGGCCCAGGGTGGTCAGGGCGAGGGTGGTGGGGATGAGGCTGACGGTGAAGTGCTCGTCGCCGGCCTCGACGACGGTGAGGCTGATGCCGTCGACGGTGATGGAGCCCTTCTCGACGACGTAGCGCGCGAGGTCCGCCGGGAGCGAGATCTTCACGATCTCCCAGTGCTCGGAGGGCGTGCGGTCCAGGATCGTGCCGGTGCCGTCGACGTGTCCCTGCACGATGTGGCCGCCCAGGCGGGCGCCCACCGCGGTGGGGCGTTCGAGGTTGACGCGGGAGCCGACGGTGAGGACGCCGAGGCTGGAGCGCTTGAGGGTCTCCGCCATGACGTCGGCGGTGAACTCGTCGCCCTCGTGCTCGACGACGGTGAGACAGACGCCGTTCACGGCGATGGAGTCGCCGTGCCGCGCGCCCTGGGTCACGACGGGGCCGCGAAGCCGGAAGCGGGCGGCGTCGCCGAGGTGTTCGACGGCGGCGATCTCGCCCAGCTCTTCGACGATTCCGGTGAACACTTCCCGGGTCCTCCTGCCTCTTCGGGCACGGACTCCGGGGTTGTCGATGACGACAGACTGCACGAACGAGGACACTCGGGGCGACGCCGGACGGGGCCCGCCCGGGAGGGCGAACCCAGATACGGCGACGCGCACACGTGTGTGCTCGTTCGCCGCGCACTGCCTCCCATCCGGACTTTAACCGTCGGTCCAGGAATTCCACCTGGTCAACCGGCCGCTGGAAGCGGCCGGGTCGCGGACTTTAACCGCCGGTTCGGAGTTTCACCGACCCCGGAGTGCGCTGCTACTGGTACAGGGCCAGTGTGCCACGTCCGGTCGGCGTCCATACGGGCGGACGGTGTGGGGTGGATCACAGAGCGTGTCGCGGCTCCGGTCGCCGTGCGGGTGGGGGAGGTCCGGCGGCGGGCAAGGGCCGTCGTCACCGCCGCCGGACCGGTCTGCGCGGACGTCAGACACTAAGTGGACTAGACCAGGCAGGTCAACTGGCCCGTGGCACAAGCGCGTTGCGCTGCGGCGCCCGGAACGCGCCGCGGTCGCCGGGGAGTTGCGGCGCGGGTACGGGTGCCCGGCCGGCGCGGACCGCCGTACGCCGTGTCGCCGCCCGGTGGCGAACGGCGGTCACCCGCCGGGGGACGGAGCCGGGTGGGCGGGCGCACCGGGAGGGGCGAACAGTTCGTCCTGGGCCCGGTCGCGGGCCGTGAGGAGCGCTCCGCGCAGGACGGCGCCGCCGCCGAGGGTGCTCGGCCGCACTTCGGTGGGGAGCGGTGCCATCCGGGAGACACGCTCCGCCACGCGGGCGGCGAGCACGTCGCCGCCCGCCTGCCCGACCTCACCGCCCAGGACCACGCACCCGGGATCCAGGAGGGCCACGACGGAGGCGGCGCCGAGGGCGACGCGGTCGGCGAGGGCGTCCAGGAAGCGTGCGGCCCGCGCCGCGTCCGCGAGGGAGACGTCCGCCGGAGATGCGTCCGCCGGAGAGGCGCACGCCGTCACCGCGTGCCGCACCAGCTCCGCGGCGGCCGGCTCCCGTCCCGTCTCCGGGCACGACAGCCCGTGCTCGCGCGCCAGTTCCACCACCGCCGCGGCTCCGGCCAGGGAGTGGAAGCCGCCGGTGCAGTCCGTCGCGGAGGGGAGGGCTCCGGTGCCCGGGACGGGCAGGAAGCCGATCTCGCCCGCACCGCCGGAGGCGCCGCGGCGCAGGGTGCCGTCCAGGACCACGGCCGCGCCCGTGCCGTGGCCGAGCCAGAGGAGGACGAAGGTGTCCCGGCCCAGGGCGGCCCCGTCCCGCTGCTCGGCCAGCGCGGCGAGGTTGGTCTCGTTCTCGACGATGACGCGGGCGCTCGGCAGCCGCTCCTGCAGCGCGGCCACCAGCCGGCGGTGCCACTCGGGCAGGCCCGTGGAGTTCCGCAGCTCGCCCGTGACCGGGTCGATCAGGCCCGGGGCACCGATGCCGACCGTGTGCAGCCGCCGCGCCCCCGCCTCCTCGGCCACCCGCTCCACCAGCGTGACCGCCTGCTCCACCGCGGGACCGGTGCCGGTGCCCCCGCCGATCGGCACGCACGCCTCGGCCGGCTCCCGGCCCAGCAGGTCGGACACGGCCACCGCGACGCTCTCGGTGCGCACGTCGAGGGCGGCGAGGTGGGCGCGGTCGGCGACGATGCCGTACAGCCGTGCGTTCGGGCCGCGCCGCTGCTCCCCGGACTCCCCCACCACGGTGATCAGGCCGGAGGCCGTCAGGCGTTCGACCAGATCGGCGACCGTCGGCCGGGACAGGCCGGTGAGCTGCTTCAACTGCCCTGCCGTCAGCGGTCCTTCCTGCTGCAGCAGCCGCAGGGCGAGCCGGTCGTTGATGGCCCGGGCGGTGCTCGGGGATGCGGGCATGCCGGGAATCCTCCCAGATCGGCGGGCCCGCCGGGCGGCCGTATTTCCGCTTTCTATCAGGCAGGCTCCCTGATAATTTACGTCGGCGTGTTTCACGCCGGGGGCACGGCGACCCACAGCCCGGGAGGGGCCGGACAATGAGCGAAGTGGTCCATCAGCAGCGCGAGGTCCGGCGCGCCCGGTACGCCGTCGCGGCCGTCTTCGCCGTGCACGGCGCCGTCACCGGCTCGTTCGCGACCCGTGTGCCGTGGATCCAGGACCACGCCTCGGTCAGTCCCGGGCAGCTCGGGCTCGCGCTGGCGTTCCCCGCGCTCGGCGCCTCCCTCGCGATGCCGCTCGCGGGCGGCATCAGCCACCGCTTCGGCGCCCGCAACGCGCTGCGCGGACTGATCGCCCTGTGGACGCTCTCCCTCGTCCTGCCCTCCCTGGCCCCGAACCTGCTCACCCTGTGCCTCGGCCTGTTCGTCTACGGCGCCACGGCGGGCATGGCGGACGTCGCCATGAACGCCCTCGGCGTGGAGGTCGAGAACCGGCTCGACCGCTCGATCATGTCCGGCCTGCACGGCATGTGGAGCGCTGGCGCCCTGGTCGGCTCGGCGGCCGGCACGGTCGCCGCGCACCTCGGCTCGGACGCCCGGCTGCACCACGCCCTGGCCGCCGCCGTGCTGACCGTGCTGGGCGTCGCCGCCTGCACCTGGGTCCTCGACCTGCAGCCCGCCGAGGACGAGGAGCCGCCGCCGCGGTTCGCGCTGCCGCCGAGGTCGGCGCTGCTGATCGGCGCGGTCGGGTTCTGCGCGGTGTTCGCGGAGGGGGCGAGCCTGGACTGGTCGGCGGTGTACCTGCGGCACCAGCTGGAGACCTCGGCCGGCCTCGCGGCGGCCTGCACCACGGGCTTCACCCTCACCATGGCCGTCGCCCGGATCGCGGGCGACCGGTTGGTGGACCGGTTCGGCGCGGTGCGCACGGTGCGGGCGAGCGGCGTCCTGGCGGTCCTCGGCGGCCTGCTCATCGTCCTGGGGAGCCACCCGGCGGTGGCGATGACCGGATTCGCGTTGATGGGCCTCGGCATCGCGGTCGTCGTGCCGCTGTGCTTCGCCGCGGCCGGCCGCAGCGGGCCGAACCCCAGCCAGGCCATCGCCGGCGTCGCGACCATCACCTACACCTCGGGACTGATCGCGCCGAGCGCGATCGGCGGACTGGCCCAGGCGACCAGCCTCGTGGTCTCCTTCGCCCTCGTCACGCTGCTGGCCTGCGGCCTCGTCGGCTTCGCCGGGGTGCTCAGGGCGGGCGACCGCAACCGGCCGGAGGTCAGCCCCGCGAGCGCGGCGGTTCCCGACCCGCGGCCCTGACCTTCCGGCTCCGGGGGCTCTCCGGCTCCGGGTCCGCGCGATCACGACCGGGAACGTGTGGACGAAGGACCCTCCGGTACCCCCGACAATGGTTCGGACAGTCTTCATACAGCAAGAAAGCGAAACCCACCATGGACCTCGGCGTCCGCTGGAAGCTGCACGGTGACGGACGGACCCCCGCGCCCGGTGCGGTGGTCCGGCCCGACGAACGGCTCTCCTGGCCCCGCACGGTAGGACTCGGCGCCCAGCACGTCGTGGCCATGTTCGGCGCGTCCTTCGTCGCCCCCGTGCTGATGGGCCTCGACCCCAACCTCGCGATCATGATGTCGGGCGTCGCGACCGTGATCTTCCTGCTGGCCACCCGCGGCCGGGTCCCCAGTTATCTGGGCTGCTCGCTGTCGTTCGTGGGCGTCGCCGCGGTCATCCGGGCGCACGGCGGCACGAGCGCGACCGTGACCGGCGCGGTCTTCGTCGTCGGCGTCGCGCTGTTCCTGGTCGGCCTCGCCGTGCAGCGGTTCGGGGCACGGATCATCCACGCCACGATGCCGCCGATCGTCACCGGCGCGGTCGTCATGCTGATCGGCTTCAACCTGGCCCCGGTGACCGCCTCCACCTACTGGCCGCAGGACCAGTGGACGGCCCTGCTGGTGATGCTGTTCACCGGGCTGGCCGTCGTCTGCCTGCGCGGCTTCTGGTCCCGCATCGCGATCTTCCTCGGGCTGGTCTTCGGCTACGGCATCTCCTGGGCCTTCGACCAGGTCTTCGGCAAGATCCACTCCGTGGACGCGAGCGGCAGGCTCACCGACCACTGGCGCCTGGACCTCTCCGGCGTCGGCAAGGCCGACTGGATCGGGCTGCCGTCCTTCCACGGCCCGTCGTTCGAGTGGTCGGCGATCCTGGTCGCGCTGCCGGTCGTCATCGCGCTGGTCGCGGAGAACGCCGGGCACGTGAAGGCGGTCGGCGAGATGACCGGCGACTCACTGGACGACAAGCTCGGCACCGCGATCTCGGCGGACGGCGCCGCCTCCATGCTGTCGACGGCCGTGGGCGGCCCGCCCAACACCACGTACTCCGAGAACATCGGCGTCATGGCCGCGACCCGCGTCTACTCCACCGCCGCGTACTGGGCCGCCGCCGGCTTCGCGCTGCTGTTCGGCATCTGCCCCAAGTTCGGCGCGATCGTGGCCGCGATCCCGGGCGGTGTGCTCGGCGGCATCACCGTCATCCTGTACGGCATGATCGGGCTGCTCGGCGCGCAGATCTGGATCAACGCCAAGGTCGATCTGCGCAACCCGCTGAACCTGGTGCCGGCCGCGGCGGGCATCATCATCGGCGTCGGCAACGTCAGCATGAAGTTCACCGACACCTTCTCCCTCAGCGGCATCGCGCTCGGCACCCTGGTGGTCATCACCGGCTACCACGCGCTGCGCGCGTTCGCCCCCGCCCACCTCAAGGGGCAGGAGCCGCTGCTGGACGAGGGCACGTCGTCGTACAGCGAGGAGAACGAGGACACTCAGCGCGCCAAGTCGTAGGCGTACGACGGCTTGAACGTCCCCGGCTCGCCCCTGCAGCCGTCCGACTCCCCCGGCGCCTTCACCCACAGGTAGGCGTCGATGCGCGCCTCGCCCGTGGCCAGGGTCGGCGCCCGGCCGATCCTGCGGCCGGGCGGATCGCACCACTGGCCGTCGGGCGGGGCGCCGTTGCCGTTGCGGCTGGTGTCGATCACGGCGCCGAGGCTCGCGGGGCCGCCGAGGGCGTCGAGGACCCGGCGGTCGTAGGCGGTCTCGTCCGCGGTGGTGCGGAAGTTGGACACGTTGCTGAAGACGCCGTCGGAGGAGGCGGGCGAGGCCGCGCCCGCCTGCTTCAGCAGGGCCGCCTGCCGCTGGGCGGGGTTCCAGTGGGAGTGCCCGGCGTCGTAGTACACGCGCGCGTGCGGGTTCGCGGTCTTCAGGACGCGCCCCGCGCGGGCCAGCGACGCGAAGCGGCCGGCCCGCCCGGCCTCCGGGAGGCAGTCGGACTGGGCGACGGAGTCCGGCTCCAGCACGACGACGACCTCGCCCGAGCCGAGCCCGGCCGCGAAGGCGTCGATCCAGGCGTCGTAGGCCTTCAGGCCGGGCGCGCCGCCCTCGGACGCGCCGCCGCAGTCGCGGTCCGGGATCGCGTACGGCACGAGCACCGGCACCCTGGTGCCCGCGGCGGAGGTGACCGCACGGACCCGCGCGGTGATCGTCGACGGCGAGTAGTCGGCGAACCACACCGCGGCCGGCTGCGCGGCGACGCGGGAGGCGATGACCGGCGTGCGCGGGTCGCCGGGGTGGGCGTGGACCCAGTCGAGCACCTGGGAGTCGGGGTGGCGGTGGAGCCGGGAGGACACGGTGGGGACCTGCCGCTTCGCGACCGTCCCGGTGCGGGAGGGCTCCGGACGCGCGCTCGTGCGCGGCGGGGCGGACGACGAGACGGACGGGGACGGCGCCGCGGTGGCGGACACCGTGGCCGTCGGGGACGGGGCCGACGGCGGCACCGGGCCCGCCGTGGTGGCGGCCGACCGGGGCGCGGCCGCGTCCGCCCCGGTCCCGGCGCCGAGCGCCGACACCATCCCGGTGGCCGTCCCGGCCGCCACCACCACGGCCGCGACCGCGACCAGGGCGGAGCGTCCGCGCTCGGCCCTTCGGGCGGCCGAACGCCTGGCACGCGAGCCTGACACGGTAACCGCTCCCCCCTCTGCTCGTTCCGTGCGACGGGCGCGTTCCCCCGTTCCGGGGAAGCGCCGGGCCCGTCGGCACCCGGGGCAGCCTAATCCTGGGACCCTGCCCCCCATGGGGCAATCGGCACAACTCACCCATGGCCCGGTCACCGTGGACACCGTCGTCGCCCGGATGCGCGGCCTGGCCGCCGCGCTGCCCGAGCGCGACGGGATCGCGGTCTTCAACCGCGTCTACCTCGACGTCACCGGGACGGCCGGCCGGCGGTCGGCGGCAGGACGGTCCGGCACCACCACGACCGCCGCCACGCTGGGCGTACGCTCCGCCGAGCGGTACCTCGCCGCCGTGGCCGCGGCGGCCGAGGGACGGCGCGCGCCGGCCTGCTGGCGGCCGCTGCTGGAGTCGCGCCGTCACCCCGGCGTACGGCCCTCGCAGTTCGCGCTGGCGGGCCTCAACGCGCACATCGGGCACGACCTGGCGCTCGCCGTGGTGGACACCTGTCGTACGCTGCGGTGCGAACCGGCCGAGGTGGAGAGCGAGTTCGACCGCGTGGGCGACCTCCTCCTGACGCTGGAGGAACGGGTCCGCGAGGAGCTGGTGCCGGCACCCGACCGGTTGCGGATCGCCGACCCGCTCACCCATCTGCTCGGCGCGTGGAGCCTGGAGCGGGCGCGGGAGGCCGCCTGGTCGGCGGCACGGTCGTTGTGGGCGCTGCGCCGGCTGCCCGACGTGGCCGATGAGTTCGCCCAGCGGCTGGACGCGGCGGTCGGCTTCGCCGGCCGCATGATGCTCACCCCGCTGCCGGACCGATCCGGACATCCTCCGCGGGATCTCCCCGGAACTCCCTTGTGATCACGGTACGTTGCCCGGGGGACACTGACGATCACGAAGGAGCACACCGCCATGGCGACCCGTCTGGGACTCGGCCTTCCGCAGAATCGGCAGTACCACCTCGGCAGGGACGTGCCCGACGTGGCACGCACCGCGGAGCGCATCGGCTACGACAGCGTGTGGGTGTACGAGCGGGCCCTGTTCCCGGAACCCGCCACCCAGGGGCTGTACGGCGTCGAGGGCCTGCCGTGGCCCGACTCCTACCGGCACGTGGCCGACCCGCTGGTCACGCTCACCCTGGCCGCGGCGGCCACCGAGCGGGTCCGGCTGGGCAGCAGCGTGCTGGTCGCGCCGCTGCACGTGCCGTTCCAGCTCGCCAAGGCCCTCGCCTCGCTGGACGCGGCCAGCGGCGGCCGGGTGGTCGCCGGTTTCGGCACGGGCTGGTCCCTGGACGAGTACGCGGCCTCGGGGTTCCGGCCGATCAAGGAGCGCGGCCAGGTGCTGGACGAGATCATCGACGTCTGCCGGGCCGTGTGGGGCCCGGACCCGGTGCGCTACGACGGCCGGATCACGAAGATCGGGTCGGCCGTGGTCGGCCCCAAGCCCGCCCGGCCGATCCCGATCCTGCTGGCCGCGAGCACCCGCAGGGCGCGGGAGCGGCTC
>NZ_JUJA01000011.1:31133-37844 GCF_001906585.1 Streptomyces kebangsaanensis | reverse complement strand
GAGCCAGTGGCGCGCGTTGCTGGACCTGGCCGCCGAGCGGGGTCGGCAGCGGCCGATCCAGACCGTGCTGCGCGTGAACCCGGCGTACTCGGCCAAGGCCTACGACGGCGCCGACCGCCGCCCCTTCCAGGGCAACGCCGACCAGATCGTCGAGGACCTGCACGCGCACGCGGCGATCGGCCTGGAGGAGGTCCTGGTCGACCTGCAGGGCACCGCGCGGGACGCCGAGGAGCTCAAGGACATCGCCGCGGAGGTGTACGAGAAGGCGCGGGCGGCCGGGGTCTGACCGCCCGCGCGGAGACGTGCGTCAGTCCTCCGGGAGTTCGACGGGAGCGATCTCGTCGTAGACGTCGCCGGGGCCGGGGTTGGCCGGGTCGGTGCTGCCGCCGAGGTGGTGCATGACGCCCCAGACCGCGTTCAGCGCGGTCTGGACGGCGCCCTCGGCCCAGCCGGCCGTCCAGGAGATGTCGTCGCCGGCCAGGAAGACGCCCCGCTTGTCCTCGGGCAGCCGGTCCTGCATGAAGTGGGTGAACAGGCGCCGCTGGTAGCGGTAGTGGCCGGGCAGGTTGGCCTTGAACGCGCCCATGAACCAGGGCTCGTTCTCCCAGGAGACGGTCACCGGGTTGCCGATGACGTGCTTCCTGACGTCGACCTTCGGATAGATCTCCGACAGCGACTTCAGCATCACCTCCATCCGCTCGTCGGCGGACAGCGGCAGCCACTTGAGGCTGTCGTCGCACCAGGTGTACGACAGGCAGATCACGGCGGGCCGGTCCGGGCCGTCGTCGAGGAGGTAGGTGCCGCGGGTCATGCGGTCGGTGAGCGTCATCGACATGACGTCCCGCCCGGTCTCCTCGTCCTTGTCCAACCAGAACGGCCGGTCGACGGGGACGAAGAGCTTGCTGGACTCCATGTAGTGGGTGCGTTCGATCGCCGTCCAGTGGTCGATCGGGAAGAGCTCGTCGTCGCACCGGACCTTGGACAGCAGCAGCCAGGACTGGGCGGTGAAGATCGCCGCCCGGTAGGTGCGGATGTCGCCGCCGGCGTCCGTCACGGTGATCCGGTTGCCCGCGGTGCGGTGCAGCCGGGTGACGGCCGGGCGCGGTTCGCCGTCGACGTGCAGGGACTTCAACGAGGTGCCGTACGGCCAGTGCACGACCTTCTCCGGCTCGCGCTCCCAGAGCCTGAGCGGCAGTTGCTGGGAGCCGCCGACGATGCCGCGGTGGTGGTCGTCGGCCTCGGTGTAGACGACGCGCAGGATCTCCAGGATGGAGTTGGGGAAGTCGGTGTCCCAGCCACCGGTGCCGAAGCCGACCTGGCCGAAGATCTCCCGGTGCCGGAAGGACTTGAAGGCCTCGGAGTCGCACAGGAACCCGTAGAAGGTCTGGTTGTCGAGCTTCTCGACCAGCCGGGACCAGATCTCGCGGATGCGCGGCACGTCCCGCTCGCGCAGGGCGCGGTTCATGTCGGAGAAGTCGGCGCCTTCCTCCAGGCACCTGTTCCAGGCGTCGGCCACGTCCCGGTAGACCTGCGGCAGGTCGTCGATGGTCTCGGCGTAGTGCGTCTCGCCCTTGAGGTCGACGACGGTCGACGGGGTCGCCTCGGCCAGCGGGTTGGGGAAGGGCCGGGTCTCCAGGCCCACCAGGTCGATGTAGTGCTGCAGGGCGGTGGAGGACGGCGGGAAGCGCATGGCGCCCATCTCGGCGGTCAGCGACTCGTCGCAGCCCTCGAAGCCGACGGTGCGCAGCCGGCCGCCGATCCGGTCGGCCTCGTAGACGACCGGCTTGAGGCCCATCTTCATCAGTTCGTAGGCGGCGACGATGCCGGACAGACCGCCGCCGATGACGGCGACCTCGGTGCCGTGCTCGGTGGCGGGGATCTGGCCGAGGCCCGCCGGATGGGCGAGGAAGTCGTCGTACGCGTACGGGAAGTCCGGACCGAACATGGTGATCGGCGGCTGCTGCTCGTCTGCGTGCTCGACGGCGTTGGGCACCGTGGACGTCATGGGGTACGGACTCCTTGCGCGGAACGTGGGGCGAGGTGGGTCAGGAGTGTCGGACGAGGGACCCGTACAGGCCGGGGCGGCGGCCCTCCAGATACGGGTTGGTCTCGCGGGAGGCGGCAAGGAGGACGGGGTCGGCGTCGGCGACGACCAGTTCCTCGGACCGGCCGGCGCGGGTGCGGGCGACCCCGTCGGGGCCGGCGAGCGTGGAGAGTCCGACGAACTCGAACCCGGCCTCGGGGCCGACCCGGTTGACGTAGGCGATGTACATCTGGTTCTCGAAGGCACGCACCGGTACGAGGGCCTCGGCGACGAACTGGAACGGGTGCATCAGCGCCGTCGGGACGACGAGGAGGTCGGTGCCGGCCAGCGCGTGGGCGCGCACGTTCTCGGGGAACTCCACGTCGTAGCAGACGATCAGCCCGACCGTCAGGCCGTTCAGCTCCGCCTGGACGACCGGCTGCTCGCCCGGGGTGAACTGCTCGCGCTCGAAGTCGCCGAACAGGTGGGTCTTGCGGTAGTTGGCGAGGCGGGTGCCGTCGGCGGAGATCAGCTGGACGGAGTTGTGGACCGCCTCGCCGTCCCGCTCGGGGTAGCTGTAGGCGATGGCCAGGCCGTGCCGGGAGGCCGTCTCCGCGACGGTGTCCGCCCAGTCGCCGTCGGCGGGCTCGGCCAGGCGGCCGATGTCGTCGCCGATCGCGTACCCGGTCACGAACATCTCCGAGGTCGCCAGCAGCCCGGCGCCCGCGGCGGCGGCGCGGCCGGCGGCGGCGTCGAGGACCTTGAGGTTCTCGGCGACGGAGCCGGGTCGGCCGGAGCTCTGGAGCAGGGCGGTACGCATGGGCGATCCTCACCGGTACGGGGGTTCAGGGGGTTGGCTAGACCGTACGGTCGGCGGGCTCGGGCGGACAAGCCGGAGCCGTTGCGCGCCGGTGAGCCGATCGTTGCGTGTGAACAGGGGTCCGCGGCGATTCGTTGCACACCCTGCACGGCGCGCTCCCGGGGTCACAGTTCCCGCAGGCGTTCCACGATCTCCCGGAGCAGCCCGGGGTCGACCG
The DNA here is from genome assembly GCF_001906585.1 of Streptomyces kebangsaanensis. GTDB lineage: Bacteria > Actinomycetota > Actinomycetes > Streptomycetales > Streptomycetaceae > Streptomyces > Streptomyces kebangsaanensis. The sequence continues at coordinate 34,784 of NZ_JUJA01000011.1, read as the reverse complement.
ACGGGTCGTGCGGCAGGATCCTCCGGGGCGCGTCGATGCGGACGAGGCCGGCCTCGGCGAGGTCGCCGAGCAGCACGCGGACGACCGTCAGCGGCAGGTCGGCGTCGGCGGCGAGTTCCACGACGGGCCGGGGGCCGTGGCGCAGGAGGTCGAGCAGGCACGCGCGTGCGTGGTCGACACCCGGCCCGCCTTCGTCCGGGTGCACGGCGGTGACCTGGGACATCAGGTCGATGGTGTACCGGTCCGAGGGGCGGGTGCGGCCCCGGGTGAAGGTGTAGGGGCGCACCATGGCCCCGGTCTCGTCCTCGTACCAGTGGTCGTCGCGCACGGCCGTATCAGGGTTCGCCGGAGTCCGCTGCCGAGCGTGCGGCGGCGCCCATGTGGCGGCCGACGCGGCGTACCAGCAGGGCCATCTCGTGGGCCAGCTGTCCGACGTCGGTCCGTGCCTCGCTGAGCACGGCCAGGCGGCTGCCGTTGCCGGCCGGTGTGATGAAGAGGTAGGCGTCGTCGAGCATCACCATGGTCTGCCGCACCTCGCCGGCCGCGAACCGCTCCCCGGCCGAGCGGGCCAGGCCGTGGAAGCCGGAGCAGACGGCGGCGAGGTGCTCCACGTCCCGCCGTCGCATGCCCTCCGAGCAGCTCAGCGGGAGGCCGTCCGCGGTCAGCAGGACGGCCTGGCGTACGTGGTCGGTCCTGGCCACCAGGTCGTCGAGGAGCCAGCCGAGATCGGTGCCGGGCGGCTGGGGGGTCTCGGCGGGGGCCTGCGGGTTCTCGTCACGGTGCATGGGCGGAGTCCGTCCCTTCCTCGGGGTGCTGTGTGGGGGCGGTGTCCGCGGGAAGGCCCCTGCGGCCGCGGTCGAGCCCGCGCTGGAAGGCGCCGAAGACGGCCCGCATCTCGTCGGCGCTGATCTCGCGGCCGGCGGGCTCGTCGGCGGCGGGGGCCCCGGTGCGCAGCTCGGGCGCGAGGGACTTCTGGCGGACGCGGGTGGGCAGCGCGGCCGGGGCGGCGGGGCCGGCCGACCGGGGTGTGCCCTCCTCGATCGCGGCCACGACCGCCGCCTTCCGGGAGGGCAGGGGCCGCGCCGGTGCCGTACGGGCCTGATCGACGGGCTGCGCCCGCGCGGGCGGCTCGGGCTCCGGATCCACGTCCGCCAGCACCGTCTGCGGCAGGAGGACCACGGCCGTCGTGCCGCCGTACGGGGACCGGGTGAGGGTGATCTGGATGCCGTGCCGGGCGGCGAGCCGGCCCACGACGTACAGGCCGAGCCGTTCGTGCCGGGTGGGGTCGAAGTCGTCGGGGCGGGTGAGGGTGAGGTGGGCGTCCTGAAGCTGGTCGGCGTCCAGGCCGAGGCCCCGGTCGTCGATCTCCAGCACGAATCCGCCGGGCGTCCGGCCGGTGCGCAGGGTGACCCGGGTGTGTGGCGGCGAGAACACCGTGGCGTTCTCCAGGATTTCGGCGATCAGGTGCACGACGTCGGCGACGGCGTCCGCGGTGACGCCCACCCGGGGCATCGGCGGGATCTCCACGCGCGCGTAGTCCTCGATCTCGCTCACCGCGGAGGAGACCACGTCGGCGACCGGCACGGGCCGGCGCCATCTGCGGCCGGGGGCGGCGCCGGAGAGGATGATCAGGCTCTCCGCGTGGCGTCGCATCCGGGTGGTCAGGTGGTCGATCCGGAACAGCTCCCCGAGGACGTCCGGGTCGTCGGTGCGCCGCTCCAGGGTGTCGACCAGTTTGAGCTGGCGGTGCACGAGCGCCTGGTTGCGGCGCGCGATGTTGAGCAGCACGGCGAACAGGCCGCGGCGCAGGCCGGCCTGCTTGACGGCGGCCTCGACGGCGGCGAGCCGGGCGGCGTTGAAGGAGCGGGCGACCTGGCCGATCTCGTCGGGCCGTGACTCGATGCCGGCGAGCGGTGGCGCCTCGGCGGCCGCGTCCACTTCCTTGCCCGCGCTCAACCGGGCCATCACGTCGGGCAGTTGGCTGGTGGTCAGCAGGTCGGCGGCGTCCCGCAGTGTCTCCAGGCGGCGGGAGATCCGCCGGGCGCCGCGCACCGCGCACCACAGTGACAGCCCTACGGCGGCGAGTCCGAGCACACCGACCACGGCGGCCCTGGTCAGCTCCTGGTAGGCGAAAGCGCGTCCGCGCGCGGCGGCGTTCTCGGCCGACTTGGTGCACAGCTCCATGTAGCGCTTGACGGCCCGGTCGGTGGTGGTGCGCCAGGAGTCGGCCGCGACGGCCCGGCCCGCGCCCGAGGCTCCGGCCCTCAGCAGGGCGTCCTCGCCCCGGGTGAGTGCCTGGTGCACGTCCCCGCGCTGGAACTCCTCGAACAGGGCCCGTGAGTCGCCGGGCAGCGCGGGCACATAGGTCCGCTCGAAGACCCGGCGGTCCTCGATGGTGGCGGTGAGCATGCCGTACTGCGCTTCGGTCAGGGTGCCGGCGGCCCGTGCCCCGGCGACGAGCGCGTCCTCGCGGGAGACGAACTCCCTGACCCGCACCAGTTCGACGACGACCTGGGCCTCCCGCGCGAGCTGTCCGGCCTGCAGGGCGGTGAGCGAGGACTGGACCGCGAAGCCGGGCTCGACCAGGGTGCCGTACTCGGTCACCGCCCGGTCCCAGGTCAGGCGCCGGGCCAGTACGCGTTCGCGCAGGCCCTCCAGCCTGTCGGTGGCGGTCAGCACGCTGTCGAGGACCTGCTGCTGCCGAGCGGTGAGCCTGCCGCGGTCGCCGTCGCGGATCGCGTCGCGCATCGCGGTCACGGCCCGGTCGGTGCGCCGCTGCTGCCGGAGCAGGTCGACTGCGGCTCCCGTGCGCGGGCTGCCACCCAAGTAGGCGGCGGCGAGCCGTCGTTCGATCTGCATCTGCCCGATCGCCGTGTCCACGGGGGTGGCGAAGTCCTCGTACACGCCCTGGAGCCGGATCAGCGCGCGCAGTTCACCGGTGACCGACACCATGGCGAAGCTCCACAGCGCCATCAGCGCGACCACCGGGGCGAGCGCGAGCGCCACGATCCGGGCGCGGACCGTGGTGGGACGGCCGATGGGCCAGCGCATGGTCTCCCCCGGGCGACGGGACGGTCGCACGGCAGGTGGCGGGCGGTGTCCGCGAGCAGCGCCGCCACCAGGTGTTACCGCCGGGTAGTCAAGTGCCGGAGACCCTATGCGATCACACGCCGGCGCCGCAATCGTTACCTTAAGTAACCCCCGGGCGGGGCAGGCCCGTTCGCGAGCCGATGTCCGCACCCGGCCACTGTTCGGGGCCTGCGGCTGACCGGGCTCACTCCTGCTCGGTCCACAGGAACGGTGAGGCGGGTCAGCTGGGCGCGCCGGAGGAGAACCGGCGCAGCAGGGGTGAGAGCACCAGGACGGACTTGGTCCGTTCCACGAACGGCTCGCCGGCGATCCGTTCCAGGACCCGCTCGAAGTGCCGCATGTCGGCGGCGAAGACCTGGGCGATCGCGTCCGCCTCCCCGGTGACGGTGGAGGCGGACACGACCTCCTGGTAGCGCTCCAGGCCGCGCTGGATGGTCTCCGGGGAGGTGTTGCCGCGGCAGTAGATCTCGACGAACCCCTCCGTCTCCCAGCCCAGTGCCGCCGGGTCGACCCGGACGGTGAAACCGGTGATGGCCCCGGTCGCGCGCAGCCGGTCCACCC
>NZ_JUJA01000011.1:25076-30968 GCF_001906585.1 Streptomyces kebangsaanensis | reverse complement strand
CCGTACCCGAAGTAGAACACGAGCACGGCCACGGCCCCCGCTCCCGTGACCGGGACGGCAGGGGCCGTGCGGGCGGGACCCGGCGGATCAGTTCCAGCTGGCGTGCAGCGGCTTGCCCTCGGCGTAGCCGGCCGCGCTCTGGATGCCGACGACGGCCTTGTCGGCGAACTCCTCCAGGGTGCCGGCTCCGGCGTAGGTGCACGCGGAGCGGACGCCCGCGATGATCGAGTCGATCAGGTCCTCGACGCCCGGGCGGGCCTGGTCGAGGAACATGCGGGAGGTGGAGATGCCCTCCTCGAACAGCGCCTTGCGGGCGCGGTCGTACGCCGACTCCTCCGAGGTGCGGTTGCGCACCGCGCGCGCGGAGGCCATGCCGAACGACTCCTTGTAGGGGCGGCCGTCCGCGTCGTGCTGGAGGTCGCCGGGCGACTCGTAGGTGCCGGCGAACCAGGACCCGATCATCACGTTGGACGCGCCGGCCGCGAGCGCCATCGCCACGTCGCGCGGGTGGCGGACACCGCCGTCGGCCCACACATGCTTGCCGTACTTCCTCGCCTCCGCCGCGCACTCCAGGACGGCGGAGAACTGCGGACGGCCGACGCCGGTCGCCATGCGGGTGGTGCACATGGCACCGGGGCCGACACCGACCTTGACGATGTCCGCGCCCGCCTCGACGAGGTCCCTGACGCCTTCGGCGGAGACGATGTTGCCGGCCACGACCGGCACCCGCGGGTCGAGGTCGCGGACCAGCTTGACGGCGCTGATCATCGACTCCTGGTGGCCGTGCGCGGTGTCGATGACGAGGGTGTCGACGCCCGCGTCGAGCAGCTGCTCGGCCTTGCCCGCCACGTCGCCGTTGATGCCCACGGCGGCGGCGACGCGCAGTGTGCCGTTCGCGTCGGTGGCCGGGGTGTAGAGGGTGGCGCGCAGGGCGCCCTTGCGGGTGAGGATGCCGGCGAGCCTGCCGTCCCGGTCGACGGCCGGGGCGTAGCGGCGGTTGGCGGAGTCGAGGGTGTTGAAGGCCTCGCGCGGGTCGATGTCCGCGTCGAGCAGCAGCAGGTCCTTGCTCATCACCACTTCGAGCTGGGTGAAGCGGTCGACGCCGGTCAGGTCCCGGTCGGTGACCACGCCGACGGGCCGGTGCTGCTCGTCGACCACCACACCGGCGTTGTGCGCGCGCTTGGGCAGCAGGGCGAGGGCGTCGGCGACCGTCTGGTGCGGGGCCAGCACGATCGGGGTGTCCAGGACCAGGTGGCGGCTCTTGACCCAGGAGATCACGTCGGTGACGACGTCGATCGGGATGTCCTGCGGGATGACCACCAGGCCGCCGCGGCGGGCCACGGTCTCGGCCATGCGGCGGCCGGCGATCGCGGTCATGTTGGCGACGACGAGCGGGATGGTGGTGCCCGTGCCGTCCGGGGAGCTGAGGTCCACGCCCTGACGGGAGCCGACCGCGCTGCGGCGCGGCACCATGAAGACGTCGTCGTACGTCAGGTCGTACGCGGGCCGGATGTCGTTGAGGAAACGCACGTGCTGCACATCCCAGTCGATCAGAGGTGACCCCCGGGCAGGTCCGCCCGGGGGAAAGAGCACGTACTTCATTCTCCCATGGCGCGGGCCGTGCCGTGCCCGGACGGAACGTCCAGGCCGGCCGGCGGCTCCCTAGGAGGAACCTCCAAGCGCGAGGGCGACGTCCAGGGCCAGCCGGCCGCCCGCCGAGGCGGCGAAGACCTCCTCGGCGATCTCCCATTCCTCCGGCCTGGCCTGCGCGTACGCCTGCCAGCCCCGAACCACGATCAGCATCCCCCGCTCCACGGCCTCGGCGGGCCAGAGGGTCTCGTCGCCGAGGCTGTCGGCCAGCGCGTCCCAGTTCCGTCCGAACCAGTCGGGCAGCGCGAGCGCACGGGCGGCGCGGTCCATCAGTCCCGCCTTGTCCGTGACACCGTCGAGGTCCAGCGCGACCACGACCCGGCCCGCCAGGTCTTCGCTCATCTCAGTACCGCCCGGAACGTGTTGTAGTGGTCGTCGGTGTAGTAGATCTCCCCGCCCCGGCCGGTGACGATGCGCTTTGCCCCGCGGTTCTGCGCTCCCGGAGTGCGCACCGTGTACTCGTGGTAGTAGCCGCGCGGCTCCTTGGGCAGCCTTTTCTCGAAGTTGCCGAAGACGGTGCCGTCCTGCCGGTACGGGAAGGGGCCGCCCCGGTCGATGAGGTCCAGGGTGTGCCGGGCCTCGGCCGGCAGCCGGGACGCGCCGACGGTGGCCATGCCGTGGGCCCATGACGGACCGGACGGACCGGAGGCCGTCGTCCCGGAGGGCGAGCAGCCCGTCAGGAGGACGGCGAGGGCGACGAGGAGCCCCGCGAGCACACGGGGAACGAACCGCAGAAGCATGCCGCCGATGCTCCCACGGCCGTCCCGCGCGGGCTCGTCAGGCCCCGTCCGGGTCTGCCCGGTTGAGGGCGGGCCTCGGGGTGGACCCCGCCGCCATCAGGTAGTCCGCGGCCGAGGTGTCCGTCACCAGGCTGGTGACCAGGCCGGAGCGCAGCACCGCGTCGATCGCCGCCGCCTTGCGCTGCCCGCCCGCGATCGCGACGACCTCGGGGATACGGCGCAGCTGGTCGGCCTTGACCGTGATGCACCGCTCCCCCAGATCCCGTCCGATCCGGCGGCCCTCGGCGTCGAAGAGGTGCGCGGCCATCTCGGCGGCGACGCCGAGCGAGGCGTAGTGGGCGCGCTCCTCGTCGCTGAGCATGTCGTGCACCGTGGAGATGCCCGGCTCCCAGGAGCCGATGGACACACAGGCGACGGTGACCTTGTCGAAGTACTCGAACGCGCGGGCGATCCCGGTCTGGTTGCGCAGCGCGGCCGCGGTGGCCGCGTCCGGCAGGAGCATCGGCGCGTAGATGGGGTGGGCGTCGCCGCCCGAGACCTGGGCGGCGCGGCGTACGGCCTCCACCGAGCCGCGCTCGGAGGTCCCGGCGTCGTACACGCCCGTCAGCTGCACCACCGTGCACGGCGGCAGCCGGTTCAGGGCCACCGCCATGTGGATGGTGGACCGGCCCCAGGCCAGGCCGAGGACGTCCCCCTCGTTGACGAGTTCGCCGAGCAGGTCGGCAGCCACCTCGCCGAGGTTCTCCGGGTCGGGCGTCTCCTCCGCGTCGGCCGGGGACTCCACGACGACGGCGTGCCTGAGACCGTAGCGGGCGCGGAGCGCGTCGGAGCGCTCGGCGTCCAGCTCGGCCGGCACCCGGATCTCGATGCGTACGAGATCCCGTTCGAGAGCGGTCTCCAGGACCCGGGCCACCTTGAAGCGGCTGACGCCGAACTCCTCGGCGATCTGGATCTTGGATTTGCCCTCGAGGTAGAAACGGCGGGCCATGGCCGCTGCCTGCACCAGCTCAGCGGGTCCCATCCGCACTGCCGACCGGCCCGCTGACATACCCGACACGGTGCTCTCCTCACTGCTGTTCACACTTTGGACTCGCCGTTCATCCTTGCAGATCCGGCTCGCTTGATCAGCCCTGATGGGAGCCGTTCACGTACCCGTTGTTCAGTGGCCGCACGCCCAGGACGCCTTCGCGGTGGCCGTCTCCGCCCGGGTGCGCAGTGCACGTACCGCCTCGGCCGGGTCCTTCGCCCCGTAGACCGCCGAGCCGGCCACGAAGACGTCGGCGCCGGCGTCCGCGCACTGTTCGATCGTCGAGGCCGACACCCCGCCGTCGACCTGGAGCCACAGCTGCAGGCCGTGCTTGTCGATCAGCTCCCTGGTGCGGCGGATCTTGGGCAGCATGATGTCGAGGAACGCCTGCCCGCCGAAGCCCGGCTCCACCGTCATGATCAGGAGCATGTCCAGCTCGGGGAGCAGGTCCTCGTACGGCTCGATGGGGGTGGCGGGCCTGAGGGCCATCGAGGCCCGGGCGCCCTTGGCGCGGATCTCGCGGGCCAGCCGGACGGGGGCGGCGGCCGCCTCCACGTGGAAGGTCACGGAGGAGGCACCCGCTTCGACGTACTGCGGCGCCCACCGGTCGGCCTGCTCGATCATCAGATGGCAGTCCAGCGGGGTGTCCGTCGCCCGGGCCAGCGACTCCACGACCGGGAGACCGAGCGTGAGGTTGGGGACGAAGTGGTTGTCCATGACGTCCACGTGGAGCCAGTCGGCCCCTTCGACCGCCCGCGCCTCCTCGGCGAGACGTGCGAAGTCGGCGGACAGGATGCTGGGGTTGATCTGCACGGCCATGACCCAAGCGTGCCATGCCCGAGCCCGGTTGTTCGCGCCGGTCCCCGGCCGGGCGTCCGGGCATGGTCTCAGCCGGTGCGGCGGACGAGGGCCAGGTACATCGCGTCGGTCCCGTGCAGGTGCGGCCACAGCTGTACGTCGGGGCCGTCGCCGAGGGCGGGGACGCCCGGAAGGAGGGGGCGGGCGTCGATCAGGGCGGCCTCGGGGAACTGCTTGAGCACGTCGGCGACGACCGCGCGGGTCTCGGCGAGGTGGGGCGAGCAGGTGGCGTAGCCGACGACACCGCCGACGCGGACGGACTCGAGGGCCGCGCGCAGCAGGCCGCGCTGGAGCGGGGCGAAGCCGTCCAGGTCCTCCGGGCGGCGCCGCCAGCGCGCCTCGGGGCGGCGGCGCAGGGCGCCGAGGCCGGTGCAGGGGACGTCGACGAGCACGCGGTCGAAACTGCCGGGGCGCCACGGCGGGCGGGTGCCGTCGGCGGTGATCACCTGGTACGGGCCGGGGTTGCCGGCGAGCGCCCCGGCCACCAGGCCGGCCCGGTGGGGCTGTTTCTCGGAGGCGAGCAGGACGGCTCCGCGCTCTGCGGCGAGCGCGGCGAGCAGGGCCGCCTTGCCGCCGGGGCCGGCGCAGCCGTCGAGCCACTTCTCGTCGGGGCCGTCGAGGGGTGCGCCCGCGAGGGCGAGGGCGACGAGCTGGCTGCCCTCGTCCTGGACGCCGGCCCGGCCCTCCCGTACGGCGTCCACGGCGCCCGGTTCGCCGCCCTCGGTGAGCCGTACGGCGTAGGGCGACCAGCGGCCCGGAACGGCGGCCTCCTCGCGCAGCAGCTCCTCGGCGGTGGCGCGGCCCGGCCGGGCGACCAGGGTCACCTCGGGACGCTCGTTGTCGGCCCGCAGCAGGTCCTCGATGTCGGCGCGCCCGCCGCCGAGGGAGTCCCACAGGGCGGAGACGACCCAGCGGGGGTGGGAGTGGACGACGGAGAGGTGGTCCTCGGGGTCCTCGTCGTAGGGCGGGGCGACCTTCTCCAGCCAGCCGTCGAGGTCGTCGCGCGCGACCTTGCGCAGCACGGCGTTGACGAACTTGGCCCGACCGTCGCCGAGCACGACCCGCGCGAGCTCGACGGTGGCGGACACGGCGGCGTGGCTCGGGATGCGGGTGCCGAGCAACTGGTGGACGCCGAGGCTCAGCACGTCCAGGACCGGCGGGTCGACCTCCCGGAGCGGCCGGTCCACGCAGGCGGCGAGGATCGCGTCGTACGTCCCCTGGCGGCGCAGTGTGCCGTACACCAGCTCGGTGGCCAGCGCGGCGTCCCGCCCGTCGAAGTCGCTCTTCTCGCGCGCCTTGCGCAGCAGGGTCGGCAGGACGAGGTTGGCGTAGGCGTCCCGCTCGTCCACGGCGCGCAGCGCCTCGAAGGCGAGGATGCGGACGGGGTCCTTCTGGGGCCGGCGGTGGGGCTTGGCGGGCTTGCGGGGCCGACGGGAGGTGTCGCTCACGAAAAAGGTGCTCCGGATGTCTGGGTGTGCTGTGCACCCAGCCTACGTCCCGCGCCGGCCCGGCCGGTCAGCCCCCGAGGGTCTCGTTCCCGGAGATGCGCGCGCCGCGCGCCCAGTCCGCGGCCGTCATCGGCTTCTTGCCCTGGGCCTGCACCCACAGCAGCTCCAC
>NZ_JUJA01000011.1:23362-25068 GCF_001906585.1 Streptomyces kebangsaanensis | reverse complement strand
GAGCCGGTGCCGACGTGGACGCTCTTCTTGCCGGCGGAGAGCACGCCCGGGGCCAGGTCGGTGCGGTCGGGCACGGGTGCGACCTGGATCAGCTTCAGCCGCTCGCCGCGGAACATGGTCCAGGCGCCGGGGGCCGGGGTGCAGGCACGCACCACGCGGTCCACGCGCAGGGCGGGGGCCGTCCAGTCGACCCTGGCGTCCTCGACCGTGATCTTGGGGGCGAGGGTGACGCCCTCGGACGGCTGCGGTACGGCCTTCAGGGTGCCGTCCTCGATGCCGTCCATGGTGGCGGCGAGCAGCCCGGCGCCGGCGAAGGCGAGCCGGGTGAGCAGGTCGCCGCTGGTGTCGGTGGGCCGGATCTCCTCCGTGACGGTGCCGTAGACGGGGCCGGAGTCCAGACCTTCCTCGATGAGGAAGGTGGACGCGCCGGTGATCTCGTCCCCCGCCATGAGGGAGTGCTGCACGGGGGCGGCGCCGCGCCAGGCGGGCAGCAGGGAGAAGTGCAGGTTGACCCAGCCGTGGGCGGGGATGTCCAGGGCGGCCCTGGGCAGCAGGGCCCCGTAGGCGACGACGGGGCAGCAGTCCGGGCCGATCTCCTTCAGCCGCTCCAGGAACTCCGGCTCCCGCGGCTTGACCGGCTTGAGCACCTCGATCCCGGCCTCCTCCGCCCGCTCGGCGACCGGACTGGCGACCATCCGGCGCCCGCGCCCGGCCGGCGCGTCGGGCCGGGTGACCACGGCGGCCACCTCGTGCCGCCCGGAGGCGAGCAGGGCGTCCAGAGCGGGAACGGCGACCTCTGGGGTACCGGCGAAGACGAGCTTCATGGGACGGCTTGGCCCTCTCAGGCGGAATGAACGGCGACCGGCGCACCAGTCTATGACCACCGCCACGGGGCCGCCGCCGCGCGGACCGGGACCACGGCCGGGGTCGGGGCACCGGCGACCGGGGGGCGCAGCGCGTGTGCATTCGTGGGGGCGTGCGTACATGCCGCCACGCCCCCCGCAGCGTGACCAGCGGAGCGAAGGCGCGTTGGTCAAGAGAGAGTTGACCACAGCGGGCCGTCCGCGCGGCCCGGTTCCTTTCAACGCCGGTTCGAGAGGCTTGTTCATGGCCGACCACGCAACTCACGACGCCCAGGCCCGGGCCAGCCTGCACCTGCTGGTGCGGGACATCGAGCGGGTCCGGCGGCAGGTGGACGCACTGCGCACGCTCACCGCCCAGCTGGGCAACGTCTACCGCCCGCGCCGCTCCGGCCCCTCCACGGGCTTCGTCGTCTACGGACGTGCCCCCGCCCCGACGGTCCGTCTCGCGCAGGAGCTGCGGGACAGCGTCGAGACCCTGGTCACGGCCGCCGTGGACTTCGACCGCTCGCTGGGCTTCTCGTGGGACGCCGTGGGCTCCGCCCTCGGCGTCACCAAGCAGGCCGTCCACCGCCGTTACGGCGCCCGCCGCGCCACCGCGCAGGCGGGCGCCGAAACCGAGCGGGCCCCGGAACCGTCGGGCACCCGCACGGTCGACGTCGGCGCCGGCCTCCCCGCGGTTCCCGCGGCCCGCTCCATGCCGGCCCAGCCCACCGCAGGCAGCCCCACCCTCCGCGACGAGGCCCGCCCCACGTCCTTCCCGGGACCCCGCAACGGCTGACCACCACCGCCTTCCCCGGCCGGGCCGTGCCATGGCGGGCCGGCCGTAGGCCTTCTCCGAGCGTG
>NZ_JUJA01000011.1:5703-23258 GCF_001906585.1 Streptomyces kebangsaanensis | reverse complement strand
GATGCGCACCCGGACCGTCTCGCCGTCCCCTCTGCTTCCTCTGCCTCCCTTGGCCGTCCGGGCCGCCTGGGCGGACTTCAGGGCGGCGGCGAGGGCGGCTCCGCTGCCGGGCGGAACGCGGATCAGGGCGCGGGCCCAGTGCTCACCGGGTGGGGGCGTGCCCGGGCGGCTGGAGCGACCCGGAGGTGTGACCGGGAGTGGGACGGGTCCCAGCACCTCCGCCTCACGCGGCAGTTCGACGGTCCGGAGGAAATCGGTCACCGTCTCCTCCTGGCCGGACACGGCCGCCATGCGGGACACCGGCGGGAAACCCAGCTCCGCGCGTTCGGCCAGCTCCCGTACCGCGTGGCCGACGGGGTCCCACCGCACCAGGGCCTGCACGGGCCGCAGTGTCGGCTCGGCGACGACGACCACGGTGCCGCCCTCCTCCTGCGGCCGCACCAGCGCGGCGGCCGCGATCCAGCGCCGCAGCGCGTCCTCGCCCGCCCGCAGGTCGGGCCGCGAGAGCATGGCCCAGCCGTCCAGCAGCAGCGCGGCCGCGTAACCGCCCTCGGCGACCGGCTCGGCGCCCGGTGTGCTCACCACGAGCGCGGGCGTGCCCGGCACCGTGTCCAGCACGTGCTCGCGCCCCGAGGTCCGCACCGGCACGGCGGGAAAGGCCCGCCCCAGCTCCTCTGCGGTCCGCCGGGCCCCGACGACCTGGGCACGCAACCGGAACGCGCCGCACTCCGGGCAGTGCCAGGCGGCTTCCTCCCACCCGCACCACCCGCACCGCGGCGCCCCGGCGTCCTGTGCCTGCAGGGGCCCGGCGCAGTGCCGGCAGCGCGCGGGCTCCCGGCAGCGCGCGCAGGCCATCCGCGGCACATAGCCCCGGCGGGGCACCTGCACCAGCACGGGCCCGTACCGCAGTCCCTCCCTGGCCGCCTGCCAGGCGAGCGACGGCAGCCGCGCGGCCCGGGCGGCCTCGTCGCGCGCGAGGTCGCCGTCGCTCACGGTGCGCACGAGCGGAGCCGTCCGCCGCACCTGCTGCCGCGCCGCGATCAGCGGCCCGGCCCAGCCGCTCTCGACGAGCTGTGCCGCCTCCACCGTGCAGCCCCAACTTCCCAGCAGGAAACCGCACTTGTCCTGCGCGGCGCGCAACAGCAGCACCTCTCGGACGTGCGGCTGCGGCGCGTGCTGCTCGCTGTGGCTGTCGTCCCCGTCGTCCCAGAGCGCCACCAGCCCGAGATCCCGCACCGGTGCGAACATGGCCGCCCGCGTCCCCAACACGGCCCGCACGGAGCCCCTGCGCACCGCCAGCCACTGCCGGTACCGCTTCTCGGGCCCCGCCTCGGCGGTGAGCAGCGCGTGCCGTCCCTCGCCCAGGACGGCGGTCAGCGCGGCGTCCACCCGGGCGGCGGCCCTCCCGTCCGGTACGACCACGAGCGCGCCCCGTCCCGAGGCCAGCGCGGCGGCGACCGCGCGGGCCAGCTCCTCGCTCCACTCGGGCCCGGGCAGCGCGTTCCACACGGCACGCGGCGAGCCGCCCCCGGCCAGCGCCTCCAGGAAGGCCGGCCCCCGCTCGTACCGGGTCCAGGAGCCCGCGTCGGGCGCGGACGGAGGCGGCAGCGGTGCGGGGGAGGGCCGTTGCTCGGCCCGGGCGCTGCGCGGCGGCACAGCGAGCTGCAGGATGTCGGCGACACTGCCCGCGTACCGGTCGGCGACGGCCCGCGCGAGGCCCAGCAGCTCCTCGCTGAGCACGGGTTCGGGCGACACGACCTGGGCGAGCGCGGCCAGCGGTCCGGAGTAGTCCGACTCGGCCCGGCGCTCGATCAGGTACCCGTCGATGAGGCCGCCGCCCTCGCGCCGCCCCTCCCGCACCCGGTGCCGTCCGGCCCCGAAACGCACCCGCACCCGCACCCCGGGCTGCGCGTCGGCGTCCAGCTCGGCCGGCACCGCGTAATCGAAGTACCGGTCGAGGTGCAGCACGCCCTTGTCGACCAGCACCCGCGCCACGGGCAGTTCCTCGGCGAGCGCGGCCCCCCGCCAGGTCCGCGGCTTGGCCCGGGGTTCCCTGGCCTTGCGCACGCTCTCCCGGATGAGCGCGAGCTGCTCCGGCGGCGCCCCCGCGGCCCCGCCGTGCCCCGTACCGTTCTCGCTGCTCACGCCTGCATTCTTACCAAACGGGACTGACAACCGACGGCGCCCGGCCTCCGCGGTCCCCGCGGCCCCGGCACGCGCCGAGGCCCGGACCCCCGTGGGGGTCCGGGCCTCGTTCGGTCCTCGCGGCGTACCGGGCCCTACAGCCCCGCCGCCTCGCGCAGCGCGTCCACGCGGTCGGCGCGCTCCCAGGTGAAGTCGGGCAGCTCGCGGCCGAAGTGGCCGTAGGCCGCCGTCTGGGCGTAGATCGGGCGGAGCAGGTCGAGGTCGCGGATGATGGCGGCCGGACGCAGGTCGAAGACCTCGTCGATCGCCTTCTCGATCCGCTCCGGCTCCACCTTGTGGGTGCCGAAGGTCTCCACGAACAGACCCACCGGCTCGGCCTTGCCGATCGCGTACGCCACCTGCACCTCGCAGCGCGAGGCCAGACCGGCCGCCACCACGTTCTTGGCCACCCAGCGCATCGCGTACGCCGCCGAGCGGTCCACCTTGGACGGGTCCTTGCCGGAGAACGCGCCACCGCCGTGGCGGGCCATCCCGCCGTAGGTGTCGATGATGATCTTGCGGCCGGTCAGGCCCGCGTCCCCCATCGGCCCGCCGATCTCGAACCGGCCGGTGGGGTTGACCAGCAGACGGTAGCCCTCCGTCTCCAGCTTGATGCCGTCCTCCAGCAGCGCCCGCAGCTCCGGCTCCACGACGAACTCGCGGATGTCGGGCGCCAGCAGCGAGTCCAGGTCGATGTCGCTCGCGTGCTGCGAGGAGACGACCACCGTGTCCAGCCGGACCGCCTTGTCGCCGTCGTACTCGATGGTGACCTGCGTCTTGCCGTCGGGGCGCAGGTAGGGGATCGTGCCGTTCTTGCGCACGTCCGACAGCCGCTTGGACAGCCGGTGCGCCAGGAAGACCGGCAGCGGCATCAGCGTCGGCGTCTCGTCGGAGGCGTAGCCGAACATCAGGCCCTGGTCGCCCGCGCCCTGCCGGTCCAGCTCGTCCTCGTCCCCCTCCACCCGGGACTCGTACGCCGCGTCGACGCCCTGCGCGATGTCCGGGGACTGCGCGCCGATCGACACCGACACACCGCAGGAGGCGCCGTCGAAGCCCTTCTTGGAGGAGTCGTAGCCGATCTCGAGGATCTTGTTGCGGACCAGGGTCGCGATGTCCGCGTAGGCCTTGGTCGTGACCTCGCCGGCCACGTGCACCAGGCCGGTGGTGATCAGTGTCTCCACGGCGACCCGAGAGGTCGGGTCCTCGCGCAGCAGCGCGTCGAGAATGGAGTCGCTGATCTGGTCAGCGATCTTGTCGGGGTGACCTTCGGTCACGGACTCCGAGGTGAACAGGCGACGGGACACAACGCTCCCTGGGGTTGCAGCGGCTGCTGGCTGATCATTGGTGGACGACACGGGGGCTGCGCCCGGCGTCGTCCGCGAACAGTTTATCGGTCGCGCCCGGCCACCGCCCCACCTGTCTCGCCTCTCGGGAGCGCCGTGACCTGCGGCACGGGCATTCTGCCCAACGCCCGGCGGCCTTGGCCAGGGTACTCACACGCCGTCCGGAAGGTTTTCCGCAAGGCCGCGGGGCACGGGAGGCGCTCAGCCCAGCCGGGCGGCCACGAGGTCCCACACGGTCTCGGCCAGGGCTTCCTTCGGGCCGTGCGGAACAGGGGTTTCACCGCCGTCGGCGGCCAGCACCACGGCCTCGGTCTCCTCCGCGCCGAAGGTCTTGCGTTCCCCCACCTCGTTGACCACGAGCAGGTCGCAGCCCTTGCGCGCGAGTTTCCTGCGGCCGTTGGCGAGGACGTCGTCGGTCTCGGCGGCGAAGCCCACGATCACCTGTCCGGGCCTCGCCCGGTCGGCCGACACCTCCGCGAGGACGTCCGGATTGCGCACCAGGGCGATGGGCTCGGGTTCCTGGCCGTCCTTCTTCTTGATCTTGCCGGTCGCGTAGCTCGCGGGGCGGAAGTCGGCGACGGCGGCGGCCATGACCACCGCGTCGGCGTCCGCGGCCGCCTTCAGCACCGCCTCCCGCAGCTGCACGGCCGTACCGACCCGGACGACGTCCACGCCCGCCGGGTCCGGCAGGTGGGTGTTCGCGGCGACCAGCGTGACCCGGGCGCCCCGGGCCGCCGCGGTGCGCGCGAGGGCGTAGCCCTGCTTGCCCGAGGAGCGGTTGCCGAGGAAGCGGACGGGGTCCAGGGGCTCGCGGGTGCCGCCGGCGCTGACGACGACGTGCCGGCCGGCGAGGTCGGGCTCGCTCGCCCCCCGGGCGAGGACGCGGCGGCAGACCTCGAAGATCTCCCCCGGGTCGGGCAGCCGGCCCTTGCCGGTGTCGGCACCGGTCAGCCGGCCGACCGCCGGTTCGACGACGACCGCGCCGCGGCGGCGCAGCGTGGCCACGTTCTCCTGGGTGGCCGGGTGCTCCCACATCTCCGTGTGCATGGCGGGGGCGAAGACCACCGGGCAGCGGGCGGTGAGCAGGGTGTTGGTCAGAAGGTCGTCGGCGAGGCCGTGGGCGGCCCTGGCCAGCGTGTCCGCCGTGGCCGGGGCCACGACGACCAGGTCGGCCTGCTGGCCGATGCGCACGTGCGGGACCTCGTGCACGTCGTCCCAGACCTCGGTGGAGACGGGGTTGCCGGACAGGGCGGACCAGGTGGCCGCGCCGACGAAGTGCAGTGCGGAGGCCGTGGGGACGACCCGCACGTCGTGCCCCGACTCGGTCAGTCTGCGCAACAGCTCGCACGCCTTGTACGCGGCGATGCCGCCACTGACCCCCAGAACGACCTTGGGCTTGCTCACTGGGCCTCCCCGCACTCGACACACGCGCCGCGGCTCGTCGGCGTACGCGTTCCATGACACACCACAGGCCCGGCAATCACGCCGCCGGGCCTGTGGAAAAAGCTATTGCGATCTGCAGATATGACTTACTGCCCCGGGCCCTCGACGGCCTCGGACGTCAGCAGACCCGCGTTGATCTCCCGCAGGGCGATGGAGAGCGGCTTCTCGTGGACGTGGGTGTCGACGAGCGGACCGACGTACTCGAGGAGGCCCTCGCCGAGCTGCGAGTAGTACGCGTTGATCTGGCGGGCCCGCTTGGCCGCGTAGATCACGAGGCTGTACTTCGAGTCGGTGGCCTCGAGGAGCTCGTCGATCGGCGGGTTGATGATGCCCTCGGGCGCGGAGATGGAAGAGGACACGCTCTACCTTCCGATGGATGGGAAAGAATCAGTCGGTGCGACCGTCACGGCGACTGTCACTGTCTCTGCCACGGTCCCTGTCACGATCACACAACGTCCATCAAGGCTAGCAGCTCGCGCGCCACGTCCTCGACGGAGGTGTTGACCAGGGTCTCGTCGAACTCCGACTCGGCCGCGAGCTCGGTCTTCGCCACTCGCAGCCGGCGCTCGATCACCTCGGGCGGCTCGGTCCCCCGCCCGGTGAGCCGGCGTACGAGCTCCTCCCAGGAGGGAGGCGCCAGGAACACCAGCCGGCCCTCGGGCATGGACTCGCGGACCTGCCGGGCCCCCTGGAGGTCGATCTCCAGCAGGACCGGCACACCGGCCTCCAGGCGCTCCAGCACGGGGGCGCGCGGCGTGCCGTAGCGGTTGCCCGCGAACTCGGCCCACTCCAGCAGCTCGCCGTTGGCGATCAGCTTGTCCATCTCGTCGTCGGTGACGAAGAAGTAGTGGACGCCGTGCTGCTCACCGGGGCGGGGCTTGCGGGTCGTCGCGGACACCGACAGCCAGACCTCGGGGTGTTCCTTGCGCATATGAGCGACGACCGTGCTCTTGCCGACCCCCGAGGGGCCGGAGAGCACGGTCAGCCGCGGACGTGCGTCCGGGGGTACGGGGGGTGTCCCCCGGGGTGTTACAGCCATGCGGCGATTATTCCAGCAATCCCGGAGTGCCCGGGACTCCCTCCCGCAGGGCCCGGGTCAGGAACCAGTGCTGCCGAACTCACGCTCCAGGGAGGCGATCTGGTTGGAGCCGAGGCCGCGCACCCGGCGGCTCTCGGAGATGCCGAGTCGTTCCATGATCTGCTTGGCGCGGACCTTGCCCACGCCCGGCAGCGACTCGAGCAGGGCGGACACCTTCATCTTGCCGATGACGTCGTTTTCCTGGCCCTGCTTGATGACCTCGTGCAGGGAGGCGCCGGAGTGCTTGAGTCGATTCTTGACCTCGGCCCGCTCCCGGCGAGCCGCGGCGGCCTTTTCGAGCGCGGCTGCGCGCTGTTCAGGGGTAAGGGGCGGAAGAGCCACGCCTACGTCACCTCGGATGTCGAACTGTCGGATACGGACCGGTGAGGAACCTAGTCGCCCCACACCTGGGGAGCCACGAGCAACACGCTTGCCCGTTCTCCCCCACTGCCTTGAGGGCGTGGGAGGTGCCCCCACTCGACGGAGACTAGCGGTCGAGGGCGCCTGAGTCAGCGAGAACAGCGGAAAAGTCCTGGTCAGCCTCCGTCAGGTCGGACATTTAGAACATACTGCCCTTGATTCGGGGGCGCATCCAGACCCGGGCACGTCCCCGACCGCCCGTCCGGTCCTCAGCCCGCGGCCGTCGCGCCCCGGATCTCCTCCACGAAACGTTCCGTGGCGTCACGCAGCGCCACCACATCGGGACCGTGACGAAGAACACCCCGGCTGACGCTCGGGACCACATTGCGCACCGCGGCCCCGAAGACCCGTGGGAGATCGGCCGGCGTCGCTCCCTGGGCGCCGATGCCGGGGGCGAGGAGCGGACCGCCCACCTGGAGGTCGTACGACGACAGGTCACCGAGCGTGGCGCCCACCACGGCGCCGAAGGAGCCCAGCGGGCTCTGCCCGGCGTTCTCCTCGGCGAGGTGCGCGAGCACGGTCGCGCCCACGGTGCGGCCGTCGGGCCGTACGGCGTGCTGGACCTCCGCGCCCTCCGGGTTGGAGGTCAGCGCCAGCACGAACAGGCCCGCGCCGCTCTCCCGCGCCAGGTCGACCGCGGGCCTCAGCGAGCCGTATCCGAGGTAGGGCGAGACGGTCAGCGCGTCCGAGAACAGCGGTGCGTCCTTGCGCAGGAACGACTCGGCGTAGGCGGCCATGGTCGAGCCGATGTCGCCGCGCTTGGCGTCCATGATCACCAGCGCGCCCGCCGCCCTCGCCTCCTCGACCGTCCTCTCCAGGACGGCGACGCCGCGCGAGCCGAAGCGCTCGAAGAAGGCGCTCTGCGGCTTCAGGGCGGCGACCCGGTCGGCGACCGCCTCCACCACCGTGCGGCTGAACCGCTCCAGACCGGCCACGTCGTCGGTCAGGCCCCACTCGGCGAGCAGGGACGCGTGCGGGTCGATGCCCACGCACAGCGGGCCGCGCTCGTCCATGGCGCGGCGCAGCCGCGCGCCGAAGGGTTCCATCGGGCTCATGCCGTCGTTCCTGCCTTCTTCACATCGGCGCCGACCGCGTCGGCGAGGGTGGCGTACGGGCTGTCGCGCAGGCGCGCGGCGAGCCCCTGGTGAACGGCGCGGGACCAGAAGGGCCCCTGGTAGACGAAGGCGCTGTAGCCCTGGACCAGCGTGGCACCGGCCAGGATGCGCTGCCAGGCGTCCTCGGCGGTCTCGACGCCGCCCACGCCGACCAGCGTGACGCGGTCGCCCACGCGCGCGTAGAGGCGGCGCAGCACCTCGAGGGAGCGGGCCTTCAGGGGCGCTCCGGAGAGTCCGCCGGTCTCCTTGACCAGCGAGGGCGCGGAGGCCAGGCCGAGTCCCTCGCGCGCGATGGTGGTGTTGGTGGCGATGATCCCGTCCAGGCCGAGCTCCACGGCCAGATCGGCGACGGCGTCGACGTCCTCGTCGGCGAGGTCCGGCGCGATCTTCACCAGCAGCGGCACCCGGCGGTCCGGCACGACCCGGTCGGCGGCCTCGCGCACGGCGCTCAGCAGCGGGCGCAGCGTCTCGGTGGCCTGCAGGTCGCGCAGGCCGGGGGTGTTCGGCGAGGAGACGTTGACGACCAGGTAGTCGGCGTACGGTGCCAGCCGCTCGGTGGACTTGACGTAGTCGCCGACGGCCTCCTCCTCCGGGACGACCTTGGTCTTGCCGATGTTGACGCCCACCACGGTCCTGAACACGGGCGTACGCGAGGCCAGGCGCGCGGCGACGGCGAGCGAGCCCTCGTTGTTGAAGCCCATGCGGTTGATGAGCGCGCGGTCCGCGACCAGCCGGAACAGCCGCTTCTTCGGGTTGCCGGGCTGCGGCTCCCCCGTCACCGTGCCGATCTCCACGTGGTCGAAGCCCAGCATCGACATCCCGTCGATCGCGACGGCGTTCTTGTCGAAGCCGGCGGCGAGCCCGAACGGGCCGTGCATCCGCAGCCCGAGGGCCTCGGTGCGCAGCTCCTTGCGTCGGGGGGCGAGCACGGCCGCGACGAAGGTGCGCAGCACCGGGATGCGGACGGCGAGCCGGATCCAGCGGAAGGCCAGGTGGTGGGCCTGCTCCGGATCCATCCGCTGGAACACCAGACGGAAGAAGAGTTTGTAGATCACTGGGTCCTCGGGGTCCTCATGGTCCTCGTGAAGCGTGGTCCTCGTGAAGAGGGGGACACCGTTTCCGGTGTCCCCCTCGGGGCCGCTAGTCGCGGGTGGCGGTCAGGAAGCTTGCGTGTTCCTGGAGGGAGCGGACGTCGACGTCGCCGTGGTGGAGGGCGTCGATGCCCTGGACCGCGGCGGCCAGGGCCTGGACGGTGGTCAGGCAGGGCAGGGCGCGGGCCACGGCGGCGGTGCGGATCTCGTAGCCGTCCAGGCGGCCGCCGGTGCCGTAGGGGGTGTTGACGATGAGGTCGACCTGGCCGTCGTGGATGAGCTGGACGATGGTCTTCTCGCCGTTGGGGCCGGGGCCGTCGGACTGCTTGCGCACCACGGTGGCGTGGATGCCGTTGCGCTTGAGGACCTCGGCGGTGCCGGAGGTGGCCAGCAGTTCGAAGCCGTGGGCGACCAGTTCACGGGCCGGGAAGATCATCGACCGCTTGTCCCGGTTGGCGACCGAGATGAAGGCGCGGCCCTGGGTCGGCAGCGGGCCGTAGGCGCCGGCCTGCGACTTGGCGTAGGCGGTGCCGAAGACGGAGTCGATGCCCATCACCTCGCCGGTGGAGCGCATCTCCGGGCCGAGGACGGTGTCGACGCCGCGCCCGGAGGTGTCCCGGAAGCGGCTCCAGGGCAGCACCGCCTCCTTGACGGAGATCGGCGCGTCCAGCGGCAGGGTGCCGCCGTCGCCGGTCTTGGGCAGCAGGCCCTCCGCGCGCAGCTCGGCGACGGTGGCGCCCAGCGAGATCCGGGCGGCGGCCTTGGCCAGCGGCACGGCGGTGGCCTTGGAGGTGAAGGGCACCGTGCGGGAGGCGCGCGGGTTGGCCTCCAGGACGTAGAGGACGTCGCCGGACAGCGCGAACTGGATGTTGATCAGGCCGCGCACCCCGACGCCGCGGGCGATGGCCTCGGTGGAGGTGCGCAGCCGCTTGATGTCGTGCCCGCCCAGGGTGATCGGGGGCAGCGCGCACGCCGAGTCGCCGGAGTGGATGCCGGCCTCCTCGATGTGCTCCATCACGCCGCCCAGGTACAGCTCCTGGCCGTCGTAGAGGGCGTCGACGTCGATCTCTATGGCGTCGTCCAGGAACCGGTCCACCAGCACCGGCCGGGCGGGGCCGATCTCGGTGGACTCGGCGATGTAGGCCGCCAGCCGCGCCTCGTCGTAGACGATCTCCATGCCGCGCCCGCCCAGCACGTAGGAGGGGCGGACCAGGACCGGGTAGCCGATCTCGTCGGCGATGTTCTTGGCCTGGGCGAAGGTGGTGGCGGTGCCGTGTTTGGGGGCGGGCAGCCCGGCCTCGGCCAGCACCCGGCCGAAGGCGCCCCGGTCCTCGGCGGCGTGGATGGCCTCCGGGGGGGTGCCGACGATCGGCACGCCGTTGTCCTTCAGCGCCTGGGCCAGGCCCAGCGGGGTCTGCCCGCCCAGCTGGACGACGACGCCGGCGACCGGGCCGGCCCGCCGCTCGGCGTGCACGATCTCCAGCACGTCCTCCAGGGTGAGCGGCTCGAAGTACAGCCGGTCGGAGGTGTCGTAGTCGGTGGAGACGGTCTCCGGGTTGCAGTTGACCATCACCGTCTCGTACCCGGCGTCGGACAGCGCGAAGGAGGCGTGCACGCAGGAGTAGTCGAACTCGATGCCCTGGCCGATCCGGTTGGGCCCGGAGCCCAGGATGATCACCGCGGGCTTCTCCCGCGGGGCGACCTCGCTCTCCTCGTCGTAGGAGGAGTAGAAGTACGGCGTCTTCGCGGCGAACTCGGCGGCGCAGGTGTCGACCGTCTTGTAGACCGGGCGGATGCCCAGCGCGTGCCGCACCTCGCGCACCACGTCCTCGCGCAGGCCGCGGATCTCGCCGATCTGCTGGTCGGAGAAGCCGTGCCGCTTGGCGTCGGCGAGGACCTCGGCGGTCAGCTCGGGCGCCTCGGCCAGCTCGTCGGCGACCTCCTTGATCAAGAACAGCTGGTCGACGAACCACGGGTCGATCCGGGTGGTGTCGAAGACCTCCTGCGGCGTGGCGCCCGCCCGGATGGCCTGCATGACCGCGTTGATCCGCCCGTCGGTCGGGCGGACGGCCGCCCGCAGCAGCTCGTGCCTGTCGCCGGGTTCGCCGACGAAGGTGAACTGGCTGCCCTTCTTCTCCAGCGAACGCAGCGCCTTCTGGAAGGCCTCGGTGAAGTTGCGGCCGATGGCCATCGCCTCGCCCACCGACTTCATCGTGGTGGTCAGCGTGGAGTCCGCGGAGGGGAACTTCTCGAAGGCGAACCGGGGCGCCTTGACCACCACGTAGTCCAGCGCCGGCTCGAAGGAGGCCGGGGTCTCCTGCGTGATGTCGTTGGGGATCTCGTCCAGGGTGTAGCCCACGGCGAGCTTGGCGGCGATCTTGGCGATGGGGAAACCGGTCGCCTTCGACGCCAGCGCCGAGGAACGCGACACCCGCGGGTTCATCTCGATGACGATGACCCGCCCGTCCTCCGGGTTCACCGCGAACTGGATGTTGCAGCCGCCGGTGTCCACACCGACCTCGCGGATCACCGCGATGCCGATGTCGCGCAGGATCTGGTACTCGCGGTCGGTCAGCGTCATCGCCGGGGCCACGGTGATGGAGTCACCGGTGTGCACGCCCATCGGGTCGAAGTTCTCGATGGAGCAGACGACCACGACGTTGTCGTGCCGGTCGCGCATCAGCTCCAGCTCGTACTCCTTCCAGCCCAGGATCGACTCCTCCAGCAGCACCTCGGTGGTCGGCGAGAGCGCCAGACCCTGGCCGGCGATGCGGCGCAGCTCCTCCTCGTCGTGCGCGAAGCCGGAGCCGGCACCGCCCATGGTGAAGGAGGGACGCACCACGACCGGGTAGCCGCCGAGCCCCTCGACACCGGCCAGGACCTCGTCCATGGTGTGGCAGATCACCGAGCGGGCGGACTCGCCGTGCCCGATCCGCTGCCGGACGGCCTCCACCACCTCCTTGAACCGGTCACGGTCCTCGCCCCGGTGGATGGCCTCCACATTGGCGCCAATCAGCTCCACCCCGTACTTGGCCAGCACGCCGTTGTCGTGCAGCGCGATCGCGGTGTTCAGCGCCGTCTGGCCGCCCAGGGTGGGCAGCAGGGCGTCCGGGCGCTCCCTGGCGATGATCTTCTCGACGAACTCCGGGGTGATCGGCTCGACGTAGGTGGCATCCGCGATCTCCGGGTCGGTCATGATCGTCGCCGGGTTGGAGTTCACCAGGACCACCCGCAGGCCCTCGGCCCTCAACACGCGGCACGCCTGGGTGCCGGAGTAGTCGAACTCCGCGGCCTGGCCGATGACGATCGGGCCGGAGCCGATGACCAGGACGGACTGGATATCGGTGCGCTTAGGCACGCTGGCCCTCCAACAGGGAGACGAAACGGTCGAACAGGTAGGCGGCGTCGTGCGGCCCCGCGGCCGCCTCGGGGTGGTACTGGACGCTGAAGGCCGGCCGGTCCAGCAGCCGCAGCCCCTCCACCACGTTGTCATTGAGACAGACGTGGGAGACCTCCACCCGGCCAAAGGGCGTGTCGCAGACCCGGTCGATGGGCGCATCCACCGCGAAGCCGTGGTTGTGCGCGGTGACCTCCACCTTGCCGGTCGCCCGGTCCCGCACCGGCTGGTTGATGCCACGGTGGCCGTACTTCAGCTTGTAGGTGCCAAACCCCAGCGCCCGGCCCAGGAGCTGGTTGCCGAAACAGATACCGAACAGCGGCGTGCCCCGCTCCAGCACCCCCCGCACCACCGAGACGGGGTGGTCCGCGGTGGCCGGATCGCCCGGCCCGTTGGAGAAGAACACCCCGTCCGGCCCCACCGCGTACACCTCCTCCAGCGTGGCCGCGGCCGGCAGCACATGCACCTCGATGCCCCGCTCGGCCATCCGCCGCGGGGTCATGCCCTTGATGCCCAGATCGACCGCCGCGACGGTGAACCTCTTCTCACCGACCGCCGGCACGACGTACGCCTCCCGGGTCGCCACCTCCGCCGACAGGTCCGCACCCTCCATCCGGGGCGCCCGACGGACCCGGGCCAGCAACGCGGCCTCGTCCCCGATCGCCCCGCCGGAGAAGATGCCCACCCGCATCGCCCCCTGCTCGCGCAGGTGACGGGTCAGCGCGCGGGTGTCGACGCCGCTGATACCGACCACACCCTGCGCGGCCAGCTCCTCGTCCAGACCGCGCTGGGCCCGCCAGCTGGACGGCCGCCGCGCCGGATCGCGCACCACGTACCCGGACACCCAGATCCGCGGCGACTCCCGGTCCTCGTCGTTGACCCCGGTATTGCCCACGTGCGGAGCCGTCATCACGACCACCTGACGGTGGTACGACGGATCGGTGAGCGTCTCCTGGTAACCGGTCATCCCGGTGGAGAACACCGCCTCACCGAACGTCTCCCCCACCGCCCCGTAGGCACGGCCGCGGAAGACCCGGCCGTCCTCCAGAACGAGTACGGCGGGAGCCGCCCTGTGCCTCTGCGAGGCGGTCCCCTGGCTGGAGGTGGTCATCGTTCGGCGCCTTCCGTGCTGTGCTTTTCGGTCAGGGAGTTCAGGGCTTCGACCCACGCGGGGTGCTCGGCCGCCCGGTCGGAGCGGAACCCGGAGTCGATCAGCCGTTCGCCGTGCGCCCAGGTCACGATCAGCAGTCCGCCCTCGGTGAGGACCTTGCCGGCGATGCCCTTGTCGAGCCGGGCCCCGCGCAGCTGTGCGGCGGGGACGAAGAAGTCGGTGGCTCCGGGGCGTACAACGTCCAGGCCGGCGTCCGTCAGGGTCAGCTCGGCCCGGCTGCGGGTGCCCAGGCCGTGGGCCACGATGCGGTCCAGCCACTGGTTGGCGGTGGTGGAGCCGTGGTAGCGGCCGGTCGTCGTCAGTCGCGGCTCACCGGGGTCCTCCGGCGCGCTCGGCAGCTCGGGCAGGTCGCCCTGGAGGGTGCCGCGCCACTTCCAGCCCTCGCGCATCAGCCAGTAGACGAGGGCGACGAACAGGGCGAGGCCGACCAGCCAGCCGATGCGGGCGGCCCAGTCGGTGACCTCGGCCGACTTCCCTTCGGCGGCGAGGCCGGTCGCGAACAGATGTGCAGGTGTCACGTGAGCTTCCCGTCGACGAGCGTGGCCTTGCCCCGGAGCCACGTGTGGGTGACACGGCCCGGCAGCTCACGTCCCTCGTAGGGGGTGTTGCGGCTGCGTGAGGCGAAGCCCGCGGGGTCCACCTGCCCACGGTATGCCGTGTCGACCAGGGTGAGGTTCGCGGGCTCACCTGCCGAGACGGGGCGGCCGTGGCCGGTGGCCTGTCCGATGCGGGCGGGCTGGAAGGACATGCGGTCGGCGACGCCGGCCCAGTCCAGCAGGCCCGTGTCGACCATGGTCTCCTGGACCACCGACAGCGCGGTCTCCAGGCCGACCATGCCCATGGCGGCGGCGGCCCACTCGCAGTCCTTGTCCTCGTGCGGGTGGGGGGCGTGGTCGGTGGCGACGATGTCGATGGTGCCGTCGGCGAGCGCCTCGCGCAGGGCGTGCACATCGCGCTCGGTGCGCAGCGGCGGGTTCACCTTGTAGACCGGGTTGTAGGTGCGCACCAGCTCGTCGGTCAGCAGCAGGTGGTGCGGGGTGACCTCGGCGGTGACCCGGATGCCGCGGGACTTGGCCCAGCGGACGATCTCGACGCTTCCGGCGGTCGACAGGTGGCAGATGTGGACGCGGGAGCCGACGTGGTCGGCGAGCAGCACGTCGCGGGCGATGACCGACTCCTCGGCGACGGCCGGCCAGCCGCCGAGCCCCAGCTCGGCGGAGACGACGCCCTCGTTCATCTGGGCGCCCTCGGTCAGCCGCGGTTCCTGGGCGTGCTGGGCGACGACGCCGCCGAAGGCCTTCACGTACTCCAGCGCCCGGCGCATGATCACCGCGTCGTCGACGCACTTGCCGTCGTCGGAGAAGACGGTCACCCCGGCGGCCGACTCGTGCATGGCGCCGAGCTCGGCGAGCTTCCTGCCCTCCAGGCCGACGGTGACGGCGCCGACGGGCCGGACGTCGCAGTAGCCGTGCTCCCGGCCGAGCCGCCAGACCTGCTCGACGACGCCGGCGGTGTCGGCGACGGGGAAGGTGTTGGCCATGGCGAACACGGCGGTGTAGCCGCCGGAGGCGGCGGCGCGGGTGCCGGTGAGCACGGTCTCGGAGTCCTCGCGGCCCGGCTCGCGCAGATGGGTGTGCAGGTCGACCAGGCCCGGCAGCAGGACCTTGCCGTCGGCCTCGACGACCTCGGCACCCTCCGCGTCCAGGCCCGTGCCCACCTCGGCGATCGTCTCGCCGTCGATCAGCACGTCCTGGGGCTCGCCGCCGAGCACCTTCGCACCACGGATCAGGATCTTGCTCATGTCTGTTTACTTCTCCTCGGTGGTGCGGGCGGTGAGGGCGGTTTCGTTGCCGCCGAGCAGCAGGTACAGCACGGCCATGCGGATGGAGACGCCGTTGGTGACCTGCTCGACGGCCGTGCAGCGCTCGGAGTCGGCGACCTGGGCGGTGATCTCCATGCCCCGGACCATCGGGCCGGGGTGCATCACGAGGGCGTGCTCGGGCATCCGCGCCATGCGGTCGCTGTCGAGGCCGTAGCGCCGGGAGTACTCGCGCTCGGTGGGGAAGAAGGCGGCGTTCATGCGCTCGCGCTGGACGCGCAGCATCATCACCGCGTCGGACTTGGGCAGCGTGACGTCGAGGTCGTAGGAGACCTCGCAGGGCCAGGACTCGACGCCGACGGGCAGCAGGGTGGGCGGGGCGACGAGGGTGACCTCGGCGCCGAGGGTGTGCAGCAGGTCGACGTTGGAGCGGGCGACCCTGCTGTGCAGCACGTCGCCGACGACGGTGACGCGCCTGCCGGACAGGTCCTGGCCGAGGCCCGCGTCCCGGCCGACCAGCCGGCGGCGCATGGTGAAGGCGTCGAGCAGGGCCTGGGTGGGGTGCTGGTGGGTTCCGTCACCGGCGTTGATGACGGCGGCGTCGATCCAGCCGGAGTTGGCCAGCCGGTACGGGGCTCCGGAGGCGCCGTGCCGGATGACGACGGCGTCGACGCCCATCGCCTCCAGGGTCTGGGCGGTGTCCTTCAGGGACTCGCCCTTGGACACCGACGAACCCTTGGCGGTGAAGTTGATGACGTCCGCGGACAGCCGCTTCTCGGCGGCCTCGAAGGAGATCCGGGTGCGGGTGGAGTCCTCGAAGAAGAGGTTGACGACGGTGCGGCCGCGCAGGGTCGGCAGCTTCTTGATCGGCCGGTCGGCGACCCGGGCCATCTCCTCGGCGGTGTCGAGGATCAGGACGGCGTCGTCGCGGGAGAGGTCGGCGGCCGAGATGAGATGACGCTGCATCTGTCAGGCTCCGTAGGGCAGTTCATTCAGGAAGCGGGGTCTGGGCACGCGGCGGCGGCCGCTTGTGCCACAGCCCCGGAGGGCACGGCCGGGCAGGCGGGCGTGCGGGGGCACGCGCGCGGCGCGTACGGCGTCGCGTACGCGCGCGTGGCTACGGCTGCCGCTCGCCCGGGGCGGCCGGCTTGGCGCCGAGCAGCACGGTGTCGCGACCGTCCTCCTCGGTGACCAGGACCTTGACCGTCTCCCGCAGCGACGTGGGGAGGTTCTTGCCGACGTAGTCGGCGCGGATGGGCAGTTCGCGGTGGCCGCGGTCGACCAGGACGGCGAGCTGCACCGCGCGCGGGCGGCCGATGTCGTTCAGGGCGTCGAGGGCGGCGCGGATGGTGCGGCCGGAGAAGAGCACGTCGTCGACGAGGACGACCAGGCGGCCGTCGATGCCGTCCCCGGGGATCTCGGTGCGGGCCAGCGCGCGCGGGGGCTGCAGGCGCAGGTCGTCGCGGTACATGGTGATGTCGAGCGAACCGCAGAGGACCTCGCGCTCGGTGATCTGCTCGAGCTTGGCGGCGAGCCGCTGGGCGAGGAAGACACCTCGGGTGGGAATGCCGAGGAGCACCACGTCGTCGGCGCCCTTGGCGCGCTCGACGATCTCATGGGCGATACGGGTCAGCACGCGTGCGATGTCGGGGCCCTCGAGAACGGGCCGCGCATCGGACGCATGCGTTTTCGCGTGTGTGTCCATACGAAACGGACCTCCTTCTCCGCCTCACGGGACGGACCTTAAAGGACGTCGGAATTGCGCCACACACGTTAGCAGGTGCCGGAGACCTCCCTGATCGCCCCCCTTGACGCAGCCCGCTGTCGTACCACGGAAGCAGCGGTGTGGACCATTCGGCTTGACGCGCGAGCGTCACGCTGCGTAACCTCACAGTGAGTTACCAGCCGCGCGACGGGAAACCAATCCAGTCGCGTCGACACAGTGTCCGGGGAGCCATATGTCCAGCGAATACGCCAAACAGCTCGGGGCCAAGCTCCGGGCGATCCGCACCCAGCAGGGCCTTTCCCTCCACGGTGTCGAGGAGAAGAGCCAGGGACGCTGGAAGGCGGTCGTGGTCGGTTCGTACGAGCGCGGCGACCGTGCCGTGACCGTGCAGCGCCTCGCCGAGCTGGCGGACTTCTACGGAGTCCCCGTGCAGGAGCTGCTGCCGGGTACCACCCCGGGCGGCGCCGCCGAGCCCCCGCCGAAGCTGGTCCTGGACCTGGAGCGGCTGGCCACGGTGCCGGCCGAGAAGGCGGGCCCGCTGCAGCGGTACGCGGCGACGATCCAGTCGCAGCGCGGTGACTACAACGGCAAGGTGCTCTCGATCCGCCAGGACGACCTGCGCACCCTCGCCGTCATCTACGACCAGTCGCCCTCGGTCCTCACCGAGCAGCTGATCGGCTGGGGCGTGCTGGACGCGGACGCGCGCCGCGCGGTGGCGTCCCACGAGGAGAGCTGACCGCCTGCGCGGACCGCTTGCGCGGCTTGCGC
>NZ_JUJA01000011.1:0-5654 GCF_001906585.1 Streptomyces kebangsaanensis | reverse complement strand
ACGGCGTTCTGCGGGCCTGGCGGGGCGAGTGCGTACACAGACGCCGAGGGGCCCGCAGCAGTCGCGCTGCGGGCCCCTCGGCGTCTGTGTCGCCGGTTCCTCTCACACCTGGTCTCGGCGCAGCGAGGGCTTGAGGTCCTTCAGCCGGCCGAGCAGGCCGTTGACGAACGCGGGCGACTCCTCCGTGGAGAATTCCTTCGCCAGCTGCACCATCTCGTCCAGCACGACGGCGTCCGGGGTCTCGTCGACCCAGATCAGCTCGTACGCGCCGAGCCGCAGGATGTTGCGGTCGACGACCGGCATGCGGTCGAGCGTCCAGCCGACCGCGTACTGGCCGATCAGCTCGTCGATGCGGGCGGCGTGCCCGGCGTAGCCCTCGACCAGCTGCATCGTGTATTCGCTGACCGGCGGCTGCCGGGTGTCGGTCCGGGAGAGCCGGATCCAGTCCGCGAGGACCGTCAGGACCCCGGCGCCGCGCTGGTCGGCCTCGAAGAGGATCTGGAAGGCACGCTTGCGGGCCGTGTTGCGGGCAGCCACGGTTAGCCGCTCACCCGGCCGAGGTAGTCGCTGGTGCGGGTGTCGACCTTGATCTTCTCCCCGGTGGTGACGAAGAGCGGCACCTGGATCTGGTGGCCGGTCTCCAGGGTGGCGGGCTTGGTGCCGCCGGTGGAGCGGTCGCCCTGGACGCCCGGCTCGGTCTCGGCGATGGTCAGCTCGACGGCGGCGGGCAGCTCGACGTAGAGCACCTCGCCCTCGTGCTGGGCGACGGTGGCCTCGAAGCCCTCGACCAGGAAGTGGGCGGCGTCGCCGACGACCTTGCGGTCGATGTGCAGCTGGTCGTAGGTCTCCATGTCCATGAAGACGAAGTAGTCGCCGTCCATGTAGGAGAACTGCATGTCACGCTTGTCGACGGTGGCCGTTTCGACCTTGACGCCGGCGTTGAACGTCTTGTCGACGGTCTTCCCGGAGAGCACGTTCTTGAGCTTGGTGCGCACGAATGCCGGGCCCTTGCCGGGCTTGACGTGCTGGAACTCGACGACGGACCACAGCTGGCCGCCTTCGAGCTTGAGCACCATGCCGTTCTTGAGGTCGTTCGTGGAAGCCACGGTTGCGGAATCTCCTGGACTGACGTACGACCCGGGGCAGGCGCCCAGCGCGAGGCTAGAGCGCGAGGAGCTCCTTGGTCGTGATGGTGAGTAGCTCGGGTCCGCCGTCCGCCTCGGGGCGTACGACGAGCGTGTCATCGATCCGGACGCCGCCCCGTCCCGGGAGATGGACTCCCGGTTCGACGGTGACCGGCACGCAAGCGTCCAGTTTACCCATGGCCGAGGGGGCCAACTGCGGGTCCTCGTCGATTTCGAGTCCGACCCCGTGCCCGGTGAGGGGTTGCAGGCGCTCGGCGAACCCCGCGGAATCCAGGACCTGACGTGCGGCGCGGTCCACGTCGCGGCAGGCGGCGCCGGGGGTCAGGGCCTCCCGTCCGGCGCGCTGGGCGGCGAAGACCAGGTCGTACAGCTGGATCTGCCAGTCCGCCGGGGACGTGCCGATCACGAAGGTACGGCCGATCTCGCAGCGGTAGCCGCGGTAGGCGGCGCCCAGGCACACCGAGAGGAAGTCGCCCTCCTCCACCCGCCGGTCGGTGGGCCGGTGGCCGCGGCGGCCGGCGTTCGGGCCGGTGGCCACGGAGGTCGGGAAGGCGGGACCGTCGGCGCCGTGGTCGACGAGCCGCCGCTCCAGCTCCAGGGCGAGATGGCGCTCGGTGCGGCCGACGAGGATGGACTCCAGCAGCTCGCCGAGGGCCTGGTCGGCGATCTCGGCGCCGATCCTCAGATGGGAGATCTCCTCCTCGTCCTTGACGACCCTGAGCTGCTCGACCGCGCTGCCGAGGTCCGCCAGTCGCAGCCGGGTCGCCACCGAGGCGAGGGCGCGGTGGCGGGCCACGGTGAGGTGGTGTTCCTCGACGGCGAGCGAGTCGGCGCCCTGGGACTGGGCGAGATCGGCGGCGGCGACGGCCGGGTCTCCGCCGGGGGGATGGGGCAGGACCTGCACGCGCAGGGTCTCGTCGGGACGGCCCTCGTAGGGCCGGTCGTCCGGGGGGCTCTGGCACAGCAGGAGGTCCTCGTGCTTGGCGAGGAGCAGGACGGCACCGTGCGGGGACGCTCCCGCGAGGTACCGGACGTTGGCGGGACGAGTCACCAGCGCCGCCGCGCTGCCGCCCGCGTGGCAGCGTTCCCTCAGCCGGGTTCGGCGGGCCGCGTACACCTCTGACATGAACCGAGCGTAAGAGCCGTGGCTCAATATCGCCGTTCGGGAGGGGCCGAGTGGGGACGGCACGGCTGCCCGCGGTTACGTCCCTACCACTTCGGGGGGCTCGTGATGGCCCGGGTCAGGATCTCGTCCAGGAGACGGGCCGTGGAGGGGATGTCGAGGGCGGAGTTGTCGATGATGGGGAGGCCGGAGCCGTACCAGCCGGCCATGCGGCCGTGGATGCGGGCGACCTCCTCGTCGGTGAGGCGGCGGTTGCCGGTGCGCTCGGCGTTGCGCTCCAGGACGACGTCCAGGCCGGGCAGGAGGACGACCGGGAGCAGGCCGGGGCCGACGTGGCGTTTCCAGCCGCCGAGGCCGACCACCGGGCGGTCGGGGAAGACGGCGTCGTCGAGGATGCACGAGATGCCGTTGGCGAGGAAGTTGCGCGCGGCGAAGCCGCAGGTGCGACGGGCGAGACGATACTGCGCCTCGGAGTTGTCGTTCCACCCCGACTGCGGGTCGGCGAAGCCGGAGCGGACCCATTCGCGCACGTCGTCGAGGCTGATGTGGGCGGTGGGCACGCGGCGGTGGTCGGCCCAGTACTTGGCGACGCTCGTCTTGCCCGCACCCGCCGGTCCGATCAGCAGCACCGCCAGCGTGGTGGTCGTCGGATCGGGCGCGGTCCGGGCGGGCGGCACGCCGGGCATGCCGACCGGGCCGCCCGGCGGCAGCCGGACGTGACCCGTGGCGTCCGGCGCGGGCGGCGGAACCGGTGGCGCCGACGGGTGCGGGCCCTGCGGGGGTGGGCCCTGCGGGGGTGGGGCCGACGGATAGCCGGGAGGCGGGGGCACGGGCGCGGAACCCTGGGGCACGCCCGGGTACTGCGGCCCCGGGTGCTGCGGCCCCGGGTGGTGTGCGGCCGGCGGCCGGCCGGCGGCCGGTCCGTGCCCCGGCTGGTGGGGCGGCGGCAGCGGTGAACCCACTGCGTGCTGCATCCGGTGCGACTCCGTCTCGTACGAGGCAACTGACGCCGGCGACGGGCCCGACCCCGCCGCCTACCGAACGGTACCTTCCCCGGCCGCCGTATGGTGAACGACCGGGCGCGGCCCGAAGTGCCCGCCGCCGTACGGCGAATCGGGCAGAGGGGGCTCGTCGGGACTTACTGCCCCACCTCGCCGTAGGCGGCGAGCAGCACGGCCGGGTCGGGTCCCTCCAGGACGGTGGGCTTGGCGAGGCCGTCGAGGACGATGAAGCGCAGCAGGTCGCCGCGGGACTTCTTGTCGACCTTCATCGTCTCCAGCAGCTTGGGCCACTGGTCGTAGCGGTAGTGCAGCGGCAGGCCCACCGATTCGAGGACCGTGCGGTGGCGGTCGGCCGTGGCATCGTCCAACCGGCCCGCGAGACGGCCGAGTTCGGCGGCGAAGTGCATGCCGACGGCGACCGCCGCGCCGTGCCGCCACTTGTACCGCTCGTTCTTCTCGATGGCGTGGCCGAGCGTGTGCCCGTAGTTGAGGATCTCCCTGAGGCCCGACTCCTTGAGGTCGGCGGAGACGACGTCGGCCTTGACCCGGATGGAGCGTTCGATGAGTTCGGCGGTGTGCGGGCCGGCCGGGGTACGGGCGGCCTCGGGGTCGGACTCGATGAGGTCCAGGATCGCCGGATCGGCGATGAAACCGGCCTTGATGACCTCGGCGAGTCCGGAGACGTAGTCGTTGACCGGGAGGGAGTCCAGGGCGGCCAGGTCGCACAGCACGCCCGCGGGCGGGTGGAAGGCGCCGACGAGGTTCTTGCCCTCGGCGGTGTTGATGCCGGTCTTGCCGCCGACGGCCGCGTCGACCATGGCCAGCACGGTGGTCGGGACGGCGATCCAGCGCACCCCGCGCAGCCAGGTGGCCGCCACGAAGCCGGCCAGGTCGGTGGTGGCACCGCCGCCCACGCCCACGATGACGTCGGTGCGGGTGAAGCCGGACTGGCCCAGCGCCTTCCAGCAGTAGGCGGCGACCTCGGCGGTCTTGGCCTCCTCCGCGTTGGGCACCTGGATGGCGATCGCCTCGTAGCCCTGCTCGGCCAGGTCGGTGCGGAGCGCGTCCCCGGTCTCGGCGAGCGCCTCGGGATGGACCACGGCGACCCGCTTGGCCTTGTCTCCGATCAACCCGCCGAGTTCGCCCAGGAGTTGGCGGCCGACCAGTACGTCGTAGGGTTCGCTGCCCGCGGTGCCGCCGACGTGGACCCGCGTCACTGCCTCGCTCATGCTTCCTTCCACTCCACTGCGTCCAGAACGGCTCGGGTGACCTCTTCGGGCGTACGGCCGTCGGTGGCCACCACGGCCGTGGCGACCTCCTCGTACAGGTGCCGGCGGGCCTCCATCAGCTCGCGCCACTGCCTGCGCGGGTTGACCGCGAGCAGCGGCCGGGCCGCGTTGAGGCCGGTGCGCCTGACGGCCTCCTCGACGTCCATCGACAGGTAGACCACCCGCAGTCCGGCGAGCAGCGCGCGGGTGTCCGCATCCAGGATGGCGCCGCCGCCGAGGGCCAGCACCCCGTCGTGTTCGGCCAGCGCCCGGCGCACCGCGTCCTTCTCGACCGCGCGGAAGACGTCCTCGCCCTCGTCGACGAAGATCTCGGCGACGCTGCGGCCCTGTGCGGCCACGATGTCGTCGTCGGTGTCCCGGTAGGCGGCGCCGAGGCGGTCGGCCAGCATCCGCCCGACGGTCGACTTGCCCACGCCCATCGGCCCGACCAGGACCACGACCGGTGCGGCGCTCACCGGATCGCCAGGTTGTCGA
This sequence comes from Streptomyces kebangsaanensis, assembly GCF_001906585.1. Lineage (GTDB taxonomy): Bacteria > Actinomycetota > Actinomycetes > Streptomycetales > Streptomycetaceae > Streptomyces > Streptomyces kebangsaanensis. Next base: position 622 of record NZ_JUJA01000011.1, on the reverse strand, counting down.
GGTAGCCCCGCACGTTGCGGCGGGTCTCGGCCACGCTGTCGCCGCCGAACTTCTCCGCGACGGCGTCGGCCAGGACGAGGGCCACCATGGCCTCGGCGACGATGCCGGCGGCCGGCACCGCGCACACGTCGGAGCGCTGGTGGTGGGCCTGCGCCGCCTCGCCGGTGGCCACGTCCACGGTCCTCAGCGCCCGCGGCACGGTCGCGATCGGCTTCATCGCCGCCCGCACGCGCAGCAGCTCGCCCGTGCTCAGCCCGCCCTCGGTGCCGCCGGAGCGGCCGGTGGCACGCCTGATGCCCTCGTCGGTGGTGACGATCTCGTCGTGGGCCCGGGAGCCGGGCACCCGGGCCAGCTCGAAGCCGTCGCCGACCTCGACGCCCTTGATCGCCTGGATGCCCATGAGCGCGGCGGCGAGCCGGGCGTCCAGCCGGCGGTCCCAGTGCACGTGCGAGCCCAGGCCCACCGGCACGCCGTACGCCAGCACCTCCACCACGCCGCCGAGCGTGTCGCCGTCCTTGTGGGCCTGGTCGATCTGGGCGACCATCGCCTCGGAGGCGTCCGCGTCCAGGCAGCGCACCGGGTCCGCGTCCAGCCTCTCCACGTCCGCCGGGACCGGGTACAC
>NZ_JUJA01000119.1:50188-57204 GCF_001906585.1 Streptomyces kebangsaanensis | reverse complement strand
GTTCATCGCGTACTACAACCACGAGCACCGGCATTCGGGGATCGGCTGGCACACGCCCGCCAGCGTGCACTTCGGCACCGCCGAGGAGGTGCGCGACCAGCGGGCCGTCACCCTCGCCGAGGCATACGCCCGCCACCCCGAACGCTTCGGCCGCCGCCCCCGACCACCCCGGATACCCCAGCAGGCGTGGATCAACGACCCGGCCAGACGCAGGGAACCCGCACCACAAACCTCATAGCGCCCCAACCGTCTCACTGGACTTGAAATCTTCCGCGGGGGCCAAACCAGGCGACTGCGCCAAGACTCGCCCGGACAGTGGCGGACTTCAGTGGCGACGCACGAGCAGGTCAGCACTCTCGAAGCAAGGTCAAGGGGGCCCCGATCGCGTTCGGGACGAAGAGGTCGTGGGTTCAAATCCCGCCACCCCGACAGGGAGATACCAGGTCAGGGACCTGATCCGCTCAGCGGGTCGGGTCCCTGAGTGGTTGTGGGGGCCAGTTGGGGGCCAACCTCGGAATCCCTCTCCCGAGCAGCTTCCCCGCAAATCGGATGGGAGCTGCCCCAGGGCGCCACGGGTTCCGGCATGTCCGGTTCTCATCTCCGCCAAGCAATACGGCATCGGTCCGGGATCAGCCTGGAAGGAGCCGACCCACTGCTACGGTCGCGTGTATGACGCTCTCGGTCTCCACGGGTCAGGCTGTTGACCTACGGGTGCAGCCGGTTGACGAGGTTCTTGATCGCGTCGCGCGGTCTCTCCAGGTGCGCCTGCTCCCGGATACGGTGGTGCGCAAACGCCGGTCTGTGGGAGCCCGGACAGACCGCGATACCTGGGTCCGGGTCGAGCGGCGCTCGCCCGACAAGATCGCCGATCAAGGGTGGAACGGCACCGAGTGTGCCGCCCGTCTGGAAGGCGTCGCCCAGCCGACATGGCAAGGATGTGTGGTCTGGCGGGACGCGGATGGACCGGTGATGTGGCGGGCCGACGAAACCGGCCTCCTGCCGGCCGCTCCCGTCGGAAGCGCCGTCTTGAGCGAAGCCCCGGAACTGCCGGATGAGTGGTGGGAGGCGTTGAACGCCTCGCTGGACGCGCTGGCGGCTCACAGGACGAGGCGGGTCGCCACACCGGACACCGACACCATCACCCAGGAACTGGTCACCGAGTCCATCCGAGGTGCCTTCTCCGGCGACTTCGATACGGCCGTCCAGCGATGGGTGCCGGCCCACGCGGACCTGAACTGGGCCAACGTGACCGCTCCGGTGTTCAGTCTCTTCGACTGGGAGGACTGGGGGAACGCACCGCAGGGGCTGGACTCCGCCTCATTGTGGGCGAGTTCGCTTGCCGTCCCCGCTCTGGCCGATCGCGTACGGCAGGAGCGCCGACGCGACTTCGAGAGCCGGGACGGCAGGCTGATGACGTTGTTCGTCTGCTCGAAGATCCTCGGGCCGTACGCGCATCCGGAGGACCCTCGGCTGGAACCCGCGCGGCGCATGGCCGAGCAGGTTATCGAGGAGCTTCAGGCGGGCTGACCCTGCGAGCGGTCACGAAGGAGTCTTCGGTACTCCTGGATAGTCCGCTCCTCGACTTCGCCGGTCAAGGCGCCGACAAGTTCGCCCAGATGGGAGGGTTCGTCGGTGCCCACGGCGACGGAGCTGACCCGCGGGAGGTGATAGGCGGCCCGGAAGGCTGCCTGCATGCGGGAGAGCCGACTGCTGTCCCGTAGGAAGGCGCGCGGGTCGATCCTGGCCCACACCGGGGCGCTGGTGCTACCTCCGAAGGGGCTCATCCCCCACACCGCACCGCCGCCCAGGTCCCATGCCTTGATGAGGGCGTCCGCGGCATCGAGCGTTCTGACTCCGACCAGCAGGCCGGCGCGGACCATGAGGACCGACGGTCTCGGTACGGTCGGGTCGATCAGGTTCAGCAGCGGTGACGGGTTCCAGGAAGCGACGCCCCAGGCGGTGCACAGCCCTTTCGCCGCAGCGTCGTCAAGGGCGGTGCACGCCTGCGCCAGCACGTCCCGGCCATGTGGAACGCCCTCACGGAGCGAGTGTTCCGGGTTGTGCAGGAACACCAGGTCGGGCTCCCGTCCGAGGTCCCCGGCCGCCTGTTCCACCGCCGCGTGCAGCCGTACGGGATCCAGGCAGTGCTCCCCGCCGTTCCGCCCCGGGAAGTATCCGACCTTCGTGGAGACCGTGAACTTCGGCAGCAGATCACCGGCCGTCCGCGCCAGGATCCGATGCGAGCGGAAGCCGAGGTAGTTGGTGCTGGTGTCGAGCGTGGTGACACCGAGATCAAGCGCTCCGGTCAGGAGACGGCGCTCGTGACGAGACCGGTGTAGCCCGAGGACAACTCGGGTGTCAGCACCGCGCACAGCTCCTCCTTCACCAGGATCTCGGCCAGCTCCGTCACTTCGGCCCCGACGACGGCCGCGGCCCGCTCCAGCGGGACCGGCCTGCCGCTCAGCAGCATCCGCAGCGCGGGCAGGGCCTTGACCGTGAGGGTGAGCTTCTTCCCTGCGGCCATCACGTCGACGGTCTCCCCGTTTTCCAGGACCCGGGGAGGGAAGTGGGTGGTGCCCACCACGCCGTCGAGCGGCCCGAGGATGTCGAGGAACGGCACGTGGCGCGGCAGCGCCGTCTCCTGCTCGTACGCGGCCAGGAAGTCGGCCGGGGAGCGTTCGCCGACCAGCGTGGTGGCGGCCTTGGTCAGGGCCTCGCTGTCGGGTCCGTGCCGGCGGTCCAGGTCGTGCCGGAAGATCTCGTGTTCGCGGCACCAGTCGGCCAGCCAGGCGAGCCAGTTCGCTCCCGTGCGTTTGGTGATGCCGAACGTGACGTGAAGGCTTTTTCCCGAGCCGCTGCCGGTCCGGGTCGCCTGATGCCAGTGCCCTCGGGGGATGTGCATGACGTCGCCGGCCTTCAGGAGGCCGGACCAGATGATCTCGTCGCTCGGGGTGTTGTTGGGGTCGGAGTCCCGGTACATGGGGACCTTGCGCGAGGTCGAGCGCACCTCCCACTCCTTCTCGCCCGCGAGCTGCACGATCACGACATCGTGGTCGTCCCAGTGCAGGGGGAAGCCGGCGGCGTCGTTCGTCGTCAGGTACGCGTTGACCTGCACGCGCTCGTGGGACCACCACTGCAACGCCCGGCACGCGACCTCCATCGTCGGATCGAAGACGTTGGCCTGGTCGAGGATGAGCGTCGCGCCTTCCCGCAGGAGCCTTCCGAGGCTGCGCATGTTGACCATGGGGATGCTCTGGCCCCGGGGGCTGACGCTGTCGGTGTAGTAGACGGCCGGGTGCACCTCCTCGCCCTTCTGGAAGCACCGGAGCTGCGGGCGGTTGAGGCTCCTGCGCATCGCGATGTCGAGCAGGCGGTTCGGAGTCAGAAGGCGGGAGACGAGTGCGGGGTCGTCCATGCTCCCCCGCACGAAGTCCTTGCCCAGCTCCTCCGCTCCGCTCCACCCGAGCGCTGTCTCGATGGCGCCGATCAATCGATGTTCCATCGTTGCGTCCTCCATGGGTTCGACCACGTGATGCGGACACGTGGGGCCGGCACGGCCAGTCGTGCCGGCCCCACCGCTTGGTGCCTACTCGCTGTCGTGCAGGTTGCCGTCGCCGCCCGGCCACGGCGCGTCGCCGGAACTTCCGGCGTTGTCGGACCGGAGGCTGTCGTACCGGTCGTGGACGGCGGTCAGCTCTTCCACCGCCACCAGGAGGCCGCTTTGGGCCGGAGGCGGTGTCGTGCGCTCTGCCACCTCGTACTCCTTCCTCTTCGGTTCTCCCGCCAGGGCTCCGGCGGGAGGTAGTGGCCGCCCCACGGCCGTGGGAGAAGCGGATTTCCGTGGGGCGGCGGTCATTGGGCGACGCGATGAGCCGCAGCGCTACACCGGCGGCCGGGCAACCCGGCTGTTCATCGGCAGGACGTCCGCGTCCTGGCGCATGTTGGTCTCCAGGACCCGCTGGTCCAGTTCGTACAGACACGCGCGGCAGGCGTAGAGGGCCGCGTGCATACCGCTCGACCGAACGGGACCGATCCACGTCACCTCGACGTCGTCACGTCCACACCACAGCCAGCACTCACCACGCGAGTGCCATTCATGGCGGTCCCACAGGGTGTAGGCGGTGGGCTCCCCTGTGACGGGGTCGATGTCGCGGCGGGTGGGCCGGAACAGCACATCGGGATCAGGAGGCGGAGCCGCTCGTACTGCGTGCCGCCCCATCACGCGATTGCCAGGGTGAGCGACTTGGACTCGGCTACGACTCCACGCTTCGGCCTCAGCGCGAATAATCTGCGCAGAACGGCAGCGCGGATGGCAGGCGCCGCCGTGGGAAGCACGATCTCCGCCCATACGCGCTTCCCGTGACCGGATGGTTCCCAGGCACACCGCGCCGCGAGAAGGCCGACCAGCGCCAGGCCGCGCCCGCTCTCGTCGTCGGCTTGGGCACAACCCATCTGCGGAGCCGACGGATTGCCGTCGAGGACGTCGATCACCAAGCGACCGGGCCGGTGGTACAGCGCAATGGTGACCGGCCCCTCCCCGTGGACCACGGCGTTGGTGATGAGCTCGGAGGCGACGAGACGGATGGCGTCGGCTGTCTCCTCGTCCAGCGGCACACCCCACGTACGCACCTTGTCGACGACTATGCGCCGGGCGAGGGGCACTTCCCTTTCCGTACCCGCAAGGACGAACCGATGGACGAGCGTGGGCATGACGGACGCCTCCGAAGAGCTGGAGAGCGGCTCCATCCCCGACGGTGATACGGGAATGGAGCCGCCGATCTGAGGAGCCGTTCCGAGAGCGAGCGCCCTGGGCGTGCCTCATGGACGGCTGATACTCAGTCAACGGCGCCAGCTCGCACGTCGGAACGTTTCTAGGGGGTTTCTCCTGGGGACGCCCCCCGTACACGGACACGGGAAGTAGCCTCCCAACTACGCCGTGAGGGGATGACGGGAGTGATGACGTGCCTGGTGAGCCGTTAGCAGTTCATCCGCTGAGCTTCGTCCTCCAGACGCGCGGGTGGGGGAAGGCCGAATTCGCCCGGCTCATGCAGAAGCACGGGAGGGCGCTCGGGATCCCCCTGGCGACCAACCGGACGACCGTATGGAAGTGGGAACAGGGACAGGAGCCGGACGCGGATGCCCAGCGTGTCCTCGCCGACCTGCTGCGTGTCCCGGACGAACAGGTGCGCGCGGAAGGATGGCCCCGGTGGCTCCCCGTTTGGGAGGTGACGGGGCTCACCGCTCCGTGGACCGAGGCCGGCACGGTCGAGGCGCTGTCCGATCTGGTGGGGAGTGGCCGCATGGATCGCCGGGGCTTTCTCACCATCACCGGCACCGCCTTGACGGGGCTCGCGGCGAGCTGGGTGGACGCGCCCTCCGCCTTCGCCTCGGCGCTCAACGGTGACCGGGTCACGGACACGATGGTCTCGACGATCGAGCAGCGCATCTGCACCCTCCGCACGCTCGACGACCAGCTCGGAGGCGCTCGGCTTCTGGAGCAGGCACGCGGTGATCTCGCCCTGGTCACCGGTCTCCTCAGCGGTGGGCGGTACACCGACAGGGTCCGCCTCCGCCTGTACGCGCTGGCGGCCCGAGTGTCGCACCTGACCGGCTGGATGGCCTACGACGCCGGCCTGCGATCCGCCGGTCAGCGCTACTACGTCGGCGCTCTGCGCAGCGCCCGTACCGCCGGGGACGACGCCTTCGGCGCCTTCATCCTCGCGGAGATGGGAGTGCACGTCTCCGAGGCCGGACGCACCGCCGAGCGGGTCGACCTCATCTCGACCGCCATCGACAACGCTCCCCACTCGCTGTCGTCCTGCATCCAGTCCTTCCTCTACCTGCACAAGGCCGAGGCGCTGTCACGCGACGACGACCACCGCAAGGCCGGCACGGCACTGAACCGCGCCACGTCCCTCTGGGAGCGCCACATAGCGGAGGAGAACCCGGACTGGCTCGACTGGTTCGGTGAGGCGCAGTTGAGGTCGACCGAGGGCAAGGTCCTGTTGCGCTCCGGGCAGGTGGAGCGCGCGACGAGTTCCCTGGAGACCTCCGTGGCGAGCGCGGCTCCCCGGGACAAGGCCGTACGGTCCAGCCGCCTGGCCGAGGCGCGACTCGCCGGCGGTGACCTGGAGGGAGCGCTGGACGCCGCGAACCACGGCGTCGGGCTCCTGGAGGACAGCGTCAGTTCCGTACGGGCTCTGGACCGCCTGAAGGAGTTCTCCGCGCGGCTCGAACCGCACAAGTACGTGCCTTCTGTCCGCGAGTTCCGCGAGCGCCTGCAGGAACTACCCGTCGTCGTCTGACAACCATCGTCTGGACACCGGGGGCGAGCCCGCCTCGCCGGGGAGAGCGGCCGAACTGCCAGGATGAACGGCATGACGACGATCGACGGTGAGGTGGCACCCGGATTCGAACCGGTGCGTGAGGCGTTTACGGCGAACTTCGCCCGGCACGGGGACATCGGCGCGGCGGTGTGCGTGTACCGATACGGCCGGCCGGTGGTGGACCTGTGGGGCGGCGTCGCCGATCCCGAAACCGGTTGTCCGTGGACGCGGGACACGCTGCAACTGGTCTACTCGGCGACCAAGGGAGCGACCGCGACCGCGGCGCACATGCTGGCCGAGCGCGGTGCGCTGGACCTGGACGCGCCGGTGGCGAAGTATTGGCCGGCGTTCGCCGCGAACGGCAAGGCGGACATCCCGGTGCGCTGGCTCCTGTCCCACCAGGCCGGCTTGGCCGCGCTGGATCAGCCAGTACCGCTGGAGGAGGCGTTGGCCTGGCATCCGATGGCGGCAGCACTGGCCGCTCAGCGCCCGCTGTGGACTCCGGGCACGGCGCACGGGTACCACGGCCGGACCTGGGGCTGGCTGGTCGGCGAGGTGATCCGTCGAGTGTCCGGCCGCTCGCCGGGCCGCTTCTTCGCCGACGAGATCGCTACCCCTCTCGGGCTGGACTTCTTCATCGGGTTGCCGACGGGTGAGCGCGACCGGGTCAGCCGCATGGTGTACCGGCGG
>NZ_JUJA01000119.1:10607-50161 GCF_001906585.1 Streptomyces kebangsaanensis | reverse complement strand
CCCGCCGAGTCGCTTCCCGAGGAACTCCGCGAACTGGTCGCCGCCTGGCGCGACCCGGACTCCTTCAGCAACAGGGCGTACGCGGTCACCGACCCCGTCGAGATCGACTTCGGCTCACCGGAGGTGCAGGCCGCGGAACTCCCGGCCTCCAACGGCATCGGCACCGCACGCGCGCTTGCCCGCATGTACGCCGCACTGATCGGCGAGGTGGACGGCGTGCGCCTGCTCACCCCGGAAACCCTGGCGTCAGCGACCAGAGAGCAGGTCGGCGGGAAAGATCAGGTGATGCTGGTCCCGAGCCGCTTCAGCGCCGGATACATGCTGCCCACCAAGGCCAACCCCATGACCGGCCCGAACGCCTTCGGCCACACGGGCCGAGGCGGCTCACTCGGCTTCGCCGACCCGGAGCACGGCATCGCCTTCGGCTACGTGATGAACCACATCATCGGGGGGCCCGATGATGTGCGTGCGACCTCGTTGGCCGACGCGGTGCGAAGGTCACTGGTGTAACTGGTCGAGGTACACGCCGCAAGACCGCAGTACCGTCCAGCTGACTGCCTGCCACCCGAGTCGGACAAGCAGCGCACTGTCGTCCTCGGCGACCTCGCCGCGGTCGAAGCCGCCGACGGAAGGCCGGAGGAAGCGTGCCGCTACGCCATCCAGGCTCTCGATCAACTGGCGATCACCTGGTACGCCACCGGCATAGGCCGCGTCCGCGAGGTCCGCCGCACGCTCACCCCGTGGCAGAACAAGCAGTGCGTGTGGGACCTCGATGATCGTCTCCACAGCTGGGGGACGATGGTCAGCGCCCTTCAGCGTTGAACTTGGCGACTTTCTCCGGCAACTCCGCGAGCGAGTCGATACGCATCGTCGTGATCGCGTCCGCGTCCGGGTCGCGCTGCTGGATCGTGCCCCAGGGCCCACGCCGGATCAGGGCGGTAAGAAGCCCTGCTTGGATGGCCGGGCGGATGTCGTTGTCGAGCCGGTCACCGACGTACAGGATTTCCCCCGGCTCGGCAGGCGCCGCCTCGATGACGCGCTTGAAGAACCTCACGTCCGGCTTCGACACCCCCCAGTCGTCACTGGTGGCGACCATGTCGGACGGAAGGTCCAGCTCCCGCAGCAGGCCGCCGGCCCGGACGGTCTGGTTCCCGGCGATGCCCACCCACAGCCCCGCCTCGCGCAGCGCGGCCAGCGTCGGTCGAACGTCCGGATACAGGTCCCCCTCGCCGAACCACTCCGGCTGCCCGGCAGCCGCTCGCTTCTCCCGCTCCTCGGTCAGATCGAACCCGGGCCGGAACTCCTGGAACGTCTCCCGATAGTCGCGCCCTTGCGCGATGACGGCGCCGAACATGGCCGCGAAGGTGTGCCGCGGCACTCCCAGCCAGTCCGCCCATGTCCCGTACTCCCGGGTCTCGTCAACGAGGCACTCACCGACATCGAACACCACAGCACGAATCATGTTCCGCAGGTTAGACGGTTCAGCACAGCGGGCGAAGCGGACCTCTCGGACAGCAACGGTCTCGACCGCCTGGCGGGAAATGCTGGCCTCGGAAGGTCAGGGCCTCGAATACACCAAAGTGTTGGACCCCGGCAGCAAACTCTGTCCGATCCGTTGGGCCCTCAAGTCACACTTCACATGTTGTGCGCTCGCATGGGGGAGTCCATCCTCAATTCACTTGCCTTGCCCGCATGTTGTCGTACGCCTGCTTCGGAGGGTCGAAGGTGCCGCAGATCGACACCCGTCTCGTCCAGACCGCAGTCATCGGGGGACGGGACTCGGACCAGCCCGTCATCCTCCCCGAGGAACCGCACAACCTGGACGAGTTCCGTCGTCAGTTCGGCACGGACCGTTTCTGGTGCGGCACGCTCCTCGGCGGCTGCGGGGAAAAGCTGATGACCAAGCGGTACGAGACCAAGGTCTGTCACTTCTCCCACTACCCGGATCGCCACGGGGACCGCGCGGTGTGCCACCGCACCGCCAACGGCGTGGACAGCGCCGATCACCTGTTCATCAAGGTGCATGTGACCCGGTGGCTGGCGAGCCAGGGGCACGCGGCGCGGGCCGAGTTGCGCAGCCTCGGGCACGGCCCGGGCGACGCCGTGGACTTCTGGCTACGCGCCACGGAACAGCACCTCCGGTTCGAGCTGCATCCGGAGGACTACCGGAGCTGGCGCAAGGCCGCGGACAGTCTGGGGGCCAAGGAAGGTCATATCGAATGGGTCTTCGGGCCCGACGGCGTGATCACTCGTGACATGATGGCCCGCCAGGGCTATGCCCTGCGTGTGCGGTGCGAGACGAAGGGTAATGACCGTCGCGTTCTCATCGGCACCGCGACCGAGAACCGTGCTGTCGCGTGGGCGCCTCTTGAGCAGTGCCGGATGACCAGCAGCGGCCTCGTGACACCTGCCCTTGAGGAACTGCGTGCCGAGGGGATCATCCGCGAGGGCGGCATGCGCATGGACCCGCTCCCGGGCAGCCTGCCGTTGCGCGGTGCCGAGATCGTTTTCGCGGTGGACACGGAAACCGCGCCCCCGGCGACGTCGCCGTTCGCCGCGCCCGGCCGGCACCTGGTGTCGGGCTTCGTCAAGCCGGCGGGGAGCCGCATCATCCGGGCCCACCTGTCGCTGCCCGAAAAGATCCCGGTTCCCACGGAGCAGTACGTTTACCAGTTGTCGGGCGCGGTACGGCTGTTGATCACGGATCCTGATGAAGGAAACGGCTCATCGTGGGCGGTCCGTGCAGACAGCCTTGTGCAGCTCAACGGTCTGGACGCAGAACGCACCGGCCTGTGGCGCCCCAGCGTGGCCCTTGACGAGCAACTCGACACAGCGCCTCGTTCATCACCTGTTCGCACCGAGACCACGCCTGCTGAGCCCATACGCAGCAGGGCGGCCACCGTGCTCCGACAGGCACTGGAACGAGTGGCTCGAGAAGGCACCACGACCACGTGGCACGAGCTCGCCCACCGGACTGGGCTCGACCTCGCTCACCTGCCGGACCCCAAACGTCGAGACCTGCTGGTCGCGGTGGACAAGCCACTGAGCCCCGACCGGCCGCTGCTGGGCGTCTTGATCGTCGCCAGCTCCGGGCGCCCTCTTCCTTACCTGGGCACCGTCCTGCGGTTGCTCGGAGCCGCTGCTCCAGCCTCGGAGGCTGCTCTGCGCCGGTGGAGTGAGGCCGCGATCAGGAAGGCGCATGAGGCGTATGGCCACAAGCCAGCGCCCGTGCCGACGACTTCCGCAGCATCACCCACCGAGGCAGTTGCCGCAAAGGAGGCGACCCGGCACTCCGACTCCGTCGAGGCATCCCGACAGTTGGTGGTCATACGGGCGAGGCTGCGAGAAGCGGCAGCTGTGCTCCCCCGATCAAGCGGCCGTCGCGCCACTCGCCTGGTGCAAGCCATCGCACAAGGTGAGGCGCACGCCAGGCAGTATCGCGACGCCCGCCGTGAAAGCCGCACTCTCCGTGCCTGGCTGAAGGCCAGTGACCCCATCCTGGATGAACTCGACCGTCTGATCGGTCGCCCGATCACGCCTTTGGAGCCGGCCAGCCGGCCAGCCGACAACAGGAATTCGGCACAGCAGCATTCCAAGGCCCATGGCGGAGGACCGAACGACTCCACGGCGGTCGGCCAAGGAGAGCACGATCGGCGAATCGAGGCGGCGCGGCGTGTCGCCCGCATCTCGGAGCTCTTCGTGACAGCGAGGATTGCTGGCGATCTGGCAGAGGCAGTAAAGCTTCGGCAAGAGGCGGAGAGGATCAGCGACCACGAGCTCACGGGAGAGGTGCGAGAGCGTCTCCACCGTCTGCGTGCTGACATGCGGGAGTGGATCAGCACCCGCGAATCCGAGCAGGCTCACGACGCGGTGCCCGCCGAAGACTCGACGGAAGCGGCACAGCTCGCCGCTTTTGCCGAGGCACGGGCCGAATTCGATTGGCTCGTCCAGGAGATCGGCGCCGCCCAGGAAGCCGGAGATCGGGCGGCAGTAGAGACGGCCCGGCGCCTGGCGGGCCCGGTCTACGCACGGCGACTGTCACCGACCGACCGGGAGAAGTACACGCCCTTCATGCGTGAAGTGAAGGCGTGGTGCCGTGAGCGGGACCCGAAGAAACAAGTGGACCCGTCTCTTCGGAAGATCCGCCAGCTGCTCGCCGAGCTGGGCCGCACCCGTGAGACCCGATCCGCGGATGAACTCGCCGATACACTCGACGAGATCGTGAGGCTCCGCCGCCAGCTGGCCCAACCGCTACCCCCTGCGGAGGACAGGGAAGTGAAACGCTGGCAACGCCGGTTGAAAGACCACAGGCCCGTCGAGCGCGAGCGTTCCGCGCCGGCGGAAACAACCGCGCCGCGGAACGCGTCCCCCCGGCAGACGGACGGCACAGCCGAACCACGGCATGCTGATCGCCTCCCGATTGAGACCATCGACAAGCTCGCAACCGCTGCCCACGAGATCCTCGCGGACGCCGCCCGTAGCGGCGGCAGACTCTTGACGTGGAGAGACCTCCGTCTGCGGATGGGCGGCGGTCTGCCTCACCTGCACCCCGATGACCAAGGCGAGTTGCTCGTGGCCGTGGACCGGGAAACACCGGCCGACGAACCTTTGCTGTCCACGCTGATCACCAGCACGGACGCTTCACTGCACTGGCTCTACCGCCACGTTTGCTTCAGCCTCGGCCGCGAGCGCATCCCGGCTTCGGAGCTTGAAGCCCACTGGGCGACCGAAGTATTGCGGCTGCGGCAAATCTGGCGTTACCGATAGTGAGTGGATCCGCCGGGATCGCGCTCGGCAGTCCGAACCCCGGTCGACGCCCGCGGTTGAGGATCGCCTCCCATTTCTGAGGTGATCGCTTCCCGTTCGGCGGTGGGAACGTTCCCTCACTTCGGGTTCAGTAGCGGATCTCGCCGACGGGAGGGCACTGGTCTGACGCAAGGATTCACCATCGGCTTGTCCGGACTGGGTAGAAGAGCTGAGCACCGGAGGTCCTGAGGAACGCACGTACTGCGGCTCTGTCAGTGCCTGCGCATAGCGTTATCCCTGTCCGACCCGAGAACAGGGAGCAGGAATGTTCGATCGCGATGTGGACTACCCGTGCGCTGTCGCCAGCTATGACGCTGAGGGTGTGGGCGCGGCCATCGACTGGTGCTGCGAGCACATGGAGGACGGCGACACACTCACCGTATGGACCAGCCTCAAGTCCAACCTGCGCAACTACTCGGAGTTGGAACAGCTCGTCAACCGACACTCCAATGTCGAGCACATCACCGGCAGAGGTGGCGGGTTCATCCGTGGAATCGGTCCCGTGCTCATGGCCTGGCCGGACATGGCAGACATCGGGAAGCTGGTGCAGTACGGCAGCCACCGCATGCGGGCGCTTTGTGTCATCACGTGGAGCGAAGACGGGATCAGGCCGTGGGTGACAGCCGTACGGCCTTCGATCCTGGGCGACGGCTCGGCCTGGGAGGACCTGACACCCGAGCTCGACCCTGTCATCGTCGAGGCACTGAAGAGCCTGACGTTGACGATCAACCACAACAACACCATTTCCGCAGGCTTCGAGAAGGACACAGTCGTGAGCAGCCTCCTTGCGCTGCACGACGCTGACATCTGGATGGACGGTGAGGCCATGCAGGGGTGGGCGCTCGCAAATGGGTGGTCGGGCAAGAACCCCGAGCACCTGGCCAAGTATGCGGAGGACATCAACGCAGGAAAGCGTCCGCGGTGTCGCCGTGTACTCCGTCCGGACTACATCGACAGTCTTCGCCGCCGAGCCGCGGACGGCGCATAGACGCGGGTCACGTCCGCTGGCCCGGCGCTGGTTGACCGCTCGAGCGGACGCCCCTGCCCGTATGCATCCACCAACAATACTGACAGCGCGGCACGAGTCCGGTTGGATGCCGTCCATGACCACCAAGGCGGCCTGGTGCGAGCTGGATCTCGCCTGCGCCTCCTGCGCCGCCTACGCCGCGTCAGCGGCCTCAGCTGCCCCCGCGATCTGAAGCAGTCGGGCCAGCTCCTCCCGCCCGCGCCTGACCAGATCGAACGCCGCAGCCGGGTCCGTGTCCGGCGGTAGCGGGGTATCGGTGAGGACATCCGTAAGGGTGTACCGGCCGAGCAGCCACCGTTGCAGTGCGCGCCAGTCGGTGCCCCGGTCGAAGGGGAGGTCGTCCGCCCATGGCAATGCCTCGTACTGGGTGCCGTCGGTGCCGTTTGCGTGGAGTAGCCCGGAACGGCGCACCAGACACGGGAAGCACACGCCACAGTTGGCAAGGGGAGGGCCGCCGCTGCGGCGGGCGGGCGGCTTGCCGCAGCTCAGGGTGGATTCCAGGTCGGACGGGGTAAGGCCCGCATCACGTCCAGCCCTGCACACCTCGCCCTTCGTCAGCTGCGCCCAGGGGTTGACCACCCGTACCGCGCTTCCGGCGTCACCCACGGCGGTTACCAAGGCGTTCAGACAGCCCAGCGTCCACGGGTGCACGGAGCGGGTGGAGCAGGCGGCCGAACGCGCGGGTGTCAGGGGCGGGTTGAGGGCGAGCTGGCCGTTCTCAGGGATGTGGACAGTGACCACTCCGTGCGCGGTAGCGGCGCGGACCGCGCCCGCCGCGTACAGCAGACCACGGGTGCGGGAGGAGGTTTCCAGCCGCAGCCCGGAGCCGTCGCCCGCCGGGGTCTGGCTCATCGGTAGCAGAATCACCGGCCGTGGTCCGTCCAGTCGTTCGACGGCGTTGTACACCCGCTGCTGGAGGCGCAGCAGGCCGATCTCTCGGAACATCACGAGCAGCAGCGGGCGGGGATCGTCGGCGCGCGAGCGGGTGGCGGCCCAGCTGAGAGAATCCAGTCCACCGGAGAACAGCGCGACTTCCGAGGCACGCGGGTCGTCGGGGAAGATCATCGCCTCCTCGACCTGGTGGCCGGTGAGAGGCCGGAAGTCCACATTCCAGAGGTCCCCGGTGAGGATCTGGAGGAGTGCGGTCAGGTGGGTACGGACGGCTGCGCTCTGCCACCGCTCGTGTTCCGTGACGGGCACGGCGAGGCGGATGCGGCGGGTCCACCGGTCCCGGACGCCGGTCCGGCGGACGTACTTGTCGGCGATGAACGCGGCCCTGGCGACGCGGAACAGGTCCTCGGCCCAGTCGGGGACCGGACCGGGCAGGTGGTGCCGGCCGATGATGCGGCGCTCCTTTTCCTGGAAGGCTTCCCTGCCGATCTCCGTCCAGCGGGCATCGCGAGGCAGGTCCGCGCGGTGGCCGCGCCACCACAGGAAATGGTCGGAACCGGTCACGCCGCAACTCCCTCTTCTCCGGTGATCTCCTCAGTGATGAGACCGAGTACCTTGCCGACCGCCCGCGGTACCAGCGACTCGGCGATCTTGGGCAGCACGGCCGACGGATCCTGCGCAGCGCCCACTACCGACTGCGCGGTGTCCACGGCCTGTGCGAGATCCGTCGCTTCGGCGGACTCCTCGCAGGGATTCGGCACCAGGTCCACCAACTTCTCCGCGACCCAGTCGGCGATCTTGCCTTCCGGGTCGGTCGCGATGAGCACCGGCACGGCCAGTTTGACGTGTTCGGCGACAGCGGACCGGAGGAACTCCCCCACCATGTCGGCGAAGAACACCTGGTAGAGATCGCACAGGATGTCCCAGGCAAAGCCGCCGCCCGCGGCACCCCCACCCATGGCGTCGTCCAGCTCGGGATGCCTGTCCCGGACATCGCGGATCGCCGCGGCCATCCCCCTGCGCACCGCGGCGTCGGCGAGCGTGCCGCCGTCTCCGCCGACCTCCGAGACGAGACGTGCGACGAGCGCGTCCGCCGACTCCGCGCCCTCGGCGGCCAGCGAGCCCAGGACCCCGGCGAGCCGTTCACCGGCTACACAGGCCGTGTCGTACAACCCGAAAGCTGATTGATCGACACGGAGCGTCTCGTGCAGGGCACGCAGATAGTCCGCGGCGATCTCCTCCAGCCGCTGATCCGCGTTCCGCGAGTCCTCTCGCCAGCGCGCCAGCCGCCTCGCAGCAGAGCTCCACCGGTCGCCGCTCGGCCCCTTCCATCGCGTGGATGTCCCCACAGCACCCCCAACCGATGGTGTTCCGCCCCGCTCTCCCAGCCATGGCATCAGACCGGACGATCCCCAGGTAGGGCGGGACTCGGCCAGGGCGGCGCGGACCGGTTCGGCGATCAGCCGGCCAGGAATATCACCTTCTGTGACACACGCACCTGGGAGCGCGACCAGACGTAGCGCTGAGTCATGGACATCGCGCAGGCCCCAGGCCAGGGCAGGTCAGGGTCTGGCGAAATTGGTCCTTGCGCCGTGTGTCGTGTGGTTCGCGCCTGCTGTGGAACGCTAGCCAGCTCCGCGTGGCTCAGCGGAGGGTCGGACTGCTCGCCGCGGTCGGCCTCCGTGGACACGGCGCGAAGGGCGGACTCAGCGGTCGCTGGCTGAGGTCCCGCTGAGAGCCGTTTGGGAGCCAACCCGCTCCCCAAGCCCCTTCCAGACCACCCGAGACCATCTCAGCCCAATGCCCTGACCAGGCAAAACAGCAAACCACCCGGTCCCGCTCCCACCCGGACCTCATTCGGGACGAAGAGGTCGTGGGTTCAAATCCCGCCACCCCGACGGTGAAGTACCAGGTCAGGGGCCTGATCCGCTCAGCGGGTCGGGCCCCTGAGTGGTTCCTGGGGTCATTTTGGGAGCCGTTTGGGAACCGACTTCAATAGCGGGCTCCCGGGTCGCCGCCAGAGCCTGGCCGCCCTCAGACGGCAGTGAACGGCATGTGGCGCGCCCAGCGCACCGTGGTCGTCGGTGATCCGCTGCAGCTGGCACCCGCCGTTGTCCTACTGTGGACCGCGCAGCGTGCCCTGCGCGAAGAAGATGGCGTGGGCTGGGAATGGCCGCCCAGCCGCACCTCGGTACAACAGCTGGCCGACCGCACCAACCACTACGGCACCCTGCTGCCCGCCGAGCTCCCCGACGTACCCACACGGTGTAGACCGCGGGTGATGGGGCTCCTTGAAAATCCTCATCGGTGTTCTTTTCCCTACTTGGTTGCGGCCTCAACGAATGGGCAGTGAAGGATGCTGGACACCAGGTCGTGAAGCACGGTGGGGTCCTTGATCGTCATGGCGCGACGGTCCTGGGCGATCGAGCCATCTGGTGGTGTCAGCCGTGGTCTTCCCAGTCGGCGGTGCAGAACCTGGCCTCGCTGACCACGACGTCACCGGCTCTGGTGGCCCGCACGTACATGTTGAGCCCAGCCGGTCCCAGGTCACCCGAGCATCCGATGACCAGTCCCATCTCCTCGTTCTCCGCGCGCTGTTCCAGGGCCGCGTCGATGGTGGAAACCGTCTTGCCGATGAGGTCGATGCCGTCAAAGTCGACCTGGGGACCGGTACGCCCGTGCACAGTCACCGCTCCCAGAGTGGGGACGCCTTCCCGATACCAGTAGTGCGCGGTCACCCCGGCCGCGTCGAACCGGTCCTCATTCAGGTACCACTGTCCGGACTCGCGATACCAGTAGTGGGGAAAATGCCCCCGGCGGGCAGCCGGCACTTCGCCGCCCAGCGCCGCAGCCACCTGCTGCGGGCTCATCCCGAACCTGAGCGGACCGACGCTCTCCAACGGCGTCCACTCCCAGCGCCGCCGGTCCTGGTCGGCCGTCACCGGCCAGCCGCCGGGGTTCACCGGCTGCTCGCGAATGTCCCACCAGTGGACGATCGTTTCAGCCCCGTACGGGTCCTCGGCCAACTCGGGGGCGACCAGCAGGGCCTCGGAGATCATCCTGTCCGTCCGCTGCACGTATCCCTCAGACGACAGCTCCCACGCCTGCGCGGCTCCCATGGACAGGCCCCATGCCGCCACTTCCGGGTCACCGCCCCAGTTCACCCGGCCCTCCACCCCCTCCTGGCGCGCGAGTGCATCGATGTCCGCGCGCACCTCGGACGGCACCCGGGCGATCAGTTCGACGTCACGGAAGCGCACCAACGGCCCGCTCATCGCATCGATCGCCACCGCGACCAGGAGCATTCCCGGCCCGTGGATCGCGGTCACACCCGCGTCGCCGTACCTCTCCCAGGACGATCCGCTCCGGGCAACCTGCGAGCCGCTATTGGTCACTCCCCCCAAGGCCGCCTTGACCTCGTCGGGACACATCCCGAACCGCAGCGGCCCCACCCCCACCAATGGATTCAGCAGCCACTGCGCCCGCTCCCCCGGCTTCCTCTTCCACCAGGCCACGACACCCCTCCGCCATCGACTCGCACATCCCGGCGCACTTGCCGCTGATCTTGAGCGTCACCCTAAGCAGCCTCTCTGACATCGGGCCGCCGACAACCTCGCCGACGGCACGGCAGCGCTTGTGAGGATCTGCCTTCCTACGGAGCGTGTTGCAGGGCTGGATACGGGCAGAGCGAGGTGGGGAACACGAGATGGCGCTTGTAGTTCTGCATGGTCGACGCGGCCAGGTCCTGGGCGTCGTACCAGCGGTTCACGTACTCGCCGAACGTCTCCTGGCCGAGCGCCGGATCGTGCCGGTCGCCTCGCCGGTACTTGTTCTCGGCCTCACTCGCGGCGCGCTGGGCCTCGCCCTTGGTGGCGAACTTGATCGCCTTGCCGCTGTCGTCGACGACCGTGAGGTGCTTGCCGGGTGCGGTCTTGTACCGGCCGTGCCAGTAGTTTCCGCGCTTCTCCGCGAAGCCCAAGTTCCGCTGCCCTCCCGTTGCCTCTGCTTGCTTCCGCCGCGGTACGGCTACGCGACGGCCCCGTACTGCTTCCGACGCGGCGGCCGGGCTTGCAGGCGGGTCGCCGGAGCGGCCGGCGGGCGGCGTGGCTGCACGGAGCCGTGCGAAGCAGGTGCGGAGGGTGGAGCAGCCGCTCCATCGACCAGCTGCGCGGGGCGGACCGGCCGCTCCTCGTGCAGGCGGACGATCTCCGCGAGATGGCCGGCGGTGAAGCGGTAGGCGCGGCCGACACGGGTGTGTGGAATGAGACTTCGCCGGGCCCGGCCTCTCTTGTGGGGCCGCTGGCCAGTTTGCTGTGGCAGGTGACTCCAGCGCCTCCTGGGCTTCTTGGGGTCTTACGGTGTCGGCCATGGACCTCGTGATAACCCTGGCGGTGTTCAGTCCAGCCATCGCCTTGGGGCTGGCCCTCGTGACCGACCACAGAGGATTGAGAACCTTCTTCCAGGGCGGAAGTACCGAGCAGAAGTACCGGATCCCAGTCCTCTTGACCGGCTGGCTCTTCGTCGTCCTTCCCCTGTACGCCATTGTGGGCGCAACCATCATGATGTTCTGGTGAACCTGCGCGCGGAGCGTGCTTGCCAAGGCCGCGTCCTACGGCTGACAGCAGCGGCTGAAACCAACAGGCGCGTACATCTGCGGTCAGCGTCGAACCTCAGCAGACGATCTGCCAAGGCCCAACGCGAGTTGTCGAGGTCCTCGAGACCCCGTGATCGGCCTGATAAGGATGAGGCCAGACTGCAAGTCCTGTTCCCGGAGGGGCCGTTGTCCTGTCGCGGGGTGGCGCCTCTCCGGCTTGGCTCGGTCGTAAGCCCGCACCGAACGGAGACCTACTGTGCTGACCTCCCATTTCTCCCGCGCCGACTGGTGGATCGCCGCCTTCGTGGCGGGCACCGCGGCAGCAGTGGCGTTCCGAGCCCTGGTATTCGAGAAGAAGAACAGGTGGAAGGCGGTCCTGCCCCCGTTGGTCGCCGGGCTCGGCATCGCCCTGGGCTCGGCGGCGCGGGGCATCGAGGGGAACACCCCGCTGCAGCTGTACACGGCGGCCATGCTCGCCCTGGCCCTGATGAGGGTCATCTTCGCGGGCTACATCAGACGCCTGATGGAACAGGCCCGTTCCGGACAGCCCGTACAACCGCCGAAGGCTTGGCAGACCATGGTCTTCGTCCTCACTCTCATGGCCATCATGCTGGGCATCGCCGTCACCCTGTAAGCCCGGCCGAAGCCCTGATCGCCTGCGTCCTGCTGCCTGGCTCCCGCGGATCCAGCCCACAGCGGAGGCCCGGTGCGCTGTCCGGGCCGTCTCCGGGCCGTGCGAGGTCATCCGACGCCGACCAACAACGACAGAAGCCCACGGCATCTGAGCTGGTCAGAGGTCGTGGGTTCACATCCCGCCGCTCCGGCAGTGAAGTACCAGGTCAGGGGCCTGATCCGCTCAGCGGGTCGGGCCCCTGAGTGGTTGTGGGGCCCGGGGAGGGTCGGCCTCGGGCTTCGTCGAGTACGTCGATCGTGCCGCCTGGTACGCGCTCCTGCCGTCGGCCCGAGCCGCCTGGGGCGGGGTCAGTCCGCTCCGGGGGCATCGGCCGCGTCGCGCAGCGCCTGCAGCAGGCTGCGCAGGGCGGGTTGTTCGAGGGCGGTCCTGCGTACGGCCGCCGAGATCACCCGGACCGGTTCGGGGTTGCGGACCGGGCGGACGACGACGCCGGGGTGCCGGCCGCGCAGCCCCAGCCTCGGCATCAGACCGACGCCGAGACCGGCCGCGACGAAGCCCTGCGCGGTGGCGTAGTCCTCGCTCCTGATGACGAAGTCGGGGCTGAAGCCGGCCGCCGCGCAGGAGTCGATCACCGGTTCCAGGCAGGGCCCGGGCGGCTCGCTGCCGACCCACTGCTCACCGGACAGCTCGTTCAGGTCGACGGCCTCTTCGCCCGCGAGCGGATGACCGAGGGGCAGTACGGCGGCGTACGGGTCGTCGAGGAGGTGGACGAGCTCGAAGCCGTCGCCGGCGCGGTCACGCGTCTGGACGACCACGGCCAGGTCGGCCCGGCCGCGTACCACCTCCTGGAACGGGTCCTCCGGGTCGGTGAGTTCGAGGTCGACGCGAACGCCGGGGTGTTCTGCGCGGAGCCGGGCCAGGGCGGGGGCCACCAACGCGGAGCCCGCCGTGGCGAAGTAACGGACCGACAAGCTGCCGGTGCGTCCGGCGCGGAGGTCGGCGAGGGCGCTCTCCGCCTGGGCGACGGCCGCGCTGATCAGGGCCGCGTGCTCGGTGAGCAGCAGACCGGCGGCAGTGGGCCGCACCCCGCGGCCGACGCGTTCGAGCAGCGCCGTACCGGCCTGTTTCTCCAGCGCCGCCACCTGCTGGCTGACGGCGGACGGTGTGTAGCCGAGGTGGGCCGCGGCAGCGGTGACCGTGCCGCTGGTGACCACCGCGCGCAGGACCTGCAGTCGCCTCACATCGAGCATGTAGCAGAGCTTAACAAACTCAGTAGAACCATTTGCTTGTCCTCACGGTTCATCCGGGGCATCGTCGAGTCGAAGGGCCGGGCCGGAGGCCGAACGAGCCGAGCATCGACCGCAGGGGGAAGCATCGTGAACAGCAGCGGTCGGCGTCTGTGGAGCGGGTTGCGCGTGGCCGTGCTCGCCCTGCTGTGGGGCTCGACCTTCCTCTGGACCGAGCTGGCGCTGCGCGGGCTCTCCCCGCTCCAGGTCACGTTCGCCCGCTGCGTCCTCGGCGCGCTCGTCCTCACGGCCGCCTGCCGCGCGACGGGCCGGCGCATGCCCCGGGGCGTCGCCGTCTGGCGTCACATCGTCGTCGCGGCCTTCTTCTGCAACGCGCTTCCGTTCGCGCTGTTCAGCCTTGGTCAGCAGACCGTCGGCTCCGGTCTCGCCGGAGTCCTGAACGCCACGACCCCGCTCTGGTCGATCGCCCTCGGTCTCGCCCTCGGCTCGGAACGCGGACTCCGCCCGGCCCGCACGGCGGGCCTCCTGCTCGGCTTCGCCGGCACGGTCGTCATCCTCGCCCCGTGGCGGTCGGCCGGAGCCACCGGCTGGGGGGCGCTCGCCGTCCTCGGCGCGGCCGCCAGTTACGCCGTCGCGTTCCACCACATGGGTCGCACCCTGGCCGGCAAGGGCACCCCCACCCTCTCGCTCTCCGCCGCCCAGCTCGTCGCCGCGAGCGGGCTGACCGCCGTCGCGATGCCGGTCGGCGGCCTGGAGCCGGTCGACCCCGGCCCGGCGGTCCTGGTCGCGGCCGTCGTCCTCGGTGTCTTCTGCACCGCGGTCACCTTCCACCTCACCTACCGGATCGTCAACGACGAGGGCGCCACCAACGCCGCGGCGGTCGGCTATCTGCTGCCCGTGGTCTCCGTTCTCCTCGGCGCGGTCGTCCTGGGCGAGAACCTGAGCGCCCGGGTGGTGCTGGGCATGGTCGTGGTCCTCGTGGGCGTCGGGATGACGCGGCGGAACGGGGCAACGGCCGCGACTGCGACTGCGACTGCGACTCCGGCTCCGGCTCCGGCTCCGGCTCCGGCTCCGGCTCCGGCTGATGAGGGGGCGGTGGAGGACACGTCCACAACCGCCGCCGCCGTCCCGGCCGCCCGCCGCGCGGACCTGGAGAACGCGCGACGACCTCCGGTGAGCCCCGGCTGTGGTCGGCGTACCGCGAGCTGACCGGGTGTCGAAACCGCCCCCGACGCCTCGCGTGTGCGTGGGCGTGCCGTCAAGGCCGTCAGGCTCCGATCCGTCGTCCGGCTCGTTTCACGGAGGCGATCACGGCGGAAACGGCGGCGGTCACGACGAGGCTCCCCATCATGACCATCCCCACGCCGACCGCGAACAGGCCGCTGGAGTCGTCCGACCAGTCGTAGGAGGCGGCGGCGGTCAGGCCGACCGTGGTGCCGAGCACAGCGCCCACGACGTAACCCCGGGATGCCGCCCAGTACACCGGCGCCAGCAGGGTCAGCACCAGCCCGATCACCTGCCACGCCTCGTACGGGCCGGTCACCGAGCCATCGGGGTGCACGTCGTAGTGCTGGTCCCAGCCCAGCCAGGCAGCCCACGCCGCCGGCGTCACCGCGGCCAGCGCGGGGATCGACAACAACCGAGGAACGGGTTTCAGTAGTCCTTGTCGCATGGCTCAAGCGTTCCGACTCGCCCCGTCACCGACCAGAGGCAGGTACTCAGCACCACCTGAGCACTTGACGACCAGTGCGGCGCGGCACCGACCGGATCCGTGTCATGGCGCCCGTCACGGCAGGGGCTGTTCCGCCCAGATGACCTTTCCGTCGGTGGTGTAGCGGGTGCCCCACCGTTCGGTGAGCTGGGCGACGAGGAAGAGCCCGCGCCCACCCTCGTCCTCGCTCCTGGCGCGGCGCAGCCTGGGTGAGGTGCTGCTGCCGTCGGAGACCTCGCAGACGAGCGCGCGGTCGCGGAGCAGCCGTAGCCGGACCGGGCCGGTGGCGTACCGGATGGCGTTGGTGACCAGTTCGCTGGCGACGAGTTCGGTGCTGAAGGCCAGGTCGTCCAGCCCCCAGGCGGCGAGCTGCGCGGTGACCGCCGCGCGGGAGCCGGAGACGACCGTCGGGTCGCTGGGCAGGTCCCACTGGGCGACCTGTTCCGGGCCGAGCGCGTTGATGCGGGCGACGAGCAGGGCCACGTCGTCGCCCGGCCGGGCCGGGAGCAGGGCGTCGAGGACCGCCTCGCAGGTGTCCTCCGGAGCGCGGCCGGCGCAGGCGAGCACGGTGCGCAGCGCGTCCAGGCCGACGTCGACGTCCTGGGACCGCTTCTCGATCAGGCCGTCGGTGTACAGCACCAGCTGGCTGCCCTCGGCCAGCTCCAGCTCGACGGTCTCGAAGGGCATCCCGCCGAGCCCGAGCGGCGGCCCCGGCGGCAGGTCGACGAACTCCACCGTGCCGTCGGGTGCGACCACCGCGGGCTGGGGATGCCCGGCGCGGGTGAGGGTGCACCGCCGGGTCACCGGGTCGTACACGGCGAACAGGCACGTGGCGCCGATGATCCCGGCGTCCGGGTACGTGGGCTCCACCGCCCAGCCCTCGCCCCGGTCGAGCCTGCTCACCAGGTCGTCCAGGTGGGTGAGGAGGTCGTCGGCCGGCAGGTCCAGGGAGCAGAAGTTCTGTACGGCGGTGCGCAGCCGGCCCATGGTGGCGGCGGCGTGCAGTCCGTGACCGACCACGTCGCCCACCACCAGCGCCACCCGGGCGCCGGACAGCGGGATCACGTCGAACCAGTCGCCGCCCACGCCGGCCTGCGCGGGCAGGTAGCGGTAGGCGACCTCGACGGCGCTCTGCTCGGGCCGGCCCCGGGGCAGCAGGCTGCGCTGCAGGGTGAGAGCGGTGTTGTGCTCGCGCGTGTAGCGGCGGGCGTTGTCGATGCAGATCGCCGCGCGGGCGGCCAGCTCCTGGGCCAGGGACAGGTCGTCGTCCTCGAAGGGGGCCGGTTTGCCGGAGCGGTAGAAGCTCACCACGCCGAGGGTCGCGCCGCGGGCCCGCAGCGGCACCGTGATCAGGGAGTGGATGCCCGCCGCGAGGATCCGGTCACCCCGCGCCGGATCCTGGGCGAACCAGCCGCCGGCCCTGGCCAGGACGGGTTCGAGCACGGACTGCCGGCTGTCCAGACTGCAGGCCTGCGGCGCCGACGGCGTGAACCGTATCTCTTCGCCGACACCGTACAGCGGAGGGTTCTCCTCCACGGCCCCCAACGCCACCCGGCGCAACGCGGCGCCCACGCGGAACGGCTCGGGCTCCTCGCCGCGCAGTACGGCAGCGGGCAGGTCGACGGCGGTGAAGTCGGCGAACCGGGGAACGGTCACCTCCGCCAGCTCCTCCGCGGTCCGGGCGACGTCCAGCGTGCTGCCGATCCGCAGGCCGGCCTCGTGCAGCAGCTCCAGACGCCGACGGGCCTGCACCGCCAGCCGTCCGACGCCGGTCTCGCCGACGAGCAGCGGCCAGCCTCCGCCGCCGCCTCCGTCGCCGTTGTCGCCGCCGCCGCTGTGACCGTCCGTTCCGGTCCGGACCCGCGCGTACGGCTCGTCGGCCGCGGGTGCCGAAGGGGGCGCGGTCACCGCCGTGCGCAGGGCGGCCAGGGGCGTTCCGTCCGACTTCGGCGCGACGGGAGGGGGCGCGGGCGGGACCGCGGACGGGATGGTCACGGCAGCGGCTGCCGAGGACACCCGGGACGGCACCGCCGAAGCCCCGGGTCCGGCGGCGCCCAGGCCCAGGCCCGGGCCCAGGCCACCGAGTATGCGGGCCTCGACGACCACACCGCTCTCGCCCGCCGCTCCGGTGACCGGGCAACACCGCAGCGTGGCGATCCGCCCGCCGGAGAGGACCACCTCGTCCAGGGTGCGCTGCGGGGAGGCGATGAGCGCCTCGGCCTTCTCCCGCAGCAGGGCCAGGTCGATCCGGCCGAGTCCCGCGCTCTCGTGTCCTGCCTCCTGGTCCGACTGGCCCGGCTGTCCCGGCAACGTGCGCTCGGGCCAGGACCATCCGGGCGCGTCGCGGCGTGCCCATCGGTAGGCGGCGAGCAGGGCCCGTTCCCGTTGCGTGGCCTGCTCCAGCAGCCGCGTCTCGATGTCGCGAACGGCTTCGCGGGCCAGTCGCAGCATGGCGGGGTCGGCGTGGTCGCGCAGGCAGGTGAGGTCGACGACGCCCTCGACGCGCCCGCTGAGCGGGTTGCGGACGGGCGCGCCCGCACAGGCGAACGGCTGCAGGCAGTCGGCGAAGTGCTCGCGGCCCACGACGTAGAACGGGCCGCGTCCGGCCAGCGCGGTGCCCACGCCATTGGTGCCCGAAACCAATTCGGAGGCGTCGCATCCGGGGGTGAACCGCACTCCGTCGAGGAGCTGGAGGAGCCTCCGGTCGCCCCCGAGCCGCTGGACCATGCGGCCCTGCCCGTCGCACAGCACGACCGTCACGCCCGTGTCGGCGAGCACCTCGGACAGGCCCTTCAGCACCGGCTCGGCGGCGCGCAGGAGGCGGCCGTCCGGCCCCAGGCCGGACGCGCGGGGGAACGCCGTCATCCGGTCCGGCTCGAAGCCCGCGATCCGGCACCGCTTCCAGGAGTCGAGCACCGAGTCCCGTACGTCCGCTTCGACCAGCGCACCGGACAGGAAACGCTCATGGGCATCGGCGAGCCCGCCGATGTCGTCCCACGCGATGGGCACCGGGATCACTTCCTCACGCGGAAGCGCCCCCGGCCGTACCGCCGCTCGGCCGGTCCGGGGCCTTTTCCACGCAAACTTCACCGTAGGCCCCCTGTGACGCGAACCACAACACACGACGTACAGGGACCGACCGCCCACTCCGCTCGGAGAAGGCTCGCGGGGCCTCCGGTGCCCTGCCGACGCTCTCCTCGACCACGAGCGTCCGCGCCCTCACAGCAAGGACACCTCCGCCCAGACCGTCTTGCCCACGGGCCGGCGAGGTGCCCAGCCCCAGCGCACGGCCAGGACGTCCACCAGGAGCAGGCCGCGGCCCGACTCCCCGTCGGGGTGGGACGAGGGCGCGGTCGCCGGTGGCCGTCTGGCCGAGGCGGCGTCCGCCACTTCGACGCGGATCACGTCGGCCGTCGCGTCCAGGGCGAGGCTCAGAGCGAAGTCGTGACCGGGGACCCGGCCGTGCCGCACGGCGTTCGCCGCCAGCTCGCCGACGACGAGCGCCACCGTGCACGACGCGTCCGACTCCGGCGGATGCCCCCACTCCTCCATGCACCGCACGGCGACGCGCCGGGCCAGCCGTGCACCTCGGGGCGTGCAGGCGAACTGCGCCGTGAGGGCGGGGGTGTCGGGGGCTACGCCTTCTCCCGACGTAGTCGTTCCTGTCAGCACGGCTTGTCCACCCTTCGTGCGCGAGTCATCACTTTCCGCTCTCAAGCATCGGTATGCGGCCCTACTCTCAAAAGGTGGCGCAGCCTTACCTTTCAGCTCGTAAGAAACGGAAGTAACGCCTTGGCCAACGGAATTGACCCCAGTACGTCCATGGCGGCGCTGTTCGGTTCACGGGTGCGCAGACTCCGTCTGGCCGCCGGCCTGACCCAGGCCGAACTCGGCAGGAGGACGCACGTGGTGAGCACCCGGATCACCCAGATCGAACGCGCCTCCGGGGCGAAACCGACCCTGCACATGGCGCGGGCGCTGGACGTCGCCCTCAACGCGGACGACCTGCTGGTCGAGCTGTGGCCGTACGTGTACCGGGAGGCGTTTCCCAACTGGTCACGCCTGTTCATGGAGTACTCGGAGCGGGCGGTGTCCATCAGGCAGTACGCGGCGCACGTGGTGCCGGGCCTCTTGCAGACGGAGGATTACGCGCGCGCCGTTCTCAGCCTGGACGCGCTGCTCGACAGCGAGGAGCAGTTGGAGGAGCGCGTCGCGGCCCGAATGGGCAGACAGGAACGACTCAGCACGCCCGACCGGCCAGAACTGTGGGTGGTCCTCGACGAGGCGGTACTGAGACGTCCGATCGGCGGACCGGCCGTGATGCGAGAGCAGTTGGAGCGGCTGCTCGATGCGGCAGCGGAACGTCGCACCACCGTGCAAGTGCTGCCGTTCGACCAGGGCGGGCACGAGGCGATGGGCGGGTCCCTGACGATTCTGACGCTTCCGGACGGTTCGGAAGTCGCCTACACAGAGGGCTCGGACTATGGCCAACTCATCGAGGAACCGGCCAACGTCAGTCGCTACACGGTGATTTACGATCGGCTGCGGGCAGTAGCCCTGCCCCCGCTCATGTCGCTCGACATGATCCGATCCGCGATGGAGGGCAACTACCGTGGCGCGAACGTCCCATCCCCATCCGAACAGCGCCGCTTGGCGCAAAAGCAGCTACAGCAATCAGGCCGGGGGCGACTGCGTGGAGGTCGCGGACGGACTCCCCGACCTGATCCCCGTCCGTGACAGCAAGGTCCCGGGTGGCCCCGCCCTCGTCTTCCCGGCCGGCTCCTGGGCCGCCTTCATAGGCGAGTTGAAGACCGGACGGCACCGCGCCTGAGGCGGCCGGGTACCGGTCGCGGTCCGTCTTCCGGGTCCGCCGGGTCCTTGCCCGCGAGGGTCCGGCGGGCCACCGGCCTCCGTGAAGAACCGAGGACAGAACTACCCGCCCACCCTCCCGGCCCACGTCACCCGTCCGGGTGACCGGCTTGCGACAGCGGGTCACGGACGGTAAGGAGGTGGGCCATGGTCGACAGGTTCGAGGACGGGCTTCCGACTCCCACGGAAACGGCCTCCTACCTCGAGATTCCGCAGTCGACTCTCACCTCGTGGCTGAAGGGCAGGGCTGCCGGAACGCCTCTGGTCCACCAGGTGGAACCTGTCCGGAAGGACCGACCTTCGGTTCCTTTCATCGCGGTGGTCGAACGGCTCGACGCGCACCGCGACGCGATCCACCGGGCTGTGGAAAAGGGCGGCCCAGCGGCCTACGCGGTGTGACGCGACCGTATCGAGCGCACGTGGCCCTGACGGGCGGGCCGCCCTGGGACAGGCCGGAACCCGGGCACAGGTGAGCGGCCCGAAGATGGCATGCGGGCAAGTTAGTCTCGTACCCATGACCAGTGACGACCCCGCGCCGATCGCCCGCTCCCTCGCGACCCGTTCCGAGCTCTCGCCGGGTGAGGCCGAAGCCGTGCTCGGGCTGCTGGCGGCGGCCGCCCGGGACGACGGGCAGCAGGCGGTGTCCGAGCAGGGGCGGCTGCAGTTGCGCGGGGGCGCCCGGCCGGGGGTGTCCCACCTGCTGCTGAGCGTCGACGGGGAGCTAGTCGGGTACGCGCAGTTGGAGGACACCGATCCGGTGGAGGCGCCGGCCGCCGAACTGGTGGTGCATCCGGTGCACCGCGGGTACGGACACGGGCGGGCGCTGGGCGCGGCGCTGCTCGCCGCCTCCGGCAAGCGGCTGCGGGTGTGGGCGCACGGCGGGCACTCCGCCGCCCGGCACCTCGCGCAGGGCCTCGGGCTGACCCTGTTCCGTGAACTGCGGCAGATGCGGCGGCCGTTGGCGGGCTTCGAGCTGCCGGACCCGGTGCTGCCCGAGGGAGTGACGGTACGGACCTTCGTGCCGGGGCAGGACGACGCCGCCTGGCTCGCCGTGAACGCCGAGGCGTTCGCCCACCATCCCGAGCAGGGCTCCCTCACCCAGCGGGACCTCGACGACCGCAAGGCCGAATCGTGGTTCGACCCTCGGGGGTTCTTCCTCGCCGAGCGGGAGAGCGACGGCCAGTTGATCGGCTTCCACTGGACCAAGGTCCACCAGGAGGAGCGGCTGGGCGAGGTGTACGTCCTCGGGGTCCGCCCCGGCGTCCAGGGCGGCGGCCTCGGCAAGGCCCTCACCCTGATCGGCCTGCGGCACCTGGCCGCCGAGGGGCTGCCGACGGCGATGCTGTACGTCGACGCCGACAACAAGGCGGCCGTGTCCGTCTACGAGCGGCTGGGCTTCACGACGTACGAGACCGACCTCATGTACCGCACGGAGACCTGACCTCCGACGATCCGGCCCCAACGATCCGGTCTCCGACGATCCGGCCCCCGACGATCCGGCCCCCGACGCACACCGGTGATCTCCCGCGAGCCGCCCCCCGGTGTCCCGCGCGTCATGTCTCCGTAACCGCTGATTCAGACGGGCTTGCGACGCTCGGCCAATGAAGCCCGCCGTGCCCGAGCCCGAGCCGCCCCCCGAGGGGTGCGCCGTCGTGCTCCCGCCCGTGCTTTCCGACGCGCCTGTTCCGCGCCGTGCGCGGAAGAATGGATTCATGAGCCAGCCAGACGCCCAGGCAGCGCAGCCGCACCACCCGTCCTCCGCGCCCCTCGCGGAAGGCCCGGCGGGCCACGGCCCCCTGCAGAACCCGCAGCCCTCCGTGGGCTCCATCGCCGCGCACCGCCCGCACACCGTGGCGACCGCGGTCTCCGGCCTGGCACCGGACATCGACGCCGACCTCGACGGCTACGTGGAGTCGCCGGTCGAGGGCGAGCTGTTGCCCCAGGGCCGTTTCCTGGACCGGGAGCGCAGCTGGCTCGCCTTCAACGAGCGCGTCCTGGAACTCGCCGAGGACCCGGACACGCCCCTGCTGGAGCGGGCGAACTTCCTCGCGATCTTCGCCAGCAACCTTGACGAGTACTTCATGGTCCGGGTCGCCGGCCTCAAGCGCCGTATCGCCACCGGCGTCGCCACCCCGTCCGTCTCCGGGCTGCAGCCGCGCGAGGTGCTGGAGATGATCTGGGCGCGCTCACGCGAGCTCATGGCCCGGCACGCCGCCTGCTACCACGAGGACGTCGCGCCCGCCCTCGCGGAGGAGGGCATCCACCTGGTCCGCTGGGGCGAACTCACGGAGAAGGAGCAGGCCCGCCTGTTCACGCTCTTCCGGCACCGCATCTTCCCCGTGCTGACCCCGCTGGCCGTCGACCCCGCGCACCCCTTCCCGTACATCTCCGGCCTGTCCCTCAACCTGGCCGTCGTCGTGCGCAACCCCGTCACCGGCCACCGGCACTTCGCCCGCGTCAAGGTCCCGCCGCTGCTGAACCGCTTCCTGGAGAGCTCCCCGGGCCGCTACGTCCCCCTCGAGGACGTCATCGCCGCCCACCTGGAGGAGCTGTTCCCGGGCATGGAGGTTCTGGAGCACCACACCTTCCGGCTCACCCGCAACGAGGACCTGGAGGTCGAGGAGGACGACGCCGAGAACCTGCTCCAGGCCCTGGAGAAGGAGCTCATGCGGCGCCGCTTCGGGCCGCCGGTGCGCCTGGAGGTCGAGGAGTCCATCGACCGCGAGGTGCTCGACCTGCTGGTGCGCGAGCTGAAGATCAGCGAGGCCGAGGTGTACCCGCTGCCCGGCCCCCTGGACCTCACCGGCCTCTTCCGCATCCACGGCCTCGACCGGCCCGAGCTGAAGTACCCCAAGTTCGTCGCCGGCATCAACCGGGAGCTGGCGGAGGTGGAGTCCGCCTCGGCCCCCGACATCTTCGCGGCCCTGCGCAGCCGGGACGTGCTGCTGCACCACCCCTACGACTCCTTCTCGACCTCCGTCCAGGCCTTCCTGGAGCAGGCCGCCGCCGACCCGGACGTGCTCGCGATCAAGCAGACCCTGTACCGGACCTCGGGCGACTCCCCCATCGTCGACGCGCTCATCGACGCCGCCGAGTCGGGCAAGCAGGTCCTCGTCCTGGTCGAGCTGAAGGCCCGCTTCGACGAGCAGGCCAACATCAAGTGGGCGCGCAAGCTGGAGGAGGCCGGCTGCCACGTCGTCTACGGCCTGGTCGGGCTGAAGACCCACTGCAAGCTGTCCCTGGTGGTGCGCCAGGAGGGCGACGACACGCTCCGGCGCTACAGCCACGTCGGCACCGGCAACTACCACCCCAAGACGGCCCGCCTCTACGAGGACCTCGGCCTGCTCACCGCCGACCCGCAGGTCGGCGCCGACCTCTCCGACCTGTTCAACCGCCTCTCCGGCTACTCCCGCCGCGAGACCTACCGGCGGCTGCTCGTCGCCCCCAAGTCCCTGCGGGACGGCCTGGTCTCGCGGATCAACAAGGAGGCCCAGCACCACCGCGCCGGGCGTCCCGCCTTCATCCGCGTCAAGGTCAACTCGATGGTCGACGAGGCGGTCATCGACGCCCTCTACCGCGCGTCCCAGGCGGGGGTGCCGGTCGACGTGTGGGTGCGCGGCATCTGCGCCCTGCGCCCCGGCGTTCCGGGTCTGTCGGAGAACATCCGCGTCCGCTCGGTCCTCGGCCGCTTCCTCGAACACTCCCGGGTCTTCGTCTTCGGCAACGGCGGCGAGCCCGAGGTGTGGATCGGCAGCGCCGACATGATGCACCGCAACCTCGACCGCCGTATCGAGGCCCTGGTCCGGGTCACCGACCCGGCCCACCGGGCAGCCCTCAACCGGCTGCTGGAGACCGGCACGTCCGACACCACCGCCTCCTGGCACCTCGGCCCGGACGGCGACTGGACCCGGCACGCGACCGACGTGGACGGCCAGCCCCTGCGCAACATCCAGGAGATGCTCATAGACGCCCGGAGGCGCCGGCGTGGCACAGCGACACCCTGACCACCCGGTGGACCCGGCGGGCCCGGTGGACTCGACGGACCCCACCGCCGAGGCCCTCGCGGGCTATCTGCGCGCCCAGGCCACGGAGTTCCTCCGCGCGCTGCGCCTGCACCGAGAGAGCGGCGGCGGCGCGGGGAACGGCACCCGGGAGTCCGACGACGCGGCGTACGCCCTGCGCCGCTCGGCCCGCCGCATCAGCGGCAGCCTGCACACCTTCCGCCCCCTGCTGGAGGAGACCTGGTCGGAGGAACTGCGCCCGGAGCTGGCCTGGCTGTCCGGCACCCTGGCCCGTGAACACGCCTGCCAGGCCCGGCTGGAGCGGCTGCTGCTGGCCCTGCACAGACTGTCGCCCCAGGCGGCCGCGGGCAGCGGTGGCGCGGACCGTGACAACCTCACCGTGGGCGCGGCCAAAGCGGGCGCCCTGCTCGACCGTCAGCTGTCCCTCGCCCGGACCCGGGCCCACTCCGCGGCCCTCCAGGCCCTGGGGTCGAGCCGCTTCCACGCCGTCGCGGACAAGGTCGCCGTCCTCGCCAGCGAGGTCCCCCTCGTCCCCGCCGCCACCGCGGACCTGACCTCCCTGGCCACCGCCGCCGAGGAACGCCTGAAGGACGCCGTCGCCGCGCTCCCCCTCGTCACCGCCGGCAGCCCGTACAACGCGGAGGCCCTGGTCCACGGCCTGTCCCCGGACCCGTCCCCGCACCCGCAGGACGCCCCCTGGCACCAGGTCCGCCTGCTGCTGCGCCTGCACCGCTACGCCCGTGAGGTCGTCCACGGCTCCGCCGCCCCCGTGGACGTGCGCCTGCTCGCCGCCGGCCAGGCCCTCGACCGGCACCGCGACGCCTCGGAGGCGGCGGCCGCGGCGGCCGCGGCGGCCCGCACCCCGCGTATCGCCCCGGTGACGGCGTACGCGCTCGGCGTGCTCCACGCCGACCAGCGGCACGAGGTGGAGGCGGCCAGGTTCGCCTTCCAGCAGTCGTGGCAGAAGCAGGCCGTCGGCGCCAACTGACAGGCGGTGAGGAACCGTTGACTTCCCCGAACGACACGCCCGACTCCCCCGGCACACCCGGCGCCCACGACGCTCCCGGCACACCCGGCGCCCCCGTCCTGGCGGCCGGCTGCGTGCTGTGGCGCCGCTCACCGCAGGACGGCACCCTCGAGATCTGCCTGGTGCACCGGCCGAAGTACGACGACTGGTCGCACCCCAAGGGCAAACTCGCGCCCGGCGAGGACCCGCTCGCGGGCGCCCTGCGCGAGGTCGCGGAGGAGACGGGCCACGACGCCGTCCCCGGCGCCGAACTGCGCACG
Organism: Streptomyces kebangsaanensis; assembly: GCF_001906585.1. Taxonomy (GTDB): domain Bacteria; phylum Actinomycetota; class Actinomycetes; order Streptomycetales; family Streptomycetaceae; genus Streptomyces; species Streptomyces kebangsaanensis. The sequence goes on along the minus strand of NZ_JUJA01000119.1, from coordinate 25,073 downwards.
GTGACGTACATGGCGGACGGCCGGCCCAAACAAGTGCGCTACTGGGCCGCCGAGGCCACCGCGGGCCGCTTCACGCCCAACAAGGAAGTGGACCGCGTCCTGTGGCTCCCCCCGGCCGCGGCCCGCGCCCGGCTGACCCGGACCGTCGACCGCGAACTGATCGACGACATCGACGTCATCGACGAGAGCGACGAGATCGACTAGCCGCCCGGGGCCGCTCCTCTCCCCTAGAGCGTGCCGCGCGCGTGCTTCTCCGCGTCCGTGCGGGCCAGGCTGCGGGCCCTGCGGGCGGGTCCGCGCCAGCCGCAGGTGCAGCGGGCCAGGCAGAAGCGGCCCTGTTCGACGGTCGTCGCGCCGTGCGCCAGGTCGTCCCGGCGGGCCTCCAGAGTGGGGGCGAGCCCCTCATAGTGCGCCACGACGACGAACGTACCCACGCCAGGTGAACGGCACGTTACGTCCACCTGTCGCTCCCGTGGGCGCGTGACGGGGCCGCCTGCTCGTCGTTGACCGAACGACAGGGCCCATGACGGACGGAGTGGCTGGGGGTAGGCAGGCGATGACGGAGCGGCAGCGGCTGGGAGTCGCCCCTGCGCGAGCGAGGGCGGGTGGCGCGGCCCTCGCGGCGGGGTTCCTGGTCTGCGCGTGCGCGACGGGATGCTCCGGCGGCAACGCCGCCGCCGACGACGCGCACGCCCCCGCCGATGCGGTGCGGACCCTGCGCCGGGCACCGGACGCGCTGCTGGAGGCGGGCAGTGCGCAGGCCCGTACGTCGATGGAGATGGCCGCCGGCGGGACCCGTGTGACGATCCGCGGCGAGGGGGCCTACGACTTCCGCGGGCAGCGCGGGCGGCTGACGCTGGCGCTGCCGCAGGACCCGACCGGGGCCGCCGAGCACGTGCCGATCACCGAACTCCTGGCGCCCGGGGCCCTGTTCATGAAGAACCGGGGAGCGGGCGTGCCCGCCGACAAGTGGGTGCGGATCGACACGGCCACGCTCGTCGACGGCAACCTGGTCACCGGCGGCGCCACCGACCCGTACGCCGCCGCCGAGGTGCTGCGCGGCACGCGCACGGCGGCGTTCGTCGGCAGGACCGAGGTCGCCGGGGTCGCGGTACGGCACTACCGGGGCACCGCCGACCTGGCCCTGGCCGCGAAGAGCGCCTCGGCGGCCGACGAGGCGGCGGTCCGGGCGGCGCTGGAAGCGGCGGCGAAAGGGTTCGCCACGGCCACGGTTCCGTTCGACGTCTACCTCGACGACCAGGGGCGCATCCGGAAGATCCGGCAGAGCTTCGCCTTCGTCAACGGACAGCGGGGCCGCACCGTGGCCGTCCACTCGACCACGCTGCTGTACGCCTTCGGGACCCCGGTGACCGTGATACTGCCGCGGGCGCGGGACATCTACACCGGCCGAATCGCCGAGAAACAGCCGTGAAACGGCCGTGAAGCGGCCGGAAACGACTGGCGAACTAGCCCTTCCGTGCCATGCGCGGCGCGTGGGCCGCTCCCTACCCTAGGAAGTCGGCAACGGCAGACCGGCAATGGCGGAGAAGAGGTGATGCACGTGGCTCCGGTTCGCGGCAGGGCGGTTCAGGACCACGTGGCCCTCGCCGAGATAGAGCTGTGCGGAGACCTGATCATCGCGGCCTCGGCGGCCAAGGAGCGGCTCAGTCTGGAAAGCATCGACGAGGTGCTGCGGGTGGCCGAGGACCGCGACGTCGGCGGCTGAGGACCAGCCTCACGTACGCAGCAGCCGCCCGATCGCCTTCGTGGCCTCCTCCACCTTCGCGTCGATCTCCGAGCCGCCCTTGAGGGCCGCGTCGGCGACGCAGTGCCGCAGGTGCTCCTCCAGCAGCTGCAGGGCGAAGGACTGCAGGGCCTTGGTGGAGGCGGACACCTGGGTGAGTATGTCGATGCAGTAGACGTCCTCGTCGACCATCCGCTGCAGCCCTCGGATCTGGCCCTCGATCCGGCGCAGCCGCTTGACGTGCTCGTCCTTCTGCTTGTGGTAACCGTGCGTGACGGCCTCGTGCCCNNNNGCTCTCCTCGTGCCCGCCGCTTTCGGAGGGCGCTGTCGCGCCGGCCTCGGTGGTCGTCATCGCGTCCTCCCTTTCGGACAGTGCGGAACAGAAGCACAGAGACATACCCCGGCCGGGTATATCGTAACGAATTTCACGGGACGGCAGGACCCCTGGCGCATGCCCCCGTACGGAGTACCGTGCCCCATGGGCGACACTGGGGGACGGCCCCTTAGCCGTGGCCGGATGATGCCCTTAGCATCACCCTGACCGAAACCGAAGCACCCCGAGGACCCCACGTGCGCTTTCGTCTGACCCCCAGGGAGACGAGCTTCTACGACATGTTCGCCGCGTCCGCGGACAACATCGTCACGGGCTCGAAACTCCTGATGGAACTGCTCGGGGCGGACAACTCCGCCCGGGCCGAGATCGCAGAGCGTATGCGGGCCGCGGAACACGCAGGTGACGACGCCACGCACGCGATCTTCCACCAGTTGAACTCCTCCTTCATCACGCCCTTCGACCGCGAGGACATCTACGCCCTCGCCTCCTCCCTCGACGACATCATGGACTTCATGGAGGAGGCCGTCGACCTGGTCGTCCTCTACAACGTCGAGGAACTGCCCAAGGGCGTCGAGCAGCAGATCGAGGTCCTGGCCAGAGCGGCGGAGCTGACGGCCGAGGCCATGCCGCACCTGCGGACCATGGAGAACCTCACCGAGTACTGGATCGAGGTGAACCGCCTGGAGAACCAGGCGGACCAGATCCACCGCAAGCTCCTCGCACACCTGTTCAACGGCAAGTACGACGCGATCGAGGTGCTCAAGCTCAAGCAGATCGTGGACGTACTGGAAGAGGCCGCGGACGCCTTCGAGCACGTGGCGAACACGGTGGAGACCATCGCGGTCAAGGAGTCCTGAGGCGTCGATGGACACCTTCGCGCTGATCCTGACCATTCTGGTCGCCCTCGGCTTCGCCTACACCAACGGCTTCCACGACTCGGCCAACGCCATCGCGACATCGGTGTCGACCCGCGCGCTCACCCCGCGGGCCGCCCTGGCGATGGCCGCGGTGATGAACCTCCTCGGCGCCTTCCTGGGCAGCGGGGTCGCCAAGACCGTCAGCGAGGGCCTGATCCAGACGCCCGAGGGCAGCAAGGGGATGGGGATCCTCTTCTCGGCCCTGCTCGGGGCCATCGTCTGGAACCTGATCACCTGGTACTTCGGCCTGCCCTCGTCCTCCTCGCACGCCCTGTTCGGCGGCATGGTGGGCGCGGCCCTCGCGGGCGGTACGACGGTGTACTGGTCCGGCGTGCTGGACAAGATCGTAACCCCGATGTTCCTGTCACCGGTGATCGGCCTGATCGTCGGCTACCTGGTGATGACGGCGATCATGTGGATCTTCCGCCGGGCCAACCCGCACAAGGCCAAGCGCGGCTTCCGCATAGCGCAGACGGTGTCCGCGGCCGGCATGGCGCTCGGGCACGGTCTGCAGGACGCCCAGAAGACCATGGGTGTGGTGGTGATGGCGCTGGTCATCGGCGGCGTCGAGACGTACGGCGACCCGATCCCGGTGTGGGTGAAGGTGGTCTCCGCGCTCATGCTGTCGCTGGGCACCTACGCGGGCGGCTGGCGCATCATGCGCACCCTGGGCCGCAAGATCATCGAGCTGGACCCGCCGCAGGGCTTCGCCGCCGAGACGACCGGTGCGTCGATCATGTTCGCCACGGCCTACCTCTTCAAGGCGCCGATCTCCACCACCCACGTCATCACCTCCGCGATCATGGGCGTGGGCGCGACGAAGCGGGTGAACGCGGTCCGCTGGGGCGTGGCGAAGAACATCGTGCTCGGCTGGTTCATCACCATGCCGGCCGCGGCGCTCGTGGCCGCCTGCGCCTTCTGGCTGATCCGCCTGGCGTTCCTGTAGCCGCCGGGCCCGGTGTGGCGACACTGGAAGTATGACTGGCAAGGCACTCCTCGAAGGCGGACCGGAGGACCTCGCGGGCACCGTGGTGCCGGTGGTCCCTCCGGGCCAGGAACTGAAGATCCCGCACCTCGGGGGATACGAGCACTACAAGGTCACCTCACGCCACGAGGACATCAAGGAGGGACAGGTCACCGTCTACCGGTGGTGGGAGCGCACCGAAGTCGCCGAGTGAGCCCCGCCCGGGAAAAACGCGGGCCCGCCCCCGGAAACCGGGGGCGGGCCCTTCTGCGTCCTCGCGGTGGCACCGCCATGCAGCACCGCGAGGGGTCCGGACACCGGCCGTGGCTCAGCCGAAGCGGCCCGAGATGTAGTCCTCGGTCGCCTGCACGGACGGGTTGGAGAAGATCCGCTCGGTGTCGTCGAGCTCGATCAGCCGTCCCGGCTGACCCACCCCGGCCAGGTTGAAGAACGCCGTACGGTCCGAGACGCGGGCGGCCTGCTGCATGTTGTGCGTCACGATGACGATCGTGAACTGCTCCTTCAGCTTGCCCATCAGGTCCTCGATGGCGAGGGTCGAGATCGGGTCCAGGGCGGAGCAGGGCTCGTCCATGAGCAGCACCTTCGGCTCGACCGCGATGGCGCGGGCGATGCACAGCCGCTGCTGCTGACCGCCGGACAGGCCGGCACCCGGCTTGTTCAGCCGGTCCTTGACCTCGTTCCAGAGGTTGGCGCCCCTGAGCGACTTCTCGACGACGTCGGCGAGCTCGCTCTTCTTGTAACCGCCGTTCAGCCGCAGCCCCGCCGCCACGTTGTCGAAGATCGACATGGTGGGGAACGGGTTCGGCCGCTGGAAGACCATCCCCACCTCGCGGCGCACGGCCACCGGGTCCACCCCGGCGCCGTACAGGTCCTCGGAGTCCAGCAGCACCTTGCCCTCGACCCGGCCGCCCGGGGTGACCTCGTGCATGCGGTTGAGCGTGCGCAGGAACGTCGACTTGCCGCAGCCGGAGGGGCCGATGAACGCCGTCACCGAGCGCGGCTCGACCGTCATCGAGATGTCCTCGATCGCCTTGTGGGCACCGTAGTAGGCGGTGAGCCCGCTCACGTCGATTCGCTTGGCCATGTCTACTTCTTCACTTCCAGTCTTCGGTCGCTGTTGGTCGCGGTCAGCGACCGGCCACGCGGCGGTAGCCGCACATTGTCAGCGTGGGGCCTTCCAGCGGGCGATGCCGCGAGCTCCCAGGTTGAGGATCATCACGAAGGCGATCAGGGTGAGCGAGGCCGCCCACGCACGGTCGTACGCCGCGCCGGAACCCACGCTGTTCGCGTACTGCTGGTAGATGTACAGCGGCAGCGAGGACTGGGCCCCCTCGAAGGGGTTCGTGTTGATGAAGGGGTTGCCGAACACCAGCAGCAGCACGGGGGCGGTCTCACCGGCGATCCGGGCGATCGACAGCACGATGCCGGTGGTGATGCCGCCGATCGAGGTCGGCAGGACCACCTTCAGGATCGTCCGCCACTTCGGCACGCCCAGGGCGAGGGACGCCTCGCGCAGCTCGTTCGGTACGAGCTTGAGCATCTCCTCCGTGGAGCGGACCACGACCGGCATCATCAGGATGGCCAGGGCCAGCGAACCGGCGAAACCGAAGGGCTGCATCTTGAAGATCAGCATCAGGCTGAGGATGAACAGGCCCGCGACGATCGACGGGATGCCGGTCATCACGTCGACGAAGAAGGTGACCGCCTGGGCCAGCCTGCCGCGCCCGTACTCCACCAGGTAGATCGCGGTGAGCACACCGATCGGCGCGCCGATCAGGGTGGCGAGGCCGACCTGCTCCAGGCTGCCGATGATGGCGTGGTAGATGCCGCCGCCCGGCTCGGTGTCGGCGACCACGCCCATCGAGTGGGTCAGGAAGTAGACGTCCAGGACCTTCACGCCGCGCTGCACGGTCGTCCAGACCAGGGAGACCAGCGGCACCACGGCGAGCAGGAAGGCGACCCAGACGAGGCTGGTGGCGACCCGGTCCTTGGCCTGGCGGCGGCCCTCCACGCGGGCGGAGACGCCGTACGTGCCGAGGATGAACAGGAGCGCCGCGATCAGCCCCCACTGGACACGGCTGTGCAGGCCGCCGAGCGTGCCGATGAGGACCGCCAGGGCGAGCGACCCGAGCGCGATGGCGTACGGGGACCACTTGGGCAGGCTGGCGCCGCGCAGGCTGCTCGGGCGCTTTTCGGCGATGGCTGCGGTGCTCATGCGTTGGCCCCCGAGTACTCCTTGCGGCGGGCGATGATCATGCGAGCCGCGCCGTTGACCAGCAGGGTGATGACGAACAGGACCAGACCGGAGGCGATCAGCGCGTCACGGCCGAACTCCGACGCCTCACTGAACTTGCTGGCGATGTTCTGGGCGAAGGTGCCGCCGCCCGGGTCGAGCAGGCTGGCCTTGATGAGGAAGTTCGGGGAGAGCACGGTGGCGACGGCCATCGTCTCGCCGAGCGCGCGGCCCAGACCGAGCATCGAGGCGGAGATCACGCCGGAGCGGCCGAAGGGCAGCACCGACATGCGGATGACCTCCCAGCGCGTGGCGCCCAGGGCCAGGGCCGCCTCCTCGTGCATGCGCGGGACCTGGCGGAAGACCTCGCGGCTGACGTTGGTGATGATCGGCAGGATCATCACCGCCAGCAGGATGCCGACGGTGAGCATCGAGCGGGGAGGGCCGCCCTCCCAGGAGAGGACGCCGGTCCAGCCGAAGTAGTCGTTGAGCCAGCCGAACAGGCCGTTCATGTGCGGGACGAGGATCAGCGCGCCCCACAGGCCGTACACGATGGACGGCACGGCGGCGAGCAGGTCGATCACGTAGGAGATGGGACCGCTCAGCCGGCGCGGCGCGTAGTGCGTGAGGAAGAGCGCGATGGCGACCGCGACGGGGACCGCGATGACCATGGCGACGATCGAGGAGACCACCGTGCCGAAGGCCAGCACGGCGATGCCGAAGACCGGCGGCTGCTGGCCGGTGTTCCACTCGAAGGTGGTCAGGAAGTTGCCGTGGTCCTTGCTGATGGCCAGGGACGCGCGGTAGGCGAGGAAGCCCGCGATCGCGACCATGATCGCCAGCAGCAGGATGCCGGACCCCCGGGTGAGACCGAGGAAGACCCGGTCCCCGAGGCGGGTGGCGCCGCGGGCGGCGTGCTTCCGCTGGGACGCGGCCGGCCGTGGAGTGGGCGCGGGAGCGCCCGTGTGCGTCTTGTGCGTGGATATGTCCATCGATTTCTCCGGTCTGCGGAACCGCACGTGTCGTACGGCTCCTGGCGGCGGTGCACCGGACGTGCGGCCCGGTCCCCGTGGGGGGAACCGGGCCGCACGGGGATCAGCTCAGGCCCTCGATGGTGGTGCGGACCTTGCTGATGATCTCGTCGGGGATCGGGGCGTAGTCGTTCTGGGCGAGCAGCTTCTGGCCGTCCTCGCCGGCGATGTAGTTCAGGAACGCCTTGGTGGCCGGCAGGGTGTCGCTCTTGTTGCCCTTGTCGCAGACGATCTCGTACGTGACCAGGACCATCGGGTAGGCGCCCTCGGCCTTGGTCTTGTAGTTCAGCTCCAGCGACAGGTCCTTGCCGGTGCCGACGATCTTGGCGTCCGCGATGGCCTTGGAGGCGTTCTCGACGGTGGCCTTGACCGGGGCGGAGGCGCCCGTGTCGATGGCGACCGTGGACATGTCCTTGGCGTACGACAGCTCGAAGTAGCCGATGGCGCCTTCGGTCTGCTTCACCTGCTGGGCCAGGCCGGAGGACTGCGGAGCGGCCTGGCCGCCCTTGGCCTGCCAGGCCTTGCCGCCCTCGTACTTCCAGTTCTGGGGAGCGGCGGCCTTCAGGTACTTGGTGAAGTTGTCGGTGGTGCCGGACTCGTCCGAGCGGTGGAAGGCCTGGATCTTGAGGTTGGGCAGCTTGGCGTCGGGGTTGAGCTTCTTGATCGCCGCGTCGTCCCAGTTCTTGATCTTGCTGTCGAAGATCTTGGCCAGGGTCGGGGCGTCCAGGACCAGGTCGTCGACTCCGGGGAGGTTGTAGCCGACCGCGATCGGACCGCCGACCATCGGCAGGTCGATGCCCTGGCCGCCGTCGGTGCAGATCTTCTGGGAGGCGGTGACCTCCTCGGGCTTCAGCGGGGAGTCGGAGCCGGCGAAGGCGACCTGCCCCTGGGTGAACGCCGTGATGCCGGCGCCGGAGCCGCCGCCCTTGTAGTTGATCTGCACGCCGCAGGCCTGGCTGAACTCCTTCACCCAGGCGTCGATCGCGTTCTTCTGCGCCGAGGAGCCGTCCGCGAGCAGCTGGCCCTTGGCGTCGTCGCACTTCACGGAGCTGTTGGAGGCGGTGGTGCTGCCGCCACCGGCGTTGTTCTTGCCGCCGGTGTCGTCGGAGCCGCACGCCGTGAGGGCCAGGGCGCCGGAGACGGCGAGAGCGCCGAGAGCGAGAGCTCGCCGGTTCTTGCGCTGAAGCTTCACTTGAGTTCCTTCCAGGAGCCGCCGTCCTGATCGGCGGCGTGCGAAGTGTGGGCGACGCCGATGCGCCGAGATGCGCATCAGCACCGGGTAAGGCCGAAATTAGGCAGAACAAGTGAAGCCGCTGATGGCCGTAAGTGAACGAGGGGTGAACCCCTGCCGAAAGCGCGGTGAGGTCACGGAATGCTCACGGGGAGAACACGTGGAGGTTCCGACATCCCCGCCGCAACTGCGGCAGTCGTGCCTCCCCCGGACTCTTCGAGCAGGGGGCCCGGGCGGCACGGACGGACGCTGGGGGTACCCCCTGCTCGAGCGAAGCCGAGAGCTCGGGGGAGGCACCCACGAGCGCGGGCGAGCGCACCCGTACTCCGCAGCCGCAGCCGCAGCCGCGGCCCACGGTCACCCGTCAGGCGGCCAGGTCCCGTTCCTCCGCCGACGCCGGCTCCTCCGCACCGCGGCCGGCCCCCGCCTCGTCCCGCCCCGCGCGAGCGCCCCGCGCGGACACCAGCCACCCGCCCCACGCCGACCCCTCGACCGCCCTCAGCAGCGGCGTGAGCAGCGCCATGGCGAGCGGGGACAGCAGCAGCGCGACAGCCGTACCCAGCGCGAACCCGCCCACGACGTCCGTCGGATAGTGCACGCCCATGTACACCCGGCAGAACCCCTCGAACAGCGCCAGCCCGATGCCCACCAGCCCGAACCGCCGGTTGGCGACGAACAGCGCGACCCCCATCGCCATGGTGATCGCCGCGTGGTCGCTCACGAACGAGAAGTCGGTCTTCCCGGAGACCAGGACCTCCAGCCCCTGATGGTCCAGGAACGGCCGGGGCCGCTTCACGAACCCCCGTATCGGCACGTTCACCAGCACCGCGAGAGCCGCCGCGAGCGGCACCCACACCAGCGCGGCGACGGACGACGCCGCCTCCGCACCGCCCCGGCGCCGCACGGACCACCAGCACCCCACCACGAGCAGCACCATGGCGAGCAGCAGCCCGTACTCGCCGACGTACTCCATGGTCCGGTCGAACCAGAGCGGCGCGTCCTTGGCCAGCCCGTTGATGTCGTAGAGCAGGTCGACGTCAGGGTTCGACCCGGATTCGGCGAGTCCAGCCATGGCGCTGCGGCCCCTTCGTCATGTCGTTCCGGGCACACCCCGTGTGCCCCGTTCCTGCCCACCCCCGTGGTGGTAGATCCGCTACGCCAACAGCAACGCACGACCTCGGCCCATACGTTCCGCACTCCACCGAACGATCACGCAGACGTTATCGAAGAGAAACTCGTCATCGCAGCTCAGGGGGTAGGTTCACAGGCGGTTCACACGGAGGCCGGGAGCGCTTTCGCGCCATCTTCGGTGACCCTGGTGGCCCCGAAGTAGTCCGGCGTGTCGACGGGGTCGAACCGGATCACCGCACCCGGCCTCGGCGCGTCGATCATGTACCCGCCGCCGACGTAGATGCCCACGTGCCGGATGGCCCGCGCATTGGTCGGGTCGTCGGAGAAGAACACCAGATCGCCCGGCAGCAGCTCGTCCCTCTTGGGGTGCGGACCGGCGTTGTACTGGTCGTTGGCGACCCGCGGCAGAGTGATCCCCACGCTCTCGTACGCCGCCTTGGTCAGCCCCGAGCAGTCGAACCGCCCGCCCTGGTCGGCGGTGCCGTTCCCACCCCACAGATAGGGCGTGCCGAGCTTGCTCTGCGCGTAGGAGATGGCCGCGGCGGCCTGCCGGGAGGGGTCGACGCGGGTGACGGGCGCGGCGAAGCTCTTCTCCAGGACGCGGATGTTCTTGACGTAGTTCCGGGTCTCCTGGATCGCGGGCACTCCGCCCGCCTTGATGACCCGGTACGCGCCCGCGTTGTAGGCGGCGAGCATGTTGTCGGTCGTGTCGCCGGGCACGCCCTTGATCTGCTCCGCGAGCTCGCAGTCGTACGACGCGGCCGACGGGATCGCGTCATTCGGGTCCCAGATGTCGCGCTTGCCGTCGCCGTTGCCGTCGATACCGTGGACGGCCCAGGTGCTGGGGATGAACTGGGCGATGCCCCGTGCGTCCGCGTGGCTGACGATCTCGGGGTCCCACCCGCTCTCCTGGTACAACTGGGCAGCCAGCAGCGCCGGGTTGATGGCGGGGCAGAGATTGCCCCACTTCTGCACGAGGCCGTGGTACGCGGCCGGCACGGAGCCCTTGGAGAGCCCCACGGTTCCGCCGCCCACTCCGCCCGCGAGGTTCCCTGCGACGACGTACACGCCGACGACGAGCAACGCCACGAAGCTCAGGCTCAGCCCGACCGCGATCCCGCCGACCACCCATACTTTGCGCACGGTTCAACTCTCCCCCATCCGCGCGCGGTTCACGTCCATTTACGGGTGAGGTGGCGTCATTTCGCCGTGAAGCCGCCACAGGAGATGATCGCGTAGTCCTTCGGCTCCCTGACGTGGAGGAAGAGCACCGTCCAGTCCCCCGGGTCGTTCGCGACCGGGATGGCTCCGCCGTACTTCTTGCCGTTGATGAACTCCTGGAAGTCGTCGGGATACGTCAGGTGCACCCAGTGGTTGTCCGGATCGGTGCGGTAGTGCTGGTACATGTCGATGGGCTTGCTCGTGTAGCCCATGCCCAGGTTGGCCCAGAGCCCACCCGAGAAGGGCTTGCCCGTGTCCGGGTCGATCTCGTGCGGCGGCTTCACGGCGACCGAGACGTAGTAGGACTCGCCGGGCTTCGGATCGGCGTACTTCAGACGGAGGCCGATGCGCCCCTTGCCGGACGTGTACGGGTCGTCGGAGTCCGCGGCGGAGACGAAGGACTGGAAGTGCTCGTTGCGTTCCTCCGACGGGAGCTGGCAACTCCCCATGCCCCACTGCGAGTCCGGGTCCGCTGCCCAGAAGTCCCGGGAGGGAGCCGTCGCCTCGACGTACATCGGCACGGCCGGCCCCACGTCCTCCACCGGCTTCACCGGTGCGGCCGAAGTGGCCACCGGCCGCGTCGGCTTCGCCGGTGCCGCAGAGGTGGCCGCCGGCCGCGTCGACGCGGCCGAGGCGGCTCCCGGCTTCGGGGAGGACTTCGCCTCCACCTCCCCCGTCCTGCGCTCACCGGGCAGCAGCAGGAGCGCCGCCGCGGCGCCCACCCCCACCACGAGCCCCGCGGCCACCGCGACCGTCCAGGGCTTCCTGCGGCGCCGCCCGGCGGGTTGTGCCATCTGCGTCGGGGTGTAACCCGGGACGGCCTGGAGCGGGGCGATCGTGGGCAGTTGGTGCAGATCCGGCGCCTGGAGAGGCGGAGCCGACGGAGTCTCCGGAGCCGACGGTGTCCGGGGCGCCGGCTCGCCCCGCCCGACGAGACCGCTGTAGAACGGGTCCTCGACGAGTGCCTCCCGCACCCCGCACCGCTCGATGACCTCGGTCAGTGCCGGACGTTCACCGGGCTCCTTGGCCATGCAGGCCTCGATGAGGGCGGCCAACTCCGGCTCCACCCCCGCCAGGTCCACGGGCTCGTGCACGGCCCGATAACTGACCGTGGCGGCCTCGCCGACACCGAAGGGCGGCCGGCCGGTGGCCGCGTACGCCAGCGTCGCGCCGAGCGCGAAAACGTCCGCCTCCGGACCGACCTCACCACGCGTCAGCACCTCGGGAGCCGTGAAACCGGGTGTGCCGGCCGCGAATCCCACGTCGGTGAGCGCCGTCTGGTCCACGCTCCGGGCGATCCCGAAGTCGATGAGCTGCGGCCCCTGGGACGACAGGATGACGTTCTGCGGCTTGAGGTCCCGGTGGGTGACACCCTGGGCGTGCACCGCCGCGAGCCCCTCGGCGAGCGCCGCGAACAGCCCACGGCACGTCCGGGCGGGCAACGGGCCCCGGTCGGCGACGGCCCCGCCCAGCGTCGGGCCCTCCACGTACTCGGTCGCCAGCCAGTACGGCGCCTCGTCCAACGAGGCGTCGATCAGGTTCGCGGTGTAAGCACTGCGTACCGCGCGCACGGTTTCCACCTCGCGCCGGAAACGGGCCAGTGTCGTCGCATGCCCGGTGATCTCGTCCCGGATCACCTTGAGCGCGACCTGACGCCCGCCGGGCGACCGCCCCAGGTAGACCTGCCCCATTCCCCCCGCGCCCAGGCGGGCGAGCAGTGTGTAGGCGCCTATGTGCGCCGGGTCCTGAGCCTTCAGTGCTTCCACCGGAGTGACAATACGGATCAGTTCAACACCGCACGAGACCCGTATCAGTGATCAATACGACATCCCGGGAGCCTTGAACCCACTGCCGGCACGCCACTCCGGCCCCGCCTCCGCGGCCCGCCCGACGGCCGGGGCCGCGCCGCGCTCATCAGGGGTCGGCGGCCGCGTCCTTGTACAGCTCCGCCGCCGCGGCCCCGAACACCACGCTGTACGACGTGTCCGCCGTCGCGCCGCCCTGCTCGTGCCCGCCGAGCACCCCGACGACCTGCCGGTCGCCGTCGACCCACGGGCTGCCACTGGTGCCGCCGGTGAACTCCGGGCAGTCGACGCGCTGCTGGCCCCTGCTGTGGGCGTGCGGCCTGTCGGTGCAACTGACGGGCGCCTCACGCTCGTCCGGATAGCCGGTGACGGTGACCGCGGTCGCCCCGGTCTCCGCCCCCGTGACGAAGCGGTTGGCGCCCACGACGTCCTCGACGTTCCTGCCGCCCCGCGGGGCGAGCACGGCGAAGGCCACGTCGCTGTCCTCGTCCTGGCCCCTGGCCCAGCCGTCGGGCAGGAAACGCCGCTCGACCGTCCACACGCCGTACGGCGCCCGCCCGTCCCGGTAGCCCGGCACGAACACCAGGTCGCCGTCGTCGCCCAGACAGTGGGCGGCGGTCAGGATCAGGTTGCGGTGCGGGCCGTGCACCACGGAGGCCGTGCAGAAGTGGCCGCCCGCGAGGTCGCCGGCCCGGTCCGCGCCGGCCAGCACCCCGACCCGGGCGCTCTGCGGGGACTCCGGGGCGACGGCGGTCACCCCGAGCGGGCCCGTCCCGTCGTCGGCGGCCACGGCGGAGGCCGAGGGGACGGCCAGCAGCGCCAGGGCGGCGAACCAGGTGCGCTTCACCCGACCCACCGTACTGGCCGGCACCGCCCCGCGCCCGCCCACGCCGGGCGGACAGCGGGACCGCGGCCCGCCGTCGTGAGACCATCGGAACGGCCACCCATCCGACTGTCCGTCAAAAGCCGTGGCGGACAGCGGAAGTCGTCGACGACGGGATCGCACGACAGGTTCCGCTCGGACTTCATTGCCCGGCGTGACCTGCCGTGATACACAGAGTGACGATGCGTGCCAAACCCATAAGTCAATAGCGTCAAGTCGACATCGCAGGCGTGATTGTCGGCGAGAATGAACCCGACCTCTGCACGAGGACAGGGGACGTGGAACTACCCAACAGGGGCGGTGACTTACATGCTCTTTGCGGCCGACAAGGGAGACATCAACACCATCATCGGCGGGATCGCTCCGGACTGGGGCCCCTTCGGCAGCCTGGGCAACGAGGCCAAGGTGATGATCGAGGTGGTGATGGCCGTCGCCATCCTGCTCTGCCTCGGCATCGCCGTCTGGGGCGCCGCCAAGCAGCGCATCGGAGCCACGGCCCTGCGCGACACGTTCAGCGCCGAACAGGGCAAGGGGCTGATCATCGCCGGTCTGACAGGGGTGTTCATCATCGGCTCGCTCGGCACGCTCTTCACCATCGTGTACGGCATGGCCGTGTAACCGGCGCACACCCGCGCATGCCGCGCACGGTGCTCCGTCCGCGCCGCGAGTCAGACCCTCCGGGCGCGCCCGGTGCCCCCGCTGCCCCCACCCACCCACCGTGCCCACCGGCTGAGGTTGCGTTTCCCTGATGTCGAGTCACCACACCGCGTCCACGCGGGAACCAGCGCGGCTACCGTCGTACTTCTACGCGTTCCGGTACGAGGTCGAGGGGGCGTACGGAGCATGAGTCACGGAGACGAGCACGGATACGGCGACCTGACGCGCGCCGACGACGGACCGTACCAGGGCGGACAGACCCGCACCCGGCTCCCGGACCGGCCCGGCGACCCC
>NZ_JUJA01000119.1:0-10464 GCF_001906585.1 Streptomyces kebangsaanensis | reverse complement strand
GCCGAAGGCGGCGGCGACCGCGGCGAGCGGCACGCGGCCGGTGAAGACGAGGACGGACGGCATCCCTTCGGGATTCGCGCACGACGAGCAGGGGGCACAGAGCGCCGCCGCGAACTACTCGGTGGCACTCGGCTCGGCCGACATGTTCGACACCGCCCGACGGCACCGGATCGTGAACACCGTCTACGCCCCCGAACTCGCCGCCCGCCGCCAGGCGGACCTGGACCGTGCGTACGCGAGCGAGGACTTCCTCAGGAACATCGGCCTCGACAAGGACGGCAAGGCACCGGCCGGCCAGACGTTCATCTCCCGGATCGTCCCGGTGGGCACCAAGATCACCACATTGCGCGGGGACCAGGCGACCGTCGCGGTCTGGTACACCTCGCTCTTCGGCCTCTCCGGCGAGGCGTCGACCAACCCCGTCACCGAGAGCTGGTACACCACCACGTACCAGCTGGAGTGGGTCGACAACGACTGGAAGGTCACCGACTTCCAGCAGAAGGACGGCCCTGTCCCGGTCGGGCGTGACCAAAGAGCCTCCACCGCCGACGACATGACGAAGGCCGTCGAGGAGTACGGAGGGTTCACGTATGCGCGCTAATCACCGCTTCCTCAAGGTGACGGCCGCCGTCACCGCCGTACAGGCCGGCGCCGTGCTGCTGGCCACCCGCGCCTTCGCCGCGCCCACGCCCGGTCCGAGCCCGTCGCCGTCGGGGAGCGGTGACCCGTGCGAACTGATCCGCGGCCCCGCCAGGCACTACTGCGAAAAGGGCAAGGGCGGCAGCCACAAAGGCTCCACGTTCAACGACCCCACCTCCACCCTCGACCCCCTCTCCTCCCTCGCCAAGGGCTGTGCCGACGCCGCCTCCTGGACCGTCACCAAGCTCAGCAAGGCCGTGCAGGAGACCGCGAACGTCGACTTCACCAACCAGAAGTTCCTCCAGCAGTACGCCGTCGTGTTCGCCGCGTCGACGATCCTCACCCTCCTGCTCTGGCTGCTGGCCGTGGCCAAGCGGGCCGTGCGCGGCGTACCGCTGACCACCGCGATCTCGGAGGCGGTCGGCTTCCTCTGGCTGACCGTGCTGGCCTCCGCCTTCACCCCGCTGATCCTCTACACGGTCGTATCGGCCACGGACGGCGTCTCCGACGTACTCGCCAAGGCCACCGGCAACCAGGCGGACACGTTCTTCGGCACGTTCTCCGCCGCGCTCGGCAAGGGCGAGAACATCGGCGGCGGCCCGATCATGCTGGTCGTCGTCTCCCTCGTCACCATCCTCGCCGCCGGCGTGCTCTGGCTCGAACTCGTCATCCGCGCCGCCCTGCTCTACGTCGGCGCACTGCTCGGCACCGTCGTCTACGCCGGACTGGTCGACAAGAACCTGTGGGGACACGTACGCCGCTGGGCCGGGATCATGATCGCCGTGATCCTGGTCAAACCGGTCGTCGTGATCGTGCTCGGACTCGCCGGCGCCCTGTCCTCCGGCGACGGCCCGGGCGCCTTCTCCGCCGTCGTCTCCGGTCTCGCCATCATCCTGCTCGCCATCTTCGCCAGCGCGATGATCTACCGCTTCGTCCCCGGCTTCGGCGACGAGATCGCGGCCGGCCGCAACAACCGCATCATGCGGAGCGCCGAGGGCAAGGCCGCGGCCGTCATCAGCTCCCCGGCCACCCTGGTCGCGCAGGGCATCAAGACCCACAGCACCCGGGCCGACAGCAACGGCGGCGGCCACTCCTCCGCCCCCCGCCCGGCCAACCCCGCCTCCGGCGGCGTCGCCGCACACAGCGCACGCTCCTCGGACAGCGGCGGCGGATCCGTCCCCGCCCCCGCACCCGCTCCCCGCGCACCCAGCCCGGTGACCACCCCGCACACAGGCAGGACCCGCAACAGCAGTACCAACCGCACGGGAGGTGAAGGGCGTTGACGACCGATTCCCACGTGTCCCACACGGTCACGCCCCGCCGTACGTATCTGATCGGCCGCGCCCGGCCGAACGCGATCGTCGGCCGCAACCGCGAGTCCGGCGAGATCGCCCTGATCATCGTCGGCGCGTTCCTCGGCATGATGTGCGGGCTCGTCGTCCCCGTGCTGTCCCTGCGCATCGTGCTGCTGACCGGCTTCCCGCTGCTGGCGCTCGCCGCGGTCTACGTGCCGTACCGGCACCGCACGTTCTACAAGTGGTTCGAGATCAACCGCTCCTACAAGCGCACGGTCAAGAACGGCGCCGCCTACCGCTCGGGCGCGATGGAGGCCGGCACGCGCCTGGACGGACGGGAGGTCGAGATCGGGCCGCCGCCCGGCATCGGCCGGATCACCTGGCTCGCCGCGCCGTTCGGGCCGGACGAGATCGCCGTCCTGCTGCACGCCGACCGCAAGACGGTGACCGCCGCCATCGAGATCGAGGGCCCCGGCGTCGGCCTGCGCGACTCCGAGGACCAGGAGGCCCTCGTCGACCGCTTCGGCACCCTGCTCAAGCACGTGGCCAACGGCGACGGCTTCGTCACCCGCCTGCAGATGCTCGCCCGCACCCTGCCCGCCGACCCCGACGCCCACGCCAAGGACGTCGCCGTGCGCGGGGACGACCGGACACCGGCCTGGCTGCAGCGGTCGTACGACCAGCTGCAGTCCATGGTCTCCACCAGCAGCGAGCAGCACCGCGCCTACCTCGTCGCCTGCATGCACTACACCCGCGAACTCGCTGCCGAGGCCCACGCGATGGCGCGGGCCGCCCGGCCCCAGGCGGGCCGCAAGCTGGACCGGGACGCCGGTCTCGCGGTCGTCATGGCCCGTGAGCTGACCGACATCTGCTCCCGGCTCCAGGAGGCCGACATCCGCGTACGGCAGCCGCTCGGCCAGGGACGGCTGGCCTCGCTGATCCACTCCATGTACGACCCGGACCACCCCATCGACCACATCCAGGCGATGACCAGGCGCAACGCCTGGCCGGCCGAGCTGGACGCCAGACAGCCCACGTACCTGCAGGCCAAGACCCGCGAGTCCGCCACCCGCGAGCCCTGGTGCCACGCCACCGCCTGGATCAAGGAGTGGCCCATGACCCCGGTCGGCGTCAACTTCCTCGCCCCCCTGCTCGTCCACACCCCCGACGTCATCCGCACCGTCGCCGTCACGATGGACCTCGAACCCACCGAGGTCGCCATCGAGCGCATGCTGACCGAGAAGACCAACGACGCCGCCGAGGCCAGCCGCGCCGCCAAGATGAACCGCACCGTGGACCCGCGCGACGTACAGGCCCACCACCGCCTCGACCAGCGCGGCGAGGACCTCGCCAGCGGCGCCGCCGGCGTCAACCTCGTCGGCTGGATCACCGTCTCCTCCCGCTCCCCCGAGTCCCTGGCCCGCGACAAGCGGACCATCAGGGCCTCGGCCGGAAAGTCCTACCTGAAGCTGGAGTGGTGCGACCGCGAGCACCACCGCGCCTTCGTGAACACCCTCCCGTTCGCCACCGGAATCCGAAGGTAGGGGCTGATGCTCTGATGCGGGACCCGCTGACCGCGCTCACGGACGCCTTCACGTCCTTCCTGTTCGGGAAGGTCGAGACGACCCGGCTGCCGGTGAGAACGTCCACGGGCCAGGCCCAGGCGGTCTACCTCCCCACCGCCGCACCCGGCCTCGGCGACTCGGGCGTCATCATCGGCCGTGAGGTCTACTCCGGGAAGGGCTACATCTACGACCCCTTCCAGCTGTACGGCCAGCAGCTCCCCGCCCCGCACTGGCTGGTCCTCGGCGAGTCCGGCAACGGCAAGTCGGCCCTGGAGAAGACCTACGTCCTGCGCCAGCTCCGCTTCCGCGACCGCCAGGTCGTCGTCCTGGACGCCCAGGGCGAGGACGGGGTCGGCGAGTGGAACCTGATCGCGGAGGAGCTGGGGATCACTCCCATCCGGCTCGACCCGACGGCGGCCCTGAACCACGGCATCCGCCTCAACCCGCTGGACCCGGCGATCACCACGACCGGGCAGCTCGCCCTGCTGAGGACCATCGTCGAGGTCGCGATGGGCCGCGGCCTGGACGAGCGCTCCGGCTTCGCCCTGAAGGTCGCGCACGCCTACGTCAACGAGACGATCGTCGAACGCCAGCCGGTGCTCTCCGACATCGTCGAGCAGCTACGGCACCCGGAACCGGAGTCGGCCGAGGCGATGAACGTCGCCATAGACGACGTACGCGCCTGGGGCCTGGACGTGGCCCTGGTCCTGGACCGCCTGGTCGACGGCGACCTGCGCGGCATGTTCGACGGGCCGACGACCGTCGGCATCGACCTGGACGCCCCGTTGATCGTCTTCGACCTGTCCCACATCGACCGCAACTCCATCGCCATGCCGATCCTCATGGCGATCGTCGGCGTGTGGCTGGAGCACACCTGGATCCGCCCCGACCGGAAGAAACGCATCTTCCTGGTCGAGGAGGCCTGGCACATCATCAACAGCCCGTTCGTGGCGCAGCTGTTCCAGCGGCTGCTGAAGTTCGGGCGCCGGCTGGGCCTGTCCTTCGTGGCGGTGGTGCACCACCTGTCGGACGTCGTCGACGGGGCGGCGGCCAAGGAGGCGGCCGCGATCCTGAAGATGGCCTCGACCAGGACGATCTACGCCCAGAAGGCCGACGAGGCACGGGCGACCGGCGGGGTGCTCGGCCTGCCCAGGTGGGCGGTCGAGATCATCCCGACCCTGACCCCCGGTATCGCCGTGTGGGACGTCAACGGCAATGTCCAGGTGGTCAAACACCTGGTCACCGAGACCGAACGCCCGCTGGTCTTCACCGACCGCGCCATGACGGAGTCCTCCAGCGACCTCGTCCCCGACGACGCCCTGCGCGCCGCCGAACGGGAGGCCGAGGAACGGGCGGCGGCCTTCATGGAACAGCACATCGCCGACCTGGACGGCTCCTCCGAGTCGACGGTCGCCTAGGAGGCTGGGAGAACGCACGCGTGAGACCGCACGACCGCGACCACGGGAAGGGCGGCCAGGGCGGCATCCCCGACGGCCTGCTGGTCGGCATCCTCGCCTTCCTGCTCGGCATGACCCTGCTGGTGTGGACGGCCACCGGACTCGCCGGCCTGTTCGCCCACGGCTCCTGGCCGTCCGGGGTCGTCTTCACCCGTACGCCACTGGCGATGCGCCACCTCATGGGCGACCCGCACGACATGCCCGGCGCCTGGCCGGACACGCCTCCGGGGCAGCTGTCGGGGTACGGGCTGTTCTGGGGCCTGTTCATCGGCCAGCTGATGGTGCTGTTCGTGCTGACCGTGTTCGTGCTGGGCACGGTGGCCCGGTGGAGAGCCGGGAGACTGCGCAGACGGACGGAGACAGCGGCGGCCCGGGAACGGGCGGCGGCACCGGAACCCGGGCCCGAGCCCGAGTCCAAGCCCGAGTCCGAGAAAACGCCGACGCCGGTCCTCCATGAGCTTCCCCCTCAGCGGATGGCCCCGGAGCCCGAACAGCCGCTCGTGGAAGCGCCTGTCGTGGCCGCGCCACCGGTGGAGGTCCAGCGGCAGGC
The DNA here is from genome assembly GCF_001906585.1 of Streptomyces kebangsaanensis. Lineage (GTDB taxonomy): Bacteria > Actinomycetota > Actinomycetes > Streptomycetales > Streptomycetaceae > Streptomyces > Streptomyces kebangsaanensis. The sequence continues at coordinate 4,958 of NZ_JUJA01000119.1, read as the reverse complement.
GGAGCCCGAACGGACCGGCGGGTGGGAGAAGATCCTCGTCGCCCCCAGGGAGAGCCGCCGGACGACAGCCGCCCAGGCCGTCCGGGACGCGGCAGGCCCGGCCCTCGTCGTCACGTCCAACCCCGCCCTCTGGCAGGACACGAAGGACCCCCGGGCCAAACTGGGCCCGGTCCTCCTCTACGACCCCGCCCACCTGTGCGACACCCCGGCCCGCCTCCACTGGTCCCCCACCGCGGGCTGCGAGGACAGGGCGACGGCGGCGGCGAGAGCCACCGCGCTCCTCGCCCCCGTCCGCCCCACCGCCAAGATCGACCAGGCGACAGCCGACACCGCGGAAACCCTCCTGCGCAGCTTCCTCCACGCCGCCGCCGTGGACGGCCGCGCCGTCCGCCACGTCCACCGCTGGGCCCAGGGCACACAGGTCCAGGAGGCCGTACGAGCCCTGCGCACGAACCGCAAGGCCGCCTCCGGATCGGCCGGCGAGCTCGAGGCCGCGCTCACCTCGCACCCCGAGCGCCGTGACATCGCCCAGGAGTTGACCAGCCGCGCACTGGCCTCACTGTTCACGGTGAACGTCCGTGACGCCTGCACTCCAAACCGAACTGATGCGCTCGCCTTGGATTCCTTTGTCAGCGAAGGGGGAACGCTTTACGTGGTGGGGGAATCCATCGAGGACCCCCGCAGCAACCCGGGTGCGATGCCCCTTCTGACGGCACTCGCCTCAAGCGTGGTCGAGCACGGCCGGCGCATGGCCGAACGGTCATCCTCCGGTCGGCTCGACCCACCACTCACGCTCGTCCTGGACGACGTGGCCGCCGTCGCCCCGCTCCCCCAGCTCCCCGAGCTGCTGGCCGCGGGAGCCGACCGCGGGCTGCCGACACTGGCCCTGCTCCGTTCCCGCGAACAGGCCCGCGCCCGCTGGCCACACGACGAACTTCCCGCGTGATGTCCGGTGCTGACGCTCAGGGACGCTCGAGCACGTACTCCAGCTCGGACTCGCCCGAGTGGCCCGGCAACGGCACGGTGACTCCGCTCGGCAGGAAGCCGGCCCGGCGGTAGAAGCGCAGGGCCCGCCCGTTGTCCTCGTGCACGATCAGCCGCACCCGCTCCACACCGATCCCCCAGGCCCACTGGAGGGCCTCGTCGAACAGCACCTCGGTCAGCCCGCACCCACGGTGCTCGGGCCGCACGTACACGCCCACGACGTGCCCCTGCCGCCGCTCGACCGGAAAGCCGGCCCAGTCCGTGGTGCCGGCCTCCTCCACGAGCACGGTGAGAGTCCCGACCCACTCCCCGCCCGGAGCCTCGACGATGAACTGCCGCCCGCCGGTCGCGCCCACCACGACGCCGGCCGTCCGCTCCTGCCAGAACGAATCCGGCTTGGCCATGGCGTCGTCGTACGTCTCCAGGAAAGCGAGGTGTGCCACCGGATCCTGGAGCGCGAGAAGCCGCAGCGCCTTCGCGCTCGGCCACTCCTCGGCACGTGGGGAACGGATGACGTACTGCTCGGTGCTGCTGGGGCCAGTCATGGGGTCACCGTAATACGGCCAAAGAAAAAGGCCCACACCTTTTCGGCGTGGGCCTTTTCTTCAATATTTGTTCGGCGGTGTCCTACTCTCCCACAGGGTCCCCCCTGCAGTACCATCGGCGCTGTGAGGCTTAGCTTCCGGGTTCGGAATGTAACCGGGCGTTTCCCTCACGCTATGACCACCGAAACACGATGAAACAATCAACAACCGAAGGCTGTTCGTGGTTTCAGAACCAACACAGTGGACGCGAGCAACTGAGGACAAGCCCTCGGCCTATTAGTACCGGTCACCTCCACGCCTCGCGGCGCTTCCAGATCCGGCCTATCAACCCAGTCGTCTACTGGGAGCCTTACCCCATCAAGTGGGTGGGAGTCCTCATCTCGAAGCAGGCTTCCCGCTTAGATGCTTTCAGCGGTTATCCCTCCCGAACGTAGCCAACCAGCCATGCCCTTGGCAGAACAACTGGCACACCAGAGGTTCGTCCGTCCCGGTCCTCTCGTACTAGGGACAGCCCTTCTCAAGACTCCTGCGCGCGCAGCGGATAGGGACCGAACTGTCTCACGACGTTCTAAACCCAGCTCGCGTACCGCTTTAATGGGCGAACAGCCCAACCCTTGGGACCGACTCCAGCCCCAGGATGCGACGAGCCGACATCGAGGTGCCAAACCATCCCGTCGATATGGACTCTTGGGGAAGATCAGCCTGTTATCCCCGGGGTACCTTTTATCCGTTGAGCGACGGCGCTTCCACAAGCCACCGCCGGATCACTAGTCCCGACTTTCGTCCCTGCTCGACCCGTCGGTCTCACAGTCAAGCTCCCTTGTGCACTTACACTCACCACCTGATTGCCAACCAGGCTGAGGGAACCTTTGGGCGCCTCCGTTACCCTTTAGGAGGCAACCGCCCCAGTTAAACTACCCATCAGACACTGTCCCTGATCCGGATCACGGACCCAGGTTAGACATCCAGCACGACCAGACTGGTATTTCAACGACGACTCCACCCCAACTGGCGTTGGGACTTCACAGTCTCCCAGCTATCCTACACAAGCCGAACCGAACACCAATATCAAACTGTAGTAAAGGTCCCGGGGTCTTTCCGTCCTGCTGCGCGAAACGAGCATCTTTACTCGTAGTGCAATTTCACCGGGCCTATGGTTGAGACAGCCGAGAAGTCGTTACGCCATTCGTGCAGGTCGGAACTTACCCGACAAGGAATTTCGCTACCTTAGGATGGTTATAGTTACCACCGCCGTTTACTGGCGCTTAAGTTCTCAGCTTCGCCCCACCGAAATGGAGCTAACCGGTCCCCTTAACGTTCCAGCACCGGGCAGGCGTCAGTCCGTATACCTCGCCTTACGGCTTCGCACGGACCTGTGTTTTTAGTAAACAGTCGCTTCTCGCTGGTCTCTGCGGCCACCCCCAGCTCGGAGTGCAAGACTCGTCACCGGGCGCGGCCCCCCTTCTCCCGAAGTTACGGGGGCATTTTGCCGAGTTCCTTAACCATAGTTCACCCGAACGCCTCGGTATTCTCTACCTGACCACCTGAGTCGGTTTAGGGTACGGGCCGCCATGAAACTCGCTAGAGGCTTTTCTCGACAGCATAGGATCATCCACTTCGCCACAATCGGCTCGGCATCAGGTCTCACCCTGGTGAGTGGCGGATTTGCCTACCACTCGGGCTACACCCTTACCCCGGGACAACCACCGCCCGGGCTGGACTACCTTCCTGCGTCACCCCATCACTCACCTACTAACCGCTTGGGCCGGCGGCTCCACCACTTTCCTTCCCCCGAAGGGTCCGGAACGGCTTCACGGCCTTAGCATCACGATGCTCGATGTTGATCGCGTCACAGCGGGTACCGGAATATCAACCGGTTATCCATCGACTACGCCTGTCGGCCTCGCCTTAGGTCCCGACTTACCCTGGGCAGATCAGCTTGACCCAGGAACCCTTAGTCAATCGGCGCACACGTTTCCCACGTGTGAATCGCTACTCATGCCTGCATTCTCACTCGTCAACCGTCCACAACTCGCTTCCGCGGCTGCTTCACCCGGCAGACGACGCTCCCCTACCCATCCGTACGGGCGTTGGCCCTGCATGTACGAATGACACGACTTCGGCGGTACGCTTGAGCCCCGCTACATTGTCGGCGCGGAATCACTAGACCAGTGAGCTATTACGCACTCTTTCAAGGGTGGCTGCTTCTAAGCCAACCTCCTGGTTGTCTGAGCGACTCCACATCCTTTCCCACTTAGCGTACGCTTGGGGGCCTTAGTCGATGCTCTGGGCTGTTTCCCTCTCGACCATGGAGCTTATCCCCCACGGTCTCACTGCCGCGCTCTCACTTGCCGGCATTCGGAGTTTGGCTAAGGTCAGTAACCCGGTAGGGCCCATCGCCTATCCAGTGCTCTACCTCCGGCAAGAAACACACGACGCTGCACCTAAATGCATTTCGGGGAGAACCAGCTATCACGGAGTTTGATTGGCCTTTCACCCCTAACCACAGGTCATCCCCCAGGTTTTCAACCCTGGTGGGTTCGGTCCTCCACGAAGTCTTACCTCCGCTTCAACCTGCCCATGGCTAGATCACTCCGCTTCGGGTCTTGAGCGTGCTACTGAAACGCCCTGTTCGGACTCGCTTTCGCTACGGCTCCCCCACCCGGGTTAACCTCGCAACACACCGCAAACTCGCAGGCTCATTCTTCAAAAGGCACGCAGTCACGAGAGTGCGCAAGCACACTCCGACGCTCCCACGGCTTGTAGGCACACGGTTTCAGGTACTATTTCACTCCCCTCCCGGGGTACTTTTCACCATTCCCTCACGGTACTCTCCGCTATCGGTCACCAGGGAATATTTAGGCTTAGCGGGTGGTCCCGCCAGATTCACACGGGATTTCTCGGGCCCCGTGCTACTTGGGTGTCTCTCCAACGAGCCGCTGACGTTTCGGCTACGGGGGTCTTACCCTCTGCGCCGGACCTTTCGCATGTCCTTCGCCTACGCCAACGGTTTCTGACTCGTCCTGTCGCCGGCAGACGACAGACAAGAGATCCCACAACCCCGCACGCGCAACCCCTGCCGGGTCTCACACGCCTGCGGTTTGGCCTCATCCGGTTTCGCTCGCCACTACTCCCGGAATCACGGTTGTTTTCTCTTCCTGCGGGTACTGAGATGTTTCACTTCCCCGCGTTCCCTCCGCTTGCCCTATGTGTTCAGGCAAGGGTGACAGCCCATGACGACTGCCGGGTTTCCCCATTCGGAAACCCCCGGATCACAGCCTGGTTGACGGCTCCCCGGGGACTATCGCGGCCTCCCACGTCCTTCATCGGTTCCTGGTGCCAAGGCATCCACCGTGCGCCCTTAAAAACTTGGCCACAGATGCTCGCGTCCACTGTGCAGTTCTCAAACAACGACCAGCCACCCGTCAC
>NZ_JUJA01000118.1:32498-48258 GCF_001906585.1 Streptomyces kebangsaanensis | reverse complement strand
CCTAAGAGGTCATCTCATTTGGCTGGGTAGGCTGTCGGCCGTGGTGGGGATCGTTGAGCGGCTGGTGCCGGATGAGTTGTGGGAGCTGTTCCAGCGCGTGGTGCCGGAGGCGCCGACGCGGCCTCAGGGCGGTGGCCGGCGGCGGCACGGTGACCGCGAGGTGCTGGCCGCGATCGTGTTCGTGGCGACGTCGGGCTGCACGTGGCAGCAGCTGCCGGCCGCATCGTTCGGGCCGTCCGGCGCGACGGCGCACCGCCGGTTCACCGAGTGGACCAAGGCCCGGGTGTGGGCCAAGCTGCACCGCCTGGTCCTGGATGAACTCGGCTCCCGCGGCGAGCTGGACTGGTCGAGGTGCGCGATCGACTCGGTGAACATGCGGGCGATGAAAAGGGGGACCTGACAGGCCCGAATCCTGTCGACCGAGGCAAGTACGGGTCGAAGATCCACTTGATCACCGAGCGGACCGGTCTGCCCCTGTCCGTCGGAATCTCCGGTGCCAACGTCCACGACAGCCAGGCCCTGATGCCGCTGGTGAAGGGCATACCGCCGATCCGGTCCCGCCGAGGCCCCCGCCGGCGCAGGCCCGGCAAGCTCCATGCCGACAAGGGATACGACTACGCGCACCTGCGGAAATGGCTGTCCCGGCGGGGCATCCGGCACCGCATCGCCCGCAAGGGCGTCGAGACCTCGCAGCGGCTCGGGCGGCACCGCTGGACCATCGAGCGCACCATGTCCTGGCTCGCCGGCTGCCGCCGTCTGCACCGCCGCTACGAGCGCAAGGCAGAGCACTTCCTGGCCTTCACCAGCATCGCCTGCACCCTCATCTGCTACCGCAGACTCGCCAAATGAGATGCCTTCTAAAGCGGGTGTCGCAGGTTCGAATCCTGCCGGGGGCACCGCATGTGGCCTGCTGTCACTGTCCCGCGACCATCGGCCGCGGGGCAGTGACAGCGGGTCTTGACGGCAGTTTCCTCCGCCGGTGTCGCTTGAGCAGGCGGTCCCTGCGGCTCATGGTCTCCCGACCGGCGTCTCGGACGACCCGAACTGGTATGAATCGGCATCCTCCGCCTGAGGGCACTCGTCACCGGCGGCGACCGGAAACCGCTTGGCCGTGCAACCACAGACTGCTCTCATGTATCCCACTTCTCGTACGACTGTCCGAGGGGCGGTCACACGCTCAAAAGGGGATGCAGTGAGAAATGTCGGAAGATCCCGTTTGGCCGCCGCGACCGCGGTGGTGGTCGCGATGACGGGCACTCTTGTCGCGGTCGCCACCTCCCCGGCGTCGGCGGCTGCCTGCGCGACGAACACCTACACCCGGCAGTTCTTCGCGAACACCAGCTTCTCGGGCGCGCCGAAGCGCACGGACTGTGACACCGCGATCAACGAGAACTGGGGCACCAAATCGCCCGGGGTCCCCGGCGTCGCCAAGGACAACTTCGGCGTCCGCTGGACCGTGAAACGCGACTTCGGCTCCGGAGGGCCTTTCGCGTTCACCGCCTCCGGCCAGGACGGCATCCGTGTGTACCTCGACGGCGCACGCAAGATCGACCTGTGGAAGAACGGGTCCAGCACCGTCTCCCGCACCGTCAACCTGACCATCCCCCGCGGCACCCACACCCTCCGTATCGACTACGTCAACTGGACCGGTGCCGCCGCCGTCAAGTTCACCTACGCGCCCCGCACCGGCGCCACCGTGGACCATGTCGCCCCTCTCACACCCACCGGGGCGAAGGTGGTGTACGACAAGGGCACCGACTCCGCCACCTTCTCCTGGGCGCCCAACAAGGAGATGGACCTCGCCTACTACCGGGTCTACCGGCAGACCGCGGTGGGTGACTGGATGCCCATGGTCCTGACCGACAGAACCTCCTGGACCGACACCAAACTGCCCCGCAACGGCAAGCCCATCCGCTACTACATCTGCGTCACCGACCGCGCCGGGAACCTGTCCGAGAGCACACCCTTCCTGACGGTCACCCCGGTCGACACCGTCGCCCCGACGGCACCCGTCATCGCCGTGTCCCACATGGCGAACACCCCCAGCTCTCTGAAGATCAACTGGGACGACCGGACCGAGGAGGAGATGAGGATCGGCGGCACCATCAGCATCTACCGGTCCACCGGCGACACCCTCAACGACAGCCCCGAACTCATCGGCACAGCGTCGAAGGACTCGTCGCCGACGTCGGCCTACGCGTACGTGGACGAACTGCCGGCGTTCGACGGCACCACCTACACCTACGCCGCCGTGGTGACCGACGCCGCTGGCAACGCGTCCCCGATGTCCGCGCCGCGTTCGGTGACCCCCGACAGCGTTCCCCCGGCCCCGCTCACCGGCCTGACCGCCACGCCCCGCGCCGATGGCGTCCTGCTGAGCTGGGACGCCCCCGCCGAGAGCGGCCTGAGCTACGCCGCCACCCGCGTCGTACGGCGGCCGGACGGCAGCACCGGCTACAACAATGACGGGTGCTCCGACGCCGTCGACCCCAAGAAGCCCACCGCCCTGCCGAACGCGATGCTGTGCGCCGGACCGGCGGACGGCGAGACGGTGACCTTCCTCGTCGTAGCGATCGACCAGTGGGGCAACCACATCGGCCTCGACCTGGCCCCCACCGTCACCACCACCGAACTCGACAACAGGCCCGACGACGCCCTCGGCGAGGACTCCGGCGTGCTCACCGTCCTCAACCCCGACGCCGTGACCAGAACCGGCCGCTTGGAGTGGGCCTGCTCCGACAAGGCGGCCTGCGCCGGCATCACCGAGCACCGTCTGGAGCGCTGGAACGTGGCCACCAGGACGTACGAACCGGTCACCTCCGTCGCCGCGGCCCCGAACCGCATCTACCGCGCCGCCGTGCCCCTGCCGCTCGGCGAGACGTCGTACTTCCGGATCACCGGCATCCTCGCCGACGGCACACCGGCCGCCGTGGCGCACTACTCGGCGGCCAGGGGCGACTACGTGTGAGCCCCGGGAACCGTGCCGACGACTTCGCGGCGGTCACACGGATTCTGACCGAGGCGGATCAGCGGGACGTCTGCGGCGGACCCTGATCGCTCGGGGAAGCATTTGTCATGCGTGCAACGGCGACGAGGGCCGCGACCTTGAGGTCGCGGCCCTCGTCGCGCTGAACATCGGCCACCGCGACACCGGGGTCGACGAGCGCCTGTCGAGGGGAAACGGCCATCCGGCCCTCATCATTCGGCTCTGCGCCACGGCGCACCAGGGCAAACGCGCCGGCGATCCGCACCCATGACTCAGAGTGAGGTGCCGCTCCAGCTCCACGAATCGTCATGGGCCTCCCACAGCAGGACGGCGAAGACGTCGCGTGCAGGGCGCGGGCCGCCAACTGCTCCTCGGATGGCTTTCATCCAGAACGGATTCAGCACACATGAGGCCGGGAAACCCCGTGAACACGCGAGAACCACGGAGGAGTGTTCTCCCAAGCCAGACACCCTGTGACTGACGTTTCCGCAGGTCACAGCCTAGCCCAGGGAAAACTCCTAAAGCGGGTGTCGCAGGTTCGAATCCTGCCGGGGGCACCATGTGGTGCGACGCCTCCTTGGGGTTTCTCCCCAGGGAGGCGTTCTCTTCGGCCCCGGACTCCTAGTCCGGGGCCGTTTGCGTGAACATTCGGTTCCAGTCATCCGCTTACGAGCCGCCGTCGTAACCCCTGGGTTCAGTGCCCGAGATGCTGCGTCAAGAGGTCGGCGAAGCCTGGTAAACCGGCCTTCGCGAGTCGGGCGATGGCATCAGTGATCGTGACGGGCGGGTTGCGCTTCTCTCCGGCAAGCCTGACCACCGTATCCACCACCTCATCCGGCACCTCGCCATACAGCCCGCACAAGTACGGATCCGGGCCGATCACCCGCACTCCGCGCTCAGCCAAGTCACCCGCCGGGAAGTCGGCAAGGTTCCAGGTAACCAGCGCGGCGGCACCGGCAGCCACCGCTGCCGCCGCATGGTGCCGGTCGTCGGGATCATCGCCAGGCATCTCATCCACAAGATGCTCATAGGACGCTGCCGCGATCTCACAGTCAGCGAAGAAGCGTCGAACGGCATGGCCGACCGCGGCAGCCGACTTCGCTGAACGCCTGCCTTCCCGGACGATGACCCGCTCCCACTCCGCGAGGAGCCGCTCGGACCACACGATCTCGTGAACCGAGTCCTCCGTGAGGGCCAGCATCACGTCCATCACCGAGAACGGAAACAAGACGTTGGTGTCCACGAAGACCCGCGGTGCCACGCTTCCCCCTTCTGCTTTGCCGCTGGCGGTGAGAACCGAATCAACTGGCCGATTCGGTGTCGTCCAACACGTCGGCGATCTGACGCCGCCCCTCCCTGCGGCGCTCACGCCGCTGCTGGAACGCCAGCACATCAGCAAGGCGCACCACACGGTGACTACTTCCGGGCAGATTCATCGACGGGATGTCACCGGCATCAAGGAGACGGGCGACAAACGGTCGAGACAAGCCCAGAAGCTCAGCAGCCTCGGCGGGCGACAGCTGAACCTCGGAGGCCAGGACCGTAACCGCATGTCCGCGGGCCAGCTCGTGGGCGGAGGCGAGGAGAATGCGAACCAGTTCCCGTGGCAGCGCCAGCTCGCCACCGTCCGAGGTGCGCACCAGAACCTGAACCTGCTCTGGCACCATTCGGGCAGTCGCGGCGAGGGCACCCTGATGTGAGGGATTCGGTTCGACCTTCTCAGCACGGGCAAGGACGCTCGTACGAGCCATAGCCTCCTCCAATCACTGCCTCAGGCAAAAACTCATCTGTAATAACAGTAACCGAGGGGTCTTGCACAGACAACTGTGTGGTCACCAGGGGGGTCACGACGGTCAGAGGACCTGCCTGGCGCTGTGACGGCGCCCCGATCAGCACACCCGGTGAAGGTGGGCAGGCCGGCCGGAGGCATCATTTGGAGGTCTGCCCAGTTCCGGAGCTGTTTCGATGACATCCAACGCTGACATCAACGAGGCCGGACGGCAGCACACAGCGGCACTCCTGGGCGACTGTCGGATCAGCCGACGGCGACGACAGAGGCGGACGTAGATCGAATTCCTAAAGCGGGTTTCGCAGGTTCGAATCCTGCCGGGGGCACAGAGGAACAGCAGGTCAGATGCTCTGTCATTCCAGTGAGCGGGGCCTTCCCGTCTCGTGGCGCGTGTGAGGTGCGCTTCGAGGCGCTGACGAGAACCGTCCCTCCCGTGAACGTCACGCTCCACGCCGACGGTCGCCTACGAGCCCGGTCTCGTAGGCGACGATCACGAGCTGGGCACGGTCGCGCGCATTCAGTTTGGCGAGCAACCGCCCGATATGGGTCTTGACCGTGGCCAGGCTCAGGTGGAGGTGTTCTGTGATCTCTGTGTTGGACAGGCCGCGGGCGATCAGGCCGAGCACCTCCATCTCGCGGTTCGTGATCGCATCCAGCGAGCGTCTCGGCGGTCGCGCCGGCTCTGGGCGCCGGGCGAACTCCGCGATCAGGCGGCGGGTCACCGAGGGGGCGAGCAGTGCCTCGCCCGCAGCGACGATGCCGATGGCGGTGAGGACCTCGGTCGGCGGGGTGTCCTTCAGCAGAAAGCCCACGGCGCCGGCGCGCAGGGCGGCGTAGACATACTCGTCCAGGTCGAAGGTGGTGAGGACGAGGACGCGGACGCCGGACAGGGCCGGGTCCGAGCAGATCTGCCGGGTTGCCTCGATCCCGTCGAGGTCCGGCATGCGCACGTCCATCAGTACGACGTCCGGTCGTTCGCGGCGGGCGACTTCGACGGCCTCCGCTCCGTTCGCGGCCTCGCCCACGGCCGTCATGCCAGGCGTGTGGTCGACGAGGGCTCGGAAGCTGCCGCGCACCATCGCCTGGTCGTCGACGATCAGTACCCGGACCGGGGTCATGCCGGTCATGGTCATGGAGTCCCTTCAGCGGGCAGGCGGACGGATACTGTGAAGCCGCCCTCCGGTCGGGGCCCCGCATCGAAGCTGCCGCCGTACATCATCACGCGCTCCTTCATCCCCAAGAGGCCATGGCCGTCCGGTAGTTCGCTGATGACCTGCCTGGATGCCGGCGGTGGTCCCTCATCCGCGATGTCGATGCGGATCTCTCGCGCATCTGCCTCGACCGTGACCTGACAGCGGGTCGGGGCCGCGTGCCGGATCACATTGGTGAGGGCTTCCTGGACGATCCGGTAGATGGTCAGCTGTGTCCCCTTGGCCAGCCCCTCCACGGCGTGCACGGTCAGGTCGACGTCCACCCCTGTCCGGTCCGCCTCCGCGACGAGCGAGCCGAGGCTGTCGAGGTCCGGTACAGGTCCCAGGGGGGCGCCTTCGGTGCGCAGCACACCGAGCGTGCGCCGCATCTCGGCCAGCGCGGAACGGCTTGTCTCCTCGATGACCTTGAGCGCGGCCCGTGCCTCCTGCGGGGCGGCTTCCGCCACATGCCCGGCAACACCCGCCTTGACAGCGATCAGGCTGAGGTTGTGCGAGACGATGTCGTGCAACTCGCGTGCGATCCGCAGGCGCTCCTCGTCCAGCGCGCGCTCCGACCGGCGCCGCTCCTCCCGTTCGGCCTCGACGCGGCGACCGCGCACGGTGCACCCCGCCCCCCAGGCCCCGCCGATCACCACCGACACCAACCCGGCCACTCCTACGGCACCCTGCCAGTCCTCGGCGGGAGTGACCGTCGCCTCGCCGAGGTAGACGGCGCCGCACGCCACCGACAGTGTCACCGCGAGTGCGGGCACGGATCGACGGGCGGGCTCGGCCAGTGCGACGAGGTAAGCCGCCAGACCGGCGGCGGTGTACGGCTCACGAGGTATGTCGAGGAGCGATGCCGTGGTCAGAGCCACGAGCACGGTCCCCAGGACCGCGAGCGGCCAACGACGGCGTACTGCGATCGGCAGACCGACCGCGGCGGCGATCAGACAGCCGAGCCAGAACGGACCTGTGTAGGTGGGTTGGCCGTCATCGGCGGTCAGTCGGGCGAAGCCGACGTACACAGCGGTCAGGGCCAGGGCCGCGCCGAGGTCGAGGGCGTAGAGATGATGCTGCCCCTTGAGCTTCATGGCCCGACCGTACCCGCAGGCGTGCACTCAACCGGCCTGTCCGAGCAGCACCGTCAGCCCGAGCATCACCAGGATCAGCGGCACCCAGCGCAGCACCGCCGCCCCATTGGGGCGGGGCGCTTCACACAGCAGCGAAAGGCCCAACGGCACCATTGCGGCGCACAGCCCGGCCAGGGCCACCAGCGACAGAGGCGTGGTCCCCTTGAGCACTCCGAGAGGCAGTGCCGCGGTGAGGCCGAGCGCGGTAGCGCGGACCGGGCCGAGCACCCTGGTACGCCAGGCTCCGAGGGCAAGGACGATCCACCCCAGGACGATGGCGAGGTTCAGCGCGGAGAAGATGTGGAAGGCACCGTATCCGGCGGTCACCGCCTCGGTGGCAGCCTCGACTCCTTGCGAACGCACCAGCTGAAAAGCCAGGTGGTCCACTCCTGCGTGGAAGACGCGGGTGAACAGCCCGAACATGACCAGGCACCCTCCCCATAGGCCCCAGCCGACGCTCCGGGCTGCGATCCGTGCGGCCACCACTGCCACGGCGGGCCAGAGCAGCAGACTGCCTGCAGCAAAGAGAGCGTATGCCGCAACCATCAGGATGGGCTGTCGCTCGTACGCGGCGAGTTGGTCAGGGTAGAAGAAGTGGAAGCGGGCCCGTAACAGCGCGCCGGTCAGCATCAGGAGTGGGCCGAGCACCATGGCAACGCCGCCCACCCAGCGCCCCGGGAAGCCGGTGCCCTCCAGCCGCTCCACAGGTAGTGCGTCACGCAGTCGGGCACCGATCGTCGCGGCCGGGGTGATCACGAATCTCGCCGGGTTCGTCATACTGACGACGATGCCTTCGCCGCCCCTGCGGGGCGTCAGGCCAAGAGCTGAACTGCGGGGTCAGACCTGGGTATGACCCGTCGGCCTGCTTGGGTCGGCACCGTCTCCGAGCCGCTGCTGAGCGAATATCGTCATGCCAGGAAGACGGCCCTTGCGGAACGCATTCAGCACACACGAGGACGGGAAGCACCGCGAACACGTGAGAACTGCGGAGAAGTCTTTCCCCTGGTCAGACACCTCGCGGCCCACGTCTCCGCAGGTCACAGCCCCGCCCAGAAAAAACTCCTAAAGCGGGTGTCGCAGGTTCGAATCCTGCCGGGGGCACAGCAGCCAAGGGCCGGTTCGAAGGGCTTGTCCCCCCGAACCGGCCCTGCTGCGTGATCGCGTCCGCTCCACGCTCACCCCACGAAGTCCGCCGTGCTCCCACCGACCCGGTGCCCTGGCATCAGCCGTCGTGGGGCACCTTCGGGCGGGTGACCGGTACGACGGTGAGGAGGTCGTCCAGCCCTTTGAAGTCGTCGGGGTTGGTGGTGAAGAGGGGGAGGTCCTCGGCCACGGCGATGGCAGCAATCATCAGGTCGGCCACCCGGCGGCGCGGCTTACGGCCCGCACTGATCACCGCGGCGCAGATGCGACCGTAGATGCGGGCTGCCTCGGCGTCGAAGGGGATGGGGTCGAACTCGTTCTCGGCGCGTTGCAGGACGTCGAGCCTGCGGGCGCGTTCGGCGTGTTCGTCGTAGCCGCTCTGCTCGTCGTTGCGGCGCACCTCGTGCGGACCGGCGGACAACTCGGCCAGGGTGATGGCGGTGATCGCCATTTCGTCCGGCAGTTCCTCGGGGGCCACCCACCGGCGCAGAATCATGATGTTGGTGTCGAGGAGTCCCTGCGCGTACGTCGAGCGGTCAGCGGGCATAGGGATCGTCCAGGTAGGCGTCGGCCGTGGCGTCCTGGTCGGCGCGGAACGTGTCGAGGTCGATGGCGGGGGCGGTCCTGGACATCGCGGCGAACTCCTGGCGGGAGACGAACCGACGGCGTCGCCGCAGAGGGACGAGCTGGCCGATCGGGTGTCCGTCACGGGTGACGGTGAACGACTGGCCGCCCTGTATGGCGTCCATGATCTCTCGGGACCGGTTGCGCAGATCCCGCTGGGTGATTTCGGGCTGAACGCTCATACCAACCACGGTAGCACTCGGTGCTACCGGGTAGCACTTCGCTCGAAGGCTTGCGCTGACAAGCCTTCGGCCGTGAACCCAGCGAGCGACCAGGGCGGGCCGGCGGTCGTCATGGGTGCCTGAAGTGCTCCGGCAAGCGTGCACTGCATCGGCGCGGCCCAGACCGTGACACGAGTGGCAGAGCTCCTCGCATCTGCGGCACAGAGCCGGTGGGTGGCCGTCTCGCGGGCAGCCCCTGCCGGAACGGATTCAGCACACATGAGGACGGGAAACCCCGCGAACAAGCGAGAACCACGGAGGGGTATCCGACCAGGTCAGCCGTCCTGCGGTTGACGTTTATGCAGGTCACTGACCTGACCAGGGAAAACTCCTAAAGCGGGTGTCGCAGGTTCGAATCCTGCCGGGGGCACAGAGAAAAAGCAGGCCGGAGGCCCTGCAGTCCGAGTGGGCGGCAGGGCCTCCGGCTTCGCAGCACATATATGTGAGGGGCTCCTCGACCTAAAGTTGCTGCTCCCACGGATTGACCACCAGAGCCCCGGTTCGGGCCATGTGCTTGATGTTGCGGGTGGCAACCGTCCAGCCGTTGGCCAGGGCGGTGGCAGCGATCAGTGCGTCCGGCGGGTCGATGCTGGTGCCGGCGGCCCTGAGCGTCTTGTGGACGGTGAGATAGGCGGCCGCTTCCGGTTCGCCGATCGGCGCGATGCGGTCACGGTATTCGTGCCGTACCGCAGCGAGGGCCCGAGCGTAGCGGGCCTGGCGTACAGGATCCGGAGCAGCGGCCACGCCGGCCTCGATCTCGGCCACGGTAATCACGCTCAGGAAGCGGTTGGGCCTGGCCGTGGAGCGGAACCAGGCCAGGACGCGGGGGTCAGGCTTCGCCCGGGTCGTCAGCTCGGCGACGACATTGGTGTCGAACAGGTAGATCACTCGGCGTCCGTCTACTCGTCGTAGGAGCGGGCACCGAACTCCAGACCCTCGAAGGGCCGGGAGAGCAGGAACTCCTCGAAGCCGTCGTTGCTCAGGGCCACCCAGCGGTGCAGCATCTCTGGCAGTGCCTCGATCTCCGTGTCGGCTAGCTCTGCGTCGAAATGCCGACGCTGGTCCTCAGGCAGGGACTCCCGGATGTCGCGAATGGTCCGCAACGGGTGCGACGACGGGGGTGGCGTGTGAGGCACACCGCTCGGGGCTGTGGTCATCGGCATCCCCTCCACTTGATCAGGCTGCGTACTGCTGCTGGTCCCAGGCTACGGGTTCCCACCTGCCCGCTCACAGCTTTGGGACGGGAGTGGAGCATCCGTCCGCCTGCCCGCCGAACCTCAGCGGCAGTTCCTACGGAGTTCGCCCGGTCGCCCTCGTCCATGAGGCGATGAGGCTCCACATCAGGTACCCACCCCCGGCCCATCGGCCGACCGGAACGGATTCAGCACACATGAGGCCGGGAACAGCTGAGAACACACGGGAACCGCGGAGAAGTGATTTCGCAGGTCAGGTGCGCTGCGGGCTACATTTACGCAGGTCACGGCCTCGCCCGGGGAAGACTCCTAAAGCGGGTGTCGCAGGTTCGAATCCTGCCGGGGCACAACGCATTACCGCTCTGACCTGCATCGGGGCATCAGAAAGGCCTCCCGGAAGTGATCTCCGAGGGGCCTTTTGGCCTTCCATGGGAACGCGCCGTCAGGCGGCGTCCTCCGTGGGATCGCCGCCGTCTTCCGTGGGAACGCCGGGCGTCTCCCCCGGTTCCTGGGCGACATCCCGCCTCGTCGGGGATTTACGCGGAACCGATGGGAAGGTTTCGGCGGGTGATCGCGTTGTACGTGGTTGTAGCCTGGTTGGAGGGTGTGTTGTGCCCCTGTTCGACGTGGCCGCTGTGAGCGCAAGGAGGTGAACGGGATGAGTTCCTGCAGCAGTAGTCCCAGCTCCCATTCCGTTGCACCCGAGGCGCCCGGCGGTCACCGCGTCACTGTCTGACGGCCTGCCTCGACTCGAAGTGCGAAGTGCCGGGCGGTGATCGTGTTCGCCGCCGGCGCGCCTGAGGGTGCCGATCAGGCGGAGGTGCGTCATGACGATCACCATCACGCTGCCCCGTTTCCCTGTTCCTGAGGTGGCCGAGCGCGGTCTGCGGCTGCTGCCGGTCGCCGAACCGGCGATCCTCGCCCTGGCCGACGCGTGCGGCATCGGGATGCCGGTGAGCCTGCTGTGGCTCAGCATCAGGCTGGCCCGGTCGGCCGCGCAGAACTGATCGGCAGCGCGGCCCCCTTGGAGGCAGACGGTGAACGGTCCGCGGGAAGAAGCCCGCCTGGCGGTGCGCCGGGCGGGGCAACGGCTGACCGAGGACGCGGCTGCTTTGATGGCCGCGTCCGGGGAGGCCGCCGAGATCGGGCTGGAGACGCGTGCGGAGGAACTCCGACGCGCCGTTCTCGTTGCCTGGAGCGCCGGTGTGGCGCCCGAGGACATCGCCCACGACGCCGGTGTGGAGGTCGGTGTGATCCATGAATGGGTCGGTCCGGGCGATACGCGCGTCGGTTCGTAGCCGCGTCAAGAACCCGTCAAAGAGTGGCCGCGGGTACTGCGCGCGGTCAGGAGTCGGCTGGCCCCCTCCACCGTGTTGCACCACTGGCGGCGGGCATGGTCCGACACGCTCCCACCCCCCGAACTCCAGGCCTTGCTCGACGCGGTCGGCAGAGGACACCACCTCGACCCCCTACTCCCCGGTTCGGCAAACCACCGCCGGGAACACCTCGCGCGGGGGCGGCGGAGCGGCCTCGACCACGGCCTGCGGGTCCGCGCCCACCGACAGCAGCCGCCGCAGGACGTACTGACGGAGCGGACCGGCTCTCTTGGACTCGGCTCCCTTGGACTCGGCTCCCTTGGACTCGGCTCCCTTGGCTCCAGTCCGCTCCGCTCCGAATCACTGGTAGTGGCCGAAATCAGTAACCGTGGTCCCGGTCGCGGTCGCCGTGGCCGCCATGGTCGCGGCCCAGGGCGGGGAGGAGAACGTTGAAGATCGCCATGGCATCCCCCCGGAAGATGCCTGAAATATGCCTGGAAGTCGATGTGTCCCGGAGCGGGAACCGGATGGCTTTTCGAGTGAAAGGAGGCAAACATCTCCCCACTCTCATGGCCAGGGCTGCCGGGAACTGACCGATGCGCAATGAGCGCGGATCGCACCGCTGACTGCACGCTCCCGTCACGATCGACGGCGATGCCGCCGCCTGGCTGGAGCAGCTGATTGCCCGCTTCTCCATGGAGCCGGGCGTGAGCGACCTGCACTGGCACATGGACGACGAGGAATCCGAGCGGGGATTGCCCCGGGCGCCGGCCTGACAGATCAGGGCAGCGCTCCCTGCTACGCAGCCCGGAAAGGCTCCTTGTGGCCCCAGGACAACGGCCCGGTGACAGGCCAGGATGGAACCGGAAGGGAGCGTGTCATGAGGCCCCTGCCTCACCCGCGCACCGGCGAGGGGGCCGCCGTACTGGGGCTGCTCACGCTGATCGTGCTGGAGACGACCGTGCTGGCGACCGCGTCGGCTCGGGACCGGCCGCTCGTCAGCGGGGCGCTCATCGGCGCAGCCACCGCCGCGTTCATCGTGGTGGCGGCCATCCGGCACAGCCACCGGAAGGCCGCCCGTCAGGCCCGGCGGCGTCTGCCGGAGACGGTCGGCGAGTCCTGGTTCACCACCCGCACGCTGGACGGCTTTCCCATGGAGACCGTTCGACCGCATCTGCTCGGCGAGGACGCGCCCAGTCTCAACCACCTCTACACCGCGTGGATCTTCGCCACCCACGGCCAGGACGCCAAGTGGATCGAGCGCCACCTGGACCTGCCTGCCGACGTCACCCGGCTCCTGGTCGAGGCCGCACGCCGGCGCCACTGACCGACCGGTGTCCCGCGGCATGGCTGCCCCTCCCCCCGGGGGGAGGTCCTCTGTCAGGACCGGGTCAGGAGCTACCGAGCCGAATCGCCTTGACGAGCAGGAGCAGGGCGCTGAGGATCAGATAGCCGCGCAGCGCCATCATGCCCAGCCGGGTGCCGGCCGACCAGCGCACCGGCCGCAGGAGTGCCAGGGGCGGCATGCGCCAGGCGAGTTTATCGGCCTGCGACATCACCGGTACCTGCCGCGCAGGCATGCGGCGCCGGAGGACCCGGAGGGTGACAGCAACGGTGATCAGGCCCGTGACCAGTGTGATCGCCAGCCAGATGGTGAGCCGGGTGACGTTGACCGTCGGGAAGAGTGTGGTGGCCATCAGCGTGCCGGAGAGCATCAGCAGGACGGCGATGATGACGGTGGCGAGCATGTTCAGCCAGCGCGGGTTGACCCAGGGGCCGAGCACTTCGGTGTCGTTGCACAGCAGGAGCAGGAACACGCTCGCGGAGGGCAGCAGCAGTCCGGCAAGGGCCTGCACTGCCTCGGTGATCAGGCCGAGCGGCGCACCCGGGATGAGGACGACGGCGGCCGCGACCAGGACCAGCAGGCTGTAGGAGGCGTAGAACTGCTTGGCCTCGCCGAAGCTGCGGTGCAGGGAGTGGCGCAGGTTGAAGACGTCACCGAAGGCGTAACTGGTGGCCAGGGTGACGGCGGCCGCTCCGATGATGCTGGCGTCCAGCAGGACGATCGCGAACAGCACGCCCAGCACAGGGTCGTGGCGGCCGAGGGCGTCGGCGACTCCGGCGGCGTCGGTGAAGTGGCCGCGGGCGGCGGTGCCCCGGACCGCGAAGTCGGCGATCATGATCAACGCGGCGGCACCCGCGACGACCACAAAGGAGCCGATCACCGTGTCGGCGCGCTCGTAGCCGATGAAGCGCGGGGTGATGCGCTTGTCGATCACGTTGGACTGCTGGAAGAACAGCTGCCACGGGGCGACGGTGGTGCCGACGATCGCAATGATCAGCAGGACGGCCTCGCTGGTGACGCCGCCCTGGACGCCGGGCACCACGAAGTCGTGTACCGCGCGGCCCCACTGCGGCTGGGACATGAGGATCAGCGGGATCAGCAGCAGACTGGCGCCGATGAAGGCGAACATGGCGCGCTCCCAGCGGCGGAAGGAACCGCTGGCGATCACGGCCACGAGGACGACGGCGGCCACCGGAACGACGACGTATCTCGAGACGCCGAGGTATCCGGCGGCCAGGGAGATGCCGATGAACTCGGTCACGATGGTAAGGAAGTTGAGCAGGAAGAGGTCGCCGACGCTGAACCAGCCCCAGAAGCGGCCGAACCGCTCGGTGATCAGGCGCGCGTGGCCGACGCCGGTGACCGCGCCCAGCCGCACGACCATCTCCTGATTGACGATCAGGACGGGGATGAGCAGGAGCAGTACCCACAGGAGTGAGTAGCCGTAGTTCTGGCCGGCCTGTGCGTACGTGGCGATGCCGCCCGCGTCGTTGTCGCCGACCATCACGATGATGCCGGGGCCGACGATGGCCATCAGGGTCAGCAGCCGGATCTTGAACCCGGGACGCTCCTCGGCGTGTGCGCGGGGGACGCGGCCGAAGGCGCCCTGAATCTCGCCGAGGTGGGCCTCGTCGAGCACGGCGCTGGGCCGCGCCGGGCGGGACGGTGGCGCGGCGGGACGGGCGGCGGCCTTCCTTACGGGGGGTTGGGCGGGACGGCCGGTGGCCCCCCTCGCGGGGGCTTCGGCGGGGCGCTTCGGAGGCGGCCCCGGTGGACGCTTCCGCTCCGGCGGCTCCGGGGGGCGTTCGTGCTCCACCGGGCGGGGCTTCGCCGGTTCGGCGGGGCGGTCGGCGCGGCTCGCAGGCTGGGGATGCTCCAGCCCGGGACGACGGGCCGGGGTCTCCGGACGGGCCGGCCGGCCGGGGAGAGCCGGGGGCTCAGGGCGGCCCGTCCCGTCCGTGGGCCGGTCGTCCGCGCTCATGATCCGGGTGGCCTGTCGTGCGGGGCGCGTTCGGGACCGGGCTCCTCCATGTGGTGGGCCGGGTGCGGGGCCGGCTCGCGTCGGCGCCAGTCGTCCGGGATGACCGTCTCGAGGACGTCGTCGACCGTGATGACGCCCAGGATGCGGTCCTCGTCGTCGACGACCGGGACGGTGAGCAGGTTGTAGTCGGTCATGAGCAGGGCGACGTCCTCGACATCGGTGTCCGGCCCGGCGCGGACCGGATCACGGTCGGCCACCTCGTCCAGCCGCGCGGCTGGATCGGCCTGCAGCAACTCCACGAGGGTGACCACGCCGAGCAGCCGCCGTTCCTCCCCGACCACATACACACTGGTCAGCGCCTGGGACTGCAGGGCGCGGGCCTCACCCGCCGAGCGCAGCGCCTCGGCGACGGTGCTGCTGCCCACCATGGAGAGGACGTCGAGCGCCATCAGCCCCCCTGCGCTGGAGGGGTTGAAGCCCATCAGCGTCAGCACCTTGGTGCGCTGCCCGGCGGGGAGCGCGTCCAGGACCGGCTGGCGCCGGCTCTGCGGCAGGTCGTTGATGGCGTCCGCAGCATCGTCAGCACGCATACGACCGAGCACCTGGGCGATTTCGGCGTCGCTGCGTTCGCCCAGCAGTCGGGTCTGCGACTCCGGCTCCAGTTCCTCGAACACATCGGCTTCGAGCTCGGGGTCGGCGTGGACGGTCTGCAGGATCTCGTGCGACTCGGTGCGGTTGGCGTCCTCCAGCAAATCGGCGAGGTCCGCGGGCTTCAGCCGTCCGAGACGGGCGAACGGCCCGCGGACCCGGGCGGAGCGGGCATGACCGATCAACGGCTC
>NZ_JUJA01000118.1:20316-32493 GCF_001906585.1 Streptomyces kebangsaanensis | reverse complement strand
CCCGCCAGTCGGGCTGAGCGGCACGCCCTCTGCGCAGACCCCGCCAGCGCGGCGGCCTCCGTGTGTCCAGGCAGGTCAGAACCCATTGGTCCAGCCGCTGCTCCAGCGCGATGTCGTACGCTCGAACCAGCTCGGCATCGGCTACATCGATGACCCGGTGGCCCAGTACGTCCGCCCGCAGCAGTACCTCGCCCTCGCGCCGTTCGAAGTGGCGCAGGTCCACCCGCGGGCTCGCCAGCGTGATCTTCTCGCCGTCCAGATCGGCAACCTGCTCGGCGGGAAGGAAGACCTCGCGCCCGCCCACCCGTGCGACCAGCCCGGTGACCAGCGGATAGTCGCGCCCCCGCAGCCGCACGATGACATCGGCGAGCCTGCCCACCACCTCGCCGTCGCCCCCGACCACCGGCCGGCGGAGAAGCTGAGCAAGATGCACGGCACCATCCACACCCCCACGCTAGACACATAGGCACCAACAGGGACAGAAAGGCCTGTAATGGGCTTGGAGTCCGGCAGCGTACGGCTTGTGCGGCCTCGCGAACAGGGTGGGCATCCGTGCGGCCGGAAGCGTGGGGCGGGGCGTGGTCAGGGCGGTGGAGGAGGCCCACGGCGTGCAGGACGCAGAGTTCGCCTGGGCGCAGCCGGTCACTCCGGGCAACGACGTGCCGGTCGCCTCTGCGGCGACCGAGTTGCTCGTCGACTGCGCCGCGGTGGCCGCAGCAGTTGTCCAGAGGATCCTCCGCCTCCCGGTGCTGCCCCGGGTGGTCCCTGCCGCCGTGGCTACGTCGGCCGGCCGGAGATCCGCCCGAGCATCCTGTCCGGACTGGCCCCGCAGATCAGCGCGAGCCGTCGGCCTGTGCCCACCGGCCACCTACGGAGTGAGGTGGGGCTCACGGACTCACGGGGAACGGCTGCCGTTCATGTTCGGGCTGACCGTGGCGATCAAAGAGCTCTCGCTCCTTCTTGACGTACCCGGTCCTTGGACCACGATCTCTGACCCGATTGCCCGTGCGCTCGGCCTCACCACCGTGTTCATGGCAGTCCGGACGGTGTTCGTCCTCTTCATCCGCGGCACCCGACACTTGTTCCGACGCCAAGGAGTGGACACCAGTAGCTGACAGCAACCGCAGCAGATGCCGGAAGCTCGGGGTACCCGGCGCCCGTCAAGTGACATCAGCGGCCGACACCAACAGCGGTGGACGAACGCGTATGGAGGCGGACCCCAGCGACCACTCCGAACGCCGCTCGAATGCCACCTTCCAGCGCCAGCGGTCCGGGATGATCCACCTGATGAGGATGAGACTCGAACCCGTCCCAGGCGGGGCGCCGCTCTCAAACGAGGGGCGGCGCTCCGTCGGCTTGACTCGGCCCTTGAGACTCCGTCGGCCTTCCGCGTAGGTCCCCCTGAGCCGGGCCCCCACCGGCGGCGATCATGGAGCCGAACCGAGCTGTGTGAGGATGCACGGAAGATGACCGGCCCTGGGGAGGGACCGGGCACGTGGGAAGGGCGGGGCCCATCGTGGGCAAGGGCGGGGAGTCCATACCGGACGAAGAGTGGGAGCGCTTCCTTCGTGAAGCCGAGGCGGGGACCGAGGACGCGCCCGAGGAGCCGTCGGCGCGGGCCCGGATGGTGGCGCGGCGGCTGCGGGAGGAGACCGGCCGACCGGAGCCGTGGCGGAGTCACCAACCGGCCCGGCGGCAAGGAGGTAAGGGCTGGTACGCGATCGGTCTGCTGGTTGCGGTCACCTTGCTGGTCGTGGCGCCGGATCCAGGGCGGGTGGCTGGATGGTTCGGAGGCGGAGGCGGCGAGAGTACGCCGCTCGCCGTGGAGTCGAAACGTCCGGATCAACCGCCGCCGACGGAAGCGGCAGCCCAACATCCGACCATGGAGCAGCCGTTCAGGGGGTCGCCCGCGGCGCAGTGGGATGACGGGACGGCTGGGATCGGCCTGCCTGAGGCACGGGTGACCGGCTGGATGAGCAAGGGGCAGGTCGCGCAGGCGCTCGAGAGGACCCGGGACTTCCTCGCCGCGTCCAGCCTGGATCCTGGTGTGCTGCGCGGGGAGCGGCCGAGGAAGGCGATCGCGTTGATCAACCCTCATCAGCAGGATGTCCAGGACTACCTGGCGACCGCGTTCCGTGCGCCCAGCCGGGAGAACGATCCTCTGCTGCTGTTCAGCCGGTTCGAGAAGACGAAGGTCCGGCTTGTCGGAGATGTGGTCAAGACACGAGGGCGGATCACGTACCGAGAAGGTGAGCGCGGTGCGGTCGAGGTGACCACCGATGTCACCTACGTATATCCGGTCGTACGCGCTGCAGCGGGAAGCGACGAAGTCGCGCGCACCATCGTGCGCCGCGAGGTCGTGATGAGTTGGGACGACCCGGCGAAGGTCGTCGTCGAGCCGGGTACGTTCTCCCTCGTCTCCTACAAGGTGGACACCACCAACGGCGGCTGCGATACCTTCACCGGCTACCTCACCCCCGAGTTCAGCGCGGAGCGCGCGGCCTCGCGCCCGGGAGACGGCCCCGAGGTCGACCCGTACGACCGGAGCACGTCGATGGAAACACGCATGCGGGAGGCCGGCGATGCGGGGTGCGGGACTGCCACACGGTCGTGAGCGGCAGTTGCGGGGAATCAGAACTGCATGGTCGGGAGCCCAGAGCGTCGCGGGCCGGTGAGTGCCTGACGGCGTGACAACACCCATGCACACCAGCGGACGAGGGCGGACGCCCGTGGTCCATCGCACCAGGCGAGAGGCATACCGGCCCCTGGTCGACCACCCACGCAAGTTGCTTCGGGACGAAGGGGTCCGGGCTTCAAGTCCCGGACCGGGGAACCGGATCAGAAGGCCCGCATGTGCACATGCGGGCCTTCTGCGTTCTGCCCTCCGGACGGGGCGGAACGGATCGCGTGGCTCAGCGAGGCGCGTACGCCACACGCTCGAAGGGCCACGCGCGGGCCAGCCAGTCGCTGACGACGCGGTAGAGCTCGGCGTCGAGGGAAGCGTGGTCCGCGCGGACCCAGGAGCGGACGTCAGTAACACCGGGGTCCTGGCGTGAGCCGTATATGTAGACGCAGCCGATGACGTCGTCCCCGGGGACCGACAGAACGGTGTAGGTGAAGCCGACCCGCCGGTCGAAGTCCTCCGCGTGCCGGCGCAGGTCGTCGAGGTTGGCCTCCAGGGACATGCCCCCTGGAGGCGGCCAGGAGCGGCCGGCGAAGCCGGGGGTGGCTCGAATGTGGGCGATGCTGGAGGTCCAGGCGGCGTGATCGGCGGCATTGTGCTGAGGGCCGAGGGGCTCCAGGCGGAAGCGGTCGGTGACAGGCGGATGCGGCACGGCGAAATCGGGAGCCACGAGGGGCTGGTCGGGCGAGGTCACCGCGGGAGGTTACCCCCGGGCCCCTACCGATCTCTCACAAATACGGGGAGCCAGCACCGGTAGCCGTCGTGACTGGGCCCTGACATCAACAACTCCGACAGGCGTGTACCCGCGCACGCCGATCCGGTCGTCACGAGAACGGGCGACGACACCGGAACCAGCCCGCGATCGAACTCCTGACGCGGGGCTCACCACCAGGCCGCCCCGTCCGAGACCGGGCGTCGGTCTCGGTCGAGGTCGGCCCACGGTCCGCGGGTCTCCTCCTTCGGGACCCACAGAAGGGACCGGCTCGCGCGGCAGCACTCCTCGGCCCGGTCGCCCCAGGGGAACCGGCCTTCCTCGTCCGGCCAGAACAGCTGCGTGACGGAAAGCGGAGGCGCCCGGCAGTAGTCGACCCCGGCACCGAAGAAGTCCCGGCACCAACTCCGCTCACGGCCGTCCCCGCGCCGTCCGAGGTCATCCGACGCCGATCAGCGACGACACAAGCCCACAGCGCCCGAACCGGCCGGAGCCGTGGACTTCTTCAGCCTTGCCGGTCAGCCAGCGGGCCGACCAGCAGACCGGCCGGCCAAGCCGCGCAGATCACGGAGCCGCCCCCGTGCCGGATCGTGCGGTGAACCACGGGGAACACCGGGAACCGGGGCGACGACCGGCCGGACGTCGGCACCGCTCCGCCGCAGTTCAGCCCAGCAACCGTTCAGAGACAGCCCGAGCTTCCCGAGCCGAGGTCTCACCGCCGTCTTCGCCTGTCAGTCCAGCCAGACGAGCATCGCGTCGTCCGCCCTGGCAGCAGCCTCGAAGAACTGTGTGAGACCGTCGTACCAGGGGCGCCCCCACTCCAGCGAGCCGGGCTCACTCCATCCGAGCGGATACACCTCGGCGCTGGTCGGTTCAGCGGGGTCCACGCCACTGATGAGCTGGGCATAGCCGGTAGCCCGCAGAGCTTCCGCCGCGAGCCGGACCCGCTCAGGCCGCAGGTACCTCGGAGGCCCGTAGCCCCAGTCCTCGCCCTCGGCGAACGGCTCCTCACCGTGGATCACGTTCACGGGGAACTCGGCGCGTGCCAGCAGGAAGCGGAGCATGTCCCAGGTCTTGTACGTGCTGAAGTGGCGCGCTTCGGCCGGCGCAGGCTCCGTCTCCTCCTCGGCGTCCTGGACCTCTTCGACGAAGCCCAGAGCCCAGTCGGGATCTTGGATCGCTCGGTCAAGCTCAGCAGCCGTGACACGCAGGTACTCACCGATCATGCTCATGGCCGGAGACTAGGCGGGGCCACTGACAACGACCGTCGGACGGGCCGTCCGGTTTCGTTCACTTCAAGCAGCAGCGTTTGTCCGCCGGTTTGGACAGCAGTTGGTGACCTCGCCCCCTGGAGGTTCACGAGAAGTGACGTCAGGTGCCCACATTGCCGGGTACCGGAAAGCAGTCGTGCAGGTCGTCTGCCGTACCCGGCAGGTGAGGGGCCGCGTCCGGGCGGCCATCATGATGAGCCGGGGGCGGCCCTGGCGTTCTTGGGCCTGCCGGAGGTGAGAGAGGAAGGCGAGGGGGATCGGGACCGTGGCAGAGGTGTTCGACAGAGCCGTGGACGTGCTCAGCATGGCTCTGGGGCTGGGCTGCGTGTGGTTGGGATGGCGGGCCGTGCTCCGACCGCGCCGGCCACCGGAGCCGATCCGGGGACCTGTGGGGGTGGTCCTCGCCTGGGGGCTCGGCTATGTGTTGCTGGGGAACTCCCTCACCATCGAGTCGGTGACCCTGATGGCCGGCGGGGAGCCGGGCCGGCCGGCGGACGTGATCCGCTGGGTTGCCGGACCGCTCCTGGTCGGCTCGATCCTGGCGGCGTTCCTGTCCCGGCGGTGGGAGCGCCGTCGGGACAGGGCCATGAATGAGGGGCGGCAGGCGTGAACCGGGCCGTCCCCTGGAGTGAGGCGGCGCTCGTGGCCGTTGCCTGCTGGGCCGTCAGCGGTCTGGGATACGGCGTGCTCGCCGCCCTCGACGAGCCGCAACTGTCCCCTGCGCCCCTCATCCTCATGGGGCTTTCCCAGTGGTTCTGGGCGCGCCACCGCTTTTGGCTGGCCGGGGTCGCGGCGAGCCTCACGGGGGCTGTCGTGCTGTTCGCTCTCGTCGACGTCCTGCGTCCGGGTCTGGGCCGGTACGTTGCGGACGCGCTGGCCACGGGCACCGCGGCGACGGTCGCCTTGGCCGTCTTCACCCTGGTCGGCCGCGGAGCGGGACGTCATCGTGACGCAGCACACTGACCAGTTCGTGGGCCACCGCCTCATCCTGCAGCCCGAGCCGGGTACCGTCCGGCGGCACACGTCTGACACCGCATGTGGGAGCTTCCCGGGCAAGGAACTGGACTCCATCATCGTCGGCGTCGGTGACGACGACCCCAACCCGGTTTCCCTACCGGTCGGCACCATCACTGTCGAAGGCCCGATCGTCACCAACTGGCACACCACCCCGGCGGACGCCGTTCCCTCCGTCTGAACGGACCCGCAGCTCGTGATCCGTGTTTGAACGGCTTGGCGCAGGCAGCGGCCGGGCCCGGGATCGGGCCTGATGGTGGCGCCGCCGTCCTGATGCCCGAGGGCAGAACGAACCTGGGAGAGGCCGTCAAGGACGACCACCCCCGCAAAAGAACGCCCGACAGCCTGCACCGACCCCCCAGTGCGGCGGCGAAGTGGTTCCCGACCTGTACTCAGCCGCCCCGGACACCGTGATGCTGCGCATCTTGCGAGGTGCAGATGTTTCATCGGTATGCGGTGAGTGCTGCGTTTTCCCCTGGCTGGGCTCATGGTGTCACGCCTTGGACATGTCCGAAATGACAGTTACGAGGGCTGTCGTTACGTTCATCGCAGGTCGGTCGCCCGGCCGACGTCCGCGCGACAGAGAGAAGTGTCATGCCCACGCGAACCTTTGCCGTGGCCGCTGCCGGAGTAGGCGCGGCGGTCCTCGCAGCCACCGGTATCACCTACGCCGCGACCTCCGGATCCACCCCGGCGTCCCCGTCTGTCCACCAGCCGGCCGCATCTGTCCAACGGGCGGCCCAGCCTGTCCAACGGGCGGCCCAGCCTGACCAACGAGCCGCCCAGCCTGACCAACGAGCCGCCCCTGCCGCGGCTCCCGCGAACGGCGGCAGCGCAAACGGAGAAAAGGGCGAGGGCCGCGACCGCGAGGGCGGCGGACGCGGCTACGGCCATGAGAAAGAGGGGAGAATCTACTTCAACGAACGTGTGTACTCCGCCTCCGCTGAGGGCTGCATCACCGCGGCCAGCGGGCTGGGTTCCAACAGCTTCAATGTTTTCAACGACAGCCGGAAGACCATCGAGGTCTTCCGCGGCTTCACCTGTGACAACGGCGCTCCGGTCGCCACCGTGGGCCCCCACGGCGCCACCAACGGCGTGGTGACCCGTACCGTCCACGGGGGCGTGTTCGGTGACGATGGCGTCGTGGGCAGCTTCCTGGTGATCGGCGACTACGACGAATGGTGACAGCGCCGCCCGGAGCACGGGAAAGATCCCGGCCCGCCGTAATCGGGCCGGTGTTCCCGGCGTCGTGGGTGTACGCGGGGCCGCGGCGGGCACCTGCTGACGGGTGCTCGGGCCGTTTCCCGTCCCGCCGAGTGGCTGACTGCGTGACAACGCCGACGCACAACCGTGGACAAGCGCGTACACCTGCGGACCCTCACACCAGGTGAGAGGCGCTCGGGCCCGAGGTCGAGCGCCCGGCCGAGTTGCTTCGGGACGGAGAGGCCGAGGGCTCAGGGCCCGCCGAGCCTGCCCTCTCTGTCATGTCACAGATCTTCGTCTGATCGGCACGCCGGCGCGATCCCATACGCATGGCAGCGGAGGCGAGGCCGCCGGTACGGCAACCCCGGCAACCGCCGGCGCCCGGCACCGGCCCTCATGGCCCGCCCGGCAGCCTTTACCACCTCTGCTGACTCTACTGACCGATCTCTTCAGAGCTACGGACCAGACGGACCAGACGGTTGCAGGTTCGAATCCTGCCGAGTGCGCAACAGACCAGAGGCCCTGTGGAGTACTCCACAGGGCCTCTGCCCCCCCATCCTGGCAGCAACCGTCCCGCCAGCTCACCCGCGAAGACGTCCGGAACCCGCCCGGGCTCCATGGAGCCCGGGGCGCCGGACCGCGGGGTCGGGCACCCCGCGGTCAGACGTTGTCTGCGGCCTTGCGACGGCGTACGGCGAAAACCGCTCCGGCGCCGAGTACGACGGTGACGGCGCCCGCGAGAGCGAGCGGCGCCATCGCGGAGGACGTACCGGTCTCGGCGAGGTTGCCGTCGGCGCCGGTCCCGGTGGCCGCCGCCTGCTTGGACGCGCCGCCCTGCGCCGAGGGGCCCGTATCCGTGCCGGGCTTCGCAGCGTCCGGCCGCTTGTCATCGTTCTCGCCGGGCCGGCCGGGCTTGGCTTCGTCGGCCGGGCCGGTCTTGCTGCCCACGGGCAGAAGTTCGAAGTCGTAGCGCTTCATCGGGCCCAGGACGCAGGGGTTGTACGCGTCGGAGGCATCACCGGCGAACAGGGCGAAGGCGTCGGCGGCCCGGGCCACGGAGTCGACCTTCATCCGCAGCTTCACGTCACTCCGCTCGCCCGGCTTCATGATGTCGATGTGCGCGATGTGCTCGGGTTCGTTGCCGTTGAGGGCCTGCCAGCCCGAGCCATTGGACCATTCCACCTCCAGGTGGCTCTTCTCACCGCGGTGTTCGCCGTCCACGTGGAAGAACGCCAGGGGGTCCACTGTCAGCGTGCGCTCGGTTCCGTTCGTCACGCGCAGGGTGAAGTCGACGGTGGTCCCGGCAACGACCTTGGACGGCAGCCCCACCGCGAGCGAGGTCAGCCCGTTCTCACGGACGCACTCCTTGGCGGTGGCGAGTGCTTCTTCGGCGGCCTCCTTGGCCTTGAGGGCCTTCTCGGGGGCGTCCTGGACCACGCTGTACTCGCGGAAGGCCGCCACCCTGGCGTCGTCCAGCGCGGTGCGGGCCTCCTTGGCCGTGGCATCGGCCTCCTGCTTGGCCTCGACCGCCTTCGCCAGATCGATCTCGGCGGCTTCGAGAGCTCGCTGCGCCTCGGCCTTCTCCGTGTCACCCTGGGCCGCCTCCAGCCCGGCCTCGGCGTCCGCGACGGCCTTCTCTGCCGCCTCCTTGGCGCCGGCCGCCTCCTTGGCCGCCTTGTCCGCGGCGATCGTGGCCGCCTTGAGCGGGTGCGTGTCGGAGTCCAGGGAGTCCAGGGCGGCCTTGAGCTTCTTCTGCCCTTCCTCCTTGGCGATGACGGCTTCCTCGTACGCCTTCTGCGCGTCGGCGGCGGCCTTCACCAGCTCCGCGTACGTCGGCTGGTTCTGCGTCTGTGCCGTGGACGTCCCGGCGGCAAGTGCCGGAGCGGCGGTGAGCAGCACGACGGGCGTGGCGACCGCGACGGCGGCGGCCACGGCGAGGGGACGGCAAAGCTTCACTGGGGACCTTTCTTGGTCGGAGACAAAGAAGAACGGCCACTGAAAAGCACACGTGGGGCAGCCTGGATGCCGACGAGTGTATGGCCCAAGTAAAGGATGGGTTGGCGCTTTTCCCGTCCTGCGGTTCCCTCTGGGGGACATTCGCCCCAATGAAAGGGGCGAATGAGGATGGTTGCTCAGGGCGCCCGCATTTATCTGTGACTTATGTCACTGCGGCGCAGGCGGTGTCCGAGGCGTGCGCACTGCGTCCGGGCTGCCGGACCGGGATGCTCCGCCCCCGGCAGGAGTGAGCGAGCACTGACAGGCCAGGGCAGTCACGCACGCCGAGGAGCGGATCCTCGTGGCCGGATCCAGGGACTTGACCCCTCCCGGGGCACGGATCCATTCGTCACCGCCGTGAGAAGAGTCGCTCCGTACGGAGTACGGATCTTGACATGCCGAATCGTGGAGATTCCTCACCGACGCCGCCCGCGAGGCAGAGAACAAGCGTGCCGCAACGCGCGGGAATGGATTTCTCCAAGAATTTCAACGGCTGCCACCCGGAGGGCTCCCGCGCGGTTTTTCATATCCTCCCCGGCCGCCTGGCCGACCTGATCGGTCGACCGCATCGATCTCACCGACGAGGTCGACGAGGGGCGGCTGTACAGCAGAGCCCGCCTGTCGACAGTGGGGCCCGGAGGCCGGCGCGCTCCATGGCCGTTGTGGCGGCGCGTCGCCCCGAGCCGACGGCAGTCCTGACGGCAACGACGGCACATGGACGCGCGCAACCGCCGGCCGGAGCGGTCGACGCCGGAGACCGTCGGGTCCCTCGAGGCGGGCTGCCCGGCCCTACGGATCAGGAGCTTGACCGCCGCCTGCGCGTGCTGCTTGTTCTCGGCGCCCGTGATGTCCTGGATCGCTTTCTTCGCGCCCGGCCGTGCGGGCTCAGGACGTGCTGACGGAGCGGACCGGCCCCTTCGGGCTCCGGTCCGCTCCGCTCCACATCACTGGCAGTGGACAGAATCAGTAACCGTGATCACCGTGGTCCCGGTCGAAACCGTGGTCCCGGTCGAAGCCGTGGTCCCGGTCCCGGTCGAAACCGTGATCCCCGTGGTCCCCGTGGTCCCCGTGGCCCCCGTGGCCTCCGTGGTCACGGCCCAGGGCGGGGAAGAGAGCGTCGAAGATCGCCATGGCATTCCTCCTGGAATATGCCAGAGGCATATGAGACATGCTTGAAAGTGGTACGTCTCAGGATGGGAACTGGATGGCGTTTCAGGTCAAAAGATGGCAAACATCTCCCGCCGGACACAGAACGTCGGCGCTCCGGTCACCGGCTCGACCGAGCCATCGGGACTCCGCCGATCATGTGGTGACCCGGCGGAGCCGGCGGTAGCCGTTGCGGACCACCAGGCGGCGCCCCTTGGCGTCGCACTCATCGGCCAACTCGGCCATGTAGGCGTTGACTTCGCCCTCCAGCGCGGCGGCCGGCATCCGCCGTGCGCCTTCCCGGACGATCCCGTCCAGCAGCGAACTGCCGCTCGGCGTGGTGCCGTCCTCGTTGACCACCGTAAGCACCAGCGTGCCTTCCCGGCCCATGCGGCAACGTCGGCCCCGCTCGAGGACCTGTCGATCGATCCATCGGGAAGGTACGCCTCCTTCCGTCAGGAGTGATCCACAGGTATTGAGCATTGCCCTTCCCCCCGGCCGGCGAGACCTCTACCACCTGGTCGCGGTTCTGGTTGCCTTCGCCGGCGTCCGGCGCAGTCCGCCACGCACCCAGTGCCCTGCTCCACAGTGGGCCGGCCTGGCCGCGTGTGCTGCGCCTTGCCCCAGGATGCGGGGGCTTCGTGCGTGCGCGAGGCGTGAGCGGGCTGCGTGGCAGAACCGAGCAGCCTCCGGCAAGGGTTCGATCCCACTCCTGAAGCGGCTGTCGCCGGCTCGCGTCCTGCCGGGGCACAGGAGAAAGGGCCGGCTCAGGAGGGTTCCCCTCCCAGGCCGGCCCTTCGCCGTCGCAGGCGCCGTGCCACACACGTGCCGCTAAACGTCCCAGAGCTCTCCCAGGGCCAGCAGCTCGTCCCGGTACTCGATCCGGTCCGCCCACTGGGCGGGCCAGGCGTCCGCGCCCAGCCAGGCGCCCGCGAAGGCGCCGGTGAGGCAGGCGATCGAGTCCGAGTCGCCGGAGGAGCAGGCGGCTCGGCGCAGGGCGGTGACGGGCTCGTCGGGGAAGAGCAGGAAGCACAGCAGGCCGGTGACGAAGGCCTCTTCGGCGATCCAGCCCGCACCGGTGGCCAGGCACGGGTCCGCCTCCGGCGAGACGGTGCGCACGGCCTCCTGGAGCCGGCCGAGGATCTCCAGGCACTCGTCCCAGCCGCGCGCGATGAAGTGCTCGGGGCTGGGGTCGTGGGAGCGGGTCCACAGGTCGCCGAGCCAGGTGTGGTGGTAGCGGGTGCGGTTGTCGCAGGCGTACGACCGCAGTCGGCCGACGAGTCCGGCGGGGTCGGCGCCCCGGGCGAGCAGGTGCACGGCGTGGGCGGTGAGGTCCGAGGCGGCCAGGGCCGTCGGGTGGCCGTGGGTGAGCGCGGACTGCAACTGGGCGGCACCGGCGCGCTGTTCGTCGCTGAGCCCGGGGGCGAGCCCGATGGGGGCCACGCGCATGTTGGCGCCGCAGCCCTTGGAGCCGATCTGGCTGGCCTCCTGCCAGACCCGTCCGTCCGCCTCCAGCAGGTTGCAGGCGGTCAGGCAGGTGTTGCCCGGGGCCCGGTTGTTCTCCGGCGACCGGTACCAGTCGACGAACTCCTCGCGCAGCGGCCGCTCCAGCCGCTTCGGAACGAGCGTGCCCCGGCCCAGGGCAGTCCTGAGCGCGCGTCCGAGGGCGAGGGTCATCTGCGTGTCGTCGGAGACGAAGGCGCGCTTCGGCAGCTCCATCTCCCGCCAGGGACCGCACTTGGCGAGGATCGAGGGCACGTCGTTGAACTCGGTCGGGAAGCCGAGGGCGTCCCCGAGGGCGAGTCCGATCAGCGCTCCGGTCGCGGCGCGCTTGCTCACCGTCGTCGTGGTCATGCGAGAAGCCCCTTCCCCCCATTTATCGTCAAGGCGACCATAAATGAGGGAAGGGGCTTCTCACAACCTCCGGGGCCCGCCCTGATCCGGCCTGGTCCAACGGTCCTGTTGATGTCGGGAAGCGAGGCCGCCGACGGTGCAGAAGGCGCCTGACCGTCGGCTTTCAGACCTTTTCGGACTCGCCGCCTTGACGAACGAGCAGAGGCCCCGGAGGGAACGCGCGGCCGGTTCCCGGCGACACCACCCTTCCGGCCAGGGGAATCGAGCCAGGTGGGCCGGGAGGGCCGGCAGCCGGAGGG
>NZ_JUJA01000118.1:0-20274 GCF_001906585.1 Streptomyces kebangsaanensis | reverse complement strand
CGGCTCGGCAGCCGCACCTGCGTCGCCGCGAGACCGGGGATTCCTGGATCCGCTGCGCCGTCGCCGTGCCTCCGCCCGCGTCCCCACCGCCGTACAACCAGCACCCCTGCTCGCGAGTCGTGATCAGGGCGGCCTCATCCGCCGTCCCGATCCTGAACCAGAGGACCGAATGAACCCAGCCAGACGCACGGCTCCCGCGGCCGCGACCGCGGTCGTGCTCGCCACCGCGGGCGGCCTGCTCACCGCCGTCGCCGCGCCCGCCTCCGCCGCGACCACCTGCACCTCGCCGGTCTACAAGCGGCAGTTCTTCGCGAACACCACCTTCTCCGGTACGCCGAAGAAGACCGACTGCGACTCGAAGATCGACGAGAAATGGGGCACGAGAGCCCCGGCTTCCGGCCTGCCGTCGAACCACTTCGGTGTCCGCTGGACAGTGACCCGCGACTTCGGCTCCGGCGGCCCCTTCTCCTTCCCGGTCGAATCACGTGACGGCATCCGCGTCTACGTCGACGGCGTCCGCAAGGTCGACCTGTGGAAGGACGTCTCGACGACGGTGAAGAAGACGGTCAACGTCACCATCCCGTCCGGCAAGCACACCCTGCGCATCGACTTCGTCAACTGGACCGGCGCCGCCAACGTCAAGTTCAGCTACGTGCCGAGGACTTCGTCCACCGTCGACAAGGTCAAGCCGCGCACCCCGACGGGCACCACCGTCACGTACGACACGGCGACCGGCAAGGCGAGGATCACCTGGGCCAAGAACAAGGAGATGGACCTCGCCGGCTACCGCGTCCACCGCCGCACCAAGGGCAGCGCGTTCCCCGCCAAGCCGCTGGCGACCACGGCCTCCACGTCGTACACCGACACCCCGCCCCCCACCGGCCAGACGTACTACTACGCGGTCCGCGCGGTCGACAAGGCCGGCAACGAGTCCACCGGCACCGCCGACCAGGGCGTGACCACGCCCGACCGCACGGGTCCGGCCGCCCCCACGGGGCTCACCGCGCACGGCGACCTCCACGGAATGGTGCTCGGCTGGAACGCGGTGCCGGACGCGGTCGCCTACCAGCTGTACGAGAGGGACCCGGCCACCGGCTCGTACACGTTGGTGAAGGAACTCACCGGCACCTCGTACACGCACCCCGTGGGCCACGACGAAACGCCGCACACCTATGTCGTGCGCGCCCTCGACACGGCGGGGAACCGGGGTCCGTACTCGGCGCCCGTCACCTCCGACGGCATCGACCGCACGGCCCCGGCCGCGCCCGTGAACCTGCGCGTGGCGCCGGACCGGACCAGGGTGCTGCTCACCTGGAACACCCCGGAGCACCCGGCGACCGACGAGCTGGTCAACGACGCCTACTTCACGGTGCTGCGCTCCAAGGGCACCCGGCTCGGCGCGGACGCGGCGCGGGTCCAGTGCGCCGAGGAGTGGCAGACGTTCAACCCCAGCCGGCGCGAGTACTCGTTCGTCTGCTACGACGAGAGCTGGGAGCTGGACACCACCTACACCTACGGTGTCGTCTTCACCGACTGGCAGGGCAACGAGTCCGCTCCCTCCCACACCGTCACGGTGACCACCGCCGACCGGGTCGCGCCGCAGCCGGTCACCGGACTGACGGCGACGCCGCGCGCCGACGGCATGCTGCTGCGCTGGAACGCCTCGGCGGAGGGCGACATCGCCTCCTACCGCGCCGTGCGCGGAGCCCGGCAGGCCGACGGCTCGGTCAAGTGGCTGGGCACCTGCACCCCGGGCCAGGACGACCCGCCGGCCGCGCTGTGCATCGACGTCCCGGACGGCGAGTCGTACGTCTACGCGGTCTACGCGGTCGACAGGTGGGGCAACGCCACGGCCACCGCCGACTGGGCCACCGTGACCGCCACCGAGCTGGACACCACCCCGGCCGAGCCGATCGGCCAGGACAAGGGCCCGCTGTACGGCGGTGGCGGCTGGACGGCCTCCGAGGCCGCCGGGCCGGTCCAGTGGCACTGCTCCGGCGCCCTCTGCGCCTCGGTCACCGAGTACCGGGTGAGCCGCTGGAATCCCGGGACGCGGACCTACGACCTGCTGGGCACCGTCGCGCCCACCAGCGATTACTGGCAGTCCTACGGCGACCCCGCCCAGCCGCTCGGCTCGGTCTCCTACTACCGCGTGGTCGGCGTCCTCGCCGACGGCACCGAGACCGCGGCCGCGCACCCGTGGCGGATCCGGCCGGACCTGGTCTGAGCACTTCCCCGAACACGCCGAAGGGGCCGGGGGCTCACCCTCCCGGCCCCTTCACGTGCGCATGCGCGTCAGCCCGACCGCTGCTGCCGCTCTCCGTGGCGCGGACAAGGAACGCCCGGAGGAACAGCGCTCCTGCTGCGCCGTCGGTCGCTGCTGCGGGCGTCGCCCGCCGGCCCGCACCGTGCGGTACATCTGAGCTTGCTCCGCTTCGACGGACACCATCGGCCACCTCGGCTTCGAGTTCTGGGACCGGCCCGAGTCCGGCCCCGGCTTCCTCAGCCGATCCGCACACGCGCTGGGGAACCACCGCACGGTCCTGGCCGGCGGCGAACAGTGAGGAACCGCGGTCGGCGGGATCGCTCCGGGCCGCCACATGGCTCGGTCTGATCCAGCGGCGTCCACGCGCCCCACGAGTGCACCGGACCGAACCGGCAGGGCCTCCGGACTCGGCAGAGGAGGCCGACGGAGTCCCGGATCTCGGCGACGTCCCCGCGCCCGCGTCCCTCCGGTCCCGAGGCCGCTGCCACCGCCGGAGCCATGCGGACAGGCGTGACTGGTGTGGTGTGCGAGTGCGGGTGCGGGACTAGCCTGGGAAGTACTCGGGCGGCCGTTCGGGCCAAGGAGCTTTCCTGGTGCCGATCTTGTGGCCGAGCAGGCGCGCGGCACGCGTCCACGGCCCCGTTCCTCCTCACGAGGCTGAGGCGCCGCACAAGGTCGGCGCTCGCATCAGGCCTTTCGCTCTGTTGGCCGGGGGTCACTTCGCATCGCCGGCAGGCGTGTGAACCAGGCAGGAGTACAGAGATGACTTGGAACGTGAACGGTACATATTTTGAGAGCTGCAACTGCGACACCGTGTGTCCGTGTACCACCTCGGGCCTGACCGCACCCGCCGACAACGAGCGCTGCCAGGTGACTTTCGCGTTCCACGTCGCACGGGGTGAGGTCGACGGCGTGGACGTGTCGGACCACAGCGTCGTCGTCTTCGCCGACGCGCCCCGCGTGATGGCCGACGGCGGCTGGCAGGTCGTGCTGTACGTCGACGCTTCGGCCGACGACAGCCAGGCGGACGCGCTGGGCAAGGTCTTCTCCGGGCAGGTGGGCGGACCGATGGCGGCGCTCGCCCCTCTCATCGGCGAGGTCCTCGGCGTCGAACGCGTTTCCATCGACTTCCACGACGACGGTCGCCGCCACGCGGTGCGGGTGGCGGACTCCATCGACATCGAGATCGAGGACCAGGTGGCCCCGCAGTTCGGCGAGGACGGTCCCGTGATGGGTCTGACCGGCATGTTCCACCCGGCGAACAGCACGTTGACCATCGCCCGGTCGACGCGGGCCATCGGCAGCGGCGTACACGGCCGTTCGTGGGACTTCACCGGCCGCAACGCGCACTCGGCGCCCTTCTCGTGGTCGGCGTGACCAGAACAACGATCACAGCCCGGTACGGCGCGCGCTACTCCGGGCCGGTGCTGCTCACGGCGGCCGCGGCCTGGGCATGGGTGGCACTGCGCCGGGGGGACATGGGGTCCCGGACCATGGCCGGGGACCTGCCCGCCTTCATGGGCGTGTGGACGGTCATGATGGCCGCGATGATGCTGCCGGCCACGGCTCCTGTCGCCTCGTTGTACGCGCGGACGGTCCCCGTCCACCGGACGCCGCGCATGATCGCGTTCACCGCCGGCTACGTGCTGGTCTGGGCCGCCGCCGGGCTGCCGGCGTACGCCCTGGCCGTCGGCGCGACGCACGTCGCAACCACCCATCCCACGGCGGGGAGAGCGGCGGCCGCCGCCGTCTTCGCCGTCAACGGTGTCTACCAGCTCACCGCCCTCAAGGATTTCTGCCTCACCAAGTGCCGCTCACCGATCAGCCTGTTGCTGCGCTACGCGTCGTACCGCGGCCCCTCGCGCCACCTACGTGCCGGGGCACATCACGGCGCGTTCTGCCTGGGATGCTGCTGGTCCTTGATGCTGCTGCTCACGGCGTTCGGTGCGATGAACCTCTGGGCCATGGTGGGCCTGGCCGCCATCGTCACCGCGGAGAAACGCTCGCCGCGGGGTCGTCCTGTCGCCCGGGTCGTCGGCCTCACCTCGCTCGCGCTCGCGATCGCCGTCTTCTGGGTGCCCCTGCTGGCCCCCAACCTCACAGGCAGCGGCATGACCGAGATGGGCCTCCGCCACCTGTGACACGCGCCGTGCGGCCGCAGGACGTGCCGGGCCCGCGCCAGAACTCGACCTCATCGGCCTGTCCTGATCGGCTGATCTCATGGTCGCGAGCCCCGGCGAGTACGAGAGGGCGATGCCGATCGTGGCAGCCCACCTCGCGAAGACCGAGCGGGCGGTCGGCCGGACCCGCGCCTCACACGCCGGACAACAGGAGCCCCGGGCACCCCGTAGCGGCGCCACGCTCCGAGCGCTTGAGGCGCTTGAGGCCCGGTTGACCGAACTCCTGGAGCGGTGCTCGCCGGCCGGCCTCACGATCGCGGACGACCGGAGTCCCCGTACGTCCGCCGGCGTCCCGTTCACCTGGGCTGCTCACCTGGGCTGCGCGCTGGTCTGCGTGGGGCAGGCGGTCGAGGTGGTCGCTGTCGGGCGGGCCGGTAGGGGCTGCAGGGGTGTGCAGACGGGTGTGGCGACTCCGATGAGTTCGACCAGGCCGTTGCCGCCGGTGGGTGGGACGAGTGCGGACCAGTTGTTGGCCAGCCAGACGTTGCCGGACTGGTCGAGCTGGACGGCGGTGAGGTGCTGGATGGAGTTGCTGCGGTAGCCGTGGGGCGGCGACAGCGGGGAGCCGGTGGAGGAGCCGGGCGGGCAGGCGCTGGTGTTCACGCCGCACAGGACGGAGACGGAGGGGGCACCGAAGCCGGCGACCCAGACGCGGTCGGACCCGTCGATGGCCACGGACCAGGGGGCGATGGCCGTGGGCAGCTTGTACACGCCTGCGACCTTTCCGCTCGGCCCGATCTCGGTGACCGAGTTGCTGACGAAGCTGGGCACCCAGACGTTGTTCTTGGAGTCGACGGCGAGTGCGAGGGGCCAGTCGAACGAGTTGTCCTTGATGGGGGAGAACGAGGTCGGCTTGAAGTCGGGGCCGATCACGGTGACGCTCCCGCCCACGTGGCCCTTGGGTACGCGTGTGCCCAGGAGCTTCGCCCCGTTGAGGCGGGCGTTGCTGACCCAGGCCCGGCCGTGGCCGTCGATCTGGAGGGAGAACGGATGGTCGAGGCCGCCCCCCTTGATGGTGATCGCCTTCGAGGGGTCGCCGTGGGGGTAGACGATCACGCTTCCCTGGCCGCGGTTGCCTTTCAGGCCGTAGAAGTTCGCGATCCAGACGTTGCCCCTCTGGTCGACGGCGGTGCCCTGGGGATGGTTCAGGTCGCCGTTCCTGAACCCCGAGCCGGGCGACAGCGGCTTTCCGGTCGACGAGTACTTCGACATGGCGTCGCCGCCGTAGCTGGGCACCCACACGGAG
Organism: Streptomyces kebangsaanensis; assembly: GCF_001906585.1. GTDB lineage: Bacteria > Actinomycetota > Actinomycetes > Streptomycetales > Streptomycetaceae > Streptomyces > Streptomyces kebangsaanensis. The sequence goes on along the minus strand of NZ_JUJA01000118.1, from coordinate 14,582 downwards.
CCCTCGTGGTCGATGGCGATGCCCCAGGCGCCCGCCTTCATGCCGCCGCCGCTGATGGGGCTGTTCGGGGTCGGGGTGCCCACCGGGTCCTGCACGGTGACGTAGGGACTGGGGTTCCGTGTTCCGGGCAGCCAGTTGTTGGAGGCCCAGACGTTGCCCTTGGCGTCGATGGCCGTACGGCCGGGGGCGTAGACGTCGGGGGCGGTGTAGTGCAGGGCCAGGACCCAGGCCGCCGGTGCCGCGGTGAGCGCGGGGTTGTAGATGTGGGCCCGGTTGGCCAGGGCGTACAGCCTGCCGGTGGCCAGTCTCGGGTTGCGGGCGAGGTTGAGCACCGCCTGCGCCGTGTCCCCAGGAGCGCTCCCGCGCTGCGGTGTCGCCAGGCGCAGCACGTCCCGGCACCGTCCGGTGTCCGCTCCGGGCGCGCAGAGGGAGACGAGGTCGGCCAGGGTGCCGAGGGTGGCCAGGGTGTCGTTCCTGCTGCCGTTGTTCTGGTCCGTGACGACCTTGCCGGGCTTCCCCGTGGCCGGGTCGGCGAGGTTGTAGGACGTGGCCGCGGCGTTCTCCAGGCCGGGACTCGGCCCGGTGATGCCGTGCCGGCCGGTGAACTGGGCCAGTGCGTAGGTGGTGGCGACGGTGGTGAACTCGTTGACCGTGACAGCGGATTCGGAGCGCTGCGGCACACCGCCGCCAGGGCCGAACCCCACGACGGAGCGCAGACGCAACGACCGGTCGCCGGAGGGCGTGGCTTCGACGTACAGCACGGAGCCCGTGCGCCGGCCGGCCCGGATCCGGAAGGCTCCGTCGGCGTCGGTCGTGGCGCGTCCCAGTGTCCGGACGCCTTGCCGGTCTCCGGCGAAGAGTGTGACGGTGGCGTCGGACAGCGGCTTTCCCGCGCTGGTGACTGTTCCGTGCAACGGGGCCGGCGTGGCGGGAGGCGTGGTCGCGGGGAGACCCGTCAGGGCCAGTGCCATGGTGGCCGATGCGGCCAGGGCGGTGCCTGAGCGCTGCCGAGAGGGCTTGGTCCTTCCGACGCCGCGCGAGGCTCGCGGTGTTGATCGGCGGGGACGGACATGGGGGAGGAACAAGATCGGGGCCTTTCGTCATGCCGGCACGCTGCGAAACCTCCGCCCGCGGGCAGGAGCCTGACGCGTCGGCGGGTCTTGCCGAGTGGTCCCGGGAAGTGGCCCCGAGGAGCGGCACCGCCGATGACCGGCGCCCTTTACGGCTTCACGGCCGTGGTGACGGCGTCACCGTCCCGGCGCGCTGGCGGCTATCCGTTGCCGTTGCTCGGTTCGCGCAGCGTGAACCACCCGACCTTGCGGCCGGACAGCCAGATCAGGCCCAGGTACAGGTGTGGGCCGATCTGGCGGAGCTCGTCCCGCACGCCCCCGAACACCTGGGACGTGTGGGAGTAGTCGATGACGATGCACTCCTGGTCGTCCAGGCGGCTCGGGCCGGGCCCGACCATGGCGGCGATGGACAGGATGTCCAGCGGGGTGAGCCGGTTGCTGAGGTAGCCGTCCGGGCTGAACACCTTGCCCCGCCACCAGACCAGACGCACCAGGCCGGCGAGCAGCCGCGCCCCCGAAGGGCCGACCCCTGGGAAGATCGCCGTCCCCTCCATCGGGCCTTTGGGGATCTCACCGGCCGGACTCTTGCGAAACAGCTCCTCGAGCTGCTCGTCGTCGGTCCTGAGCAACTCGGTCTCGGTAGGCATCACGATCTTCCTTCCGGCCTTCGCCCACGCTCCGCCTCCACCGTCCCCGGGCACAGTCCGGCAGGGGAGGCGGGGATGCCGTTTGCACAGGCCCGTGGGTCCCGCGCTTTCCCGTCACGGCCCGGCAACCGCTGTGGCCACGAACTGGTCTCGTAGCAGCCGGTCCCCCCCAGCCGCCCCCGTTACCGTGTGCGTGCGCGCAAGCACTCGGCGCGGGGAGTCGATGCGAGAGGGAGGGCGGTTGCACATGGAGGTGACCAGCCCGGACCTGTGATCCTTTCGGCTTTCCGTCAGTCGCTTCCTCCATCGTGAACCCCGTCGGCGCGGCTTGCCACCGCCGGCGAGCGGCCGCGGCGTCGCACCGGTCGCACGGCGTGTGCCCTTCGGCCGGCAGAGCCGCAGGGCACCAGAGCAGCGCCCCGGCCTCTCTCCTCAAGCGGGTGTCACGGTCCGGGAGCGGGCGGTCCATGTGGCCCATGGCCTCGCGCCAGGTGCCCTGGACGACGCGGGTGCAGACGTCCGGGGACAGGCCGAAGGAGCCGCGCCATCGTGCACATGCAAGGGTGCGCGGGAAGAGGGGCCCGTACGTGTCCAAGGTCGACGTGGCGGACTCGGGGCCTCCGGAGGACGTCACGCACCTTCTGATCGCGGGCCCGGCGGCCGGGTGCGGGGGCGGGTCGCCTCGGTCGTCGTCGCATCCGGTCACCAGGGCGGTCGACGCCGCGAGTGTCAGTACGCAGCGCGCCCGCCCGACTGTCCGTCCGCCACCGCGCACGGCGTGACCGCCTTCCCCGAAGCCCGATCGGAAGCGGGGCGGATCCCATGGGGCGGCAAGTACGGGCCGTGTCCTCGCACCACCTACCGTGCCCGCATCAGGGGGAGGGATGCAGGATCGTCCCGGCCCTCCCGGCAGGGGGACGAGCTCCTGGGTTTGACAGTCGACCCATCGTTTGTCGATAGTATCGATAAACGATAGGTGCGCTGCGAACGGCAGGGGTAAGCATGGGTACGAAGTCCTGGTGGAGCCGGGCCGACAGTCGGCTGCTGGAGGCAGCTCTGGGCCTGGCCGCCGCGCTGGTCGGTGTCTTCGGGATGCTGATTCCGGCCCTCGGGGTGGCCGGCCTCGTCGACCCGGTGGACACTCGCAAGGTCGAGGTCGAGACCGGGACCGCGACCTGGACACCGGGCGCCGTGACCGACGCGGCGGCGGAACACGGCATGACCCTCACCGGTACCCACCAGGCCGAGCTCGTCCTCGCCGACCCCGACCTGAGCGAGCGCCTGTCGCTCGCCGTGCCGGAGCTCACCGGCAGCCTGTTCCTGCTCCTCATCCTGGTCCTCCTCCTGCAGATGGCCCGGACTCTGCGCGACGGCGACGTCTTCGTACCGGAGAACGCCCGGCGCCTGAGCGTCATGGGGCTCACGGTGCTGCTGCAGGCCGTGGTCTCCCCGGTGCTGACGGCGGTCACCACGCAGGCGCTGGTGGGCGGCACTCCCCTGGCCGACCACATCCCCTTCTCGGCCACCTTCTCCGGCGCATACGTCCTGCTCGCCTTCCTCGTCCTGGCCCTGGGCGAGGTCTTCCGGCGCGGTACGAAGCTGCGCGCCGACACCGAGGGACTGGTCTGATGCCGCCGGAGGAGGAACACCGGGTCCAGGTCCATCTGGACCGGCTGCTGGCCGACCGCGGCATGACCCTGTCCGAACTGGCGGCCAGGGTCGGGGTGACGGTCGTCAACCTCTCCGTCCTGAAGAACAACCGGGCGAAGGCGATCCGCTTCTCCACCCTCACCGCGATCTGCCGCGAACTGGAGTGCCGGCCCGGCGACCTGCTCGGCATCCGCGAGGACTGACCTCCACAGGAGCACCCCCTGCCACCGGCGTGGCCGGATCTCGGCGCACGGCCGAGGTGCCCGGACAACCGCACTTATGGCCGCGGCGGCCGGTGGATACGGTGTGGGCCATGGAGGATTCCGGAACGAACTCCGCCGGCGAGAGCATCGGGCTCCCGGCCGTCGTCAAGGCCGCCGCGCGCCAACTGCTGGTGAAATCGGGCGCCGGAGGGCTGTCCCTGGACGCCGTCGCCCGCGACGGCGGTCTCGCCGTCACCGATGTGGAGGCCGTCTTCCCGTGTCGGGACGACCTGCTGACCGCGCTGGTCGTCGACGCCTACAACGAGTCCGGCTCAGCGATGGAGCGGGCCGACCGGGCCGCCGGGGAGGCCGGCGCACCGGCGGGCACACGGCTCCTCGCGGTCGCTCGCGCGCTGCGGCAGTGGTCCTTCGACAACCCCGCCGAGTTCGCCCTGATCTACGGTTCGCCCGTTCCGGGCTACCACGCCCCGCAGGACACGGTCCCGCCCGCCGCGCGCACCCCCGCGGTGCTGGCCGGCATCGTGCGTTCGGCGCTCCAGGCCGGTGAACTCACCCCTCCCCGGCGGGCGGTGCCCGGTCCTCCGCTGCTCCTGCCGCAGGCCGTGGAGCTCTTCGGAGGCGTGCCCGAGGCTCCTTTCTCGGACATCGTCGAGCGCGGCATCGTGCTGTGGAGCAATCTGATCGGGCTCCTGGTGTTCCAGGTCTTCAGCCGTACCCACGACAGCGTCCGGGACGAGTCCGCGTTCTTCGACTTCGCCATCGCCGTGGCGGCCGAAGGTGTCGGGCTCGTGGTTCCCCCGGGCGAGAACACCGACTGAACCGTCCGCCGCGTGCTCGGCACCCGCAGGGAATCAGGCCGTGAACACCACCAAGACCCTCTGCTTCGTCATCGCGGCGCTCTCGTCGTACGCCGCGCTCGTCTGCCGGCTGTGGCACGTACGGCGCGACTGGCGGGACAACGCCTACCGCACCCTGGTCGTCACTCTGCTGTTCCAGTGCCTCACCTTCACGATGGGCGCCGTCGCCATGGGAAGCGAGAGCTTCCTGGGCGTCGGCAACCTCGCCGTCCTGGTGATGCACGTGTCGGCGGTCGCCTTCTGCGTCAGCGCGCAGATCATCCTGCTGCACTGGGCGGCCGACGACGAGAAGACCGTACGGAGGACCCGCTACTGGCTGATCACCGGCGTCGTCCTCAACGTGCTCCTGACGGCGCTCTTCCTCATCGCCGACGGCCCCGGCCGGCCCGCCTCGGACTTCAACACCGGCAGCGGCCAACCGCTGGTCCTCACCTACCTCCTGGTCTTCGTCGTCTCCCAGGCGGTTCCGTGCGTCACCATCTTCCGCCAGTGCGGGCCCTACGCCCGGATGACCGACAACGCCTCCCTGCGACAGGCCCTGCGGCTGCTCTCCGTCGCCGCGGTGATCCTCTTCCTCTACTGCCTGGCCAGGACGGTCAACATCCTCACCGCCGCGTCGGGGATCGACATCGGTGTCTGGCAGGTCGCCGCGTCCGTCTTCAGCGCGGTGGGCATCGTGACCCTCTCGCTCAGCCTGACCATGTCCTCCTGGGGTCCCCCGGCCGCCAAACTGCTGGAATGGGTGCGCAGTTACCGGTCGTACCGGGTCCTGTACCCGCTCTGGCGGGACCTGTACGAGTCCTCCCCGGACATCGTCCTGGAGCCGCCGGGGGCTTCGGTCCTCGACCTCGACTACCGCCTCCACCGACGGGTCGTCGAGATCCGGGACGGATGGCGGGACCTGCGCCCCTACATCGACCGCAGTGCCGACGACGCCGACGGAGTGGATCCGGGGGCGAGCGAGGAGTCCCGGCAGGCGTTCGCCGAGGCGACGCAGATCAGACAGGCCCTGCACGCCAAGCGCACCGGCACCGTCCCCGACGACAACAAGGACGTCGGCGACTTCGAAGATCGTGATTCGGACAACTTCACCGCGGAAGTCGCATGGCTGACCAAGGTCGCTTCCGCCTACCGTAAAGTCGGCGACGCGGGTTGAGGACTCCCGTCCGGTCCGCCCCCCGTCGGACCGGACGGGCCTCCCCCGGTCGTCCTCCCCCCGTGGTTCCCCGTCCTCCCGCTCCCCGTCCTCCCGCCCGGCCGGACCAGCCCGCCGACAGCCGGCAGCCGACTCGGCCACCCCCGTGAGCCAAGTTAGCTGCCAGCTATCGACGGGCTTCCACGTTGGCGGAGTCCCGGCTGATTGTCAACTGTCCGCTAATCTGCGAGACTTGGAGTTAGCTGAGGGCATCGCCGAGGAGGTGTCGGGAGGGAGAGTCGCAGTGTCCGAGACCGACGACCGGCCCCTGCTGGCAGTGCGTCTGGACCAGCTCTTCAAGACGGTTCGCCCCAAGGGCAGACACTGGACCAACGCCGAGGTGGCGGAGGAGTTGAAGCGGACCAACCCCGAACTCAGGGTCGGGGGTGTGTACCTGTCGCAGCTGCGGACGGGCAAGCGCTCCAATCCCTCGTCGGAGCTCCTGGCCGCCCTCGCCAAGTTCTTCGGTGTGTCCGTCGCCTACTTCTTCGACGACAAGGTCGCCGCGTCGGTCCTCAACGAGGTCGCCGCCGTCGAGGCGCTGCGGCAGTCGGGCGTCCGCGCCGTGGCGATGCGGGCGGCCGGGATGAAGAAGGAGAACCTCCAGGCCATCACGGCCATCATGGACCAGTACCGGCAGATGCAGGGCCTTCCGCCCGTCACCGACCCCTCGGAGCCGGGGTGAGAGGCGCCGGGAAGGGTCGGCCGGCCGACCAGGACCGCCGCAGCCGGCTCAAGAGGCTCCGGAAGGCCGGCGCACGGCGGATCGCCGAACTCGACCTGCCGAAGGTGGCCGATGTGGCCGAGCTCTGCCGCTACATCGGGGAGATCCGCGACCGTCCCATCACGCTGGTCCCCCTGCAGATGCCCGCGTCGCATCCGTGCGGCATGTGGGTCGCCGCACGCGACGAGGACCTCATCTTCTACGACGCCAACACCACCGGCGCCCACCAGGAGCACATCATCTTGCACGAGCTGGGCCACATCATCTGCTGCCATCGCGGGGCGGGCTGGCTGGACGAGGCGAGCGCACGTCTCCTCTTCCCCAACCTTGATCCCGACCTCGTGCGCGACATGCTCCTGCGCGCGACCTACGACGACGTCCAGGAGCAGGAGGCGGAGATCATCGCCTATCTGCTCTCCCAACGGGTGGGCAGCACCGAGGAGCGGCAGGGCACGCCCCCGGCCGAGGGAGCCGGGGACGGCGGGAACAGCGGGAACGGCAGGGACGGAAAGGGCGGAGAGAACGGGGAGAGCGGCAGGCGGTCCGCGAACAGCGCCGTGCTCAGCCGGGTCGAACGCACCCTGATCTGACGTGTGCTGCTCACCCCCCGCCGGCTGCCACCTCCTCGGCCAGGGCCGACACGGCCCGGCGGATGTCCTCCTCGCGGTGTTCACTGGTGACGAAGAACCGCAGCCTCGCGAGCCCCTCCTCCACGGCGGGGTGGAAGATCGGGTCGGCGATGACGCCCCGGTCGAACAGCCGGTCCGCGACGTGCAGGGTCCTCGCCGAGTCGCCGAGGAGACACGGCACGATCGGGGTGTGGGCGCCGGCGCCCGTGGCCAGACCGGCCGAGGCGGCGAGGTCCCGGAAGAGCTCCGCGTTCCGCCGCAGCGTGCGCACCCGGTGCGGTTCCGCGTCGATCAGTTCGGTGGCGGCCAGTGCCGCGGCCGCGTTGGCCGGAGTCAGGCCGACGCTGTAGACGAAGCCCGGCAGCGTGTGCCGCAGCCACCGCACCATCCGGGCCGAGCCCCCGAGGTAACCGCCGCAGCCGGCGAAGGCCTTGGACAGGGTGCCCATCCACACGTCCACGTCGGACCGGTCGACGCCGAAGAACTCCCCGACACCGCGGCCGCGGTCGCCCACGGTGCCGATGCTGTGCGCCTCGTCGACCATCAGCAGGGCGCCGTGACGCCTCTTCAGCTCGACCACGGCGGGCAGGTCGACGAGGTCGCCGTCCATGCTGTAGGCGCCCTCGACGACGATCAGTACCCGTCGGAACCGGGACCGGTTGAGCCGGAGCATGTGTTCCAGCCGGCCGATGTCGTTGTGGGGGAACGGGCGTCGCGCCGCCCCGGACAACGCACAGCCCTGCAGGATGCTGTCGTGGGCGAGCGCGTCGTGCACCACGAGGTCCCCCTCGCCGACGAGGTGTCCTATCGCGGTGACGTTGGTGGCGTGGCCGCTCACCAGCGCCAGGCAGTCCTCGACGCCGAGGAAGTCGGCGAGCGCCCGCTCCAGCCGTACCGTCAGCTCCCGTTCGCCGGAGAGCACGCGGCTCGCGGAGACCGAGGTCCCGTACCGGTCCACCGCCCGGTGCACGGCCTCGTCGACCACCGGATGGCCGGAGAGCCCCAGGTAGTTGTAACTGCCGAAGGACAGGTACGTCCGGCCGTCGATCACGGTCGTGTCCCGGATGGTGCCCTGATGGACCCGGAAGTACGGGAAGTCCGCGCCGCTGCCGACGATCGTGCCCAAGTGGTCCTCGAACCGCCGTACTTCCGGGAAGTCGTCGACGCACGCGGTCTGCGTGTCCCACTCCGCCCCCGCTCTCCGGGGCAGCGGCTCACCGGGGACCGACGGCTGCGTGAGGTGCGGACCGGCCAGCGCGATCAGCCGCTCGACGGTGAGGCCGGGCGAGAACACCTCCTCGGTGCCGAAGCCCGGTAACCGCTTGGCGATGTTGGTCTCCAGCTCCTGCAGCATCAGCGAGTCGAAGCCGAGATCGGTCACCAGCTCCATCCGCTCGTCCAGGTCGGTGAGCGGGAAGACGCCGACCCGCGACACCTCTTCGAGCACGATGGGTGCGGCGGCTCCGCTCCCGGCCCGTGCCGCCTCGGGCATCGGCTCGGACACTGCCCCGGGCATCGGCTCGGGCATCGGCGCAGGAGGATTCACCGGGGCGGGCCGGTCCGCCCCGCGGGCCGACTCGTCGACCACCCAGTGGTGGCGCGGGGCGAGCGGACTCGGCGGCAGGGTGCACGGAGGCGTCCGCTCCATCACCGGACGGACCCCCGGTTCGGTGACCACACGCTCGGCGAGCCGGCGCAACGCGGCCCCGCGTGCCTCGGCGGACAGCGCCCCCGGCACCGGCACGGCGACCTCGTGCGGCTCCCCCGGCGGCACCGTGCCGACCGCCTGCCCCGGTCCGAGTCCTCCCGTACGGCCCGCCGCCACGGCCTCGGCCGCCGCGGTCAGCCGGGTCATGGCATCGTCGGCGTCTCCCACCACCAGGGCGAGGCGTTCCGTGAGGGGGCCCTGCGCGCCAGGGTCCGCGCCACCTCGGCCGGCGACAGCCGGTCGTCGGCGATGGTCTCCGCCAGTTCCCTGGCGTGACGGGCCAGTCCGGCCCGGTCGCGGGCGCTGAGCACCAGCAGGTGCGGCCCCTCGTCCGGTATGCGACGAGCCGGTTCCGCGGTGCACCCCTCCACCACCAGGTGCACTCCGGTGCCGCCGAAGCCGAAGGCGCTCACCCCCGCCCGGCGCGGCTGCCCGGCCTCCGGCCAGCGGGCCGGCGCCGTCGGGACGGTCAGCCGCGCGGCGTCGAGCCCGGAAACGTCGGCCGGGCCGAACTCCGGCTGCGGCGGTACCACGCCCCGGTGCACGGCCAGGGCGGTCTTGATCAGTCCGGCCATGCCCGCGGCGCCGAGCGAGTGGCCGACCACCGCCTTCACCGCGCCGAGGAAGGCGAGTGCGGCCCCCTCGCCGCGCAGTTCGCGCAGGGCGCCGAGCTCGACCGGATCGCCGACCGTGGTCCCGGTGCCGTGCGCCTCCAGGTAGCCCACCGCGTCCGGGGGCAGGCCCGCGTCCCGGTAGGCCCGGCGCAACGCCCAGAGCTGACCGGCCGCCTGGGGCTCCATACCGCCCCGCACGGTCCCGTCGTTGGCCGTGCCCACACCCCGGATCACCGCGTAGACCCGGTCGCCGGCCGCCAGCGCGTCGGCCAGGGGCCGCAGCACCAGGATCCCGGCCCCCTCCCCCAGGACGAAGCCGTCGGCCTCCGTGCCGAACGGCAGGCACCTGCCGCTGCGCGAGATGGCGCCGATCCGGCACAACCCCACCAGCAGATCGGGGGTGAGCTGCAGTTGGACGCCACCGGCGAGTGCGATACGGCATCGGCCCGCGCGCAGTGCGAACACGGCGTTGGCCACGGCCATGAGCCCACCGGAACACGCCGAGTCCAGCGCGTAGCTCTCGCCGTGCAGATCGAGGACCGAACTGATCGTGTTCGGCCCCATGTTGAGCAGGAGCCCGGCCACGGAGGTGCCGTGCAGCCCTCCGACCGCGCGGACCGCCTCCGGCCACCGGGGGTCGGACGCCCGCGCCCCGAACTCGCCGCCGGCCAGTTGACGCACGCGGATCCGCAGGGTGCTGATATCGCGGTAGCCGCTCTCGGTGAGCGCCGTGATCACCGAGGTCTCCTCGCGGTCGAAGCCCTCGGCCTCCCACCCCGCGTCCTGGATCGCCTCGCGGGCGAGGTCGATCAGCAGCCGGTGCTGGGGGTCCATCGCCCTGGCCCGGCGCGGCGGGATGCCGTAGTGCGCCGCGTCGAAGTGGCCGACGTCGGGCAGCAGCGCCATGGTGTCCGTGTAGACGGAGGACGTGTCACGGACGTCGTCGCCGAGGAAGGCGTCGATACGCCACCGCGAGTCCGGGACGGTCGAGAACTGTGCCCGCGGGGTCGTCAGCAGCCGCCAGTACTCGTTGACGTTCCGCGCTCCCGGAAACCGGCAGGCCATCCCCACGATCGCGACGTCGTCACGCCGCGCACCCGCTGAGCCCCCTGATCCCACTGTGGGACCTCCCCCTCGTCACAGGTGTCACCCGGTGGTGGCCGACCGCTCCCGCCACCAGTCCACGGTCGCCTTGATCTGCTCGTCGAGGGGCGTGGCCCGTACCGCGAACTCGGCTTCGTAGGCGCTGGAGTCGACGACGAACGGACGGTCGAACTGGTAACGGACTTCCTTCAGTTCACGGAGCAGCGGGGAGAAGACCGACGCGGCGCCCAGTACGGCGGGCGGCAGTCCGCGCACCGCCACCGGCCCCGTTCCCGCCTCGGCGGCAAGGCGGTCCACCATCTCCCGGGTGGACAGCGCGGGTGCCGTCGGGACGTGCCAGGGCCGTCCCCAGGCCCGTTCCTCGCCCGCGACCTCGGCCAGGGCCCTGGCCACGTCGGGGACGTAGCTCCAGCTGTGCGGGGCGTCCGGGTCCCCGAGCGTGGAGACCGGCTTGCCGCGCAGCACTCGTGGCACGACCCTCGCGGCCAGGTGCCCGCCGTCGGTCACGCCGGGCCCGAAGAAGTCCGAGGCCCGCACCTCGACCGCCTTGATCCGGCCCTGCTCGTGCAGTTCCCTCGCCCGCTCCCAGCCGGCGGCGCGCACCCGCCCCTTGGGGCCCGTCGCCGCGAGCGGCAGCCGCTCCGTCAGAGGGCCGTCCACCGGGCCGTAGCCGTAGAGGTTGCCCAGCATGACCAGGACGGCCCCGGTCGCCTCGGCCGCCGCGCAGACCGACGAGGCCAGCGGCGGCCACGCGCTCGTCCAGCGGTGGTAGGGCGGCGCGGCACAGTTGTAGATCGCGGTCGCGCCCCGCGCGGCGTCGGTCAGCCGCCTGCTGTCCGTCACGTCCCGTGCGACGTGCTCGATCCCGGGCTCCGGGTCTCGGCCCGACCTGGTGACCACCCGTACCGACTGACCCTGCTCTGCCAGCAGCCGGGCAGTGGCCGCCCCGGCGGGTCCAAAACCTAAGACGACATGAAGGCTCACGCGGGCACACTAGCGCGAGTACGTGCCGCTTTGTGTCAGGTACGCGCCACTCAGTGGCGGATTCCAACGAGTGAATCCAGCCGCTCGGTGAGTGGCGGCCCGTACGGCAACGGGAAGCACATCCTGCGTACCGGACGATCGATGGACAGGGAGCGCCCCATGCCGAAGTTCCTCATCCAGGCCACCTACACGCCCGAAGGCACCAAGGGCCTGCTCGCGGAGGGCGCGAGTGGCCGCCGCGCCGCCGTCGAACAGGTCGTCACCGGCCTCGGCGGAAAGGTCGAGGCCATGTACTTCGCCTTCGGCGAGGACGACCTCGTGATCGTCGTCGACTTCCCCGACCCGGTCTCCATGGCCGCCGTCAGCCTCACCGTCAAGGCCAGCGGCGCCCTCCGCACCCGGGCCACCCCCCTCCTCACCCTCGACGAGATCGACGAGGCCGCCCGCCGACAGGTCGCCTTCCGCGCGCCCGGCGCGTGAACCGGAGGGCGGGTGGAACGGCCGGACTCCCGGCCGTCCGGCCCGCGTACCACTGCTTCCCCGACAGCAAGCAGCAGTTGGCCACCGAATTCGTTCGCCGCACCGGCGAGCCAGCCGCCCTCACCCTGCAGGGAACTCCAGGCCGGTCCGGTCGCCGGGCTGCGCGCCTTTCTCAGCCGGTGGCGCGAGACCGTCGTCGACACCGCCTTCCGGGCCGTCTCCATCGAGGAGCAGCCCACCGACGAGACACCCGCCGCCCCGACAGCCGCCGGCGTCTTCAGCAAATGGGAAAGCCTGCCAGCCCTCACCCTCGGAGCTTGCCGTGAAACCGGGTGAGGGGGCAGGAGTTGACGCGGCGCCCGTGTCCACAAGAGCCAGAAGATCCACGGTGACGGCACCGCCGAGCCCCGCATGCGTAGTCGACACGATCGGTTGATCGGACCGCCCACTCCATGAGCGAAGTCGTCAACTGCTGGTCTTCAAAGTCGGATGAGTGAGCGTAACCATGTGTGAGTGAGTGTCGTTGTCAGAGCATGAATCTCACGGAATGGGCGAAGACGCAGGGCGTGCATCCGCAGACCGCGTATCGCTGGTTCCGCGAGGGGACGCTGCCGGTACCGGCTCAGCGGGTCGGCCCGCGCACGATCCTCGTGAACGTGGGGGTCAACGCCGCGCCCGGGGCGATCGGCGGGCTGGGCCTGTATGCCCGTGTCTCCTCCCATGAGCAGAAGACCGACCTGGAACGGCAGGTCGCCCGGCTGTCCCGGTGGGCGGCGCAGGCCGGCCACCGGGTGGTGCGCGTGGAGGCGGAGATCGCATCCGGTACGAACGGTGCCCGCCCCAAAGCCAGGCGGCTGCTGGCCGATCCGAACGTGACCACGGTGGTGGTCGAGCACAAGGACCGGCTGGGCCGGATGAACACCGAACTCGTCGAAGCCGCCCTGTCCGCACAGGGGCGCCGCCTCGTGGTCCTCGATGACGGCGAGGCCGAAGACGACCTGGTGCGCGACATGGCGGAGGTGCTGACCTCGTTCTGTGCCCGCCTGTACGGTCGCCGGTCGGCGAAGAACCGTGCCCGCAGGGCTTTGGAGGCCGCCGAGCATGGCTGACTCCGCACTGCGCGCGATCGAGGCGCCGTTCGTTGCGCCGGGCCCGTCCGGGGTAGCGATCCGCACCAGCATCAAAGGCATGTCCCAGCGGGACCGTGAGGTGCTGCCCCTGGTGGGCGCACACCTGGGCTCGCTGGCCTGTTCCGACCTCAGGGCCCGTTGCCGGGCGGGTACCGATCACGACAGCGGCCAGTGGGCGGAGCGCAAGCGGGCCCTGACCGAGGAGTCGTCCTCCCGCTGGGCCGGGAGCATCACGAAGGCCACCCACGACCAGTGGGGCCTGGCGCGCCGTGCCCAGCTCGCCCACATCCACAACCTTGAGGCCGGGGTGCGCACGATCGCGCACCGCCTGTCCCAGCCGGTCGGGAGAAGGGCACGAAGCGGGCGCCGGGCGGCTACCGCACACAGCAGGAGTGGTTCCAAAAGACCCGGCGCCTGCAGGTGCTGGAAGACCGGCTGGAGCGCGAGCGGTCCGATCGCGGGGCCGGTGTCGTGCACGTGGTGCGGGGCGGGCAGCGACTGGCTCGAGGCCGGCACCATCTGGAAGCCGCCCAGCTCACCGAGTACGAGTGGCGCAGGCGCTGGCAGGCCGAACGCTGGTTCCTCCAGGCAGACGGGGAGTCGGGCAAGCGTTTCGGGAACGAGACCATCCGCGTGGGCCCCGACGGCGAGGTCAGCATCAAGCTTCCGGCTCCGCTGGCGCACCTGGCCAACGCCCCGCGCGGCCGGTACGTGCTCGACGGCCGGATCGATTTCCGGCACCGCGGCAAGGAGTGGGCCGACCGCGTATCGGCGAACCGTGCCGTCGCCCACCGCATCCACCTGGACGTGGACCGGGGCCGCTGGTACCTCACCGCGTCGTGGACGATCCCCCCGGTCCAGACCGTTCCCCTGGCCCTGGCCAGGGCGAACGGGCTCATCGGTGTGGACACCAACGCCGACCACTTCGCAGCGTGGCGTCTGGACGAGCACGGCAACCCGACGGGTGAGCCCCGCCGATTCCTCTACGGCCTCGACGGGCCGGCCACCTACCGCGACGCCCGGGTGAGGCACGCCCTCACCCGCCTCCTTCACTGGGCACGGCGCGAAGGCGTCTCCCTCGCGATCGAGGACCTGGACTTCGGCGCGGAGAAGACGCGGGAGAAGCACGGCCGCCGCAAGCGGTTCCGCAAGCTGATCTCCGGCATGCCCGTCGCCAGACTGCGGGCACGGCTCGTGTCCATGGCCGCCGAACTCGGCATCACCATCGTCGTCGTCGACCCCGCCTACACCTCCCGCTGGGGCGCCGAGCACTGGCAAAAGCCCCTCACCAGCAAGACCAGGAAGACCACCCGACACGACGCAGCGAGCGTCGCGATCGGGCGACGCGCTCTCGGGCACCGTATCCGGCGACGGACGGCACCGCCCCACACGACCGGAGCGATCGTGTGGGGCATCGGACCGCCCAGGCCGGACGCGGCACCCGCGGGCGTGAGGAAATCCGCCCCCGCGTCCCCGGACCACGGACACGATCCGTGTCGCCGGACGCGGAGCGAACGCGGGTGACCAGTGCATCCACAACCGTTCGGGATGCGCCAGTCGACCAGG
>NZ_JUJA01000117.1:28936-29146 GCF_001906585.1 Streptomyces kebangsaanensis | reverse complement strand
GCCCCCGCCCCCGCCCTCGCACGACCCCGCGTTCCCGGCGCCGCCCCTGCCCGCCCCGGTCGGCGCCCCCGACTCCGGTCCCGTGCGCCTGGCCGGCGCCCAGGTGCCGATCGGCCCCGGGCCGCTCGTCGCCGACGCCCGCGCCGCCGCCGTCAAGGCGCCCCCGCCGGAGGCGGGCCTGGCCGCCACCTGGTCCAGGCCGCGCCCCGG
>NZ_JUJA01000117.1:0-28907 GCF_001906585.1 Streptomyces kebangsaanensis | reverse complement strand
CCGGCGGCGCCGCCCGCGCTCCCGGAGACCGCGAGCGGCTGGCGTCCCTGGCGCTTCCGCATGTCCAACGACGTCTGGGGCACCCCGTCCGTCGCCGACGACCTCGTCTACGTCACCTCCTTCGAGGTGCACGCCCTCGACGTGGCCACCGGCCGGCGCCGCTTCAAGACCCGGGACGTGGCCTGGTCGATGGTGGTCGCCGACGGCCGGGTCCACGCCTCCGACGGGCCCACCCTGTTCGCCCTGGACGCCCGCGAGGGCGCCGACCTGTGGCGGCTGCAGACCGACGCCTGGGTGTACTCCCTCAAGGCCGACCGCGGCACGGTCGTCACCGGCACCCGCGGCGGCGGCGTCCAGGCCTGGGAGGCCGTCGGCGGCCAGAAGCTGTGGGAGATCACCGGCTGCCAGACCGACTTCGAGTCCCCCGAGGCCGGCCCCGTCGTCCACGACGGCACGGTGTACGTCTGGCAGGACGCCCGCCTGCGCGCCCTGGAGGCCCGCACCGGCGAGGAGCGCTGGTCCTACCCCATCGGCGACGCGGCCTCCTGCGGCGGCGTGCCGGTGCGCGTCACCCCGGCGCCCGACGGCTGCGTCTACGTCTCGGCCGGCACCCGCGTCATCGCCGTCGACATCGCCGGCGGCCACGTCCGCTGGCACTTCGAGGCCCCGGCGGTCTTCCTGTCCCCGCCGGCCTTCGCGCCGGGTCCGGCGGTGGCCGGCGGCGGGGTGTACCTGGCCGACTACCTCGGCACCGTCTACGCCCTGGACGCCGCCGACGGCCGCGACCGCTGGCGTATCGCCACCGAGGCCCGCTCCGGGATCGACCCCGTGCTGGTCGCCGCCGGGCACGTCCACGTCGGCAGCGGCAACGGCCTCTACACCCTGGACGCGGTCACCGGCACCCCCAAGTGGCGCTTCCAGGCGGGCGGCGAGATCGTCGGCTCCCCGGCGGTCGCCGAGGGCCGTATCCACTTCGGCTCGACGGACCACCTGCTGTACACGTTGAAGGCCGACGACGGCCGCCTGCGCTGGAAGCTCGCCACCGGCGGCGAGATCACCGGCTCGCCGGTGGTCAGGGACAGGGTCGTGTACGCGTGCAGCAAGGACCGGTGCGTGTACGCGCTGGACGCGGAGAAGGGCACGGGGACGGCGCGGACCGCCTGACCGGCGGCGGGCGCTTCGGTGACTGGTCGGTCTGGTGACGGCCGTCGTACCGGATGCACGGAAGGGGTCTCGGACGGCGGCCGTCGGTCCAGGTGGGCGGCGCACTCGTCACCGTTCCCGCACAAGACGCTACGACGGGTGCGCGAGGGCCGCCATTCAATGGCGTGCTCATGACAGAAAAGTCGCCGCCGTGACGGCACGTCGTCACGGCGGCAGCGGTTCCGGCGCGAGAGGGCCGGATCCGGAGAACGCGACGGCGGGGCCGCTGAGCCGCGCCACGAGGAAGAAACCGCGACGGGAGCGGGCCCACGTGCCGGCGGGCGGAAGGGCGACCGTGAGGGTGCCCCTCCCCGGCCGCGGCGGCTCCCCCTCGGCGCCGCCGCGGCCGGGCCCCCGTGCCAGGAGGGTTACCTGACCGGCTTGAAGGGCTCCGACGTGGCGTGCATGTCCTTCGTCGTGACGGGCTCGTCGGTGGCGTGCATGTCCTGCGTGGTCACGTCACCGTCCTCGGACCGGAGGCCGTCGGCCGCGGCCTCGGTGTCCGTCGTGCCGGTGGCGTGCATGTCCTGCGGCTTGATGACCGACTTGTCGCTCATGGGCTTGCTCCACTTGGTTGTTCGTCAACAGGACGGCGAAGCCCGCCCGGTCACTCCCCCGAGGGTGCCCGGACGGGCTTTCCCGAGCCTCCCGGACCGGTTCTCGGCGAGAGGCTCCCGCAGCGATCCATCTGCCCCCCGACGCGACGGATCGACTGGTTCGATAGTGGCCCGAGACGATAAACGAATGATGAACGCCGGGGACCCGGGCCGATGTCCTCACGCCACCTGGGCCGGGCTCAGCAGCTCACGCACCGCCGCGGCCTCGGGGGAGCCCAGCTCCTCGTAGATGCGCAGGGCCTCCTGCCAGCACACCTGGGCGCGGTCCGTCTGCCCGACGCGCGCGAGAGCGTGACCGAGCACGGTGAGCACGTTGCCGCGCCTCCACTCACCGCCGATGCCACGCAGCACCGTCAGGGCCATCTCGGCCTTGGCGGCGGCCTGCGCGGGACGTTGTGCGGCGATGTCCACCTCCGCCAGACGGAAGAGGGTCATGCCCTCCCACAGCCGCTGACGGCTGTCGCGGAAGACGTCCAGGGCCTCCCGGAGCCGTTCCGCGGCGCCGTCGAGCCGGCCTCCCTGGGTGAGGGCCATGCCGAGGGCGTAGCGGCCGTTCGCACCCCGCATCGAGTTGCCCATGGCGTCGTAGATGCCGATGCCCTGCTGGGCCAGGGCGACCGCGCTCTGCGTCCGGCCGGTCGCCAGGTGGATGCGGGAGAGGTTGCACAGCGCGCTGGCCTCGCCGGGGCGGTCGCCCAGTGTCCGGAAGAGCCGGATGGCCTCGGAGAGGTGTTCCTCGCCGTCCGCGTTGCGGCTCTGGTACAGCGCGATGATGCCGCGCGCGTTGCGGGCCCAGCAGGCGGGCAGGAGGTCGTCGGTCTGCCCGGCGAGACGGATCACCCGCTCCGCCTCCCGGTCCGCCATGTCGAAGCGGCCGCCGTCGACATGGGCGTGGGCCAGCGTCATCAACGCCCGGGCCTCGGCCCGGGCCGAACCCAGCCGCTGGGCCGCGTCGAGCAGCGCCTTCGCCGTCGCCTCGTACTCCCTGGAGTTCGCCCCCGACTCGGAGATGTCGAGCGCCGCCCAGAGCAGGTCGATCGCCCGCCGCAGCATGGACGGCCGGTCCGCGGGCCGGCGGGCGGTGGCGAGGAGGCAGTTCGCCTCGGTGTACAGCCAGTCCCGGGCGGCCCGGCGATCCGGGAACCCGAGCCCGGGGTACTCCGCCGGCGCGAGGTGATCCACCAGCCGGTCCCCCGGCCGCTCGATCGCGTACACCCCCGCCGCCGTCGCCAGGTAGAAGTCCAACAGCCGCGACATCGCCGCCTCCCGCTCGCCCGGCGGGTGTTCGTCCCGCTCCGCGCACGCGCGCGCGTAGAGGCGGACCAGGTCGTGGAAGCGGTAGCGGCCGGGGGCCGCCGACTCCAGCAGCGAGGTGTCGACCAGGGACTCCAGCAGGTCCTCCGTGTCGTCCACCGGGAGGTCCAGCACGGCCGCCGCCGCGGCCAGGGAGATGTCCGGGCCGTCGGCCAGGCCCAGCAGGCGGAAGGCGCGGGCCTGGGCCGGCTCCAGCTGGCCGTAGCCCAGTTCGAAGGTGGCCTTGACCGCCAGGTCGCCCGCCTGGAGCTCGTCCAGCCGCCGCCGCTCGTCCGCGAGTTTCGCCGCCAGGACCGAGACCGTCCACGTACGGCGGGNGGCGGCCAGCCGGGACGCCGCGATGCGGATGGCCAGGGGGAGGAAGCCGCAGGCGGCCACCACGTCCAGGGCCGCCTCGCGTTCCGAGGCGACCCGCTCCTCGCCCACGATCCTCGTGAAGAGCTGCAGGGCCTCCTCCGGGCTCATCACGTCCAGGTCCACCAGGTGCGCGCCCGCCAGGTCCACCATCCGCACCCGGGACGTCACCAGCGCCGCGCAGCCCTCCGTGCCCGGCAGCAACGGCCTCACCTGGGCCGCGTCCCGCGCGTTGTCCAGCAGGACCAGGACCCGGCGGCCGTCCAGGACCGAGCGGTACAGCGCCGCCCGGTCCTCCAGCGACTCGGGGACGGCCGCGTCCGGCGTGCCCAGGGCGCGGAGGAAGGAGCCGAGGACCGTCTCCGGCTCGGCCGCCCTCGGCCCGGTGCCCTGCAGGTCGACGTACAGCTGGCCGTCCGGGAAGGCGGCCCGTGCCCGGTGGGCCACGTGGACGGCCAGCGTCGTCTTGCCCACGCCGCCGATCCCGGCCACCGCCGAGACGGCCATCACCCGGCCCTCGGCGGAGGACAGCACCTCGCCCAGCTCGGTCACGAAGGAGGACCGTCCCGTGAAGTCGGGTACGGTCGCCGGGAGTTGGGCGGGGCGGACGGGAGCCGCCGCCGGTTCGGCCGCCGGGGAGGACGGTTCGGCGAGGGCCGGATCGGCCCGGAGGATGCGCTGCTGCAGTTCGCGCAGCTCGGGACGGGGGTCCACGCCCAGCTCGTCCGCCAGCAGGCGTCTGGTGTCGGCGTACACCGCCAGCGCCTCGGCCTGCCGGCCGCTGCGGTACAGCGCCAGCATCAGCAGCTCGCGCAGGCGTTCGCGCAGAGGGTGCGCCGCCGTCAGCGCCGTCAGCTCCGAGACCGCCTCCGCGTGGCAGCCCTGTTCGAGGTCCATGTCCAGCCGGGTTTCGAGGAGTTGGAGCCGCCACTCCTCCAGGCGGACGCGCTGCGCCTCCGCGTACGGGCCCGGTACCCCGGCCAGCGCCTCCCCGTCCCACAGGGCGAGCGCCCGCCCCAGCACCTCCCGCGCACGGCACAGGTCCCCGGCCGTCCGGGCCTTCTCGGCCCGGGCCGCCCACTCCTGCGCCACGGCCAGGTCCAGCGCGCCCTCGCCCAGCCCCCGCACGGCGTACCCGCCGGACTCGCTGACCAGCACCCCGGCGTCCAGGACCTTCCGCAGCCGGGAGGCGTACGTCCGTACCGCCGCCAGCGCCTGCGACGGCGGCTCCTCGCCCCACAGGGCGTCGATCAGCTCGGCCGCGGTCGCGGTACGGCCCTCGCGCAGCAACAGCGCGGCCAGCAGGGCGCGTTGCTGCGGGGATCCGGTGGCCAGCGGCTCCTCCCCGCGCCAGGCGCGCACCGGTCCGAGTACGCCGAAGCGCAGCGTCGCCGATTGCTCGGGACTCCGCTGCTCCGGTACTCGCGGCACACCGTCCATCGCTGCCCCCTGGCCCCTGCCGAACCGTCTCAACCGAGAGGCCAGTTTGCCTTGTTCACGGCAGATGCGTCAGCTCCCGGAGACGGTGATCACAGGCCGTCGCGCCCCGTGTCACAGGGTCCACACATCCTCTTCGCACACCGGGCCGGCCCGGTCCGCCCCCAGGAAGACCGGGTTCGTGAACGCCGCCATCACCCCCGGCACGGGGCCCGCCGCCGTCTCGTGGCGCACCTCGGCCCGTACGTAGGCCGCGCGGGCCGCCGTCGTACGCCACTCCACGACCCCCGATCCGGAGACCGGCAGCGGAGCGCCGGTCAGCACCGCGCCCTGGTCGGTCACGAAGCGGACCGTGCAGCGCGGGACGCCGGAGGCCTCCAGGCGGACGGTCACGGGGGTGTCCCGGTCCACGCGCAGCCGCTCGCCGATGCCCGCCCGCTCGCCCCGGCCGCCGGTGGCGGTGAACCTCAGCGACACCTTCCGCGACTCGGCCACGTAGGAGCGGCCCGCGCGGATGCCCGCCAGGACCGCCTCGCGGGTCAGGTCGTCGGCCAGGACGACCGTCTGGGGCATGCCCACCGCGTCCGGCGGCCGGTGGGCGTCGCTGTTGCCCATCGCCGGCAGCCACCCGCCGCGGCCTTCCCGCACCGATGCCACCAGCGTGTTGTCCCACTCGGCCAGCGCCACCTCGTCGTCCGGGGTGAAGGGGCCGTTCCAGACCTCCACGGCGTCCGCCTCGGCGAAGCCGAACTTCCAGCCGCAGCCGACACAGGTGGCGTGCGGATGGGCCGGCACGACCAGCCCGCCGGCCCGGCGGATGTCCCGGGCGAACCCGGCCCAGCGGTTCTCGCGCGCCCGGTAGCGCCAGTCGACGAAGGTGCCGGGCTCGGTCCCCACGGCCAGGACGTGGCCGTTCCTGGTCGTGACCTCCTCGCCCAGCACGACCAGCAGGTCGTCGCCGGCCAGGTCCGCCCAATGGGCGTGCGAGGCGTGGGTGTTGTGCTCGGAGCTGTTGATGAAGTCCAGCCCGGCCGCCCTGGCCCCCGCCACGATCCCGGCGGGGGTGCGGCGGCCGTCGGAGTGCCAGGAGTGGAGGTGGCAGTCGCCCCGGTACCAGTCCCGGCCGCGCCCCTCCGCCCGCCGCGGCGGGTACACCGGCGGTACGGCCGTCCCCGGCGCCCCGTACGTCAGCGTGACCGTGAGCTCGTACGACAGGCCCTGCGGGGCCACCGTGTACGGGCCGAGCGCGACGTACCAGGTCCCCGGGCCGACCGGCCCCGGAACGTACCCCGGCGTGGCGTCGTCCGCACGGAGGAAGAACTCCGACCGCGCCCCGCCCGACCAGCCGCGGAAGCCCCGGCCGCCCAGCTCGGTGCCGCGCTCGTCGAAGACGCCGAGGTCGAGCGCGTTGCCGGGGGTGCCGGCCGGGACGGACGGCCTGTCGTAGGCGTACGCGACCCTGATCTCCCGTACACCGGAGGGGACTTCGACGGGGACGTACACGAAATCGGGGGAGCCCGGCGGCAGGGTGCCGTGCACCGTCTTCGTCTCCCGGCCGTCATGGTCTGCTGCGGAAGCGAAACCCACACTCCCAACGTAAGCGCGGAGGCGGCTCCCTTCAGGCGACCCTCCTGTGACTCAGCTCACTTTCCGTGGTTTCTTTTTGCCGACTCTCGTAGGCTTTGCGCAAAGAATCGAGATGGGATGACCTCCGGCCCGGCGTCCGACCAGCGCTGCATTGCGGAGGTTGATTCCATCCGTCCTGTTGTGTCGATTTGTTCGGACCGACAGGAAAAGGTAGACAGGGGAGATCTCGCTTTGGCTACGGAGCGACCGTTTGCTGTTTCCGTGGGCGCGGCAACGCTGGCTCGGCTGACCGTCCGGGAACGTGAAGTTCTGCGAAACATGGCGAGGGGCGAGTCGAACCGCGTTCTTGCCCGTCGGCTGGGAATCGCTGAGCGCACGGTTCGGGCTCACATCACCAGCATTGTACGCAAGCTGGGTGTCGTGTCCAGGTTCGAGGCCGGATTGGTTGCGTTTCATCAGTACGAAGCCCTGGCCGGGGAGGATGTTGCCTCCTGAGGCAATGCCTCTACAGGCAATGGAGGATCGAGCTTCGAGCTGCCAGGATCGAAAGTGCGGTTCGGCATTCGTGTTTTCGAGTGCGGAAATCCGCACCGGACGCATGACCACGTCCGCACGTGGACCATCGATCACGGGGGAGGAAATCCCTATGAACATCAAGAAGATTGCCACGGCCGCCGGTGCCGCCACCGCCGGTGTCGCGCTCTTCGTCGCGGCCCAGGGCAGTGCTCAGGCTGCCCCGGCCCAGCCGGCCGCGCCTGTCACCACTGAGGCTCCGTCGCAGGACGATGCGCCGCAGGCCCTCGGTTCTCTCGCCGCCAAGGCCGCCACGTCCGCCGGCAAGGCGGCCGCCAGGGCGGCGAACAAGGCCACCGCCGTCGGCAAGGGCGCGGCTGTGGTGGCGAAGAGCAACGCCGACAACATGTTGTCGCACGGCAGCCTCTTCGCCGCGCCCGCCGACCTGCCGCAGGGGGTCACGGCCGACTCCGTCTTCGACCGGTAATCAGCGCGTGGCGAAGACGTACCGCACCACCAGGAGGGCGGCGCTGCTTGTCGGCGGCGCCCTCCTGGGCGCTCACATGACTATGGCCGCCCTGTCCCAGGCGCCGCTCAGCCCGGCAAAACTCGTGTACGGGAACCGGGTGGCCCACTACCTCGATCCGTACTTCTCGCAGAACTGGCAGCTTTTTGCCCCCACCCCCGTTTCCGACAATCGCGGGATTCTGGCCAGGGCCACCTGCGCGGATGGATCGGTGTCCGAATATTACGACGTCTCGGCTCGAGGCCTGGAAAAGGTGCGGAGTTCCCGGTTCTTTCCGTCGCGGGAAGTGCGCGTCGTCTCCGCTCAGATTCAGGAGATCACCAACAGCGAGGAGGTCCTGAGGCGTTTGCGGATCCGGCAGGCCAACGACAAGAAAACCGTCCTGCCTCCGCTTCCCCATGAGAAGGCCACCGAAGCCGAGGCGGTGAAGTCCCTCTCCCGTTACGCATACGACCAGATGCCGACCGTGTGCGACGGCAAGGTGACGAAGGTGCAGGTCCGCATGTATGTGGAGACGCTGCCGCCGTGGTCCGAGCGGAATTCGCCGTCAGCCGAAGGAAAGGTGATGGTGAAGGACTTCGCCTGGGCCGACACCAGGGATCTGCGATGAAGAGACCCGGTGCCCGACTGGATCACTGGTCCCTGCACGCGGTGGCCGTCACGGGCGTCTCCGGAACCCGTGTGCTCCTCGGCTTCGTCGGCCTCATGTACTACGTGAGTCAGTACCAGGAGCGGAACTACCTGTTCGGCCCCGACGGACTGCTGCCCCACGACGAGTTCCAGCAGCAACTGTCCGGATTCAGCTTCTACGCGCTGTCCCCTTCCCCGCTCTGGTTCCAGTTCGTCCACCACGCTGGGATGGCCGCCGCGCTGGCTGTCACGCTCGGCATCGGCGGCCGGCCGGGCCTCGCGCTGCACTGGGCCCTGCTGTGGTCCGTCTACCAGCGGCAGCCCGGACTCCTGGACGGTGGCGACAACCTGGCCTACATAGTCATCCCGTTCCTGCTGCTGACGCGGTGCTACGACCGGTTCGCTCTGCCCACCGGTCTAGCGGACCGTGTCGCCGGGCGGGTGCCCGGCCGACTGCGGGCGCTGTCCGTGCCCTTCCACAACCTGGGCGTTCTGATGGTCGCGACGCAGATCTGTCTCGTCTACGTCGTCTCCGGCCTCTACAAGGTCATGGGCGAGGAGTGGCAGGACGGCACGGCCCTTTTCTACGTGATGCGAGTGGCCGAGTTCGAACTGCCCGGCTGGTCGCACCTGGTGTACGAGAACGACTTCCTGGTCGTCCTCGGGACCTACGGGACGGTCGCGTTCCTGGTGTACTTCCCCCTGGGAGTCCTCGTCCCGGCCCTGCGCCCATGGGCCGCCGCAGCGTCGATCGGCTTCCATCTGTCGATCGCGTTCTTCATGGGGCTGACGGGCTTCGCGCTGACGATGATCGCCTGCGATCTCGTATTCCTCTCCGACGCCCTGGACTCTGCTCTCACCCGGCTCCGTACGCGCTGCCGCCCCCGGCCACGAAGGACCACCAGGCAGGAGGACACGGCACCCGGCACCCGTGCCGGTGCCCAGGGCGGGGCCGAGCCGTCCCAACCCGAACTCGTCTGACAGGAGAGACCCGACGTGCGGACACCCATCTGCCTGCTGGGCGGTCCCGGCATCCAGGACCGGGCCGCCCACGGCCATGACACGGACCGGTTCGTCGAGATCGGTTCCCTCACCAAGGTGTTCACCGGAACCGTCCTGACCCGACTGGCCCGGGCAGGAACTGTCGAGGCCGACGCACCGCTGGAGGAATACCTGGGCGACGTGCCCCGAGGGACCGGCATCACCCTCCGCCACCTCGCCGAGCACACCTCGGGCCTGCCCCGCCTGCCCACCGGGATGCCCGGCTCCTCCGGCGACCCGTACGCGCACTTCACCGAGCAGGTCCTGCGGGAGTCACTGCGCGACCTCGACCGCTCGACCGCGGACCGGCTCGGGGAGGAGCTGTACTCCAATCTTGGTTACGCCGTCCTCGGGCGTGCTCTCACCACCGCCACGGGGCTGCCCTACCAGCGCCTGGTGGACGAGTACGTCCTGCAGCCCCTGGGGCTGGAAGCGGGCGCGGTGACGGCGGTTCCCCCGGACGACAGGCGGCTCGTACCGAGGGACCTGTTCGGCCGGCCGCGCCTGTGGACGCTGACCGGACCGATCCTGCCGGCCGGTGGCCTGTGGTCGACCTGCCGGACCATGGCGGACGTACTGGTCGCCCTGCTCGTCGACCGCAGACTCGGCCCTCCTGCCCCCACCTGGCGGCGAGGCCCGTCCGTCCTGTGGCACAACGGCGCCACCCGCGGTTCGTCCGTAGTGGCCGCGGTGCACGACGACGGCCGTTGGATCCTGCTCCACCGCCTGGGCCGCCCGGCCCGTACCGATCGTCTTGCGAAACGGATCCTCGAGGCCGCCGTCCCGCCGGCCCGCGACAACTGACCGCCTACTCCGACTGCTTCCGTCCCACGTCCGGGCGTCCACCGTCACGAAGAGAGCGTCATGAGATTCGTCTGGTTCTTCTGGCTCGCCCGGCACGTCGACGAGTTCGGCTACAGCCAGGGGCCCTTGCGGGCAGTGATCGGCACGGCCGCCGTACTGCTCACGGCCCTGTTGCTCGGATACGCGCTGCGCCGGCGCCGGACGGCCGCGATCGCCGCCGCCTGTCTCACCGGCGCGGCAGGCGTCGGCTGGCTGGCCCTCCACTGACCCGTACAGAACGTTCCGCATGCGCCGGGACGACGGACGTCGACGACGGACGGTCGTGGCACCGGACCCGCCCGAGAGGACTCCTCATGACCGATGCCGTCGTAGTCGGATCCGGGCCGAACGGACTTGCCGCCGCGCTCACCCTCGCACGCGCGGGCCTCACGGTGGAGGTGTTCGAGGCACATGAACGCGTCGGCGGAGGACTGCGCACGGAACCGCTCTTCGACTCGGAGGTGGTGCACGACATCTGCGCGGCGGTACACCCCATGGCTCCGGTCTCCCCGTTCATGAAAACGCTGGATCTGGAAGCGCACGGTGTCCGGCTACTGCGTTCTCCCGCCGCGTACGCCCATCCCCTCAAAGGCGGACGGGCCGCCATCGCCTGGCACGACCTCGAGACGACCTGCGCGGAGTTGGGGCGCGACGGACGCCGCTGGCGTCACCTGATGCTCCCGCTGGCCGAGCGTTCCGGGGCCGTGGTGGACCTGATGCTGTCCGCTCAGCGCACCCTGCCGTTCTCACGTGCCCTGCCCGTGCTGGCCTCCCGGCTGACGGCGCCGGCCCTGCGCGCGGGCGGCGGACTGCGCACCGAGGCGGCCCGGGCCCTCCTCACGGGTGTGGCCGCTCACGGCGTCGGCCCGATCCCCTCACTGGCGACCGCGGCGGTTGCCCTCCTGCTGGGACACCTGGCCCACACGACCGGCTGGCCCGTGCCAGAAGGCGGTTCCGGGGCCGTCGCCGCCGTCATGGTCGCCCACTTGGAGGCACTCGGAGGCCGGATCCACACGGGCGTCAGAGTGAACGACCTGCGGGAGTTGCCCGCACGGCGCATCACGATGCTGGACATTTCGCCCCGTGAGCTGGCCCGGATCGCTCCCCTGCCCCGAGGCTACCTCCGCCTGCTGACCCGCTACCGGTACGGCCCGGGTGCCGCGAAGGCGGATTTCCTCATCGAGGGATCCATCCCTTGGACCGACCGGCGTCTCTCCGCCGCCACCACGGTCCACCTGGGGGGCGAGCACGGCACCGCCTCGGAGCTCGCCATTGCCGAGAGGGCGACCGCCAAGGGACGCAGAGCCGAGCGTCCTTACGTCATCCTGGTCGATCCGGCGGCGGCGGACCCCTCGAGGGCCGTCCGGGGGCGCAGACCGGTATGGGCCTACGCACACGTGCCCCACGACGACACCCGTGACCCCCTGGCGGTGATCCGCGCCGCCGTCGAGACGCACGCCCCGGGCTTCACCGACACCGTGCTCGCGGAACGTGGTGTGTCCGCGGCGGAGTTGGGTGCGTACAACGCCAACTACGTGGGCGGGGACATCGGCTGCGGAGCGATGACTCTGCGGCAGACGCTCGCCCGTCCCGTGCCCCGGTGGAACCCGTACCGGACACCGCTTCCCGGCACCTGGCTGTGCTCCTCGGCGACTCCGCCCGGTCCCTCGGTGCACGGGATGTGCGGGTACTACGCGGCGACGGCGGCTCTGGCGGAGGCCGGACGCCCACGGCGTGCGGACAGGTGAGTGCCGACCGGCCGGTACGGGCAGGCGGGCGAGGCGCGGATCGTCCGGGTCTCCCGGCCGCCGTCCGCGGCCCCGGCGCCGCTCGCGGAGGTCACGCCTCCCACCGTAGGCGCCGCGACCGCACCCGGCGCGCCCGGAGACCGGGAACGCCTGTTTGCCCTGATCACCGCGACCGTATGCTCGAAGGATGACGACTTCCGCGGCTTCCGGAACCGGCCCCACCGAGAACTCCATGCGTCGCGCCCTCAAGCGTGCCCGGGACGGCGTCGCCCTCGATGTCGCCGAGGCGGCGGTGCTGCTGCGGGCCCGTGGCGAGCACCTCCGGGACCTGGCCGCCTCCGCCGCCCGGGTGCGGGACGCGGGACTCGAGGCCGCCGGGCGGCCCGGTGTCATCACGTACTCCAGGAGCGTCTTCGTCCCGCTGACCCGGCTGTGCCGGGACAAGTGCCACTACTGCACGTTCGTCACCGTGCCCGGCAGGCTGCGCCGCGCCGGTCACGGGATGTTCATGTCGCCCGACGAGGTGCTGGACATCGCCCGCAAGGGCGCCGCGCTCGGCTGCAAGGAAGCCCTGATCACCCTCGGCGACAAGCCGGAGGACCGCTGGCCGGAAGCGCGCGAGTGGCTGGACGCGCACGGCTACGACGACACGATCGCCTACGTCCGCGCCGTCTCCATCCGGATCCTGGAGGAGACCGGCCTGCTGCCGCACCTCAACCCGGGCGTCATGACCTGGACCGACTTCCAGCGCCTGAAGCCCGTGGCCCCCTCCATGGGCATGATGCTGGAGACCACGGCGACGCGCCTGTGGTCCGAGCCGGGCGGCCCGCACCACGGCTCCCCGGACAAGGAACCGGCCGTACGGCTGCGGGTGCTGGAGGACGCCGGCCGCTCCTCCGTGCCCTTCACCTCCGGGATCCTGATCGGCATCGGCGAGACGTACGAGGAGCGCGCGGAGTCCCTGTTCGCGCTGCGGAGGGTCTCCCGCGCCCACCACGGCATCCAGGAGCTGATCATCCAGAACTTCCGCGCCAAGCCGGACACGGCCATGCGCGGCACACCGGACGCCGAACTGGACGAGCTCGTCGCCACGGTGGCGGTCGCCCGGCACATCATGGGCCCGTCCGCCTGTCTGCAGGCCCCGCCCAACCTGGTCGACTCCGCGTACGAACGGCTCATCGGCGCCGGCATCGACGACTGGGGCGGCGTCTCCCCGCTCACCATCGACCACGTCAACCCCGAGCGCCCCTGGCCGCAGATCGACCGGCTCGCCGAGAAGTCCCGGGCGGCCGGCTTCGAGCTGCGCGAACGGCTCTGCGTCTACCCGGAGTTCGTCACGCGCGGCGAGCCCTGGCTGGACCCCCGTCTGCTCCCGCACGTGACCGCCCTGGCCGACCCCGCCACGGGCCTCGCCCGCGAGGACGCGACCGTCGAGGGCCGGCCCTGGCAGGAACCGGACGAGGCCTTCACCGCCACCGGCCGCACCGACCTGCACCGCACCATCGACACCGCCGGCCGCACCACCGACCGCCGCGACGACTTCGACGAGGTCTACGGCGACTGGGAAGCGCTGCGCGAGGCGGCCGCCCCCGGCATGGCCCCCGAGCGCATCGACACCGACGTACGGGCCGCCCTGCGCACGGCCGCCGACGACCCGACGAAGCTGACCGACACCGAGGCCCTGGCGCTGCTGCACGCCGACGGCCCGGCGCTGGACGCGCTGTGCGGGGTCGCGGACGACGTCCGCAGGTCGGCCGTCGGCGACGACGTCACGTACATCGTCACCCGGAACATCAACTTCACCAACGTCTGCTACACCGGCTGCCGTTTCTGCGCCTTCGCCCAGCGCCGCACGGACGCCGACGCGTACACGCTGTCGCTGGCGCAGGTGGCCGACCGCGCCCAACAGGCCTGGGACGTGGGCGCGGTGGAGGTCTGCATGCAGGGCGGCATCCACCCGGACCTGCCCGGCACGGCGTACTTCGACATCGCCCGCGCGGTGAAGGAGCGCGTC
Source organism: Streptomyces kebangsaanensis (assembly GCF_001906585.1). GTDB lineage: Bacteria > Actinomycetota > Actinomycetes > Streptomycetales > Streptomycetaceae > Streptomyces > Streptomyces kebangsaanensis. Next base: position 15,080 of record NZ_JUJA01000117.1, on the reverse strand, counting down.
CCGGGGATGCACGTGCACGCCTTCTCCCCGATGGAGGTGGTCAACGGCGCGGCCCGCACCAACCTGTCCGTCCGCGAGTGGCTGACGGCCGCGAAGGAGGCCGGCCTGGACTCCATCCCCGGTACGGCCGCCGAGATCCTCGACGACGAGGTCCGCTGGGTCCTGACCAAGGGCAAGCTGCCCACGGCCACCTGGATCGAGGTCGTGACCACCGCGCACGAGCTGGGCATCCGCTCCAGCTCGACGATGATGTACGGCCACGTCGACCAGCCNCACTGGCTCGGCCACCTGCGCACCCTGGCCCGCGTCCAGCAGCGGACCGGCGGATTCACGGAGTTCGTCACCCTCCCCTTCATCCACACCAACGCCCCGGTCTACCTGGCCGGCATCGCCCGCCCCGGCCCCACGACGCGGGACAACAGGGCGGTCACGGCGATGGCCCGCCTCCTGCTGCACCCGCACATCCCCAACATCCAGACCAGTTGGGTCAAACTGGGCGCGGAGGGTGCGGCGGAAATGCTCCGCTCCGGCGCCAACGACCTCGGCGGCACGCTCATGGAGGAGACCATCTCCCGCATGGCGGGCTCCTCCTACGGCTCCTACAAGTCGGTCAAGGAGCTGATCGCGGTGGCGGAGGCGGCCGGCCGCCCGGCCAGGCCCCGCACCACGGTCTACGGCGAGGTCCCGGAGGAACGGCGGCGGGCGGCGGCGGCCTCGGACGGTCATCTGCCGGACCTGCTGCCGGTACTGGACTGAGCCGGTACCGGACCGAACCGTGCGAGCGGTCGCTCGCACCGCCCGCAGTACGATGATCCAGCCCCCGCCCGAGGGACCGAGTAGTAGCCGAGGAGATGCGTGCCCATGCCTGCCCGAATACCTTCGTGGGCCTGGGTCGGCGGACTGACCGCCGGAGCGGTCGCCGCGGTCGTCGTGCTCGCCGTACAGGCCGACCGGGGCCCGCACCCCACGGCCCCGGTCGCCCACCCCCGGTCCGCGCCCTCGGTGAGCGCCCGGCCCTCCGCCACCCCGAAACCCCCGGCCCCGCCGGCGGTCCCGGCCGACTCGGGGACGGGCCGCCGGATCGTCTACGCCCTCGCCCAGAAGCGGGTGTGGCTGGTCGACGAGAGCGACAAGCCCACCCGTACCTTCCCGGTCTGGCCGGGCACGGTGAGCCCGGACCCCGACTCCTACGCGATCTCCCAGCGCGTCCCCGCGACGACCGGCTCGGACGGCGTGCAGATCGAGCACATCATGTACTTCGCGGGCAAGTCGGGCGTCTTCATCGCCTTCAGCAACGCCGTCGACGGCTCCTCGCCCCCACCCGCCGCCTCCGACACCAGGACGGGCGGCATCCGCATGGGCAAGGACGACGGGACCGCCCTGTGGACGTTCGGCGCGAAGGGGACGCGGGTGGTGGTCGTCGAGTAGTGCCACCGGCCGTCCCCTTTCGACTGTCTCCTTTCGGCCGTCCTCTTTCGATCGCTCCCTGAACAGACCGTTCCTGTTCGATTACAGTGGCGAGCTGTCGTACGTACGGACGGTGCCGCGGGGAGGTCTGGGTGGGTACGACGTCCGGTGCCGTCTGGGGGCGTGCCGAGCAGCAGGACTTCCGCAGCCGGGTGCGCGGGACGCTGCTCGGGGTGGCCGTGGGGGACGCGCTCGGGGCGCCGGTGGACCGGCTCGGCCTCGGGGGGATACGGGAGGCCCACGGGGGCGAGGGGATCGTGGATCTCGCGCCCGCCTACGGGCGGCGCGGTGCCGTCACCCACTTCACGCAGCTCACGCTCTTCTCCGTCGACGGACTGATCCGGGCGCAGGTGCGGCGCGACACCGGGGTCTGGCATCCGCCCACCGATCTGCACCGGGCGTACCTGCGGTGGGCCGCCACGCAGCGGGACTGGGGGCCCGACGAGCGGCGCAAGGACGACGGGTGGCTGGCGCGGGAGGAGTGGCTGTACGCCCGCCGGGACCCCGCCCGCGCGCTCCTCATCGGATTCGGGGACGACACCATGGGCACCCTCGACGCGCCGAAGAACCCCGCCGAGGCCGGGCCGGAGGCGGCCGTCCGGTCGGCTCCCTTCGGACTTCTCGTCGGATGGGAGCCGCAGCTCGTCGTACAGCTCGCCGTCGAGTGCGCGGCGCAGACCCACGGGCACCCCACCGCCTGTCTCGCCGCCGGCGCGTACGCCGTGATCGTGCACTCCCTCGCCCGCGGCGACGGCCTCGACGCGGCCGTGCGGCAGGCGCTGGCGCTGCTCGCCGTACGGCCCGGTCACCAGCCGGTGTCGGACGCCCTGCACCAGGCGCTGGGCGCCGTGGGGCAGGGCATGCCCACCCCGGCGCGGGTGGAGGAGCTGGCGGGGGAGGGGACGGCGGAGGGGGTGCTCGCCGTGTCCGTGTACTGCGCGCTCGCCGGCGAGGACGTACGGCACGGGCTGTGCCTGGCCGTGAACCAGAGCGGGCCCTCGGGCGCGGCCGGTGCCCTCACCGGCGGGCTGCTCGGGGCCCTGTACGGCGAGACGGCCCTCCCGCCGGCCTGGCTGGCCGAGCTGGAGGGCCGTCCCACTCTGCTGGTCCTGGCGGACGACTTCGCGTTGGAGATGACCCAGGGACCCGCGCTGCACGGGCCCACCGGGTCGTCCCCGGCGTGGCTGGCGCGCTATCCGCGCGGGGCCTGACCGCCCGGCTCCTGACCGCCCGGGACCCGCGCCGTCACGACGGCTGCTTCCCCGCCACGTCGTCGCCCGCGCCCGCCGGGGCCGGGACCGCTGCCGCCGCCGCGGAATCGCCGCTTCCGTCCCCGTCCGTGTTGACCCGCTCGATGATCGCGAGCCGTTCCGGGGTGTCCTCCGGCTTGAGGTGGCCGATGACGACGTAGAGGACCAGGGAGACCGCGAGCGGCGCCGACACCTGGTACTGCAGCGGTACGCCGCCGTCGACGTTCCAGTTGACGGGGTAGTTCACCAGCCAGAAGGCGAGCAGACCGGCCGCCCAGCTGGTGAGCGCCGCCGTGGGGCCGGAGCGGCGGAACGGGCGGAGCAGGCCGAGCATCATCGGGATGGCGATCGGGCCCATGAGACCGGCGACCCACTTGATGACGACCGTGATGATGTCCTTGAAGGCGGGCGAGTTGACCTGCGTCGCCACCGCCATCGACAGGCCGAGGAAGACGACCGTGGTCACCCGGGCCGCGACGAGGCCCGACCGCCGGCCCCACGCCCGTGCCCGCCGCGACAGCACCGGGGCCACGTCCCGGGTGAAGACGGCGGCGATCGCGTTCGCGTCGGAGGAGCACATGGCCATCGTGTGCGAGAAGAACCCGACGACGACCAGGCCCAGCAGTCCGTGCGGGAGCAGCTGCTCGGTCATCAGGGCGTAGGAGTCGGAGCCGTCCGGCTTCCGCGCGTCGACCAGGAGCGGGGACATCCACATCGGGAAGAAGAGGACGACGGGCCAGACCAGCCACAGCACCGCCGAGAGCCGCGCCGAGCGCTCGGCCTCGCGGGCGCTGCTCGTGGCCATGTAGCGCTGGGCCTGGTTGAGCATGCCGCCGTTGTACTCGAAGAGTTTGATGAACAGGAAGGCGAGCAGGAAGACCGTGCCGTACGGGCCGACCAGCGGCTTGCCGTGGCCGTGCAGGGCCGGTTCGCTCCAGGCGCCGAAGAAGCCGATGCCCTTGTCGTCCAGCTTCAGGAGCACCGCCACGAACATCGTCAGGCCGGCGAGCAACTGGATGACGAACTGGCCGAGTTCGGTCAGCGCGTCCGCCCACAGGCCGCCGATCGTGCAGTACACCGCCGTGATCGTGCCGGTGATGACGATGCCCTGGGTCAGGGTCACCCCGGTGAAGACGGACAGCAGCGTGGCGATCGCGGCCCACTTGGCGCCGACGTCGACGATCTTCAGCAGCATGCCCGACCAGGCGAGCGCCTGCTGGGTGGGGAGGTTGTAGCGGTTCTTCAGGTACTCCAGCGGCGAGGCCACGTGGAGCCTGGAGCGCAGCCGGTTGATCCGCGGGGCGAACAGCTTCGAACCGACGGCGATGCCGAGCGCGATGGGGAAGGACCAGGTGATGAAGGAGGTGACGCCGTAGGTGTAGGCGATGCCCGCGTAGCCGGTGAACATCACCGCGCTGTAACCCGACATGTGGTGCGAGATGCCGGACAGCCACCAGGGCATCTTGCCGCCGGCCGTGAAGAAGTCGCCCACGTCGCCCACGTGCCGGTGCGACCAGACGCCGATCGCCACCATCACGCCGAAGTACCCGATGAGCACGGTCCAGTCGAGACTGTTCATGTGCCCCCTCCCGGGGTCCGCCTTGTGAACCCCGCTCAGCTGGTGGGCACTTCGCCTGAGCGGAGCAGGGGCGAGGAAGACCGCGAAGTGCCCGCTCATCGTGGGCGTGATGATGCGAGCACGACAAGCGAACGTAGGGTCAAGGGAGGGCAAAGATGTTCTGTTCGCTGACCTTGGTTCAGATGGATGAACGGAGGTCGTGCCGGGCGCCGGAGTGTCCGGGTACAAGCGGAGCCCCCTCGGCAAGGACGGCGGGCTGGTCGAGGGGGCTCTCGAGAGGATGCTTGTCTCGGCTGTCGACCTCGGGTCCCGGCCCCTATGCCTTGATCGACGCCACGAAGGTGTTCCACGCGTCGGCGGGGAAGCCCAGCACCGGGCCCCCGGGGACCTTGGAGTCCCGGACCGCCATGGCCGCGACCACCGGTGACTTGACCTCGACGCATGCGCCGTTGCCCGTGGAGTACGAGGACTTGGTCCACGTCTGGACGGCGCCCTGACGAATTGCCATTTCTGCTCCGGATTGCCAGTGGAGTGGTTTGCGCCAACGTTCTTGCTCGATGGCGTGATCGACGCTACTCGCCACTCTCGTCATCCGAAGCCGCTATTCACCCTTACGGATGGCATATTCCGGCGGGACTTCCGCCTTGGTGCGGTGAAGTGTAGAGTGCGGCAGCTTTCCCTCGGAGGTGTTCAGTTTTCATAGTCCTTCGCGATTTTGGCGATGAACTGCCGCGACTGCTCCACGTTCAGCGCCTGCGCCCGCAAGTGCTCGTACATCACGCTGTACTTCTGCACCTCGTTCGCCTTCTCCAGGTACAGGTCGCTGGTGACGCCCTCGATGTAGACGACGCTGGAATCCGCCGCGTCCGGGAACTCCAGAATGGCGTACTGGCCGTTGAGACCCGGATGGGCGCCCATCTCGAAGGGGATGACCTGCACGGTCACGTGCGGCAGCCGGGACTGCTCGACCAGGTGCTCCAACTGCTCCCGCATCAGGGACCGGTCGCCGACCACCCGGCGCAGCGCGGCCTCGTCCAGGACCGTCCACAGGCGCAACGGGTTCTCGGCGGCGGAGATTCGTTCCTGCCGGCGCATCCGCACCTGGACGCGCTTGTCGATGTCGGCGGGCGCGGTCTCCGGCAGGGCGCCGGCGATCAGCGCCTCCGCGTACGGGCGGGTCTGCAGCAGTCCGGGGACGACCTGCGGGTCGTAGATCCTCAGGCTCGCCGCGTCCGTCTCCAGGCCGATGTAGACGCTGTAGGGGATGTCGCCGAAGGAGTGCCACCAGCCCTGCTGACGAGAGTCCTTGGCCATCTGCATCAGCGACTCGACGACCCGGTGGTCCTCCACCTCGTAGACCCCGCACAGATCGCGCACGTCGCGCTGGCTGATACTGCGCCGGCCGTTCTCCAGACGGCTGATCTTCGACTGCGACACCAGCAGTCTCTCGGCCACCTCTTCGGCCGTCATGCCCTTGAGTTCGCGAAGTCTGCGCAGCTCCTGGCCCAATCGGCGCCGCCTGACAGTGGGATTGACATTGGACGCCACGGGACGTGCACCTCCGGCCGCATGCCTCTACTTTGCGTATCTGCTGTTGAGCAGACTGCCACCAAGGTGCTTCTTACCGCTGGAAAATCCCAGATATGCAGGCTGATTGACGGCTCGTTCGCCTTCGGGGTGCTTTCGGCCGGTGCCGGGACGGCAGGGGACCCCCTGCCGTCCCGGCACCGGCGCGCCCCACGGCTCAGTGCACTACCGCACGGCCGGCCATGGAGCCGCGTCGTGGCTGCAGGGGGACGCCTCGGGCCGGTTCCGCGGCGGACTTGGCCCGCGCACCGGTCTGGCGGCCGGCCGGCCCCGGACCGCGGCGCGGCTGGGCCGCCACGCCGTTCTGGACGTCCATCACGGCGTGCGCCACGAGTCCGCCCATGGGGTCGTGCCGGATCAGGTCCCTGAGCCGGGACCGCGAGGACCGTCCCTCGTTGCCCGGGTACAGGTGCTTGCCCAGACCGACCGCGTGCGCCAGCGCGGCGAGCGCCGCCGTCCGCGGGTCCGGCGGCACGCCGGTGCGGATCGCGGAGTCCAGCCGGGCCCTGATCTCCCGGCTGATGGCGGTGTCCGTCGCCTGGTAACGAGTCGTCGGCAGTACCCCGCACATCTGGCCGGGCACGGCGGCGACCATGCCGCACCGCTCCAGATGCGAGAGGTAGGTCTGGCGGAGCCCGAGGCGGGGTCCGCCGATCCAGTGGACGGCCCGTACCGGAGCGCCGCGCCTTCGCAGCAACTCCAACGCGCAGTCCAGAGTCGGATCTCCTGTCGGCCGTGGCACCACCACGGCGATACGATCCCCGTCTGGGGCTATCCGTCCGGCCAGCGCCAGCTCCACTAGCTGTGCTCCGGCCAGACCGAGGTCGAGCGACTGCGGCTGTGCAGTGGTACCCGTGGCCGGGTCCAGTGCCAGCAGCAGAAGCTCCTCCGGAAGTGTTCTGCGGCTCCTGCCCATCCATGCCTCCCCGCGTGGATGAATGACAGGGTGACCCCTCTCACATTGGTCTGTCGAGAGCGCGTGACCGGTTCGTAAGGGAACCGGTAGGTATGTCGTTCTCGTCTTCCACTTGGGTTTGGCCCCTGCACAGGACACTGGTACATGGTTCGGACAGCGGTACGGCCGCGTGGCACGGCTGCTTCGTCCGGGTGGCGGTTCAGGTCGTGGTTCACGGTTCGATAGCCGCGCGCGGGGCGTGCGGCACATGGAGGAGGCATCGGTGGCGGGCGAGTCCCCCGACAGGTCGAAGCAGCGCGAGTCGTCGGTACAACCGACGTCGGGGAGCGCGGGTCCGGTTTCCGAGGCCAGGGGCGAGGCCCGCGACCCGCGGCTTCCGCTGACGGGTGATGCGGGGGCGGCGGGTGTGTCCGCGGACTCCGGCACGTCCGGCGCCTCCGAGGGGCGTGGGGGCGTCGATACGGCCACGAGGGTGCTCTCGGTACGGGACTTGGCGACGGACGGCGAAGACGCCGGGGACGCCGGGGCGGCGGAGAAGCCGGGAAGGGCCGCCCGGGCGGGGGGGACTGACGGAGCGAAGGGCGACGCGAAGGCCGTCGACGGGGCGGAGAAGGCGGGGGAAACCTCGCGGGACTCGGACTCCGGTGACGAGGACTCCGGTGACGAGGACGGCGCACCGGGTGAAGCACGTCTGCGCGAGGCGGACACCGAGGACGCCGAGGACGCCGAAGACGCCGAGAAGGGCCCGGCGACTCCGAGGGCCGACGGCGCCGGCGAGGTGAAGGAGACGCGGGAGACCGCCGCCTCCCGGGAGACCGAGGGCTCCGAGGACGTGGCGGAGGCCGGCGACGCCGAGCACGACGGGGCCGCCCGGGACTCTGTCCGGGCAGCCGCCGATGACGACGCCGACAACGAGGGCGACGACACGCCGTCCGGCGCTGCCGGCGGCCGCCCCGAGAAGGCCGCCCGCCCCGCCGGGGCCGCCAAGGCCGCCGAGGACGCCGCAGAGGTCGACGCCACGGCCGCCGACGACAGTGCCGCTGACGACGCCGACGCCGAGGGCACCGACGGAGCCGACGACGGGCCGAAGTCCGGCGACAGGCCGCCCGTGGACCAGCCCACCACCATGCTCAAGGTCGGCGGCGCCGCCAAGCCCCGGGTCGACCAGCCCACCACCATGCTCAAGCTGGGCGGCGGGAAGAAGAAGGACCAGCAGGACCAGCAGGGCAGGCAGGACGGACAGGACAAGGAAAAGCAGGACGCGCACGCCCCCGAGTCCGACGCCGAGCGCACCAGCAAGTTCGTCGCGCTCAAGTCGCTCGACGCCCCGGAGGCCCGTAAGCCGAAGCCCGCGGAGCCGGCCGCGCCGCCCAAGGCCCCCGCGGACGCCACGGCCGCCGTCCCGCAGATCGGCCCCGAGCGGACCACCCAGCAGCCGCTGCCGCCCAAGCCGCCGCTGGACCTGCTCGCCGAGCTGACGAACACTCCGCCGCCCCCGGAGACCCCGATGCGCACCCTGGTGCGCCGGGTCAAGATCTGGACCCCGCTGGTCGTTCTCCTCGCGATCGTCTTCGCGATCGTGCAGGCCGTACGGCCGCTGCCGGCCCCCACCCTCGCGCTCTCCGCCGAGGAGACCTACACCTTCGACGGCGACCAGGTGAAACTGCCCTGGCCGGACGAGGGCCAGGGCTGGATGGACGTCGACGGCGTCGGCACGATGGACCACTTCGGCGAGCAGAAGCCGGTGCCCATCGCCTCGGTCACCAAGACCATGACCGCGTACATCATCCTGCGCGACCACCCGCTGAAGCCGGGCGAGGAAGGCCCGAAGATCGAGATCGACCCGACGGCGGAGAAGGAGGCCGGCTACCACAAGGAGGGCGAGTCCACGCTCGACAACGTCAAGGCCGGCGAGTTCCTCACCGAGAAGCAGGCCCTGTCCGCGGTCATGATCCCCTCCGCGAACAACATCGCGCGCCTGCTGGCCCGTTGGGACGCCGGTTCCGAGGAGGCGTTCGTCAAGAAGATGAACGACACCGCCAGGGAACTCGGGATGACCAACACGACGTACACCGACCCGTCCGGTCTGAACAAGACCACCGTCTCCACCGCCGGGGACCAGGTGAAGCTCGGCATCGCGGCCATGAGGATCCCGGCCATGGTGGACATCACCAGCGCGGCCAGCTGGACGGACCCGAAGGGGAAGTACTGGAGCAACTTCAACCAGTTGCCCTTCACCATCGGCGCGATCGGCATCAAGACCGGCTCCACCACCGCGGCCGGCGGCAACCTGCTCTTCGCCGCCCGCAAGGAGGTGGGCGGCCGGACGGTGACCATCGTCGGCGCGATCCTCGGCCAGTACAAGGCACAGTCGATCCTCGACCTGGTCAACGCGGTCAGCAAGACCGCGCTGCTCGCCGCGCAGGACGTGCCGACCTCGGCGAAGATCCTGAAGAAGGGCGACGTCGTCGGCTACGTCGACGACCAGCTCGGCGGCCACACCCCGGTCGTCGTCACCGAGGACGTCACCGCGGTCGGCTGGGCCGGCCTGGAGGTGAAGCTGTCCCTCGCCGCCAAGGACGTCCCGTCCGTCGGGAAGGCCGGCGACGAGGTGGGCACGCTGACCGTCGGTGACGGCGAGGACGGCGCCGTGAAGGTCCCGGTCGCCCTGCAGGAGGACCTCGCCGAGCCGGGCTTCACGGCCAGGCTGACGCGCCTCGGCTGACCCGCGCGTCCCCCGACGCCGTAGCCGCCGTCCACGCAGCCCGTTCGGGCAGCCCCACCCGGGAGCTGTCCGGACGGGCTGCGTGCTAGCGTCGCGAATCGGGCACGTCGCCGGTCGCGGGACGCGGCCGCGATCAGAGGACGGGACACGGGGGAGTGCCTTCAGGTGGCCACAGCGGAGCCGACACACGCCGACGACGCCGATCGGGGCCCGGGCGACGGCCCGCGGAGGGCGGACGTGTCCACGACTGACACGGAGAGCGGCCGAGGGAACGGTCACCGGTCCCGCACCCGGGCCGCCGTCATGGCCGTCCGGGAGCGGATGCTGCGGCACCCCGCCCTGTCCGTCACGGCCCTGGCGGGCCTGCTCCACATCGCCTGGTTCTTCACCTTCGCGAACAGCGGCGGCGACCTCGCGGCGCAGGACGCCTGGGCCGAGTTCGTCGGCCGGCACCCGGCCTCGGCGTACAACCTCGCCTGGTACGGCGGCATGCACCCGGTGTCGTACAGCGTGGTCTCGCCGTACCTGATGTCGCTGCTCGGCGTCCGTACGACGATGATGATCGCCGGCACGGTCTCCGCGGGCCTGTTGACGATGGTCCTCATTCGCAGCCGCGCGGTCCGGAACCCCCTGTGGGCCGCGCTGGCCGGCGTCTTCGGGCTGCTGTGCAACGCGCTGTCGGGCCGGGTGACGTTCGGCCTGGGCACGATGTTCGCGCTGGGCGCGGTCGCGGCCGTGTTCTGCTGGCCGTACCGCTGGCGCTACAGACGCTGGGCGAAGGCGCTGGTCGCGGCCCCGCTGGCCGCGCTCGCCACCATGTCCTCGCCCGTGGCGGGCCTGTTCGTCGGCCTGATCGCGGTCGCGCTGTTCCTGCAGAAGCGCCACCCGGGCGCCTGGGCGCTGGGTCTCGGCCCGACCGCGGTGGTGGCCGTCTCGGCCTGGATGTTCCCCTTCTCCGGCACCCAGCCGATGGCGTTCGCCTCGGTGGTCCTGCCCCTGCTCTACGCCGTCCTCGCCGTCGTCCTCGTCCCCCGCGAGTGGAAGACGGTCCGGATCACGTCGGCGGTGTACGGCCTGGCGGTCGTACTGGTCTGGCTGATCAGCTCCCAGATCGGCTCCAACATCACCCGGCTGGCGATGCTGTTCGGCGGGGTGGCGCTGGTGGCGGCGCTGCCGTACGCGGTCCCGCGCTCGCGCAAGTGGTACGCGATCGTGCTGACCTTCCTCGGTTTCGTCGGCTGGATAGGCTTCAAGTCGGTCGACGACATCGTCAACACCACCCCCGCCGCCTCCTGGGCGCGCGAACTGGCCCCCCTCGTCAACCAGCTGCAGCAGGTCGGCGCGGAGAAGGGCCGCGTCGAGGTGGTCCCCGCCCGTTCCCACCGCGAGGCCTCCGCGCTGGCGCCGTACGTCAACCTCGCCCGCGGCTGGAACCGCCAGGCCGACATGCAGCGCAACCCGCTCTTCTACGACGGCACGCTCAACTCGGCGAACTACCACGAGTGGCTCCAGCGCTGGGCCGTCCACTACGTGGTCCTGCCCAAGGACGACCTGGACGGCGACGGCGGCGAGAAGGAACGCGCCCTCGTGCAGCAGGGCATGCCGTACCTGAAGCAGATCTGGGGCGACGCCAACTGGCAGCTGTTCAAGGTCACCGACCCCGTCCCGCTCGCCGAGCCCGACGTGGTGGTGATCCGCGCCGAGCAGGACGGGATGACCCTCCAGGTGCACAAACCGGGCCGCGTCCTCGTCCGCATCCCCTACTCGCCCTGGCTGAGCCTCGTCGACGACCAGGGCAAGAGCCTCAAGCCGCCCCAGGAGACCGACGCCTCCAAGCACCGCGCCGAGGGCGAGCCGAAGACGTACGACAACGTCAACGGCTGCCTGAGGGAGACGGAGGAGGACGCCAAGGGCGACAGGTGGACGATGCTGCTCGCCCCGGAGGCGGGCACGTACCGGCTGGCGTCGCCGTACCAGCTGCCCCGGGGCACACCGTGCCCCGACGAGCTGAAGTGACCGTCCGCCGGCCCGGGGCGGCCACCCCGGGCCGGCGCGTCCGCTCAACTCACCGGGAACGCCACGTCGCACACCGCGTCGTCCGGCCCGGACGCCTCCCAGTCGGCGAAGTACACCTCACGGCACGGCCCCGCCTGCTCCAGCCCCTGCTCGGCGATCCACTGCTCCACCGCCTCGAACGCGGCCAGGATCTGCGGGTGGGCCACCTGCGCCTTGGTGATCCGGGTGTACGCCAGCCGCCGGGCCGGCTCCACCCGCACCCTCGTCTCCCGGGCCCGCCCCCGCGCCTCGGCCCACGCCCGCGCCGCCGCCTCGTCGGCGACGGGCACGCAGGACTCGGCGGGCCCGTCGCTCTCCGTGGACACCTCGGCGTGGTAGACGACGAACGGTGCGCCCGTGACGCCCCCGCACTCGCCCGCCGCGGCCTCCAGCCGGGTCAGCGACGCCCCGATCCACGCGGGCAGCTCGCCGGCCAGGGTGTGCCGGGTCTCGCTGATCACCACCTGCTCGGGCACCTCGACCGTCCCGACCTCGAACCTCTCGTACATCTCGGAGCTCCTCCCCGACAGTCGTGCACGGAGGTACTCGGCGAGGGTCCGCTGCCCGGCCACCCGCGTCTCGACCTCTGCCCAGTAGGCGGCGAGCCGGTCGGCGGCCTCGGCCCCGTCCGCCTCGACCACCTCGGTGACCCGGGCGAGCGGCATGTCGAGCTGCCGCAGCAGGGCGACCAGCCGGGCGCGCCCGGTCTGCGAAGCGCTGTAGTAGCGGTAGCCGCTGGCGGCGTCGACGTGGGCCGGGGCCAACAGGCCGAGACGGTCGTACAGCCGCAGGGCCTTGGCCGACAGCCGGACCCGCGCGGCGAACGCGCCGATGGTGAGCAGCTCTTCGTCCACCGTGTCATCCTCCGTCACCGGGCGGCCTGTTCCGCCCGGCGGGAAGGACGCTCGCCCCTGCCCCAGGGGCAAGGTCAACACCGGCCGGGACGGTGGCTCAGGCGAGCTGCGCCTCGACGGCCGCGACCAGTTCGGCGGCCTCCGGCCCGGTCTGCGGCGAGAACCGGGCGACGACCGTCCCGTCCCGCCCGACCAGGAACTTCTCGAAGTTCCAGCGGATGTCCCCGCTGTGCCCCTCGGCATCGGCGAAGCCGACCAGACGCTCGTACAGCGGATGCCGTCCCTCCCCGTTGACCTCGATCTTCTCGGTCATCGGGAAGGTGACGCCGTACGTCGCCGAGCAGAACTCGGCGATCTCCTCCGCATTGCCCGGCTCCTGCCCGAGGAACTGGTTGCACGGCACCGTTCCTAATCAGTGAGCAGGAGTGGGTCTTGGACCCATGCCTGGTCGACTGGCGCATCCCGAACGGTTGTGGATGCACTGGTCACCCGCGTTCGCTCCGCGTCCGGCGACACGGATCGTGTCCGTGGTCCGGGGACGCGGGGGCGGATTTCCTCACGCCCGCGGGTGCCGCGTCCGGCCTGGGCGGTCCGATGCCCCACACGATCGCTCCGGTCGTGTGGGGCGGTGCCGTCCGTCGCCGGATACGGTGCCCGAGAGCGCGTCGCCCGATCGCGACGCTCGCTGCGTCGTGTCGGGTGGTCTTCCTGGTCTTGCTGGTGAGGGGCTTTTGCCAGTGCTCGGCGCCCCAGCGGGAGGTGTAGGCGGGGTCGACGACGACGATGGTGATGCCGAGTTCGGCGGCCATGGACACGAGCCGTGCCCGCAGTCTGGCGACGGGCATGCCGGAGATCAGCTTGCGGAACCGCTTGCGGCGGCCGTGCTTCTCCCGCGTCTTCTCCGCGCCGAAGTCCAGGTCCTCGATCGCGAGGGAGACGCCTTCGCGCCGTGCCCAGTGAAGGAGGCGGGTGAGGGCGTGCCTCACCCGGGCGTCGCGGTAGGTGGCCGGCCCGTCGAGGCCGTAGAGGAATCGGCGGGGCTCACCCGTCGGGTTGCCGTGCTCGTCCAGACGCCACGCTGCGAAGTGGTCGGCGTTGGTGTCCACACCGATGAGCCCGTTCGCCCTGGCCAGGGCCAGGGGAACGGTCTGGACCGGGGGGATCGTCCACGACGCGGTGAGGTACCAGCGGCCCCGGTCCACGTCCAGGTGGATGCGGTGGGCGACGGCACGGTTCGCCGATACGCGGTCGGCCCACTCCTTGCCGCGGTGCCGGAAATCGATCCGGCCGTCGAGCACGTACCGGCCGCGCGGGGCGTTGGCCAGGTGCGCCAGCGGAGCCGGAAGCTTGATGCTGACCTCGCCGTCGGGGCCCACGCGGATGGTCTCGTTCCCGAAACGCTTGCCCGACTCCCCGTCTGCCTGGAGGAACCAGCGTTCGGCCTGCCAGCGCCTGCGCCACTCGTACTCGGTGAGCTGGGCGGCTTCCAGATGGTGCCGGCCTCGAGCCAGTCGCTGCCCGCCCCGCACCACGTGCACGACACCGGCCCCGCGATCGGACCGCTCGCGCTCCAGCCGGTCTTCCAGCACCTGCAGGCGCCGGGTCTTTTGGAACCACTCCTGCTGTGTGCGGTAGCCGCCCGGCGCCCGCTTCGTGCCCTTCTCCCGACCGGCTGGGACAGGCGGTGCGCGATCGTGCGCACCCCGGCCTCAAGGTTGTGGATGTGGGCGAGCTGGGCACGGCGCGCCAGGCCCCACTGGTCGTGGGTGGCCTTCGTGATGCTCCCGGCCCAGCGGGAGGACGACTCCTCGGTCAGGGCCCGCTTGCGCTCCGCCCACTGGCCGCTGTCGTGATCGGTACCCGCCCGGCAACGGGCCCTGAGGTCGGAACAGGCCAGCGAGCCCAGGTGTGCGCCCACCAGGGGCAGCACCTCACGGTCCCGCTGGGACATGCCTTTGATGCTGGTGCGGATCGCTACCCCGGACGGGCCCGGCGCAACGAACGGCGCCTCGATCGCGCGCAGTGCGGAGTCAGCCATGCTCGGCGGCCTCCAAAGCCCTGCGGGCACGGTTCTTCGCCGACCGGCGACCGTACAGGCGGGCACAGAACGAGGTCAGCACCTCCGCCATGTCGCGCACCAGGTCGTCTTCGGCCTCGCCGTCATCGAGGACCACGAGGCGGCGCCCCTGTGCGGACAGGGCGGCTTCGACGAGTTCGGTGTTCATCCGGCCCAGCCGGTCCTTGTGCTCGACCACCACCGTGGTCACGTTCGGATCGGCCAGCAGCCGCCTGGCTTTGGGGCGGGCACCGTTCGTACCGGATGCGATCTCCGCCTCCACGCGCACCACCCGGTGGCCGGCCTGCGCCGCCCACCGGGACAGCCGGGCGACCTGCCGTTCCAGGTCGGTCTTCTGCTCATGGGAGGAGACACGGGCATACAGGCCCAGCCCGCCGATCGCCCCGGGCGCGGCGTTGACCCCCACGTTCACGAGGATCGTGCGCGGGCCGACCCGCTGAGCCGGTACCGGCAGCGTCCCCTCGCGGAACCAGCGATACGCGGTCTGCGGATGCACGCCCTGCGTCTTCGCCCATTCCGTGAGATTCATGCTCTGACAACGACACTCACTCACACATGGTTACGCTCACT
>NZ_JUJA01000116.1:4673-16317 GCF_001906585.1 Streptomyces kebangsaanensis | reverse complement strand
GTGCGCACGATCTCCTCGGCGACCAGTTCGCTGTTGGCGACGGTGCCCACGCCGCTCTGCGCGATGGAGAAGAGCAGCAGCAACGGAAGCGCGGCACCGGCGTAGGCGAGGACGAGGGTGTTGACGACGGAGGCGATGTGGTCGCGTCCGATACGGATGCCCGCACGGTACAGCGCGCGTCGGCCCAGCGTGGGGTTGGCCTCGTGCAGTTCCCAGACCGCGGACGTCTGGGTGACCGTCACGTCGTCGAGGACTCCGAGCGAGCCGATGATGACGCCGGCCAGCAGCAGGCCGCTCATGTCGATCGACGGATACAGGCCGTGGATCAGCCCGGTGTTGTCGTCGGTGTTGCCGGTGAGCGCGGCCCAGCCGATGAAGAGTGAGCCCAGCACGCCGATCAACATCAGCGAGATCAGTGTGCCGAGCACCGCCACCGACGTACGGGCGGACAGGCCGTGGCACATGTAGAGGGCGATCAGCATGATGGCGCTCGACCCGACGACCGCCACGGCCAGCGGGTTCGAGCCCTGCAGGATCGCGGGCAGGATGAACAGGTTCAGCACCAGGAAGCTGACAGCCAGCGCGACCAGCGCCATGACGCCCCGCAGCCGCCCGACGACCACGACGGCGAGTGCGAAGACACCGGCCAGCAGCGCCATCGGGAGGCGCCGGTTGACGTCGGCGACCGAGTACTGCAGGTCCCTTGGCGCGGAGGGCTCGTGGGCGACCACGACCTTCAGAGGTTCCTTGGGCGCCAAATGCCCGACGAACACGGTCGTCAGTTCCTCCAGTGCCTGGGCGGCAGGCTCCCTGCGGATATGGGGGGATGGCACCTGGGAACCGTCGTTGCCGAGCTGTGGGAAGAAGGGCCTGACCGACAACCTGAAGCGAGACGGAACCGTCGAGCCTGCTCGCACCGGCCATACGGCAGGGCTTGTCCTCGCTGGACTTGGCGCGTTCGGATTTCGTGTTCGCCGGCGCCCGTTATGTTGACCGGAACATCTGACAGGCGGAGCTGGCATGCAGAGAACAGAAGAACGGGCCGGGGAGGCCGAGGCCACCGACGCGGACAGAACGGCGGGGGACGATACCGCCCCTGGCTGGCCCCGGTTCTGGCCGCTCCTGTTGCTGGGGGCGGCCACCGTTCCCGGCGTGGTGCTCTACCTCGGGGGCCGATGGATGGAGACGCCGGCGATGCAGGCGTGGCGGACCGTCTGTCTTGCCGTGACCGTTCAGGCGCTGCCCTTCCTTCTGCTGGGTACGGCCCTGTCCGGTGCCATCAACGCGTTCGTGCCGGCAGAGGTGTTCAGCCGTGTGCTGCCGCGTCGGCCGGTGCTCGCCGTGCCGGTGGCCGGTGCGGCGGGAGTCGTGCTGCCGGGCTGCGAGTGCGCGTCGGTGCCGGTGGCGAACCGTCTGATCGGGCGGGGCGTCACGCCTGCGGCCGCGTTCGCGTTCCTGCTGTCGGCGCCCGCGATCAACCCGGTGGTGCTGACGGCCACCGCGGTGGCCTTCCCGGGGCACCCGGCCATGGTCGCCGCCCGGCTGCTGGCCTCCCTGGGCACGGCGTTGGTGATGGGCTGGCTGTGGCTGTGGCTGGGGCGGGCCGAGTGGCTGAGGCCGGTCGCGCGGCACCGTGGGCATCAGGCGGGTGGCAGTCGGTGGCAAGAGTTCCGGGTCGGCTTCCAGCACGACTTCCTGCATGCGGGCGGTTTCCTGGTGGTGGGTGCGATGGCGGCGGCCACCTTCAACGTGGCGGTGCCCCCTTCCGTGGTGGACACGTTCTCCGGATCGCCCTGGCTGTCGGTGCTGTTCCTGGCCGGGCTGGCGATCGTGCTGGCGGTGTGTTCGGAGGCGGACGCGTTCGTGGCGGCCTCGCTGAGCGGGTTCTCGCCGGTCGCGCGGCTGACGTTCATGGTCGTCGGTCCGATGGTCGACCTGAAGCTGATCGCCCTGCAGGCGGGTACCTTCGGCCGAGCCTTCGCGATCCGGTTCTCCGCCGCCACGGTGGTCGTGGCGGTTCTGTCCAGCGCGCTGATCGGAGGAGCACTGCTGTGAGACGCCCGCTCCAGACGACCCTGCTCGTCCTCAGCGGCATCGGCCTGCTGCGCGTGTCCCTGTTCACCGACCTGTACCTGCGGTACGTCACGGAGGGGATGCGCCCGCTGCTCATCGCCTCCGGAGCCCTGCTGATCCTGCTCGGCGTGGCGGACGCGGTGTCGTACGCGCGACGGCGCGAGGGCGACGAACACACCGACCACGGCGACAGCGGCCACGGGCACCACCACTCCGGCGCACCTCGTGCCGCGTGGCTGCTGTTTCTCCCGGCGTTGAGCCTGCTGTTCCATGCTCCGCCCGCTCTCGGCGCGTACACCGCCTCCCGTCAGCCGCCCAAGGTCATCACGCACGAGGACGACTTCGACCCGCTGCCCGCGACCTCGCCGCTTCCGATGACCCTTTCGGACTTCATCCGCCGCGTGCAGCAGGACCGCACGCGGGCCATCAAGGGGCGTACGGTCCAGTTGACTGGTTTCGTCACCTCCGACAAGCAGGGCGACAGTTGGTTTCTGACTCGGATCGTCATCTCCTGTTGCGCGGCGGACGCCCAGTCCGTGAAGGTACGGATCCACCGCACCCCGGCCCCGCCGGCCAACACCTGGGTGGCCGTCACGGGCACCTGGCACCCCGGCGGAAAACTGGGCACGAGCTCCGCACCCGCCGCGCTCGACGCCCGTTCCGTGGAGAAGATCGCCAAGCCGGCGAACGCGTACACCGATGCCCTGCCGCTCACCCCCACGAGATGAACCAGCGCCCTTCCGCCATACGAATCGACGTGGACCGTCATCAGCAGCGCCTCCATGCCACGGTGGACCAGGCAATGGACCATGCGTGCCGGGTCCACCTTGGACAGATCGCAGGCAACGCTTCCGCCGACGCCCTCTCCCGCCCCGGCCCGCAGCCGCTCCGCCAGCTGTCACTGTGTCCGCTGTCACCGTTTCCGTCGGCGGACCGGGCCGGTCCGCCGAGACCACCCGAGGGGTCCTGTCCTCGTCGCGCGGCGACTCGGCTGCACCCGTCAAAGCAGCACGGTGTCAGTGCACCCGACGGTCTTCCAACGGAGCCGCCTTCAACTCCCCGTCGGTCACCCGGGGAAGGTGCGGCGTGTGGTTGACCAGTCGGGCCGAGTTGCCGACGACCGCGATGCTGCTCATGTTGTGCAGCAGGGCCGCGAGAACGGGGTTCATGGAACCGCCGGTGCCGGCGAGGAGGCCGAGCAGATTGACTCCGATGGCGAGTCCGTAGTTCTGGCGGACGAGGCGCAGGGTGTGGCGGCTGAGTTCGACGACGGCGGCGACCTGGCGCAGGTCGTTGCCCGCGAGGGCGATGTCGGCGGTTTCCAGCGCGACGTGGGAGGAGTGTTCGCCCATGCTGATGCCGACGTCGGCCAGGGCGAGGGCCGGAGCGTCGTTGGTGCCGTCGCCTACCATGGCGACGGTGTGGCCCTCGCTCCGCAGGTCGCGGATCAGCTGGAGTTTGCCCTCCGGGAGGGCGTGGGCGTGGACCTCGGTGATGCCGAGGGTGTCGGCGACGACCTGGGCGGTCTCGGGTGCGTCGCCGGTGAGCAGCACCAGTCGTGAGACGCCGAGGTCGCGCAGTTGCCGGATGACTGTTGCGGCCTCGGAGCGTACGGCGTCGGAGACCCCGAGCAGCCCGATCAGGTCGTCGTCCTGGGCCAGGCAGATGACGGTTTCGCCGCCTCGTCGGAGCTGTTCGGTCCAGTCCTGCGCCCCGTCGGTGAGTTCGACGCCGTGCCGGCGAAGCAGGGCGGGGCTGCCCACCAGCAGACGGGTGCCGTCGAGTTCGGCGCGCATACCCATGCCCAGGACGACCTCGCAGGCTTGATGGATGGGCACGTTCAGGTGCTGTTGCTCGGTGCGGGCGACGATCGCCTGGGCGAGCGGATGCCGGGCGTGCAGCTCTCCGGATGCGGCGAGGCTGAGCACCTGGTCGGCCGTGAACCGGTCGCTGAGGGTGACCACGCTGGTGACCAGGGGGCGGCCGAAGGTGAGCGTGCCCGTCTTGTCGAAGACGACGGCCGTGACGCGGCCGACGCCCTCCAGGTGGGTGCCGCCCTTGATGAGGGTGCCGCGGCGCGCTCCGTTGCCGATGGCGGCGCTGATGGCGGTGGGTGTGGCCAGGCCGGCGGCGCAGGGACAGGCGATCAGGAGCATGGTCATGGCGCGGCGGGCGTCGCGGGTGATGGCGTAGGTGAGTGCGGCCAGGGCGAAGGAGACGGGGACGAAGTGCCGGGTGAAGCGGGCTGCGACGGTCTGGATCGGCGCCCGGTCGGACTGGGCCTCTTCGACCCGGCTGATGATCCGGCCCACGGTGGTGTCCCGGCCGACCGAGGCGGCCCGGACGGTGAGCGATCCGGAGGTGACGATGGTCCCGGCGTAGACGTGGGTGCCTTCCCGGGCGTAGACGGGCAGGGCCTCACCGGTGATCGCGGCCTGGTCCACGAGGGCCTCGCCGGAGACGACATGTCCGTCGACCGGGATGCGGTGGTGTTCGTACACCGCGACGACGTCTTCCGGTGCGACGTCTTCGAGGGCCACCTCGGCCTCGACGCCGTCTTCCCGTACGAGCCAGACGCGCTCCTCACCGATGGTGAGCAGCTCCTCGATGGCGCGCCGAGTGCGGCGCAGGGTCAGGGTCTGCAGGAACTCGCCGATGTTGAGCAGCCACAGGACGGTGAGGGCCACCACGTTCTCCCGCAGGAGCAGGGAGATGACGGTTGCCGCGGTGACCAGGGTGTCCGTGCCCGGATGGCTGCGACCGCGCAGAGAGCGCAGGGCTCCCCGGAAGAAGGGCAGTCCGGTGAAGACGGTGACCACGCCGAGGAAGCCGGACGAACCGAGCGTGATCCTCGGTCGGCCCAGCAGGCGTCGCAGCGCCACGAAGGCGAGGACCGCGCCACCGACGACCAGCCGGACCACCTCACCGGTGGACGAGTCGGGCGTGGACCGGGTGGGCTTCGCCGGCGCGGTCGCGGGCGGAGCCTCTTCGAGCGCCGCGACGAGCCGCTCGACGTCGATGAGGTCCGGCGCCATCCAGACCACGACGCTCCCGGTACGCGGGAAGATCCGCAGTGCCCTGAACCCGTTGATGCCCATCAGCCGCTCGTCGACCAGTCCCGCGCTGCCGGGGCGGGCACGCACCCATGGAACGACCAGCCGGACCCGGCCCGCGGCGACGGAGCGTACGACCACGCCGGACATGATCAGTGCTCGTGCCCGTGATCGTCGTCCGCGACGTTCACCGCGGAGGGCGGCGGTGCCTCCTCACCGAGCGTGGTGCGGGCCTCCGCGATCATGTCTCCTGCTTTGAGCCGGGCTTCTTCGGCGGCCGATGCGACCCAGCGGCCGACGACGATGCCGCGGGCGATACCACCGACGAGGGCCTTCCGGACGGCGGGTTGGCCGTCGGGTGCGCGTTTCGTGACTCCCCGGATGATCAGGCCGCCCACCACTCCGGAGACGGCGTAGTGGGCGAGACGCCCGGCTGCGCCACTGGCGACGGTGAGGGGATGCATGAAGGACTCCTTCCGCCGCTGCTGAGTGACGGATCCCCTCCTCAAGTGTGTGCCCGTACCGTGCGCCCGGTCGAACGGAGGCCGACGCGCAGGCTTCCTCGGCAGATGGCGTCGGCCACTGCGCGCCGCGACTGCCGCCGCCTGCTCGGTCAGGCGGGCTGCGGGACCGTCCTTCTGGCTCCCGGACGGCGGGTGCGGTACTTGCCGACCAAGCGGCAGACGGCGTAGATCGTGAACGAGATCGTCGTGACGTACGGGCTGATGGGGATGCTGCTGCCCAGGGCGAGGAGGATGCCGCCCTCGATGGAGATCACTGCGAAGACGGTGCTGAGCAGTGGTAGCAGTACGGGGGAGGCGGTGACGCGGGCGGCGGCCGCTGCGGGAGTGACGACGAGGGTGAGGACCAGCAGGGCGCCGACGACCTGCACGGACAGGGCGATGGCGAGTCCGAGCACGAGCATGAAGGCGATCGACAGGCCCCGCACCGGCACCCCGCGCGCCTCGGCGACGTCGGGGTCGGCGCTGGCGAAGGACAGCGGCCGCCACATCACCACCAGAGCCACCAGGACCACGGCGGAGGTGCCGAGCAGCCAGGTCGTCTGCGGGGTGTCCACGGCGACGATCTGACCGGTGAGCAGGCCGAATTTGTTGGCCGCCCGGCCCTTGTAGAGGGCGAGGAAGAGCACGCCCAGGCCCAGGCCGAACGGCATGAGGATGCCGATCACCGAGTTGCGGTCCCGGGCCCGCGCGCCCAGGACGCCGATCGCGCCGGCCGCGAGGAGCGAGCCGGTGATCGAGCCCGCCACGACGTTCGTCCCCAGCAGCAGCGCGGCCGAGGCGCCCGCGAAGGACAGTTCGCTGATGCCGTGCACCGCGAAGGGCAGGTCGCGCATGATGACGAAGACACCGGCCAGGCCGCCGATCAGGCCGAGCGCCGCACCGGCGATGAGCGAGTTGCGCACCAGCGTGAGCAGTTCGCCGTAGTTGTCGAAGCTGAAGATCTGGTGCCAGATCCCGTCGGCGAGCGTCATGGGCGGACTCCGTCGGTCTCGCGGGTGTCGCGGGTCTCGTGGGTGTGAGGGGGAGGTGTGGCCGGCTCGTCGGGCGCTCCCACGACCACGACCCGGCCGTGGACGCGGACGACGTCGACCCGCGTGCCGTACAACTCGGAGAGCGACTCGGAGGTCAGGACCTGCTCGGGGGTGCCGACCCGGTGGCCGCTGCCGGCCAGGTACAGCACCCGGTCCACCAGACCGAGCACCGGGTTGATCTCGTGGGTCACGAAGACCACCGCCGTGCCGTGGGAACGGCGCCGGGCGTCCACGAGTCCGGTGACGGCCCGCTGGTGGTGCAGGTCCAGGGAGAGCAGCGGTTCGTCGCACAGCAGGATACGCGGGTCGGTGGCCAGGGCCTGCCCGATACGTACGCGCCGGCGTTCGCCGCCGGACAGCAGGCCGAGCGGGACATCGGCATACGCCGACGCCCCGACCGACTCGAGGATCTCGTCCACCCGGCGGCGAACGGCGGCAGCGCGCAGTCGCGGGCCGAAGCGGTGTCCGTCGATGCCGAAGCGGACGAGATCGCGGGCCCGCAGCATCGACTGCGCGGACAGGGCGGCCTGCTGGGGGACGTAGCCGATGTCCCGACTGGCCGCGCGGGGCGGCCGGCCGAAGACGGTCAAGGTCCCGGCGGACAGCGGCTGCCGGCCCAGCAGGGCCCGGACGAAGCTGGTCTTGCCCGCGCCGTTCGGTCCGAGCACAGCCACGAACTCGCCCGGGTGCACGTCGAGTTCGAGACCGCTCCACACCGTGCGGTCGCCGTAGGACAGGGCGGCGCCGCGCAGACTGATCGCCGCGGCGCCGTCCATGCGCCGGCCTTGCCGGGCTCGGGGCACGGAGGTCATGCCCGGCTGCCTCACTTGTCCAGCGCGCTCGCGAGCGCGTCGACGTTGGCGGTCATCCAGCCGAGGTAGTCCTTGCCCTTCGGCAGGGTCTCGGTCACGGGAACCACGGGGATGCCCGCCGCCCTGGACGCCTGCTCGACCTTGTCCGTCTGGGGGCCGGAGGTCTGCTCGTTGTAGACCAGCGCCTTGACCTGCTTGCCGGTGAACAGCGCCAGGGTCTCCTGCAGGATCTTCGGAGAGACGTCGTCGCCCTCCTCGATGGCCTCGCTGAACTCCGCGGGCGTCTTGTTGACCAGGCCGCTCGCCTCGATCACGTACAGCGGCACGGGCTCGGTGATGGCCACCGCATCGCCGCCGTGCTCCTTCTTGATCTGCGCTTCCTTGGCCTCCAGCGGCTTCAGCTTCGCCTTGAAGGTGTCCGCGTTCTTGGTGAAGGCGGCGGCGTTCGCGGGGTCGGCCTTGCCCAGGGCGGAGGCGATGCTGTCGGCGATCTTGGCGACGCTGGGGAAGTCGTACCAGACGTGCTCGTTGAGCTCACCGCCCTTGGGGGCGGTCCTGCCGGAGACCTTGACGGCGTTGATCACCTCGGCGGAGGAGTTGCCGCCGCTCTTCAGTATCTTGGCGATGAAGTCGTCGTAGCCGCCGCCGTTCTCGATGACGACCTTCGCCTTGGACAGGGTCAGTTGGTTCTGGGTGTTGGCCTCGTAGGAGTGCGGGTCCTGGCTGGGATCGCTGATGACCGAGGTGACCTCGACGTGGTCGCCGCCGATCTGCCGGGCGATGTCGCCGTACACGTTCGTCGAGGCGACCACCGGGACGGCGGACGAGGACGCCGGACTCTGGGCACTCCCGTCGCTTCCGGAGCCCGATGAACTGCCGCAGCCTGCCAGAAGGGCCAGGGAGGCGGCGCCGGTTATCAGCGCCAGGCAACGGGACGGGGACGGGGGCATGGTTCCTCCATGACAGGTGGGAACGGTGTTTTCACACGCGTGGGACCGCCCGGTGCCGGACCGGGCACACATCACGCTAGATGAAAACGAATGTCAAAACCATGCTGGATCTGTTGTATATGAAAATCGTTGCCAATTGTTGACGTGCTCGCCAGGGCTGTGATGCGCGCGGTCCGGCTCCTGTCCGGCAGTGGTCGGGATCCCCGTGACCTCCGCGATGTGCTCGGCCTCGGTGAATCCGGTCGTCGCCACGCCGTCGGCCCAGCGCCGGAGAGCTTTAGCCTCCGCGGCGAGGCTGAGGCCGCAAAGCCGGCGCGAGGACAGTTCCGGTGCCTGTCGGCCGGCCGGGTGATCGAGTGGTTCGCCGGTCCTGTCCCGTATGGCGTCGACGTGCCCGGTGCTCTCGAGGGTCCGGCGCTCAACTGGTGGGCTGCTCCTGGGTGTGCCGGATGGCGTCCATCGCGATGCGGGAGGTGTGCGGGGCTGGAAGATCGGCGGCCGGCTCGCCCCGAGGGTGCTCACGGTTCGCGGACACGCTTTCCGTCCTTCGGCAGCTCGCGGACGGTGCCGGGGGCGGACGGGTGAGGCCAGTGCCCTTGGGGGCACTGGCCGCTTGCAGCGCCCCTGTCGGCTCGTCCGTCGGTGGCGCTGGGGAAGGGGAAGTCGTTGTCGCACGCATGCATCGTCATGCGACAACGACTTCGGTTGCGTCAGTGGTCGTCCCAGTGCCCTTCATGGGCCGCGTGGCGGTGGCCCTCGTGCACGTAGTCGACGTGGTCCTCGTGGGGCACGGCCACGTGTCCGCATCCCTCGCCGTGCTGGTGGTCGTGGTTCTCGTGGGTGGTGTGGCCGGCGGTCACGCACTCGTCGACGTGGCCGTCGTGGGACTTGTGGAGGTGCCCGTCGTGCACGTAGTCGGTGTGATCGCCGTGCGGGACGGCGACGTGTCCGCATCCCTCGCCGTGGGTGTGGGTGTGGTCGTCGTGGGTGCGGTGTTCGGCGGCGGTGGCCATGCGCTGCTCCTGGGGGTGCCGTTCGGCGGCCTGTGGGTGCTGCTGTCGCAGGCCGTGCGTCGTCAAGTCAATATAGGGCAATCCGGGCATATGGGAGGGGGTGTCGCGACTGCTGGGACACCCCTCACTGTCAGTCGAGGTCGCGTACCCCGAGGCGCAGGTGCTCGACGTGGTGGACGGCCTGGTCGAGGAGCTGGGCGACGTGGTCGTCGTAGAGGCTGTAGACGACGCGGCGGCCGTCGCGGCGGCCGGTGACCAGGCCGAGGGCACGCAGCAGGCGCAGTTGGTGGGAGGCGGCGGACTGTTCCATGCCGACGACGGCGGCGAGTTCGCCGACCGGGTACGGGCGCTGCCGCAGAGTGGTGAGGATCAGCAGGCGGGACGGTGTGGCCAGGGCCTGGAGCGTCGTGGCGACGGAAGCGGCGGTGGCCTCGTCGAGCCGGGCGGCCGCGAGGACGTCGCGGCCACCGGCGTCGACGTCATCGGCGTACACGGGCGCGGGCCTCGCGCGGTGGGCGGATGAACTGGAGCGCCAGAGTGGCCGGCGGTTCGGCGATACCGGGTCCGCCCTCCGCAGCCCAGCGCAGCAGGTCGTCGGTGCAGTCGTCGTCCATCGCGAAGCCCACCCAGACGGCACGGCCCCCGGCCCGGCGCCCGGACGTCGACGGCTGTACGACGATGACGTTCGCCTGGTCGCAGGGGCCGAGGCAGTCCGTCGTACGGACCTGGAAGCCGTGTTGCGCCGCGTCGGCGCGCAGCCGGTCCAGTTGCCAGGCGTGGTCGGTGCCGGGGTGCTTGCGCGGGTTGCCGCAGCAGCAGCCCCGGCACACGACGAGGGTGCAGGGCCGGGGAGCGGACGCCCGGATCACGGACCGGTTCACACCGCGGTCCGGGACGGCACGCCGTACGTCCGGATCCGGCCGTCCCGCCGGGCGACGGCCGGCAGGTGGGGGCCTGCCCAGGCCGGCGCCGCGACCGCCGCACCGGTGCCGTCCAGTTCGCGCATCGGCCGCAGGCACGCCTGCGGCCGCCCGGCCGTGGCGTACCACAGTGCTGCGGTCCCATCCGCGCCGCTGGCGAGGTGCCCGGCGGCCCCCGGCCGCCAGGCGAATGCGGTGACGGTGGACGCGGCGGGCTCCGTGCGCCACAACTCGCCTCCCTCCGCGTCGAGTACGAGCCCGCAACGGCCGGAGGCGACGGCGACCCGCCCCCGGCCTCGGCTTCGCTCGACCGGGGGCGCCCCCAGGTCGCGAGGTTCGGTGGTCAAGTCAATCTCCTGGTCGTGTTGTTCAAGGGCGAGCAGGGCGGTTCGCAGGTCGTCCTCGGTGATCTGGTAGGCGGGACGGTGCAGGGGCCGGCGGCGGGCCTCGCCCTCCGTCGGCAGCACGGCGACGACCGTCTGCAGCGGCGGACAGCCCGGTTCGGTGCAGGCGAGCCGGCGGACCATGACGGCGGTGTCCGCGTCGAGCCCGAGCAGCACACGTACGGTTTTCTTCAGCTCGCGCAGCTGCGGACTCGGCCCCGCGGGTCCGGGGCGCGATCCCAGTGGCATGGCGGTGCTTCTCCTTCGTCCCCGGACGGCCGGCATCCGTCTGTGCGGGGCAGACAGTCGGCGCAGACGCCGGTGAGTTCGACGGTGTGCTCGACCGCGGCGAAGCCGGTGTCGGCGGCGATCCGGTCCGCCCATTCCTCGACGACCTCGGAGTCCACCGGCCGGCTGCGGCCGCAGTCACGGCACATCAGGTAGTGGCGGTGCCCGTCGGCGGGGCGCAGCCGGTAGAGCCGCCCACCCTCCCCCGTAGCCCTTCGTGCACGGGAGGTGCCCCCATGCGCTCCGGCTGCGCTCCGCTCGTCGCGGACGACGTCCACGCCGCCGTCCGCCTCCAGCTCACGTAGGACGCGGTAGACGGTGGTCAGGCCGATCGCGTGGTCGCCGGCCACCAGAAGGGCGTACAACTCCTGTGCCGACACGAAGTCCTGGCAGCCCGCGAGTGTGCGCATGGCCGCCCTGCGCTGCCGTGTCGTCCGGCCGCCCATGGCACATCACCCCCTGTGGCTCGTGCGGTGTCGGCACCGTTCACGGTAGATGAAAACGAAATCCATGTCCATGTGGAACGCCGGTCATGTGGTGTCGGGTCGCGTCTCCCGCGTCGGCAGCGCCGTCGAAGCGGTCGGACGGCAGCGGCCC
>NZ_JUJA01000116.1:0-4613 GCF_001906585.1 Streptomyces kebangsaanensis | reverse complement strand
CCCTCCGCGCGGGCCCGGTGCCAGGCGGCCTCGCGCAGCAGCCGCAGGCCGTTGAGGCCGACGATGACGGTCGAGCCCTCGTGGCCGAGGACGCCGAGGGGCAGGGGGAGGGTGGCGGCCAGGTCCCAGACGACCAGGCCGGAGATGAACACGGCGGCGATGACCAGGTTCTGCACGACCAGGCGGCGGGCCCGGCGGGAGAGGGCCACCACGGCGGGCACGGTGGCCAGTTCATCGCGGACGATCACCGCGTCGGCGGTCTCCAGGGCCAGGTCGGAGCCGGTCCGGCCCATGGCGATGCCGGTGTGGGCTGCGGCCAGGGCGGGTGCGTCGTTGACGCCGTCGCCGACGACCAGGACCTTGCGGCCGGCCTGCTCCTGTTCCCTGACCGCGGCCACCTTGTCCTGCGGGAGCAGTCCGGCGCGGACGTCGGTGATGCCGACCTCGGCGGCCAGGCGGGCGGCGGCGCGGGGATTGTCGCCGGTGACCAGCGTCGGCGTGGTGCCGGTGAGTGCGGCGAGCGAGGTGACGGTGGCGGCGGCGTCCGGCCGCAGCCGGTCGGCGATGCCCAGGACTCCGGCCGGCGCGCCGTCGGCCACCACCAGGACCGCGGTGCGCCCGCCATCCTCCAGCTCGGCGGCGGTGTGCGCGCCCTCGGCGCCGGACAGCAGCCGGGCGGGGGCGCCGACCGCGATCTTGCGGCCGTCGACGGTGGCGGTGACTCCGATGCCAGGGGTGGAGGTGAAGTCCTCCGCGACGGGCAGGGTGAGATCACGGGCGCCCGCGGCGTCCACGACGGCGCGGGCCAGCGGGTGCTCGCTGGGGTGTTCGGCCGCCGCTGCCAGGATCAGCAACTCCTCCTCGTGCAGGCCGGAGCCGGGCAGTGGCCGGATGTCGGTCACGCGCGGGGTGCCCTCGGTGAGCGTGCCGGTCTTGTCCAGGGCGACCGCGTCGACCTGGCCCAGGCGCTCCATCACCACGGCGGACTTCACCAGCACTCCGTGCCGCCCGGCATTCGCGATCGCGGACAGCAGTGGCGGCATGGTCGCCAGCACCACCGCGCACGGCGAGGCGACGATCATGAAGGTCATGGCCCGCAGCAGTGAGTCGGTCAGCGCGGCGCCGAACGCGAGCGGCACCGCGAACACGGCCAGCGTGGCCGCCACCATGCCGATCGAGTAGCGCTGTTCGACCTTCTCGATGAACAACTGGGTCGGCGCCTTGGTCTCGGACGCCTCCTCGACCATCTGCACGATCCGGGCGATCACCGAGTCGGCGGCGTCCCGCTCGACCTCGATGCGGAGTGCGCCGGTGCCGTTGAGGGTGCCGGCGAACACCTCGTCGCCGGGTTCCTTCGCGACGGGCAGCGGTTCGCCGGTGATGGTGGCCTGGTCCACCTCGCTCGCCCCGCCCAGCACCCGGCCGTCGGCGCCGATCCGCTCGCCGGGCCGCACCAGGACCGTGTCGCCGACGGCGAGATCGGCGGTGGGCACGGTCTCCTCGGTGCCGTCGGCGCGCAGCCGGGTCGCGGTGGCCGGGGCCAGGTCGAGCAGGCCGCGCACCGAGTCGGCGGTGCGCGCGGTGGCCAGGGCCTCCAGGGCACCGGAGGTGGCGAAGATGACGACCAGCAGGGCGCCGTCCATCACCTGGCCCACGGCCGCCGCACCCAGCGCGGCCACGATCATCAGCAGGTCGACGTCAAGGGTCTTCTCCCGCAGCGCCCGCAGTCCGGCCAGCGCGGGCTCCCAGCCGCCGGCGGCGTAGGCGAGCGCGTACAGCACGCCCCAGGACCAGGCGGGCGCACCGGTCAGCTGCAGCGGGAGTGAGAGCAGGAACAGCGCCGTGGCCGCTGCGGCCCAGCGGACCTCGGGCAGCGCGAAGACCCGGGTCCGTCGCCGCGGAGCGGCATCCGGGCGCGCGGTCGCGGCGGGCGCGGGCCGCTCGGTCAGGGTGGAGGACATGACGAAGAACCCTTCGGGAGGGCGGGACGGAACGACTCAATCACCATACAGGTACATATGAAGAGCTGTTCAAGTGTCACTTGTATGATGGCAGTCATGGGCCATGGAGCAGCTCCCGCCAAAGACCCCGTCCCGCACACTCGCCTGGACGCGGACAGCGCCGCCCGGGTGGCCACCACCCTCCAGGCCCTGGCCACCCCCTCCCGGTTGCTGATCCTCTCCCGCCTGAGGGAAGGCCCCTGCGCCGCCACCGAACTCGCCACCGAGGTCGGCATGGAACAGTCCGCCTGCTCGCACCAGCTGCGCCTCCTGCGCAACCTCGGCCTGGTCGTCGGCCGCCGCCAGGGCCGCTCGGTGATCTACGCGCTCTACGACAACCACGTCGCCGAACTCCTCGACCAGGCCGTCTACCACATCGAGCACCTGCGCCTCGGGCTCAGCGACGCCACCCACGCGGACCGCTCGGAGGACGCCACGCTCGGCATGACTCGCTGATCAGGGCACGGTCGATGCTTCCGGCGGTAGACCCGGACGGGGCGCCCTACGTCGCTGCCTGAGCGGTTTTCCGATGCCGACGAGTGCGGTGCCCGGCATCGGTGCCGGTCAGGGCAGGGCGATGCCATTCAGCTGGACATGAGGTACGGCGCTGTCGTGCTATGGCGGAGCCCACGGCGGTGCTCAGGCGGTTCGGTGGTGCTTTCCTGCAGTGCTACATGTAACAGGCGTAGCGGGTGGCGATTCGGGCGTTGGTCGGCACGTGCTTGAGAATGGAACCGACCCGGTAGGCGGTGCGCAGGGTGAGCGGGTCGCGTTCGTCGAGTTGGGCGTTGTTCCAGTTCATCTTGGACAGGGCGAGTATGTCGGTGCTGGCAGCCAGTGGATCGGTGCCCTGTGATGCGGCACGGATCAGCAGCGGCTGGGGGATGTACATACCGGGGTAGGTACGGAAGTGCGGCACCGAGCCGCGGGTGTAGAGCAGCATGGAGCGTGCGTCCAGCCGGACCGTGGTGCCGCGCAGCGGTGGGAGCTGCCCGGTGCGGTACAGGTACGGGGCGCCGCGCCGCTGGATCCACAGCATGTCGACATGGTCGATATCGCGCATATCGGCGGCCTCGTGGAAGCCGTCGATCTTGCCCTGGGTGAAGTTCGAGGTCTTGTGCACGACGATGCGCGCGGGCTGGTGGCCGTGGGTGGTGCGGTACTCGGCCAGTGCGTCCAGCAGCAACTGCCGGGCGTCGGAGAGCGTCAGGTGGGGCTGGCGGTCGTTCTTGGAGATCTGTGCGGTGCCGCCGCGTACGACGGCGCCGTCGCCGCGCTCGTTGAACACCTGGGCGAGGGAGTGTCTAATCAACGGCTCTGTCTCACATTCGGTGGTGACGGAGCGTGCCACGATCCGCTCGCCCTCGTCGGCCACATCCTCTATGACCAGCGGCGAAAGACCCGAAAACACCTTCTGCACAAGCTCGTTGACATCCTCCATGCGAGTGTCAACGATCCTCACGACTCTCTGTTACCACCGAATGCGAGACAGGGCAGTTCATTTGGCACACCCCCTCTTCCTCGGCGCTCTGCGCGCAGCCCACGCTTCGGGCGACTCCCGCCTGCGCGCCGGCGCTCTCGGTTTCCTCGCCATCCACGGTTACTCCGCCGGCGACCCGCGCGACGCCATCACCGCCGCCCGTACAGCGCGCCAGGCAATCACCGATCACGACGCCCCCGCCCTGAACGCCATGCTCCTCACCCGCCAGGCTCGCGGCCACGCCCGACTCCGTGAAGAGCGCCACGCCTTGGCCGCGCTTGCCGAAGCCGAAGAACTCTGTGCCCGCGGCCGGGGCGAGGACGATCCTCACTGGCTGTACTGGATCAGCCCGGGGGAGATCCTCGGACAGACCGGAAGCTGCTACCTCGACCTGGGACAGCCATCCCGGGCAGCCCAATCCTTCGCCGCGGCCCGCGACGTGCTCAGCCGGGACGAGACCCGAACCACCGCTCAGTTCCTCTCCCGAGCCGCGACCGCGCAGATGCGCGCCGGCGACGCCGACGCCGGCTGCGCCACCGCCCATGACGTCCTGACCCTCGCCGAAGGCATTCAATCCGCCCGCCTCGACGACCACCTGCGCACCATGCTCCATGAGGCGCGCTCCTACGGTGCCTCCTCAACCGCCCGGGACCTGCTGGATCGTGGGGAAAGCGTTATGCGTCAGCGAGCCGCCGCATGATCCTGGTTCTCTGGGACATCGACCGCACCCTCCTGTACACCGGCGACACCGACCGGCTGGTCTACCGGGAACTCTTCGAGGAGGTGGTGGGCCGGCCTGCCGAGCGTCTGCCCGCCCGGGGAACCGGGGTGACGATGCCCCTCGCTGTCCGGGAGCTGCTGTGCGCGAATGCAGTGGAACCCGAGCGGATCGAGGAACTCGCGCAACGCATCGTGCAGCGTATGCCTGCACAACTGGAGCGTCACCGTGGCGATCTTTCTCGCACCGGGCAGGTCATGCCCGGTGCACCCGCCGCCCTTGCCGCCGTGCACCAAGAGCCCGGGCTGGTTCCCACCGTCGTCACCGGCAATCTGCGGGGCAGCGCCGAGATCAAGCTCAAGGCTCTTGGCCTGGACGAGTATCTCGACCTCGGCATCGGCGGATACTCCTCCGA
>NZ_JUJA01000115.1:12308-15393 GCF_001906585.1 Streptomyces kebangsaanensis | reverse complement strand
AGGCAGCAACGCGATCGACGTCGCCACCCGGAAGACGTCCGCGCCCCAGCTCGGCGACGAGCGCTGGAGCCGGCTGCTCACCTTCTCCGTCGGCGGACAGGAGAGCGTCGTCAAGCAGACCGCGGTCCGCACCGGAAACCTGCTGCTGATCGTCTCCGGCTCACCCGCCCTCGTCGACCGGCACCTCGGCCAGGCTCTCGCCAAGGCGACAGCAGCCCGCTGACACTCCTCCGTATGCCACGGCGCCCCCGGTCACGCGAACGACCGGGGGCGCCGTGGTTGTACCTGACCCTTCGGCGACAGCCCGAGACAGTGAGCGATCAGTCCGGAACACCACGAAGCCCGGCCTCCCGAAGCGGGAGGCCGGGCTTATGTGCGCGGTGTTCCTGCGCTCAGCCGGCCGGGGCGCGCAGGAGTCGGTCCCGCGTGCTCTCGGGCAGCACCCGGCGCAGGACCGGGACGGTGGAGCTGAGGGAGGCGGCGAAGACCGCGACAAGGTCGTGCGGCACGCTGGCGCCGAAGGACGCGGCCCACAAAAAGGGCGCGCCCAGTGCAGGCTGCGCCCATGCCTGCCATCCGGCGGGTCCCGTCTCGTCCGCCTCGACGATCAGGACGCGGGGGTCGGCGTCCTGGATCAGGGGCGGCACCTCGCCGAGGCTGAGGTGAGAGGTGAACGTCGGGTCCGCCGCGCCAGCGTCGGGCTGGTCGACGTCGCGGAGCCAGCCGTGGGCCGTGACGGCATCGAGGACCAGCCCAGGCCCGGTATACGCGGCGGTGGGGTCGTCGCGGGCGTCGAGCGCGAGGAGGAAGTCGGCGAGAACCTCGCCCGGCACATCCAGGGTGAAGTAGGCGGACCACTGCGCAAGGGGCGCAGTCCCGTCCCGGCGGGCGGAGATCTGCCACGCGATCGGCAGGTCGCCCAGGTGGAACGGCTCGTCGGGCGGCATCCACTGCGCCCACCGGAGGGTGTCGGGGCTGATGTGGAGCACGGTGCTGCGCAGGACCTGCCGGTCCTCCAGGGCATCGTCGGGCTCCTGACGTCCGCGGACGATCGCGAGGCTGGTCCAGCCGAGGCCGGCGAGCGTGTCCGCGACGACGTCGTAGAGACGTCCGTCGTCACCGGCCAGGTGCCGGGGGCCGACCCGGTACGCGGACCGGGTGCCGCTTGGGGTGGGCGGGTCGAGCGGGGAGTTGCGGTTCAGGGGCGCCTCCAAGGACTGCGTACGGGGTTACTGCCCGCCAGCGGGGCGGGCAGCACGGCGGGGGCGGCGCGGGGGCGCCTGGACGGGAGCCTGCCAGGCGAGGGCGACGGCCACCTCCGGCGGCAGGTGACCAGGCTGTGTGTCCGCGTTCCGGCTCTCGGCTGGATACACGACAGGGCGCTCGGCCCGATCCGTGGCCTCGACGACCCGCTCGAGGCGGTGCTCCATCGGGAAGAACGGGTTCATGGCCAGCCGCAGGGGCGAGGCCGGATCGCAGGCGGACAGACGCTTGGTCAGGTCACCGACGGTCATCTCCGTGGGCTGCACTGAAAGTCTCCTTGCTTTTCGGGGCGTGGCCTTCGAGTCGCTCGCTGCGCACCGGAGCGCCTTCGGTCGAATACCGGTAAAGCCGACTCGCCCCTCAAAGGGGCTGAGAGGTCGCCAGCACATGGGCCACGGCGGCGGCGACGATATCGGCCAGCGTCTCGGTGTCGAAAGAAACGCGGTAACCGCGCACCTTGGCCGTACCGGTAACGGCTATCGTCCATCCCTCGCCGTCAGTACCGGGGCGGCCGAGCGGAAACCATCCGAGGTAGAAACGGCCGTCCTTCGAGTTGACGTGCACGTCCCCTCGGTCGTCCACGAGCAGGTTGAAGTCATCGGCGGAGAATTGGTCCATAACGAGCGTGGGCTGGCCTGGGCCAAGCTGCCATGCACGCAAACGCAGGGCCTCAACGGTGGTGGAAAAACCGGGACTCACAGGAGCCGCAGCCACGGGCGATCACCTCTCTGACCTGGGGTTTCCGGGAAGGTCGTCTACGTTGGCATGCCCCTGCTCGTGTTGGCCAGTCTTTCGGGGATCTTTCCTGTCTGCCCCCGGCGAACTGCGACGCCACCTCACGGCGTGACTCCGGTGCTCGCCTTTGCGCTGCGCTCGCACTACTAGCGGAGTCGAGTTTTGGCTCTCGTCTGGGCACGGACGAAGGTCGGCTTGGCCAAGCCAAGGGTGTCACCCAGGACCGTGACGAAGCCATTCACGTGCTGTCGGGCGGCCTGCTCCTGATCGTCCGGCATTTCGAAGATATGCCCCATGGAACCGGCTTGGAATGCCCAGTCGGCCCGCACCCTCTGGTATTCCTCCCAATTACACCGATGCTCTTCACGGGCACGCCGCAGCACCTGCTCGTCGACGGATTCCACCGCCAGCTGCTGGTTGATCTGCCAGTCGAGTTCCCACATCGCCACGACGTGGTCTGTCGTAACCGGTGCATCCGGCGGTCCAATGCCGTTTAGTTTGTGTGTGGATGGGCTCGAGTGCTGGGCGGCAGCAGCGCGACGGTCGGCGGGCCGGAGTGGCGGATGCCGCGGTCTGAGCGGCGTCGTTCGCGGTATGTGCTGGGGCGGGGACGCTTGATGGAGCGGGGGTAAGTGCGTTGTCGCCGTTTGGGGTTGAGGTTGCGGCGGGAGGCGACGCGTTCGAGGGTGTGCGCCAGGAGGGCTTCGTGGTCCTCAGGGGGAAAACGCCGCTCGGTCGGTGACCGAGCGGCGTACGATCCGGACGGTGCCGAGGAACTTGACCCGGTCGGGGTCGATCCCGGCGTCGGTGGCGGCCCGGCAGATCAGCGCGCTCAGCGCCCAGTGGGTGAGCAGGTAGGCCCATATCTCCTGGTAGGCGAGTTCCGGACTGCGCGAGCGCAGGATCTTCCCGGGGCCGCGCAGGTGGGTCTTGAGCTGATCGATCCCGGTCTCTGCCTCCCACCGCTGCCAGTAGCATCCGGCCAGCTGTTCGGCGCCGGCATCGGCGGGGTCGAGGAGCGTGGTGAGCAGGTGGACCTCCTCGCCGTCGCGGTCGGGCAGGTCCTTCAGGTGGTCCAGGCGCAGGC
>NZ_JUJA01000115.1:0-12298 GCF_001906585.1 Streptomyces kebangsaanensis | reverse complement strand
GCCACAGCAGCTCGACGCCGCTGGCGCGAGCCTGCCGCCAGGCGTCGAAGCTGTAGAAACCGCGGTCGGCGGTGAGCAGCATGTCCGGGGCGAGCTGCTCGTACAGGGAGAAGGCCAGGGTCTGCTCGCTCGCCCAGCAGCCCGCGATGTCGGCGGCGACGGGGGCGTGGCTGGCGCACTCACTGATGGTCACCACCCGGGCCTACGGGAAGACGGTCTCGTCTCCGCCGGCACTGCCCTTGCCGAACTCCTCCACGTTCGCCGGGGTGTCGGGCAGATCGAGGACGAAGCCGTCGATCGCCATCACCCGCCACCGCCCCAGGAACGCCCCCGGCGTCGCCGGTGTCGCGGGAGGATGGGCGACCTGCGCGAACGCCTCCTTCACCGGCTCCGGCCCGAGCCGCTGCCGAGCCTGCGTGATGGCGCCCCGGGTGGGCGCCTGCCAGCGCGAGCCGGGCAGATACGAGAGCATCCCGGTGAGTTTCTCGGCGACCTCCTCGTAGTCGTCGTCCGCGTACAGGCACAGCGCCATCAGCAGGTGGACGACCACATGGGCGGGCAGCTTCCGCACCCGCTGCTCGTGCGCCTCGGTGACCGCGATCGCCTCGTCCAGCACCGAACGCGGCACCAGCGACGTCAACGCCCCCAGCGACACCAGATCCGTCAGGCGGCCCTCCGGACCGACTCCTACCCCCTGCGTCATGCCGCGACCGTACCAACTACGGCCTAACTAAACGGCATTGGGATTCCGTACTCGCATTCCGAAGGGTCGATACGCTCCACGCCACCTTCATAGACAAAGCTCCCGCAGAAATACCCCGGAGCTCCCCGGGTTTCGACGGTAAAATTACGTGAGCGTCGACACTACGACAACTCAGGCGAATTTACTGAACACCATCAGGACTGACCCACCGCCTTCGCGAGTCGCCCAGTGTCGGGTTCCACGTTCGACTGAGCAGGTCACCGAACGGCGTTCCCTCTCCAATGACAGCTAATCAAAGCTCATCCGACCGTAGCAGCGTGAACAGTCCTGCCGCAGAAATACTGGCCAGAGTGCCAACATTCACCTTATTCGCATACACGAGAACCGAAAAATTTGCGTACTCAGGCTCCGCCAAATCCCCATCCTCATCCACCCAATTCACCTCAACCGTGATTTCACCCCCCGAATTAAAGCCTGCAAGAAAATACTCCCCACCCTTATAGGAACTCTCACGACGATGAAACTTCACCCCCAGGAGGCTCTCCAGTGCGGATGCGGCATCCTGCACGTCCATCGATTCGACGCCANAAGTTATACACAGACTTCACGAGTCCCCCAGTAATGATCTACCCATAGTGCCTCCTGCGTCCCCGGCCCTTAGGGCCGGGGACGCAGGAGGCACTTTTATCTAGCGAACGATGATACTCGGCGCTCTGCTTGTCGCGGCTTCAGTCGACCCGTAGATCATGAAGTTCACGGGTCTACCCACCTCGGAAGACAGAGTCGCAGCAACGTCGTCGAGTCCCATCCTATGCAGATCGGCCCCCTTCAGTGGTCCGGTTCGGGTACCACCGGACCGCAACGGAATGCCAGCATCTTTGGCGCGCGCCAATATTTCAGGCCCTGTTAGCGCCACATCGAAGTCACTATGCGGCCCGAACGGCTTGCCAGAATTAAAACTTCTTCCTGTGACTGAACTTCCCTGAAACACCGGAACCGCATCACCATGGCCGGCATCCTTCAGGCCCGACTTCAGAGCCGTGGCGAATTCCTTGAACTTGCCAGCGCTGCCGAATCCCAGGGGGAATGTCCTCGGCCCTGGCCTCGGGACTGCCCCACGACCGAGTCCCCCGGGCCCTGGCGTAACGACCCCCGTGCGGTAACACTTGCCATCAGCGTCGGGAGTGCATTCGTTTAGCCTTCGCCAGGCTTCCTTGAAGTCGCCCTCCAGTATTGCTCCCAGAGGGCCCGACACAAAGCCCTGAATGTCAGGGATTATGTACGAGTATGCGCCCAGAATTGCACCCACAATGGGGCCCGGATCTCCCTTCTTGGCATCCCACGTATACATGGCGCTGCCGGTGCGTTTTGTGTACCCGTGGGTTCGGGCTGCGCGCGACCAACTGTACTTGACCGACGTGACGTTCTTTCCCGATCCGATGGGACCGGGAAGCCACTGGACGTGCTTGTAGCTCCAGCCGCCGTAGTTGTCCTTGAACCAGGTACTGCCCTGCTTGCCGTTCTGCTGGGCCCAGCGCTCGTCGTTCTGGGAGTGGCCGCCCACCGGCCCGTCGGGGCGAAGCCCAGTGGGGTCGGAGAGTGTGGCGGGGTTGTTGTTGGCGTAGACGTACCCGTGCATTTGCTGCGGGTCGGCGAGATCCATGATCGGGTCAACGCTGACGAAGCGGCCGGTGGCGGGGTCGTATTCGCGGGCGCCGAGGTGGGTAAGGCCGGTGGACTTGGTGTCGTCGGTGCCGCCGACGAAGCCCTTGCTGCCGGGCCATGCGGTGGGAGCGGTGCCACGGTGGTTGCCGAAGAGGTCGGTGCGGCGTTGCTGGATGGCCAGGGTGCCGGAATCGATGGCGAGTTGGCCGGTGCCGTGGTGGTCGGCGATGGTGAAGTCGAAGGTGCCGTCGTCGGTGCGGATGGCCTGGTGGCCGCCGCCGACGTCGATGTAGCGGGTGGCCTTCGCCGTGGTGGCGCCCTTGGGCAGGGTGACTTCGGTGTGGCCGAGGTAGAGGGTGGTTTCGGTGGCGGTACGGCCGATGAGGCGGCTGCCGTCGGCGTCGTAGAGGTATTCGGTGGTCTTGCTGCCCTCGGTGACCTTGGCGAGGTGGCCTTCGGCGTCCCAGGTGAGGGTCTGGCCGGGGCGAGCGGTGGTGTTACCGGTGGTGTCGTAGCTGTAGTTGTCGGTGCTGGTGCCGCTGGCGTTCTTGGTGGTGACCGAGCTCAGGGTGTGCGGCTGCTTCGCGCCAGCAGCGGGGTAGGTGTAGGTGCGTTGGGTGTCCTTGCCGGTGTCTCCGGACGGGTCGTGCCGGGTCTCGGTGAGCCTGTTGCCGACCTTGTCGTAGGTGTAGGAGTTCCAGTACGGGGCCGGACCGCCGATCACGCCCGCGGCCGGCGCGGCGGCACAGCCGCTGGTGGCCTGGGTCCAGGCTTCCTTCACCTGGCGCTTGTAGTCGTAGGTGAAGCACTGGCTGTCGGTTCCAGTGCGGGAGACGTCCGAGATGGACAGAACGTTGCCCAGCTCGTCGTACTTGTAGGTGGCGTGACGGTCGACGCCGCTCTGCTCCTCGCGGTCGACGCGGGAGGTGGCCAGGCGCTGGGTGCCCCACTCGTAGGTGTTGGTGGTCCAGGTCTTCTTGCCGCCGCTGGTCAGGCCGAGTTCGTACTGCAGCGGCTTGCCCGTGTTGCTGTATGTGACCGAGGTGGTCATGCCCTGCCCGGACACCTCGATCGGACGCAGGGTCCGGTCCTCGTAGCTGTAGACGACCGAGCCACCAGGCAGTGCGCCAGCCGCGGAGTAGCTGATCCCTCCGAGCAGCCCGGAGGGCTTGTAGCTGGCGCCGGACTGGTAAGTGCCGGCCAAGGCGCCCTCGGAGTCGGGGATCACCACTGCGGTCTTGATGGGCCGGTACTGCCTGTCGTACTGAGTGACCTTGGAGGTGTACGCGTGCCCGCCCTGGTAGCGGGTGGACTCGGCCAGCTGCCCCTTCGCATCGGTCAGGGTGTCGTAGACCCAACTGGCCCGCAGTGTGCCCGTCGCGGATCCTTCGCGCATCTCGGTCTTGCGGCCGAGGTTGTCGTAGATGTTGAACAGGCTGGTGCCGCGCGCGTCCTTGATGGAGGTCACCTGGCCGCGGTCGTCGTAGACAGTGGTGGTGACGCCCTTGTCCGGGTCGTCGGTCTTGGTCTGACGGCCGAGCTGGTCGTAGGTGTAGCTCCAGGAGTTGCCGGCCGGGTCTGTGACCTTGGCAAGCTGACCGTGCGGCGTATAACCGTAGGTGGTGGTGTCGTATGCCGCGTCCGCACTGCGGCTGTGGTGCTGGCGCAGCTCGGTGGTCAGGCCGCGGGCGTCGGTCAGGGTGGTAGTTGCGGTGCCGCCTTGGGGCGGGACCACCGTGGTGCGGTCCCCGCCGTAGATCGTCTTGGTGGTGGACAGCACTGTTCCGCCATCGCCGTTGCCGGCGATCTGCCGGGTCTCCACCGGCCGTCCCAGTCCGTCATATGTGGTGCGGGTCTGGGTCTCGACCGCCAGCGCGTCCACCGGCTTGAACAGCTCCAGGGACGGTGCGCCGGTGGCGTAATACGGGGCAAACGACTTCACGACCAAGCCGCGCTCGTCGTAGAAAGCGTCCGTGAGGATGCGTCCGCCGTCAGGGCCAGGCGTCTGGCTCTGGCGTTCGCGGAGGAACCCGTCATACAGCGTGTGCGAGCTGATCTGCCCGCCGCCGTTGTCAAGAGTCTTGGTGGTGACGGCAACCGGCTTGCCGTCCTCCACCCGGTAGGCGAACTCGTAGCTCGGGGTCTGGGTGGTCCTGCGGTCGGCGAGCCACACCTTGGTGGAGCGGCCGAGCGCGTCGTAGGCGAACTCGGTCACATTACCGTTGGTGTCCGTCTGCTTCAGCGGCTGGCCGCGCAGCAGATCGATGATCGTAGTCGTCGTTTGCGCGGTGGTGTCGTCCCCGGCCTTGGCGGGCGGGGTTGTAACCGTGGTCTGGGTGGGCAGACCGGTGGCCGGGCTGTACGACGTCTTGCTGGTGCGGCCGTCACTGCGTACGGTGCGCACGGGATCGGCGGTGCCGTCGACGGTGACGGTGGCGGTCAGATCGGTGGCGGTCAGGGGGCGCCCGTAGCCGTCGAACGTGGCGCCGGCCTCGAGGTAGGTGGCCTTGATGCCGTCGTGGCTCTTCAGCGTGGCCACCGCAGTGGCATCACCCTTGGTCGGCGTGGCGCCGTACGCGCCGCCGTCGTAGGCGGTGCGGACGTCGGAGGTGACGTCCTTGCTGCGGTCGACGGTGGCATCGCATGCCTTGGCGACGGTCTCCACCCGCGAGGGCAGGGCAAGGATGTTCGCGCTGGTGTTGGTGGCGTAGGTGGTGCGGGTGCACCTGTTGTCGGTCGTGGTCGAGGTGTCGCCCTGGTCGTCTACCTGCGTGACCCGGCCGGCGACCGTGTCGTACCTAGTGGCCGTCGTGGTGGTGCGCCACTTGGCACCGGCTCCATCGTCGAGCGAGGTCCATGTCTTACTCTCGGCAGTGCCAGCGAAGTGGGCGGTGACCGTGCCCCAGTCACGAACCTTCTTGGCGGTCTCGTGATGCCAGGGGCGGCTGACCGTCTTGGCCAGCACCTTGCCGCCGGGAGCGTCGAAGGTGACGCTCTTGTACTCCATGCCGGCGGCCGACTCGTGGTCGGTGATCGCCTCGCCCTCACCCTCGGCGAGGGCGACGGTGACGGTCTTGGTGCCGCCGGTCTTGTCCTTGCGGTCGCCGTGCATGCCGCGCAGGAAGTAGGAGTCGGTCTGCGACTTCATCGCGCCGCCCTGACCGCCGGTCTTCACCCGGACATGTCCGTAGCCGCGCCACTGCGACCAGGTCTTGTTCTTCTCCTTGGTCAAGCCATCCGAATCGTCGAAGTGCCAGGCAGCATCGCCAAGGTATTCGTACTGCGTGACCTGGTCCGGTGAGCCGCCGGTGCGGTCCGTTTCCGTTAGGGAGTCGACGACGTACTTGTTGAACCAGTGCAGTTCCGGGTCGCTGTCGCTGTCCCCGCCGATGTACTGCGGGAAGCAGCGGGTGGCATTGGTGTGCGGTGTGGGCAGGCTGCCCTCCTTGCACGCCGGAGCAGAGTAGTTGGCGTCGATCTGGCCGCCGGACTCGTCCGCGACCGTGGACAGGCGAGCCTTGATGAAGGGCGCGTACCCGTCACCGGTCTTGTCGAGGCGGTTGACCAGCTGGGTGTAGGCGAAGGTCGTCTTCGGCAGGGTGACCGCAGGGGTTGCGGTGTGGCCGGTGCGCTGGACGGAGTCGAGCAGCAGCTGGTAGTCGGTGTCGGCCATGCCCCAGCGGTGGCCCAGTGTCCAGGAGTCGACCTTGGTGTGGGTGTCGCCCTTGAGTACTTCGGTGGTGATGCCGGTCAGCCGCTTGCGGGTGAAGAACACCGGGGAGAGGCGGCCCTTGTCACAATCCTTGCCGCTGTCGCAGTTGAGGTCCCAGGGCGTGTCGTACCAG
This sequence comes from Streptomyces kebangsaanensis, assembly GCF_001906585.1. Lineage (GTDB taxonomy): Bacteria > Actinomycetota > Actinomycetes > Streptomycetales > Streptomycetaceae > Streptomyces > Streptomyces kebangsaanensis. The sequence continues at coordinate 6,085 of NZ_JUJA01000115.1, read as the reverse complement.
TAGAAGGCGTCCTTGTTGATGTCCGAGCAGTCGGTCCTGGCGTCCGGCAGGCAGCGCTCGGAGGTCGTGAAGTCGACCTTGGCAAGCGGCTTGGTGCCGTACACGGAGTCGGACTTCAGGCCGTACTCGATGCGGTCCAGGGAACCGCCACGCACGTAGCGGGTGTTGTCCTTGGCCTTCAGGTTGCGGCCGTAGGAGTTGGTCTCCTGGTTGTAGTAGTACGCGATGGCGTTGCCGTACACGTCCACGGCGTAGTCCAGGTTCCACCGCCAGGCCTGCTGGCACCAGGAGTCGGCGAACGCCGAGGCGTGGCAGGGCTCGCCGGTGTCGTTGCCGAAGACAGGGACGGTCCAGGCGGAGTTCGTGACCGGCTTGCCGTCCGCCCAGCCCGGCAGCCGGTTGTAGCCGAAGTAGTAGCGGGTGCCGTCCGGGGCGGTCAGTCGCCAGTACTCGCCGTCGTTGTCGCCGTTGCCGCGGGACGTCGACCTCAGACGGTCAACCTTTGTGCCGTCGTCGTTCTTCAGCTTCCACGAGTCGGCACCGGTCGGGACGAGTTCGCCGCCCTTGCCGCTGAACGACAGAAAAGCATTGTCGTAAGCCCAGCACAGATCGCCCGGCTTGTTGCCGTCGGCGTTCTTCACCCCGTCGTCGGCGCACGGCTTGTACTTGCGCTCGATGTAGCCCGGCCACAGGCTGAACCCGTCGCCCGCCCAGGACCCTTGATTGTTGGTGCCGCCGGTACGGCCGTCGAGGGAGCCAGACGAGTAGCTGAGCCCCACACTGGGCTTAAGGCCGCCAGGGACCTCAGGCACCGGCATGCCGTAGGACCAGTTGAAGTCACCGGTGTTGAGATTGGTGTCCCATGCCGCGGACGCGGACAGGTCGGTGGCTTTGTAGTCGCCCTTCTCACCCTCAGCCGCTGCCGTCACGGCGAGGACCGTGGGCTGGCCCGAGCTCAGATTGACCGCCTGGGCGGTCAGCGTCTGCTTGCCCGTGTTGTTGGTGGACTTCAGGGCCTTGCCCTCGATGCAGGCATTCTTGTCAGGTGTGGTGAGTGCACAGGCGGGTAGTTGGATGAGCTCCAGGCGGGAGGCGTAGCTGCCTCCGTAGGCTTCGGCGAACTGGGAGTAGTCGACCGTGACGGCGGCCTTGCCACTGCCGTCGTCTGATGTGGTGGCCTTGGCCTTGCTCTCAGGGGCCTCTTTAGCTTGGCTCTTGAGGGTGAGGGAGAGGAGCAGTCCTCGTACACCGGCGCGTTCGGTGCTCTTGCGGTCCAGCAGCCGGACCTGAACCTCACCCTGCACCACGTCCTTGGCCGGCTTCGCCGAGCTCAGCGTGATCGGCAGACCTTCGGCCGTCACCGAACGGTCTGCCGGCTTGGCAGCGGGGTCCGGGATCTCGACTACGGCCGTGCCGGCCTTGGGCCAGGTCGCCTCGGGGTCCTTCTGCGGGGTCTTGGGTCCCTTGGAGATCTTGCGGGGTTTGACCTTCTGCTCGTTCGTGCCTGGGACTGGCTTGTCGGCACTTGGCAGCTTCGGGGGACCGTTGTCCTCTGCCGTCGCTACCGGGGTGGCCGCGAACTGTAGGAGGCCGCCGATCATCACTGCGGACAGGACCAGTGAGGTCCTTCGATACAGGGCCCCTCTGGAGCGCCTGGGCGTGTGTTTCATCGTGTGGTGTCCATCGCTGTGTGCGCCGCACCCGCACACGGCGGGTCACGGCAAGGAGATAGGGGAAGAAGGAATCGCGACCGGTGTGCGTCCGAAGCGCCTTCGGGCGCACACCGGCCAGCGGGTTAGCCGGCGGGGATTTCAGTGGGGACGTCGAACCACGAGGTGGCCAAGTGCTCGACCTGCACGTCGTTCAGAGCGCCCTGGAAGGCCCACACGTCGTCGACCAGGCCGGGGAAGTACTCGCCCCAGGTCCCGTCGGTCTTGGCGCGGCCGACCTGGAAGGACTTGGCCGCCTTGAAGGCGAGTGTGTTCTCGGCCCAGGAGACCTGGTCCCCGCAGTCCTCGCCGCTGCCGTCGCAGGAGATCTCCTGCAGCGTTCCGTTGACGTACAGGCGGGCCTGCTTGGCGAAGCCGTCGTAGACCACGGCCAGGTGGTTCCAGTCCCGCGCGTCGTAGAACTCGCTGTTCTTCACGCGTACGACCGTCACGTCCGTACTGTCCTTGTCCGGCACGGCCAGTTCCCAGTGGCCCAGGCCCTCCGGGTTCACGGTGTCCGGTACGAAACGGACGGTGAGGGCGCTCTGGGTGGAGCCCTCGGCACTGACCAGCGCGACACCACTGGTCGGCAGTGCGACGGCCTGGGCCCAGGCGGTGACGGTGTAGCTGCCGCTGGTGTCGACCGGTACGGACGTCGTGGCCGCGTAGCCGCCGACGCCGTCCAGCTCCAGGCCGCCGAAGTCGATGAAGGAGAAGTCCGACTTCTTCGCGCCGCCGTTCAGCGTGAGCGCGCTGCCTCCGGGCACGGCGTTCGGGGTGGTCACCGGGCTGGTCCCGGTGGTCTCCTCGAACGTCCACCGAGCCTTGACCAGCGGGCGCTGCTGGAACATCTGACGGGCCTCGTCGTCGGCCACCGGCCGGTCGAAGAGGCGTACGTCGTCGATCTCTCCGGTGAAGTAGTCGACGTACTTGCCCGTCCAGATGGTACGGCCGACCTGCACCGGCCCCTGGGCCTCCCAGATCTTGGGCGCAGCGGCACTGCCCTGCAACTGCCCGTTGACGTACAGGCGGATCTGCTGGGCGTCGGCGTCGTGGACCGCCATCAGGTGGGTCCACTCACCGGGCCGCGCCGGCTGGTTGGCCCGCACCCGCTGGTTGGTGAGGTTGCCTGCCTCGACGTCCTCGAGCGAGGTGCGCAGGCTCCACGTGTTCGGCTCCCACTCGTAGGAGAGGTAGAACGGGCTGTAGTAGGTGCCGCTCTGGCTGAGCACCGTGCGATTGCGGTTGGTGGCTTCCGCGGGAAGCTTCGCCCAGGCGGAAACGGTGTACGAGCGGGCCGTGTTGAGTACGGGCAGGGCCGTGGCCGCGTAGCCGCTGGTCCCGTCCACCTTCAGGGCGTTGCCCGCGACTCCGCTCACGCCCAGCGTCGCGCCGCCGTGCAGGGTCAGCGGCTGCCGGGCGGCCGTGCCGACCACTTTCTGGGCGGTCGCCTCCTCGTCCAGCGGGAAGACGGCCCGGGCCGGGCGCCCGGTCGTGAGCTCCTGGTCCTGGTACAACCGTCCGGCCTCGGTCGCGCTGACCGCCCGGTCGAAGATTCGCAGGTCGTCGATCGTGCCCGGGAAGAAGGACTTGTGGACACCGCTGTAGATACCGGCGCCCAGCTGGAGCCCGCGGCGGGCCTCCCAGGCGGTGGTGTATGCGGTGGCACCGGCCTGCGTGCCGTTCACGTACAGCCGCAGTTGTTTGGCCTTGCTGTCGTAGACGCCCACCAGATGGGTCCACTCGCCCGCCTTGGCGTCCCCGGGCGTGGCGGCCATGGCCCGGGCGATGGAAGCACCGGCCGTGTCGGAGGTGTACTGGTTGAACACCCACCGGTCGTAGGACTGGGAGTAGTACAGCTCGAAGCCCGGAGAGTGGTTGCCCGGCTGGGCGGCGATGATCGCCGCTGCCGTCGGCATCCGGTCGAGCCGCGCCCATGCGGAGACGGAGAAGCTGGTCGAGGTGTCCACGGCGGGAATGTCGGAGACCGCGTAGCCGTCGACGCCGTTGAAGGACACCGCCGTGCCCTTGACTCCGGGCACGCCCGGTGTGGCGCCGCCGCGCAGCTCGAGCGTGCGTTCCGGCGCCGACCCCTCGGCCTGGCTCGCCCCGGCGTCCTCGTCCATCTGCCACATCGCCCGCTCGGGCTGCCCGGCCTTCACCCGGAACTGATAGGTGCGGACCTCACCGGCGTTGCCGGCCTGGTCGAACGCCTGCGCGGTGATGAGGTTCAGCCCGGGCTTGGCCGGCAGCATCCGGATGCTCTTCGCGGCGCCGCCGGATGTCGTGAGTACGTTCTTCGAGGTGGGGTCGCTGTTGATGCCGTACCAGTACTTGGTCACATCGCTGTCGGCGCCCTTGATGGAAAAGGTGCCGTACTTGCCCACCCCGTCGTACCACGGGTCGTCCGGGTCCTCCGGGTTCGAGGCCGGGTACTCGCCCGAGGTGATCGACGGCGCCTTGGGCACCGAGGTGTCGTAGAAGAAGTAGCAGGCGGCCGGGTCACCCGCGGACGACCACGGCGAGTACTGGGCCCCGTCGTAGCTGCGCGCCTCCCAGTTGATCTGCTTGTTCTGCGGCACGTTGGTCGGCAGGCTGATCGAGAAGATGTTCGACCCGGACTTCTTGTACGAGGTCAGCGCCGGCTTCCACCGCGGGGTCAGGCCCTTGCCGTCCCCGGTGTCCCATGACGCCTGGAACTGCACCGCGACGTTGTCGCCGTCCGGGTCGGTGATGTTGTTGGCGGAGATCTTGCCCAGGGTGCGCACCCGTGCCGCGTCGGCCGGCTTCTTGCAGGTGCCGCCGTACTCCATCGTCAGCTGCGACATCTTGATCTGGGGCGGCGGACGGTTGTACTGCACCCGCAGATACGCCTTGTCCGAGAACCGCTTCCAGCCGACCCGGTCCGTCTCACTGGCCGCCTGCAGCCCGAACGTCATCGTCGCGCTCTTGCTGTCGGCAGCCGCCTGCACCGCCGCCTTCACGTCGAACTCCGCGTCCTTGGCCGCGCAGCCGCTGTAGCCGTAGGCGAACGGCTTCGACGCCAGCTGCTTGATCCAGAAGCCCGCGGCATTCTGGCTGTTCCACGTCGTCGAGGCGGAGATGTCCTTGGTCTGCCACAGCTCCACGCTCCGCGCGTCGCAGGACGCCGACCAGGTGTTGCGGACCACGAACTCCGCCGACAGGATCGACTTCCCCGCGAACGTCGAGGTCGGGATCCGGTAGAACAGCCGCTTGGTGTCGTGCGGCTGGCAGTAGTCCCAGCCGCAGTAGCCCATGCCGGCGTCCGAGGCATCGTTGAACTTCCACTGCGGGGACGACGCCCAGTACTTCGACGCCATCGTCCACGCCGCCGCCTTCGGCGTGTACCACTGCGGATCGATGTAGACGGGGTAGACGGTCCCGGCGCCCTTGAGTACGTCGGTGTCCGGGGTCAGCACCAGCTCGTCCTGCCCGGCCGTCACCTCCACACCCACCGGCGCGAGCTTGCCCGACTCCCCCGCACCCGGCTCTCTTTTCTCATCGGCCTGCTTCGTGTCCGGCGCGGCCTGCGCACCGGACGCGGCCGCACGTGCCCCTGCCGGGGCGGCTGCCTGCCCGCCGGTGCTGGAGTCCCACATCAGCGGCTTCGGCGCCTCGAACACCGCACCCGCGGCACCCTTGTCGACGGCCTCCAGCCCGCCCTCACCGGTCTCGCGCACCTCCAGGCCCGACGCCGACAGCTTCAGCCGCAGCTCGGCCAGCTCCCCACTCGCCGCGGCCTTCGCCGTCTTCACCACCAGCAACTGGGTGAAGCCGTCCTCCTGCGCGGTCATCCGCAGGTCCACATCCGGCAGCACCGACGGATACGTCGCCACCGCCCCCTCCAGCCGGGGCTCGGGCAGCGGGGTCGGCCACGCCAGGCTCAGCTCCCGCCCGGCCCGCCGCATCCGCACCAGCGGCACCGCCGTGCCGCCCCCGGAGAACTCCACGTCCACCGTCGCGGCCCTGGGCGCCACCGTGCCCGCACCGGTCGCCACCAGGCCGGTGTCCACCCGCTTCCAGCCGCCCTGGCCACGGGCCCAGACCGGCCGCAGGTACTCCCGCGCCTCCAGATGCCCCTCCGGCGTGGCGAACACCTCGCGGCTCTCCCCGCGCCGGGCGGAGACCTCCACCGGCTTCCCCCTACGCCGGGCCTCGGCCAGCGCCTCCGCCTCCGACACCCCGCCGGCGGCCGCGGGGGCTTCCGCACTCCGCGGCGCGGCCGGCACGGCGGCCGCGGCCTCACCCCCCAGGGCCGGAACCGCCCCCACGGCCAACGTCACGCTCAGTAGCGCCCCGACGGCCCTGCCCCCGCCCCGCAACCGGGTCCACACCCTCACTACACCCCACCCACA
>NZ_JUJA01000114.1:45670-50088 GCF_001906585.1 Streptomyces kebangsaanensis | reverse complement strand
GACCAGGGCATCCACTCCCTGATCGCGGTGCCGTTGCGGGCGCGGGGCACGGTGCTGGGCACGGTGGACTTCTGGCGCGGACGGTCCACGGAACCGTTCGGCACGGAGGACGTGCCCTTCGCCGAGGAACTGGCCGCCCGCGCCGCGGTGGCCCTGGACAACGCCCGCCGCTACACCCGCGAGCACACCATGGCCGTCGCCCTGCAGCGCAGCCTGCTCCCCCGCGACCTGCCCGGACACGACGCCCTGCAGGTCGCCTACCGCTACCTGCCCGCCCGCGCCGGAGTGGGCGGCGACTGGTTCGACGTCATCGAACTGTCCGGCACCCGGGTCGCCCTGGTCGTCGGCGACGTGGTCGGCCACGGCCTGCACGCCGCCGCCACCATGGGCCGGCTGCGCACCGCCGTGCACAACTTCGCCACCCTCGACCTGGCCCCCGACGAACTCCTGGCCCGCCTGGACGACCTGGTGGCCCGCCTGGACCAGGAACACACCGCCCAGGACCACACCGGCGAGGAGGCGACCCTGACCGGCGCCACCTGCCTGTACGCCGTCTACGACCCCACCAACGGCCACTGCAGCCTGGCCCGCGCCGGCCACCCCCCACCCGCCCTCGCCCTGCCCGACGGCACCGCCACCTACCCCGACCTGCCCGCCGGCCCACCCCTGGGCCTGGGCGGCCTGCCCTTCGAGACCACCGAACTGCACCTGCCCGAACACAGCCGCCTCGTCCTCTACACCGACGGCCTCATCGAAGACCGCCACCGCGACCTCGACACCGGCCTGGCCACCCTGCGCACCGCCCTCACCCACCCCGACCGCACCCCCGAACAGACCTGCCAGGACATCCTGGCCGCCCTGCCCCCCGACCACGCCCGCGACGACATCGCCCTCCTCGTCGCCCGCACCCGCATCCTCGCCCCCGACCAGACCGCCCACTGGGACCTGCCCCCCGACCCCGCCGCCGTCGCCCGCCTGCGCGCCGACGCCACCGCCCAACTCCAGGCCTGGCACCTGACCGACACCGCCTTCACCACCGAACTCATCCTCAGCGAACTGGCCACCAACGCCATCCGCTACGGCCACCCCCCCATCCACGTCCGCCTCATCCGCAACCGCCACCTGATCTGCGAAGTCGCCGACGCCAGCAGCACCTCACCCCACCTGCGCCACGCCGCCACCACCGACGAAGGCGGCCGCGGCCTCTTCCTCGTCGCCCGCTACGCCCAACGCTGGGGCACCCGCTACACCCCCACCGGCAAAATCATCTGGACCGAACAACCCCTCCACGACACCAGCGAACCCCCACCCGACGACAACATCGACACCCTGCTCGACCAGTGGCCCGACACCACCCCATGACACCCACCCCGAACCCGCACAGACCCGCACAGACCCGTACGGGTGAGCTGCCGATGGTTTCCCGATTGCTCCACAAGACCGGACGGGACCCGTCCGGCCGGCTGGAAATCCGCCATCCCGGCGACGAGCCGTATGGCGCCCCCGGCAGACTCGAACCTGCGGCCAAGCGCTTGGAAGGCGCCTTGCGTGTGTGCCCGCGACCGGTCTCCGACCTGGGCAGTCACCCGCGCCGTTGACGGCTTGTCACCCGGCTTCGACACGCATTCGACCCGGCCCGGATCACTCGTAGACGGTCGCCGCTCGCAGAGCTCGTGCGAAGAACCTCCAGTCACCGCTGGCCGGCAACTCGCGGCCGGTGTTGCCGTACCAGCCGTCCGCGTCGTCGACCCATGCCGCCAAGGCATCCAGGAAGCTGTGGAGGTCCGCGTTCTCCCACGAGTTTCCATCCTCGGCGTGGCTGCGGCACAGGGCACGGACGAAGGCTGCCAGGTCTTCTCTGCTGTCGACGTGATCAGGAGAAGCGGTCATGCCCGGGACCCTACTCGGCACGCCGGCTCTGGGCCTGGTGAGTAACGCCCGCCCGGCCGCCGGCCGCTCCCACCGCCTCCTCCTGTGGTCGGGACCGGAGGGCAAACCCTGCTACCTGAGCACCGACGACAGGCACGGCTTCATGTCCCGCCTGGCGGACAACATCGAAGCGGTCCAACTCGATACGATGGACGAGTTGTTGGAGCAGGCCCCGGAAACCCTCGACGACCAGGACGCAACCCCGGAGGACCTGCGACTTTTGAAGCGGCGGCAGCAAACGGCGCTTGCCGACGACGACCTTCCGTCTGCCTTCATGTGGCTCGACCGAGGGGGTGCGGAAATGAGAAGGGTGCGGAGGTCCTTCGTCCCCGCGATGTCTCCAGCGGCCGTTCGCCGAGGTACACGCCCTCGCGGACCGGGTTCCGAAGTAGGCCACTGGCCGGCCGACGCCACCGGTGAGCGGGTGCGTGCCGGGCGGGTGTCGGGAACCGAACTCGCGCTCTCAGCTTGGGAAGCGCGTGCGCTTCGGTCCTCGCTGCCTTGCCGACCTGGGGCGGAACGGTGTCTCCGGCTGATTGATCGCCGGCCTACTGCCTGCCGTTCCCTGTGGTTGCCCGCACGATCTGGCATGCGTCTGGCACGTCTCTCGTCGGCTCCGGGGGCCGGGGGTCGGGAACGTCTGCCCCAGCGATGGGAGGATTCCTGTGCCACCGCGCCGTATCGAGGAGGGGCCCGAGGTGCCGTCCACCGAGCTGAAGCACACGTTTCAGATCGCCGCATCGCCGGAGGAGGTCTTCGCGCATCTGGCCGAACCGTCGCACTACGTCGGCCTGTCGCCGCTCCTCGTCGCCGTCCGCGACGTGCGCCGCAACGGCGGGACCGTGAACTATACGGGCGTGGAGCGTTTCCGGTTCCTGAGCGTCCTGCGACACGACAACATCATCGACGTCACGCTCGTCGCCGTCCCGGACGGCCTCCCGCACTCCGCCGAGATCTCCGGCGAAGTCCGCGGCTCCGCCCGTGTCCGCATGAGCTACCGCTTCTCCATCGACCGCCACGCGGCCGGCAGCGTCGTCACCGACACCCTGCACCTGCGGACGCCCCCGGGCCTGCTGCGCTTCGCCGCCTCCCAGGCGGAAGCGGTCCAGCAGGCCCGAGCCCGTATCCTGACGGCCCGCCTGGCCCGGTCCGCCTGACGGCCTCCAGCGCGGGCCGTCCGGTGGTGAACGCGGCACGGAGGGTCGATCCTGAAGGCCCACCCTTGCCGGGATTCGAACCTGCGACACCCGCTTCAGGAGTTCGATCCGAGTCCGCTCCGGCTGTCGTCGTCGACTGGTGCGGCGGCCGGACAGAAGTGCTGGTGTACGCCCTCGTCCGGCGTCGTGGATGTCAGCCGTGGATGCCGGAGACCTTCTGATCCGTAGCTCCAGCCAGATCGGTCAGCGACGGTCAAAGCGGTCGCTACGAGGCTACGGAGGGACGCTACCGAATGCCGGCGGACGCTGGGATCGCGGTACTGCGCTGCTGTACCTCGGCGCTTACCAGTCGCGCCACTGGTCTGTGATCTCGTGGCGCCCCATACCGCTCCTGGCCGCCAGGGCTGCCACGTCGATGCCGTGTTCGCTCAAGGTGCGGTCGATGTACTCGCACAGCTGCTCACGCTCGTCCGTCTCATACCCGGACCCGCCAAGCTTGTCGTCCTCGTTGATCGCGTTGAGATCCAGAACGACCCGCTGAATCGCACCGAAGACCTCCTCGTCGGAGGGCTCCTTCAGCGCACGTACGTCCTCCTCGAACGCCTGCAAGGCGTCGTCCGTCGCCTTCAGCAGGGGCTCCGGGAAGAGCTCCGCCATGCCGGCGCACTCCGGGGCCAGCGTCCCGGCAGCCAGTTCGCGCGCCTCCTGGGCTACGAGGGCACGCCAGTTCTCAGGTGGTCTGATCGCCATGCCGGGGATGGTAGGCCCGAGCACTGACACTCGCGCCGTGGACGTGGGGAGCGACCCCTGGTTCGGAAGATCGCGTACCCGGATCTGGGCTGAGCCGGCGGGACGCTGAAATGTGGGTTCTCCGGGCTTGGGCGTGGTGGTATCAGCGTCGAAGATCCAATCGGGTGACCTGGGACTGTCCACCCGGACGACTGTCGTCAGTGGTCCGCACCGGTCGTCGTTGATCGCCCTCGGACGGCCCGCAGACGGCCCAGGAACGGAGCGCTGCCGCGCTGCCGCAGGGCGCCTGGGGCGCTAATGTCGCGCCCACTGTCGCAGCTTCCCGATGGCGCGATCCTTGTGGAGACGGGTTGCCGAGATTTCGCCTGGGCTCGTCATGAACGCCGTGAGGGGGGTCCATCGCTTACGTCCGTTGCGAACCGTCCACCTCACCGCGGGGAAGTCCGTGATCTCCATGATGCGCTCTCGGTCGATTACCCGCGTGCGCAGGTAGCCACGGATCACCAACCGCGAGTGTTCGCATGTCACGCCGAGTCGATATCCCCGCACCGCCAGGACAGCGAACCCGATCACGGCCAGACC
>NZ_JUJA01000114.1:40214-45647 GCF_001906585.1 Streptomyces kebangsaanensis | reverse complement strand
GCTTGCGTCGCGTACGCAATGCAGGCAACCGCCGGAACGGCTCCGAGGCCGCTGTTGGCCAGACGGTTCAGTGTGGTTGGCGATTGCTCCATGAGGTTCCTCGTGTGGTCGCGCCTGCCGGCGCAGCCTACAGTCGACGGTCCGCTCGACATCATGAGCACCAGCTTGGAAGATCGCGTACGCGGATGGTCGCTGACCTGCCGGTTCCTCGCTGAGTCCCCGTGGTTTCCCGTGTCCCCCCCTGAGGCGCTGCCGTATCGGGCACGCGGCGGACACGCTCAATCGTCGGCCTGCTGGGCTTCTTGGCTTCGAGGAAGGGTCGATGCGATGGACAACGCAACCGCGAACCAGCCGAACCCGAAAGCCAGGCCGTCCCACGGCTGCGGCAACGTGGATTGGAGCCACCTGGTCGCCACGCAGATGAGCACGAGCACCAGGATCAGAAAAGGGCGCCGGACAATGTGCCTGAGTATCGCGATGAGCGATGCGCCGAACTGCCTCGGTCTCCCCGGCTTCACGTCCGGGACTGTAGCGCCGCTTCCCCCACCTTCACCACGTACGCCAACCCACCAGTCACCCCCGCTCCCATCCCGTCCGCCGTCGACCCACACCGTGCAGCAGTCCCCTATGAGTGAGCCAGCCCGCGCGGGGCGGCAAGGAGCACTGCGGGCCCGTGCTGACCGGCACCCTGGACGCTACGGCCGCGAACCGTGCGTCTGGGCTCGATTGAACAGGTCAGGAGCCCGGCCAAAGGTCCCATCACAATCTTGTCCTGACGCCCGACCGGCCCGTGCGATCCCTCGCGCATCGCACGGAAGGAAGCAGTACCCAGGACGGCAGATCGGATCGCGGTGGTCGGCGGCGTGGACACCCACACCGACTTCCACCAGGCAGCGGTGATCGACACCATTGGCCGACACCTGGCCACCGCTCCGTTCCCCACCACCCCCGACGGCTACCGCCGCCTGCTGGAGTGGATGCGCTTGCACGGTGACGTGCTCGCCGTCGGGGTTGAGGGGACCGGCGCCTACGGTTCCGAGCTCGCCCGGTTCCTTCGGGCGAACGAGGTGACCGTGGTCGACGTCGACCGCCCTGACCGCAAGGCCCGGCGGATCAATGGCAAGTCCGACTCCACCTTGCCGCACCGCCGGCCCTGGGCGGAAACCCGTGGGTCGCGGGGCGCTGATCTGGGAGTTTGAGGGCTGGGGCGGTGGCTGGTCAGGGGGCTGCGGCTGCCGTCGGTCGGGTTCGGCGCGGTTGTGGGTCACGCCTGTTCCAGAGCGTCTCCGAACTCGCGCAGGGTCTTGCCGTGGTGGCTGCGGGCCAGTTCGTGACCGACGGCGATGGCGAGGGCGACCGGCCATTCGACGAGGTCGAGTGCGGCGAGGAGGCCGAGGCCCGCGAGGTAGGCGAGCTGGTCCCCCGGTGGCAGTTCGAGCCGGTGGCCGCCCAGGTGGACGGTCATCGCGTCGCCCGAGAGGACGCGTTCGGCCGCGGCGCGGGCGCCGTGGGGCCTGGTGGGCGCTGTGCCGGGGGCTGTCCGGCTTGCTTGCACGGTCATGTCGCGTCCCGTTTCACCGGCTGGTGCCGGGCATCCGCTCGATGTCTCCGGCTCTCCTTCCACGCTAGCCCGATATGTCGCGGTGCCCCACTTCGGACGTCAGTCCTGGATCGTCCTCTTCTTGCGGACGATGCTCAGCGCCGTGGCGCCCAGGACCAGCAGGCTGAGGCCGGTCACGGCGATCAGGGGGGTGGAGTCGGTGCCGCCGGTGTCGGCGAGGTTGGTGTCGGTGGCGGGGAGGCCGACCGTGGCGGGGCTGGGATCGCCGAGCGTCCGTGGGGCGGTGCCGGCCGGGCTGCCCTGGGTCTCGCAGTCCAGGACGCCGGTGAAGCGCTGTCCGTGGCCGCCCGGGCCGGTGATCGTGAAGTCGTAGGCCTGGTCCTCCTGGAGCGGGATCGTCACCGTCTCGGTGGCGCCCGCGGCGACGGTGTGCCGGGTGCCCATCAGCTCGAAGGTGAACGGCTCGTCGCCCTTGTTGGCCGCGGTGATGTCCAGGCCGCCCGCGGCGCAGTTCTTCGCCGCGGACAGCGCGGGTATCGCGCCCTTCGCGGCCCAGGTGGCACGGGCGGTCGCGGAGACCGTGGACTCGCTGGAGCCGGCCAGGATCTGGGTCTGGCTGCGGCTGTCGGAGGTGAAGGCGCGGCCGACCGGCACGGTGGTGGAGGCCTGCACGGTCAGCGTGGCCGCGCCGTCCGCGGTGTCCTCGGGGACCTCGAAGAACACCTGGCTGCCGTTCCCGGCAGACGTGATCTCCTTGCCGTCCTCGCCGACGATCCGCACACCGCTGGTGGCGGCGCCCGCGGGAGGCGTGAGCGTCACACTGCTCGCGTCCGTGCGCACCGTCACCGGGCCGAGCCGCTCGCCCGGGTGGCCGGAGACGGCCGGCGGGTCGAGGGTCAGCGAGGCCCGCGGTTCGGGCAGGTCGCGGGCGCTCTTCTCCAGGTAGTCCGCGAGCTTCTCGGCCTCCGGGCCGACGGCCTCGACGTCCGCGCCGTCGGAGTAGCGCCAGATGGCCACCTGGGTGCCGGCCGCCGCGTCCTGCTCGGTGAGGTTCTTCACGCCCGCCTTGGTGGCGAGCGCCGCGAGGTCGTTCACCTGCGGGTAGGAGTTCCGCAGGATCCAGCGGATCTTCCCGGCGTCCTCGTTGGCCGCCAGCGAGGTGCCGCTCCACGGCGTCTCGTGGTACTTGGCGTCCCGCTGGGTGGGGGTGTGCATGTCGATGCAGTAGGTCTGCAGGGTGCCGCCGCCGTCGACGGACATCTCGAACAGGCCCGCGGAGACCTGGTGGTCCCCGCCGTCGTCATGGATGACGGCGGTGCCGTAGGTCTTCAGGCCGCCCAGGGTGGCACTCGCCCCGCCCGGACTCTGCGGCGCCCCCTCGGCGGCGGCCGGGCCGGCGGCGGCCATCACGCCGGCGGCGACGAGTCCCGACACCAGGGTCGCGGCGGCGAGACGGGCCGCCCCTCTTCCGCGCGCGGACGGCGCGGAGTACCAAGCACACACGGTGTTCCCCTTCGAGCAGGACCGTCGACCTGGGGGGCGCGGTCCCACCAGCAGAATCTTCCGGCCCCAAGAGCCATGCCCGGCATCCTATGGACCGCCCGCACCACCACTTGGCTGTCGTATCGTCAGATCACTGATCCGAATCGGAATCGTTATGACCAAGATCGACTCACGCCACCTGTCAGGCCGTCACCGCGGCCGTCGGCTCCGGCCGTCGCGGTGAGGGCGCGTCCGGGGCCGGTGTCTCCCACGCGGGTTCCGGCCTCGGGGGCGAACCCGCCTGCTGCGGGTCCGTCCTGACGGTGCGCCGGAAGGCCGTCGTGCCCCGCGCCAGGTCGTGGCCGATCGCCAGGGCGTCGATGTCCGCCCAGGTCCTGCTGGTGCCGTCGCGGGTCTCCGTGCGCACCTTCAGCCGGCCCTGCACGATGACGGGGTCGCCCACGTTCAGCGACGCCACCGCGTTGCCGGCGAGCTGACGGTTGGCCCACACCGTGAAGAAGTTGGTGTGCCCGTCCGTCCAGGCGCTCTTCTCCCGGTCCCAGTAGCGCGAGGTCACCGCCAGCCGGAACCGCGCCGAGGCGCCCGAGGGCAGTTCCCGGTGCACCGGCTGCGTCGCCACGTTGCCCACGGTGCACACGATCGTCTCGTTCATCGTCCGCTCCCCTCCTCCGCCCGGCCGTCCGGTCCGGGCGGACACGCGTGCGGGCCCGTCCCGCACGGCTGCGTCTGCCGTGACGACCGCGTCCGCCGCGATCGCCGCGGAACCAGACTGCCTCCGCCGGGCCGGGCCCGCCGGCGCCTGTGGACCACCGCCCGCCTGTGGAGAACTCCCTCACCCGTGCGGGTGACAGAGGCCCCCGGCCCGGCTCACCGCGTCCCCGTCCCCATGACCCGTGCGTACTGCTCGCGCACCTCCCGGTACCGCAGCAGCTCCGCCGCCACCGGATCCAGCACCCGGGCACGGCCGCACCCCGCCGCGGCCTCCCGCAGCCGGCGCTCCGCCTCCTGCCCGTACCGCCGTGCCGGTCCGCGCGCCGCGATCCGGCAGCTCCACTCCACGAGCGGCCCGCCGACGATGCCGGCGATCATGAGCAGCACCGGCACCCCCAGGTTCGGCGCCATCACCCCGACGATCTGGCCGACCAGCCACAGCCCCCCGACGACCTGGAGGAGCGTCATCGCCGCCTGTGCGAGGACCGCGGCCGGCCACCAGCCCGGGCGCGGCGGCCGCCCCGGGGGCAGGCCGGTCCGCGCCGCCAGGTCGTCCAGCGCCTCGGGCAGCCCCTGGGCGCCGCGTACGGCGGCCTCGCGCACCGCCTGCGCCCACGCCGGGGGCAGGCCGGCCGAGGCCCGGTCGGCCACCGTGCGCACCGCCTGTTCGACGCGCTGCCGGGCGGTGGCCTCCTCGTCCGGCTGCGTGCGCAGCGACAGGCGGCCGGTGGGCGGCTCGCGCAGGTCCTGGCACCACCGCCACAGCCGCAGCCAGGGCGTGCCGCAGGCCTTGCCCGCGTTGCGCAGCCAGGCCCGCTCGGCCGCCTCGCCCGCCGCGGTGGCGCCCACCGAGTCCGCGAGCCGTGCCGCGAACTCCTCGCGCGCCTCCTCGCTGAGCCCGGCACCCCTCCGGGTGGCGTACACGGGCCGCAGACGCACCGCCGCGGCGTCCACGTCGGCCGAGACCCGCCGCCCCGCGGCCCCGCGCTCGGCCACGAACTGGCCGAGCGCCTCGCGCAGTTCGTCGATGCCGTCCCCGGTGAGCGCGGACAGCGCCAGCACGGTGGCGCCCGGCTCGCCGTAGTCGCCGAGCGCGATCCCGTCCTCGTCGAGCAGCCGTCGCAGGTCGTCCAGGACCTGGTCGGCGGCCTCGCCGGGCAGCCGGTCGACCTGGTTGAGGACGACGAACATGATCTCCGCGTGGCCGGCCATGGGCCGCAGATAGCGCTCGTGGAGGACGGCGTCCGCGTACTTCTCCGGGTCGACGACCCAGATGACGGCGTCGACGAGAGCGAGGATGCGGTCCACGTGCTCGCGGTGCTGCACGGCGGCCGAGTCGTGGTCGGGAAGATCCACCAGGACCAGCCCGCGCAGCTGCGGGTCGGGCTCCGGGCCCTGCAGGGGGCGTCTGCGCAGCCGCCCCGGGATGCCGAGGCGGTCGATGAGGCTCGCCGCGCCGTCGCTCCAGCTGCACGCGATGGGCGCCGCGGTGGTCGGCCGGCGTACGCCGGTCTCCGAGATGGCCACCCCCGCGAGCGCGTTGAACAGCTGGGACTTGCCGCTGCCGGTGGCGCCCGCGATGGCGACGACGGTGTGCTGCCCGGAGAGCCGGCGCCGCGCCGCCGCCTCGTCGAGGACGCGGCTCGCCTCGGCGAGGG
>NZ_JUJA01000114.1:31885-40189 GCF_001906585.1 Streptomyces kebangsaanensis | reverse complement strand
ACAGGCCCACCAGTTCGCGCAGCGCGTCGAGCCGTGACCGCAGCGGCGGGTCGTACTCCAGCGGGGGCACCGGCAGCGGCCTGGAGGTCCTGGGCTCGATGGAGATGAAGGGCGTGAGGGGTGTGAGGGGCGCGGCGCCGGTGGTGGCCGGCTCGGTGACGCGGCGCGCGATCAGCCCGTCGTCCCAGGCGCCGTCGGGTTCCGTACGGCTCGGGGGGGCGTCGTCCCTCGCGCGCGTAGGGCCGGCGTCGTCCCTCGCGCGCGTAGGGCGGTCGTCGTGCTGCACGCGCGTGCGGGCGTGCGCGGAGTGCGCGGTCCCGCCGTGCTCCGCCGTCGCGGGAGCGGAGAGGCGGCGCTCCTCGGCGCCCACCGGCTTCTTCGTGTTCCCGGTCTCCGGCACGTCCTGGGCCGCCTGAAGGTGCTCGATCCCGTCCTCCCCTGTCTCCTGCGCGCTCGGCCCGTCGCCCGCGGTGGCGGTGCCCTCCGTCTGCTCGGTGTGTTCCGTGTGTTCCGTTCGGTCCTGGTCAGTGACGGCGGTCACCGGTCACCTCTCCTTCAGCAGTACGGACAGCGCGGCGATCAGTTCGGCCTGGGGCTCGGGGTGCACCTCGAGGGCGTCCAGCGGGGCCAGGCGCCGCCCGCGCTCCTTGTGCATCACCCGGTCCAGGAGGTCGGCGAGCAGCCGTCCGGCGCGGTCGCGCAGCCGCAGCGCCCCGTGCGCGCCGATCCGCTCGGCGAGTCCCTCGCCCGCGGATCGCGCCCGGCGGCCCCCCAGCAGCCCGGT
Source organism: Streptomyces kebangsaanensis (assembly GCF_001906585.1). Lineage (GTDB taxonomy): Bacteria > Actinomycetota > Actinomycetes > Streptomycetales > Streptomycetaceae > Streptomyces > Streptomyces kebangsaanensis. Next base: position 39,405 of record NZ_JUJA01000114.1, on the reverse strand, counting down.
GGCGGCCAGGGCGGCGACGACCTCCGAGTCCGGCGCGACGCTGCGCTCCAGCTCGCGCACCTCGTCCTCGGCGTACTCCTCGAGTTCGCGCCGCCACCGCCGTACGGCCAGTCCGATACGGTGCTCGGCGCTCTCCGGCGCCGGATCGCGGTCGGCGAGTTCGGGGGCGCCGGCGGCCGGCTCGCGCCGCCAGGCCTCGTCGATGCGTTCGTCGGCGGCGGTGACCGCGCACAGCAGCAGGGCGCCGAGGCTCTCCACGAGCGCGTCGAGCAGTTCGCCGGCGGAGCAGTCCAGGGGGAACGCGCGCCACCGCTTCAGGGCGTCCCCGGCGAGCACGGCGCCGGCCTGCAGCCGGCCCCGCACGCGCGCGTACTCGCTGTCGTAGGCGTTGTCGACGGCGGAGGTGAGCCGCAGCGCGGCCGCGTACTGGGCGGCGGCGGCACCGGCCAGCTCGGGCATCCGGGACCTCAGCGAGTCGAGCAGGCCGTGGGCCGTACGGGCCATGGCGTACTGCCGGGCGGCGGGGTCCTGGGTCTGGTGGACCAGCCAGGTGCGCAGCTGCGCGACGGCGGTGGCGGGCAGCAGGCCCCCGCCCCAGGCGGACTCGGGCAGCTCCGGCACGGTGAACCGCGGTACGTGGCCGAGTCCGGCCTTGGTGAGCAGCGCCCCGTACTGACGGGAGACCTCGGAGACCACCTGGTGCGGCACCCGGTCCAGCACGGTCACGAGCGTGACGTCGTACTCCTTGGCGGTGCGCAGCAGGTGCCAGGGGACGGCGTCGGCGTACCGGGCGGCGGTGGTGACCATGACCCAGATGTCGGCGGCGCAGATCAGCTCGGCGGCGAGGACGCGGTTGTCGGCGATCAGGGAGTCGATGTCGGGCGCGTCGAGCAGGGCGAGGCCGGGCGGCAGGGTCTCGACGGTCTCCACGCGCAGGACCCGCGAGGAGTCGTGCCCGTGCGTCAGCATGTCGTCCGCGGAGCCGGGTTCGTCCCGGGGCACCCACACGCGTGTGAGGTGGGGCAGGACGCGCATGCCGCTGAACCAGTGGTGGTCCTCCGGATGGCAGACCAGCACCGGGGTGCGGGTGGTCGGCCGCAGCACGCCGGCCTCGCTGACCCGCCGCCCGACAAGGGAATTGACCAGGGTGGACTTTCCGGCCCCCGTGGATCCTCCGACGACCGCCAGCAGCGGCGCCTGGGGCTCTCTGAGCCGGGGCACCAGGTAGTCGTCGAGCTGGGCGAGCAACTCGTCGCGGTTGGCACGCGCGCGGGGCGCCCCTTCCAGGGGCAGCGGGAAGCGTGCGGCGGCGACACGGTCGCGCAGGGCGGAGAGTGCGTCGAGCAGTTGAGGCCGTACGTCCAAGGTCACCACATGCGAAGAATGCCCAATTTTAGGGGAATTCTGAAGCATATGAGCATGTACGCGCGCCGACGGAACACAAGGGACGGAAAGGATGACTGGGGCGCGGGCGGGGTCCAGGCATAACGAGTGCACAACACCAGGTGCGCGGGACGTCAAAAGCGATGCACGATTCGTACCTGCCTGCGATTATCAGGACCGCTTCACTGAACCTCCACATTGAGCCACGGAGGCGAAGCAACAGGGACATGGATCCGGGAGCCCTATCCTTGTCCCCGGCGATGTCAGGGATCAGCCCGCACCCGGGCACCAGGACAGAGGCCACCACACCAGGCCCCCGTAGCTCAGTGGATAGAGCAGGCGCCTTCTAAGCGCTTGGCCGCAGGTTCGAGTCCTGCCGGGGGCGCCAGTCTCCGCCCTCCCTCTCGGGAGGGCTTTTTGCTGACCGGGGCGAGTGATACTCGACACAGATCAGCCCCGGACGCCCTCTTGGTGATCAAGGGCGGGCTCCGGGGCTGTCCGGCTGTCACCGGGTTCTCGCAGGTGGCCGTGTCGAATACGTGTCGAAGTTCTCAGCCAGGGCGGCCGGTCGGCGTCCGGCGGCTCGGGGAGATCCCCCGCGGCTTCGAGCCGCCTTTTGAGATCAGGAAGCCGCCCCCCGACACACCGGGCGTACGTGGCCGGCAGCACGGGGACGCCGTTGCCGGCCCAGTCCGCCACCTGGGCGGGCGGTGTCCCGTCGTCGAGCCGCTTCGTCAGGCGCGTGTGCCGGTTGTCGTACACGCGCTTCCCCGTGGCGACTCGACGACGTGGGGAGGCAGCACCGCCTTGCGCGCGCCGTGCCAGGCCCGGCGGACGACGGAGCCCGCGAGGATGCCGCCCCTCTCCCCCTGGAAGAGCAGGTCGCCCGGCTGGAGCCGCTCGTCCTCGATGTGCTGCCGCAGGATGCGCGTCAGAGCGGGATGCCCCGGCACGGTGTGGGTCTCCCCCTCGGCGAGGCCTTTCGGGCCGCGCTCCTCGTGGATCTTCCCCGTGTCGGTCCACTGCGTGCCGATCTCCGGTGTCGCCGTGTGGATCAGCAGTTCACTCCACTGGTCGCCGGCGCCGGGGCCGGGCAACGTCACATCTTTCACCCGAATGGCCGCTGTTTCCTCGGGACGCGGACCGCAGTAGTACAGCGTGGCGAAAAAGGCGTGCAGGCGCTTGCCTCCGCGTGGCCGGCGCCGGATCCGGTCGAGGAGAGCCGCGGCCTGGTCCGGACTCATCGGGGACCGCTTGTCCACAGCGTCGGTGGTCTTGGTGGCAGCCGTCGTGTTCTTCCCCTTGGGAAGGGGGTTGGCCCGCGGGGTGCGTCGCCGCATCGCATGCTTCATGGCGGCGTTCAGGATCCGGCGATGCCGCTTGCGGGACCACGCGACGGCCTGCCTGCCGGCAAGGCGTGAGGTTCCCCTCGCAGCGTGGAGTCCGTGACAGCAGGGGATGTTGGTTGTCAGGAAAGAGAGGCGTCGTAAGTTCACGGCGGAGTTTCGTGGGGGGCGGTACGCATCGTGACGGAGACCGGGAAGCCGGTCCCCGAGGTCGCGAAGGACCTGGACAGCAACGAGGCGACTCCGGCGAGCTGGGTCTCGTGGGCGAAACGGGTCGGGAAGGCCACGCCGGAGGACAAGGACGCGTTGATCGCGAGGCTGGCGCGTCTCGGTGAACACCGTCGCGAAGCTTGATGGCCGGCCTCGGCCTCGTCGCACGGAAAGTGAGGCGCCGGAACGGGCTGACCAGGCCGGGCAGGCGGCCGGCCGCACCGGACTTCATCAACCAGCCCGAGGCGCCGCTTGACATCCATAGGGGCATCAACGCCGTCAGCGAGGCGTTCAACAGCGTGCTGGAGGCCGAGTACGTCCACTGTGCTCAGCATGCTCCCTGGCTGGTTGGCACAGGTGCGACCGGGCGGACCGCGGTGAAGTACTGGAACTCGTAGCGGGTGGCGGAGAGCAACAGCAGCCACTCGTCGCAGCCCTGCCACGGATAGAGGTCGCCGGCGCCTCCGCGCACCACCCGCGGTCCGTCCCCGGTGCGGGGGCGTGCGTCCACCGGCGCGTCCGTGAGATGCGGGATCCACACGTCGGCGCAGATCTCGTTCGCCGACCCCATCGCCGCCAGCCCGAAGGCGTTCTCAGCCCCGGCGGTGCGCTCCTCGTCGGCAAAGTCGTCGAGCACCTGGTCGTCGTCCGGCCTCCCATCCCCGCGGAAGGTCAGAGTGGTCGTGCCTGCCCGGGCCGCGTACTCCCACTCCGCCTCGCTGGGCAGCCGGAACGGCAACGTCCCGAGCAGGTCGTCCAAGTCGTCCTCGAACCGGGCCGTGCTCGAAGCCGAGTCGGCGAAGCTGTCCTCGTACTCGGGCAGCCAGTGCCGTACTTGCGCCACCGTGAGCGGATGCCGGGCGATCAGGAACGGCTCGACCCGCACTTCTCGCACCGGCCGGGCCCGGACAGCATCAGCGAAGAACGCCTCGAGGTCGTCATCGGCGCCGTCGGCCCGCTCGATGGCACGAACGGCGTCCAGTTCCGCGTCGGACAAGCCCATCCGGAACGTCCCGCCGGGAACAGCCCGGAAGACCACTCCGGAGGGGGTGTGCCGCCAAGCCGGCCGGCCGGCCACGATCTCTTGAGCCCACATGGTGCCGGACGCTAGCAGCCGGGCATTCCGGGTGAAGGAGGGGACCGAGATCCCCCCGCGCGGCAATAGGGCTACGGGCCAGAAGGCTTCCGACATCCACGGCTGACATCCACGACGCCGGACGAGGGCGTACACCAGCACTTCTGTCCGGCCGCCGCACCAGTCGACGACGACAGCCGGAGCGGACTCGGATCGAACTCCTGATGCGGCGCTCACGCATGAGCGCCCTCCCGGGCCGTCCTGGGGCCGTGGAAGGGCGCTCGACGATGACCAACGTCGACAACTGCCGACAGCTCAGCAGCAGGTCGGAGAGTTGATCGTTCAGGCGGCCGCAGGTCACGGCCGCCGGTGATCAGTTGACCGGCTACTGGCCGCAGTTGCCGGCGCCTGCCATGCCCATTGAGACTTCACCGACCTCACTCGCATGCTGCGGATCATCTGATCAGACGGCGTACATACCGTCCTCCAGCTACTCCGCCGCCAGCACCCCCGGCCAGAAAGATCAGCGTCCGAGACGCAGCTCCTCCAGCGGACCGCCCATCCTGCTGTATGTACTGACCGAAGAGCGTTCGGGTCACAGCTATGCCATCGCCCACCTCGCTCTGCGAGGGCACCTCTGCGTGCTCATCGATCTCACCGGTGGTTGAGCGGAAGGTGCCCCCACAGACCCGCTTCTGGGTTCCTCGGTAGCCAGATTTCATCCCGCACCTGTCGATCTGCACTGTTCCAGTCGTTCCCTTGCCCAGGGCAGCGGCCCAGTCCATGGCCCCCCAGCCAGCACAAAACAGCAAGAACAACGAGAAGACGATCCACCCGGCGGCGTACAGGACGATGCGATGCCGTGGCGTCTCGGGCTGTGTGACGCTCAGCTCCACGTGATCGCTCCTGGGACGTCTCCGGCCATGGGTCCACCGAGCCGGATCCTGACATCGACCCCTGATCTCTACAAGCACGGACCTCGCAGGTCAGTGCGGAACCTCAACGCCAGACGAGCAAAGTGATCGTCACCGGGCCGTCTGTGGGCCGTGCGAGGGCGGCCGAGGCCACTCGACGGCGACCGACAGTGACGGACGAGCCGCAGCCGCCACCAGTGAAACCCCAGGTCAGAGCTCCTCGACCTCACGGGTTTCCGCCCAGGGGTGGCGGTGCGGCAAGATGGGGTGTATCTGCCCACTGCCTGATTTCAAGCTGCCGGACGGTTTCTCTTGGCTGAGTTCATTTACACCATGCGCAAGGCGCGCAAGGCGCACGGCGACAAGGTGATCCTCGACGACGTCACCCTGAGCTTCCTGCCGGGGGCGAAGATCGGCGTCGTCGGCCCGAACGGCGCCGGCAAGTCGACCGTGCTGAAGATCATGGCGGGGCTGGAGCAGCCGTCCAACGGTGACGCGTTCCTCACGCCCGGCTACAGCGTCGGCATCCTGCTGCAGGAGCCCCCGCTGAACGAGGAGAAGACGGTCCTGGAGAACGTCCAGGAGGGCGTCGCCGAGATCAAGGGCAAGCTCGACCGGTTCAACGAGATCGCCGAGCAGATGGCCACCGACTACTCGGACGCGCTGCTGGAGGAGATGGGCAAGCTCCAGGAGGAGCTGGACCACGCAAACGCCTGGGACCTCGACGCCCAGCTGGAGCAGGCCATGGACGCGCTGGGCTGCCCGCCCGGCGACTGGCCCGTCACCAACCTCTCCGGTGGCGAGAAGCGCCGTGTCGCGCTGTGCAAGCTGCTGCTCGAGCAGCCCGACCTGCTGCTCCTCGACGAGCCCACCAACCACCTCGACGCCGAGTCGGTGCAGTGGCTGGAGCAGCACCTGGCCAAGTACCCGGGCACCGTCGTGGCCGTCACCCACGACCGGTACTTCCTCGACAACGTCGCCGGGTGGATCTGCGAGGTCGACCGCGGCCGCCTGCACGGCTACGAGGGCAACTACTCCAAGTACCTCGAGACCAAGGCCGCCCGCCTCAAGGTCGAGGGCCAGAAGGACGCCAAGCGGCAGAAGCGCCTGAAGGACGAGCTCGAGTGGGTGCGGTCGAACGCCAAGGGGCGGCAGGCCAAGTCCAAGGCGCGTCTGGCCCGCTACGAGGAGATGGCCGCCGAGGCCGAGAAGATGCGGAAGCTGGACTTCGAGGAGATCCAGATCCCGCCGGGGCCGAGGCTCGGCAGCATCGTCGTGGAGGTCAACAACCTCCACAAGGCCTTCGGCGAGAAGGTCCTCATCGACGATCTGTCCTTCACGCTGCCGCGCAACGGCATCGTCGGCATCATCGGCCCGAACGGCGCGGGCAAGACCACGCTGTTCAAGATGATCCAGGGGGTCGAGGAGCCGGACTCCGGCAGCATCAAGGTCGGCGACACCGTCAAGATCTCCTACGTCGACCAGACCCGCGAGAACATCGACCCGAAGAAGTCGCTGTGGGCCGTCGTCTCCGACGAGCTGGACTACATCAACGTCGGCCAGGTCGAGATGCCGTCCCGGGCGTACGTGTCCGCGTTCGGCTTCAAGGGCCCGGACCAGCAGAAGGCGGCCGGTGTGCTCTCCGGCGGTGAGCGCAACCGCCTCAACCTCGCGCTCACCCTCAAGCAGGGCGGCAACCTGCTGCTCCTCGACGAGCCGACCAACGACCTCGACGTCGAGACCCTGTCCAGCCTGGAGAACGCGCTGCTTGAGTTCCCCGGCTGCGCCGTGGTCGTCTCCCACGACCGGTGGTTCCTGGACCGCGTGGCGACGCACATCCTCGCCTACGAGGGCGACTCCAAGTGGTTCTGGTTCGAGGGCAACTTCGAGTCGTACGAGAAGAACAAGGTCGAGCGGCTCGGCCCGGACGCCGCCCGCCCGCACCGTGCCACCTACAAGAAGCTGACCCGGGGCTGATCGAAGCAGATGCGCCACACATACCGCTGCCCCCTGCGCTGGGCGGACATGGACGCGTACGGCCACGTCAACAACGTGGTGTTCCTCCGCTATCTGGAGGAGGCCCGTATCGACTTCCTGTTCCGCCCGGACAAGGAGTTCCAGCAGGGGTCGGTGGTGGCGCGCCACGAGATCGACTACAAGCGGCAGCTCGTCCACCGGCACGCGCCGGTGGACATCGAGCTGTGGGTCACCGAGATCAGGGCGGCGTCCTTCACCCTCTCCTACGAGGTCAAGGACGGCGACCAGGTCTACGTCCGGGCCTCGACGGTGATCGTGCCCTTCGACTTCGAGGCGCAGCGCCCCCGCCGGATCACGGCGGAGGAGCGGGAGTTCCTCCAGGAGTACAGGGACGACGCCGCCGACGGCACCGAGGAGGAGGCCGTCGCGGCATGACGGCGCTCCAGGTACTCCACCTCGCCGACGGGACGGAGGCGGCGGACCTCGCCGCCTTCCTCTCCCGGCTGCTGCACTACGACCGGGCCGCCGCGGTGCGCCTGCAGGCGGCCGGCACGGCGCTCGCCGTGTTCGGGCGTCCGCCGTCCTTCGAAGTGCTGGCGGTCCGCACGGTACGGC
>NZ_JUJA01000114.1:22768-31878 GCF_001906585.1 Streptomyces kebangsaanensis | reverse complement strand
GAGCCGTACGCGAACGGGCCCGAGGCCACCCTCGACGTGACCGTCTCCGCCGGTGAGCTGCTGGAGTCGGTCGACGAGGCGGCGGCCTCGGCCCACGTCCCGGCCGCGGTGACCGGGCCGCCGTGGGCGGGCGTGCTCCCGCCGCGCGGCGGCTGGCGCCCGGAGCCGGGACTGCCCCCGGCGGCGGCCCTGGGCGCGATGGTGTCCGCCGCCGTCGCCGAATTCCGCTCCCGCACGCAGGAGTTGGAGGAAGAGCGGCGCACGCGCGCCGAACTCGACCGGATCGGGCGGGAGATCTGGTCCCGGATGGTCGGACAGACCCAGCTGCCCGTGCGGGCCGTGCACGCGGCGCAGTCGCTGCGGTTCCTCAGGCCCCCGGCGGCCCCCGGGACGGAGGACCCGGCGTTGTTCTCGTCGGGCGCGTGGCTGCGGCTGCGGACCCCCTACGGTTCGATCGCCGTACGGCGGGCCGAGGCCGGGCTCGGCACCCTGGGCCTCAGCGTCCGCTGACCCGGTGACGGCCGGCCGTCAGCTCCCCTCGCTGTCGTCCGGCCGCACCGCGATGTGGTCCGGCTCCAGCTCCAGTGCCACCCGGTCGCGCATGCCCAGGGCCTGGGTGTACTCGGCGGGCAGTTGCAGGCGTCCGGCCCGGTCCAGCATGGCGTACTCGCGGCTCACCACCCGCTCGTCGCCGGTCGCCGCGTCCACCTCGCTGCGGCGCAGCACCTCCGTGGACGTACGGCCGTCGCGGATGGCGACCGTGCGGCGCACCTCGGTGGCGACCGCCTGGTCGTGGGTGACGATGACGATGGTGGTGCCCAGGCGTTCGTTGGCGGTGCGGAAGGCGGCGAAGACCTGCTCGGCGGTGTGGGAGTCGAGTTCGCCGGTCGGCTCGTCGGCGAGCAGCACCGCCGGGTTGTTGGCGAGGGCCACCGCGATCGCGACGCGCTGCTGCTGGCCGCCGGACATCTCGTGCGGGCGGCGGTCGCGGCAGTCGTCCACCTGAAGCAACTCCAGCAGTTCCAGCGCCCGTTCGGCCTTGGCGCGGCGGCCCCTCCCCCAGGTGCCGGACAGCTGCATGGGCAGGGCGACGTTCTGCGCCGCGGTCAGGTAGGGCAGGAGGTTGCGGGAGGTCTGCTGCCAGACGAAGCCGACGACCTCGCGGCGGTAGCGCAGGCGGTCCTTCGCGGTCATGGTGAGCAGGTCGTGGTCCGCGACCCGGGCCGCGCCGGCCGTGGGGGTGTCCAGGCCGGCGAGGATGTTCATCAGGGTCGACTTGCCGCTGCCGGACGCGCCGACGAGAGCCATGAGCTCGCCCTCGCGGACGAGCAGGTCCAGGCCCTGGAGCGCCTGGACCTCCACGCCGTCGGTGGTGAAGATGCGGACCAGGCGGTCGCAGCTGATCAGCGCGTCGTGGCCGTAGGCCGGGCGGGAGCGGCCCGCGGCGGCACGCTGGGCCAGGTCGGCCAGGCTGGGGTTCGTCGTCATCGGAGGTCTCCTGGGCGGCGGCTACGGCGACTGGAGCGGCCGCGGCGGTCACGGCGACCGGAGCGGCTGCGGTGCTCGGCTGGAGTCATCTCGCGTCCCCCGCCCTCAGCTCCCGTACCGAGCCCCGCCGCCCCGTCCACCACGCCTGTCCGACGGCGATCCCCACCGCCAGCAGCAGGACCGCCGCCGTCGGCAGGGCGAGCGACAGCGGATCCGTCCGCAGTGCGCTGCCGCCGAGGGACGCCGCCGTGGACGGCAGGGCGACGGCCGTCAGGTCGATGCCGGGGGACAGGAGGCGGATGGTCGCCCAGCCCGTCAGCGCGCCGCCCGCCGAGGCGAGCAGGGCCTGGGGCAGCGACTCCAGGACGAGGAGACGGCGGCCCTGGGCGCGGGTGAGGCCCATGGTGCGCAGGCGGGCGAGGAGCGCGGCACGTTCGGGCGCGGCCCGCAGCAGGGAGAGGAGCAGGGCCAGTACGGCGTACCCGGCACCGGCCGCCACCGCCACCGTGTAGACGGCCTCGGCGCCGGACTGCAGGGGCGAGTCGACGTACCGGGTCCGCTGCACCGAGCGCAGTTGTACGGACGCGGACTTGCCCACGGCCTGTCGCAGGGCGCCCGTGTCCAGGTGCTCGCCGGTCAGCAGCAGCGTGCTCGTCCCGGCGGTCGCACGGCTCAGCCCGGCCCGGTCCACGACCAGGAAACTGGTACCGGTCACGGCCGGGGTCCGGTCCCGGACCACGGTGATCCGGACCGTCACCTCGGTGCCGTCGCCCAGCCGCACCGGGAAGGGCCGCATGCCGTACGCCGCGGCGACCGACGGGGAGGCCAGCGCCGGCAGCGGGGCCCGGGAGCCGGCGTCGGCCGGTCGCCGCAGTTGCTCCGCCGGGAAGGCGCCGAGCCCGGTGCGGTCGGCCAGGGCCGCGTACTTCGCGGGGGTGACGCCCGCCAGCGGCACCTGCCTCATGGTCCTCCCCGCCTTGGCCCAGTGGTCGAGGCTCACCTCGGTGACGTCCCGTACGCCCGGTGCCCGGCGGAACCGGTCGGGCAGCCCGGCCGGCAGCGCGCCGGTCCCCTCGACGCGGGCGTCGGCACCGACCTCGAGGAGGGCCGCCCGGTCGCGGGCGTCGGCCACCCCCGCCAGCACCGAGCCGCCGAAGGCGGCGGTGGTGAGCGCGGTCAGCAGCGCGAGCAGGGGCAGTACCGGCGAGACGGACGTACGGCCCGCGCGGGCCAGGGACAGAGGGCCCACCACCCCGCGCATCCGACCGGTCAGGCGTGCCAGCCGGCGCAGCGGCCACGGGTACAGGCGGACCAGCACCAGGGCCGCGACCACGCCCACCAGCACCGGTGCCGGCGACACCAGAGGGTCCCCCGACCCGCCCGAGACCCCGCGCCGCCGCAGCGCCTCCACCGCCCCCGCCGCGATCACCAGCAGCGTCAGCTCGGCGACCGTACGGCGCCGGGAGGGACGTACGGACACCGTGTCCTCGCGCGGCCCGTGGACGCGGACCACGCGGTGCGCGACCGCCGCGCGCAGCGGCAGCGCGGCACAGGCCACGGCCGTGACCGCCACCGCCGCGACGACCGCGGCGGTGCGGCGGCCCCCGGGGACGGCGAGCAGGGCCGCACCGAGCCCCAGCGCCCCGGCCGGCACGGCGACCACCGCCGTCTCCGCGAGCAGCCGGCCGGTCAGGCCGGGCAGGGAGGCACCGCGGGCGCGCAGCAGGGCGAGTTCGGCGCGGCGGCGGTCGGCGGCCAGGCCGCCGGCCATCAGCAGGACGACGGCGGCGACCGTCGCGCTGCCGACGGCGGCGACCGCGACCAGCGGGACGATGCCGGACCTCAGGCTGTCGTAGGAGAGGAGCACGTCGTCGAGTTCGGTGCTCGCCTGTGTTCCCGGGTCGGTGGCCTCGCGTACTTGCCCCAGGCCCGGCCCGGACTCCAGGGAGGCGACCGCGGACTTCAGGCCGTCGAGTTCGTGGGCGTGCAGGGCGCGCGTGTCGGGGGCCACCTGCCAGTAGGGCGTGGCGTACCCGGCGGTGCCCAGCAGCGCGGGGGCCGCCTCGGGCGGGAGCAGCAGGACGCCGAGCCAGTACTCCGGCGGGGCGGGATCGGGCGAGGGCACGCGTATCAGGTCCGGGGTGCGCAGCAGGGGCTGCGTCGCCCAGTACGCGCCGTCGGGATCGCGCGGGGTCAGGATGCCGGTGACGCGGACGGCGAGCGGGGGGCGGGACACGGCGGGTACGTGGATGACCGAACCGACCTCGATGTGCATCTTCCCGGCCGTCTCCGCGGTCACGGCCGCCTCCACCTCCGCGGTCGCCGCCGTGACCTCGCCGCTCGCCCGCGGCAGCCGGCCCGCGCGCACCGAGGAGTGCGCGGCCAGTCCGCTCTGCGCGGCGAGGTGCACCTTCGCGGGCAGTCCGCTGGGCCGGGAGAGCCAGCGGTCGGGGACGGCGAGGTCGTTGCGGGTCTGCACCCCGTACGCCGACTGGCCGGGGTCGGCGGCGAGCGGCCGTCGGACGGTGTCGAGGACAGCGGCGTACTGGCGGCCCACGGCCTGGGGGAGCAGTGCCTGTTCCCGTTGCCGCTGAGGGAGGTGGAGGCCGGGCTGAGGGGCGCGCATCAGCACGGTGGTGCGTTGCGGGGTCGCCCGCTCCACGGCCCGGACCAGTCCGGTGTCCTCGTACCGGTCGAGCGCGCGCGGGAACGCGGCGGCCAGGCACGCGGTCAGCGCGACCAGCAGGGCGAGGGCGGCCGCGGCACCCGGCGCGGTGCGCAGCCGTACCCGGACCCAGGCGGGAGCGACGGGGGTCATCTCACTCACCTCCGCGGTCTCGGAGGGACACCGCAGGGTCGGCCCGGCGCAGCGCCAGTACCGCGGTGACGGCGAGCGGTGCGGCGGCGACGGCCGCCAGCAGGACGGCCACCTGGCCGGACGGCAGGTGGACCAGCACGGTCGGCACGGGTTTCACGGCCTGTCCGGTCAGCGTGATCAGCGGGATCACGGCCCGGGTCAGCACGGTGCCCAGGGCCGTGCCGACCACCAGCGCCAGGGCCACCAGCACGCCTTGTTCGGTGGCGAGCGTCCGGGCCAGTTGACGGCGCGGGGCGCCCAGGGCGCGCAGTACGGCGAACTCGGCGTTCCGTTCCCTGAGCGACCCGGCGGCACTCACCGCGAAGCCGACCGCGGCCAGCGCCGCCGCCACCACGGCCGCCGCGGTGAACGCGGCGGCGGGTCCGGCGCCGAAGGGGTCGTCGCGCAACTGGCCGGCGATCTCGTCCCGTACGACGACCTGTGCCGGGTCGACGTCCGGCACGGCGCGCAGGGCAGCGGCCACGTCCGCCGCGTGGTGGGCGTCGGTGCCCAGCCACCACTCGGTGGGCGCGACGCGTTCGCCGTAGCGGGTCTGGAGCAGCCGGTTCACCGAGCGCAGATCCATCAGCAGGCCGCCGCCGTCGTGCGCCGCGTCCACGGGAGCGCCCCGCTCGGAGACGGCCGTGGTGGGCAGCGCCCGTACCGAACGGACGATGCGGACCGGGACGTTCTGGCCGCCGAACGTCACGTCCACCCGCTGCCCCGGACGCGCGCCCACGGAGTCCAGGAAGCGGTCGGTCGCCACGGCCGCGATCTCCGGCTGCGCGGGCTGCGTGGCCTGGAGCCGTACGGTCACCGTGCCCGCGGCCCAGGGCATCTCGTGCGGCACGTGGCCGGTGCCGTAGGCGACGGTCAGTGGGTGGGAGGACGTCACGACCGGCCTGGCGGGGGTGGTGTCGCCGGTGGGGGAGGAGACGGTGCTGGTGCCGGCCGAGGCCGCCTTCCAGGCCGTCGGCAGGCCCAGCCGGCGCACCGCCCCGTCCGCGCCCGTGGCGGCCACCCCGGAGACGGTGAGGCGGTGGCGCTCGGCGAGGCCGACGGGCTGGTCCGTGGTCAGGTCGAGACCGGTCAGGGCCAGCGGTCCCGTGCCGGCGGGAAGGTCCAGGTCCAGGGGGCGGGGGCGGCCGTCGGCGGGCAGTGCGCCGAGCGGCATCCGGTACGGGACTCCGTAGCGGTCCTCCAGGGTGACCCCCACATGCACCGAGGTCCCCGTCCCGGAGCTGTGCAGGGCCGCCGTCAGCCGCAGCCGGGCCGTGCCCGCGGGCACCTTCACCCCCGCGGTCGCGCTCCTGGGCGCGAGCCCGGCGAGCAGCGGGCGTACGGGCTCGGACGCCAGGTCGGGGCGCATCAGCACGGAGTCCGCCGCGCGGGCGGTGTCCAGGGCGAGGAGGGTCGCGGTGCGGTCGCCGGCGAGCGGCAGCGTGGCGCGGACGGCGGGGGCGGCTGCGCGGACGTGCGGTACGGCCGCGTACTGCTCGGTGCGGGCGAGGCCCCCCTCACCGGCGGCCGGCAGCCGCACCGGAGCGCCCGCCCGGAAGTCGGCCTGGTCGTCCTGCGAACGGTCCCAGGAAGCGCCCTGGCCGATCGCCAGCATGCCCAGCGCGACGGCGAGGACGAGCAGCAGCACCGGGCCGGCCCCGCGCGTCGGACGGCGGCTGAACTGCCAGCCGGCCAGCGCCGTCGGCAGCCCGCGGCCCCCGGCGGCGCGGCGCTCGGCCAGCCGGGCCACCGGCGGCAGCAGCCGCAGGGTCAGCACCGTCCCGGCCAGCAGGGCGAGCGCGGGCGCGGTGACCAGCAGCGGGTCGATGCCGAGCGTGCCGACGACCTCCCCCGACGGCTGCCGGTTCAGCTGCCAGTACGCCACGGCGGCCACCGCCAGCAGGGCGACGTCCGCGCCCGCCCGCAGTGGCGCGGGCAGGGGCCGGGCCCGCGGGCCGGCCGTCGGCGAGGAGGTCAGCGCGGGCAGGGTCACCGCCAGCGCGCAGCCCAGCGCCACGGCCGCCGCGACCAGCCACACCCCCGCCCGCCCGGTCGCCGGGACGTCCGGGTGCAGCCCGATCCGGGCCAGGGCGCCCTGTCCGGCCAGCAGTCCGGTCAGCGGTCCGGCCAGCAGCGGCGCGCACGCCACGGCGGGCACGGCGAGCAGCAGCGCCTCCGTGGCGGCGAGGCCCGCGAGCCGGGCCCGGGAGCCGCCGCGCGCCCGCAGCAGGCGGTTCTCACCGGCGCGTTCGCCGCTCAGCAGCCGGGCCACCAGCAGCAGGGCACAGCCCGCGAGCAACGCCAGCTGGAGCGCGGCGATCAGCAGGGTCGAGCGGGCGACGAGCAGGGAGCGGTCGATCCGGTCCAGGACCTCGGGCAGCGAGGTCATGACCTCGGCCGTGCCGCCCACTTCGGCCGTCTTCCGCAAGGAGGCGGTGCCCTTGCGGACCGTGTCGCGCAGCGCCTCCGTCCGGCCGGTCGTCAGGGTCGAGAAGTCCGCGGACGCCTGCCACGCGCTCTGGCCCGTGCTCACCTTCCCGCCGCCGACGACACCGGGGCCGGCCAGCAGCGGCCCGTACGTCGTGAAACCGACCTTGCGCACCCCGCGGCCGCCCAGGTCGTCCAGCTGCCAGTACAGCGCCCCGGCGTCCGCGGGCCGGTACAGCCCGGTGATCCGCACGTGGACCTTCGGGCCGCCGAGCCGGTCGGCGAGGGCGAGCCGGGCGCCGGGCTCCAGACCGAGGCGCTGCGCGGCGGTCACGGGCAGCGCGGCCTCGACGTCCCCCGTCGCGGTCCCGCGGGGCAGGCGGCCGGAGACGAGCCGGATCTGCGTGGGGTCCAGGGCCGCGAAGTACGTCAGGTCCGGGTCGCCGGCGGGGGTGCCCCCTGCCCGAGCGGAGCCGGGAGCCCGGGGGAGCTGCGCCGGGGGCTGCACCGAGCGGGGCAGGCCGTAGGGGCCGGACCGCGTCAGGGTGCGTACGGTGACCGGCAGCCCGTCGAAGGCCGTGCGGGCCCGCTCGCGTACGGCGGCGTGGGCGGCCTCGGTGGCCGCGTGCCCGGCGGGCGGCGCGTCGGTCCGGACGACCAGGGTGGTGTCGGCCGCGTTGCGCGGGTCCCGCAGGGAGTGGCGCAGCGCCGCGTCGCCGATGGCGCCGGAGTACGCGGTGAGCGTCGCCAGCACCGTCGTGGTCAGCAGGACCGTGAGCAGCGCGGCGGCCAGCAGCAGCCGGTGCGCACGCGCACGCAGCAGGACGAATCCCGTGAACCCCGCCACCCGTTCCCCCGGAGTTGTCCAGACCTTCCGGCGATGCTTTCAGAGGACACGGGGTCCGGGTAAGCGGTTGTGGACCGAGCTTGATCGGATCGTGACCGGATTCCGGCGCGGAACGACCGGAATCCGGAACTCAGGGGGAGGGGAGGCGTGCGAGGAGACCGGCGAAGGGGCGGCTCAGCCCGGGGTGTTCACCATCGACGCCGCCGCGTACGTCAGGTAGTTCCACAGCGTCTGCTCGTGCTCCTGGGACAGGCCGAGCTCGTCGACGGCGACCCGCATGTGCCGCAGCCAGGCGTCGTGCGCCGCCCGGTCGACCCGGAACGGCACGTGCCGCATCCGCAGCCGCGGGTGCCCGCGCCGCTCGCCGTACGTCGTCGGGCCGCCCCAGTACTGGATCAGGAACAGGCGCAGCCGCTCCTCGGCCGGACCCAGGTCCTCCTCGGGGTACATGGCCCGCAGCTCGGGGTCCTCGGCGACCCCCTCGTAGAAACGGTGGACGAGCCGGCGGAAGGTCTCCTCCCCGCCGACCTGCTCGTAGAAGGTCTGCTCCTGAAGCGTGCCGCGCCGAATCTCATTCACGCGTCCATGCTCTCAGACGCGGGGACCGAGGACCGAGGACCTAGGACCAGGGGACCGGGGAGGGGCCGTGCGGTCCCTCCCCGGCGTGGTCCGGTGGGCGGGGCGCCGTTCTAGCCGCGCCTGATCGTGATCGTCGTCCAGGCGCCCAGGTGGACCCGGTCGCCGTCCTGGAGGGGGACCGGGACGAAGGGCTGGATGGGGTCCTCGGAGCCGTTGACCGTGGTGCCGTTGGTCGAGTTCTGGTCGACGACCGCCCAGCTGCCGTCGGGCTGCTGGACCAGCACCGCGTGCTGGTGGGAGACGCCCGGGTCCTCCGGCGGCACCGACAGGTCGATGTCGGGGGTGTCGCCGGTGGAGTGCCGGCGGCGGCCGATGGTGACCTGGTTGCCGGCAAGCGTGCGCTGCTGCTCGGGCGAGTACGCGGGCAGGTTGAGCCCCGCGGCCTCGGGGCCGGAGCGGTGCATCATCGCCATGAAGTACTCGCGGTCCGGGCCGATCGTCGCCGTCCAGGTCGCCGGCTGCTGCGGCTGGTGCGGGAAGCCCGGGCCGGGCGGGGCCTGGGTGGCGCCGGGCTGCGGGTAGCCGTAGCCGCCGCCCTGACCCGCACCCGGACCACCGGGACCGGACGGGCCCGTGGCCGACGGCGGGGAGAGCACCCAGTCGTCGTCACCGCCGAAGGAGGGGCCGCCCGGCTGGGGCCGGCCCGTCTCCTGCGGGAACCCGGGCGGGGCCGGCGGGCCGGCCTGCTGGAACGCCTGCGGGGCGCCCCCGGGGCCGCCCGGACCGCCGGGGCGGGTCGCACCGGGCGGCGGCGGGCCCGGCCGCGACGGGTCGGGGCCGAACCCCGAGGGACCGGGGCCCGGGCCACCGGGGCGGCCCGGGGGTTCGGTGCCGAAGGGCGGGCCCGGCGGG
>NZ_JUJA01000114.1:19646-22728 GCF_001906585.1 Streptomyces kebangsaanensis | reverse complement strand
GCGAGGGCCGGGAGCCCTGGTACTCGTAGGAGTCACCGCCGAAGGGCGGGCCGGGCGGCTGCGGGAAGCGGGGAGCACCCGGGCCGGGACCCTGGCCCTGGCCCTGGCCGGGACCGGGCCCCGGCGGGCGCGGCGAGGCCGGGGTGTACGAGGTCGCCGTGTTCGTCAGGAAGTTCCACCGGCACTCCTCGCAGAACGGCGCGGCGCCCTCACGGGGCGTACGGCACTGCGGGCAGAGTTCGGAGTCCGGTACGGCGGACAGGTGCGGGTGGCCGCCGGGCGCACCCGGGTGACCGGGACCGCCCGACCCCGGCGCGGGCGGGAACCCGTAGCCGCCGACCGGGGGCGGCGGGGGCGGCGGAGGCACGGCACCGGCCATGCGGTGACCGCACACCTCACACCAGTCGTCGGAACCCGACTGGTGTCCGTTCGGGCAGGTCGGCATGTCGGCGCTTCCCCCTCTCCTTTCCGGCCGTGTCGACCGGATTTCTCCAACCCCGAGGGGCCGGGCTCGCTGTCTTTGGTCGTCCGCCGCGGTGGTGCCGCGTCACTTCTTCACGCGAACAGTCTTGGTGGACCGTGTCTCGAGGGTCATCTCGTCGGCCTCCTCGACCTTCGCTTTCAGTCGCACAGTACCTGTCGTCGCGTCGACCACGTCCACCACCTTCGCAAGCAGTTTCGCAGTATCCGCGTTCCCCGAGGCGCCGGCGAGCTGAACGGCCCGGCCCAGTTTGGCCGTTGCTCCATCGATATCGCCCGCTTTGCGGAGCTCGAGTCCTTGCCGGATGGCCTGTGCCAGTTCGGCCTGCCCGGTGTAGTGGGCCACCTGCGGGCTGATCGAGGTGGAGGCGACCAGGTCGTCGGTCCACACGGCCCGTACGAGGCCCTGCGCGCCGAGGTTCCGCACCGTCCCTCCCCCACTCTCGGCTTCGCTCGAGCGGGAGGTGCCCCCTGCTTGTGGGACCACCAGGGAGACCCGGGCCGCGAGCATTTCCTGGCCGATGCCGGCCGCGGGCACCTCCACGCAGAGGTGGTAGTCACGGGACTCGTCCCCCCAGGAACCGGTGGGATAGTCCCCGGCACGCGGGCCCGCCTCGGTACGACGGCCGGTCAACTCTTCGACGGCAGGCGCCACTTGCTTGACGAACTTGAGGGTCGCGCCGACCGGAGTCCACACCCGCAGGGCGACGTCCGCGACCTCCTTGCCCATCGCCGCCTCCATCATCCGGGTGAAGTCGGCGGCCAGACCGGCCGGGTCGGCGACGATGTCGGCGGTGCCGAGCAACGCGGAGGCGATCCCTGTGACTTCTTTCACTTCCCAGTCGGTGCCCACGCCACGCGCGTCACAGGTGAAGCGTCCCGCGCAGTCGTCGAGCGCCCGCCCGAGGTCCTCGGGCGACTCGTGCTCGTTGCGGCCGTCGGTGAGCAGGATGCCGTGCCGGATCTCCACCTCGGCCGAGGACAGCAGCCGGTCGGCCAGCCGCAGCCAGGTGCCGATGGCGG
The DNA here is from genome assembly GCF_001906585.1 of Streptomyces kebangsaanensis. GTDB lineage: Bacteria > Actinomycetota > Actinomycetes > Streptomycetales > Streptomycetaceae > Streptomyces > Streptomyces kebangsaanensis. Next base: position 21,225 of record NZ_JUJA01000114.1, on the reverse strand, counting down.
TGCCGCCGCCCGCGCTCAGCCTGCGCAGCGCCAGCTTGGCCTGCTCGCGGGTGGTGGCGTCGGCGACCGCGAGCCGGCCGCCGCCCGGATAGACCTCCTTGGCCACGTGCGTGCCGCCGACCACCGCGAAGCGCACGCCGTCGCGCAGGGTGTCGATCGCGGCGGCCGTGGCGTCCCGGGCGTTGCGCATCTTGGCCGGCGGATAGTCCATCGAACCCGAGCAGTCGACCATCAGCGCCACCGCCGCGGACGGCCCCCGACCGGACGCGTAGAGGTGCGGCGCCGCCACCGCGCCGCCGATCGTGCCACCGCCGGTCGCGGTGACCGTGACGATCGCGTCGACCTCCCGGCCGCCCTCGGGCAGGTACTCGTTCTGGTATACGTCCACCGAGAACCGCGGCACGCCGGACTTCGAGAAATTGGCCATGTCTTCCCAGATCCCCCTTCTGGAACCCCCGCGCGCGGGGGCGACGACTGTGAACGGGCCGGCCCCCTCCGGCCCCTCGGAGCTTCTCCGCCGGTGAGGACCCGGGCCCGGGCTCCCGTCACGTGCCACGTGTCACGGCATGCCCCGGCACACGTCCCTCAGGGCGATCCTGCCCCTTGCGGCGGGGCCGGGAACGGCAGGACGGCCACTGTTACGTTGTCGTGGCCCCCGCCGTCCAGGGCATGGCCGACCAGCACCCGGGCGCTGTGCAGCGGCCGTACGGCGGCGTCGAGGGGGACGGCCTCGGCCATCTCCTCGGCCGTCTCGGCGTAGTTCCACAGCCCGTCCGTGCAGACCACGACCACACCCGGCCGGTCCGGTTTGAAGGAGGCGGTGTGCGGCTCCAGTTCGTAGGCGTCCGCGCCGAGCCAGCCGGTGATCGCGTGGGCGCGCTCGTCGGCGTACGCCTCCGCCTCGGTCATCAGGCCCGCGGCGACCATCTGCGCGGCCCACGAGTCGTCCTCGGTGAGCCGGGCCGGGGGCGTGGAGCGGTCCACCGGCACCCAGTAGACACGACTGTCGCCGACCCAGCCGACGACCAGCAGGCCGGAGGTCACCACCGCGCCGACGAACGTGCAGGCCGGCGCGTTCTGGTGCGGGGCGTGCTCGCGGGCCGTCGCGGGTTCCCCGGCGAGCGACTCGACCGCCTTCGCGGCGGCCACGATCGCCTCGTGCATGGCCTGTTGGGGGTGCGTGCCCCGGGGCAGCGCGGCCAGCAGGGACTCGATCGCCGCCCGCGAGGCGGCCAGTGAGGCGTCGTCGGGGCGGGTCGCGGAGGACACGCCGTCGCAGACGATCGCCACGGCCGCGGGCGAGCCGTCGGGCAGCGCGGTGTGGCCGACGGCGAAGGCGTCCTCGTTGCGGTGGTGGCGCAGGCCCCGGTCGCTGACCGCGGCGACCGGGCCCGACTCCCGTTCCATGTGGTCGCGTTCGCGCGGCTGGGCGTGCCCGCAGTTCTCGCAGTAGCCGTCGCTGTCGACCCGGCCCGCCCGGCACGCCACGCACACCGCGGTGTCCTCGTCCTGCGCGGCGGCGTCCGCGGCCACCCGCGGGTCCGGCGCCTGCAGCGGGTACTCGTCGGGCTCCGCCGGC
>NZ_JUJA01000114.1:19352-19562 GCF_001906585.1 Streptomyces kebangsaanensis | reverse complement strand
AGGCTGGGCTGCCGCGTATGCCTGACCCTGACCCTGTGGCTGTGGCTGTGGCTGTGGCTGTGGCTGTGGCTGTGGCTGTGGCTGTGGCTGGGCTGCTGCCTGGGCTGGTGGCTGCGGTGTCGTCCGGCGCGGGGGCTGGGCGGCCCGGTGCGCCTGCTCCTGAGCCTGCGCCTGCGCCTGCGGTGCGGGCTGTGCCGGCGGCTGCGGCTG
>NZ_JUJA01000114.1:0-19316 GCF_001906585.1 Streptomyces kebangsaanensis | reverse complement strand
TGCCCCTGCGGTTGCCGCGCAGGCTGCGGGGCCGGTGGCGGCGGGGGCTGCGGGGAACCGCCCGCGTTCGTGCCCGGCCCGTGCGGACGGGGTGGCGGGGCCTCGGAGGCGTCCGGGTGCGGGGCGTGCGGCCAGGCGGCGGCGTCGGTGTGCTCGCCGGGGCCGGCCGGGCGCGGCACCGAGGCGCCGTTCATGGTGAGCGTCGGCGTGTCGCCCCCCGCCGCGGCGGCCGCGGACAGCTCGCATCCGCACGCGCCGCAGAAACGGTCACCCGGCTCCACCGGCTCCGCACAGCTCGGGCACTTCGGCAGGGCGGCCTGCTGGTGCATCTGCGACATCAACTACACCCACGTCCGGGGGCGGTAACGGTTGGCACGTTCCACCAGGTCGATCCTCTCCTCGCCGCCGGGCGCCAGCCGGGCCAGCGTGCGGTACGAACGCTCCAGGCCGAGGCGGAGTCCCCGCTCGTCCAGGTCGCTGCCGAGCAGCACCCGCCGGGCGGCCGGGTCGGCGGCCCGGCCCCCGGAGAGTACCCAGTCCAGCGCGCAGCCGAGGACTTCCGCCGACAGCCGCTCGCGCCGCGTCGGATCCAGAGCGTACGCCTGAAGTGCCTCCACCTGCCCGGCGGCGGCCGTCAGGTCCTCCAGGAACGGCGTGTCGGACGCGGCGGCCGTCCGGTGCCGCAGCCGCGCCCGTACGGCCGCCACCCGCGCCNCGCCGCCGTGTAGTGGATGGAGGACTCCGGAACCGACTCCAGGGTCTGTACGGCTCCCCGCCGGTCCCCGGTGGCCAGCTGGACGCGGGCCAGACCGAACGCGGCGCTGACCTGGCTCGGGTCGGTGGACCACACCAGGCGGTAGTACTCGGCGGCGTTGTCGAGCTGGCCGAGCACCTCCGCGCACAGGGCGAGCGCCAGCTTCGGCGCGACCTCGCCGGGGAAGGCGTCGTAGATCGCGTCGAAGGCGAGGGCCGCCTCCTCGTGGTCGCCGGTGACCAGGGAGACCACGCCCCGGTACCAGACGACCCGCCAGTCGTCCGGGTCCTCCTCCTCCAGGGCGCGCAGGACCCGCAGCGCGACGGCCGGCTCGCCGGTCCCCAGCCGGGCGCGGACCTGGCGCAGCCGCGTCTCGGCGGACTGCGCGGGCGCCGCCGCGAGCGCGTGGACCAGCTCGGCGGGCGCCGACGTCAACAGGCCCGCCAGGAAACCCGCGTTCGGGTCCGTGGGGTCGACGTGCGGGACCGGCAGGGCGAGGGCGGCGGCCGACGCGTCGACGGGCTTGACGAGGCCCGGCGCAGCCGGCGTGTGCGGCGTACCGGGGCCGCCGCCCTCGCCCTGCGCCGCGCCGGCGGGGAGCGCCGGGGCGGACCCGCGCGTGCGCGGCACCCGGGCCCCCAGCCGGGACACGTCCCCGTCCAGCCGGGAGAACAACTCCGTGTCCGTCAACCGCAGTTCCGGCCCGAACAGCGTCGACAGGGCCGGCCGCGCCCGGCCGGTCTGCAGGGACACCACCTCCCGCAGCACGCCCGTCAGCTGCTCGGACATCTCCTGCGCGGAGGCGAACCGGCGGGCCGGGTCGGGGTCGGTGGCGCGGACCAGCAACCGGTAGAAGGACTCGTAGCGGCGGAAGACCTCGATGTGGTCGGGGTCGGGCAGACTGTCCGCGAAGACGTTCGTGTAGCCCTGGAAGTCGAACGTGAGCACGGCGAGCGTACGGCCCACCGTGTACAGGTCGCTGGCCACCGACGGGCCGACCTCGGCGACCTCCGGCGCCTGGTAGCCGACCGTGCCGTAGATGGCCGACTCGTCGTCGTCCATGCGGCGCACCGCGCCCATGTCGATCAGCTTGAGCTGGTCCTCGGTCTGGATCGCGTTGTCGACCTTGAAGTCGCAGTACAGCAGGTTGCGGCTGTGCAGGTGGCCGAGCGCCTCCAGGGCCTCGATGCCGTACGCGCACGCCTGCTCCACCGGCAGCGGGTCCCGTCTGCCGTCCGGGGCGCGGCGGGAGTTGGCGATCTCCTTCAGCGACTTGCCGCCGACGTACTCCATCACGATGTAGCCGTCGAGGGAGCCGGTGCGCTGGTCGAGGTGCTCCACGAAGTTGTAGATCCGCACGATGTTGGCGTGCTCGATCTCCGCGAGGAACCGCCGCTCGGAGATCGCCGCCTCCATCGCGTCCTGGTCGCCGGTGTCCAGCAGGCCCTTGAGCACCACCCACCGGTCGGACACCGCCCGGTCCACGGCCAGGTAGATCCAGCCCAGGCCGCCGTGCGCCAGACAGCCCGCGACCTCGTACTGGCCGTGGACGACGTCCCCGGCCCTCAGCTTGGGCACGAAGGAGTACGGGTGCCCGCACTTGGTGCAGAAGCCCTCCGTACGGCCCGGCCGGTCACCCCGCGCGCGGCCGACCGGCGCCCCGCAGTCCGCGCGCGAGCAGAACCGCTTCCGCTCCGGCACCTCCGGGTTCTCGAGCACCATCGAGTGCGGGTCGGGCCGCGGCACCTGCGGCACCTGCACCAGCCCCGCGCCCAGCCGGCCGCGGCCGGAGGAGCCCGCCGTGGAGCCGGAGCCGCGCACCGACACCGAACGGCCGGTCGACCTGCCCGGCAGCGAGCGCGACAGCCGTCCCGACACCGAGCGGCGGGACCGCGAGGAGCCGGTCGACTGCGACGACGTACGGGAACCGCGGGCACTGCGCGCGCTGGAGGCCGAACCGCCGCTGCCCGCCGAGCCCCGTGAGCCCCCGCCGCCGCCCGCGACCCCGGTGGGCGGGGAGCCCACCATGCCTTCCCCGAGCTCTCGACCGCGCTCGAGCGGGGGAGGCCCCGATGCCGAGACGACCGGCGCGAGACCGCAGGTGTCGCAGTACAGCTCGCCGCCGCCCACGTCCTCGTACGTGCCCTCGCACTCCGGCCGCTGACAGCTCTGCCCCGCCCGGCTCATGACTTCCCCCCACCGTCACCGTCCCGGGGCCCGCCCTGCTCCGGCACCCGCGCGCCGCCGAGCGCTTCGGCCGCCGTCCGCTGGTAGCGCAGTACGGCCTGCTCGGCCACCCGCAGGTCGCAGGGCGCGCTCCACAGCATGCGCCGCGCCGCGTCGTACCGCTCGACCAGCAGCGGGTCCTCCGCCAGGCCGTGCCGGGTCACCTTCGCCCGGTACGCGTCCAGCCGGCCGCGCAGCTCGGCGCGGACCGCCAGCGGAGCGGTGACCGCCGTCAACGACTCGCGGGCCCGCAGCAGTTCGTCCTCCGCCTTCTGCTCCAGGGAGTCCAGCAGCGGCGACAGGCGGTGCCACTGGGCCTGTCTGCGGTATTCGGCGGCCGCCGCCAGCTGCTCCTGCAGCGCGGTCGGCGGGCCGCTGACCACCGGCACCTCCGTCGCCGCGATCTTCGCCAGCACCTCGCCGCGTGCGGTGCGCGCCTCGGCGAGCGTGCGGTCCGCGCGCGACAGCACGTCCCGCAGTCTGATCAGCCGCTGCTCGGCGTCCTGCCGGACCCCGAGCACGGCGTCGATCTCCCGGCGCACCTCCTCGAGGGCGCGGGCCTCGCGGTCGTACACCGTGGTGTCCGGACGGCCGCCGCCCGGCGCCGAACTGCCCTGCGCCGGAACCCAGAAGGCCAGCGGGTCGGAGACCACCTCCTCGCGCAGCCTGGTCAGCGTGCGCGTGATGCGCTCCAGGTCGTCGCCCGCCGGGTGCTCGCCGGGGCGGACGCCGACCGAGTGCGCGAGCCNAGCCGGCGGGTGCGCTGCAGCTCCGCGGCCAGCAGATCGATCCGCGCGGGCAGCGCCGACCACACCGCGTCGGCGGCGATCACCACGTCCAGGCCGGCCGCGTACAGCTCGTTCATCCGCTCCACCAGCGCGGCCAGGGAGAAGCTCTGGCTGAGCCTGCCCGGGCCGGACAGGGTCGGCGCGTTCGCGGTGGCCGCCGCCGAGCCGGCGACCGTGACCGCCTCGCCGCGCAGCAGCTCCGTCAGCTCCACCAGGTCCTCGCGGCTGGACCAGCGGCGGCGGGCGCGGATCTCACGGGCGGCGCGCAACGCGTCGCTGTAGGCGTCGAAGTACGTCCACAGCAGCGTGATCGACGCCTCCGTCGCCGCCCAGCGCTCCTTGGTCGCACCGGTCAGCTCGGCGCCCTCCAGGAGTCTGCGGCCCGCGTGGTCCTGCAGGGCGAGGAGCGAGGTCTCGACGGCCTCGTGCTCCGAGCCGAGCCGCGCCAGCGCACGGTCCACCTCGTCCCGGTCCATCACCGGCCCGGCGGGGTCCGTGACGCCCATCGATCACCTCTCGCTGCGTTCGTGTTCCGTCTGTCACCGGTAACTCGCCGTCGGCGGAGTCGCCGCCGACGATTCCCTACCCAGCGTGGCGGACAACCACTTGTCGTACGACTCCTTCCAGCCCCCGTCCTTGCGGTAGTCCTCCAGTGTCCGGTTGACCCGGCGCACCAGGTCGTCGGCGCCCAGCTTCATCGCCACACCGTAGAACTCCCTGGTGAAGCTCGTGCCCTTCAGCGCCACCGCGGGGTCCTGCGCGGCCTGGCTGGCGGCGAGCGCGCTGTCCGTCACCACCGCGTCCACCTCGCCGAGTTGCAGCCTCACCAGGCAGTCCAGCTGGTTGGGGACGGTGGTGGCGATGTCGGTGGAGGCGGGGAGCCTGCCGTTCTTCTTGTCGGCGGACAGGTGGTCGTAGGCCGTGGTGCCCGTCCCCGAGCAGACCTTGCGGCCGGCCAGGGAGGCGTCGTACCCGGTGATCTCCGACGTCTTCGGGGCCAGGACCTGCTGACCGGTCAGGAAGTACGGCGCGGAGAACGCCACCTGCCGCAGACGGTCGCACGTGATCGTCATGGTGCGCACCACCATGTCCACGCGGCCGCTCCTGATCGCGGGGATGCGCTCGTTGGTGGGGATGGCCCTGAACTGGACCTTGTTCTCGTCGCCGAGGATGTCCTTGGCGATGCGGTGCGCCAGGTCGATGTCGAACCCCTCCAGCTCGCCGGTGGAGTTGTTCGGGTTGCGGTAGCCCCAGCGGTAGCTGTTCTGGTCGACGCCCACCGACAGGTAGCCGCGCGACCTGATGGCGCCGAGGGTGGGGCCGTCCGCGCTCGACGGGGACAGGCTCCGGTCGTGGGCCTCGCTGTCCTTGCAGGTGTCCGCCTTGGCCCGGGTGGCGTACGCCGTCCTCTGGCCGCCCGGGGCGGGGTCGCCGGTCGCGTACGGCTGGGTGCGCGGCAGGAGGAGGACGAAGGCCAGGGCCAGGGCGCAGACGGCCGCCATCGCCCCCACGCCTCCCCAGCCCTTCAGCCCGGCCCGCAGACGTCGTGCTCGCATCGTCACGCCCCCTCTCCCGTTCACCGGTACTCCGACAGTCTGCGCCCGATGCCGAGCACCGCTCCGGCCGCGCCGAGGACCGCGAGCACCGCGGAGCCGGCGGGCAGGCCGGTCATCGCGGCCAGGCCGGCGCGGGCGGCCTGCTTGAACTCGTTCGTCTCGTGGGTGAGCGCCGACGCCAGTGAGGTGTCGACGTTGTCGAAGCACTCGCCCGTCGACTCGTCCTCGGCGGTGGTGCCGATGACCCGGTCCCGTGCCTTCTGGTAGTCGCCGGAGTCGTTGGCCCGGCGGGCCAGTTCGTGCCGGGACTTCCAGACCTTCATCGACTCGTTCGCCACCCGCACGGGCGTGCGGCCCGCGGTGTCGTCGGCGAGGCGGTCGGCGTGGGCCAGGGTCTTCGCGAGCCTGTCGAGTTCCTGGTCGTACGCCCAGTCGTAGGCGTCCATGACCGTGCCGTCCTTCAGCGTCCTGGTCTCCGCGCCGCGGCTGACGAGGGTCAGGTTCTCGTTGCTGCGGGCCTTCAGGGAGGCGATACGGGCGTCGTGCAGCACGCTCAGCGAGCGCACGCCGTGGGTGTAGGAGCCGTTCAGGCCCGCGCGCGCGACGCTGTGGCCGATCACCAGCCACAGCAGGACGACGGTGGTGGCCGCGGTGGCGGCCACCAGGCCGTGGTTCAGCACCCTGTTCGTACGGAGGTAGGTGCGCCGCTGGGCCCAGGCCAGGGCCGCGAGGGCGACGACGCCGAGGGCGATCGCGGCCCACGGGTACGGGGTCGCGTCCGCGTAGTCGGCGCTCAGCCGCTGGTTCTCCTTCTGGTACAGGTCCTCGGCCGCCGGGAGCATCTCGTTCTGCATCGTGTCGTTGGCGGCGCGCAGGTAGGCGCCGCCGACCGGGAAGCCCTGGCGGTTGTTGGCGCGGGCGGCCTCCACCAGGCCCTTGTAGCGGGGCAGGAGCTCGTTGAGCCTCGTGATGGTGGCGGCGGAGGGGGAGCCGGGGGCGGAGTTGGCGGCGGCGGTGACGAGTTTGGCGGCGGCCGTGCGGATGTCGGACTCGTAGCGCTCGCGGGTGGCCGTCGTCTCCTGCAGGCCGGCCAGGTAGCCGCTGGTGGCCATGGTGTTGGCGTCGGCGAGGGAGCGGTAGATGTCCGCGGCGTCGGAACTGAGGGGCTGGCTGCGGTGGAGGACGTCGTCGGCGGCCGTGGCGCGGTGGGTGGTCTGCAGGGCGGTGACGGTGCCGAAGGCCACGACGAGGAGGGCCAGGACGGCGCCGATGACGCGGAGGCGGCCGGGTTCCGTGGTGGCGGCGTGGCGGAGGCGCTCCGCGCCTTCTGCCAGGGCGGTGCGGCGTGGGGGTGCGGGGTGCGGTGGTGCCGTGCTGCTCGTCGGTGCGTGTGTCACTGTGACCTCCCCCGTGGTCATCCGTCACCGCAAGTATCGCTGCCGTAGCGGGATGCTTCGCACCACCCCTTGCCCATGAATACGCCGGGGGAATCGGTTCGGTTCCCCCGGGGTGGTGGTGCGCCTGCGGTGTGTGGGCGCGGTTGCGCCTGCGGTGCGTGGTGGGTCGGGGCCGTGGGGGTGCGTCCAGCCCGCCGCGCATGGGCGTACTGCTGTGCCTTTCACGGCCGGCCCGGGCAGAGACGAAGTATGCGGCGGGCTGTTGACGCACCCCCACGGCCCCTTCCGCCGTCGGGCGGCTGCGGGTATCGCGTCGCGTAGCTGTAGGCACCCCCTCAAGCGGGGCGAGCGGACCCACTCCGCGCACGTTTCGAGAGGGCTCACCGTTCGAAGTGCGCCCGCACCCTTTCCTGTACCTGGACGGACGCCCCTACGTGGTCCAGGCCCAGGAGGGCCGCGCCCAGGACCGGGCTCGCCGTGATGGTCCGGGGCGCGGCTTTCGGGGCTCGGGTGGACAGGAAGGCCCGGATGGTGTCGTCCAGTTGGGGGTGGCGGGCGGCCAGGACGCTGCCGCCGAGGAGCACCGGGGTTTCCTCGTCGAGGAGGTCCAGGCGGGTCAGGGCCACCGTGGCCATGGTGACCACTTCGTCCGCCAGGCGGTCGACGATCGTGCGGGCGACGGGGTCGCCCTGCGCGGCCGTGGCGAACAGGACCGGGGTCAGTTCGTGGCGGCGGTGGCGGTCGACGCGGTTCAGGTGGAGGGCCTCGATGAGGGCGTACATGGAGGCCAGGCCGAAGTGGGCGGGGAGGGTGCGGGCCAGGGCGGTGGCCTTGCCGCGGCCGTCCTCCGCCCGGGCCGCGTACCACAGGGCCTCCTCCGCCAGGCCCCAGCCGCCGCCCCAGTCGCCGGAGATGCGGCCGAGGGCCGGGAAGCGGGCGGTGCGGCCGTCCGGGCGCATGCCGACGCAGTTGATGCCGGCGCCGCAGACGACGGCGACACCGCGGGGTTCGGCCACGCCCGCGCGCAGGATCGCGAACGTGTCGTTGCGCACGTCCACCGTGGTGCCCCACGCGCGTGCGTGCAGGGCGGTCGCCAACTGGTGCTCCTCGACGGGCAGGTCGGCGTTGGCCAGGCAGGCCGAGACGTGGTCGGCGGAGGTGACTCCCGCTGCCGCGTAGGCCCGGCTGATCGTTTCCGCCAGGGTGTTCATCGCTGTTTCCACGCCCACGGCCGGAGGGCGGAAGCCGCCGCCGCGGGCCGTGGCGAGGACGTTCCCGTCGGCCGCCACGACCGCCACGTCGGTCTTGCTGTTGCCCGCGTCGATGGCGAGGACGCTTGCGGTCAGGCCCACGCCAGGTGCTCCCGGTTGTGTGCGATCAGCTGGTCGGTGAGGGTTTCGGCGTACGCGTACTGGCCGATGAGGGGGTGGGAGAGCAGGGCGCGGAAGACGCGGTCCCGGCCGCCGCGCAGGGCCGCGTCCAGGGCCAGGTCCTCGTAGGCCGTCACGTTCGCCAACAGGCCCGCGTAGAGGGGGTCGATGGGGGTGGTGGGGAGGGGCGTCGTGCCTTCGGGGCCCACTGCTGCTTGTACCTCGATGACGGCGTCGTCCGGGAGGAAGGGCAGGGTGCCCTTGTTGCAGGTGTTGACCACCTGGTACGGGCTTCCGCCTCCGCCCAGGAGCGCTGCGGCCAGGTCCACCGCCGCCTCCGAGTAGTGGGCGCCGCCGCGCCTGGCGAGGAGGGCCGGTTTCTCGTCGAGGGCCGGGTCGCCGTACATGGTCAGCAACTCGCGTTCCATGGCCGCTACTTCGGCCGCCCGGGAGGGCTTCGTGCGCATTTCCTCGACCACTTTGTCGTGCGTGTAGTAGTAGCGCAGGTAGGAGGAGGGGACCACGCCCAGGCGGTCCAGGAGGGAGCGGGGGAGGCGGAGGTCGTCGGCGATCGTGTCGCCGTGGTCGGTCAGGAGTTCGGGGAGTACGTCCTCGCCCTCCGGGCCGCCCAGGCGTACCCCCGTCTCCCACGTGAGGTGGTTCAGGCCCACGTGGTCCAGGTGGACCTCGGCGGGGGCGACGCCCAGCAGCGCGGCGAACTTGCGCTGGAAGCCGATCGCCACGTTGCACAGGCCGACCGCCCTGTGGCCGGCCCGGAGCAGGGCGCGGGTGACGATGCCGACCGGGTTGGTGAAGTCGATGATCCAGGCGTCGGGGTTGGTGCGGCGTACGCGGTCGGCGATGTCCAGGACCACCGGAACCGTGCGCAGCGCCTTGGCCAGGCCGCCGGCACCCGTCGTCTCCTGGCCGACGCAGCCGCAGGTCAGGGGCCAGGTCTCGTCCTGTTCGCGGGCCGCCTGGCCGCCGACGCGGAGCTGGAGCAGGACGGCGTCCGCGCCGTCGACGGCCCTGTCCAGGTCGGAGGTGGTGACGATACGGCCGTTGTGGGCCTGGCGGGTGAAGATGCGCCGGGCCAGGCCGCCGACCAGTTCCAGGCGGTCCGCCGCCGGGTCGACGAGGACCAGTTCCTCGAGGGGGAGGGTGTCTCTGAGACGCGCGAAGCCGTCGATGAGTTCGGGGGTGTAGGTCGAACCGCCGCCGACCACGGTGAGTTTCATCTGCAGCCCTTCTGCTCGGGTGAGCGCGACGTGCTTGACGGACGCTACCCAGGTGGGGGGCTGGAGTGGAGGGTCGGCGCCCGGTTCAGTCCTTGAGGAACGGGGCCGTGTCCAGCGTGGGGTACGGGGCCGGGAGGGGGAGCGGCTCGCCGAGGTCGACCTTGGCCTCGTCGTCGTAGTACGCCTTGGTGGGGTCGTCGCCGGGGAGGACGGGGGTGCTGTAGCAATGGGCTGTGCTGGTGTTGCGGTTGATCAGGACGTAGACGGGGACGCCGGCGGCGGCGTAGGTGCGGAACTTGGGGCCGGTGTCCGTTTCGTGATTGGTCGAGGTGACCTCGCCGATCAGGGCGATCATGTCGATGGGGTACCAGCCCTTGTGGGCCTTGCGGTACGACTCGTCGAGTTCGGTCGGCTCACGACGGAGGACGTAGAAGTCGGGAACGACCAGGGTCTTCGTGCAACCGCTCTGGTGCGCGGCACGGAAGCCCATGCCCGTGCCGGTGAGCTCGAACCCGGCGACGTGGAGTTGAAGCATGAGTCCGACGGCGCGCTTGCTGTGGTTGTAGTCCGGTTGCGGTGGCACGATGGCCGTCCCCTCGACGTACTCGGGTCGAATCGGCGCCACGGACGCCTTTTCGATCGCGATCAACAGATCGATGGGGTCCTGCTGCGTCATGACCGGCTCCATGATGGGTTCGGCGCTCATCGCTGGATCTCCTTGTCGCGCTGGTGTCAGGCTACGCCCACGCAGGGTGCCCCGGCAGAACGATGGAGCACGGCGATCACCCGCTGCGCCGCGATGCGCACATGTTCACTCGAACGAGCGTGCTGAACCGTTCCGTTCCTCCCCGCGCACGCGAAAGGCGGCGTCCGGGTCACCCGGACGCCGCCCCTGTCGTACGGCTGAAGTGCTACTTCGTCATCGACTGCGGCGGTATCGGCGAGGCCGCCAGCGACTGCGGGGAGGTGGTGCTGGCGAAGGCCGAGGGGGCCGCCATGCCGGCCGTGGGGTCGGGGGCCGGGGTCTCGTCCGCCGGGGCGGTCGCGCCGCCGACGATGGGGATGTCGGCCGCGTCGAAGGCGCGCTTGACGCGCCAGCGCAGCTCGCGCTCCACGGTCACCGACTTGCCCGGCATGGTCTTGGCCGAGACGCGGACGACCATCGAGTCGATCAGCACGCTGTCCAGGCCGAGCACCTCGATCGGGCTCCACAGGAGCTCGTTCCAGGGCTCCTCCTTGCTCATCCTCTCGGTGACCTCGTCGAGGGTGGCCTTCACCCGGTCCAGGTCCTCGTCCGCCCTGACGGTGACGTCGACGCCGGCCGTCGCCCAGCCCTGGGAGAGGTTGCCGATGCGCTTGACCTCGCCGTTGCGGACGTACCAGATCTCGCCGTTCGCCCCGCGCAGCTTGGTCACGCGCAGACCGACCTCGATCACCTCGCCGGCGGCCACGCCCGCGTCGATCGTGTCGCCGACGCCGTACTGGTCCTCCAGGATCATGAACACGCCGGAGAGGAAGTCGGTGACCAGGTTGCGGGCGCCGAAACCGATCGCCACACCGGCCACACCGGCCGAGGCCAGCAGCGGGGCCAGGTTGATCTCGAAGGTGGCCAGCACCATCAGGGCCGCCGTGCCCATGATCAGGAAGCTCGCCACCGAACGCAGCACCGAGCCGATGGCGTGGGAGCGCTGCCGGCGGCGCTCGACGTTGACCAGCAGCCCGCCCAGCGCGGTGCCGTCCACCGCCTGGACCGTGCGGTTCATACGGTCGATGAGCTTGGTGATCGCCCGCCGGACCACGCTTCTCAGCACCGCCGCGATCACCAGGATCAGCAGGACCCTCAGGCCGATCGCCAGCCACGTGGACCAGTTCTGCTCGACCCAGCTGGCGGCGTTCGTCGCGCTCTCATGGGCGTCCTGGAACGTGGGGACCGTCAGGGCCGGCGTCTCGGAGGACGACGGCGACGGCGACGGACCGGCGGCCGGCAGGGCGGCGGGCAGGGACACGGCAGGTACCTCCAGGTGCATCCGCCCTCCGGCACGGGGGTCGATATCGTCTGGGTCACGAAGAGGTCACCGGACGGGCAGAACCACCACACTAACGGGGCACGGTGTGTGGATCGGTGTGAAGTTCCGGGGATGGCCGGTGAGGGGCGGTGTCCGCCCGCCTCTGATCAGGTCGTGTAAAGGGGGCGCGGTCCTGGGGATGAAGCCGGTGTGGTCGAAAACACTCTCAGCCCGTTACCGGGACATGGTGGCGCGTTCACCAGGCATGAGGGGAAACTGACACCAGACAGCCCCGGCGCGAGCCACGCGCCGCCGGCGTACAAGGAGGCATCCGTGCCGCATGTCCTGGTCCTCAACGCGTCGTACGAGCCCCTCGGCGTCGTACCGCTCCGCCGCGCGCTCGTGCTCGTCCTCGAGAACAAGGCAGTCTGCCTCGAGGAGTCCGGCGCCTACCTGCACAGCGCAACCGTCACCGTCTCCGCACCCAGCGTAGTCCGGCTCAAGCGTTTCGTGCGGGTTCCCTACCGGGGGCCCGTTCCTCTGACCAGGCGAGCGCTCTTCGCCCGCGACGGGGGCCGGTGCGTGTACTGCGGCGGCGTCGCGACCAGCGTCGACCACGTCATCCCGCGCTCACGCGGGGGCAAGCACGTCTGGGACAACGTGGTGGCCTCCTGCCGCCGCTGCAACCACGTCAAGGCCGACCGCCACCTCGTCGAGCTGGGCTGGCGCCTGCGCCACAAGCCGGCCCCGCCCACGGGCCTGGCCTGGCGCATCATCGGCACCGGGCATAGGGACCCGCGCTGGCTGCCCTACCTGCAGCCGTTCGGCGCGGACGACGCCCTGGCCCGGATCGACGGCATATCCGCCTGACGACTCCGGGCCTTCGCATCGGCCGACGCGCGTGACGCCCGGCCTGCGTCCTGTACGTGTACGCAGGCCGGACGTCACGCACGTCGGCCTCAGCCGAACCAGCTCACCTGGACCACGACGATCCTCTCGCCGCGCACATCGGTCAGGTAGGTGAGCATGAGCAGCCCACGCGTCTCGGTGCGGACGCCGGGGCCGGGGCCGGTATAGGCGGCGCCCTCCAGAAAGACCATGGACTCCCGTACGGCGATCTCGTTGGCCAGCCGCTCCGTCTCGGCGCGAGCTGCCTTCGGGAGCCCGTCCAGCAGGTCGTCCTGGAACAGCTCCCAGCGCCAGTCAGCCACCGGCGACCTCACGGTGTGCCGCACGTACGATCTCCGCGGCCTCACGGATGGCGCGCTCGCGGACGGCGGGGTCAGGATCGTCGACGGCCTGCTCGGCGGCGTGCAGCCGACGCGCGGTCTCAGGGTGCCGCTCGATTTCGACCACGACGCCCCACTGCCGGTAGAACATCCGGATCGGCACGACGCTGTCCTCGTCCCCGGCGCGGACGAAAGCCTTCTGCAGGTCCTCGAAGAACTCGGGCAAGCGGGAGGGCGCGACCGTCGCCACGGCCTGCCGCAGGGCCGGCAGCGTCAGAGCGGGCCGCGGGATGAGCGGGACGTCCCCGTCCGCGCAAGGCATGGTCATCGGCTGCCCCTTCCACTCGTCCAGCATCTTTCCGGCACACGCCCACGCTAGCGCCATTCTCGTCACTCCTTCGTGCGAGCGAGCGGATCGCCACCGCGGAGGGTGAGACCGAGGCCCCACTGTGCCCAGACCGTCTTGCCCACCCCGGTCCTCGGTCCCGTGCCCCAGTCGTCGGCCAGCGCCGCGACGATCGTCAGCCCGCGCCCGAACTGCTCCTCACCGGCCGCGTCCCGCGGGCACGGCAACCGCTTGCCGCCCGGGTCGTCGACCTCGACGCGGAGGACGGCGGCGGTGACGGCGAGCCGTACGCGGATCAGCCGGTCCCGCAGGCTGCCGTGCAGCAGGGCGTTGGTCACGAGCTCGGAGGCGACGAGGGCGACGTCGTCGGCGAGGTGCGGGTATCCCCACTCGGCGACCAGGCGTGCGGCGCGATGGCGGGCGAGGGGGACGCTGCGGGGGAGGGGGGTGTAGTCGAGCTTGTCTTCGTGGAGGACGGGTCCGGGAGCGGTGTCGGGAGTGGTGGGGGGTGGGGTTCGGCCATGGGATACGCCTCCAAGCGGCTTCAGTGCGTGATCTGTTGCGCACTGAACGTAGGTGCATTTGAGTTCCCGGTGCAACTGTTTCGGAGACAAGTGTCTCCATTGAGTGTCCGACTGGCCTTGCGCAAGAGAGACTCTCCCTGTGACTCGTACCTCACCTTTGGGTAATCGGACCTCAACTGTCCTGGGACGCAGGCTCGGCGGGGAGTTGCTGCGTCTGCGCGACGCCGCAGGCAAGACCCAGCGCCAAGCCGCAGACGTCATCAGTGCGACCAACTCGAAGATCGTGAAGATGGAACAGGGCTGGGTGCCGATGCGGGACCCGGACATCCGCGCGCTCTGCGAGTTCTACGGTATGAGTGATCCCCAGAGCGTGCTCCGGTTGCTGGACCTGGCGCGGCTGGACCGCGAGCGCCGCAAGGCCAAGGGTTGGTGGCGCAACTCGATCGACACCGGCGCGACGGCCGAGTACATCGCCATGGAGGATGGCGCCGCCCGCATTCGCAACTGGCAGTCCTCGCTGGTACCGGGGCTGTTCCAGATCCCTGAGTACACGCGGGCTCTGGCGGTCGCTGAGGGGAGTTGGGAGGATCCCGACGAGATCGAGCGCTGGGTCGGGGTCAAGCAGAAACGCCAGGAGCGACTGCTGGGCGAACGCCCTCTCCAACTTCACGCGGTGATCTGGGAGGCCGCGCTACGGCAGCAGGTCGGCGGTCCCGACGTCATGCGTGCTCAGCTCGAACACCTTCTGGAGTTGGAGAAGTTGTCGAACGTACGCCTGCAAGTACTTCCGTTCCGAGCCGGCGCACACCCCTGCATCACAGGTCCGTTCAGCATCATCTCCTTCACGGAGGGCAATGCCCTTGACGTGGTCCAGAGCGACACCATCAGGGGCATGGCCTGGGTGGAGAATGACGTCGAGAGCAAAACGTACGGTGTGTTGTTCGACCGCACGTCCCGTCTCGGCCTGGCTCCGCGTGACTCCATCATTCTCATCCACAACTTGTGCAAGGAAGTGTGAACGTGCCCGAGTTCGCCTTCGAAACGTCCAGCTACAGCACGGTGAACGGCGAATGCGTTGAGGTCGCCCGCAACGTCTCCCACACGGTGGCCGTCCGCGACTCCAAGGTCCCCGCCGGGCCGGTAGTCCGCCTCACCCCGGAATCCTGGACGAAGTTCACGGCGTCGTTGAAGTGACGCGCGGCGCTGGGACAGGCCACCTTGCTCAACCGGCCCCAGCCGAACAGAGGGACCAGGTGGATCGAGGTCCCTCCGCTTTCCGGCACCGCGATAGTCCCGACGGTGGGATCGGTCAGCGTCGACATCAGCTCTGACCGGTGTATTCCGGTGACCGCCCCTGCCGGGCTGGAGCGCCTGGGCAGTCTGGTGGGGCGGCCCAGCCGTACTGTCCGTCAGCTCTCCGAGTGCCCCGCTGCGCGACGGTCGGCCGTTGTTGGTTACGTAACGTGTTCGGCGTGGGTGGCCGCTCGTGGCCCGTCCGGGCGCTCGGAGGCCTTCGGCGGTGAAACCGATCGAGGCGAGGTTTTACCTGTTCTTGATCATTCCCGGTAAACGTATTGATCCTCACATCCGCTTCTTGATCTTGATCAACTGATGTCCTTTTTCGGCCAGTTGACCTTCCCGTTGACTGCGGGCCTTAGTTGCGGCAGACAACTGTGAGAACGCTGTGGGTGGGGTGTAGTGAGGGTGTGGACCCGGTTGCGGGGCGGGGGCAGGGCCGTCGGGGCGCTACTGAGCGTGACGTTGGCCGTGGGGGCGGTTCCGGCCCTGGGGGGTGAGGCCGCGGCCGCCGTGCCGGCCGCGCCGCGGAGTGCGGAAGCCCCCGCGGCCGCCGGCGGGGTGTCGGAGGCGGAGGCGCTGGCCGAGGCCCGGCGTAGGGGGAAGCCGGTGGAGGTCTCCGCCCGGCGCGGGGAGAGCCGCGAGGTGTTCGCCACGCCGGAGGGGCATCTGGAGGCGCGGGAGTACCTGCGGCCGGTCTGGGCCCGTGGCCAGGGCGGCTGGAAGCGGGTGGACACCGGCCTGGTGGCGACCGGTGCGGGCACGGTGGCGCCCAGGGCCGCGACGGTGGACGTGGAGTTCTCCGGGGGCGGCACGGCGGTGCCGCTGGTGCGGATGCGGCGGGCCGGGCGGGAGCTGAGCCTGGCGTGGCCGACCCCGCTGCCCGAGCCCCGGCTGGAGGGGGCGGTGGCGACGTATCCGTCGGTGCTGCCGGATGTGGACCTGCGGATGACCGCGCAGGAGGACGGCTTCACCCAGTTGCTGGTGGTGAAGACGGCGAAGGCCGCGGCGAGTGGGGAGCTGGCCGAGCTGCGGCTGAAGCTGTCGGCGTCGGGCCTGGAGGTGCGCGAGACCGGTGAGGGCGGGCTGGAGGCCGTCGACAAGGGTGCCGCGGGTGCGGTGTTCGAGGCGCCGAAGCCGCTGATGTGGGACTCCAGCACCGGCGGGCAGGCAGCCGCCCCGGCAGGGGCACGTGCGGCCGCGTCCGGTGCGCAGGCCGCGCCGGACACGAAGCAGGCCGATGAGAAAAGAGAGCCGGGTGCGGGGGAGTCGGGCAAGCTCGCGCCGGTGGGTGTGGAGGTGACGGCCGGGCAGGACGAGCTGGTGCTGACCCCGGACACCGACGTACTCAAGGGCGCCGGGACCGTCTACCCCGTCTACATCGATCCGCAGTGGTACACGCCGAAGGCGGCGGCGTGGACGATGGCGTCGAAGTACTGGGCGTCGTCCCCGCAGTGGAAGTTCAACGATGCCTCGGACGCCGGCATGGGCTACTGCGGCTGGGACTACTGCCAGCCGCACGACACCAAGCGGCTGTTCTACCGGATCCCGACCTCGACGTTCGCGGGGAAGTCGATCCTGTCGGCGGAGTTCGTGGTCCGCAACACCTGGTCGGCGTCCTGCGACGCGCGGAGCGTGGAGCTGTGGCAGACCAAGGACATCTCCGCCTCGACGACGTGGAACAGCCAGAATGCCGCGGGCTTCTGGATCAAGCAGCTGGCGTCGAAGCCGTTCGCCTACGGCTACAGCGGCTGCGCGGCCAAGGACGCGGAGTTCGACGTGAAGGCGGCGGTGCAGGCGGCTGCCGACAGCAAGAGCGCGACGATGACGTTCGGGCTGCAGGCGGCCAGTGAGACGGACCGGGTCGGCTGGAAGCGGTTCTCGGACAAGGCGTATCTGCGGGTGCAGTACAACCGTCCGCCGCCCCAGATCAAGATGTCGCAGCTGACGATGGAGTACGGCGGCACCTGCAAGAAGCCGGCCGACGCGGCACGGGTGCGCACCCTGGGCAAGATCTCCGCCAACAACATCACCGACCCGGACGGCGACAACGTCGCGGTGCAGTTCCAGGCGTCATGGGACACCGGGGACGGCAAGGGCCTGACCCCGCGGTGGAAGCCGGCGCTGACCTCGTACAAGAAGTCCGGGTCGAACATCTTCTCGATCAGCCTGCCGACCAACGTGCCGCAGAACAAGCAGATCAACTGGGAGGCGCGCAGCTACGACGGGGCCCAGTACTCGCCGTGGTCGTCCGCGGGTGACCCGGCCGCCTGCTACTTCTTCTACGACACCTCGGTGCCCAAGGCGCCGTCGATCACCTCGGGCGAGTACCCGGCCTCGAACCCGGAGGACCCGGACGACCCGTGGTACGACGGGGTGGGCAAGTACGGCACCTTTTCCATCAAGGGCGCCGACAGCGATGTGACCAAGTACTGGTACGGCATCAACAGCGACCCCACCTCGAAGAACGTACTCACGACATCCGGCGGCGCCGCGAAGAGCATCCGGATGCTGCCGGCCAAGCCCGGGCTGAACCTCATCACCGCGCAGGCGTTCGACCAGGCCGGCAACGCCGGTGAGGTCCGCACCTATCAGTTCCGGGTGAAGGCCGGGCAGCCCGAGCGGGCGATGTGGCAGATGGACGAGGACGCCGGGGCGAGCCAGGCCGAGGGGTCGGCGCCGGAACGCACGCTCGAGCTGCGCGGCGGCGCCACACCGGGCGTGCCCGGAGTCAAGGGCACGGCGGTGTCCTTCAACGGCGTCGACGGCTACGCGGTCTCCGACATTCCCGCCGTGGACACCTCGACCAGCTTCTCCGTCTCCGCATGGGCGCGGCTCGACCGGATGCCGACGGCAGCGGCGATCATCGCCGCCCAGCCGGGCAACCACTCTCCGGGCTTCGAGCTGTACTACTCCCAGTCCTACGACCGGTGGGTGTTCAACCAGTACACCTCCGACACGGCCGGTGCTTCCATCGCCCGGGCCATGGCCGCCACGCCCGGGGACGCCAAGGCGGGCGAGTGGACCCATCTGGTGGGCGTCTACGACAGCAAGGCCAAACAACTGCGGCTGTACGTGAACGGCACGCAGGCCGGTGCCACCGCATACACCACCGCCTGGGAGGCCCGCCGCGGGCTCCAGCTGGGCGCCGGTATCTACAGCGGTGTCCACAAGTCCTTCTTCCCGGGCACGATCGACGACCTGCGAATCTTCGACCGGGCGGTCAGCGCGACCGAGGCCGGACGGTTGTACCAGGACCAGGAGCTCACGACCGGGCGCCCGGCCCGGGCCGTCTTCCCGCTGGACGAGGAGGCGACCGCCCAGAAAGTGGTCGGCACGGCCGCCCGGCAGCCGCTGACCCTGCACGGCGGCGCGACGCTGGGCGTGAGCGGAGTCGCGGGCAACGCCCTGAAGGTGGACGGGACCAGCGGCTACGCGGCCACGGCCCTGCCCGTACTCAACACGGCCCGCTCGTACACCGTTTCCGCCTGGGCGAAGCTTCCCGCGGAAGCCACCAACCGCAATCGCACGGTGCTCAGCCAGAGCGGCACCTACTACAGCCCGTTCTACCTCTCCTACGAGTGGGAGCCGAACACGTGGAGCCTGCGCACCTCGCTCGAGGACGTCGAGGCAGGCAACCTCACCAACCAGCGGGTGCGGGCCAACCAGCCGGCGCGGCCCGGTGAGTGGACCCACCTGATGGCGGTCCACGACGCCGACGCCCAGCAGATCCGCCTGTACGTCAACGGGCAGTTGCAGGGCAGTGCCGCTGCGCCCAAGATCTGGGAGGCCCAGGGGCCGGTGCAGGTCGGCCGTACCATCTGGACGGGCAAGTACGTCGACTACTTCACCGGAGAGATCGACGACGTACGCCTCTTCGACCGGCCGGTGGCCGACGACGAGGCCCGTCAGATGTTCCAGCAGCGCCCGCTGGTCAAGGCTCGGTGGACGTTCGAGGAGACCACCGGGACCAGCCCGGTGACCACCCCGAACGCCGTGCCCGGAGGCAGCGCGCTCACGCTGAACGGCGGCGCGAAGAAGTCGGACTTCTCCTTCATCGACTTCGGCGGCCTGGAGCTGGACGGCGTCGGCGGCTACGCGGCCACGACGTCCGTACCGGTCGACACCAGCGGCAGCTACACCGTCACCGCCTGGGCCCAGGCCGTCGCACTGCCGACCAGTGGTGTCGCGCTGGTCAGTGCCGAGGGCTCCACCCAGAGCGCCCTCACCGTCCGTTTCGTACCGGACACCGTGAACCCGGAGGGCCTGGGCCACTGGGAACTGGCCGTGCCGGACAAGGACAGTACGGACGTGACGGTCGTACGCGTGAAGAACAGCGAGTTCTACGACGCGCGGGACTGGAACCACCTGGCCGTGGTCTACGACGGCTTCGCCAAGCAGGCCCGCCTGTACGTCAACGGAACGCTGCAGGAGATCTCCTGCGACGGCAGCGGCGAGGACTGCGGGGACCAGGTCTCCTGGGCCGAGAACACACTCGCCTTCAAGGCGGCCAAGTCCTTCCAGGTCGGCCGCGCCAAGACCGACGGGACCTGGGGCGAGTACTTCCCCGGCCTGGTCGACGACGT
>NZ_JUJA01000113.1 GCF_001906585.1 Streptomyces kebangsaanensis | reverse complement strand
TCCCGGCCGCGGAGGCGGGGGGCGCGGGGTCCGTCCGGGGCTGCTCCGTCCGTGCCTCGCGGCGGGCCAGGGCAGCCCGCAGTGCCTCGCGTGCGGCGTCGGCGGGACGTGCTCCCGCCGGGTGCCGCGGTTCGCCACGGCCGCCGCCGGGCGGCTCTCCCGCCGCCGCGTCGCCCGGGTGCTCCGGGGGATGCGGCGTCGGCGTCGAGCCGTCGGCGGTGTTCTCCGGGGGTGCCGCCGGTGCCTCCTCGGCCGCGTCGTCCTCGGCGCGGCTGTCACGCAGGGTGGACCGCGCGTGCCGCAGGGCGTCCCGTGCGGCGTCGCCCGGCCGGTCCGTCCCGGCCGGCGGTACGCACTCGGGGCGGGCGGGCTCCCGGGGGGCCGCGGCCGGGGGTTCTTGCCGGCGGGCGGCCCGCAGGGCTCGGCGGGCCTCGTCGGCGGGGCGGTCGTCCATCAGGTCTCCCTCCGCAGCGAGACCAGGTCGGACAGCTCGCGGTCGGTCAGTTCGGTGAGGGCCGACTCGCCGGTGCCGAGGATCGCGTCGGCCAGGGCGCGCTTGGTGGCGAGCATCTCGGCGATGCGGTCCTCGACGGTGCCCTCGGTGATCAGGCGGTGGACCTGGACCGGCTGGGTCTGGCCGATGCGGTAGGCGCGGTCGGTGGCCTGCTCCTCGACCGCCGGGTTCCACCAGCGGTCGAAGTGGACGACGTGGCCGGCGCGGGTGAGGTTCAGTCCGGTGCCGGCCGCCTTCAGCGAGAGGACGAGGATCGGGGCGGCGCCGCTCTGGAAGCGGTCCACCATGCGCTCGCGCTCCGGGACCGGCGTACCGCCGTGAAGGAGGTCGACGGGAACCGCGCGGGCGCCGAGGTGGGAGGTGATCAGGCGGGCCATGCCGACGTACTGGGTGAACACCAGCGCCGAGCCGTCCTCGGCGAGCAGGGTGTCCATCAGCTCGTCCAGCAGGGCGAGTTTGCCGGAGCGGGCCGACCGGCGGTCGCCGGCCGGCGGGTGCTCCTCCTTCAGGTACAGGGCCGGGTGGTCGCAGATCTGCTTCAGCGAGGTCAGCAGCTTCAGGACCAGGCCGCGCCGGGCCATGCCCTCTGCCGTCCCGATGGCGAGCATCGACTCGCGCACCACCGCCTCGTACAGCGCGGCCTGCTCCCGGGTGAGCGGCACCGGGTGGTCGGTCTCGGTCTTGGGCGGGAGTTCGGGGACGATGCCCGGGTCGGACTTCCGGCGGCGCAGCAGGAACGGGCGCACCAGCCGGGCCAGGCGCCGTACGGCCTCCTCGTCCTCGCCGGTCTCCACCGCGCGCGCGTGCCGGGCGCGGAAGGACTTCAGCGGGCCGAGGAGTCCGGGGGTGGTCCAGTCGAGGAGGGCCCACAGCTCGGAGAGGTTGTTCTCCACGGGGGTGCCGGTGAGGGCCACGCGCGCGGGGGACGGGATGGTGCGCAGCGCCCTCGCGGTCGCCGAGTAGGGGTTCTTGACGTGCTGGGCCTCGTCGGCGACGACCATGCCCCACGGCTGCCCGGCCAGCAGGGGTGCCGCCGACCGCATGGTGCCGTACGTGGTGAGCACGAAGCCGCCGTCGAGGTCGTCCAGGGTGCGCTCCGGGCCGTGGAAGCGGCGGACGGGGACGCCGGGCGCGAACCGGTTGATCTCCCGCTGCCAGTTGCCCAGCAGGGAGGCCGGGCAGACCACCAGGGTGGGTTCGCCGTGCGCCCGCTTGAGGTGCAGCGCGATGACGGTGACCGTCTTGCCCAGGCCCATGTCGTCGGCGAGGCAGCCGCCGAGGCCGAGGGAGGTCATGAGGTCGAGCCAGGCCAGGCCGCGCAGCTGGTAGTCGCGCAGCGTGGCGTCGAGGCCCGGCGGCGGCTCGGCGGGCGGTACGCCGGCGGTGATCCGGTCCCGCAGGGCCGCCAGCGCGCCGGCCGGCACCGCCTCGACCGTCTCGCCGTCGACCTCCGCGGTGCCGGTGAGGGCGACGGACAGCGCGTCCACGGGGTCGAGCAGCCCCAGGTCGCGCTTGCGGGCCTTGCGGACGAGGGCCGGGTCGACGAGCACCCAGCGGTCCCGCAGCCGCACCACCGGGCGGTGCGCCTCGGCGAGCGCGTCCATCTCGGCGTCGGTGAGCGGGTCGTCGCCGAGCGCCAGCTGCCACTGGAACCGCAGCAGGTCCTCGCTCTCGAAGAAGCCCGTGCCGTCGGTCGCCGAGCCCGGCGCGGGCCGTACCACCGCGGCGGCGGTGAGGTCCTGCGCCAGGTCGCGCGGCCAGTGCACGGCGACTCCGGCCGCGGCGAGCCGGGTCGCGGCCACGCCGAGCAGTTCGCCCACCTCGTCCTCGGACAGGGCGAGCACGTCGGGCACGTCCTGCTCGCGGAGCCGGTCCAGCGGCGGCCAGACGCGGGCCGCGCGCCGTACGGCCAGGGCGGCGTCCACGCGTGCGCGTGGGCCGAACGCCGTGTCCGCCTCGCCCGCCCACAGGGCCGCCGCGTCGGCGACGAGGGTGGGGTCGGCGAGGCTGTGCACCTGGACGACCGCCGCTCCCGCGGCGCGCGCCGCGCCGTCGGCGCCGTCCCGGTCGTCGAACAGGTCGTACGCCGACAGGTCCAGCCGCAGCGAGATCCGTACGCCCGCGTCCATGCCGGCGGCGACCTCGGCGGCCCAGTCCTGGGCGTGCGGCAGGTGCTGCGGCCGGCGGTCGGCGAAGGGCTTCCCGCAGGTGTGGGGCGCGGCCGGGGTGCGGGGCAGGGTGTCGGCGACCGCGTCGAGGAAGGTGCGCAGCAGCGCCTCCGGCTCGGGCAGCCGGAGAGGACCCGGGCCGGACAGCGGGACCGCGTGGCCCTCGTACGGCAGGGCGGCGGCGATCGCGCGCAGGTGGGCGATGTCGTCCGGGTCGAGGGGGCCCGCGCGCCAGGCGTCGTGTCCGGCGGCGGTCAGGCCGGGCAGCAGCCGTCCACGGGCGGCGAGCCGCAGGGCGTGCAGTGCGGCGGCACCCCAGCAGGCGGTGGCGGGGTGGGCCGCCGGGTCGTGCCGGGCCCGCACGAGGTGGGGCAGCGCCTCCTCGATCGGCAGCGACAGCGCGGGGGCTCTCCTGCGGCGGGCACCGGTCCCGTGCCGCCGTACGACGGTCAGCTCCGTGTGCGCGGGCCGGTGGCCGGCGGGGCCGTCCGCCGGCCACACCTCGCCGTCCGGGTCCCAGAAGGCGAGGCGTCCCTCGCGCGGCAGGGGTGCGGGCAGGAAGACGGCGGCGAGCCGCACGGACACGCCGTCCGCCGCCTCGTCCGTCTCCGCCACGGCCACCTCGCTCATACGTCCTGTCACCTGCCGCTCACCGGTCGGGTCAGTCGTCTCCGACGATACGGGCGGGGTCTGACAACCGGTCCCGTCGGCAGCCGTCTCCGGCTCCGTCAGGGCACGGTCCGGGAGACGACGTAGACCATCGGCAGGACCGGGTCGGACATGTCGACGACGACGTCCTGGGTGGGGGCGGGGTTCTTCTGCTTGTGCGTGAGGCCCCACCACGGGCCCGGCTCCGTGAACGTCCAGTGGGTGACCTGCCGGTCACGGGCGCTGATGGTGATGTCGTCCTTCTTCAGGTCGCCCCGGTTGACGCCCACGGCCTCGAGGAAGGTGTCCAGGCCGGCCTGGGTGGTCCGGAACTGGACGTAGAGGCGGCTGGTCTTCCAGTTGTTCGTCTCGTACGAGGCGACCCGGTCGGCCGGGTGCGGTATCGGCACCTGGTAGAGGCGGCGCTGCACCTTGGCCGGGTAGGTGGGGGTGAGGCCGGTCGCCGAGTACTTGGCCTCCTTGTTCTTGCCGCTGTCGCGGCTCTGGTTGGCCGAGATCACCAGGTAGCCGGCCGGGACGCCGATGAGCAGCACGATGATCAGCAGGGTGAGGGCCCTGCGGCGGATGCGGTGGCGGCGGTCCTCGGCGCGCGGGGGTCGTGGCCCGCCCGGGGGCGCCGCCTGGCGTGGCAGCGACATCGTCACAGCGCCTCCCGGGCCGCCCGCCGTGCCTCCGCGTACCGCTCGTAGCGCTCGTACCGCTCGACCCGGCGCCGCTTGGCCCGCCGGAAACGGCGGGCGACCAGCCGGGCGAGGTCGGCGGCGCCGACCATGCCGGCCTCGGGGCCCAGCTGGGCGCGGGCGATACGGGCCTCGGGGCGGTAGCCGCGGCCGGTGAGGTGGCGTTTGAAGGCGTCCCTGGCGGGTCCGATCAGCAGGTCGTCGGCCGCGGAGACGCCGCCGCCGATGACGAAGCAGGACGGGTCGAGGGCGGCGGCGAGGTTGGCGATGCCGACGCCGAGCCACTGGCCGATGTCCTCGAGCAGTTCGATGCACATGGCGTCGCCCTCGCGGGCCAGCTCGGTGATCATCGGGCCGGTGATGGCGGAGATGTCCCCTTTGACGTGCTCGATGATCCCGTAGGCGACCGGGGAGTCGGCCGCGGCCAGCTCGCGCGCCTCGCGCACCAGGGCGTTGCCGGAGCTGTACTGCTCCCAGCAACCCCGGTTGCCGCACGGGCAGCGGTGACCGCCGGGCACGACCTGCATGTGCCCGAACTCGCCGGCCACGCCGTACTTGCCCCGCTTGACCCGGCCGTCCTCCAGGATGGCGCCGCCGATGCCGGTGCCCAGCGTGATCATGACGAGGTGGTCCTCGTCACGGCCCGCGCCGAAGCGCCACTCGGCCCAGGCGGCGGCGTTGGCGTCGTTGTCGACCAGGACCGGCACGGACAGGCGGTCGGAGAGGCGGTCGCGCAACGGCTCGTTGCGCCAGGACAGGTGGGGTGCGAACAGTACGCGGTTGCGGTCGGCGTCGACCCAGCCGGCCGCGCCGATGCCGACCGCGTGCACGTCGTGCCGGTCGGACAGGTCCAGGACCAGCTCGACGATGGTGTCCTCGACGACCCTCGGACTCTTGGACTTGTCCGGGGTCTCCGTGCGGAGCCTCTCCAGGATGTTGCCGTCGGCGTCGACGACGCCCGCCATCACCTTGGTGCCGCCGATGTCGATGCCCACCGTGGGCACGCGGGGTGCGGTCAGGTGGGAGCGGCGCTCCCGGGTGCCCACGGTGCGCAGTACGGGGGCGCGGCGGGAGCCGATGGGGGCGGTGAGGTCGCGGTAGGTGCTCATCGGGGCCGATTCTGCCGCACGCCGGGTAAGGGTGCGGTACGGGGGAGCGTGGGGGCGGGTGCGGTGCGCTGCCGGGTGCGGGTTCGTCGTGGCCGGGCGCGCCCACGCGGCGGAGCCGCACATCGGCGCGGTCCCGCGCCCCTCAGGTTTCCCGCAGCTCATGGCGTAGGTCGTCCAGCTCGTCGCCGCCCGCCATCTGGCGGGTCAGCTCGTCCAGGGTGATCCCGTCACGTGTGTGGCTGCCCGCCATCGTGCCCCGCTTCAGCAGGACGAACCTGTCCCCCACCAGGTACGCGTGATGCGGATTGTGGGTGATCAAGACAACGCCCAGGCCCTGGTCTCGTGCCGCCGCCACATACTTCAGCACCACGCCCGACTGCTTCACGCCGAGCGCCGCCGTGGGTTCGTCGAGGACGAGGACCTTCGCGCCGAAGTGCACCGCGCGCGCGATCGCCACGCACTGGCGTTCGCCGCCCGAAAGGGTGCCGATGGGCTGGTCGACATCGCGCAGGTCGATGCCCATCCGCAGCAGTTCGGCCCGCGCCGTCCTGCGCATGAGGCCGACGTCCAGGCGCTTGAGAGGACCGGTTCCCCTGCGGGGCTCGGAGCCGAGGAAGAAGTTCCGCCAGACCGGCATGAGGCCCACGACCGCCAGGTCCTGGTACACCGTGGCGATGCCGCGGTCCAGGGCGTCGCGCGGCGAGGTGAGCCGGGTCTCCTCGCCCTCGACGCGCAGGACACCGTCGTCGTGCCGGTGCAGTCCGGCGATGATTTTGATCAGGGTCGACTTGCCGGCGCCGTTGTCGCCCAGGACACAGGTGATCTCCCCGGCGCGCACCTCCAGGGAGACGCCCTCCAGGGCGCGGACGGTGCCGTAGTGCTTGCTGACGCCGGACAGCTCCACCAGGGCCGTACGTGCTTCGGTCCGCGTCATTTCGCGGCCTCCGCCCGCCTGCGGACCCA
This sequence comes from Streptomyces kebangsaanensis, assembly GCF_001906585.1. Taxonomy (GTDB): domain Bacteria; phylum Actinomycetota; class Actinomycetes; order Streptomycetales; family Streptomycetaceae; genus Streptomyces; species Streptomyces kebangsaanensis. Next base: position 22,695 of record NZ_JUJA01000113.1, on the reverse strand, counting down.
GGTGTTGAGCAGGGTCGCGAGGAGCAGCATCGCTCCGAGGAAGAACTTGAACCAGTCGGGGTTCCACTCGGCGAAGACGATGCCCTTGCTGGTCATGCCGAACAGGAGCGCGCCGACCGCCGAGCCGATGGCGCTGCCGTGGCCGCCGGTGATCAGACAGCCGCCGATGACGGCGGCGATGATGTAGATCAGCTCGTTGCCGACGCCCTCGCCGGACTGCACCGCGTCGAAGGAGAAGAGCAGGTGCTGCCCGGAGATCCAGGCGCCGAGGGCCACGCCCATGTAGAGGCCGGTCTTGGTCCTGGCGACCGGTACGCCGACGGCGCGGGCCGCGTCCTTGTTGCCGCCGACCGCGAAGATCCAGTTGCCGGTGCGGGTGCGCAGCAGGATCCAGGAGGCGAGGGCGACCAGGCCGAGCCACCACAGGATGGTGACCTTGAAGTCGACGCCGCCGACCGTGAGGGTGGAGGCGAAGACGGCGCGGGCGCTGGGGAAGCCCTCCATGTCGGCGATCGTCCTGGTGGAGACGGTGCCGCCGATCAGCTTGGTGAGGCCGAGGTTCATGCCGGTCAGCATCAGGAAGGTGCCCAGCGTGACGATGAAGCTGGGCAGTCCGGTCCGGGTGAGCAGGTAGCCGTTGAAGGCGCCGATCACCAGGGTGACCAGCAGGGACACGCCGATGCCGACCCAGACGTTGGCGGTCATCTGGTAGCTGAACATCGACGAGACCAGCGCGGAGGAGGTCACCGTCACGCCCGCCGACAGGTCGAACTCGCCGCCGATCATCAGCAGTGCGACCGGGACCGCCATGATGCCGATGACCGAGGAGGCGTACAGGACGGTGCTGAGGCTGGAGGCGCGCAGGAAGCCGTCGGCGGCGAGGGCGAAGAAGACGAAGACGGCGATCGCGCCGACGACCGAGCCGAGCTCGGGCCGGGTGAGGAGCTTTCGCAGCGGTGAGCTCCGCAGAATCCTTTCGCCAGCCCTTCCGCCGCCCCTTCCGTCAGTTCTTCCGTCCTTGTCCTCGCCGTTCCCACCGGCGGAGGCGGCGGACCGGTCCGTGGTCGTCGTGCTCATCGGGTGCCCCGCTTCGTGTACTCCTCCAGCGCGGCGGCCTGGTCCTTGGTGACGACCTGCGGCCCGGTGAGCACCGGCCTGCCGCCGCCGAGGACGTCGGCGTTGTACTTGTAGAGCCACAGCAGGTCGACGGCCTGGTAGCCCTGGAGGTAGGGCTGCTGGTCGACGGCGAAGCCGAGCGTGCCGCTCCTGAGCCCGGCGGCGACCTTGGCGTTGAGGTCGAAGGTGTCGATCTCGGCCCTGCTGTCCGCGTCGGCCCTCGCCTGCACGGCGGTGTCCGCGTACGGGGCGCCGAGGGTGACGACCGCGTCGACGGACTTGTCCGTCTGGAGCCTGGCTCCGATCGCGGACCGCACGTCGGGCATGTTGGTGCCGTTGACGTAGAGGTTCTCGACCGTGCCGGAGAAGGTCTTCGCCACGCCGGCGCAGCGCTGCTCGTGGCCGACGTTGCCCTGTTCGTGCAGGACGCAGAGCACCTTCTTCCTCCCGCGTCCGGTCAGCTCCTCCCCCACGGCCTCGCCGGCGACGGTCTCGTCCTGGCCGACGTGGGTGAGCGCGCCGTACGCCTTGGACTCGGCGGACCCGGAGTTGACCGTGATCACCGGGATCCCGGCCTTCCCGGCGCGGGCCACGGCGGCCTTCAGCGCGTCGGGCTTGGCGAGCGTGACGATGATGCCGTCGACCTTCTTGTCGATCGCGGCGTCCACGAGCTGGGCCTGCTGCTGGGCCTCGGCGTGGTGCGAGTACAGGAAGTTGACGTTGTCCTTGACCGCGGCCTGCTCGGCACCGCTCTGCACGATGTCCCAGAACGTGTCGCCGTCACCGGAGTGCGTGATCATCGCGAAGGTCCAGCGGGGGGTGTTCACCGCGGCCCCGCCCTGGGCCGCGGCGGCCTTGCGGGCATCCTCCGCGCGTTTGCCGCCGGTGCTGCTGCAGCCCGCCAGCGACACCGACAGTGTCCCTGCCAGCGCGATGACTGCCCAGGTTGGAAACCGTGCCACGAGGCCGTGCCCTTCTTCCTGTGTTCGAACGTGCGCACGGGGCTGATGGAGAACCCACCAGCCCCGATCGTCCCATTATCGAACACCGGAATCTTCGGTTCCGCGGCCGGGGAGCGGTGGCGGGTCAGATTGTCCGGACATGGAGAGCTCCCCGGACGCGCGACGCCTGCCGCGGACGCGCGACGGGCGGGCGCCTTCCGCCGGGTGCGGTCAGGACCGTACGAGCAGCTGGAACTCGAAGGAGTAGCGGGACGGCCGGTAGGTGTGGGTGCCGAACTCCACCGCGCGGCCGGTGTCGTCGAAGGTGACGCGCTGCATGGTGAGCAGCGGTGCGCCCTCCGCCTCGCCGAGCCGCTCGGCCTCGGCGGGGGTGGCGGCACGGGCGCCGATGGACTGGCGCGCACTGTGCAGGGTGATCCCGGCCGCGCGCATCAGCCGGTACAGGCCGGTCGCCTCCAGATGGCCGGTGTCCAGGTCGAGCAGGCCGGACGGCAGGTAGTTGGTGAGGTACGCCATCGGCTCGCCGTGGGCGAGGCGCAGCCGCTCGACGCGGTGCACCTCCTCGCCCTCGGCCACCCCGAGGGCGACCGCGACCTCGCCGGACGCGGGGACGACCGTGTTGACCAGGACCCTGGTCGCCGGGCGCTGCCCAGCGGCCTCCAAGTCGTCGTAGAGACTGCTCAGTTCGAGCGGGCGCCGGACCTTACTGTGCACGACCTGCGTGCCGACGCCGCGGCGGCGCACCAGGAGGCCCTTGTCGACGAGCGACTGGATGGCCTGGCGGACGGTGGGCCGGGACAGGCCGAGCCGTGCGGCGAGCTCGATCTCGTTGCCCAGCAGGCTGCCGGGGGTGAGGGTGCCCTGCTCGATCGCGGACTCGAGCTGCTGGGACAGCTGGAAGTACAGCGGCACCGGGGAACTCCGGTCCACGCCGAGCTCGAGCGAGACGGTGGGGGCCACTTCTGGTTTCGGCACGGACCGAGCGTAGTCCTGCCGCCGGTTGACGGGAAGATGTGTAGTCCGATTGTCCTGACATACTGATTGACAGCGCGCGGGGTCCGCCCCCACTTTGTTCCCATGCGCATCGGGGTCATCGGTACGGGCCGCATCGGCACCGTCCACGCCAAAACTCTCAGTCACCATCGCGACGTCGGCTCACTGATCCTCACGGACGCCGATCCGGCACGGGCACAGGAGCTCGCCCACCGGCTGGGCGAGACGGCGGCGCCGGGCGTGGACGAGATCTTCACGTGGGGCGTGGACGCGGTGGTGATCACCACGGCGACCTCCGCCCACGCCGAGTTAATCGGCCGGGCGGCGCGGTCGGGGCTGCCGGTGTTCTGCGAGAAGCCGATCGCGCTGGACCTGCCGGGCACGCTGCACGCGCTCGGCGAGGTGGAGGCGGCGGGGACGATCCTGCAGATGGGCTTCCAGCGCCGCTTCGACGCGGGCTACGCCGGCGCCCGCCAGGCGGTGCGCTCGGGACGGCTCGGCCGCCTGCACACGGTCCGCGCGCTCACCTCCGAACAGGCGCCGCCGCCCGCGGCGTGGCTGCCGCTGTCCGGCGGGCTGTTCCGGGACACGCTGATCCACGACTTCGACATGCTGCGCTGGGTGACGGGGCGTGAGGTCGTGGCCGTGTACGCGGCCGGGTCCGACGCCGGCCCCGCGATGTTCCGTGAGGCCGGTGACGTCGACACCGGCGTGGCACTGCTCACCCTCGACGACGGCACGCTGGCGACGGTCACCGCGACCCGGCTCAACGGCGCGGGCTACGACGTCCGCATGGAACTGGCCGGGGAGTCGGACCAGATCGTGGTCGGCCTCGACGACCGTACGCCGATCGCGTCCACCGAGCCGACCGGACCGCCGGCCGCGGACAAGCCCTGGACCGGCTTCCTGGAACGCTTCGGTCCCGCCTACGAGGCCGAACTGTGCTCCTTCGTCGAGGTCGTGCGCGGTGAACGCCCCAACCCGTGCGACGGCCGCGAGGCCCTGCAGGCCCTGCGCGTCGCCGAGGCCTGCGAGGTGTCCCGCCGAGAGCACCGCCCGGTGCACCTGGCGGAAATCCCGGGCGGTGCCCGGGCGGTGTTCCGGTGACGGCCCCACGACCGCTCCGGTGACGGCCGCCCGCCCCACGGGCCCGGGCAGGAGTCCGGCGGGTACGGGCGGGCGGGACGTGGCCGGACGGGCGCACCCCGGCCCGGCGCGAGGCGACCGGCACGCACCGGGCCGAAGACGGCCGGGCCTGGTCACGCGTGGCCCCGCCCGACAGGGCGCAAGGCCGGCGGGCCGGGCCGCACGGCCGCCTCGCGCGGCGCGGCGGTCACCCACCGGACCGGACACAGGCGGGCTCCGCCCAGCAGAGCGAAAAGCCGGCGGACGGGACCGCACCGCCAACCCGTCCGGCACAGCCGTCCCCCGCCGGACCCGGACTGCCGGCACACCGGCCGGACCGGACCGCGTCCGGCTCCGCCCGGTGGGGCGGAGGGCCGGCCGGGCCGGTGCTACCAGCGCACCGGCAGGCTTCGCCGGCCCCGGATCAGCATGCCCGGGAGCCATTCGCCGGGTGGGCCGTCGAGGGCCAGGGCGGGGGCGCGCCGCAGGAGGGTGCGCAGGGCCGTGCGGGTTTCCAGGCGGGCCAGGGGAGCGCCCAGGCAGTAGTGGATGCCGTGGCCGAAGGCGAGGTGGCCGCGGGTGTCGCGGTGGATGTCGAAGCGGTCGGGGGCGGGGTAGCGGCAGGCATCCCGGTCGGCGGCGGTGAGCCCGATCATCACCAGCTCACCCCGGCCTATGGCGGTGCCGGCGATCTCCAGGGGCTGGGCGGCGAACCGGAACGTGGCGGTCTCCACCGGGCCCTCGTGCCGCAGCACCTCCTCGACGGCCCCGTCGATCAGGTCCAAGTCCGCGCGCAGCTCAGCCAGTTGGTCCGGATGGGTCAGCAGGTTGTACGCGCCGTTGACGATGAGGTTGACCGTGGTCTCGTGGCCCGCGATGAGCAACAGGAAGGCCATGCCGCGCAGTTCGTCGCCGGAGAGCCGGTCGCCGTCCTCGGCCGTGGTGCGGATCAGGGCGCTGAGCAGGTCGTCGGCCGGCCCGGCGCAACGCTTGTCCTCGATCAGCTCGGCGAGGTACGTGCCGAGCTGATCCGCGGCCCGCAGTCCCGCCTCCTCGCTGGTGGGGACGACCACCTCGTTGGACATCTCCCGGAACGCGGCCCGGTCGATCTCCGGCACACCCAGCAGCTCGCAGATGACCGTGATCGGCAGCGGATACGCGAACGCCTCCACCAGGTCCGCGCGCCCGCGCGGCAGCATCGCGTCCAGCAGTTCGTCGGTGATCCGCTGGATCCGCGGCCGCAGTGCCTCCACCCGGCGCGCGGTGAACGCGCGCGTGACCAGCGAGCGTAACCGCGTGTGCTGCGGCGGGTCGGAGACCAGCATGTGCTTGCCGAACGCCTGCTCGTCGAACAAGGCCATGCCGGCCGCGCCGACGTCCTTGGCCAGCCGGGGGTCGGCGAGCGCGGCGCGCGCCTCCTCGTACCCGACGACGAGCCAGGTGTCGTAGCCCTCGGGCGGTGGCAGCCGCACCCGGTGCACCGGGCCGAGCGCGCGCAGTTCGGCGTAGACGGGATGCGGGTCCGCCCGGAACCCCGCCCCGTACTCCCCCAGGTCGATCACATCCGCCACAACCACTCCCCTTCCGGAGTGCGAAAGACTTCCCGTGACCGGTCAACGCACGACGGGCCCGTGAAGTGCCGGACCCCCGGTTCTCAGGGCGCGTCCTGTTCGAGGAGTCCCGCGTCGTGGGCGAGCAGGGCGATCTGCACGCGGTTGTCGAGGCCGAGCCGGGCGAGGATGCGCGAGACGTGGGTCTTGACGGTGGCCACGCTCATGAACAGTTCGGCCGCTATCCGGGCGTTGGCCAGTCCGCGGCCGACAAGAACGGCGACCTCGCGCTCGCGGTCGTTGAGGGCGGCGAGGCGCTCCCGCGCGCGGGCACGCCGGTCGTCGGCGGCGGTGCCGGCGGCGTGCCGCATCAACTGGCGGACCACGGTGGGCGAGAGCACCGGGTCGCCGGCCGCGACCCGGCGTACCGCCCGCACGATCTCGGCCGGCGGGGTGTCCTTGAGCACGAACCCGGCGGCCCCCGCGCGCAGGGCACGCAGTACCTGCTCGTCGGCGTGGAAGGTGGTGAGGACGACGACCTGGGGTGCCTCGGGGTGCCCGCGCAGCCGTTCCGTCGCCGTCAGGCCGTCCACGCCCGGCATCCGTACGTCCATCAGGACGACGTCCGGCCGGGTGCGGTCGACCAGGGCCCGCACCTCGCTGCCGTCGGCCGCCTCACCGACGATCTCGATGTCGTCGGCGCCGCCCAGCATGAGGGACAGACCGGCTCTCACCAGCGGGTCGTCGTCGACGAGGAGCAGTCGGATCGCGGTCATGGCCCCCACCCAACCAAAGCACGGGTTCCGTCGGCCACCCCGGGTGCACGCGCGCGTGGCAGAGCCGTCCGGTGGGAGAATGACCGTTCATGCGTGCCGCTTATGTCGAACAGCTGGGTCCGCCCGACCTCATTCGCTTCGGCGAGCTGCCCGCTCCCGTACCGGGTCCGGGCGAGGTGCTGGTGGACGTGCTGGCGACCACCGTCAACCCCGTGGACACGATCGTCCGCTCCGGGGTGTTCCGTACGCCGCTGCCGTTCCCGTTCGTGGTCGGACGCGACCTCGTGGGCACGGTGGCCTCCGCCGGGTCCGGTTTCGCCGTGGGCGAGACGGTGTGGTGCGACAGCCTCGGCCACGACGGCCGGCAGGGGGCCGCCGCCGAACAGGCCGTGGTGCCGGCCGACCGTCTCTACCGGCTGCCGCCGGGCGTGGACCCGGGGGAGGCGGTGGCCGTGTTCCACCCGGCCGCGACCGCCCACCTGGCCCTCTTCACGCACGGCGGGCTGCGGCCCGGCCGGACGGTCCTCATCGGCGGCGCGGGCGGCAACGTGGGCAGCGCGCTGGTGGAGTTCGCGGTCCGCGCGCACGCGCGCGTGCTGGCCACCGCCGCGCCGCGCGACCACGACCACGTCCGGTCCCTGGGCGCGGCCGAGGTCGTGGACTACCACGCCGACGACCTCGCGGCGCGGCTGGCGGCCCTCGCCCCGGACGGCGTCGACGTGCACATCGACACCTCCGGCCACAACGACCTCGAGACCGCGGTCGGCCTCCTCGCCCACCGCGGCCGCGTCGTCGTCATGTCCGGCGCCCGGGACGAGCCGGTCCTCCCGGTCGGCGCCCTCTACATGAAGGACGGCTCCGTGCGCGGCTTCGCCATCTCCAACGCCACGACGGCGGAACTGGCCGACGCGGCGGCGTCCGTCAACGGCCTCCTGGCGGCCGGCGCACTGCGCCCCCGCTCCGTCGAGTACCACCCGCTGAGCGCCACGGCCCGGACGCACCGCCGCATGGAGCGGGGCGAACTCCACGGCCGGCGTGTGGTGCTGCGCCCTTGAGCGTTCCGTCCTCGGACGTGCGAACTCACCTCTCCCCGCTCACCTGTTCGGGCCGTGACAGAATCCGCGCACACCTCACCGCCCGACAGGAGTGTGATGGACGGCCGCATACCCGAGGGACCGACGGTCTCGCCGGTCCACGAGTGGCTGCTGATCGCGGCCATGCTCGCACTCGCCTGGCTGCCCCTGGCCGGGCTCGCTCTCGTGATGCTCGCCGTGGGGCTCGCCTGGGGAGTCTGGCAAGTGGCCGTGGTGCCGCTGCTGTGGATACTTCCGGCCCTGTACGGGGTCGTCGTCCGGGATGCCCTGCCGGGCCGGGCGGTACGGCCGGACGAGCAGCCGGAACTGGCGGCGCTGGTCCAGGACGTGACCGAGCGGACCGGCTTCCGCGCCCCGCTGCTGGTGCGGATCGTCCCCGAGCCGGAGGTGGCGCTCGGCCGTGTGAGGGTCGCGGGCGTGCGCACGTACGTGCTGCTGCTCGGACTGCCGGTCCTCCGGGCTTTCTCCGCCGCGCAGTTGGCAGCGGCGACCGCGCACGAGCTGGCGCACCAGCGGCACGTCGACGACCGCCGCACACGGTGGCTGCTGACCGCGCGGAGCGCGCTCGCGGAGCGGCTGGAGGGCCGCTTCCGTCCGCTGGCACCGCTGGCCGCCCCCCTGCTCGCGGCCCTGTGGTCGCTGGGCTCACCGGAGCCCTGATCCGTGCGGCCGGGCGGTCATCCCCACGGCAGCCGCCCCCGTACCTCGAACCCCCCGTCGGAGGCCGGGCCGTGCTCCAGGGTGCCGCCGGCCAGGCCGGCGCGTTCGGTCAGGCCGATCAGGCCCTGACCGGAACCGGGGACGCGAGGAGCCTCGTGCTCGGGAGCCGGGTTGCGTACGTGGATGCCGAGGCCCTCGCCCGGGGCGCCGGTGACCGTCACCGTCACCTCCGTCCCCGGGGCGTGCTTGCGGGCGTTGGTCAGGGCCTCCTGGGCGATGCGGTAGGCGGTGCGGCCCAGGGCGGCGGGGACGGCGGCCGGGTCGGTGACGGTGCTGGTCAGGGTGACCTTCATGCCGGCCTCGCGGGACTCGGCGACCAGGGCGTCCAGCGCGGCGAGGGTGGGCTGGGGTCGGCCCGCGTCGTCGGGGTCGCCGGCCCGCAGTACGCCGATGATCTCCCGCAGGTCCTGCAGGGCCTCGTGCGCGCTCTCCCGGATGACCCCGGCCGCCCGCGCGACCTCCTCCTGGGGCGCCCCGGGCCGGAACTCCAGGGCACCCGCGTGCACGCTCAGCAGGGTGAGCCGGTGGGCGAGGACGTCGTGCATCTCCCGGGCGATGGCCTCGCGGGCGAGCCGCTGCGCCTGCTCGGCCCGCAGCCGCGCCTCCGTCTCGGCGCGCCGGGCCCGGTCGCGCAGGCTCAGCACGAGCTGCCGCTTGGACCGTACGAACATGCCCCAGCCGATGGCCGAGAGGGTCAGCAGCACGGAGAAGACGACGGCACCCGCATACGTCAGGTCGGGGTCCGGGCGCCACCGGCAGACGACCGGGATCAGGGCGAGCGCGGCACCGCCGGTCCAGGCCACGTACCGGAACGGCCGGTGCACGGCGAGCGAGAAGAGCGCGACGATCTCGGCCCCGGCCGCGGTGGTCGAGACGAAGGAGACGGGGAGCATGGCCACGGCGAGGGAGAGGGACCGGCGGCGGCGCAGCCAGACCGCCGCGCAGGAGAGGGCGCCGAGCAACTGGTCGGCGACGGCCAGGGCGTGCGGGGTGTGGGGGTCGTGGCTCAGGACGTCCGCGGAGGCCAGGCCGATGAGCACGGCCAGGAGGAAACAGCAGAAGTCGACGAGCCAGTCACGTGCGGTGCGCCGCGGCCGGCCCCGGCGTCCGGCGTCGGGGCCGGGCACGTCGGTCAGTTCGTCCGCCACGGCGGACGGCAGCCACCACCGCCGCGCCGTGAACGCCGGTGGTTCCCGCGTCATCCCGTCACTCGTCACACTCCGTCAATCTACGCAAGCCGTGGTGCCCTTCACCTCCCCGTGCGGCGGATTCGCGACCGAAGTCGCGACGGCGTGGACTTTCGTCGCACCCGCCCGCCGCGACGGCGGACTTTCGCCGGCGACGGCTCGCCCCACGGCCGATGCGCGGGAAGGAGGCACGGGGTGAAGGTCGTGGCATGAAGAAGTTGCTGGAGTTCCTCGGATTCATCGCCCTGGTGCAGGGCGTGCTCGGCCTGGTGCACGCGTTCACCGACTGGCACAAGGGCCTGGTGCAGCGGATCGGCTTCCTCGACGGCTACGAGGTCTACGCGAGCGTGGCCCTGATCGTGCTGGCGTGCGCGCTGTTCGCCGTGGCCGAGAGCCGGAAGCCCGGGTGAGGGACCGTGGGTCAACGGCCGCGGTCGCCCGGCTCCCGGTGGCGGGCCGCCACAGCCGCCGCGCCCTCCTCGGTCAGGGAGCCGAACAGGCGCAGCCGGGAGATGCCCCCGTCGGGGAAGATGTCCACGCGCGCGTGGGTGCCGACGGCCGGCGCGGGCAGGACGAAGCGGTGGTCGGTGTCGGGCTGGAGGCGGGTGCGTGGCAGGATCCCGGTCCACTCGCCGTCCTCGCCGTCCTTGACGGAGACCGAGGCCCAGCCGGCGCTGTTGCCCTTGAGGCAGGCGGTGTCGATCTCGACGGCACGGATCCGGGACCGGGCGGCCAGCCGGTAGCGGATCCAGTCGTGGCCCCGGTCGCGGCGGCGCCGGGTCTCCCAGCCGTCGTCCATCCTGCGGGAGCGGCCCGGCAGGATGGTGTGGGTGGCGGGCGAGTAGAAGAGGTCGGAGGCGTCCTCGACCCGGCCGCCGTTCTCCAGGGCGGCCACGTCGAAGGTGCCGAGCGCGTCCAGCCACCCGGGGTCGGGCACGACCTCGCCGTACACGCGCAGCCGTGCGACGCCGCCGTCGGGGTACTGGTTGAGGCGCAGGTGGGTGAAGCACTGCTCCACGTCCACCTCGAAGCCGTTGGCCGCGTGCCCGCCGACCGCAGTGCGCGGGACGAGGGTCGTCCACTCGACGTCGTCGGCGAGGAGTTCCCGCGGGGACGGGGAGCCCGGCACGCGGGCGCCCTCGACCGACACCTCCCGCGGGTGGTTGCCGCGGAAGTGGGCGGTGTCGACGACGACGCCCCGTACGACGCCCGGCGCGCCGAGCCGGATCAGCGCCCAGTCGCGGTCGTCGGCGGCCGGCCAGGGGTGGTCGGCGGAGGCGCCGCGGCGGCGCCGGGTCTCCCAGCCGTCCATGACCTTGCCCTTGTGCCCGAAGTGCCCGGGGTCGAACTCGGCACGCTCGGGCACCAGCAGGTTCTCGCGCTGGGCGAAGAACTCGTCGTTGGCGGCGACGACCCCGGCGCCGAGCCGGCGGTCGGCGAGGTCGGCGGCCCGGGTGAAGGGGAAGTCGGCGGTGCGGTAGTCCGCGTACGGGTCACCGCCTCGGTAGGGGTTCGCGCTGCCGGTGAAGCGGGGAGTCGCCGTCACGGTGATCAGCTCTTCCTTTCCGGGGCCGACGGGCGCCGGCCCGCCGAGGGTCTGGTCAGCAGCCGGCCCTTCGGCTCGGTGAACCCGCCGTCCGCGAAGACCCGTTCGCCGCGCAGCCAGGTGGACCTCACCACACCGTGCAGGGTGCGGCCCGCGTACGCGGTGACACGGTTGCGGTGCTGGAGGGCGGCCGGGTCCACGGTGAAGGCCTCCTCGGGCGCGAACACGGCGAAGTCGGCGTCGCGGCCGGGCTCGACGGCGCCCTTGCGGTCCAGGCCGACGAGGGCGGCGGTGCGCGCGGACATCCAGCGGACGACGTCCCGAAGGCCGTGACCGCGCTCGCGGGCCGCGGTCCACACCGCCGGCAGGCTCAGCTGCAGGCCCGAGATGCCGCCCCAGGCGGTGGCGAAGTCGTTCGTCTTCAGGTCGGCGGTGCAGGGCGAGTGGTCGGTGACCACGCAGTCGATGGTGCCGTCGGCCAGCGCCTGCCAGAGCAGGTCCTGGTTGGCGGCCTCGCGGATCGGCGGGCAGCACTTGAACGCGCAGGCTCCGTCGGGGACTTCCTCGGCGGTCAGGGTCAGGTAGTGCGGGCAGGTCTCGGCCGTGATCCGCACGCCCTCGGCCCGGGCCTCGGCGATCAGGGGCAGCGCGCTGCCGGAGGAAAGGTGGAGCACGTGCACGCGCGCGTGGAGGCGCTTCGCCTGCGCGATCAGGGCGGCGATCGCGGCGTCCTCGGCGCGGCGCGGGCGGGAGGCGAGGAAGTCGGCGTATCTGGGGCCGCCGTGCTGCGGGGCGGCGGCGAGCTGGTGCGGGTCCTCGGCGTGCACGACGAGCAGGCCGCCGAAGCCGGATGTCTCCGCGAGGCACCGGGCGAGTCCGTCCTGGGTGTGGTGCGGGAACTCGTCCACACCCGAGGGCGACAGGAACGCCTTGAAGCCGAGGACGCCGGCCTCGTGCAGCGGGCGCAGGTCCTCGACGTTGCCGGGCAGGGCACCGCCCCAGAATCCGACGTCGACGTGCGCCTGGTCCCGGGCCACGTCCTGCTTGACGCGGAGGTGGTCGACCGTGGTGGTGGGCGGGAGGGAGTTGAGCGGCATGTCGACGAGGGTGGTGATGCCGCCGGCCGCCGCCGCGCGCGTGGCGGTCCAGAAGCCCTCCCACTCGGTGCGGCCGGGGTCGTTGACGTGCACGTGGGTGTCGACCAGTCCGGGCAGCAGGACGTCGTCGCCGAGGTCCTCCAGGCGGGCGCCGGCGGAGAGTTCGGCGTCGTGCGGCAGTACGGCCGTGATCGTGCCGTCGGCGACCGCGACGGACGCGGGGCGCGTCCCCCGGGGCGTGACGACGCGGGTCGAGCGCAGTACCAGTTCGGCGTCGGACACCCGGACCCCTCTCCGGCTTCAACGTTCCGTCGAGTGAGTCTTGGCTCCCGCCCGCACCCCGTCAAGAGGGACGCCGCCGCATGGCAGCACGGGACCCGCGCCCTGGACGCTTCCACAGGACGGAATTAGCATTCCGTCGGACAGGACGGAGTTCCGTGTCAGCGGGGAGGCCGGCCGGCCCCTGGGTAGGCTTTGGCACTTCCCACCAGCGCCGAAAGGAACGCGCCGTGCCGACGTCCAGCGCCAGCACCAACGGCTCCGCCAAGTCCGCCACCAATGGCGGGGTCCAGTCCCTCGAGCGCGCGTTCGACCTGCTCGAGCGGATGGCGGACGCGGGCGGCGAGGTCGGCCTGAGCGAGCTCTCCGCGACCTGCGGGCTGCCGCTGCCCACCATCCACCGCCTGATGCGCACGCTCGTGGCCTGCGGATACGTCCGCCAGCAGCCCAACCGCCGCTATGTGCTCGGCCCCCGGCTGATCCGCCTGGGCGAGTCCGCCTCCCGGCTGCTGGGCACCTGGGCCCGTCCCTGTCTGGCCCGCCTGGTGGAGGAGACCGGCGAGACGGCGAACATGGCGCTGCTCGACGGCGACGAGGTCGTGTACGTGGCGCAGGTCCCGTCCAAGTACTCGATGCGGATGTTCACCGAGGTCGGCCGGCGCGTCCTGCCGCACTCCACGGCTGTGGGCAAGGCGCTCCTCGCCCACAGCCCCGAGGACGAGGTGCGCGCCCTGCTCGCCCGCACGGGCATGCCCGCCGCCACGGAGAGGACGATCACCACTGCGGAGGGTTTCCTGGCGGCCCTGGAGGACGTGCGCCGGCTCGGTTACGCCGTGGACGACAACGAGCAGGAACCGGGCGTCCGCTGCCTCGCGGTCACCGTTCCCGGCTCCCCCACCGTCACCGCCGTCTCCGTCTCCGGCCCGGCGTGCCGTATGACGGAGGCGGCGACGGAACGCATCGTCCCGGCCCTCCAGCAGGTGGCGAAGGACCTGTCCCAGACCCTGACGCCCCCGCCCCCGCCCTCGACCCCGACCACCTGATCGCCGCCCCTTCGGAACCCCGCCCCCCTCGGCGCCCTGACCGCCCCCTTGGAACCCTGACGGCCGCCCCAGGCGGCCTCGCCGATCACGCCGCCCTCCAGCCGGGCCGACCGCCCAGAGTCGGCGCCGGCCCCGGGCCGCGCGCAGCCGCGCCGGCCGGGGTCAGGATGCTCAACCGGTCAGGAGGGTCGTCAGCCGGCCGTCCCTCATCTCCCGTACCGCGTCCGCCTCCTCCAGGTGGGTGCGGTCGTGGGTGACCAGCACCGTCGCCGTGCCGCGGTCGCGGGTGAGGCGGGTCAGGAGGTCGAGGACGGCGGCGCCGCGTTCGTGGTCGAGGGCGCTGGTGGGTTCGTCGACCAGGAGGACGGAGGGGTCGTTCATCAGGGCACGGGCGATGTTGACGCGCTGGCGCTGGCCGCCGGAGAGCTGGTGGGGGCGCCGGTGCGCCTGGTCGGCGAGGCCCACCGCGGCCAGCAGTTCCCGGGCCCGGCCCGCCGCCGCCCGGCGTCCGTCCAGGCGGGCCATCACCTCCAGCTGCTCCGCCGCCGTCAGCGAGGGCAGCAGGTTGGGCTGCTGGAAGACGATGCCGATGCTCCGGCGCCGCAGCACCGCCCGCTCGGCGGCGCTCAGCTCCCCCGTCGGCGTACCGTCCACGCACACCCGCCCGCTGTCCGGCGTGATCAGCGTGGCCGCGACCGCGAGCAGGCTGGACTTGCCCGAGCCGGACGGTCCGACCACCGCGGTGACCGTGCCCGCCGGCACCTCCAGCCGCACCCGGTCCAGGGCGGTGAGCCTGCCGTCGCCGTCGGGGTAGGTCAGGGTGATGTCGTCCAGGAGCAGGCTCATCGCACGCCTCCCAGCGCGGTCAGCGGGTCAACGGCGGTGATCCGCCGGACGGAGAGGCCGGCGCCCAGCACACCCAGGGCGATCATCACCGCGGCGGGCAGCAGGACGGTGGGCACGTCCAGCACGAACGGCACCGCGCCGCCCCGTACGAGCACGCCGGCCAGGGCCGCGAGCCCGGTGCCGAGCAGCGTCCCGACGGCCAGCAGCACCCCCGCCTGCCCCAGCGCGTCGCGCAGCAGGTAGCGGGTGGAGGCGCCGAGCGCCTTGAGCACGGCGATGTCCGGGGACCGCTGGATCGTCCACACGGTGAAGAACGCCCCGACGACCAGCGCGGAGATCGCGAAGAGGAAGCCGCGCATCAGCTGCAGCGAGCCGTTCTCGGCCTGGTAGGAGCCGATCGCGGTCAGCGCGTCGCCCTTGGCGAGGGTCTTCGTACCGGCGGCCCGGTCCCCGGCGGAGACGTCGGCGCCCTGTGCGCGCAGCGCGACCACGGTCGCCCGGCCCCCGTCCCACGCCGTCCAGACGACGGGCGTGTGGCTGTACGACGCACCGCCCGCGACGGCCGCCACGGTCCAGGAGGCGGAACCGAGGCGCACCCGGTCCCCGGCCCCGACGCCCAGCTCGGACGCCGCCCCGGCGGAGAGCACAGCCCTCCCGGGCGCGACGCCGTCCGGTGCGATGCCGGCGTCCGGGCGGACACCGAACACGGACACCGCGGCCGTACGGCCGCCGGCGGACGCGTCGAGCGTGCGGATCGCGACCGGCTCCGCGTACGGAACCCGCTCCGCCCACCGTTCGACGGCCTCGGGCGGCAGCGAGGAGCCGGTGAACGACACCGACTGCCCGCCGGACGGTGCGGCGAAGGCGAGGTGGTCGGCGGGCAGGCCCTTGACCGCCGAGGTGTTCTCCTCGGCGAGCCCGGCGGTCAGCCCGGACAGCAGCCCCACGAGCAGGGTGATCAGTGTGACCACGGCCCCCATCAGGGCGAACCGCCCCTTGGCGAACCGCAGGTCTCTCCATGCGACGTACATGTCCTCCACCCTGCGCGGACGGGCCCCCGCCGGGCATCGCGCCCGGGCACGCTTCGCGCGGATCGAAGGGCGCAGCCGGTTTTCAACCTTTCGGTTGACCGGCGCCCCGCCCGGCCCGCCTACCCTGGACGCGTCATGGACGTCCGCCCCCACTCCCCCGTCGTCGCCGCCCTGCGCCTGTGCCTGTACGCGCTGTTCGCGGGCCTGCTGGCGCTCGCCGCGGTCCGCGCGCCCGGTGCGGCGACGGTGGCGGCGGCACTCGGTACGGGCGCGGTCTTCGCCTGGGGTGTGCTGAGCCCGGCGGTGCGGCGCTCCCGGCGCGCGGCGGCGGTGTGGCTGGCCGTGCTCAGCGCGGCCTGGCTGGTGCTGCTCGCGCTCTCCCCCGAGGCCCTGTGGGCGGCCTTCCCGCTGTACTTCCTGCACCTGCACCTGCTGCCGGTGCGCTGGAGCCTGCCCGCGGTCGCCGCGACCGCGGCGGCGGCCATCGCCGGTTTCGTCGGGCACGGGGGGCAGGTCACCGCGGGCGCGTTCATCGGCCCGCTGCTCGGCGCGGCGGTCGCCGTCGCCACGGTCCTCGGCTACGAGGCCCTGTACCGGGAGAGCGAGCGGCGCCGCGAGCTGATCGAGGAACTGGTGGCCACCCGGGCCGAGCTCGCCCACGCCGAGCGCGCCGCGGGCACGCTCGCCGAACGGGAGCGGCTGGCCCGGGAGATCCACGACACCCTCGCCCAGGGCCTGTCCAGCATCCAGCTGCTGCTGCGCGCCGCCCAGCGCGCACTGCCCGACGGCTCCCCGGCCGCCGCGCACATCGAGCAGGCCCGCGCCACCGCGCAGGACAACCTCGCCGAGGCCCGCCGCTTCGTGCACGCCCTGACCCCGCCCGACCTGGAGCGCGGCTCCCTGGCCGGCGCCCTGGAACGGCTCTGCTCGGGCGCGGCGGCCCCGCCCCGGGTCCGCTTCTCGGTGAGCGGCACCCCGGTCGAGCTGCCCACTCCCTACGAGGTGGCGCTGCTCAGGATCGCCCAGTCCGCGCTCGGCAACGCGCGGCGGCACGCCCACGCGCACCGCGCGGAGATCACCCTGAGTTTCATGGACACGGCGGTGGCGCTGGACGTCGTGGACGACGGGGCCGGCTTCGACCCCGAGGCCGTGGGGGCCGCCGTACGACGGCCCGGCGGCGCGGTGGACGGCGGTTTCGGGCTGCCCGCGATGCGCTCGCGCGCCGAGGCGCTGGGCGGGACGTTCACCGTGGAGTCGGCGCCCGGTCAGGGCACGGCGGTCGCGGTCACCCTGCCGTACCCGGCCCCCGGAGGCCGCACGTCCGGGGACCACACGTCCGGGGACCACACGTCCGGAGACCACACGTCCGGGGGCCGCACATGACGATCCGGCTGCTGCTGGCGGACGACCACCCCGTGGTCCGCGCGGGCCTGAGAGCCGTCCTGTCCGCCGAGCCCGACTTCGAGATCGTCGCGGAGGCGCCGACGGCCGAGCGGGCCGTGGAGCTGGCCGCCGCGGGCGGCGTCGACGTGGTGCTGATGGACCTGCAGTTCGGCGCCGGCGGCGCGCACGGCGCGGAGGCGACGGCGGCGATCACCGCCCGGCCCGGCGCCCCGCGCGTGCTGGTGCTGACGACGTACGACACCGACGCGGACATCCTCGCCGCGGTCGAGGCCGGGGCGGCGGGCTACCTGCTCAAGGACGCCCCGCCCCAGGAGCTGGCCGCCGCGGTGCGCACCGCCGCCTCCGGCCGCTCGGCCCTGGCCCCCGCGGTCGCCCACCGTCTGATGGACCGCATGCGCACCCCCGCCGCCGCCCTCAGCCGCCGTGAGCTGGAGGTGCTGGAACTGGTCCGCGAGGGCCTGTCCAACCTGGAGATCAGCAAGCGCCTGTTCCTGAGCCAGGCCACGGTGAAGTCCCATCTGGTGCACATCTACGCCAAGCTGGGCGTCGACTCGCGCACGGCGGCGGTGGCGGCGGCCACCGAGCAGGGGCTCATCCGGCGCCAGGGGCCCTGAACCGTGAACCGGGGCCGGCGGTGCTCAGCGGCGCGGCGGCTGCCCGAACAGGTCCACCGCGGCCCGCACCTTCGACAGCCCGCCCTTCAGGGCGCTGACCGAGCCGATCGACCCGGCGATCAGCAGCAGGGAGCGGCGCAGGCGCGGGATCTCCGGACTGCCGTGGGTGGCCATCGCGGCGAGGGCGGCGAGTTCGGCCTCGGCTATCGCCCGGTCGGGGAACTCCACAGGATGTAAGGCGAGTTCGCGGCGCAATCGGGACACGGCGGTGCGCAGCTCCGCCACCCTCGGATCCTCACCGCTGCCGGTCGCTGGCCTCTGCCCCAAGCTCCGCAACACAGCCCGTCCTCCCCCTGGCACTTCCTCGTGCACAGTCCCGGACGGGCCAGTAAACGCCACCCGGGGCGGGGCGCGCCACCGTGAGGACCGAAATTCAGCCCCGTGAACACCGTGCGGCCGACGGACCGTCAGGTAGGCAGGAGTCATGACACGTACGGAACACGAGGTGGCCGGGCTGGTGCTGGCCGCCGGCGGCGGGCGGCGGCTCGGGGGACGCCCCAAGGCACTGCTCGAACACCGGGGCCGGCCACTGGTGGAGCACGCGGCCGGAGTCCTGCGGGCGGCCGGCTGCGAGCGCGTCCACGTGGTGCTGGGCGCGCGGGCCGGTGAGGTGCGGGAGCGGGCGCGGCTGGAGGGCTGTGTGCTCGTGGACAACCCGGAGTGGGAGCGGGGCATGGGCTCCTCGCTGCGGGCCGGCCTGGACTCGCTGGCCGGTACGGGGGCCCGCGCGGCCCTGGTCCTGCTGGTCGACCAGCCCGGTGTGGGCGTCGCGGCGGCGGCCCGGGTGCGTGCGGCGTACCGGGACGAGACGTCGCTGGTCTCGGCGGCGTACGAGGGGACGCGCGGCCACCCCGTCCTGCTCGGCGCGGCGCACTGGGCGGGCATCACGGCGAGTGCGACCGGCGACCGGGGGGCACGCGCCTATCTGAGGGCGCACGAGGGGTCCGTCACCCTCGTCGAGTGCGGCGACGTGGCACGGCCGTACGACATCGACACCGAGGCCGACCTGGGACACCTTGATTGAGAGGAAACAGCGAGAGGAAACGTGGAAGCAGCCCCCTCCGAAGGAAGTGACCGCTCATGTCCGCACCAGCGCCGTCCCCGCTGACCATCGTCGATGCCGAGCCCCTGCCCCGGCAGGAGGAGGTCCTCACCGAGGCGGCACTCGCCTTCGTGGCCGAGCTGCACCGGCGGTTCACGCCGCGCCGCGACGAACTCCTCGCCCGCCGCGCCGGGCGCCGCGCCGAGATCGCCCGCACCTCCACCCTCGACTTCCTCCCCGAGACGGCCGCGATCCGCGCGGACGACTCCTGGAAGGTCGCCCCGGCCCCCGAGGCCCTGAACGACCGCCGGGTGGAGATCACCGGACCCACCGACCGCAAGATGACCGTCAACGCGCTCAACTCGGGCGCGAAGGTCTGGCTCGCCGACTTCGAGGACGCCTCCTCCCCCACCTGGGAGAACGTCGTCCTCGGCCAGCTCAATCTGATCGACGCCTACACCAGGAACATCGACTTCACGGACGCCGCCTCCGGCAAGACCTACGCCCTGCACCCGGCCGAGGCGCTCGCCACGGTCGTCACGCGCCCACGCGGCTGGCACCTGAACGAGCGTCACCTCGTCGACGCGAACGGCACCCAGGTGCCCGGCGCCTTCGTCGACTTCGGCCTGTACTTCTTCCACAACGCCCGGCGCCTGCTCGACCTCGGCAAGGGTCCGTACTTCTACCTGCCGAAGACGGAGTCCCACCTGGAGGCGCGCCTGTGGAACGACGTGTTCGTCCTCGCGCAGGACTACCTGGGCATCCCTCAGGGCACGATCCGCGCCACCGTCCTGATCGAGACGATCACGGCCGCGTACGAGATGGAGGAGATCCTCTACGAACTGCGCGACCACGCCTCGGGTTTGAACGCGGGCCGCTGGGACTACCTGTTCTCCCTCATCAAGAACTTCCGTGACTGCGGGGCGAAGTTCGTCCTGCCGGACCGCAACTCGGTGACGATGACGGCCCCGTTCATGCGCGCCTACACCGAACTCCTGGTGCGCACCTGCCACAGGCGCGGCGCGCACGCGATCGGCGGCATGGCGGCCTTCATCCCCTCCCGCCGGGACCCCGAGGTCAACGAGGTGGCCCTCGAGAAGGTCCGCGCCGACAAGGACCGCGAGGCCGGCGACGGCTTCGACGGCTCCTGGGTCGCCCACCCCGATCTGGTGCCGATCTGCCGGGAGTCCTTCGACAAGGTCCTCGGCGACAGGCCCCACCAGAAGGACCGCCTCCGCGAGGACGTCCACGTCGAGGCGGCCGACCTGATCGCCGTCGACTCCCTCGACGCCCGGCCGACGTACGCGGGGCTGGTCAACGCCGTCCAGGTCGGCATCCGCTACATCGAGGCCTGGCTGCGCGGCCTGGGCGCGGTCGCGATCTTCAACCTCATGGAGGACGCGGCCACCGCCGAGATCTCCCGCTCGCAGATCTGGCAGTGGGTCGACGCGGGCGTGGAGTTCGAGAACGGCGAGAAGGCCACGCCGGAGCTGGTCCGCGGGGTCGCGGCGGAGGAACTGGCCGGCATCCGCCGGGAGACCGGCGACGAGGCCTTCGCCGCCGGCCACTGGCAGCAGGCCCACGACCTGCTCCTGCGGGTCTCCCTCGACAAGGACTACGTCGACTTCCTGACCGTGCCGGCGTACGAGCAGCTCCAGGGCTGACCCTCACCCCAGGTGGACCGACCAGTCCTGCTCGGCGGCCGGTTTGCCGTGCAGGTCCGGGACCCGCTTGAGCCAGTCGGGCCGGCCCTCCTGGGTCCGCGCCGCCCGCCGGGCCTCCTCGGCCGCCAGCTCCCGGCGGCTGGGGAAGTCGGTGGGCAGCCAGGCCGGGGACGCCTGGACGCGGGCGGCGAGGTAGTCGACGTAGGCGCCGCGGGCCTGGTCCGGGGTGGTGAAACCGGGCTCCTCGGCGAGCCAGTCGTCCGGCACCTCGGCGAGGACGGTCCGCAGCAGCTCACGGGTCACCTTGGGCGCCAGTTCGGCGTCGGCGGCGCGGACGTCCGGAGCGTAGTGGCCGAGGGCGTGGTGGCGGAAGTCGTAGGACTTGCCCGGGTCCGAGGTGTCCCACCGGTGGTGGAAGACCAGCGCGGCACCGTGGTCAATCAGCCACAGGCGCGGCGGCGCGGTGCCGAACGTCGGCCAGATCATGAGATTGGAGCTGTGGACGGTGCGGTCGACGTTCACCGTCAGCGCGTCCAGCCAGACGATCCGCCCGGCCTCCAGCGGGTCCACCGGGAAGCTCTTCGCCACGTCCGGGGTGAAGTCCTTCGCCCCCGGCAGGTAGTCCATGCCGAGGTTGACGCCCGGGCTGGCGTCGAGCAGGTCGCGCACCTCCTGGTGCGGCTCGTGCGCGGCGAGCTCCGGGTCGAAGTGCACGAGGACCAGCTCGGGAAACCGCAGCCCGAGCGCCCGCGCCAACTCCCCCACGATCACCTCGGCGACCAGCGCCTTGCGCCCCTGCGCGGAGCCGGTGAACTTCACGACGTACGTCCCCAGGTCGTCGGCCTCGACGACCCCGGGCACGGAGCCGCCGGAGCGCAGGGGCTCGATGTAGCGGGTTGCGGTGACTTCGGTCAGCATTTTCCCAGGCCATCCGATCCGCCAGCCTTGCAATCCATGCCCGACTCCGGACACTCAAGGCTTGGGAGTCGGGCACGATCAGCCCTGGGGAGAATCTGGGGAGTTTCGGCTGGCATACTGATCTCCCTGTTTCCCGAGCAATCCGTCAAGGACGGCACGCCCCTTGCTCCCGGCCTCCGGCATGAAGTGAGCATAGTAACCGAGCGTGACAGTCGGCGAGGAGTGCCCGAGCCATCGCGCCAAGGTCACCACCGACTCCCCCGCCTCCAGCATGACCGAGGCGTAGGTGTGCCGCAGCACGTGGAAGCCGTCCTTCGGCGCCGCCTCCCACTGCCACCTCTTCGCGCCCTCGGGAAGCGGCGAGATGACGCCGGCCTTCGCCAGCGCGGGCTTCCAGGTGTACGTGTTCCAAGTGTTCACGGCAGTGGCGTTGCCGAATCGGGTGGCGAGGAGGAGAGAGAATTTCCTCCGCGGTCTGTCCGTCCCTGGTCTTCCCCAGGGAAGCTCCGCCTCCACCGGTGGGAACTTCTCGACATGGCGATTCAGCTCCTCCGCCACCGAAGAAGGCATGTCGACGGTACGCGTCTTCGCCCCCTTCGGCAGGGCCGAATACAGCCTCCCGCTGATCGCCTGAACTTGGCGGCGCACGTGAAGCATGCCTTTCGCATAGTCGATGTCCTCCGGGCTCAATCCGAACACCTCGCCCTGCCGAAGCCCGCACCCGAGTCCGAGTACGACGGCTATCCGGTTTCGCGGACTGATCACGTCCCGGACTCGCAGCGCCGTCTCCAACGACCACGCCTCTCGTCGCTCCCGTGGCGCCTTGGGCCATCGCACGGACTTCGCGCGCATGGGGTTCCTGGCAAGCCGCTTGTCATCGACGGCCGCTTCCAGAATGCTGGACAGCTCGGACAAGATGCCACGCCGGTAGTCGACCGAGGAGGCAGTGACGTTTTCTCAGCGGTGATCATTTCCAGATTCTGTTGAGGGTGAGGGCGGCGCGGGCGATGTCGCCGATCCGGCTGGGGCTGATGGTGATGTGTTGCAGGGTGCGCCAGCGCTGCTTGAGTTCGGCTGCGGCACGTTCACCGAGAGCTCGGACGCCTCTGATCAGGCTGTTCGTGGTGCGCGTATCGGCGTCCAGGGCCCGTTCGGACCGGCCCTTCGGGCGGCGGACGGGGACGAGGATGCCGATGCCGGCGCCGATGTAGCCCTTGTCGGCCAGGGTGGGCAGGCCGTCGGCCGCCGCCTTGTACAGCGCGGGGAGCACGTGGATACGGGCAGCGGTGATATCGGGGGTGGAGCCGGGCTCGACGTCGGAGACCCACAACGGGGTGCCGTCCGGGGCGGACAGGAACTGCACGTTCCCGCCGAATGCCTTGTGTTTCTGGCTGAACCACAGGTCGTTGCCGTTGTCGCGGACACCGGCGAGGCGGTCCGTTTCGATGAGCGTGCCGTCGAGGATCACGTGGGTCATGCCCTCGCGTCGGCAGCGGTCCAGGACTTCGTGCAGGTCGGGGGCCTGATCGGCGAGGACGCTGATGCCTTCGTGCAGGTAGCGGTAGCCGGTGGCCTGGGAGATGCCCGCGTCGCGGGCCAGGCAGTGGACGCATCCGCGTTCGCGGAAC
>NZ_JUJA01000112.1 GCF_001906585.1 Streptomyces kebangsaanensis | reverse complement strand
TGCGCTGCGCCTCCGCCGCCATCTCCTGATCACCGTTGAGGTACGCCGTCGTCGCGTCCACCACACCCTGCAACGACTTGCCCGCCCGCGCCGCGACGAACTGCAGATCCTTCGCCGCATGCTCCGCGTACCGCGACAACGCCAGCGCCACCAGACCGCCCTGCCCCTGCTCACCACCGGAACCACCGGAACCGGCGGAGATCGTCCCCGCGCTCGTCGCCGCCGACGTCAGATGCTCCCCGTACGACTTCGCATACCCCTGCAGCTTCGACGCCGACTCACCCGTCGACCGCAACACCTGCGTAATGCCCTGCGGCCTCAGATCCCAGCCCGGCACACCCACACCCCCGTCACCACACCCACACCCGCACCACCGGCACTCAGCCGATGCTGTCCACCGCCGCCTTCGCCCGCGCCAGCGTCGACTGCGCCGTCGAGTCGTTCATCTCCAACGTCGACTTCACCAACTGGATGATGTTCCGCACCTCCTGCGACGCACTGTTCCACCGCTGCTCCTTGCCGTGGTACTCATCCGCCACACCATCCGCCGAGAAGTCCGCCATCGCCGCCTTCACCTGACGGTCCCGCTCCCCGATCACCGCCTCCAACCGGGCCACCACCGCCTGCAGACCCCCCTGCACATCCGCCGACGCCCCCATGTCGTACGACCGGCGATCCGCACCCGAACCCGCCATCACACACCACTCCCCGACTTCCCCGAAAAAACGATCAACCGAACAGAACGTACGCGCGAAGAACAGCCCTCAGCGGAACCGCGCCGCATCGAAGTTCGCCGCACCCATCTGCTGCCGCGCGTTGTCCCCCTGCTCCTGATCACCCGAGGAGAACGCCGACTCCATCCCCGACTGACCACCCAGGATCGCCGACAACGACCCGTTCAGATCCGCCGTGATCCCGTCCGCCCGCGCCTTGAACTGATCGAACATCCGCCGGCCCGCACCGTTGAACTTCCCCTCCAACGGCTCCGCCGCCCGCACCAACTGCTGGATCAACGACCCCAGATCATCACTCGACCCCCGCGACTCACGCATCAACGCCGACAGCGTCTGCGCACCCATGTCGAACTTCACGCCGAACCCGCCTCCCCCGTCAGGAATCATGGGCCGTGACCGTCCATGAGGTCACGGCACGGACGCGTCCATCTCTACCAACTCACGCATCACCGGGGCAATCCGGAGCCTGGATGTGCACAGCAACAGCACAAGTCACCGCGGGCTCAGCGTGCCGTCTGGGCCGTCGGGCCCTCGCGGCAGATGAGGAGGAGGGCGCGGTCGTCGTTGACGTCCTTGGCCACCGCTTCGATCAGGTGCCAGGCGGCGCCACGGAAGCCGCCGGCGACGTAGCGGTCGGCCTCGCCGGTGAGGCGGTCGATGCCTTCGGTGATGTCGCGGTCGGCGGTCTCCACCATGCCGTCGGTGAACAGCATCAGTACGTCGCCGGCCCGCAGGCAGCCCTTGACCGGGTCGAACTGGGCGCCGTCGTAGACACCGAGGAGCGGGCCCTCGGCGGCCTTCTCCTCCCAGCGGCCGCTGCCCGCGCTGAGCTGCAGGCCCGGCGGATGGCCGGCGGTGTACAGCTCGTAGTCGCCGGAGTCCAGGTCCAGCACCAGGTGGATGGAGGTCGCGAAGCCCTCCTGCCAGTCCTGGCGCAGGAGGTAGCCGTTGGCGGCGGGCAGGAAGGCGTGCGGGGGCAGGCTGCCGAGCAGGCCGCCGAACGCACCCGACAGCAGCAGCGCCCGCGAGCCCGCGTCCATGCCTTTGCCGGAGACGTCCGTGAGGACGACCTCCAGGGTGCGGCCGCCGTTCGTACGGGCGGCGACCACGAAGTCGCCGGAGAAGGACTGGCCTCCGGCCGGCCGCAGGGCCATCTCGTGGTGCCAGCCGTCCGGCAGCCGCGGCAGCGTGCTCTGCACGCGGATGCGTTCCCGCAGGTCGAACAGCATGGTGCCGCCGCGCCGCCAGGGCACGCCGACCCGGCTGCGGAACTGGGCGATCAGCAGCCCGACGAAACCGCAGGCGGCGACCACCAGCACCACGCCCGGGGTGACCCGGGAGGGGCCCTCGGTGTACGGGCCGAGCCGCACCGACTCCACGATCAGCGCCGTGGCCGCGACGGCGTACAGGCCGAGCAGGCTCGCCGGGCGCAGCAGCAGGCCGCCGACGACGATGGGCAGCACGAGCGCGACCGGCGAGAACCAGACCGAGTTGACGAGGGTCAGCACCGCGATCAGCGGGATGGTCAGCAGCAGCCCGCCGAACGCGATCCACTCGGAGCCGTCCCCGCGGAAGTAGTCGACGGCGGATTTGCGCACGCCGACGCGGGCCCGGTGCCACTGCATCTTCCACCGGGCCGTGAACGTCTCGGCTTCCGCGCGCCGTTCTCGTCCTGCTGCCATTAGTTCGGGACCCTATCCATCGAACCTGCTGCTTGGCACGGGAGGTCCCACTTGTCCCCCGTCCGAGACCCCAATTGTCCGTGAACTTCTCCGGAACCCGTCGCGCCGCCGTCCCGGAGAAATTCGCTCGCCCGTTCCGTACCGCCCTGGTACGCATGCCGTATGGCAAGTGATGTGGCGATCGGGCCGCGAGTGCTGCGGCAGGACGAGTGGGACCCCTGGTACGACAATCTGATCCGCGCGTTCGGCGGGGTTCCGGAGTCGGCGGAGGAGCGGCAGGCGTGGCGGGCCGTCACCGAGTTCGACCGTTCCCTGGGCGTGTGGGACGGGGACGCGTGTGTGGGGACGGCGGGGGCGTACAGCTTCCGGATGACCGTGCCCGGCGGCGCGCCGGTGTCCGCGGCCGGGGTGACGATGGTCAGCGTGGCCGCCACGCACCGGCGGCGCGGCGTGCTGACGTCGATGATGCGGCGGCAGCTGGACGACGTACGGTCCTGGGGCGAGCCGCTGGCGGTGCTGACCGCTTCCGAGCCCGCGATCTACGGCCGGTTCGGGTACGGGGCGGCGACCTTCCAGCTGCAGGCCGAGATCGACACCAACCGGGCCGGGCTGTCGGTCCCGGCCGGCACCGACGACGTACGGCTGCGGTACGCGGCGCCCGCCGACGTGCTGGACGCCTGCGAGGCGGTGTACGCGCGGCTGGTGCCGGCCCGGCCCGGGATGGTGGAGCGGCCGGCCGGCTGGGCGCGGCTGACGCTGCTGGATCCGGAGAGCGAGCGGGGCGGCGCGTCGCCGCTGCAGTGCGTGGTCGCCGAGCGGGACGGAGAGGTCACGGGGTACGCGCGCTACCGCGTCAAGCCCAACTGGGACAGCGGTGGGCCCGAGGGCACGGTGGTGCTGAGCGACCTGGACGCGCTGGACCCGGCGAGCGGGGCGGCGCTGTGGCGGTTCCTGTACGGGATCGACCTGACGTCGACGCTGAGCGTGCGAATGCGGCCGGTCGACGACGCGTGGCAGTACCTGGTGTCCGACATCCGGCGGTGCCTGCCGCGGCTGAAGGACGCGCTGTACGTCCGGCTGGTGGACGTGGGGGCGGCGCTCGAGGCGCGGACCTACCAGGCGCCGGTGGACGTGGTGTTCGAGGTGGCGGACGACTTCTGTCCGTGGAACTCCGGGCGGTGGCGGCTGAGCGGGGACGCCAAGGGGGCGTCCTGCGAGCGTACGTCGGACGCGGCCGAGGTGGCGCTCTCGGTACGGGAGCTGGGGGCGGCGTACCTCGGTGGCGTGCCGCTGACCGCGCTGGCCGCGGCCGGGCGGGTGCGGGAGCTGCGGCGGGGGGCGCTGGCGGAGGCGTCGGTGGGGTTCGGGTCGGCGGTGGCGCCGTGGCTGCCGCACGGGTTCTGAGTCGTTCCGGCTCGTCGTTGTTCTAGTTCGTCTGGCAGGTGGGGCACCAGAAGAGGTTGCGGGCGGCGAGGTCGGCGGTGCGGATCCCGGTGCCGCAGATGTGGCAGGGCAGGGTGGCGCGGCGGTAGACGTAGACCTCGCCGCCGTGGTCGTCCACGCGGGGTGGGCGGCCCATCGCCTCGGGGGTGTGCTCGGGGCGGACGGTGTCGATGCGGTTGTTGCGGACGCCCTCGCGCATGAGCGCGACGAGGTCGGTCCAGACGGCGTCCCACTCGGCCGGCGTGATGTCCTTGCCGGGGCGGTACGGGTCGATGCCGTGCCGGAAGAGGACCTCGGCGCGGTAGACGTTGCCGACGCCCGCGACGACCTTCTGGTCCATGAGCAGGGCGGCGATCGTCGTGCGGCTGCGGCGGATGCGGGCGTGGGCGGTGGCCGGGTCGGCGTCCGGGCGGAGGGGGTCGGGGCCGAGGCGGTCGTGTACCGCCTGCTTCTCGGCGTCGGTGATCAGTGCGCAGGTGGTGGGGCCGCGGAGGTCGGCGTACGCGGTGTCGTTGGCGAGGCGGAGGCGGACGGTGTCCGTGGGCGGGGGCGCGGGGGTGTCGCCGGGGGCGACCTCGCCGAAGGTGACCTTGCCGAAGAGGCCGAGGTGGATGTGGACCCAGTCGCTGTCGCGGAAGCGGAGGAAGAGGTGCTTGCCGTGGGCGTCGGTGTGGGTGAGCTCCGCTCCGGTGAGGAGGGCGGCGGCGTCGGAGAACTTGCCCTGGGGGCTGGTGACGAGGGTGCCGGTGCCGGTCCCGGAGAAGCGGGTGGCGTAGTCCTGCGCCAGGCGGTGGATGGTGTGGCCCTCCGGCACGGTGGTGTCCTCTCCTGCGGTTCTTCGCCCACCCGCCCGCCCGACTCGGTGAGGTGAGGGGCACCCGTCCCCGGGGCTCCGCCCCGGACCCCTGTCCGGGGCTGCGCCCCGGCTTGGCCCACCCGGCCCGACCGGCTCAGTGGGAGAAAAGGGTTCTGTCCCTGGGGCTCCGCCCCAGACCCCGGCGGGGGCTTCGCCCCCTGCGCCCCCGGTTTCCCACCCTCCCACTCGTCCCGGCGGGGAGAAGGGGACCCGCCCCAGGCCCCGCCCCAGGCCCCGCCCCAGGCCCCGGCGGGGACTCCGTCCCCTGCACCCCTGGTTCCTCCCGCCCGACTCGACGGGAGGACGGGAGGACAAGGTCCCGGCGGGGGCTTTGCCCCCCGCGTCCCCGGCGGGGCGTTCCGTCTCGGGTTTCGGGGGGTTTCGGCCCAGGCCCATGGGCTTCGGGCCCGCAGGGCACTGCGCCCTCCGGGCCCGCTGTCGCACGCCGTCGTCGTTCTAGTCCTGCGGGTGGTGTGCCGGGATCGGCGGCAGGTCGCCCGTCGTCTCGTAGGACGACAGCATGTCGATGCGGCGGATGTGGCGTTCGTCGCCGGAGAAGGGGGTGCCCAGGAAGGTCTCGACGAACTTCGTCGCCTCCTCCTGCGTGTGCATGCGCGCGCCCACCGCGACGACGTTGGCGTTGTTGTGCTGGCGGCCGAGGGCGGCCGTCTCCTCGCTCCAGGCGAGGGCCGCGCGCACGCCCTCGACCTTGTTCGCGGCGATCTGCTCACCGTTGCCGGAGCCGCCGATCACGATGCCGAGGGAGTCGGGGTCGCCGGCCGTGCGCTCGGCGGCGCGCAGGCAGAAGGGCGGGTAGTCGTCCTGGGCGTCGTAGATGTGCGGGCCGCAGTCGACGGGCTCGTGGCCCGCCGCCTTGAGCCACTCGACGAGGTGGTTCTTGAGTTCGAAGCCCGCATGGTCGGAGCCGAGATACACGCGCATGGTCCGAGTGTGACACGGCCGAATGCGGGAAGCAGCGCCGGGTGTGGCCGTATCACGGTCGCCGGAACGGTGTGAGACGGACCACAAAACTCAGGGAATCCTGAGGTAAAATTTGGGTTTTGAAGGTTCACGCAGCCCCAGCGCCTCGGTTTCACTGGACCGTCTCGTACACCGCTCGTACGACAGACTGATCACCCGGCGCAAAGGAAACTCCCCCCATGACCTCGCAGCCGACCCCGCCGAAGGCCGGAAGCGGCCACGCAAGCCCCGGAGGACACGGTTCCGGGCTTCAGGCCGGTCTCAAGAACCGCCACCTGACGATGATCGCCATCGGCGGTGTGATCGGTGCGGGACTGTTCGTCGGCTCCGCCGCCGGTATCGCCACCGCGGGCCCCGGCATCCTGCTCTCGTACGCCCTCGTCGGCACGCTCGTCGTCCTCGTGATGCGCATGCTCGGCGAGATGTCCGCCGCCAACCCCACCTCCGGCTCGTTCTCGGCGCACGCCGACCGGGCGCTCGGCGGCTGGGCCGGGTTCTCCATCGGCTGGCTGTACTGGTTCTTCTGGGTCGTCGTCCTGGCCGTGGAGGCGACCGCCGGGGCGAAGATCCTCTCCGGCTGGGTTCCGGCCGTGCCCCAGTGGGGGTGGGCGCTGATCGTCATGGCGGTGCTGACCGCGACCAACCTGGCCTCCGTCGGCTCCTACGGCGAGTTCGAGTTCTGGTTCGCCGGGATCAAGGTCGTGGCGATCGGCGCGTTCATCGTCATCGGCCTGCTCGCCGTCTTCGGCGTACTGCCCGGCGTGCACAGCGACAAGGCCGGGCTCGGCAACCTCACCGGCCACGGCGGCTTCCTGCCGCACGGGCCCGGCGCGATCCTCACCGGTGTGCTGCTCGTCGTCTTCTCCTTCATGGGCAGCGAGATCGCGACGCTGGCCGCCAGCGAGTCGGAGGACCCGCAGCGTGCCGTCACCAAGTCGACCAACAGCATCATCTGGCGCATCGGCGTCTTCTACCTCGGCTCGGTCTTCGTCGTCGTGGCCCTGCTCCCCTGGAACGACAAGTCGGTCACCGACAAGGGCTCCTACGTCGCCGCCCTCGACTCCCTCGGTATCGCGCACGCCGGTCAGATCATGAACTTCATCGTGCTGACCTCGGTGCTGTCCTGCCTCAACTCCGGCCTCTACACCGCCTCCCGCATGGCCTTCTCGCTCGGCGAGCGCGGGGACGCGCCGAGGGCGTTCGCGCGGACCAACCGCCGTGGTGTGCCGGTGACCGCGATCACCGCGTCGGTCGTCTTCGGCTTCGTGGCCGTGTTCTTCAACTACAAGTTCCCGGACTCCGTCTTCCTCTTCCTCGTCAACTCCTCCGGCGCGGTCGCCCTGTTCGTCTGGCTGGTGATCTGCTTCTCGCAGCTGCGGATGCGGAAGATCATCCAGCGGGAGGCCCCGGAGAAGCTGGTCGTCAAGATGTGGCTGTACCCGTACCTGACCTGGGCGGCGGCCGGGCTGATCGTCTTCGTCCTCGGCTACATGCTGACCGACACGGAGCACGACGGCCGCGAGACCGTGCTGCTGTCGCTGCTGGTCGCGGCGGTCGTGCTGGTGATCGCCCTCGTCCGGCAGAGGGCCCGGGGCGGCCGGGCGGCGGTCGCGGCGCGGTCCGGCTCGGAGGCGGTGGAGAACGTCCCGGTCGGCTGACGCGAGCGGTCGGCTGACGCGCGTACGGCATCCGGGTGAGGGAGCCCCTCGGGGCTCCCTCCGTTCTTCCTCCCTCCCCCGCCCACGGCGTCAGAGCACCGTGAAGCTGTCCTGGACCCTCTCGTACGTCGGCAGCGCCCACTGCTCCGTGTCCGACCGGTACCAGGTGCTGACCTGGTACGACTTGCCGTCCGCGTCGAAGCCGAGCAGGCGGGCGTGCCAGGGGGCGCCCTTGAGGGTGAACGTGTACTCCCAGACCACCCCCGGGTGGCCGTGGAAGGTCGTCCGCTCCAGGCGGATCTTGCGGTAGTCCCGGCCCCGGCGGGCGTTCACCTCCGAGGTGCGCCAGCTCTCCATCAGGTCTCCCCGGGCCAGGGACGACTTGGCGACGAGTTCCTGCTTGCCGTCCGGCGATGTGTAGTACACCTCCGCGCCCGTCTGCACGTTCCGCCGCCAGCCCTTCGGCGGCGCCCACGCGAACCCGCCGGCCTCACCGTGCGCGCCCGGCGGCAGGCTGGGCGGCCTGGAGGTGCCCTCGACGGTGGGCGAGGGGCCGGTCGAGGCGGAGGGGGGCGCGGCGGAGGGCGAGGGCGGCCGGGCGCTGCCGCCCGCCGTGCCCCGGTCCGCCTCTCCCCTGCCCGGCAGGGCGAGTACGGCCCCCGCCACCGCCCCGGCCGCGACCGT
>NZ_JUJA01000111.1:84757-85207 GCF_001906585.1 Streptomyces kebangsaanensis | reverse complement strand
GGCCCCGCCGAAGCCGCCCGCGCCGCCGGAACCGTCCGGCGTGCCCGCGACCGCGGGCAGCGCGCCCCGGGCCGCGTCCTCGCCCTCCGCCTCCCCCGCCGGTACCGGGTCGTACCCGCACAGGGCCTCCTCCGCCGCGCCGGCCGCGAGGCCGGTCAGTACGACGCGGCCGTCGTCGCAGACGAGGACCGTGCGGGCGGTGATGTTGCGGTGCACCCAGCCGTGGGCGTGCAGGACCCGCAGCGCCATGAGGACGTCGGAGGCGACCTCGGCCGCCCGGTACGGCGTCAGCGGCTTCTCGGCGAGCAGTGCCGCCAGCGGCCGCGCGGCGACCAGTTCGCTGACGATCCACAGCGAACCGCCCTCCGCGAACACGTCGAAGACCTGGTCCAGCCGAGGGTGGTCGGGGATCCGCGCCGCGGCCTGCGCGGCCTCGACCGCCCGCCGTAC
>NZ_JUJA01000111.1:83109-84712 GCF_001906585.1 Streptomyces kebangsaanensis | reverse complement strand
CCCCGCCCGCCGCACGCCCGCTGTGCGCCGAGGGCCCCCGGAAGGAGCCGTCGCGTGCCGTGAAGCCGTCGGGCAGCCCGTCCGCGTCGAGCACCTCCGCCTCGACCACCTCCGGCAACGGCACCTGGCGGACGAGGACTTCCTGCCCGCTGTAGGTGTCGAAGGCCCGGGTCTCGGTGAGTTCGTACTCGTCGGACGGGGGCAGCGGCAGGCGGTAGCGGTCGGCGAGAACCCGGCCCGCATAGTCGTCCACGTTGCCTCCCCCGGCCGCACGCCCGGTCGATTCCGTTCGCCACGCGTCCCGTTCCCGGTGCTTACGGTCCGCAACAACTCACGATACGTGCCGGAGGCAACCCACAGAGCGGGGATGACGGATCTCGCGCCTCGGGCCCGGAGTCACGACTTCTTCGGCTGGAAGGTCTTCGCCAGCGTCTCCCACGTGCTCTCGCGCAGGTCGCTGTCCCAGTTCGCGGCCTTCGCGGTGTACATCAGCGCGTGGCCGAGGCGGTCGTTCACCACGAACCCGCGGTCGATGACACGGTACTGGGTCCCGGCCTTGACATAGGTGAACTCCCAGTCGGCGGTGTTCCAGTCGCGGTACTCCACCTTCTCTATGCGGACCCTCTTGTACTGGGAGAGCCTCATGCCCCTTTCCTGGTTGGTCCAGTCGGCGACCGGGTCGCCCTTCGGCGTGGACGTCCAGGCGACCAGCAGCTTCTGCTCGTCGGGGCCGGTGAAGCGGACCCCCGCGGAGTCGGTGGTCGCGTACTTCCAGCCCGCGGGCAGCCCGATGGAGAAGCCCTGCGCGCTCTTGTACGTCGACGCCACGGCGCCGCCGTCCCCGGACCCGTCCTCTCCGGAGCCGGAGCCGGAGCCGGAAGCGGAACTGGAGCCGGAGCCGGAACTGGAGCCGGAACCGGCCTCGGAGCCGTCGCCGCCCGGCGCCCCGGTGCCGGCGTCCGTGACCGGCTTGCCGCCCGAACCGTCGGCGCCCGTCGCGGAGCCGGCTCCGTCCCCGTCCGCGCCGGTCCCGCCGCTCACGTCCTCCTTGGTCGAGACGTCCCCGGACGTCCCGGCGGTGGCGGTCGTGCGGCCGGCTCCGCTCCCGGCCCCCTTGGAGTCCTCGTCGTCCCCGCCGAGCGTGAACGCCAGCACGGTGCCGATCACGGCGAGCACCACGACCACCGCGGTGATCACCAGCGTCCGCCGCGGCACCACGTCGGTGAGCGACGCCCTGGGCGGCGCCGGCGGCGGCAGGTCCGGCGGCGTCATCACGGGCCACCCCGAGGCGGGCTGCCCGGCCTGTGCGCCACCGGACGGTCCGGAGGCGCTCTGCGTCCGGGTCTCCGCGGACGCCACGGCGGCGGCCCCGCTCCCCGGGCCCGAGCCTGCCGAGGTGGCCGCCCCCGACGTCACAGCGGTTTTGCGCACCGAGCGCAGCGCCCCGCGCAGCCGGTCGCCCGCCTCCTCGCCCCGCCTGCCCCCGGAACCGGAACCCGCCGAACCGCCGGTGCCCTTGCCCCCTCCGGACTGCGCGGGCAGTGAGATGACCTTGGTGGCGTCCGCGGGCGGCTCCGGTTCGGCGTTCTTCGGCTCGGGCGCG
>NZ_JUJA01000111.1:72176-83070 GCF_001906585.1 Streptomyces kebangsaanensis | reverse complement strand
GAGCCGCTCCGCCGGCTCTTTGGTCAGCAGGCCGTGGATGACGTCCTTGAGCGGGCCGGCGTTCCTGGGCCCGTCCAGCGGCTCGGTCATCACCGCGGTCAGGGTGGCGATCGCCGAGCCCTTGTCGTACGGCGGCACGCCCTCCACCGCCGCGTACAGCAGTCCGCCGAGCGACCACAGGTCGGCCGCCGGGCCCGGCTTGTGCCCGCGGGCACGCTCCGGGGAGATGTAGGAGGGGGCGCCGACGAGCATGCCGGTGGAGGTGAGCGACGGGTCGCCCTCGACCTGGGCGATGCCGAAGTCGGTGAGCACGACCCGGCCGTCGTCGGCGATGAGCACGTTGGACGGCTTCACGTCGCGGTGCAGGATGCCCTGGCGGTGCGCGGAGCGCAGCACGTCGAGGATCGCGAGCCCCACCTCGGCCGCCCGCCGCGGCTCCAGCAGCCCGTCCTCGCGGATGACTTCGGCCAGGGACTTGCCCTCGACGAGCTCCATGACGATCCACGGCCGGTCGTCCTCGTCGACCACGTCGAAGACGGTCACCGCGCTGGTGTCACGGATCCGGGCGATCGCCTTGGCCTCGCGCAGCGTGCGTGTGATCAGGCGCCGTTTCTCGTCCTCGTCGATGTTCGACGGGAACCGCAGTTCCTTGACGGCGACCGTACGGCCCAGGGTCTCGTCCTCGGCGCGCCACACGGTACCCATGCCGCCACGGCCGAGTACGCCCCCCAGCCGGTACCGGCCCGCGAGGAGACGCTCGCTCTTGTCCTGCAGAGTGTCCTGACGAGTGTCTTGACGGGGTGTCCCCGCCCGCTCCGCCTCCGACATGCGTCCCCTCATGCAACCCGCCCTGACAGAGCCTCCATTGTCTCTCACCCGACAAGTGCTCAACGCCCAGGGGGCCCCTGAGGACACCCCGGGACCACCCTCGAACGGCCCTTCGTCCGCGCCGGGATGACGGGTTGTGACAAGGAGGGAGCCACGGGTGCCGACCCTTCGGACCATTCCGTCCATAACCCGCGCCGCACACCTCGCGCGGAACGGCGGTCCC
This sequence comes from Streptomyces kebangsaanensis, assembly GCF_001906585.1. GTDB lineage: Bacteria > Actinomycetota > Actinomycetes > Streptomycetales > Streptomycetaceae > Streptomyces > Streptomyces kebangsaanensis. Next base: position 82,019 of record NZ_JUJA01000111.1, on the reverse strand, counting down.
GGCCCGGAAGTCGCCGTGACGGATTTCCGGAACAGTTTCCGGAGCGGCTTCCGAAGCGGCTTCCGGGCGGCCTACAGCGGCACGATGTCCGGCGCTCCCAGCCGGGCCGCGTCGGCCGTCAGGTCGTCGGGCTGGCGCTGCGACTCCCGCTCGGCCTCCACCCGCTTCTCGTAGTGCTCGACCTCGCGTTCGATCTGGTCCTTGTCCCAGCCCAGCACCGGCGCCATCAGCTCGGCGGCCTCCCGGGCGCTGCGCGTGCCCCGGTCGAAGGTCTCGATGGAGATGCGCGTACGCCGGGTCAGTACGTCGTCCAGGTGCCGCGCGCCCTCGTGGGAGGCGGCGTGGACGATCTCGGCGCGCAGATAGTCGTCGGCGCCCTGCAGAGGCGCGCCCAGCGCGGGGTTCTCGGTGACCAGGGCCAGGACCTCCCGGGCCGCCGACCCGTACCGCTTGAGCAGGTGCTCCACGCGCACCACGTGGAGGCCGTGCTCGGCGGCGATGCGCGCCCGCGCGTTCCACAGGGCGGGGTAGCCCTCGGCGCCGTACAGCGGTATCTCCTCGGTGACGCAGTCGGCGACCCGCACGTCCAGGCCGTGCACCGCCTCGTCGACGGCGTCCTTGGCCATCACCCGGTACGTCGTGTACTTGCCGCCCGCGACCACGACCAGACCCGGCGCCGGATGGGCCACGGTGTGTTCGCGCGACAGCTTGCTGGTGGCGTCGGACTCGCCGGCCAGCAGCGGCCTGAGCCCCGCGTACACGCCCTGCACGTCGTCGCGGCCGAGCGGCACCGCGAGGACCGAGTTCACGCGCTCCAGCAGGTAGTCGATGTCGGCGCTGGAGGCGGCCGGGTGGGCCTTGTCGAGGTCCCAGTCGGTGTCGGTGGTGCCGACGATCCAGTGCCGGCCCCAGGGGATCACGAACAGGACGGACTTCTCGGTGCGCAGGATCAGCCCGGTGGTGGAGTGGATGCGGTCCCTGGGCACGACGAGGTGGATGCCCTTGGAGGCGCGGACGTGGAACTGGCCGCGCTCGCCCACCATCGCCTGGGTGTCGTCGGTCCACACCCCGGTGGCGTTGACGACCTGCTTGGCGCGGACCTCGTACTCGCCGCCGCCCTCCACGTCCCGCACCCGGGCGCCGACGACGCGCTCGCCCTCACGCAGGAACCCGGTGACGCGCGCGCGGTTGGCGGCCTTCGCGCCGTACGACGCCGCGGTGCGCACCAGGGCGGCCACGAAGCGGGCGTCGTCCACCTGTGCGTCGTAGTACTGCAGGGCGCCGACCAGGGCGTCCTTCTTCAGGCAGGGGGCGACCCGCAGGGCGTGACGGCGGGTCAGGTGGCGGTGCAGGGGCAGGCCCCGGCCATGGCCGCGGGCCATCGACATGGCGTCGTAGAGGGCGACGCCGGAGCCGGCGTACAGGCGCTCCCAGCCCTTGTGCTGCAGCGGGTAGAGGAACGGCACCGGCCGGACCAGGTGGGGCGCGAGGCGCTCCAGCAGCAGGCCGCGCTCCTTCAGCGCCTCGCGGACGAGCGCGAAGTCGAGCATCTCCAGATAGCGCAGTCCGCCGTGTATCAGCTTGCTGGAGCGGCTCGAGGTGCCCGACGCCCAGTCGCGCGCCTCCACTATGCCGGTGGACAGGCCGCGGGTGACGGCGTCCAGAGCCGTGCCCGCGCCGACCACGCCTCCGCCCACGACCAGGATGTCCAGCTCCCGCTCGGCCATTCCCGCCAGTGACTCGGCGCGCTGCGCCGGCCCCAGTGTCGCTGTCCTCACCGCTGCCTCCCGCTGTCGGTCGCGCCGGCCGCACCCGTCGGGCGAAGCCCGTTCCCATCCCCGTTCCCCTCCCCCGTGCCTCTCCCCTGTCCCCTCACCTCCTGCCCATGCCCAAATTCTGACGGGGTTGCCCGACTTCAGCCACCAGTCACCCCCGGCCTGTGGACAACTCTGCCCGGCTCACCGAGAAACACGCTGGTCAATCCCACAAAACGGTCATATTTACTCCTAGTCTGACATTGCGCTCGCTCGTCCTGTCCACAGGACTTGCGTGCCCGCCACGCCTCGGTTACTGGGAAGGACGGCCCACGCCATGCCCGCAGATCTCGCCGTCATCGGACTCGGTCCTCTCGGCCTGCCCCTGGCCCAGGCCGCCGTCGCCGCCGGCATCCCGACCCTCGGGTACCGCACCGGGGAGGAGTCCGGCGCCCTCAGCCCCGCCGAACTGCGCCGGATGCTCTCGGGGGGCTTCCGGCCGGCCACCGACCCGGCCGAGCTCGGCCGGGTGCGCACCGCGGTGATCTGCGCGGCGACCCCGCGCGGCGCGGACGGCGGCCTCGACCTGAGCCAGGTGGAGGCCGCCGCCCGCGCGCTCGCCGAGCACCTGCGCCCGCACACCACCGTGATCCTGGAGTCGCCGGTGCACCCCGGGACCACGGAGGACTTCCTGCGCCCCCTGCTGGAGGAGGGCTCCGGCCTCCGCGCGGGCCGCGACTTCCACCTCGCCCACTCGCCCAGCCGCGTCGACCCCGGCAACCGCGACTTCACCCCCGCCAACACGCCCCAGGTGATCGGCGGCCTGACCCCGGCCTGCACCGAGTCGGCCGCCGCGTTCTACGGCCGCCTCACCGACAAGGTGGTACGCGCGCGTGGCCTGCGGGAGGCCGAGACGGTCCAGCTCCTGGAGACCAACTACCGGCACGTCAACATCGCCCTCGTCAACGAGATGGCCGTCCTCTGCCACGACCTGGGCGTCGACCTGTGGGACGTGGTCCGCTGCGCGGAGACCAAGCCGTTCGGCTTCCAGGCCTTCCGTCCCGGCCCCGGCGTCGGCGGCCACGGCCTCGCCCAGGACCTGACTGGCCGGGCGGGCCGCGGCCTGCGCATGGTGGAACTCGCCCAGCAGGTCAACAGCCGCATGCCCCGCTACGTCGTGCAGCGCGCCGCCACGCTCCTGAACGAGCACGGCAAGTCGGCCCGGGGCGCCCGGGTCCTCCTGCTGGGCGTCACGTACAAGTCCGACCTCGCCGACCTGCAGGGCACGCCCGCCGAGGAGGTCGCCGTCCGGCTGATGGGGCTCGGCGCCTCCGTCAGTTACCACGACCCGCACGTGCCCGCGTGGAGCGTCCTGGACCGGCCCGTACCTCGCGCGGACTCCCTGTACGAGGCGGTGGCGGACGCCGACCTGACGATCCTGCTCCAGCACCACCGCACGTACGACCTGCAAGGGCTGTCGGTGAAGGCCCAGCTGCTGCTGGACACGCGGGGAGCGGCGCCCACGGGGGCGGCGCACCGGTTGTGAAGGGGGGCGCGTGGGGTGGCCGGGCTTCCGGGGTTGGTGGCGTACGGTGCCCTCCGCCGGTACCGTACGGAACTGGTGGAGCCCACCGCAGCGGCCACTGCAGCGGGCTCCTGACCGCCAAGCGGAGTGTCCACCCCTAGGCTCTATAGGGGTGGCCGCTCAGCGGCCGTAAATCCGCAAGATCCACCTCCTCCGGAATTTCACCAGCCGAAGCCAGTACTGCCCCAGCCGAAGCCGGATGCGGTCCCGGAGAGTGGGCTTGCGGTGACGGCCCATGGGCGCGCCCCCTTCCACGATGCCGCCCATTGGCCCGGTAAGGCGGTCCGTCGGATTCGGGCCGGGCCCCGAGGCGCGAGGTCCGGACCGTGTCCTTGGAAGGGGGGCGCCCCGGAGAACCGGGTCGCCGAGCACGGACATTACCGGCCCGACACGCCCACCCCCGGCGTATTCGCCCTGAATGCAACCGTGCGCCCCCCACCGCACAACGCGCCCCACCTCTGCGCACATGCGAAGGGGTCCGGTCACCACGTGACCGGACCCCTTGGATGAACGCCGTACGGCTGACGGCTACCGCTTGTGCTGCGAGTCCCCCACCGTGACCTCGACCCGCTGGAACTCCTTGAGCTCGCTGTAGCCGGTCGTGGCCATGGCACGCCGCAGCGCGCCGAAGAAGTTCATGGAGCCGTCGGGGGTGTGCGAGGGACCCGTGAGGACCTCCTCGATCGTGCCGACCGTGCCCAGGTCGACCTTCTTGCCGCGCGGCAGCTCCTCGTTGACGGCCTCCATGCCCCAGTGGTGGCCCTTGCCGGGCGCGTCCGTGGCGCGGGCCAGCGGGGAACCCATCATCACGGAGTCCGCGCCGCAGGCGATCGCCTTGGGCAGGTCGCCGGACCAGCCGACGCCGCCGTCCGCGATCACGTGCACGTACCGGCCGCCGGACTCGTCCATGTAGTCGCGGCGGGCCGCGGCCACGTCGGCCACCGCCGTGGCCATCGGGACCTGGATGCCGAGCACGTTGCGCGTGGTGTGCGCGGCGCCGCCGCCGAAGCCGACCAGGACACCGGCCGCGCCGGTGCGCATCAGGTGCAGGGCCGCGGTGTAGGTGGCGCAGCCGCCGACGATCACCGGGACGTCGAGCTCGTAGATGAACTGCTTCAGGTTCAGCGGCTCGTGCGAGGACGACACGTGCTCGGCCGAGACCGTCGTACCGCGGATGACGAAGATGTCCACGCCCGCGTCCACGACGGCCTTGGAGAACTGGGCCGTGCGCTGCGGGGAGAGTGCGGCGGCGGTGACCACGCCCGCGTCGCGCACCTCCTTGATGCGCAGGCCGATCAGCTCCTCCTTGATGGGGGCGGCGTAGATCTCCTGCAGGCGGCGGGTGGCGGACTCGGCGGGCAGCCCGGCGATCTCGTCGAGCAGCGGCCGCGGGTCCTCGTAGCGCGTCCACAGGCCCTCGAGGTTGAGCACGCCCAGGCCGCCCAGCTCGCCGATGCGGATGGCGGTGGCCGGGGAGACGACCGAGTCCATGGGAGCGGCCAGGAAGGGCAGCTCGAAGCGGTAGGCGTCGATCTGCCAGGCGATCGAGACCTCCTTCGGGTCCCGCGTACGGCGGCTGGGGACGACGGCGATGTCGTCGAAGGCGTACGCCCTGCGGCCGCGCTTGCCGCGCCCGATCTCGATCTCAGTCACGTTGGTGGCCTTTCCCTGATGCGTTGCAGCGTCTTCCAGTATCGCCGACACCCACGACAAGGGCGGCCCCGGAGCTTCCGGAGCCGCCCTCGGCCATGCGTCGGACGTGCTGCACGCGTACGCGTGCGTCAGTTCTTGCCGCTGTAGTTCGGCGCCTCGACCGTCATCTGGATGTCGTGCGGGTGGGATTCCTTCAGACCCGCGGAGGTGATCCGTACGAACCTGCCGTTCGCCTGCAGCTCAGGAACGGTCCTGCCGCCGACGTAGAACATCGACTGGCGCAGGCCGCCGACCAGCTGGTGGACGACGGAGGAGAGCGGGCCGCGGTAGGGGACCTGGCCCTCGATGCCCTCGGGGATCAGCTGCTCGTCGGAGGCGACGCCCTCCTGGAAGTAGCGGTCCTTGGAGAACGACTTGCGGTCGCCGCGGGTCTGCATGGCGCCGAGCGAGCCCATGCCGCGGTAGGACTTGAACTGCTTGCCGTTGATGAACAGCAGCTCGCCCGGGGACTCCTCGCAGCCGGCCAGCAGCGAGCCCAGCATCACCGTGTCGGCGCCGGCGACCAGGGCCTTGGCGATGTCGCCGGAGTACTGCAGGCCGCCGTCGCCGATGACCGGGACGCCGGCCTCCCTGGCCGCCAGCGAGGCCTCGTAGATGGCGGTGACCTGCGGGACGCCGATGCCGGCGACCACGCGGGTGGTGCAGATGGAGCCGGGGCCGACACCGACCTTGATACCGTCGGCGCCCGCGTCCACCAGGGCCTGGGCACCGTCGCGGGTGGCGACGTTGCCGCCGATGACGTCGACGCCGGCCGCGTTCGACTTGATCTTGGAGATCATGTCGCCGACCAGCCGGGAGTGGCCGTGCGCGGTGTCGACGACGATGAAGTCGACGCCCGCCTCGATCAGGGCCTGGGCGCGCTCGAAGGCGTCCCCGGCCACGCCGACCGCCGCGCCGACCAGCAGCCGGCCCTTGGCATCCTTGGCGGCGTTGGGGTACTGCTCGGCCTTGACGAAGTCCTTGACCGTGATCAGGCCCTTGAGGACGCCCGCGTCGTCGACCAGCGGCAGCTTCTCGATCTTGTGGCGGCGCAGCAGCGCCATGGCGTCCGCGCGGGAGATGCCCACCGTGCCGGTGACCAGCGGCATCGGCGTCATGACCTCGCTGACCCGGCGCGAGCGGTCGGGCTCGAAGGCCATGTCACGGTTGGTGACGATGCCCACCAGCTTGCCGGAGGGGTCCGTGACGGGGGTGCCGCTGATGCGGAACTTGGCGCACAGCGCGTCCGCCTCGGCGAGCGTGGCCTCCGGGTGGATGGTGATGGGGTTGGCCACCATGCCGGACTCGGAGCGCTTGACCAGGTCGACCTGGTTGGCCTGGTCCTCGATGGACAGGTTGCGGTGCAGCACGCCGACGCCGCCCTGGCGGGCCATGGCGATCGCCATGCGCGATTCGGTCACCTTGTCCATGGCGGCGGACAGCAGCGGGATGTTGACCCGCACGTTCTTGGAGACGTACGAGGCGGTGTCGATCTCGTCGGGCGCCATGTCCGACGGGCCCGGCAGCAGCAGCACGTCGTCGTAGGTCAGCCCGAGTGTCGCGAATTTCTCGGGCACTCCGTCGACGTTGGCAGTCATGACACCTTCCCCAAATGGCCTTGATCGGTGCGGATGTCCATGCTAACGGGAAGCGGGGCTGTCCCATTCCACGGTTCCGGGTGGCTCCGCGTCTCGTGTGTTCGTACGGAACCGTCGCACCGCCGGTTCATCCGCCGGGCGGCTACTGCTCGGCGAGGGCGCGCAGACGGCTCAGCGCACGGTGCTGGGCCACTCGGACCGCCCCCGGTGACATTCCCAACATCTGTCCCGTCTCCTCCGCGGTCAGCCCCACCGCGATGCGCAGGAGCAGCAGCTCGCGCTGGTTCTCCGGGAGGCTGGCCAGCAGCTTCTTGGCCCACTCGGCGTCGCTGCTGAGCAGGGCGCGCTCCTCCGGGCCCAGGGAGTCGTCCGCGCGCTCGGGCATCTCGTCGGAGGGCACGGCCGTGGAGCCCGGGTGCCGCATGGCGGCGCGCTGCAGGTCGGCGACCTTGTGGGAGGCGATGGCGAAGACGAACGCCTCGAAAGGGCGGCCGGTGTCCTTGTAGCGCGGCAGGGCGAGCAGGACGGCGACGCAGACCTCCTGGGCGAGGTCCTCCACGAAGTGGCGCGCGTCGCCCGGGAGCCGGGACAGCCGGGTGCGGCAGTAACGCAGTGCGAGCGGGTGGACCCGGGCGAGCAGATCGTGGGTGGCCTGCTCGTCACCGCGGACGGCGCGGTGGACGAGCGCACCGATCGCCCCTTGGGCAAGTGCCGCCTGGTCGTCGCGCATCGGTCCATGGTGCCTTGGCCTCTTCCGTTCCGTGGCACCGCCTTCGTGGTTGTGCACTGAAGCGTTATGAGCAAGTGCGCCGAAGCTCATCCCCCGCGCCCTCCCCTTCCGCTCGACCGACTCGTCCGCAAGGAACTCCACACCTCAAGCATGCGTCATCCCCGCCGAAACGAGCAGCGGGCACCCGGCGGGCCGCTTTGCCACCGGTGGCGGCGGTGAGGTAAGGGAACGTCGCGTGCCCGCGCCGAGGGGCGCCACCGGTCGCCACCGGCGCCGCGGCGAGCGGCACCCGGGCCGTCCTGGCGGCACACCGGCCGCCGGCGGCCGCCCCGCCCGTCCCGGTGCCGCACCTCGCCGGTCTCCCGCCCCGCCGCACGGCGTACGGCGCCCGGGAACGCCCGCTCCCGGCGCACGGCGCACGGCGGCCGACGCCCGTCCCGGCGCCGAGCCGCGCCGTCGAGGTCCCGTCCGTCCATGTCGCACAGCGTCCGCCGCTCGCCCGGGCGGTCGTTGCCGTGCAGCGCGTTCGGCGGTCGGCCTCGTACACGGGGTACGGCCGTGCGCCTCCAGCCGGCGGCTTCCTCCACCGCGCATCGGCATCGGCGCACACCGTCGTCGTACGGCGGCCGGACACGCCCCCACGCCGATCCAGCGCGCGTGGGGTGCCGTCGCGTCTTCGCGGACCCGGGCACGACCCGCTCCGCTCCCGGCCCGCGCGGGGACTAGCGGACCAGGCCCCACCGGAAGCCGAGGGCCACCGCGTGCGCGCGGTCCGAGGCGCCGAGCTTCTTGAACAGGCGGCGGGCGTGGGTCTTGACCGTGTCCTCGGAGAGGAACAGCTCGCGGCCGATCTCCGCGTTCGAGCGGCCGTGGCTCATGCCCTCCAGGACCTGGATCTCACGCGCGGTGAGCGTGGGCGCGGCGCCCATCTCGGCCGAGCGCAGCCGGCGCGGCGCGAGTCGCCAGGTGGGGTCGGCGAGGGCCTGTGTCACCGTGGCCCGGAGCTCCGCGCGGGAGGCGTCCTTGTGCAGGTAGCCGCGCGCGCCGGCGGCCACGGCGAGCGCCACGCCGTCGAGGTCCTCGGCGACGGTGAGCATGATGATGCGCGCGCCGGGGTCCGCGGACAGCAGGCGCCGGACCGTCTCGACGCCGCCCAGTCCGGGCATGCGCACGTCCATGAGAATGAGGTCGGAGCGGTCGGCGCCCCAGCGGCGGAGGACTTCCTCGCCGTTGGCCGCCGTCGTCACGCGCTCGACGCCGGGCACGGTCGCCACCGCGCGGCGCAGCGCCTCTCGGGCAAGCGGGGAGTCGTCGCAGACGAGGACGGAAGTCATGGCCGTCCTCCGCAGCTGATGCGCGTCACCTTGAGCCTCCAGGCTGGTACGAAATCGTCACCTGTGCGGTCGACCGTCTCGGACGCCCGCCCGAGCGCTTGTGTTTTCAACCGCCTCCGCACTCTCAACGACGGTCACTCGAAAGAGTTACGGGGCCGTACGCCGTCTTCGGCACTCTACGTGAGGGAACGGACACAGCGCCGACATGAACGTCGGACCCTCAACTTTTCATCACAAGCTATGCCCCATTTAGCCCCTTTTCTTCCCGTTTACAGGTGTCTAGGGCTAGATTCGCAATGAGTCATATTTTCATCTCCTTAGATCGGAGATGTACGGTCGTTGGCACCGTATCCGCCACGAACGGCTACAAGGGGTCACACAATGGCAGATTTCTCCCGCCTTCCCGGACCGAACGCGGATCTGTGGGACTGGCAGCTGCTGGCTGCCTGCCGTGGAGTGGACAGCTCGCTCTTCTTCCATCCCGAGGGCGAGCGCGGGGCGGCTCGGAGCGCTCGAGAGAACTCGGCCAAGGAGGTCTGCATGAGGTGCCCGGTCCGTGCGGAGTGCGCGGCACACGCCTTGGCGGTGCGCGAGCCGTACGGAGTGTGGGGCGGCCTGACCGAGGACGAGCGCGAGGAGCTCATGGGGCGGGCCCGGAACCGGCTGGTGTCGGCGTCGTCGACCAGCGGGGACACCGCCTCGGACAGTTGAAGGAACGTTTCTCCACAGCCGGATGTACCGATCGCATCCGGCCACCGCAGGGCACGCGTACGCGTGCCCTCGCGTTACCCGCGTTACCCGTGTTCCCCTTGTCTCACCGGGCGCCCGCCCGCACCAGTTCCTCCAGCGTCGCCGCCACCGCCGGTACCTGCGCCAGGTCGGGCAGGGTGAGGGCGACGATCTCCCGCCGCACCGCCGGTTCCAGCTCCACGGTCCGCGCCCCCCTGGGGCGCAGGGAGTCGATCGCGAGCTGGGGCAGGACCGCGACCCCGAGTCCCGCCCCCACCAGACCGGCCACCGCCGGGTAGTCGTCGGTCGCGAAGTCGATGCGGGGCGTGAAGCCGGCGCCCTCGCACACCTCCACCAGCTGGCCGCGGCAGCGCGGGCAGCCCGCGATCCACGGCTCGTCCGCGAGTTCCCCGATGGCGAC
>NZ_JUJA01000111.1:48189-72134 GCF_001906585.1 Streptomyces kebangsaanensis | reverse complement strand
GGGCACCAGTCCCACGAGCCGGTCGGTCAGCAGCGGCCGTACGACCAGGTCCTCCCACTCCTCGGCGCCCGTCGCACCCTCGTAGCGGAAGGCGAGCGCCATGTCGCAGTCGCCCGCGCGCAGCAGTTCGACCGACCGCGGCGGCTCGGCCTCCTCCAGGGACACGCGTGTGCCGGGGTGCGCGGCGCGCAGCGCGGCGAGCGCGGCCGGTACGAGGGTGGAGCTGCCGCTGGGGAAGGAGACGAGCCGTACGCGTCCGGCCCGCAGCCCGGCGATCGCGGCGATCTCCTCCTCGGCCGCGGTGAGCCCGGCGAGGATGGTGCCCGCGTGCCGGACGAGCGCCTCGCCGGCCTGGGTCAGACGCATCTCACGGCCGGCGCGGACCAGCAGCGGGGTGCCGACGGACGCCTCCAGGGCCTTCATCTGCTGGCTGACGGCGGGCTGGGTGCAGCCCAGTTCGCGCCCCGCCGCCGAGAAGGAGCCGGTGGTGGCCACGGCGCGCAGCACACGGAGATGACGAGCCTCGATCACACCATCGAGCATAAGCGAGTCTTTGGCGGCCCGCGGAATAACGCGTCGACACTTTCACAACCGCCCCCTACCGTGCCCCCATGAAGCTTCTGTCAGTGAATCTGGGCCGTCCGCGGGCCGTGCCGTACACCGACCAGCCCGAGGGCGTGACCGGCATCGACAAGCGGCCGGTGGACGGACCGGTGCGGGTGGCGGCGCCCGGAGCGAAGGGTGTCGGCGCGAGCGGGCTGGCCGGGGACGCGGTGTGCGACACGCGGCACCACGGCGGCGACGACCAGGCGGTGTACGCGATGGCGCGCGAGGACCTCGACGACTGGGAGCGCGAACTGGGCCGGACGCTGGCCAACGGCGCGTTCGGCGAGAACCTCACCACGCTGGGCCTGGACGTGTCCGGCGCGCGGATCGGCGAGCGCTGGCGCATCGGCTCGCCGCTCGGCCCGTCGGTGCTCCTGGAGGTCACGTCCGGGCGGATCCCCTGCCGTACCTTCCAGGGCCATCTGGGTGAGAAGGGCTGGGTGAAGCGGTTCACGCGCAAGGGTGCGCCGGGCGCGTACCTGCGGGTGCTGGAGCCGGGCGAGATCCGGGCGGGCGACCCCGTCGAGGTCGTGCACCGCCCGGACCACGACGTGACCGTGGCCCTGCAGTTCCGGGCCATGACGACCGAGCGCCCGCTGCTGCCCCGGCTGCTCGCGGCGGGTACGGCGCTGCATCCGGAGTCGCTGGCGGCGGCACGGAAGTACGCGCACGCGTACGCGGACTGACCGCGCGTCACCGCCCGTTCCCTCACCTGCCCCCCACCGATCGGAAGGACCTGTGCGGAAATCGGAGCCGGACGCTCCGGACGACTAATCTTTCGGCATGACAACGGCTCTGATTACGGGATCGACCGCGGGCATCGGCGCCGCGTTCGCGCGGCGGCTGGCGGCCGACGGCCACAATCTCGTCCTGGTGGCGCGTGACACCAAGCGCCTGACGGAACAGGCGACCGAGCTGCACGACCGGCACGGCATCGAGGCGGAGGTGCTGACGGCCGACCTGGCGACGGACGACGGCATCGACGCGGTCGCCGCCCGGCTGCGCAACCGCACCAACCCCGTGGACCTGCTGATCAACAACGCGGGCTTCGGCAACAAGGGCCGCTATCTCGACGTACCGATGAGCGACGAGCTCAGAATGATCAAGGTGCACATCGAGGCGGTGCTGCGGCTGACGTCGGCGGCGACCGGGGCGATGCGCGAGCGCGGCCGGGGCGGGGTGGTGAACGTGGCCTCGGTGGCCGCCTTCGTGCCGCGCGGCACCTACGGGGCGTCGAAGGCGTGGGTCGTGCAGTTCACCCAGGGCGTGGCGCGCGACCTGGCCGGCAGCGGCGTACGGCTGATGGCGCTGTGCCCCGGCTTCGTCCGCACCGAGTTCCACCAGCGGGCCGGCATGGGCACGGACAACATCCCGAACTGGATGTGGCTGGACGCGGACAAGCTGGTCGCGGCGGCGCTGGCGGACCTCGACCGCGGCAAGACCCTGTCCGTCCCGGACCCCCGCTACAAGGCGCTGACGGGCCTGGCGAAGGTGGCGCCCCACGGCCTGCTGGGCGGCGTCACCTCGAAGACGGGCCGCAAGTACGGCCCGCAGTGACCGCACGACCAGGCTGACGGTACGGCCCGGGCTCAACGACCTGATCGACGAAAACCGCCACAGCCGCGACTCCGTCACCCCCAGGTCACCATCGGCCTGGACGCCGTCCGCCGCGACTTCCGCGGCCGGGCCCGTTGTCGGAGGGGCCGACTAGGATTTCCGGACTGCCCTTGGCAGAGACCGTGCCACCGGCTCGGTCGTCTCCTTCTGTTTCTCGCCGTCCGTGTCCGGAGGTGCCAGGTGTCCGCTGCTCCCAAGCCGGCAGCTCCCGCTCCGCGTGAGCGGTGGTTCCAGCCGCGGCGGTCCGGGTTCCGGTGGGAGCAGGAGGGGCTGGACCACCTGCGGAACCTGATGCCGAGGACCGAGCCGTACCGGGCGTGGGCGACGTTCCAGTTCACCGGCGCCTCCGGCCGGATCAACGAGTGCGACCTGTTGATCGCGGTTCCCGGCGGCCTCTACCTCCTGGAACTGAAGGGACATCCCGGCCGGGTGGTCAACCACGGTGACACCTGGCAGTTCCACGGTGACGACCGGGTCCGCACCCTGCGCAACCCGCTGCACCTGACGGATCTGAAGGCGAAGGAGCTGAAGGGGCAGTTGGAGCGGGCCGCCCGCTCGCTGGGGATGGACCCCCGGCAGGTCCCCTTCATCAAGCCCGCGGTCTTCCTCCACGACCCGGGGCTGGTGAGCGGGCTGGACGACTTCCAGCGCACCGCCGTCTACGGGCGCAACGAGGGGACGAGCGGCCTGCCGAGGATCTGGGACGGCCTGCTCGGCCGGCCGCCGGAGCGGGAGAGCTGGCGCGTCACCCCGGTCGTCAGCCAGCGCCTGGAACAGCTGATGCAGAGGATCGGCATCAGCCACTCCACCGCTCACCTGCGCTTCGGCGACGACTGGAAGCTGCATCCGCGGGCCCTCGACGCCGGTCCCGGCTGGGAGGACCGGCTGGCGGTGCGGGACGACGGCCTCGTGCAGGAGAGCGGACGCGTCCGCATATACCTGGCCGGGCAGGCCGCCTCCGACGAGCAGCGTGCGAAGGTGGACCGCGCGGCCCGCCGTGAGTACCAGGTGCTCCAGGGCATCAACCACCGCGGCATCGTGCAGGCGGTGCAGATCCGTGAGCACCAGGGCGGCCCGGCGATCCTCTTCCGGCACCGCGAGTCCGACCTCCGGCTCGACGCCTACCTCGACGCGTACGGCGGGCAGCTCACCCCGCCGCTGCGACTGGACCTGGTGCGACAGCTCGCCGAGGCGGCCCGCTACGCGCACAACCGCTCCCTGTACCACCGTGCGCTGGCCGCCCGTTCCGTCTACGTGTCGGCACGCGAGGACGGCAGCGAGCCGGTGCTGCGCATCGCCGACTGGCAGACCGCGGCCCGTGACTTCGAGACCACCCTGCACCGCTCGCTGGGCGACACGCCGCTGGACGGTGGACTGATCGCCGACACGGCGCAGGTGTACCTGGCGCCCGAGACGGACCAGGAGTTCGCCGACCCGGTCGATCTGGACGTGTTCGGCCTGGGCTCCCTCACCTATCTGCTGCTGACGGGCCGGCCGCCGGCGGACCGCCGCAGTTCGCTGCTGGAGCGACTGCGGAGCGACGGCGGCCTGCATCCCTACGCCGTCACCGACTCCGTCTCGGCGGCTCTCGACACCCTCGTGTTCCGGGCCACGACAGCCGACGTGCGCGACCGCCTCGCGTCGGTCGACGAGTTCCTGGAACTGCTGGCCGCGGCCGAGGCCGACGCGGCGGCCCCGCAGTCCTCCGCCGGCCCGTCCGCCGACCCCCTGACCGTGCAGCCGGGCAAGCAGCTGGACGCCGACTGGACGGTGGTGCGCGCGCTCGGCACCGGGGCGACGGCCCGGGCCCTGCTGGTCCGGCGTACGGCGGCGGACGGCGAGGAAGAGGCCCTGCGCGTCTTCAAGGTGGCCCTGGACCGGGAGAAGGACGCCCGCCTGTACGCGGAGGCCAAGGCGCTCAAGGAGGTCGGCGGCGGCCGGATCGTGAAGCTGCTCGCCGAACCGCGCGAGCTGGCGGGGCACACGGTCCTGGAGATCGAGTACGCGGGCGGCTACCGCGGGCAGGGCGACCGGGAACCGGTGAGTCTCGGATCCCGGCTGCGCGACCAGGGGCCGCTGGGTTACGACCAGTTGGAGCGGTTCGGCAACGACCTGTTCGACGCTCTGGACGCACTGGCGGCCCGCGGAGTGCGCCACCGGGACATCAAGCCGGACAACCTCGGTCTGTTCAAGCGCAGTGACGGCTCCTGGCAGCTGATGCTGTTCGACTTCTCCCTGGCCGACGCCCCGGACCAGGACGTGCACGCGGGCACGCGCGGTTATCTCGACCCGTTCCTCGGCGGCGCGGGGCGCTCCCGTTACGACGACCACGCCGAGTGGTACGCCGCCGCGGTCACCCTGCACGAGATGGCGTCCGGGGAGCGGCCGGTGTGGGGCGACGGGCAGGGTGATCCGCGCATGGTCACCGACGCCGCGCTGCACGTGGCGGCCGAGCTGTTCCCGCAGGCGCTCAGCGAGGGTCTGAAGGGCTTCTTCGAGCGGGCGCTGCACCGGGACGTGGAGCAGCGCTTCGACACGCTGCGGCAGATGCAGGAGGCGTGGCGGCAGGTCTTCCGGACCGCGGACGCCGCCCGTCCGGCGACCACCCCGGCGACCGTCGGCATCAGCGCGGACGACCTGGAGGACGCCCGCGAGCAGGCCGCCGCCGCCGCGGGTCTGACGACGCCGCTGGCGGCGGCCGGTCTGTCGCCGCGCGCCGTGTCGGTCGCCGAGGGCCTGAAGGCGCACACGGTCGAGCAGCTCCTGGACATTCCGCCGCACCACATCTCCCGTGCCCGGGGTGCGGGCAACGCGATCCGCAAGGAGCTGAACCGCCGCCACCGCCAGTGGACGCAGACGCTGCGCCGCCGGCCCGCCCCGAAGAAGCCGGTCGCGCTGGAGCCGGACGCGCCCGAGGAGGCGCTGGAGTCGGTCGACACGCTGGCGGCCCGGCTCGCGCCGCCTGCGGGCAAGCGCCGTACGAGGCCACGCTCCGACGTGGTCCGCGCGACGCTGCAGCTCCCGGGCGTGCTGGAGGCCGGTGAGGCGCTGGAGCCGTGGCCGGCGCAGAGCCTGATCGCGAAGGCGCTGGGCATCAGCCGGCCGACGGTGTCGCAGAACCAGCAGGTGGCGGTCGACGGCTGGGCGCGGCTGCCGTGGCTCGGCCGGGTGCGCGACGAGGTGGTGTCCATACTCACCGAGCGCGATCGCGTCTCCACGGCCGAGGAACTGGCGGCGGAGCTGCGCGCCCGGCACGGCGCGGGTGCCGGCACGCCCGCCGAGAGCCTGGCGAAGTCACTGGCCGTGGTGCGGGCCGCGGTCGAGGCGGAGATCCGCAAGCGGGACGACGACCGGCCCGACGCCGGGTCCGGGGAGCCGGTCGAGGCGCCGGCACGGCTGGCGGTGCAGCGGCGCGGCGGCCGGGTCGTCATCGCGCTGGAGGACCAGCCGGGTGCCGACGACCCGACGCCCGCCGAACTCTCCGACTACGCGGCGGCGCTGGGCGAGGCCGCCGTCGACCTGGCCCGGCGCGACCCGCTGCCGGGCCGCGCCACGGTGCTGCGGGAGCTCCGTGCCGTGCCCGCTCCCGAAGGCATGGCGCCGCTGGCCGACACCCGGCTGGTGGAGCTGGCCGCGTCGATGGCGGGCGGGGTCGCGTTCTCCCCGCGCCTGGAACTGTTCCCGCTGGACCTGAGCCTGTCCCGCGCCCTGCGCATCTCCCAGGCCCCGGCGGGGGTCCGCCCGGAGAGCGGCATCACGGCCGACGACCTGCTGTCCCGGGTCCGGGCGCGGTTCCCCGGCCTCGCGGTGCTGGACGAGACGACGTACGTCGAACTGTCCGAGGCGCTGACCGAGGCGGGCTTCCCGCTCGCCTGGAACCCCGACCGGCGTCGCTTCCACCCCAGGGCCGAGGAGGGCGCCGGCAGCCGCCTCGGCCTGTCGTCCTCCGTCCTCACCAGCACGAGCTCGCTCTACGCCGCCGCCCAGGGCCGCATCGCCGAGGGCCGGGACCCCCGGGAGGTGCTGTCCGCCCGGCTCACCGGGGCCCGCCGCCGCGGCGGCTTCCTCGCGCTCACCCTCAAGGGTGCCGACCTGCCGGGCGTCGCCGACGCGCTGGCGGACCGGTACGACACGGTCGCGATGTCGCTGAACGCCCTGTTCCTGGACTGTCTGCGGGAGCTGGCCGAGGAGCAGTCGGTGCGCTGGCAGGCCCTGCTGAAGGCGGACGCCAAGTACACGGCGACCGGCACGCTGGGCGCGGCTCTCGCCTCGTACACGCGGCTGGCGGCGGAGCGGGTGCGGCAGCGGGCCGTCGAGACGGCGGAGCGCACCGGCCCCCGGTCCGTCCTCCTCGCCCACGAGGCCGGCCTGATCGCCCGCTACTGGGAGGCGGGCGGCCGCGAACTGCTGGCCGCCCTCCAGCAGTCGGCCCGCCGCCCCGCCGACACCCCGCACGGCCTGTGGCTCCTGCTGCCCGCGGAGGACCCGCGCGCCACACCGACCCTGGACGGCCGCACGGTGGAGGTGGTGGACCGGACCACCGAGTGGGAGGTGCTGGACGGGCTGTTCCTCAAGAGCGTCCGCACGGCCGGTTCACCCGCCTGATCGCTCGGTTCGGCTTGCCAAGTCCCGTTACCGACGATTCACTCGCACGAAACGCGGTTCGGCCGCGGTCGCTGCTCAGCGCACAAGTCCTCGCACACGGTCCGGGACGGACCCCGCGAACGTCACCATGTCGAGGTGGTACGTCGCTCGCTCGGGGTTCGGGAACCGCACGTTGTGGCGGTAGTAGCGGTGGAAGCCGATGATGAGCGCCGCGTGCTCGATCTCCAGGGGGAGGGCCGCCCGGTCCGCCACTGCCAGAGGGCGTTTCTTCTCGTAGCCGCAGAGCAGGGCTTCGAGGCGTTCGTGGGACAGGAGCCCCACGCCGTCCTGGGCCAGGCCCACCGCCGCCATGCCGAGGTCGAGCAGGGGGTCGTCGAGGAACTCGACGGCGGTCTCCCCCATTCGGTGGTCAACACCGGCCTCACGGTCGAGTGGAAGTTCTACGTGCGGGCCGAGCACCTCCTGCACGGCACCTGCCCCGTGCCGGCCGAGATGGCCGCCCGAGCCGCCCCTCAGGAGCCCCTGGATCTCACGTTCCTACGGGGGCGTCGCCGCATCGGGGTACTGGACGAGCAGAAGGGCGTCAGGCTCCGGGTGGACGGCGACGAGCCGTTCCTGGCGGGGCTGACGTGGCAGCCCTTCGTCCTTCCCGGGACCCGCGTGTCGGTGCGGTGGGACACGTGGAGGAAGCTCCGCCTGGCCTACACCCCGCTGGACAAGCCCGTCGTCTTCGGCGGCACCGTGGTCCGCTACGCCTACGACCCGAGGATCATGACCCGTGAGCTCGCGGCGTTCGACGCACGCGTGGACCGGGTGGAGGAACTCGTGCTGATCGCGCCGCGTGAGCTGGGATACCTCGACGAGAGGGGCCGGGCGCTGCTCCCGAAGGAGGCGCTGGTCCGGAACACCGTCGAGCGAGCGCAGTCGGAACGGCCGGCGAGAAAGAAGATCCACGGGGCGATCGAGCGGCTCCTGTCGCGCAGGGTCCTCACCTGGGAGCAGGGCAGCATCAACCGGGCGGCCGTGCTGCACTGTCCCGCACGACGCGGGGAGACGCCGGTTCCGCTGCTCTGCTACGCCCCCACGCTCCGGGTGGCGGATCGTGAGGACCTGCGGAACGACGACGCGGGCGCCGGGTACGGCACGAGCGCCCATCGGGTGGCGGGACACCTGATGCGCATCGGTCACCTCGGCAAGGAAGCGAGCGCGGAGGCGATAGCCGCCTACCGAGAAGACCACAAGAGAGCCGGTCCGGCCGGGCCCCATGAACTGCCCCGCGGATTCACCTACGTTCGTGAGCACGAGCGAGGGATACAGGCAGCGACCTGTGTGCCGGTGGAGTGGCACCGAAACGGCGTGTGCGGTCACCGCGGGTGCGCACGCGTCCGGTAGCCAGGCGGGGTCCACTGCCGGACGTGGACGGCCGGACCGTGGAGGTGGTGGACCGGGCCGCCGAGCGGAAGGTGCTGGACGGGTTGTTCGTGAGGGTGCTCAGGGAGTCGCGCTCGACGCGGCGAGTGTCCGCGCCGTGGACCGCCGCCGGACTCCCGGAGCAATGACGGTCGGCAGCACGCCTGTCTGCCGTAGTTCTGCGGCATGCCCGTCTCCGGTACGAGTGGCGACGGCACAGCAGGCCGAGCCTTCGCCGAACGGTATCCACGAGGCCTCCGCTGGTGAGCGGGCGCCTCGCGGATACCGCACAGAAGGGCAACAGAAGGGCATGGTGGTCGCCACTATGGCAGGGGCGGCTGTCCCCAGCGGAAGGCGCTCCAGCCGCTCACCGCCGCGATCAGCCACAGCAGCAGCGCCAGAGAGATCCGGAGTTGCAGGTGCCGTCCCGCCTTGACGACCAGTCCCGAGCGGTCGAGCCGGAAGTCCCAGGCCAGCGGCTCCTTCCCGACTCCGTCGTCGCCGCTCCCGCCCTGCTTCTCCGCAGCCATGTCTGTCACGGTCCTCTCCTTCGTGTCTCCACCGGACCCTACAACTCTACCTAGGTCATATACAACCTAGGTAGAGCTAACTTCATCGGCTTCGACATCCGGCAGACGCCCCGAATGCGGCATAACTAGTAGACGACTTAGGTAGAGTTAAGGATATGAGTGGATTCCGAATGACCAAGCAGACCCAGCTGGTCCTCAAGGAGCTGCTCCAGAACCCGACGCGAGCCCATTACGGGCTGGCCATCGGCCAGGCGGTGGAACTGCAGAGCGGAACCATCCAGCCCATCCTGGCCAGGCTCGAACGAGCAGGGATACTGGAGAGCTACTGGGAGGACGCCGACGAGCACGCCGCGAGCAACCCTCCCCGGCCGCGACGCCGTTACTACAAGTTCACCACGGACGGCGCGGAGCGGGCCCGGCTGGCCCTGGCCCGCGCCTACAAGAGCAAGCCGGTGAAGTCCGGTGAAGCACCCACCCCCGTCACGGACTTCTGATCGGACTGCGCATTCGATGGTCACTGCTCTCGCCACCGCCGTCCTGTCCGTCACGGCGGCCCTGCTCCTGCTCCTGACTCTGCTGCTGACGAGGCACGGAAGGAAGACAACAGCGCAAGTGATCCGACTGCTGCCCAAACCGCTGGACGCCTTCCTGAGCCGGGTGGGGAGGCGGGTCATGCTCCTGTGGAAGCTGGGCCTCTCAGGGGGAGCGCGCCAAAGGTGCTCCGTGGCCGACCGCAAGGACAGGCGGGTGGGTGCCCGCCTGCGTCTCATCAGCGTCTTCCTCCCCAAAGAGGAGAAGTGGCGCCTTGAGGAGACGATGAACCACCGCAACGAGCTGCGAGAGAACGGCGGGCGCCTGCCTCGCTTCTACTACCTGGTCAGCTTCGTGGGAGCGTGCAGGATGCGGGGGGAGGCATGGACGAACCCCAAGCGGCGGGTCGACTGAGACCAGCCCGGACGGAGACGAGAGAGCGACCCGACACGGGCAGGGCCCCCACGGCCGTGGGGGCCCTGCCCGTGTCTGAGCACTTCTCCACCCTCCGCCCGTGACCTACGCCGGCCGTAGGCGCACCGCCCTCCCCCTCCGGCCGTGCACATACCATTCAGCTAGTGGCTATAAGCCACCTTCATAATGAACCGTTCTCATTGACGTAGGCTTTTGGTGCATGGCAGAAGACGTCCCGGGTACACGCACACGACGGAAGGAGCGGCGATGACACCCTCTGTTGACCCCAGTCTCAACCGGCGGAAGCTGCGCATCGCGCTGCGCCGGGCTCGCGAGGAAGCCGATCTCACGCAGCGCGAGGCAGCGGAACGCGTGGAGTGGTCCCAGTCCAAACTGATCCGGGTGGAAACCGGCACGGTGAGCATCTCCGTCAGCGACCTGCGCGCCCTCATGCAGGTCTACGGGATCACCGAGCCCGCGGTGGTCGAGGAACTGGAGGCCGCAGCCCGCGGGAGCAAGGGATCCAGCTGGTGGTCGAGCTTTCACGACGTCGTCAACCCGCAGTTCGCGCAGTATCTGGGCTACGAAACCGCGGCCGTCAGCCTGTCCACGTACCACCCCATCGTGGTGCCCGGCCACTTGCAGACCCGCGGGTACGCGGAGGCGCTCCTCACCCCCCGCGGTCTTGAGCCCGATCGGCTCAAGCGCGTGGTCGACCTCAGGATGAAGCGCCAGGAGCGTATGTTCGGGGGCGAAGGTGACTTCGAGGCCCTGTTCATCCTCGACGAGGCCGCCGTCCGGCGCCGGATCGGTGGGAACGCGGTGATGGCGGAGCAGCTCCAGCAACTGCTGGACTTCGGTGCCCGGCCCGATGTGACGATTCGTGTGCTGCCCTTCGAGGCCGGCGCCCACTACAGCACCCTCGGCAGCTTCGTCCTGCTCGGCTTCGCCGACGACGAGGACCTGCTGTACCTGGAATACGCCACCGGCAGCATGACCGGAGGCGAGGATCCGGAGCTGCTGAGGCGCTACCAGAATTGCCTGGAAGACATTTCGCGCCTGGCGCTGGACAGTTCGGAGTCGCTCGGTCTCATCGGCCGCATCAAGCAGGACCTCGACACGGACTAGCCGGGCCGGGCCGCGGCACCGACTGCCAGGGACGGAAGCAGGGGGAGGATCGACGTGGCGAGGTCAGCGTGGCGGCGACTGCGCGAGCTGACGCTCACTTCCGGGAGAGGAAGCGGCCGTACAGGCTCCACCGATGAGGAGCTCGAAGAAGAGACCGATCAGGACTTCATCCGGACGGAGGACACCGCGAACGGAGACGACCCTCTCGAGCACCGCGGGTCCGACGACATGGCAGTCGTCGGCGCCTTCACCGTGCTCGCCTTGCTGTTCATAGTGAGCGCGCTGTTCATCGCGTTCAAAGCCATCGTCTGGCATCTCGACTTCTCGCGGACAGTCGTCCTCAAGGTGATGGGCAGCATGATGGCCGGCACCCTGGTGACCGGACTCGCCTGGTGGGCAGGGAGGACATGGCGACTGCGCGAGAAGGACTCCAGGGGCTCTAGCGAGGTGAACCCGCCCGCGGGACGTACGGAAGACGATCAGAACTCGGTGGGGACGCCGTGACGGAATGACCGCCACCCCACAGGCCTGCACTCACCGAGACAGCCAGGAGCACGGCCACCCACAGAATCCGCTTGGCCAGGGTGCTCTCCACCAGCAGGGAGGCGGCAGCGGCCGTGGTCGTGGCCACCGCGCCGACGACGAGCAAGAAGACGGCGGCTGCACCAACGCCGACGGGACGTGACCGGCCCCCGCGCTCCGGACGCTGCGCTGCGGACCTTTCGATGTCCA
The DNA here is from genome assembly GCF_001906585.1 of Streptomyces kebangsaanensis. GTDB lineage: Bacteria > Actinomycetota > Actinomycetes > Streptomycetales > Streptomycetaceae > Streptomyces > Streptomyces kebangsaanensis. The sequence goes on along the minus strand of NZ_JUJA01000111.1, from coordinate 60,561 downwards.
TAACAGCCTCACACCTCTTGTCGACGGCCCGTAAGAAAATCATGAGTCCTTCAGCTCCCCGCGTGACACGGCACGGAGAAAACCTGTCCAGGCGACGGCGGTGAAGTGCAGCACGGCCGTGGCAGGTTGCTTCGAGTCACGCGCAAGGACACGCCTCGCATGCACCGCTACCTCCACGCACTCCGTCTCGTTGCCACAGGCGCTGCTCTTACGCCATAAGGGTCTCCCCTCATGAACCACCGCAGTCCCCCCGATCCCCGAGCTGCCAGAATGGTGCTTCCTGATCGTAGTGGGCGGTTGGGCACCGCCGCAGGCGAGTGCTCCAAATCTTTGGGCGAGCATTCGCTGGTAGCACCGACCCGATCACGAAGAGCTACCCAAGTTCAGGTTAGGTCAAGCTCACCTGGACGTGCCATGCGAAATCCGGTCCTGTGGGGGTACGCCCGCGCAGCCGACCTTGCCTTCCGCGCCGTCGATCAGTACGCGTCCACCGGCGCGTGCCTGGCAGCTGGACCGGGGAGACGGAAAGGCCCTGCGCGCCACGGACGGGAGTGCGGCTCTCGATGGTCGCCGAGCAGGGCATCAGGCCGGCCGCGTGCGGTTCGGCGAGCAGGAGACGGTGCAACGCGTCCCGTGGTTCCGAACAGTGGTTCACCCGCTCGCCTGCTGTCGGGCGGAACCGGGCCTGGTGCGGGCCTGGTGTCCTGCGCTCTCGTTCCGCTCGCCCCCACTCAGCGGCCGGCCTCGGATTTCCTGGCGGCCTGTATCTTCCTCGCCAGTTTCGCCAGTCTCCGTTCCTCCGCCTTGTTCCCCCCGGTCAGCCGCTTCTGCCGCTCCCGCTGTGCCTCCTCGGGGGTCAGCCGCATGTAGGCGGGCGCGATCTTGGGAAGCCCGCTCAGGGGATCGGCACCCCGGTCCGCGACGGGGGCGGGGCGGGAGCCGGGGAACTCCTTGTAGTTGGCGTCCCGGGCCTTCTTCTTCCGGCCCGTCCTGAACGATTTCCCGGTCCCGGGCACGGACGGGCTCGTCAGCTTCCAGGCCTTGACGGAGCGACGGGCGAAGCCGGGTGAGGAGGCCACAAGGCGAACCCGTCGAGCGGGATGTGGCGGCTGGTCCGGGAGATCGTCCCGGCGCATCTGCAGAACTGAACCGCCTCCCCCCTCACTCATGTTGCAGCAAGACAGTCCGTGGAGTCCGGCTGCGGCCGCTGCTCGGCCTCCGTACGCCCCCTGGTGCGTGCCGCCTGCGGGTTGTCACCCGATGGTGGATATCGTCTGCCGCCGCCGTCGGGACCGTATATCGTCCTGCGTCTGCGGCTGGAAGACTGGGGGGCGGAGGTGGTGGAGGTGGCTGACCAGACGGACGACGTCCGCTTCACCGTGCCGCTGTACACCCAGGCGGAAGCCGCAGGCTACCTGGACATGGCCCCGTCCACTTTCCGGAATTGGGCGCGGGGCTACCGCAACACCTACCCGAACCGTCCTCAGGTGGTCGGCACGCCCCTCATCACCTACCTCGGCTCGCCCCACTCGCCGCATCCGTCCATTCCGTTCATCGGCCTGGCCGAAGGCATGTTCCTGTCGGCGCTGCGTCGCGCGGACGTGCCTTTGCAGAAGATCCGGCCGGCGCTCGAGCTGGTCCGCGAGCGTATCGGGGTCGAGCACGCGCTGGCCTCCCGCCGGTTGTACGTGGCAGGGGCGGACCTCCTGTACGAGATCGGCGACGATCTCGGCGGCGAGGACAAGCGGGAGACACGCAAGCTGATCGTCCTCAAGAACGGGCAGTACGTGTTCCGCGAGGTCATCGACCGGTTCCTCACCCGGATCGAGTACGACGAGCCCGGTGACGGCCCCGGCGACGGCTACGCCCGCAAGATCGACCTTCCCGGGTACGAGGTCGCCGAGCTGTCCGTACTGCCGGGCGTGAACTTCGGGCGGCCGTTCTTCACGGCCACGGGGACACCCCTGTACGTCGTGGCCAACGATCTGCGCGCAGGAGAATCAGTGGCAGACGTCGCCGAGGACTACGACTTGCCGGTGGACCAGGTCACCGAGGTCCAGGAACGGATCGATCGCGAGGCGGCATGACCGAAGCGGGGGGACTGCGCCTGTTCCTGGACCGCAGCACAAACGCGAAGAGCTTCGCGCAGGCGGTTCGAGAACTGTGCCCGAACGTCCTGACCATCGGCGATCTCTACGGCGTCACGCCCGCCGAAGCCGTGCTGGGCCAGCAGTGGATCGCCGACGCCAGCGCGGACGGCCGGATCTGCGTGGGAGCCGACAAGGCCATTCTGAGCAACCTGCTCGAACTCCGGGCCATCCTCCAGCACTCGGCCCGCTATCTGGTGTTCACCGACAACAACACCCCCACTCGTCAGCGCATCGCCCACTTCCGTGAGCTGTACGACCACATCGTCCCGCTCGCCGGCATCCCCGGCCCGTGGGTGTACAAGCTCACCCGCGGTGGGCTGCAGGCAGTGACCGCCGACGTGCTCCGAGCCCGTCTGGAGCAGGCCATGGAGCGAGCGAACAAGCGGAGCGACGAATAGCGGCAAACCCTGCCTGCTTCAGGATGCGCCCGGCTCGGATCGAAAGCTTCCACAAGAGCTCGGGACCGGGGACGCGTGAGCTGCTATACATCCCGTACGGTCCGTAATCGGCAGGGGGTGGGGGTCGGGTGGATCCGATTTCGGCGGCGCTTCTCGTGGCACTCGTGAGCGGCGCCGGAGGTGCCGCCGGCACGCAGGCGTGGGCGGCGCTCGGCAGGCTGGTGCGTCAGCCGTTCCGGCGTGCCGATCAGGCGCTGCCCGAGGAACCGGCTTGGGGACTGAGGGAGTTGGAGGACCTGGAGGAGAGTCCTCAGGACACGGGCCGGGCGCAGGCGCTTGCCGGCGTGTTGCAGCGGCGGGCAGCTCACGACCCCGACTTCGCCCGCTCCCTCGCGACATGGCTGGATGAGGCGGGTCCGGTGCCCACAGGGACCGGAAACGTGCGCAACACCGTCAGCGGCGGTTCCCAGGGAAACCTCCTCCAGGCCCGGGACCTGCACGGTCCCGTGACCTTCGGTACCCCACCCGCGCCGGACGCCACGGCCGGAGAGCGGACCGATTGAGTGACCTCTGGCCCGGACATCACGCGCCGGGCCTGCTTTCCGCCACAAAACTCGATGCCGGAAACTGCCTCACCAAAACTCACATCCGGATTCCCGGGAACACATCGGGACCGTTTAGATCATTGGATCTTCAGCCCGGAAGGAAACGGAACAAGCCAAAATTTCCCGGCGTTGCCATTCGGCTGAAATAATCTTGACGCGCCACATTCATCAACTCTACTCTCACGCGAACCGAGATTGTCATCCAGAAGGCGGCGAGGATGAAACTCATCAAACTGTACAAGGACCAGGGCTCGGGCGGAAACGGCTGCCCCACGGTCTACCTGGGCGAGAACGGCGAGCTGGTCGTGCAGGGACACGTCGTGGACAGCGCGACCTTCGCGGAACTGGAGAACGTCCTCCCGGGAGAGGGCGCCGTCCGCATTTCCGCGGACGTCGTGGCCGGCGCCATGGAGCGGTACCACAGTCAGCACAGTGAGGGGCGGTAGGTGGGACGCAGGTTCTCTTCCTTGGCGGATGAGGAATTCAACCGCCTGTTCACCGAATTCAAGTTCACGGCCTACCGTCTGGAATCCCTCCAGCGATATGACGTGTCCTATGAGCAGGACGAGTTCGCGCGCTTCCTCTCGGGCGAGTCGAGGGGTGAGTTTCCCGGCATCGCGGAGTGGATCGACGGCACCGTCGCCAAGGCGGTGGCCGCGGGGAAGATCGTGAGCCGAGTGCACGTGGTCGAGCTGCCGATGTCCGACTACGTCCGCTTCGAATGCGCGTGGGCGTACGAGCACACGGTCGAGGCGGGGGAGGACGTGCGGATCCTCCCGGTCTCCCGGCAGGAGTGGCCGCCGGAGCTGCCGCACTACGACTACTGGCTCTTCGACTCCACGCAGTTGGTGGCGATGTACTACGAGGAGGACGGAAGTTTCTCGTCCGCCGAGATCATCGACGACCCCCGACGGATCGTCGAGGCGAACCACTGGCGCGACGCGGCCCAGGCGTCCGCCGTCCCCTACCGGGAGTTCGCTCGCGCCCATCGGGATCAGCTGCGCGTTTCGGGCTGAACGAACACACGAGTCACGGAGACCTGGACCAGACACATGGCCGACGAGCCGACATCCGTCTCGAACGAGTTCTCCGGCGGCGACAGCGACGTGGTGGTCCAAGCCGGAACCGTGCACGGCGGTGTACACGTGCACCGTTCCGGTCGCTCCTTGCCTCCGCCCCGCCAGCTTCCCTACGAAGTACCGGGGTTCGTCAACCGCGCGCACGAGCTGACCACGCTGGACGCTCTGCACCCGCGGCCCGCCGACGAACGCGAGGGCGCACCGGCTGTCGTGACGGCGATCACCGGAGGCCCTGGGGTGGGAAAGACCGCGCTCGCACTGCGCTGGGCGCACCGGGTCCGCCGGCGCTTCACCGACGGTGATCTGTACATCGACATGCGCGGATACAACAGCGGCAACACACTGGGACCCGAGCAGGCCCTGACCTCCTTTCTGCGGGGTCTGGGGCTGGTGGCCCTGGAGCAGCACGACCCCGGCGCCCAGGAGCACTTCGAGGCCGCGCTGACCGTGTTCCGGGAGCACGGCATCAGGCGGGGTGAGGGAATGAGCCTGCTCAGTCTCGCGGAGTGCGCCCGCTCCCGCGGCGACCATGCGGAAGCCTCCGCGCTCTGCCGTCGCGCCATCGACATCTTCCGTTCGATCGACGACAGGTGGAGTGAGGCCTGGGGGGCGCTTCCCCTCGCCGAGAGTCTCGGCGAGCTGGGTGATTTCCAGGAGGCGGAGCATCACCTGGGGCGAGCCCTGGGGACTTTCCGTGATTTCACGGACCGGCGAAGTGAGGCGTTGACACTCAGGCGTCTGGGTGATGTGTCCGCGGGGCGTCGCGCGCTCACCGCCGCCCGCGACCTCTGGACACAGGCCGCGGCGATCTACGAGGAGCTCGGGGACGCGCTTTCCGATGAGCTTCGGAGGCAGGCCGAAGGCCTCCCGGACGCGATCGACGGAGATGACCGTGGTTGAGCCGAGCGAGGTCGTTTTCGAGGGGGGCGGACGCGATGTGGCCGCCGACTGGTTCCGTCAGATCTGCGCCTTGCACGACAGTGTCTTCTCGGTCGAGCCGTTCGCCTGGGTGCCGGAGATGTCACCCCAGCACGAAGAAGAACTCAAGAGCCTGATGGTGCTTCCGGGCTTCAGGTCGACCATAGCCAGACAACGGAATCGACTCGTCGGGTACGTTTACGGCCACCCGCTCGCCGTTGACCATGGATGGTGGCTCGACTTCACCCACCCGCTTCCCGTCGACCTGGTCCGGGAACGGGAAGGGCGGACCTTCGCCGTCATAAGCCTGGGAGTCCTCACCGAATGGCGTGGTCATGGCGTAGGAAGGCGTCTGATGGGGGAACTCCTGCGAGACCGCACAGAGCAGCGCGCGGTCCTCTCGGTGCAGCCGACCGCCGTCTCCACACAGCTTTTCTACCAGCATCTGGGGTGGCGGAAAGTCGGCAGGAAGGGTCCTCTGCCCGGCGTCACACCGCCCTACTGGGACATCTATGTCCGTGAACTGAACATTCCGAACGTGTAGCGCGCCCCAGGCGAGCCGATGGACTTCCGAACGGTGGTCCACCCGCTCGCCTGCTGCCGGGCGGAACCGGGCCTGGTGCGGGCCTGGTGTCCTGCGCTCTCGTTCCGCTCGCCCCCACTCAGCGGCCGGCCTCGGATTTCCTGGCGGCCTGTATCTTCCTCGCCAGTTTCGCCAGTCTCCGTTCCTCCGCCTTGTTCCCCCCGGTCAGCCGCTTCTGCCGCTCCCGCTGTGCCTCCTCGGGGGTCAGCCGCATGTAGGCGGGCGCGATCTTGGGAAGCCCGCTCAGGGGATCGGCACCCCGGTCCGCGACGGGGGCGGGGCGGGAGCCGGGGAACTCCTTGTAGCTGGCGTCCCGGGCCTTCTTCTTCCGACCCGTCCTGAACGATTTCCCGGTGCCGGGCGCGGACGGGCTCGACGGCTTCCCGGCTTTGACCGGAGCGGCGGCCGAGGCCTTCTTCGTGCGCTGCCCGGGCGGTTTCCCGTACCCGGGCGCGGACGGGCTCGACGGTTTCTCGGCCCTGACCGGAGCGGCGTCCAGTCCGTTGCGCCGCCGTTCGGCGTCGCGGGCGCGTTGTGCGCGCAGGCGCTGTAGTTCCTCCTGCTCCAAGGAGAGCCGCTCCGCGGCCTTGCTCCGCTTGTTACCGGTCTTCACAGGCGTCCTGCCGACCCGGCCGTTCCCACCGTTGCCCACCACACCCCCACATGTCGCTGATCCGCGTGGACGACGACCCGCCGTCCGCCCCGCGGCCCTCCCCAGGGCTGCCGTCCTCCTGCGGTCACACCGCACCACCGGGACGGGTGATGTGGGCGCAACCGTCTGACCAGCATAAATGCCGAGTCGCGCCGAGTGAAGAGTTCACCGCGCACCGATCTCCCCGAGCCCGGTGCGGCCGGGCTGGCAGGATGGGGCGGCGGGCCTTGGGGGGTTCGCTGGGGAATCGGTGCATCCGTGACGATCGCGGGGCCGGCGAGCAGGATGAGAGGTGCGGCTGTGACGGTGACGGCTGAGGGGGCACAGGGGGCGGGGGCCTCGCTGGATCGCACGCGGCTGCTCAAGGACCTCCAGGCGCAGGCCCGGCTCCTGGAGGACGACCTGCGCGAGCGCACCGAGAGCGAGCCCCGGTTCCGCGACGCCCTGCGCGCCGAGTACGACAAGGCCGTCGCCGCGGAGCGTACGGCGGCCATGTACGAGACCTGGCGGGACGAGCGGGTCGTCCAGATCGCCGCCGCGTGGGTGCTGGCCTGCGTGTTCGTACGGTTCAGCGAGGACAACGGGCTCATCCCGGACCCGTGGCTCTCCGGCCCCGGCGACCGGCTCGCCGAGGCGCAGGACCGCCACGACGACTTCTTCCGGCAGAACCCCTCCCTGAACGACCGGGACTGGCTGCTGGCCTCCTTCGACGCGCTGGCCGAGTCCCACCGGACCGTGGCGGGGCTGTTCGACCCCGCCCACAACCCGCTCTTCGAGGTCCTGCCGTCCTACGAGGCCGCGACCGCGCTGCTCGCGTTCTGGCGGCGGCGGGGCGCGGACGGCGAGGTCGTCCACGACTTCACCGACCCCGAGCTGGACACGCGTTTCCTCGGCGACCTGTACCAGGACCTGTCCGAGCACGCCCGCAAGACGTACGCGCTGCTCCAGACGCCGGTGTTCGTGGAGGAGTTCATCCTCGACCTGACCCTGGAACCGGCGGTGGAGGAGTTCGGCCTCACGCCCGCGTGGAAGCACCGGCCGGCGGGGTGGGACGGCGAGGTGTTCGCGGACGGTCCGGAGGGGGCGGAGGTCGTCCGCGGACTGCGCTGCATCGACCCCGCGTGCGGGTCCGGTCACTTCCTGCTGGGGCTGTTCCAGCGGCTGCTGGACAAGTGGCGGGAGGCCGAGCCGGGCACCGAGGCGTGGGTGCTGGTGCGGCGGGCGCTGGAGTCCGTGCACGGCGCCGACAAGAACCCGTTCGCTGTGGCCATCGCGCGGTTCCGGTTGCTGGTGGCGGCGCTGAAGGCTTGTGGAGTACGGGAGTTGGGGGCGGCGCCCGAGTTGCCGATCCGGGTGGCGGTCGGGGACTCCCTGCTGCACGGGCGCGGTGCGGAGACGGTGACCGAGTCGCTGGACACGCTGTTCGCGGAGAACGAGCCGTTCTACTACCGGACGGAGGATGTGGAGGGGTACGCCCGGGAGGTAGATCTGCTCGGGCGGGACTCGTACCACGTGGTGGTGGGGAATCCGCCGTACATCACCGTCAAGGACGCGAACGAGAACAAGAACTACAAGGCCGCGTACGACGCGTGTTATCGGCAGTACGCGTTGTCGGTGCCGTTCGCGCAAAGGATTTTTGAGCTGGCGATTCGGGCGGGGGGTAGTCGGCGGGACGGGGGGTTCACGGGGCAGATCACGGCGAACTCGTTCATGAAGAGGGAGTTCGGGAAGAAGCTGATTGAGGAGTTCTTTCCGCGGGTTGACCTTACGCATGTGATTGATACGTCGGGGGCCTACATTCCGGGACATGGGACGCCTACGGTTATTTTGGCGGGGCGGAATCAGGTGCCGCGACAGGGAAATGCTCTGCGGGCAGTCTTGAGCGTTCGGGGTGAGCCTGGCCAACCAACTGACCCGCACAATGGTCTCGTCTGGCAGGCGATCACCAAACAGCACGGCTCCCCCGGAAGCGAGTCGGAATGGATCTCCGTTGAAGATGCCGACCGAAGCCGGTTTGCGCGCCATCCTTGGGCGCTCAGCGGCGGCGGGGCGGCACCGCTGAAGGAGAAGATCGAGCAGGGTACGACGCCGCTCTCCGGGCTAGGTATCGAGATCGGCTCTGGCGCAGTGACACGTGAAGATAGCGCGTACCGGGTCACGNGCGGGCGCACTTCGCAGGCACGGTATTGCAGCTCAATTTCAGCGCACCCTCCTCGAGTCAGAGAACATTCGAGATTACGGCTACGACGCGCCAATCGCGGGCCTTTGGCCGTATGACAGCACCACACTCGAGGCGCGCAGTAACGAAAATATCGAACGCTTCCTCTGGCCGAGCCGCGTCATCCTTCGCGAACGAGTCGCATACGGAAAGACCCAACTCGAACGCGGACTCCAATGGTTCGAATACTCGATGTTCTTCCCCAAGAAGTACGAGACGCCAACCTCGATCGCCCTTGGGTTTTTCGGTACTCACAATCACTTTACCCTTGACAGGGGCGGCAATGTCTTCAACCGCTCTGCGCCGGTTATCAAACTACCCAAAGATGCGAACGAGGATCAACATCTGGAGTTGCTGGGAGCGCTGAATTCCTCGACCAGTTGTTTCTGGCTCAAGCAGGTCTGCCACGACAAGGGAAGCCAGTCAGGCACCGGCGGTTTCATGCACGACGAGTGGGAGCGATTTTATGAGTTTTCGGTCACAAAGCTGCAGAGCTTTCCCATCCCGAATGGCCTCCACCCTTCATTGGCATGCAAACTCGACACGCTCGCCGCGGAATTCGAGACGCACGAGCCGTCCGCGCTGTTCCGAGCGGATACTCCTACACGTGAGGCGCTGAACGGCGCTCGACGCGCTCAGGAACAGACTCGGCTCCGCATGGTCGCCTTCCAGGAAGAACTGGACTGGACCGTCTACGGGGCCTACGGGCTACTCAGCGCCGACGAGGTCGCCCGGACCACCATCCCTCTGGATGCCGATGCCAACATTCCCGAAGTCGCCCTCGGGCAGCGGGCGTTCGAGATCGTGCTCGCTCGCAGTGGTGCCGAAACCGTCTGGTTCGAGCGGCATGGGTCCACTCCTGTCACCGAGATCCCCACTGCATGGCCTGAGGCGTACCGCAAGGTTGTGCAAGCCCGAATCGATCTGATCGAGGCCAACAAGGACATCCGGCTGATCGAGCAGCCCGAGTACAAGCGCCGATGGTCGACCGAGACCTGGGAGAAGCGCGAGGCCGCCGCGATTCGGAACTGGCTACTCGACGCCGCCGAGCGCGAGGAGCTGTGGTTCGAGGAACGGGACGGGTTCACCGTGCCACGTCCGCTCACCATCAACCAGCTCGCCGACGAGCTGCGCCACGACAAGGACGTGCAGGCCATCGCCACGCTCTACGCCGCCGACCACCTCGGCAAGCGTGACGCCTCCCTGGCCACCGTCCTGGCCGCCGTGATCGAGCCCGAGCACGTGCCCTACCTCGCCGCCCTGCGCCACAAAGACTCCGGTCTACGCAAGCGCTCCCAGTGGGAGCAGGTCTGGGAGCAACAGCGTGAAGAGGACCGGACCGGACAGCGGCTCGACATCAAGGTACCGCCGAAGTACACCAGCGCAGACTTCCTCAAGCACTCCTACTGGTCCCACCGTGGCAGGCTCGACGTGCCCAAGGAGCGGTTCATCTCCTACCCCGGCGCTTTCCCCGAGGCCGACGGCTCCCTGCTACTCGGCTGGGCCGGCTGGAACCATCGCGACCAGGCCGACGCCCTCGTCAGCCTGATCCGCGACCGCGTCGAGAACGGCGGCTGGGCCAAGGAGGACCCCCGTTTCGTGCCTCTCCTCGCCGGTCTGCGCGAGGTACTGCCCTGGGTCCACCAGTGGTACGGCGAGTACGACGAGGAGTGGGAGGGCAACCCCGCCGAGGAGTTCCAGGCCGCCCTCGAAACGGGCCGTACGGAACGCCAGCTCTCCGAGTCCGACCTCGTCAACTGGCGTCCCGAGAAGAAGACTCGCGGTCGCCAGAAGAAGAGCGAGTGACCGGCCTACGGACATGAGTGAGGGGCGGTAGGGAGCGACACGGCTCCCTACCGCCCCTCGCTCACATCAACCGCGTACGGCCATCCGCACGAACGCCGTCCACTGGCCAGCGGGAACGTTGAGAACCGCCGCGTCCGGCCGCTTGGAGTCGCGAACCAATACGGCCGTGCCAGCGTCCGCGACCTCGACGCAGTCTCCACCGTCGCCCGCGCTGTAGCTGCTCTTGAACCAGTGCAGTTCGCCGACGGCAGGCTCGGGGCTGCTTGCCTTCATAGCTCTCCCAACAACTTCTCGATGAAGATCAGCGACTCCCTGGGATTCAGCGCCTGGGCTCGGAGCACGCCATACGTCGATTCCAGCGGGCTGACCTTCTTGGGCTCGGTGTGCAGGGCACTCAGTCCCTGTACCTCCACGTAGGCCATCCTGCGCTCATCGCTCGCGTGGATCAATGTCAATGGCCCGGCCAAACCGGCGTGTTCCTCACGGCCTGTCGGCATGACCTGCATCTCCACGTTGCGCTGGTGTCCGTAGATCAGAAGCTGCTCCAGTTGGCCACGAAGAACTTGTGCCCCACCCAACGGACGACGCAGCACATGCTCGTCGATCACGCAGCTGAGCAGTGGGGCCGGACGCCGCGCGAAGAACTTCTGCCGTTCCATGCGGGCGGCCACACGCTGCTCGATCGTCTCCTCGTCCAGCAGAGGGCGCCACATGCGGAAGACCGCACGCGCGTACTCCTCCGTCTGCACAAGCCCCTTGACCGCGTGGTTCGAGTACGCGTGCAGCTCGACCGCCTCCGCCTCCAACTCCGCGTACTGCCGGAAGAACGACGGATACCGCGCCTTGGCCACCTCCTTCTTCATGGCCATCAACACCCCCCGCGCCCCCGTCTCCCGGTCCAGCGCGTCGATCAGCTCGGGCTTCGGGATCCGCCGCCCCTGTTCCACCGCCGCGATCTGCGCCTCGCCGTACCCGACCCGCTTGCCCAACTGCGCCTGGGTCAGACCGGCCATCTCCCGGAAGAGCTTCACCTGGCGACCGAAGCAGCGCAGGAACCCCCCGTTGGAGTCCGCCTCCGCGGCCGCACCCGCGCCCGAGTCCGCACCCGACTCCATCCGCCTCGCCCCCTCGGTCCCGTGCCCATCACCCGCTGTGATTGCACAGTAGGACGCGCGAGCGTCAACCACGCTCCGACCAGGGCAATTTGCCTCGTACGGGTGAACGCCGCACGCGAAAGCTTTCTTCACTCATCGCGTCCACACGCACACGCTCCGTGCGGTACGGTCACCTCGACAGCACGTCTTCCGAGCGCCTAGCCGGGCGCACACGAAGACGGCCCCCGGGACGGTAGCCGCCGTCCGCGAGGGCCTGAACCACCAGTGGAACAGGACTCCACCGTGATTTACCGGCACTGTATCGCGCCCCCGCGCGCCTTCACGCAGTTCTCCCACGACATCATTCGGCACCCTCGTCTGTCCTCGGACGCCGTCCGTCTCCTGACCTGGCAGCTCTCCCTCCCGCAGGGAGCGCGCGAGTCCCTGTCGCGCACCGCCGAACGCGCCCGTATCGGCGCGACCGCCTTCACCCGCGCCAAGCGCCAGTTCAAGGAAGAGGGCTTCGTGCACGAGCGGCGCGTGCAGGTGCCCGGTGGCCTCTGGGTGACCCAACAGCTCGTCTCCAACGTGCCGTTGAACCCCGGCGAGGCCGCCAAGATCCTCGCGCAGACGCCCGTGGCCGCCGCACCCGCACCCGTACCCGCACCCACCCCCACCTCGGCGAATCCCGTGTCGCCGCAGGTCGCACCGGGTCGCCGTAATCCGGCCGTCGGTGTCCCGACTCCTCGGCCCACCGACGGTCATCCAAGGAAAGACCCTGGGGAAAACACCTCCCACCATCCCGCCGCGCCCGAGCCCCAGCCCGGACCCGAGCCCCGGCCGGAACCCGACCCCGTCACCGACCAGGC
>NZ_JUJA01000111.1:41164-48154 GCF_001906585.1 Streptomyces kebangsaanensis | reverse complement strand
CACCTCTCCCCCGACCTCCGCCGCATCCCCCGTGGCATGCACGACGAGTTGACGCAGCTCACCGCCCGCTGGCTCGCCGCCGGACACACCCCCGCCGCCGTCCGCACCCACCTCCTGCGCGGCCTCCCCTCCGACGGCACCCCGGTCCACCGCCCCGGCGGCCTGCTGCGCTACCTCCTCCGCGACGTACCGCCCCCGCCGGACCCGCCCGTCCCCCACCGCGCACAGGAGACCGTGGCCGTACGCCCCACCCACGAACCCGGTCAGGACCACCCCACCCGCCTCTCGCCTCGGCTCGCCACCCTGCGGGAGTGCGAGGGCGACCACGTGCAGGCCACGCTGTTCCGTCCGGTCGGTGACGAGACACGCTGCCCCCGGTGCCGCCAGGTGGCGCACAGCGGCCGTACGTCGGTCGACGCCAGAGCCGTTGATCACGGCACGGCTGTCCCGAGTCGGTTGTGCCGCCCGGCTCGGCACATGCCCGCCGGGCCGGGACTCAACCCGGGGCAGAAGTCTTCCGAGAGCACGCGCGGCAGGAGTCCGCACATCGGCCACGAAGAAAAACTGTCATGACGAGAGTAGACATTGACTCGTCACAGGGTTATTGTTTCTGTCGTAGCCAGGAAGTCGAAGAGGGCGCGGCAGACACGAACTGCCGTGCGAGCAAGTCAAGCAGGACACGGCCCCAGGAGGGCCGTGAGCAGTACCCGCGGTATCCAGCAGTACAACCGAGAAACCGAAGGTAAGGAGCAGAACGCCATCCAGGATCGCCCGGGCGAGGAAGAAGTCCGCCCGGGTACCGCAGAGGCCCCGGATTGGAAGGTGGTCCCCGGTCACGCATCCGCGATCCCCGCAGCCCCGCCCTCCCGGGTGGACCCTGCGGACGAAGAAGGCCGGCACAGTGTGCCGGTAGATGGTGTTGAAAGCTCGGGGCCCGGGTGCCGGTACGGCACCCGGGCCCCCCGACGCGTCCCCGAAAGAAGAGGTCTATGCTCCCTGCCGATTCCCGTCCCGCCATCCCCCTCGATGACGACGACTACCCCGCCTACACCATGGGCCGGGCCGCCGCGATGCTCGGCACCACCCCGGCTTTCCTCCGCGCCCTCGGCGAACACCGCCTGATCACTCCCCTGCGCTCGGAAGGCGGCCACCGCCGCTACTCCCGCTACCAGCTGCGCATCGCCACACGCGCTCGTGAACTCGTCGACCAGGGCACCCCCATCGAGGCCGCCTGCCGCATCATCGTCCTCGAGGACCAGCTCGAAGAAGCCCAGCGCATCAACGAGCAGCTGCGCACCCGAGGCCGCGAGTCCCCGTCGGACACCTCGGCCTGACCAGGACACCGGGCGCGAGGTGGGCCGGGGTGCGGCGGACCCGCTCGGCTTCCGACGCCGCTGAGGCAGCCTCGCCGACGCCCCGTCAGGGACGGAACGGTCCGCAGGACCTGTCGCACGGTCCCGGCACCCCTACAGGCCCGACTCGGTCGCCCGGTGCCCCGACAGATCCCGCCCGTGCGGGTGTCATACCTGGTGGGGGGAGGTCCGGGCACGAGATCTTCGGTCCATGACGAGCACCCCCGACCGGCAGCGCCCACCGCTGCGTCCGGCCGCCGAGCAGCCGGTCCTCACCCTCCGTTTCACCGCCTCCCCGCGCGGCGCCCGGCTCGCCCGGCGTCTCGCCTCCCACCAGGTGGACGCCTGGGGGTGGGGCTACGGCACGCCCGTCCACGACGCCGTGGAACTGGTCGTCGCCGAGCTGGCCGCGAACGCCGTCACCCACGGCCGCGTCCCCGGCCGGGACGCCGAGCTGCGGCTGAGCAGGGAGGGCGAGGGGCGCGTACGGGTCGAGGTGAGCGACACCCGCGGTGAGCGACGGCCCCGCACCGGGCCGGTCGGCGGGGAGACGGACGGCGAGGCGGACGGCGGGCGCGGGCTGCTCCTGGTGGCCGCGCTGTCCGTGGACTGGGGCGTGTGCGAGCGGGCCGGGGGCGCGCCCGGGAAGACGGTCTGGGCGGTGATCGCGCCCACCATGGGGGCCGGCCCGGACCTCGCCGCCGTAGGGGGAGGGCGGCCACCGGGGGCCGAGGGCAGCGCGTCCGCGACCTGAGCCCCCCGTTCCGGAACCGGCCGGCCCGCCCACCCCGGCCCATTGCCCCGGCCCGAGCTGGCACGATATGGAGGAGTTGTGCATGGGGCGCGGGTTCACCGACGCGGGCCCCCGAGGAAGCCCGGCCGCGGGGGTGGCCGGGCGTGTGCTGTGGGGAGCGGGAGCGGCTGATGGCCAGGAGCGGCGGGACCGTCGTACTGAGGGACGTACTCGACATCAAGGAGGACGTCTACGCCGGCGACTTCAAGGTCGAGCTGTCCCAGGGGTTCACCGGGCGCTCGGCGGGGCGGGTCGAGGAGTACGTGGTCACCCCGCAGCTCCGGGAGGAGTTCGACAAGGCGCTGAAGCTGGTGCGCGGCGCGGTGCGGAAGAGCGCGTCGTACGCGGCCTACCTGCACGGCTCCTTCGGCGCCGGCAAGAGCCACTTCCTGACCGTGCTGCACGCCGTCCTCAACGGGGAGCCGGCGGCGCGGGCCAAGCCGCGGCTGCGGGAGGTCATCGCCGAGCACGACGAGTGGCTGCGCGGCAAGCGGTTCCTCATGGTGCCGTACCACCTGGTGGGCGCGGCCAACCTGGACGAGGCGCTGCTCGGCGGATACGTGCGGACCGTGCGCGAGCTGCACCCGGACGCGCCGACCCCGACCGTGTTCCGGTCCGACGCCATGCTCGCCGACGCCCGGCGGATGCGGGAGCAGCTCGGCGACGACGCCTTCGTACGGCTGCTGCCCGACGACAGCGGCGGCGGCACGGGAGCGGACGAGGACGACGACGAGCTCCAGGTGATCGGCGCGGGCGGGGCGTGGACCCCGGCCGAACTGGACGAGGCGTTCACCGCGCCCGCCGGGGACCCGCGCCGCGAGCGGCTGGAGTCGGCGCTGCTGACCGGGCCGATGCGGTCCTACGCGGAGAGCGCGCGCGGGGACGCCGCCAAGTACGTGCCGCTGGAGAACGGCCTGTCCGCGATCAGCCGGCACGCCCGCTCGCTCGACTACGACGGCGTGGTGCTGTTCCTGGACGAGCTGGTGCTGTGGCTCCAGGCGCACATGAAGGAGCGCACCTTCGTCAACAGCGAGATCCAGAAGCTGGTGAAGCTGATCGAGTCCGGCGACGCGGACCGGCCGGTGCCGATCGTGTCGTTCATCTCCCGCCAGCGCGACCTGTCCCAGCTGGTCGGCACCGACGTGCTCGGCGCCGACGTCAAGGCGATGGAACAGGCGCTGGAGTACCTCAACGAGCGGTTCGACACCATCGACCTGGAGGACCGCAACCTGCCGGAGATCATCAAGGAGCGGGTGCTGAAGCCGCTGCCCGGCAAGGAGGCGGTGCTGGAGGCGGAGTTCGCCAAGATCGACCGGACCGGCCAGCAGGTGAAGGACATCCTGCTGGACGGCAGCGGCGCCACGCACGCCGACTGGACGGACTTCCGGGCCGTCTACCCGCTCTCCCCGGCCCTGCTGAACGTGCTGGTCGCGCTCTCCGGCGCGCTCCAGCGGGAGCGGACCGGTCTGAAGCTCGTGCAGCAACTGCTGGAGAGGAACGCCGACGCCGCCGTCGGGCAGCTCATCCCGCTCGGCGACCTGTGGAACGTGCTGGTCGACGGGACCGGCGCCGCCTTCACCGACAAGCTCAAGCGGGAGTCGGAGGCGGCGGTGAAGTTCCACGCCAAGGCCCGCGGCCACCTGCTGGAGAAGTACGGCTCCGACACGCACGCCGACTTCCGGGCCGACGACCGGTTCGTGAAGACGCTGCTGCTGGGCGCCCTCGCGCCGGACGTGCCCGCGCTGCGGCGGCTCACCGGGGCGCGGCTCGCCGCCCTGAACCACGGGTCGGTGCGGTCCCGTACCGTGCCCGCCGGGGACGTCGTCGTACGGCGGATGCGGGACCTGCAGGCCGCGTTCCCCTCCGAGGTGCGCTCGGACGGCGAGGCGGACCCGGTGTTCTCGCTGCACCTGTCCGACCTCGACATCGAGCCGCTGCTCGACGCGGTCGCCGAGGAGGACAAGGCCGGGGTGCGGCGGGTGTGGCTGCGGGACCGGCTGTGGGAGGCGATCGGCGTCCGCGACGGGCAGTTCGTCGCCGAGAAGGAGATCGTCTGGCGGGGCACCCGGCGCGTCGCCGAGTTCGTCTTCGGCAACGTGCGCGACCGGGCGGACCTGCCCGACGAGCAGTTCACGCCCGCCACGTCCGGCACCGTGCGGTTCGTCGTCGACTACCCCTTCGACGACGGCGACCACTACCCGAGCGACGACTACCACCGCGTCGAGCAGCTGCGGAAGGACGGCGTCACCGCGCCCACGCTGGTGTGGCTGACCGACTTCTTCTCCGACCAGCGGCGGGCGCAGCTCGGCCGGCTGATGCGGATCAACTTCCTGCTGGAACGCGACCGGCTCGCCGACTACACCGGCAACTTCCCGCCCGACGACCGCGCCAAGGTCAAACGGCAGCTGGAGGTGGCCCGCGACACCCTCACCGACCAGCTGACCGGGGCGCTCGCCGAGGTGTACGGGCTGGCCCGGCCGACCGACTCCAACCCGGGGCCGGAGGTGCCCGACGGGCGCCATGTGCTGTCCTTGCAGCCGGAGTTCGCGCAGCCGAGGGAGGAGGGCGGCAAGGGGTTCGAGGCCAACGTGCTGCACCTGGCCGACGGCATGTTCTCCGCGCTCCACCCGAAGCACCCCGACTTCGGGCCGGACCGCAACGGGCAGCGGAAGGCGGTCAACGCCGGGGAACTGCGGACCGCGCTGGAGTGGATCACCCGGGCGATGGACGAGGGCGGCCGGGCCAACAACGTCGACAGCCACCACCTGAAGACGGTGAAGCGGATCGTGGAGCCGCTGGAGCTCGGCACGGTCCACGAAGGGCCGCTCGTGATGCGGCAGGACTGGCGGACCCGGATCAACCAGGCCGCCGCCGCACACCAGCAGCGCGGCGACCTCGCCGTCGAGGACATCCGCGGCTGGATCACCAGGGACCTCGGGTACGGCGGGCTCGACAAGCTCACCGGCAACCTGCTCATCGCCGCGTACGCGCTGCTCGACGACCGGGCGTGGGTGTTCCAGGGCGGGCCGGAGCGGGAGGCGCCCGCGCTGGGCGAGATCGGGCCGGGCTGGTCGCTGCGCGCGCAGCCGCTGCCCGGCGAGGAGGAGTACGCGGCGGCCCGGGAACGGGCGGCGCGGCTGTTCGGCGTCGCCGTCAAACCCGCGCTGTACGCGCGCAACGTCAACCGGCTCGCCGACGAGCTGCGCGCCAGGGCAGAGGCGTGGGAGAAGGACGTCGCCGGGGTGCGGGCCTCGCTGGAGCGGCACGCGCCGCTGCTCGGTCTGGACACGCCGGGCGAGACGGCGCCGCGTACGGGAATCCTGCGCGAGGCGGCCGGGCTGCTGGCCCGGCTCACCCGGCACGGCGGCGACGCCACCGCGCTGGTGCGCGAGCTGGCCGCCGCGTCCCTGACCGCCGGGGAGCGGGACCTGAACACCGCCATGGGCAGCGCGGGGGAGGTGCTGCGGGCGCTGGACGGCACGGACTGGCCCGCGCTCAGGAACGTCCACGGGCTGACCTCCCGCGAGGACGGCGTCGGCGACCGGGCGCGGCGGCTGTTCGCCGAGATCGCGCGGACCGCGCGGGCGTCCGAGTTCGAGCGGTCCCTGGTGCAGGTGCTGGACGGGGTCCGGGACCAGGCCAACGCGATCATCAACGCGGCCCTCCAGGTGGAGAACGCGTTCGTCGAACCGCGGCGGCCGACGACTCCGCCGGGGCCGCAGGACGTGCGGGTGACGGAGCCGGAGGTGGCCACGCGCCATCCGGAGGACCGGCCCGGGGACGCGGACGTCCTGCCGGACGGTGGGAGCGGTGTGCCCGCCGGTGAGCCCGCGCGGCCCGCTCGGTCCGGGCGTCGGGTGGTCGCCGCGGGGGCGGGGACCACCGCGCTGGAGGACGAGCTGGTGACCGGGCTGGCCGCCGTGCGGGAGGAGATCGCGGCGTTCCGTGCCGCGCATCCGCACGCCGGGGTGGAGATCACCTGGCGTGCGGTCGTGGACGACGAGGGGGCTCGCTGATGGCCGTCGTCGTGCGGGACAGGGTTCTTCGCCCCCGCCGCCCCTGCCCGTTCCCGTCCCTCGGGGGCTTCGCCCCCGAACCCCCTGGGGGTGGGGACGGGTTCGCCCGTCGGGTGCGGGTGCGTGGGGGGCTGGTCGCGCGGTTCCCCGCGCCCCTTGACCGGCACGGAGTCGCGCGGTGAGGGCGGGGCGGCCCGGTGCCGGACGGCGTGCCGTCGAAGTGCTGCTGGAGACGGAACTGCCGCGCGCCGAAGGGCGGCGGCTCGTGCTGGTCGATGCCGTGTGGGCCGGTGGCGACGCGGAACGGGAGTTCACCGTCCAGGTCGACGGTGCCGCCCGCCGGGTGCACGTCACCGACCAGGACTCGCCGCTCGGCATCGCCGACGCCTGGAGACACCACACCACCGAGACCGACCCCGGCGGGGACAGCGTCCTCGTCGTCACCGGCAAGGTCCCCGCCGACCAGCTCGGCTGGGACCTGCGCGGGCACGCGGTGCGCCGCCGCCCGCTGGCCGTGGACCGCGCCGACATCGTCAAGCAGCTGTTCGGGGCGGCCGACCTGGACACCCGCATGGTGCGCGAGCACTGGCTGCTGGACGCGCTGCTGGAGGCCGAGCCGCCCGGCGGCTGGCCGCGGGTCGGCGCCGTCCTCACCCGCGACCGGGCCCTGCGGGCCCTGCTGGCCGCGCGGGTGGGGCTCGGGGACACCGGCTCCGACTCGCTGGACCTGGACGCCGACACCCTCTTCGACTGGAGCCGGACCCCGGCCGGGCCGCGCCGGTTCGCCGAGCTGCCCGAAGCGGAGCGGGCCGGTCTGACCGAGTGGCTG
>NZ_JUJA01000111.1:35946-41148 GCF_001906585.1 Streptomyces kebangsaanensis | reverse complement strand
GGGCCCGCCGCGCCCACGCTGCTGGCGCTGGCCACCGACGGGCGGGGCGCGGACGCCCTGCCGCTCGGCGCGCTCGCCGCGGCGGCGCTGGGCTGTCCGGCCGCCGCCGACGCCGGGTTCGCGCTCGGCACGCTCTTCGGCAGTGCGCTCGGCTCGTTCGACGCGCTCGCGCCCTACGCGGCCGCCGCCACCGGTGTGCTCACCCGGTGGATCGCGCAGGCGGAGGCCGGTGGCCCGGCGGGTGCCGACGCGCGCGCCCGCGTGCCCGCCGTACTGGAACGCGCCGACCAGCTCGCCGACCGTGCGCGGCTGACCGGGCTGCTCGCCGGGGACCGGCTGCTGCCCTCCGGGTACCGGACGCGGCTGCGGGCGCTGGGCGCCGCGCTCGACGGGCGGCCGGCCGCCGCCCAGGCCGCCCTGCGCGAGCTGGGGGACCATCAGCTGGCCGGCCTGTACGCCGACTCCACCGAGCGCGCCCGTACCGCCGTACGTCTGCTGCGCTGGCTCGACGCCCCGGCGCCCGTCGTGGCCTCGGTCGGTCAGGGGGTGCGGCACCATCTCGCGTCCACCGGGTGGGTGGATCTGGCCGTCGGCGTCCTCGCCGAGGGCGACGCCTCGCGGGACAGTGTGCTCGGGGAGGCGTACCACCGGCTCATCGGTCGCGTGCGCGCCCGGCGGCAGCAGCTCGACGAGCAGTTCGCGTCGGTGCTGGCCACCTGGACGGAGGCCGCCTCCCAGCAGGCGCCGGGCGGGGCGCTGCTGATCGAGGACGTGCTCGCGGAGGCCGCCGCGCCGCTCGCCCGGGACGGCGGGCGGCCGCTCGTGCTCGTGCTGGACGGGATGAGCGCCGACGTCGCCGTGGAGCTGGCGGCCGGGCTCGACCGGCGGGCCTGGACGGAGATCGTCCCGGTTCCGGCCGGTACCGGCGGGCGGTCGCCCGGGCGTCTCGCCGCCGTCGCCATGCTGCCGACGGTCACGCGCGTCAGCCGGGCCTCGCTGCTCAGCGGGACGGCGGCCGACGGCGGGCAGGAGGCGGAGCGCGCCGGATTCACGGTCTTCTGGAAGAAGCGCAGGCGGGAAGCGGTCCTCTTCCACAAGGGCGGTTACGAGGGGACGGCCGGGCACCGGCTGGCACCCGCCCTGCTGGAGGAACTCGCCCACGAGGAGCGGATCGTCGGGGTCGTGGTGAACACCATCGACGACGCGCTCGCGGACGGCCGGGAGAGCGGGCGGGCCCGGTGGGGCATCGGGGACATCGCCAAACTGGCCGATCTGCTCGACGCGGCCCGCGGCGCCGGACGGCCCGTCCTGCTCGTGTCCGACCACGGACACGTCCTGGACCGCACTCCGCGCGACGCGGGGCCCACGGTGGCCGAGGGGGTCCAGGGCGCCCGCTGGCGGACCGGCGCGGCCGGACCGGGCGAGGTCGGGCTCACCGGACCCCGGGTCCGGGCGGCCGACGGGCGGATCACCGCCGCCTGGCGCGACGACCTGCGCTACACCTCCCGCCAGGCCGGCTACCACGGCGGCGCCTCCCTCGCGGAGGTCACCGTGCCCGTCCTCGCCTTCGTCCCCTCCGACAGCCGTATCCCCGCGGGGTGGACGGTGCTGCCCGCCGAGGACACCGTCCCCGAGTGGTGGCGCGCCGGAGCGGAACCCGCACCCGCGCAGGCGCCCGAACCGGCGGCCCGCGGCCGGGGCAGGAAACCGGAACCGCAGACCGAGAGCCTGTTCCCGCAGGACGGTCACGGCAGCCCCGGCGAGCAGACGGTGCGCAGCGCGCCGTACCGGGCCCAGCGCGACTTCGTACGGCTGCCGCCGGGCGACACGGCCGTGGCCGCCGCCCTCGACGCCCTGCTCACGGCCGGCGGCAAGCTGTCCCCGGCCGCGGTCGCCGCCGCCGCGCAGGCCGCCACCGGCAAGTCGCAGCGCAACCCGGAGCGGTTCGTCACCGTGCTGGAGCGGCTGCTGAACATCGACGGCTACCCGGTGCTCCAGCTGACGGAGTCCGGGCGCACCGTCCACCTGGACAAGGAGCTGCTGCGGCAGCAGTTCACCGGAGGCACCGGCTCATGAGCACCACCGCCGCACACACCCCGGGCGGCTCCGGGGCACCCGGCGTCAGCGCCGCGCGGGCCCGGGACGTCGTCGACGCGCTGCGTCGCGGCACCGTGCCGCAGCAGGGGCTCGGGCTGTTCGCCGTGGGCCTCGACCGTTTCGCGGACGCCCTGGACGACGACCTGGACACCGTCGCCCGCGGCGGCTCCGCCTTCCACGCGCTGCGCGGCGAGTACGGCTCCGGCAAGACGTTCTTCGCCCGCTGGCTCGCCGAGCGGGCCAAGCGGCGCGGGCTGGCCGTCAGCGAGGTGCAGATCTCCGAGACGGAGACCCCGCTGCACCGCCTGGAGACCGTCTACCGGCGCCTCGCCGAACGCCTGACCACCGCCACCCACCCGCCGTCCGCCCTGCGGGCCGTCGTCGACTCCTGGTTCTACGCGCTGGAGGAGGAGGTCCTCGACGCCGGGGAGGTCGAGGAGGACGACGAGCAGGGGCTCGGCCGGGCCGTGGACGAGCTGCTGGAGCGGCGGCTCGCGGACGTCGCCCGCACCACCCCCGCCTTCTCCGCGGCGCTGCGCGGCTACCGCGACGCGGTGGCCACCGGTGACGGGGCGCGCGCCGAGGCGCTGATCGCCTGGCTCGGCGGGCAGAGGTCCGTGGCCGCCGCCGCCAAACGCGCGGCCGGAGTGCGCGGCGACCTCGACCACTTCGGCGCCCTCGGCTTCCTGCAGGGGCTGCTGACCGTGCTGCGGGACTGCGGGCACCCCGGGCTGCTCCTGGTCCTCGACGAGGTGGAGACGCTCCAGCGGGTGCGCGGCGACGTGCGGGAGAAGTCGCTGAACGCGCTGCGGCAGCTCCTCGACGAGATCGACGCGGGCCGGTTCCCGGGACTCTTCCTGGTCATCACCGGCACCCCCGCCTTCTACGACGGTCAGCAGGGCGTGCAGCGCCTCGCCCCGCTGGCGCAGCGGCTGGCCACCGACTTCACCACCGACCCGCGCTTCGACTCCCCGCGCGCCGTCCAACTCCGCCTTTCCGGCTTCGACCTGGCCTCCCTCGGCGAACTCGGCCGCAAGGTGCGCGAGGTGTACACGGCGACGGCCAGGAACCCCGGGCGGATCGCCGCGCGGGCCGACGACGCCTACCTCGACGAGCTGGCGCGGGCGGTGACGGGCTCACTCGGCGGCAAGGCCGGTATCGCGCCCCGCCTGTACCTGCGCAAACTGGTCGCCGACGTCCTCGACCGGATCGACACGTTCGACGACTTCGACCCCCGGGCGCACTACACGCTCACGGTCGACAGCGCCGAACTCGACGAGGTGGAGCGCAACGCGGCGGCGAGCGCCGGTGACGTGGAGCTGGACCTGCCGTGAGCGCCGACGCGCTGGACCTCCTGGATCCGATCCTCGTCCACCACATCGTCAACTCGCTCGGCTGGCGTTCACTGCGCCCCTTGCAGCAGGAGGCGATCGAGCCGGTGCTCGCCGGGGAGGACGCCGTCCTGCTCGCGCCGACCGCCGGCGGCAAGACCGAGGCCGCCGTCCTCCCGCTGCTGACCCGGGCGCAGCGGCAGGGCTGGAAGGGCACGGGCATCGTCTACGTCACCCCGCTGAAGGCACTGCTCAACAACCTGCACCCGCGGCTGGAGACGTACACGGGGTGGGTGGGACGTACCGCCGAGCTGTGGCACGGGGACATCGCCGCCACCCGGCGCCGCCGCATCCTCGGCCGGCGCCCGGACCTGCTGCTCACCACGCCCGAGTCGCTGGAGGCGATGCTCGTCAGCGTGAACGTGGACCACCGGGCGTTCTTCTCGGGCCTGCACACCGTGGTCGTCGACGAGGTGCACGCCTTCGCCGGCGACGACCGGGGCTGGCACCTGCTGGCCGTGCTGGAGCGCCTGCAGAAGGTCGTCGGGCGGCCGGTGCAGCGCATCGGGCTGTCGGCCACCGTCGGCAATCCGCGCCAGCTCCTGGACTGGTTGCAGGGCTCGGGCCGGGACCGGCGCCCGGGCCGGGTCGTCGCGCCCGGCGTGGCGCTGCCCGAGCCGGGCCGCGGTGACCCGTCGGTGTCCCTGCCGGAGGGTGAGCCCGCGGCCGGGTCCGGCGGCCAGTCGGTGTCCCTGGCGAAAGGTGCCCCCGCGGCCCCGCCGCCGGGAGACGTGGAACTGGACTACGTCGGCTCCGTCGCCAACGCGGCCACCGTGATCGCCGCGCTGCACCGGGGCGAGAAACGCCTGGTGTTCTGCGAGAGCCGGCGCACCGTCGAGGAACTGGGCGAACAGCTCAGGCTGCGCGGCGTGACCACGTTCCTCTCCCACGCCTCGCTGTCCACCGACGAACGGCGGCGCGCGGAGGCGGCCTTCGCCGAGGCCCGGGACTGCGTGATCGTCTCCACCAGCACCCTGGAACTCGGCATCGACGTGGGCGACCTGGACCGGGTGATCCAGCTCGACGCCCCCGCGACGGTGGCCTCGTTCCTGCAACGCCTGGGCCGCACCGGACGGCGCCCCGGCACCACGCGCAACTGCCTCTTCCTGGCCCTGGACGACGCCGGACTGCTGTCGGCCGCGTCCCTGCTGCTGGCGTGGTCGCGGGGCTGGGTCGAACCGGTGGTCCCGCCGCCCGACCCCCGCCACCTCGTCGCCCAGCAGATCCTCGCCCTGTGCCTGCAGGAGCACCGCGTCGGCGAGAACCTGTGGCAGGAGTGGTGGGGCGGCCTCAACCCGTTCGGGACGGCGGCGGAACCGGTCGTACGGCACCTGGTCGAGCAGGGCTGGCTGGAGCGGGACGGCGGCACGCTGTTCATCGGCCCGGAGGCCGAACGCCGCTACGGACAGCGGCACTTCATGAACCTCACGGCCTCGTTCACCGCGCCCCCCGAGTTCACCGTCCTCAGCGGGCGCACGGAGATCGGCCGCACCGACCCCGACCTGCTCACCGAGGAGGTGGAAGGACCCCGCAAGCTGCTGCTGGCAGGCCGCAGTTGGCTGGTCACCTACATCGACTGGCGGCGCCGGCGCTGTTTCGTGGAGCCGGTGGACGAGGGCGGGCGTGCCAAGTGGAGCGGATTCGGGCCGGTGCGCGTCCGTTCCCGGGCCCTGACCCGGGCCGCTCGTGACGTGCTGCTCGGCAGCGACCCGCC
>NZ_JUJA01000111.1:0-35931 GCF_001906585.1 Streptomyces kebangsaanensis | reverse complement strand
CCTCACCCGGCGGGCCACGGCGCGGCTCGCCGAGGCGCGGGAGGCGCACCTGCACGTCGTCCACCCGGGCTCCACGCTCATCACCCGGGACGGCGACGGGGACGTGCGCTGGTGGACCTGGGCGGGACACCGGGCGAACGCCACCCTGGCGGCCTCCCTCTCCCCCGTCACGGTCCCGCACCGGCGCGTGGACGACCGGTTCATCGCCCTGCGCGACGACCTCACGGCGCAGACCTGGCAGGCGGCGCTGGCCGACGCGCGCGCCGGCCTCACCCTGCCCGAGGTCGACGTCCGCGCCGTACGCGGCCTGAAGTTCGCCGAGGCCCTGCCCGGGCGGCTGGCGGAGGCCACCCTGGCGGCCCGGCTGGCGGACGAGGCGGGCGCACGGGCGGTGCTGGCGGAGAACGTACGGTTCGTGGTCCGGCAGCAGGGCTGAGGGCGGCGCCTTCCAGGACTGAGGGCGGCGCCTTCCAGGACTGAGGGCGGCGCCTTTCCAAGGAACGCAGTGGCAACTGCTTTCAAGGGGCGCGGGGAACTGCGCGATCAACCACGAACGACCCGCACCCGACATCAAACCCCAGCGGGGCAGACGCCGAAACACACCGGTGCCCGGCGCCCCAAGGGGGCACCGGGCACCGGTGACGTGGCTCAGCTCAGCGGAGCGCTCAGTGGGCGTGGCCGTGGCCGTGGCCCGCGGCGGCCGGCTCCTCCTCTTCCTTCTTCTCGACGACCAGGGTCTCGGTCGTGAGCAGGAGGGAGGCGATGGAGGCGGCGTTCTCCAGGGCGGAGCGGGTGACCTTCACCGGGTCGATGACGCCGGCCTTGACCAGGTCGCCGTACTCGCCGGTGGCGGCGTTGTAGCCGCTGCCCTTCTCCAGCTCCGCCACCTTGGAGACGATGACGTAGCCCTCGAGGCCGGCGTTCTCGGCGATCCAGCGCAGCGGCTCGACGGCGGCGCGGCGGACGACCGCGACACCCGTGGCCTCGTCGCCGGTCTTGCCGAGGTTGCCCTCCAGGACCTTCACGGCGTGGACGAGCGCGGAGCCACCACCGGAGACGATGCCCTCCTCGACCGCGGCGCGGGTCGCGGAGATGGCGTCCTCCAGACGGTGCTTCTTCTCCTTCAGCTCCACCTCGGTGGCGGCGCCGACCTTGATCACGCACACGCCGCCGGCCAGCTTCGCGAGGCGCTCCTGGAGCTTCTCGCGGTCCCAGTCGGAGTCGGTGCTCTCGATCTCGGCCTTGATCTGGGAGACGCGGCCCTCCACGTCCTCCTTCTTGCCGGCGCCGTCGACGATCGTGGTGTCGTCCTTGGTGACGGTGACGCGGCGGGCGGAGCCGAGGACGTCCAGACCGACCTGGTCGAGCTTGAGGCCGACCTCCTCGGAGATGACGGTGGCGCCGGTGAGGACCGCCATGTCCTGCAGCATCGCCTTGCGGCGGTCGCCGAAGCCGGGGGCCTTGACCGCGGTGGCGTTGAACGTGCCGCGGATCTTGTTCACGACCAGGGTCGACAGGGCCTCGCCCTCGACGTCCTCGGCGATGATCAGCAGCGGCTTCGAGGCGTTCGCCTGGATGATCTTCTCGAGCAGCGGGAGCATGTCCGCGATGGCGGAGATCTTGCCCTGGTGGATCAGGATGTACGGGTCGTCGAGGACGGCCTCCATACGCTCCTGGTCCGTCACGAAGTACGGCGACAGGTAGCCCTTGTCGAAGGCCATGCCCTCGGTGAAGTCCAGCTCCAGACCGAAGGTGTTGGACTCCTCGACGGTGATGACACCGTCCTTGCCGACCTTGTCCATCGCCTCGGCGATGAGTTCGCCGACCTGCTGGTCCTGGGCGGACAGCCCGGCCACGGCGGCGATGTCGGACTTCTCGTCGATCGGGCGCGCCGAGGCGTGCAGGTCGTCGGAGACGGCCTTGACCGCGGCGTCGATGCCCTTCTTCAGGGCGGCCGGGGAGGCACCGGCGGCGACGTTCTTCAGGCCCTCGCGCACCAGCGCCTGGGCGAGCACGGTGGCGGTGGTGGTGCCGTCACCCGCGATGTCGTTGGTCTTGGTCGCCACCTCCTTCACCAGCTGGGCGCCGAGGTTCTCGTACGGGTCCTCGATCTCGACCTCGCGGGCGATGGTGACGCCGTCGTTGGTGATGGTGGGGGCGCCGAACTTCTTGTCGATGACGACGTTGCGGCCCTTGGGGCCGATCGTCACCTTGACCGTGTCGGCAAGCTTGTTGACGCCGCGCTCGAGGGCGCGACGGGCGTCCTCGTCGAACTTCAGGATCTTCGCCATGGCAGCGGGAGCCCTCTCGGAAATCTGGTGGAAAGACATGCGCCCCGGGCGCCCGGCCTGTTATCGGTCGCGGGGGCCAGGGGCGCAGCTCACAGCGGGGATGCTGAGGTGACTTACTTCTCGATGATCGCGAGCACGTCGCGGGCCGAGAGAACGAGGTACTCCTCGTTGTTGTACTTCACCTCGGTGCCGCCGTACTTGCTGTAGAGCACGACGTCGCCGACGCTGACGTCGAGCGGAAGGCGGTTGCCCTCCTCGAAGCGGCCCGGGCCCACGGCCAGGACGACGCCCTCCTGGGGCTTCTCCTTGGCGGTGTCCGGAATGACCAGGCCAGAGGCCGTGGTCTGCTCGGCGTCCAGCGGCTGGACCACGATGCGGTCCTCGAGCGGCTTGATGGCAACCTTGGAGCTGGCGGTCGTCACGATCCGACCTCCCCCTTCGGAGATCTCACGGGGTTAACTGTCTGAGGTGGCGACCAGGTCGATCCGTCGTCGCGGGTGCCGGACCTGCCCGTCGCTTTGTTGGCACTCTCCAGGGGGGAGTGCCAGAGCCGAGACTATGACCGCGATTAGCACTCGGTCAAGCGGAGTGCCAATTGCCTCGTGGCGCGTCGGCCGGGAAGTTCCTTTTGACCCACGTCTGTGCAAGGTGGTCCTCGCTGCGGTGACCGGCCCTGGGGGCTGCCGCCCCCGGACCCCCGCTCCGGCCTGAACGGCCTCGTCCTCGATCTCCCCCGAGCTCTTCGAGCAGGGGGGACCCCCGGACGGGCTGGTTGATCAGACGTAGTCCTGAAGGCGGCCCACTGTCAGGCCCTCTTGCTGGATCTCGCGGAGCAGGCGCGTCGTGCGTTCGCGCAGCGACGGGCCCGCGAGGTCGTCGCCGTCCGAGGCGACCAGGAGGATGTCGCCGCGGCGCAGTGCGTGGGGGCCGTGGGTGAAGCGCAGGCCGGTGTCGGTCGTGGCGGCGCGCCACAGGACCACGGCCGAGACTCCGCAGTCGGCGGCGGCGCGCAGGGTCGTCGTGTCGTAGCTGCCGTAGGGCGGGCGGAAGAGGCGGGGGCGGACGCCGAAGCGGGAGCGGAGCTTGTCGCGCTGGCCGCAGATCTCGGAGCGCTGGCCGGCGTAGGGCAGGCCGCGCAGGAAGGGGTGGTCGAGGGTGTGGTTCTGCAGGTCCGCGCCGACCGACCTCAGGTGCGCGAAGTACCCGTACCCCGGTCCGACGACACTGTCCGTGAGGAACATGCTGACCGGCAGCCGCAGTTCACGGACCATGTCGACGAACCGCGGGTCCCTCTCCGCCCCGTCGTCGTAGGTGAGGAAGACGACCGGGTCGGACGTCCTGACGTGGTCCACGACCGGGGGCGGGCCGAAGGCCCGGGCGGCACCGGCGGCCCGCGGCGGACGGGCCGGCGGCTTCGGCGGCGCGGGCAGCGGGGACACGAGGCCCCAGCGGCGGTACGGCCGCTCCGCCGCCGGACGGTGCGGCCGTACTCCCTGCGCCGCCTTCCGGCCGAGCCGCTCGATGGGGTCGACGGAGGTGGCACAGCCGGTCGGGCCGGTCAGCAGCGCGGCCGTGAGCAGGACCGCGGCCAGGCGGCCCGGCCTCGGGGCCCGTCGGGAGTCTCCCGCCGTCCGCCCGGAGGGCCGGCGCCGCGGCGCGGACGGGAGACTCCGGGCAGGCCCTGCCGGCCGCGGCGTCACAGGTAGTCCTCCAGCCGGGCCACCGCGAACCCCTTGGCCGTCACGTGGTCGAGGAATTGGCGCATGTCGTCGATCATCGTGCCGTTCCACTCGCCCGGGCCCCGGAAGTGGGTGAGGACGATGTCCCCGGGGCGCAGCCGCTGGTCGTCCTCGCGGAACTCCCAGTGGTCGACGTGGACCTCCTCGTTCCAGATCGGCACGTACTCGATGCCGCAGGACTTGGCGGCGCGCAGGGTGTCCTGGTTGTAGTTGCCGTAGGGCGGGCGGAACATCCTCGGACGCTTGCCGAACTTCTTCCGCATGATGCCCTGCATGTCGCAGATCTCGCGCCGCTGCTCCTCGTAGGACAGGCCCGGCAGGTACAGGTGGCGCAGGGTGTGGTTGTTGAGGGTGACCCCGGAGGCCTGCATCCTGCGGAAGTAGTCGTAGTCGCCCTCGATGAGGTAGTTGGTGAGGAACGCCGTGTACGGGATCTTCAGATCGCTCATCATGCGCAGGAACGCGGGGTCCTTCTCCGCGCCGTCGTCGATGGTGAGGAAGACGACCTTGTCCTTGGTGGGGACCGTGGTGAAGACCGGGGGCAGGTCCCAGTCCCCCTGGTGCTCCACCTCGAAGCCCGGACGGGCGGTGACCTTCGGTTTCGTGGCGGGCGGCGGCGGGGGCGTGAGCGGGACCTGTTCCAGGCCCCAGCGCCTGGCGGCGGCCGTCCGCTGCGCGTACGAGGTGCGCAGGCGGTCGGCGTAGGAGTCCAGGGAACGGGCCGGCGGCGCCTGGAGGCGCTGCTGGCCGGGGGCCGGACTCACCTGTGCGCTCGGCCGGGCACAGCCCGAGGCGAGGGCGGCGGCGGCGAGGGCGGCGACGAGAACCGCGAGCCCGCCGTGGATCCCCGCCCTGCGGCACAGGGACCCCCTGAGGCCCTTTTTGTCATTTTGTCCTACTAGTCCCATGGCGTCGGATCCTCGCAGGCCTCCGCCCGGAACCCGGAACGACACCGCGGCCCCGAGGCACACCATCCACCGGCTGGCTCACAATGAGGCGGTGAACGACCACCTCCACGCCTTCGCCTCGCTGCTCACCCCCGAGGGCCGCGCCCTCCTGGACGAGGTGCGCGACACCGACCCCGCCGACGAACTCGCCGTCGCCACCCGGCTGCGCCGCGAGCACCCCGCCGAGCTGGTGTCGGCGGCGCTCGGCCAGGCCCGGCTGCGGCAGCGGGCGGTGGCGAAGTTCGGGGCCGAGGACGCGGGGCGGATGTTCTTCACGCCGAACGGGGTCGAGCAGTCGACGCGGGCGAGCGTGGCGGCCTACCGGGCGGGGCGGCTGCGGGAGCTGGGGGTGGCCTCCGTCGCCGACCTGTGCTGCGGCATCGGCGGCGACGCGATCGCGCTGGCCCGCGCGGGGATCCGGGTCCTCGCCGTGGACCGGGACCCGCTGACCGCCGCCGCGGCCCGCGCGAACGCCGAGGCCCTCGGACTCACCGGTCTGATCGAGGTGCGGGAGGCGGACGTGACGGAGGTGGACCCGTCGCCGTACGACGCCGTCTTCGTGGACCCGGCGCGGAGAGGGGGCCGGGGCCGGATCTTCGACCCGGAGGCCTACTCGCCCCCGCTCTCCTGGGCCGTCGGCACGGCCCTCGCGGCACCCCACGCCGCCCTGAAGATCGCCCCCGGCATCCCGCACGAGGCGGTCCCGCCGCAGGCCGAGGCGGAGTGGATCTCCGACGGCGGGGACGTGAAGGAGGCGGTGCTGTGGTTCGGCACCGAGCCGGGCCTGGTCCGCGCGACCCTGCTGCCCGGCCCCCGCACCCTGCGCGCCCGCGGCCTGCCCGACCCCCGGGTCCGCACGCCGGGGCGCTACCTGTACGAACCGGACGGTGCGGTCATCCGCGCCCATCTCGTGGCCGAGGTCGCCGCGGACCTCGACGGCGGCCTCCTCGACCCGTCCATCGCGTACGTCACCGCCGACGGGCTCCGCCCCACCCCGTACGCCTCCGCCTACGAGATCACCGACCGACTCCCCTTCAACGCCAAGAAGTTGAGGGCCCTGCTGCGGGAGCGCGAGGTCGGCATCCTCACCGTGAAGAAGCGCGGCTCCGCGGTCGAGCCGGAGGAGCTGCGCCGCAAGGTCCTCCCGAAGCCGCACGGGAGGAACACGGCGACGGTGTTCCTCACCCGCGTCGCGGGGGCCCCGGCCATGCTGCTCGGGCACCCGGCGGGCTGACGCCCCCGGAACGCGGGAGCGGTCACCGCAGCGACTCCCACAGCTCGCTCGCCTCCGGCTCCTTCGCGACCACCCGGTTGGGGTTGTACGGGGCCGTCACCACCGGCAGGGTCACCGTCCTCACGTTCTCGGCCGGCAGGCCCTTCAGGCTCCGGGCGAGGGTCGTCAGCTCGGCGAGCGAGTCCAGGCCGGTGTCCGTGGTCAGGCTGCCGGTGACCGCGTCGGCGACGCGGTAGAGCCGGGCGGGGTCGTTCAGGAGGCCGGTGGCGGTGACCTCCTCCAGCATGGCCTTGACCAGCATCTGCTGCAGTTCTATGCGGCCGAGGTCGCTGCCGTCGCCGACCCCGTGCCGGGTGCGGGCGAGGGCGAGGGCCCGGGTGCCGTCCAGGTGGTGGGTGCCGGCCTCCAGGTGCAGGTGGCTCTTGTCGTCGTCGATGTCCTGCTCGGTGGTGACGGTGACCCCGCCGAGCGCGTCCACCAGTTTCGCGAAGCCGGAGAAGTCGATCTCGACGTAGTGGTCCATGCGGACGTCGGTGAGCGACTCGACGGTCTTGACCGCGCACACCGGCCCGCCCACCGAGTAGGCGCTGTTGAACATCGCGCTGTACGCCGCCGCCGTCCAGCCGCCGGAATCCAGCGGGCAGGACGGGCGTGCCACCAGCGTGTCGCGCGGGATGCTCACCACGGTGGCCGAGGTCCGGCCCGCGTCGATGTGCACGACCATCGCGGTGTCGGAGCGCGCGCCCTCGCTGTCGCCGCCGCCGAGCTCCTGGTTCTCCGTGCCGCTGCGCGAATCCGAGCCCAGGACCAGGATGTTGAGGGCGCCGCCGGGCAGGTCGGACTCCTCCCCCGAGGGTGCCGCCAGCGTCCTGGGCGGGCGGTTGTCGCCGAGCGCGTTGTTGATGTCGACGCCCGTGATGTTGCCGTTCAGGTGCCAGTACGCCCAGCCCGCCGCCGTGGCGCCCAGCACCAGGACTCCGGCCAGGGTGAGGCCCACGGCCTTCAGCGCCCCCGAGCGTCCCGAGCGCGTCGAACTCCCCGGCTCCGCCCGTCTTCCGGCCTCCTCGCCGCCCCCGTGTCCCCCGTCGCGTTCCCTGTCATGTCCCCTGCTGTGTCCCCTCACAGGGAGGAACATACGACCGAGTCGGGAAGAGCTCGTCAGGGGGATGGCAACAGGAGGCTTTTCTTCGGAAAATCTCATCTCCGAAAGTTTCGACACGTCCGGCGCTCCGGTCCCGTCCCGGCGCTCCGGCCCCATTCCGGCGCTCCGGTCCCGTCCCGGCGCTCCGGTCCCGCCCCAGCCCTCCGGTCCCGTCCCGGCGCTCCAACCCCGCCCCAGCCCTCCAGTCCCGTCCTGGCGCTCCAACCCCGCCCCAGCCCTCCGGCCCCGCCCCAGCCCTCCGGTCCCGTCCCGGCCTCACCCCGCCGGCGCCGCCGTACTGCTGCGCACCACCAGGCTCGTGGCCAGCTCCACCCGGGTCGCCACCGGCGACTCCTCCTCGCGCCCGAGGTCCAGCACCAGCTTCGCCGCCGCCTCCGCCATCTCCGTCAGCGGCTGGCGCACGGTCGTCAGCGGCGGCCCCACCCAGCGCGCCACCGGCAGGTCGTCGAAGCCGACCACGCTCAGGTCCTCCGGGATCCGCAGCCCCAGCTCGCGCGCCGCCTCGTACAGGCCGAGCGCCTGCAGGTCGTTGCCCGCGAAGACGGCGGTCGGCCGGTCCTCGCGGCCCAGCAGCCTCAGGCCCAGCCGGTAGCCGGCCTCGTGGTGGAAGTCGCCGGTCATGATCAGCGACGGGTCCACCGGCAGCCCCGCCGTCTCCAGCGCCGCCCGGTAGCCGTCGACCCGGGCGCGGCTGCACATCATCCGTGACGGCCCGCTGATCGCGCCGATACGGGTGTGCCCCAGCTCCACCAGATGCCGGGTCGCGGCCAGCCCGCCCTGCCAGTTGGTCGCGCCGATCGACGGCACGTCGGCACCGGGGTCACCGGCCGGGTCCATCACCACGAACGGGATGGAGCGGCTGGTCAGCAGCGCCCGCTGGGACTCGTCGAGCCCGGACAGCACCAGGACCACGCCGTGCGGGCGGCGGGCGGCGACCTGGTCGGCCCAGGTCCGCCCGGGGGTGAGCCGGCCCGCGCTCTCGGAGAGCACGACGCTCAGCCCCGCGTCCCGCGCCACGTTCTCCACGCCCCGGATGACCTCCATCGCCCAGGCGCTCTCCAGCTCGTGGAAGACCAGGTCGATCAGCGGCGAGCGGGTCGCCTCCGCCCGCCGGCGCCGGTAGCCGTGGGCCCGCAGCAGGTCCTCGACACGGCTGCGGGTCGTCGGGGCGACATCGGCGCGCCCGTTGAGGACCTTCGAAACAGTCGGAGCCGACACACCGGCCTCGCGGGCGATCTCGGCGAGCGTGGCGGTCTGCGTTTCTGCGGGCTTCGGAGGTTTCATGCGGGCGATCGTATCTCTGCGCAACCCCTTGACGAACCCCCTTGCTCGCCATAAGTTCCCGGAACATTCGAAGCACCATGCGAAACATTCGGCTACGCGCGGTTTCCAGCCACGCACACCTGGGCCACCCGCACACACCGGCCGGACGAACATTCGGAAACACAACATCGTGAGAGGTGCCGTCACATGGAGTCCTACAGCAGGCGCTGGTTCCTCGGCGCCGGCGCCACCACCCTCGTCTCGGCCGCCGGACTCACCGCCTGCGGCTCCGGCGGCGGCTCCGGCGGTTCGGGGGGCGGCACCGTCACGGCGATGGTGTACGGCGACGACGCCGTGAAGATCCAGACCCAGGCGATCGACCGGTTCAACGCCTCGGCGGCGGCCAAGAAGACCAAGGGCAGCATCAAGCTGCAGAAGATCCCCGCCT
Organism: Streptomyces kebangsaanensis; assembly: GCF_001906585.1. GTDB lineage: Bacteria > Actinomycetota > Actinomycetes > Streptomycetales > Streptomycetaceae > Streptomyces > Streptomyces kebangsaanensis. The sequence goes on along the minus strand of NZ_JUJA01000111.1, from coordinate 26,847 downwards.
CCGACTACCCGGCCAAGCTGCGCACCGCGATGGGCTCGCCCAACGCCCCCGACGTGTTCTTCAACTGGGGCGGCGGCTCGATCAAGGCGTACCAGGAGGCCAACCAGCTGATCGACCTCACCGACACCATCAGGACCGACTCGGTCCTCAAGGACGGCTTCCTGCCCTCCGTCCTCGCCTCCGGCTCGCTGGGCGGCAAGATGTACGGCATCCCGATGCGCGGCATGCAGCCCGTGATGGTCTTCTACAACAAGACGCTGTTCGCCGAGCACAAGCTGCAGCCGCCCACCACCTGGGACCAGCTGCTCGACATCAACACCAAGCTGAAGAAGGCCGGGATCACCCCGTTCGCGCTCGGCGGCGCCGAGACCTGGCCCGAACTGATGTGGCTGGAGTACCTGGTCGACCGCATCGGCGGCCCCCAGGTCTTCGAGAGGATCAAGAACGGCGACGCCTCCGGCTGGGGCGACCCGGCCGTCCTCAAGGCCGCCGAGACGGTCAAGCAGCTCATCGACGACGGCGCCTTCGGCAAGGGCTACAGCTCGGTGGGGTACAGCAACGGCGGCGCGCCCGCCGTGTTCGCCAAGGGCAGGGCGGCGATGCACCTGATGGGCTCGTGGGAGTACCCCACGCAGCTCGGCAAGTTCCCGGACTTCGCCCGCAAGGAGCTGGGCTGGTTCGCGTTCCCGCAGTACGAGGGCGGCGCCGGCGACATCCGCAACGTCGTCGGCAACCCCACCAACTACTGGTCGGTCAACGCCCGTGTCGCCAACAAGGACGCGGCCATCGCCTTCCTGCGCGACTGCGCCTCCGAGGCGTACACCAAGGACCTGATCGCCAACGGCGACGTCCCGACGACGACCCTCGCCGAGAAACTGCTGGACTCCTCCCCCAACCCGGAGTACGCCAGGTTCCAGTACCAGATGGTGCAGCAGGCCCCGGCCTTCACCCTCAGCTGGGACCAGGCGGTCGACCCGAGCTGGCAGACGCCGATGCTCACCGAGATCAACAAGCTGTTCGTGGGCAAGTCGTCGCCGGCGCAGTTCGTGTCCGCGCTCAAGGGGCTGAAGTGAGCTCCACGGTCACCACCGGGGCGAAGGGCAGGACCGGGAAGGGTGCGCGGCCCAGCCGTCCGCACACCGCCTGGGTCCTGCCCGGCGTCCTGTTCTTCACGTTCTTCGCCGCCGCCCCCATGGCACTGGCCTTCTACCTGTCGTTCACCCGGTGGAACGGCCTCGGTGACCCCGAACCGGTGGGCCTGGAGAACTGGCGGAAACTGATCGACGACCCGCGCCTGACCCAGTCCCTGACGGTCACCGTGATGCTGACCGTCGTCAGCTGGGTCTTCCAGACCGTCGTCTCGCTGCTGCTGGGCGTCTGGGCGGCGGGCCGGCAGCGCAACCGGGCCGTGCTCTCCGCGGTCTTCTTCGTGCCGTTCCTGCTGTCCTCGACGGCGATCTCGCTGCTCTTCTACGCCCTGCTCGACCCCAACTTCGGCATCATCCGGGGCGACACGCTCGGCACCACCTCCGGTGCCTTCCTCGCGATCGTCTTCGTCGGCGGCTGGCAGTTCATCCCGTTCCACACCCTGATCTACCAGGGCGGGGCACGGCAGATCCCCGAAGTCCTGTACCAGGCCGCGGCGATCGACGGCGCCGGCCGCTACCGCCAGTTCTTCTCGATCACCCTGCCCCAGCTGCGCAACACGGCGACCACGTCGACCGTGCTGATGGTCGTCGGCTCGCTGACGTACTTCGAGACCGTGCTGATCCTGACCCAGGGCGGCCCCGGCACGGACACCGCGATCCTGCCGTACCTGATGTACGAGGCGGGCTTCAAGAGCTACGACTTCGGCTACGCGAGCGCCGTCGCGACCTTCCTCGTCGTGGCCGCCACCGTGCTGTCGCTGCTGCTGGTCCGGCTGACCGGCTTCGGCGCCATGCGCAGCACCAGGGAAGGAATGTGACGAGGTGTCGCACGATACGCTGCCACGCCGCCCCGTGCGGACCGCGGGGCCGCCGGTGACCGCGGGCCCCGCCCACCGCCGCCGCCACTGGACCAGGCGCCCGAACCCGCTGGCCGGCCTCGGCTCGGTCATCTGGCTGGCCGTCGTGATCATCCCCATCTACGCGATGATCACCACCTCGCTGACCCGCCAGGACGACGCGCTGGGCCACAACGCCCTCAAGCCGCCCACCAGCCCGACCCTCGAGAACTACGACACCGTCCTGCACAGCGGCTTCGGCCACCTGCTCGCCAACACGGTGACCGTCGCGGCGTCCGTCGTGGCGATCGTCCTCGTCCTGTGCGTCCCGCTCGCCTACGTCGCCGTACGCAGCCGCGGCCTCTGGTCGAGCGCGGCCTTCCGCCTGTTCCTGCTGGGTGTCGCCATCCCCGCGCAGGCGGTCGTGGTCCCGCTGTACCTGATGATCGCCAAGCTGAACCTCTACGACAGCCTGCTCGCGATCATCCTGCCGACGGCGGCCTTCGCGATGCCGGTGTCGGTGCTCGTCCTCACCGGCACCATGCGGGACATCTCCGAGGAGCTGTACGAGGCGATGGCCCTGGACGGCGCCTCCCCCACGCGGATGCTGTTCCAGCTGGTGATCCCGATGACCAAGGGCGGCATCAGCACGGTCGTCATCTACTCGGCCCTGCAGGCCTGGAACGGCTTCCTCTTCCCGCTGATCTTCACCCAGTCCGACGGCCCGCGCGTGCTGACCCTCGGCCTGTTCAACTACGTCAGCGAGTTCGGCGTGAACATCCCCGCCCTGCTCGCCTCCGTCGTCCTCTCCGGAATCCCGATCTTCGCCGTCTACCTGGTGGCCCGGCGCGCCCTCGTGGGCGGCCTGATGGGCGTGGGCGGCAAGTGAACCCACCCTCCCCCGACGTCTCTGACAGGAGCTCCATGACCACCGCCCCCTGGCGCGACCCCACCCTGCCCGCCGCCGCCCGCGTCGACGACCTGCTCTCCCGGATGACGCTGGAGGAGAAGACCGCCCAGCTGTACGGCGTGTGGGTGGGCGCCGCGACGGACGGCGGCGGCGTCGCCCCGCACCAGCAGCAGATGAACACGGACTACGACTGGGACGAGCTGATCACCCTCGGCCTGGGCCAGCTCACCCGTTCCTTCGGCACCGCCCCCGTGGACCCTGCGCTGGGCGCGCAGGCACTGGCCCGCGCCCAGCGCCGGATCGCCGAGGCCGGCCGCTTCGGCATCCCCGCCGTCGCCCACGAGGAGTGCCTGGCCGGTTTCACGGCCTGGGGCGCGACCGCCTACCCGGTCCCCCTGGCCTGGGGCGCCACCTTCGACCCGGCGCTGGTGGAGGAGATGGCCGGCCGCATCGGCCGGGACCTGCGCTCGGTGGGCGTGCACCAGGGGCTCGCCCCCGTCCTGGACGTGGTCCGCGACCCGCGCTGGGGCCGGGTGGAGGAGACCATCGGCGAGGACCCGTACCTGGTCGGCACGGTCGGCGCCGCCTACGTGCGGGGCCTGGAGTCGGCGGGGATCGTCGCCACGCTGAAGCACTTCGCCGGGTACGCCTCCTCGGCGGGCGCCCGCAACCTCGCCCCCGTGCGGGCCGGGACCCGGGAGTTCGCCGACGTCACGCTCCCGCCCTTCGAGATGGCGCTGCGCGAGGGCGGCGCGCGCTCGGTGATGGCCGCGTACACGGAGACGGACGGCGTCCCGGCCTCCGCGGACCCGCACCTGCTCACCGAACTCCTGCGTGAACAGTGGGGTTTCACCGGGACGGTGGTCGCCGACTACTTCGCCGTCGACTTCCTGCAGACCCTGCACCGGGTCTCCGGCAGCCCCGCCGAGTCGGCGCACCTCGCCCTGGCCGCCGGCATCGACGTCGAACTGCCGACGCTGAAGTGCTACGGCAAGGACCTGGTGGCGGCGGTGCGCGAGGGCACGGTCCCGGAGCCGCTGGTGGACCGCGCGGCCCGCCGCGTCCTGCTGCAGAAGTGCGAACTGGGCCTGCTGGACGAGGACTGGAGCGCCGACGCGCCCACGGAGCCGATCGACCTGGACTCGGCGGGCAACCGGGCCGTGGCCCGCCGCCTGGCCGAGGAGTCGGTGGTGCTGCTGACCAACCCGGACGGTGTGCTGCCCCTGTCCCCCGACGCCCGGATCGCGGTGGTCGGCCCTCGCGCGGCGGACGCCCTGGCCATGCTGGGCTGCTACTCCTTCCCCTCCCACGTGGGCGCCCAGCACCCCGAGGTGCCCATGGGCATCGAGATCCCCACCCTGCTGGACGCGCTGCGTACGGAACTGCCCGACGCGAAGGTGACGTTCACCGAGGGCTGCGACGTGGCCGGCCCGGACACCTCCGGCTTCGAGGAGGCGGTCGCGCGGACGCGGGAGGCGGACGTGTGCGTGGCGGTCCTGGGCGACCGCTCGGGCCTGTTCGGCCGGGGCACGTCGGGAGAGGGCTGCGACGTGGCGGACCTGAGCCTGCCCGGCGTCCAGGGCGAGCTGCTGGACGCGCTGGTGGGGACGGGCGTGCCGGTGGTGCTGGTCCTGCTGACCGGCCGTCCCTACGCGCTCGGCCGCTGGGACGGCCGCCTGGGCGCCGCCGTCCAGGCGTTCTTCCCGGGCGAGGAGGGCGGGTCCGCGGTCGCGGGCGTCCTGTCGGGCCGGGTGAACCCCTCGGGCCGGCTCCCGGTCAGCGTGCCGCGCGGGGCGGGGGGCCAGCCGTGGACGTACCTCCAGCCGCCGCTGGGTCTGGCGGGGGAGGTGAGCAGCCTGGACCCGACGCCGCTGTACCCGTTCGGGCACGGGGTGTCGTACACGACGTTCGCGTGGTCGGACTTCCAGGGGGGCTCCCAGGAGGGCGCCCAGGGCAACGATGTCACCGGGATCGGCACCGACGGCTCGTACGACGTCTCGCTGACCGTGCGCAACACCGGTGACCTGGCCGGTGCGGAGGTCGTGCAGCTGTACCTGCACGACCCGGTGGCGTCGGTGACCCGCCCGGACGTGCGCCTGATCGGCTACGAGCGGCTGGAGCTGGCCGCCGGCGAGTCCCGCCGGGTGACCTTCCGCTTCCACGCGGACCTGTCGGCGTTCACCGACCGCGAGGGCCGCCGGGTGGTGGAGCCGGGCGCCCTGGAACTGCGCCTGGCCGCCTCCACGACGGACGTCCGCCACACCACCCACCTGACCCTGACGGGCCCGGTGCGGGAGCTGGGCCGGGACCGGCGGCTGCGCTGCGAAACGGAGGTCACGGAGGCGGACTGACTTGTCCCCAGGGGGTTTCCTCGCCCCCGCCGCCCCTACCCGTCCCGTTCCTGGGAGCTGCCGCCCCCAGACCCCCGTTGTCGGCCTGAACGGCCTCGCCCTCAATCGCCGGGCGGACTGGAAAACCAGTCCGCCCGGAGGTCCCCCTGCTCGAAGAGCTCGGAGGAGATTGAAACGCGGGCGCCGGGGCGAAGCCCCCGGCGGCAGCCGAACGCAAAGACCCCGCTCCCGGTTTCCCGGGAGCGGGGTTCTGTCGAGCGCTGGGCAGGCCTTGCACCTGCATTTCCCCACGGGAAGTGGGGCGTCTTTCCTTGGACCACCAACGCACTGCTCGCCGGCCTCTGTCGGCCGCTTGCTTGTGATGATCATAGCGCATCCGGCGGGCGGACGGCCAATCAGCCGNGGGCCCCCGCCGACCGACTCGAACCGCCACCGGTGCACCGGACGAGTGACCAACACTCCGTCCGGATCGGGAAGTTCGGGCAGGTCCGCGTCGTACTCCGCGTCCCACCACGTGATGACCAGCACCCGGTCCCGCGGAGCCCGGAAGGTCTCCCGCCGGAGAGGTTCCCGTGCGAGCCGCTGCCGCCGGGCCCAGGCGAGGAGCTCGTCCCCCCGGCCCTCGACCGCCCGTGCCTCCCACATCAGCGCCACCGTCACGAGTAGAGGTTCTCCTTGCTGACCTCGTGCACGTGGTCGTGGGTGTGCTCATGGCCGGTGCCCGGCACGTGCGGGTCCGTCACCGGCAGGGACGAGTCCGCGGACAGGTCCCAGTCCGAGGCCGCCCGCCCCCGGCTGACCATCTCCGCGCCCAGCGCCGCCACCATCGCCCCGTTGTCCGTGCACAGCTTGGGCCGCGGCACCCGCAGCCGGATCCCGGCCGCCTCGCAGCGCTCCTGGGCCAGAGCCCGCAGCCGCGAGTTCGCGGCCACGCCGCCGCCGATCATCAGGTGGTCGACGCCCGCGTCACGACAGGCCCGTACGGCCTTGCGGGTCAGTACGTCCACCACCGCCTCCTGGAAGGAGGCCGCCACGTCACGGACCGGAACCTCCTCCCCGGCCGCCCGCCTGGCCTCGATCCAGCGGGCCACCGCCGTCTTCAGACCGGAGAAGGAGAAGTCGTACGCCGGGTCGCGCGGCCCGGTCAGCCCGCGCGGGAAGGCGATCGCCTCCGGGTCGCCCTCCCTCGCGTACCGGTCGATCACCGGCCCGCCGGGGAAGCCCAGGTCCAGTACGCGCGCGATCTTGTCGAAGGCCTCGCCCGCCGCGTCGTCGATCGTCGCCCCCATGGGCCGTACGTCCGAGGTGATGTCCGTGGACAGCAGCAGCGAGGAGTGGCCGCCGCTCACCAGCAGCGCCATCGTCGGCTCCGGCAGCGGACCGTGCTCCAGCTGGTCCACGCAGATGTGCGAGGCGAGGTGGTTGACGCCGTACAGCGGCTTGCCCAGGGCGTAGGCGTACGCCTTGGCCGCCGAGACGCCCACGAGCAGCGCGCCCGCGAGTCCCGGCCCCGCGGTCACCGCGACGCCGTCCAGGTCCTTCGCGCTCACCCCCGCCTGCTCCAGCGCGCGGTTGATGGTCGGCACCATCGCCTCCAGGTGGGCCCGGGAGGCGACCTCCGGGACCACACCGCCGAAGCGGGCGTGCTCGTCGACGCTGGAGGCGACGGCGTCGGCCAGGAGCGTCGTGCCGCGGACGATGCCGACGCCGGTCTCGTCGCAGGAGGTCTCGATGCCGAGGACGAGCGGCTCGTCCCTCATGTCAGTCATGGGTCTCGGTTCCTTGTTCACCGTTGAGGGAGATCGAACCCGCGGCGGGGCCGCCGTCGGACGCTGTGGACAGGCGCATCACCAGGGCGTCCACGCTCCCCGGCTGGTAGTAGCCGCGCCGGACGCCGACCGGCTCGAAGCCGAAGCGCTCGTAGAGCTTCTGGGCGCGCACGTTGTCCACCCGGCACTCGAGCATCACCTCGGCGCACTCGAAGGCGGTCGCCGCCCGCAGCAGCTCGGCCAGCAGCCGGGAGCCGAGCCCGGTGCCCCAGTGGTCCCGGGCCACGGCGATGGTCTGCACGTCCCCCTGTCCGCCGGCGGCGACCAGGCCGGCGTACCCGACGAGCCGGCCGGCCTCCTCCGCGACCACGTACCGCCGGGTCGCCTCCGGGCCCCGGGAGTGCGCCAGCTCGGACCAGAACATGCCCCGGGACCAGGCGTCCTCCGGGAACAGGTCCTTCTCCAGCTCCATCACCGGCTCGATGTCCCACCAGCGCATCTCGCGCAGTACGCAGTCCGCCGATCCGGTCGTCGTCCGTCCCGTCGCTCGTCCCGTCACTTCGGGGTGACCACCTTGTAGTTCTTGGGCACCTGGGCGTCCGGCCGACGCAGGTACAGCGGCCGGGGCGCGGGCAGCTCCTCGCCGGCGGCCAGCCGCTCGGCGGCCAGCGAGGCGAGGGCGGCGGCCGACACGTGCTCGGGCTCGTGCGCCTGCGGGAAGGTGTCGGGGTACAGCAGCGCGCCCGCGCCGACCGCGGGCAGCCCGCCGACCTCGTCGGCGATGTCGGCGGGCCGGTCGACGGCCGGGTCGGTCACCCGGGTGCGGGAGTCGGCGTAGCGGGCCCAGTAGACCTCCTTGCGGCGGGCGTCGGTCGCCACGACGAAGGGGCCGGGGACGTCGGCCGCGTAGGCGAGGCCGTCGAGCGTGCACACGCCGTACACGGGGACACCGAGCGCGAGCCCGAAGGTGTCGGCGGTCATCAGCCCGACGCGCAGCCCGGTGTACGGGCCCGGGCCGACGCCGACCACGATGCCGGTGACGGCGTCCAGCTTGAGCCCGGCCTCGGCGAGCACCCGGTCGACGGCCGGCAGCAGGAGTTCTCCGTGCCGGCGCGCGTCCACCTGGCTGGAGGAGGCGATGACGGCCGTACCGTCGTGCAGCGCGACGGTGACGGCGGGGGTGGCGGTATCCAGAGCGAGCAAGAGCACGCAAACAGCCTACGGCTCCGGCGGGCCCCGCACCGCCGCCCCGGCGAGACGGTTTCCGGCTGCTAACGTCCCGCGAAGCAGCCAGGTCCTGTCCGGGGTTTCCCGGCCGCGCCGCGACGCGGTGCCGTGACCCCCCGCGTCCACCCGGTACGCGGGCGGCCCTCCGCCCTGCGACGCGCCCGCCCTCCGGGTGGACGACGGGAAACTCCGGACAGGCCCCAGTACGACCGACGCAGAGGTGGGCGACCGTGGCAAGGAGCAGCTCGGGGTTCGTGGCCGGGCTCACCGCCGCGGCGCTCGCCGTGGTCGGTTTCCTCGCCCACCAGGCGCAGGCGAACGTCCCGCGGACCCTGCGCGGCGGCCCCGGCGCCACGGCGACGCCCGCGGCGAGCGCCACCAAGGCGCCCCGGGACGGGCGGCACCCCACCGCCCTGCCCGGCGGCTCGGGCGCCGGCGAGCGGGTCGTGTACTCGCTGGACGACGACCGCGTGTGGCTGGTCGGCGCGGACGACACGGTCCGGAACACCTTCGGGGTCACCCCCGGCAGCATCGACCCGGTCCCGGGGACCTACGCCGTCACGTCCCGTTCGAAGGCGGTCATCGGGACCGACGGCGTCCCCGTCGAGCACGTCGTGCGCTTCAGCGACGCGGGCGGGGTCGCGATCGGTTTCAGCGCGGCCGTGGACGGCTCCACGCCGACGCCCGACCCGGTGGTGAGGACCGGCGGCATCCGGGAGTCACGGGCGGACGGCGAGGCGATGTGGATGTTCGCGCCGATCGGGCAGAAGGTCGTCGTCATCCGTTGAAGCGCGTCCGGACCCGGTGGAGCACGTCCGGAGCGCGTCATCCGATGGAGTTACGCCGCTTGACGGTGCTCCCCCGCCGTCCGGGGGTCCTCCGCCGGCTCCGGGGCGCGCGGCGGCCGGGAGACCGCCTCCGCGGCGGCGCAGGAGGCCAGCAGGTCCCGCATGGACACACCGCCCACCACATGCGGCCGCGGCTCCGACCGCCGACGCCGCTGCTCGTTGTTCTCCATGGCCGACATGGACGCCTCCTTTGGCCGGGGGCGGACGTGGTTAGGTACACCTAACTACGGGCTGGATACCATGTGACCACGCCGGACGTGCCCGGCGCAAGGACGTACCGACGTGCTGTCGGAATGTTCACGCGGGGACCGCACGCGGGACTCAGGCGGTCAGCACGCCCAGGTCGACGGAGTCCCACCGGTCCCCGATCCCGGTCACCGTCACGTGCCGCACCTCGTCCGTGGTGTCCCCGACCCCCCGGTGGATCAGGACCTGCAGCCGCTCGTCGGTCAGCTCCTCCACCTTGCCCTCGCCCCACTCCACGACGACCACCGAGTCCGGCAGCGACACGTCGAGGTCCAGGTCCTCCATCTCGTCCAGCCCGCCGGACAGCCGGTAGGCGTCGACGTGGACGAGCGGCGGGCCGTCCCCGAGGGCCGGGTGCACGCGGGCGATCACGAAGGTCGGGGAGGTGACGGCGCCGCGTACGTCCATGCCCTCGCCGAGCCCGCGGGTCAGCGTGGTCTTGCCCGCGCCGAGCTCCCCGCTGAGCATCACGAGGTCACCGGCGCGCAGCAGCTTGGCGAGACGGCGGCCGAGCTCCCGCATCTGCTCGGGGGAGTTGACGGTGATCTCGACGGAGACGGGATCAGCCGGGGTGGGCGGTGCTGCTGGTGCTTCCATACCGCCCCACGGTAGTGCCTGCGGGGACCGCGCCCGCGCGGACGAGCAGGTCGGCGAGGCGGTCGGTGACGAGCTCCGGGTGCTCCAGGATCACCAGGTGCCCGGCGTCCGGGACCAGCACCAGCTCCGCGTCGGGGAGCAGGTCGGCGATCGCCTCGCTGTGCTCGCTGGGCGTGACCAGGTCCTGCACCCCGGCCAGGACGAGCACCGGCATGTCCTGGAACAGGGCCAGCGCCTCGGTCTTGTCGTGGTCGGTGAAGGCCGGGTAGAACTCGGCGACCACGTCGATCGGCGTGCTCTCGATCATCCGCTCGGCGAACCGGGCGACGGCCGGGTCGATGTCCCGGCCGGCGAACGAGTACCGCTTGATGATCCCGGCGAACAGGTCCGCGGTGGCCCGCCGCCCCCTCTCCACCAGCTCGGCCCGCTGCCCGAGCGCCTTCAGCACCCCGGGCAGGACCCGGCGCACCGCGTTGACGCCGGCCACCGGCAGCCCGAAGTTGACCTCGCCGAGCCGCCCGGAGGACGTACCGACGAAGGCGGTGGCGACGACCCGCTCGCGGACCAGCTCGGGGTACTGGGCGGCGAAGGCCATCATCGTCATGCCGCCCATGGAGTGCCCGACCAGCACGATCGGCCCCTCGGGCGCGGCGGCGTCGATCACGGCCTTCAGGTCGCGGCCCAGCTGGTCGATGTCCAGCGGCACGCCGTCGCGCGTCTGGGCGACGCTCCGCCCGGAGCGGCCGTGGCTGCGCTGGTCCCAGTGCACGGTCCGTACGACGCCGCGCAGCGCCGCGCGCTGGAAGTGCCAGGAGTCCTGGCCGAGGCAGTAGCCGTGGCTGAAGACGACGGTGACGGGGGCGGGGGCCTTGCGGCCGAAGAGCCGGCGGCGGCGCGGGCCGAGGTCCGCGGCCGCGTCGGGGTCGATGTCGTCGACCTCGTAGTAGAGCTCGGTGCCGTCGTCGGCCAGGGCCCGGCCGGGGGTGCCGCGCAGGGCGCCGTAGGGGCCCGCCGAGTCCAGGGCGAGCCGGGCCTTCCTGCGTATGCCGCGGCCGACGGTCATCCGCTCTATGGCGACGCCGGCCGCCGCGCCCGCCGCCACCACGCCTATCGCGGCGCCCGCGATGCCGGTCGCCCTGCGCCAGCCGCCGGCCGCCTCCACGGCGGCCTTCGCGACCGCGCTGCTCTCGCTCACGTACCGCTCCTCCGTGTGCCGTACCGCTGTTCGCTCGGTGAGGTGAAAGGTGGTGCCGGTTCCGGCCGTGCCGGTTCCGGTGGTGCCCGCTCCGGACGCGCGGCGGCCGGGTTTCCGCGCCAGGCGTCCGCGCCGGTCGTCCGCGCCCGTCGTCCTACGCGCCGTGCTCCCCGCCGCGTTCCCGGTCCGTTCCCTCGTTCACGTAGACGCGGGGAACGCGCGTTCCGATGCGTGTGACGATCTCGTACGCGATGGTGCCGGCGGCCTGGGCCCAGTCCTCGGCGGTGGGCTCGCCGCGGTCGCCGGGCCCGAAGAGCACGGCCTCGGAGCCGGTCCCGGGCTCGTCGCCGCCCAGGTCGACCACGAACTGGTCCATGGCGACCCGGCCCGCGACCGTACGCCACTTGCCGCCGACCAGGACCGGCCCGGTGCCGGAGGCGTGGCGCGGGATGCCGTCCGCGTAGCCGACGGGCACGAGGCCGAGGGTGGTCTCGCCGGGGGTGACGTAGTGGTGCCCGTAGCTGACGCCGTGCCCTCCGGGGACGTGCTTGACCAGGGCCAGCGAGGCGGACAGGGTCATGGCGGGGCGCAGCCCGAAGTCGGCCGGGGCGCCGATCTCGGCGCTGGGCGAGACGCCGTAGAGGGCGATTCCGACGCGTACGAGGTCGAAGTGGGTCTCGGGGAGGGTGAGCGCGGCGGGCGAGTTGGCGATGTGCCGCACCTCGGGGCGCACGCCCTGCCGCTCGGCGTGGGCGACCATCTCGCGGAAGCGGTCGAGCTGGGCGGCGATGGAGGGGTGTCCCGGCTCGTCGGCGCAGGCGAAGTGGGACCACAGTCCGGTGACGCGGACCAGCCCCTCGGCCTCGGCGCGCAGGGCCTCGGCGACGAGGCCGGGCCAGTCGGCGGGCTGACAGCCGCTGCGTCCGAGGCCGGTGTCGGCCTTCAGCTGCACGCGGGCCGGACGGCCGGCGCGGCGGGCGGCCTCCCGGACCTCCGCCAGCGCCCACATCCCGCTCACGGACACGTCGAGGTCGGCCTCGACGGCCTGCTGCCAGGGCCCGCCGGGCGTCCACAGCCAGCACATGATCCGCACCCGCTCGGGCGACAGCCCGGCCGCCCGCAGGGCGAAGGCCTCCTCCGGCGTGGCGGTGCCGAGCCAGGTCGCCCCGGCGGCGACGGCCGCCCGGGCGCACGGAACGGCGCCGTGGCCGTACGCGTCGGACTTCACCACGGCCATGAGGGCCGCGCCGGGCGCCCGCTCGCGCATGGCCCGCGCGTTGGCGCGCACGGCGGCCAGATCGATCTCGGCACGGGCGCGCAGCGGTGCCGTCCGCGGATGTGCTGTCTCGTTCATCGCGCCCCAGTCTCTCAGAGGGGCCCCACGGCCCCTCCGCGCCGGGGCGCGCAGCGGACGCGCCTCCTGTCCGGAACGGGCAGGTTCAGTCGCGTACGTCCCGCCACGCCTCCGGGATGGCCTCCGCCACGTCGTGGGCGCCGATGGGGGCGCCGTGGGCGGCGAGGCGGCCGGCGAGGCCGTGCAGGTAGGCGGCCACGCTGCCGGCGTCGCGGGCGGTCAGGCCGGCCGCCAGCAGGGAGCCGGCCAGGCCCGACAGCACGTCACCGCTGCCGGCCGTGGCGAGCCACGGGGTGCCGGTCGGGTTGACACGTACGGGACCACCGTCCGGGTCGGCGACGAGGGTGGTCGAGCCCTTGAGGAGGACGGTCGCCCGGTAGCGGGCGGCGAGCTCGCGCACGGAGGACAGCCGCGCGCCCTCGACCTGCTCGCGGGCCACGCCGAGCAGGGCGGCGGCCTCTCCGGCGTGCGGGGTCATCAGGGTGGGGGCGGTACGGGCGCGTACGGCGTCGCGGTCGGCGAGGCGCAGCCCGTCCGCGTCGATCAGTACGGGTACGTCGGTGTCCAGCACCTCGGCGACGGTGGCCGCGTCGTCCCCGGCACCCGGTCCCACCACCCACGCCTGCACGCGCCCCGCCTTGTGCGGCCCCTGGTCGGAGACCAGCGTCTCCGGGAAACGGGCGATCACGGCCTGCCCGGCCGGGCCGACGTACCGCACCGCGCCCGCACCGCCGCGCAGCGCGCCCGACACGGCCAGCACGGCCGCGCCCGGGTAGCGGGCCGAGCCCGCCGCGACGCCGACGACACCGCGCCGGTACTTGTCGCTCTCGAAGACCGGCAGCGGCAGCAGCCCGGCCACGTCGGCGTGCTGCAGCGCCTCCAGCTCGGGCTCGGCAGGCAGTTCGGGGGCGAGACCGATGTCGACGGGCCGGACCGTACCGGCGTACTCGCGCGCCGGGTCGACGAGCAGCCCCGGCTTGTGCGTGCCGAAGGTGACGGTCAGATCGGCGCGGACGGCGGCACCGAGCACCTCGCCGGTGTCCGCCTCGACCCCGCTCGGCAGGTCCACGGCGACCACGGCCGCCCGCGAGCGCGCCGCGCGCTCGGCCAGCGGCGCGGCGTCGGGCCGCAGACCGCCCTTGCCGCCGATGCCGACGATGCCGTCGACGACGAGGTCGGCCCGGTCGATCGCGGCCCCGGCGTCACCGGCCGCCCCGGCCACGCTCCCGCCCGCCCGGCGCAGCGCGGCGAGACCGCCGGGATGCGCGTGGTCGGGCGCGAGCAGCACCGCCGTCACCCCGGCCCCGCGCCGCGCCAGCCGCGCCCCGGCGTACAGCGCGTCACCCCCGTTGTCCCCGCTGCCGACCAGCAGCACCACCCGCCGCCCGTACACCCGCCCGAGCAGGTCCGCGCAGGCGGCGGCGAGTCCGGCCGCCGCCCGCTGCATGAGCGCCCCCTCGGGAAGCCGCGCCATGAGCGCGCGTTCGGCTGTCCTGACCGTCTCTACGCTGTACGCGGTACGCATGCGGTCGAGTCTGCCCCGAACGACGGCGGAACCGCACCCGGACCCGCGGCCGGGCCCGCGGCCGCCGTGCGGGCCCCTGCATTACCCCTCGGCCACCACGACGGCCGACGCCACCCCCGCGTCGTGGCTCAGCGAGAGGTGCCAGGAGGTGACCCCGAGTTCGGCGGCCCGCGCCGCCACGGTCCCCGTCACCCTCAACCGGGGCCGCCCGCTGTCCTCGACGTACACCTCCGCGTCCGTCCAGAGCAGCCCGGCCGGCGCCCCCAGGGCCTTGGCGAGCGCCTCCTTGGCGGCGAACCGCGCGGCGAGCGAGGCCATCCCCCGCCGCTCCCCACTGGGCAGCAGCAACTCGCTCTCCAGAAAGAGCCGTCGCGCCAGACTGGGCGTCCGCTCCAGCGACACCGCGAACCGATCGATCTCGGCCACGTCGATACCGACCCCGATGATGCTCATGCGGAGCACCCTACGGGCCGTACCTCACCTGCCGCCGTCCTCGCGGAGGGTGTGTGCCACCAGGGCGTTGGCATGCCCGTGCCCCAGGCCGTGCTCGGCCTTGAGCCAGTTCACCAGCTCCATGTGCCGGGTCAGGGGCGAGGAGCGGATGAGGTCCTGCCACTCGGCGATCGGCCGGCCGTACTTCTTCTCGATGGAGGGGAAGTAGCTGGCGGGGCCCTTGGCTGTCGCGGTCATGATGGATGCGGTTCCTTCCTGTGTCGCACGTCGTTGCTCGTACGACCGGGATGGAACGGGAAACTCATCGGTCAGGCAGCGGCGAGCTCGCACCACACGACTTTCCCCCGGTTGCCCTCCCTGGCGAGCGGCTGCCATCCCCACAGATCGCTGCAGGCCCGCACCAGGACCGGCCCGCGCCCCGACCGGGACCTTCGCCACCTTTCTTGAGTCACTGAAGCCTGACGCGCCGTCGCTTGACCAGTGAGCGTGAGGCTGCTCGGGGGAGGAGCGGGGCCACGCTCACCTGAACACCGCGGCGAGCATCCTTACTCCACCGTCACGGACTTCGCCAGGTTCCGGGGCTGATCCACCTCGTTCCCGCGCGCCGTCGCCAGCTCGCAGGCGAAGACCTGGAGCGGCACCGTGGCGACCAGGGGCTGGAGCAGCGTCGGCGTCACCGGGATGCGGATGAGGTGGTCGGCGTACGGGGCGACCGCCTCGTCGCCCTCCTCCGCGATCACGATCGTGCGCGCACCCCTCGCGCGGATCTCCTGGATGTTGGAGACGATCTTGTCGTGCAGGAGGGACCGGCCGCGCGGCGACGGCACCACCACGACCACCGGCAGGTCCTCCTCGATCAACGCGATCGGACCGTGCTTCAACTCGCCCGCCGCGAAGCCCTCGGCGTGCATGTACGCCAACTCCTTGAGCTTCAGCGCGCCTTCGAGGGCGACCGGATAGCCGACGTGCCGCCCCAGGAACAGCACCGTGTTCTTGTCGGCCAGTGAGCGCGCCAGTTCCCGTACCGGCTCCATCGTCTCCAGGACCCGCTCCACCGCGCCGGTGATCCGCGACAGGTCGCGGATCACCGCCTGGATCTCGTCGCCCCACTTGGTGCCCCGCACCTGGCCCAGGTACAGCGCCACCAGGTAGCACGCCACCAGCTGCGTCAGGAACGCCTTCGTCGACGCGACCGCGACCTCCGGCCCCGCGTGCGTGTAGAGCACCGCGTCCGACTCGCGCGGGATGGTCGAGCCGTTGGTGTTGCAGATGGCCAGCACCTTGGCGCCCTGCTCGCGGGCGTGGCGCAGCGCCATCAGCGTGTCCATCGTCTCGCCCGACTGGGAGATGGCGATGACGAGGGTCTGCGCGTCCAGGATCGGGTCCCGGTAGCGGAACTCGCTCGCCAGTTCCACCTCGCACGGGATCCGCGTCCAGTGCTCGATGGCGTACTTGGCGATCAGGCCCGCGTGGAAGGCCGTGCCGCAGGCGACGATGACGACCTTGTCCATCTCGCGGAGCTCCGAGGCGCTGATCCGCACCTCGTCCAGCGTCAGGTTCCCGGCCCCGTCGATACGGCCCAGCAGGGTGTCGGCGACCGCCTTGGGCTGCTCGGCGATCTCCTTGAGCATGAAGTAGTCGTAGCCGCCCTTCTCGGCGGCGGCCGCGTCCCAGTCGACGTCGTAGGAGCGGACCTCGGCCGGCTGCCCGTCGAACCCGGTGACCGTCACCCCGTCCCGGCGCAGCTCCACCACCTGGTCCTGCCCCAGCTCGATCGCCGAGCGCGTGTGGGCGATGAACGCGGCGACGTCGGAGGCGAGGAAGGCCTCGCTCTCGCCGATCCCCACCACCAGCGGGGAGTTGCGGCGGGCGCCCACGACGACGCCGGGTTCGTCGGCGTGCACGGCGACCAGCGTGAACGCGCCCTCCAGGCGGCGGCACACCAGCCGCATGGCCTCCGCCAGGTCGGCGCAGGAGGAGAACTCCTCGGCGAGCAGGTGCGCGACGACCTCGGTGTCGGTCTCGGAGGACAGCTCGTGCCCGCGCTCGGCCAACTCGGCCCGCAGCGCGGCGAAGTTCTCGATGATGCCGTTGTGGACGACGGCGACCCGCCCGGCGTTGTCGAGGTGCGGGTGGGCGTTGGCGTCGGTGGGCCCGCCGTGGGTGGCCCACCGGGTGTGGCCGATGCCCGTGGAGCCGGTCGGCAGCGGCCGGTCCGCCAGCTCCTTCTCCAGGTTGACCAGCTTCCCGGCCCGCTTCGCCGCCGCCAGCCCGCCGTCGGCGAGCACGGCGACGCCGGCCGAGTCGTAGCCCCGGTACTCCAGCCGCTTCAGCCCGGCCATCACGACCTCGAGCGCCGACTGCGACCCCACGTATCCCACGATTCCGCACATGGGCGGCAGCCTACGGTCCGTCACCCGGCGGAAGTGGCGACTTCGTGCCCGAAATCGGAAATTCCCACCGGGGCGGGAAGCCTCCTGGTAACGCCCACCGGGGTGGGGCACACCCCGGTGGGCACCGCGTCAGGTCACTTCAGCTTGGCGAGCTGGGTGTCCACGATGCGCGTGGGGAACTCGAAGTCCTTGCCGGTGGCGGCGGCGGCGAGGTTCAGAGCGACGAAGGAGGCGACGGTGGTGTCCTTGCGGGCCACGACGGCCTTGAAGATCATCTTGTCGCCGCCGTCGGCGGCGATCGTCATGGTCATCGCGAGTGCCTCGTCGGCCCCCTCGGGTGCCTCGGTCTCGGCCACCTTCAGCGTCTTGACCTTCTCGCCGGCTCCGGTGTAGGTGAAGCCGCCGGCACACTTCTCCAGGGACGCCTTCGTGTCCTTGAGAACCGTCTCGGCGCCGCCGTCCTCGTAGGAGGCGAGCGTCAGGATGACCTTGTCCAGGTCGAGGGAGGCGAGCATCGCCTCCTCGGACATGGCGTCGGAGGCGGACGGCTTCTTCTTGCCCGCCTCCGTCCAGACCCGCTTCACCGTGGCCGCCGGATCGCCCTGCGCGGCCGAGGCCTGGGTGAGGGCGAGCGGCTGGCAGGCCGCGTCCTCCGCCTTGACCTGCTCCTTCTTGACGTCGTCCGCCCCGGTGATCCTGGTGTCGACCTTGCCGTTGTCGACGTCCTTCTGCGCCAGCGCGACCTTCTCCAGCTCGTCGGCGGTCAGCGCCTTGGCGGGGGCCGCCGAGGGAGTCTTCTCGGCCTGGGTGGTCTTGCCGTCCCCGGCCTCGACCTTGCTGTCGCCGTCGGACGAACCGCCGCAGGCGGTGGCGAGCAGGGCCAGGGCGGCAGCGGACGCGGCAAGGGCGGTACGACGGACCACGGGGGATCTCACGGGGAGGCACTCTTTCTCTTCCGACGCCTTCCGACGCCTTCCGGCGGCGGACGGTCTCCGCGCCTGTTCCGGCGCAGCCTACGCACAGCCTCCCCACAGATGATCATGGATCAGTCCTCCGGTACCCGACCGTGACGCCGATGTGATCTCCCCTCCACCACGTGACACAGCCCACCCTGCGCGCGGTTCGAACTCCGTTAACAATGGACTGTGATCTCTCCGGTCTCCTCGATATCCCGGAGCGCCCACCGGTCCCGGCCGGAGGCGACTCCCTACGTCGACCTCACCCGCGCCGAGTGGAGCGCGCTGCGCGCCAAGACGCCGCTGCCGCTGTCCGCCGAGGAGGTCGAGCGACTGCGCGGCCTGGGTGACGTCATCGACCTCGACGAGGTGCGGGACATCTACCTTCCGCTGTCGCGGCTGCTCAACCTCTACGTCGGCGCCACGGACGGGCTGCGCGGCGCACTGAACACGTTCCTCGGCGAGCAGGGGTCCCAGTCCGGTACGCCCTTCGTCATAGGGGTGGCGGGGTCGGTCGCCGTCGGGAAGTCGACCGTGGCCCGGCTGCTGCAGGCGCTGCTGTCCCGCTGGCCGGAGCATCCTCGGGTCGAGCTGGTCACCACCGACGGTTTCCTGCTGCCGACACGGGAGCTCCAGGCGCGGGGCCTGATGTCGCGCAAGGGCTTCCCCGAGTCGTACGACCGCAGGGCCCTGACCCGGTTCGTCGCCGACATCAAGGCCGGCAAGGACGAGGTGACCGCCCCGGTCTACTCCCACCTCATCTACGACATCGTCCCCGGCGAGAGGCTCACCGTACGGCGCCCCGACATCCTCATCGTCGAGGGGCTGAACGTCCTGCAGCCCGCCCTGCCCGGCGAGGACGGCCGCACCCGGGTCGGGCTCGCCGACTACTTCGACTTCAGCGTGTACGTCGACGCGCGCACCGAGGACATCGAGCGGTGGTACCTGAGCCGGTTCCGCAAGCTGCGCCAGACGGCCTTCCAGGACCCGTCCTCGTACTTCCGCACGTACACGCAGGTGTCCGAGGAGGAGGCCCTCGACTACGCCCGCACCATGTGGCGGACCGTCAACAAGCCGAACCTCGTGGAGAACATCGCGCCCACCCGCGGCCGGGCCACACTCGTGGTGCGCAAGGGCCCGGACCACAAGGTGCAGCGGCTGAGCCTGCGGAAGCTGTGACGAGCGCGGGCGTCTACGCTGCCCCCCATGCTGCATGTGCGCCTGATCACGCCGCCCGAGCAGACCGACGACGTGGTGCGTCTGATCGGGTCGACGGTCGGCACCGCGCACCTCGTCGTGCTGCCGTCCGCCGCCCGCGATCCGAGCGGTGACCTGGTCCTGTGCGATGTCGTGCGCGAGGCCGGCGAGGAACTCCTCTCCGGGCTGAGGAAGTTGAGGATCGACCGGACCGGCTCCATCACCGTCGAGAGCATCGACCTGACACTGTCCGAGCAGGCCGAGAGGGCCGAGAAGGAGGCTCCGGGCGAGGGCGCGGACGCGGTGCTGTGGGAGGAGCTGACGGACGCCACGCACGAGGAGTCGACGCTGTCGGTCACCTACCTCGCGTTCATGACACTGGCCGCCATGATCGCCGCCTGTGGTGTGGTGCTCGACAACGCCGTCCTGATCGTCGGCGCGATGGCCGTGGGACCGGAGTTCGGACCGCTGGCGGGCATCGCCACCGCGCTGGTGCGGCGGGCGCCGCGCCTGGCGCTGCGCTCACTGACCGCCCTGCTGGCCGGCTTCGCGCTGGCGATGGCGGTGACGGCCGGGTTCGCGCTGTTCATGGACGCGGTCGGGCTGTTCAGCGAGGCCAAGCTGGAGGGCCCGCGGCCCAACACCAACTTCGTCTACGCCCCCGACGCGTTCTCCCTCGTCGTGGCGGTCCTCGCCGGAGCGGCCGGCACGCTCTCCCTGACGTCCGCCAAGTCCGGCGCGCTGATCGGCGTCGCCATCTCCGTGACCACCATCCCGGCCGCCGCCAACGCGGCCGTCGCGCTCGCCTACGGCGACCTCGCCCAGGCCCGGGGGTCGACGATCCAGCTGCTGCTGAACCTGGCCGGCATCGTCCTGGCCGGCACGCTCACCCTGCTCGCCCAGAAGTGGTTCTGGGCGAGACAACGCGAGCGCACCCCGGCGAAAGCCGATTAGCCGAGCGCGGACTTCACCGCGTCCGCCAGGCGGCTCGCCACCGAGCGGGCCTGGTCGATGTCCGCGGCCTCGACCATGACCCGGACCAGCGGCTCGGTTCCGGACGGACGCAGCAGCACCCGTCCGGTCTCCCCCAGTTCCCGCTCCGCCTCGGTGACCGCGGCCGCCAGGTCGGCCGAGGTCTTCACCCGGGTCTTGTCCACGTCCGGGACGTTGACGAGGACCTGCGGCAGGCGCTCCATCACGGAGGCCAGGTCCCGCAGCGTACGGCCGGTCTCGGCGACCCGGGCCGCCAGCATCAGGCCGGTCAGCGTGCCGTCGCCGGTGGTGGCGTGGTCGAGGACGATGACGTGGCCGGACTGCTCGCCGCCGAGGGCGTAGCCCTTGTTCTTCATCTCCTCCAGGACGTACCGGTCGCCGACGGCGGTCTGCACGAGGTGGATGCCCTCGCGCTCCATGGCCAGCTTGAAGCCCAGGTTCGACATCACGGTCGCCACGACGGTGTCGCAGCGCAGCGCGGAACGCTCCCGCATCGCCAGCGCGAGCACCGCCAGGATCTGGTCGCCGTCGACCTCCTCGCCGGTGTGGTCCACGGCCAGGCAGCGGTCGGCGTCGCCGTCGTGCGCGATGCCGAGGTCGGCACCGTGCTCGATCACGGCCGCCTTGAGCTGCTCCAGGTGGGTCGAGCCGCAGCCGTCGTTGATGTTGAGGCCGTCCGGGCCCGCGCCGATGGTGACGACCTCGGCACCGGCCCGCCGGAAGGCCTCCGGCGAGACGCCGGAGGCGGCGCCGTGCGCCTCGTCGAGGACGATCTTCAGGCCGTCGAACCGGTTCGGCAGGACGCCGACGAGGTGGGCGACGTACTTGTCGAAGCCCTCGTCGTAGTCGCGTACGCGGCCCACGCCCGCGCCCGTGGGCCGGTCCCAGGGCGCGCCGGTGCGGTGCTCCTCGTAGACCGCCTCGATACGGTTCTCCAGCTCGTCGGCGAGCTTGTGACCGCCGCGGGCGAAGAACTTGATGCCGTTGTCCGGCATGGCGTTGTGGCTGGCCGACAGCATCACGCCCAGGTCGGCGCCGAGCGCGCCGGTCAGGTACGCCACCGCCGGCGTCGGCAGCACGCCGACCCGCAGGACGTCCACGCCCGCGCTCGCCAGGCCGGCCACCACGGCGGCCTCCAGGAACTCCCCGGACGCACGCGGGTCCCGCCCGACCACCGCGGTCGGCCTGTGACCCTCGAAGGTGCCCGCCTCGGCCAGTACGTGCGCCGCGGCGACGGAGAGGCCGAGCGCCAGCTCGGCGGTCAGGTCCGCGTTGGCGACGCCACGCACGCCGTCCGTGCCGAAGAGTCGTCCCACTTGTCCTCCTGGAGAAGCATCGTTTCGAAAAGATGCTGGATTATGGCATTCGACGACCCGGGCAGCCGATCGCACCAGCCTTTGAACAGCTTGTGCCGTTATACGCCCAAGCCCTGTGATATACGAAACGCCCCGGGGGCACAGTGGGCGTGCCGCCGGGGCGTTCGGAGTACGTGCAGGGGCGCCGCTGGGATTAGCGCTTGCTGTACTGCGGGGCCTTACGGGCCTTCTTCAGACCGGCCTTCTTGCGCTCGACCGCACGGTCGTCGCGGCGGAGGAAGCCGGCCTTCTTCAGCGGGCCGCGGTTGTTGTCGACGTCGGCCTCGTTCAGCGCGCGGGCGACACCGAGACGGAGGGCACCGGCCTGACCGGAGACACCGCCGCCGACGATGCGGGCGACGACGTCGTAGCGGCCCTCGAGCTCCAGCACCTTGAAGGGCTCGTTGACTTCCTGCTGGTGCACCTTGTTCGGGAAGTAGTCCTCGAGGGTGCGACCGTTGATCTTCCACTTGCCGGAGCCCGGGATGATCCGGACGCGGGCGATGGCGTTCTTGCGGCGGCCCAGGCCGGCGGCCGGCTGCGGCTCGCCGAAGCGGGAGGCCATGGACTCCGAGGTGTACTCGCCCTCGACGGGGACCTCGGACTCGGTGGTGTAGCTGTCGATGTCAAGCTCTTCGAGCGGCTGCTCGGCAGTGGTCTCGGCCACGATTCTCCTCAGATTCTCTTCGGTCTTAGGGGGTGGCCGGACTTACTGCGCGACCTGGGTGATCTCGAACGGCACCGGCTGCTGGGCGCCGTGCGGGTGCTGGTCACCCTTGTAGACCTTCAGCTTCGAGAGCATCTGACGGCCCAGGGAGTTCTTGGGGAGCATGCCCTTGACGGCCTTCTCGACGGCCTTCTCGGGGTTCTTCTCGAGCAGCTCGTCGTAGCGGACGGAACGCAGACCGCCCGGGTAGCCGGAGTGGCGGTACGCCATCTTCTGGGTCCGCTTGTTGCCGGAGAGGTGCACCTTGTCGGCGTTGATGATGATGACGAAGTCACCAGCGTCGACGTGCGGCGCGTAGATCGGCTTGTGCTTGCCCCGGAGAAGGGTGGCGGCGGTGGACGCCAGACGACCCAGGACGACGTCCTGGGCGTCGATGACATGCCACTGGCGCGTGATGTCGCCGGGCTTGGGGCTGTACGTACGCACGGTTCGTAGCCTTCGCTTCTTCAGTGAGTGGTCCTGACAAGGTCACCGAAGACGATCACGACAGCCCTGGCCGCACCGCGGTGACGCAAACCGCGTGCTGGTCGCTGGTCATCGGCCCGGTGGACCGGTGTAAGGGCCCGTCCCGTGAGAATGAGCAAGCCAATACACAACGAAATCGCAGGATACCCGCGGCGACCTCCAGGGGTCAAAACAGAGGTGCCGACACGGATCCTGCGTGTTCCGCACCCAGTGTACGGCGCCCACCCGGAGGCTTCCGCCCCCGGACCCCCGCCGCGGCCCGAACGGCCTCGCCCTCAGTCCTTCCCGGGCCCTTCGAGCAGGGGCACCCCACGAGGGGCCGCGGAATGCCGGCCAGCCCCCGAAGGCCCCGCCGGCCGCCCTGCGCCGACCCGCGACGCCTCGACCGGGTCATGACGCACACGCCGTCACGGCCCCGCACGCCCCGCCCCGGCCGACCGGACACCGACCCGCGGGGCCACGCCCGGCCCGCTGCCGCCGCTCCGGGCCGGGAGGACCTGACCGCGCGCCTCCCCGATCCCGCCCTCCGAACCGGACGGAAACCCGGGACAGAGCACCCCCTCGGCCCCGCCGGTCCGAGGCCGGAGTGCGCCCGGGCGGGCCCTTTCCCGCGGCCTCCCCGAAGGGCGCGTCGCTTTGTCCCAGCCTGCGCCGAAGGCCCGTCCCCAGTCCGCCGCGGGCGCACCAGCACCCCCGACCCCCGTCTAAGATGCGCCCCATGAGTTATGGGCAGGGGGGCTCGCAGTCCCAGTGGGATCCCTGGAAACCGAATTCTCAGCAGCCGTGGAGCAGCGAGGGCGACGGCCGGACTCCGGACTGGGCCGCGCTCGCCGATGCCTCGGAGACGCGGAGCAAGAGGCGCCGGGTGCTGTTCATCGGCGGTGGCGTGCTGGCCGCCGCCGGGATCGCCACGGCCGTCGCCATGAGCATGGTGTCGGCCAACGGCAACTCCTCGGGCCGGGCGGCCTCCCAGCTGCCCGCCGCCCTGCCGAGCGAGTCCGCCGCGGCGCCCTCCTTCGACCCCACCAGCGCCCCGCCCCCGCTGGATCCGAAGGAGTTCATATCCAGCGCGAAGAAGGACACGGCCCCGCTCAGCGCCGACACGCTCTTCCCCGGCACCCAGCTGACCATGGGCGAGAACGTGTACAAGAAGGGCCCGACGGACGACAGCAAGAACTGCGCCACCGTCGCCCAGGGCACGCTCCCCAAGGCCCTCACCGACAACGGCTGCACCCGCCTGCTGCGCGTCACCTACAGCCGGGACGGCATCGCGGTGACCGTCGGCATCGCCGTCTTCGACACCGAGGCACAGGCGGCCAAGGCCCGGGGCGAGACCGACAAGAAGAGCATCGTCAAGCCGCTGTCCGGTGGCGACGTCAAGGCCTTCTGCAACGGCGCGGTCTGCCGCTCCACGACCAACTCGCTGGGCCGATACGCCTACTTCACCCTCACCGGCTTCGCCGACGGCAAGAACGTCACGACCGAGGACACCAAGGTCTTCCGGGCCGGCGACGACCTCGCCCAGTTCGCGTTCCAGCAGATCAGCCGCCGCGGTGAGGCCCAGGCGTCGGCGGCGGCCAACCAGTAGGCCGTCACGTACGACCACCCGGGCCCCTCGGCCCCTCAGCAGCAGCCCGCCCCCGGCAGCGACCGCTTGTTGCGTGCCTCGCGGCTCCGCGCGGCCAGCAGTTCGTCGGCCGGGTAACCGACCTCCTCCAGGGTCAGCCCGTGCGGCCGTACGACATGCACGGCGGAGTCCCGCACCCCCGCGGCCAGGACCTTCCCGGGCCAGTCGGGGGTACGGTGCCCGTCCCCCACGAACAGCAGCGCCCCGATGAGCGAGCGCACCATGTTGTGGCAGAACGCGTCGGCCCGGACGGTGGCGGTGACGATCCCGTCGTCCCCGCGCAGCAGACTCAGCTCCTGGAGCGTACGGATGGTGGTCGCGCCCTCGCGCTTCTTGCAGTACGCGGCGAAGTCGTGCTCGCCCAGGAGCCGCTGGGCGGCCTCGTTCATGGCGTCGACGTCGAGCGGCCAGTCGTGCCAGAGGACGTGGTTCCGCAGCAGCGGGTCGACACCGCCGGGGTTGTCGGTGACGCGGTAGGCGTAGCGGCGCCAGACGGCGGAGAAGCGGGCGTTGAAGCCTCCGGGCGCGGGGCGCAGGGCCCAGACGCGCACGTCCCGGGGCAGCCGCCCGGCGAGCCGCTTCAGCAGCTTCTCGTGGTGCTCGCGCCAGACCTGCTCGGGCAGGTCCACGTGGGCCACCTGGCCCCGCGCGTGCACCCCGGCGTCGGTGCGCCCGGCCACGGTCAGCTCGTACGTCCGCGTCGACCGCGTGACCGTGCGCAGCGCGTCCTCGATCTCCCCCTGCACGGTCCGCCGGCCGCCGGCCTGCTTGGCCCAGCCGTGGAAGTCGGTGCCGTCGTACGACAGGTCGAGACGGACACGGACACAACCGGGCTGTACTTCGTCACTCACGTACAGATCCTCTCAGGTGCGCGAGCGCGCGCGTACACGAAAGCGGGCCCGCCCCGCAGGGGGCGGACCCGCTCACGCACGAAGGCGTACCGCTCAGGCGTCCTTGGACTCCTCGGCGGCCTCGCCGGCCTTGGCGTCCTCGACCGGGGTCTCCTCGGCCTTGGTCTCCTCGGCCTTCGGCTCCTCGGCCTTGGTCTCGGCCTCCTTGACCGCACGCTTGGTGGCGGCCTCGGCCTCGCCCACGGCCTTCTGCTGCACCGTCAGCGCCTCGACCAGCTCGATGACAGCCATGGGCGCGTTGTCGCCACGGCGGTTACCGATCTTGGTGATACGGGTGTAGCCACCCGGACGGTTCTCGTACCGCGGGCCGATCTCGGTGAAGAGCGTGTGGACGATGCCCTTGTCCGTGATGACCTGGAGCACCTGACGGCGGTTGTGAAGGTCGCCCTTCTTCGCCTTGGTGATCAGACGCTCGGCGTACGGGCGCAGGCGGCGGGCCCTCGCCTCGGTGGTGGTGATGCGGCCGTGCTCGAACAGCGACTTCGCGAGGTTCGCGAGCATCAGCTTCTCGTGCGCGGCACTGCCGCCCATACGGGCACCCTTGGCGGGCTTCGGCATGGTTCTTCTCCTGTGTGTCTGCCCCGGCCGTATCAGGTACCGGGGTCAGTATCCGAGCAGGCGGTTGCCTGTCGGAGATCCGGGAGCAGCCCCGAAGGGGCGCTCCGGAAGGGGCGCGGGCGGAGTCGACGTGCGGCTCCGCCGCGTGGGCGCGGCCATCCACGGCTCACCCGCACCCGGGATCAGGCAGTCGGCCCCGAGCTCTCAGTACTGCTCGGTCTCGACGAAACCTGCGTCCGCATCGTCGTCCGCGCCGAACGCGTCCGCCGCGGCGGTGGGGTCGAATCCGGGCGGGGAGTCTTTGAGGGCGAGCCCCATCCCCGCCAGCTTCGCCTTGACCTCGTCGATGGACTTCGCACCGAAGTTGCGGATGTCCAGCAGGTCGGCCTCGGAGCGGGCGACGAGCTCACCCACGGAGTGGATGCCCTCGCGCTTGAGGCAGTTGTACGACCGAACGGTGAGCTCCAGCTCCTCGATCGGCAGCGCCATGTCGGCGGCCAGGGCGGCGTCCGTCGGGGACGGGCCCATGTCGATGCCCTCGGCGTCGATGTTCAGCTCGCGGGCGAGACCGAACAGCTCGACCAGGGTCTTGCCCGCGGAGGCCACGGCGTCACGCGGACGCATCGCCTGCTTGGTCTCGACGTCGACGATCAGCTTGTCGAAGTCGGTGCGCTGCTCGACACGGGTCGCCTCGACCTTGTACGTGACCTTCAGCACCGGCGAGTAGATCGAGTCGACCGGGATCCGGCCGATCTCCTGGCCCACCTGCTTGTTCTGCACGGCGGAGACGTAGCCGCGACCGCGCTCGACGGTCAGCTCCATCTCCAGCTTGCCCTTGCCGTTGAGCACGGCGAGGACGAGGTCGGGGTTGTGCACCTCGACACCGGCCGGCGGCGCGATGTCGGCGGCGGTGACCAGACCCGGGCCCTGCTTGCGCAGGTACATCACGACCGGCTCGTCGTGCTCGGAGGAGACGACCAGCTGCTTGATGTTGAGGATCAGGTCGGTGACGTCCTCCTTGACGCCCGGCACGGTGGTGAACTCGTGCAGGACGCCGTCGATGCGGATGGACGTGACCGCCGCACCCGGGATCGAGGACAGGAGGGTGCGGCGCAGGGAGTTGCCGAGGGTGTAGCCGAAGCCCGGCTCCAGCGGCTCGATCACGAACCGGGAACGGAACTCGTCGACGACCTCTTCGGTCAGTGA
>NZ_JUJA01000110.1:65519-85564 GCF_001906585.1 Streptomyces kebangsaanensis | reverse complement strand
CCTGGGGCGCGGTGGTGGTCCCCGCGGTCCCCGTGGCCGCGGTGTCCGCCGAAGCCGGGGCGGCAGCCGCACCCTGCTTGTAGTCGGCGAAGAAGTCCCACCAGGCGCGGTCTACGGAGTTCGGGTCCTGGAGGTACTGCTGATAGATC
The DNA here is from genome assembly GCF_001906585.1 of Streptomyces kebangsaanensis. Lineage (GTDB taxonomy): Bacteria > Actinomycetota > Actinomycetes > Streptomycetales > Streptomycetaceae > Streptomyces > Streptomyces kebangsaanensis. The sequence goes on along the minus strand of NZ_JUJA01000110.1, from coordinate 85,415 downwards.
TCGTCGACGAGCCACTCGTTGGCACCGAACGCGGCCGCGGGGTTCTTCCCGGCTTGGTCCGTTTCGGTCGAGACGCTCGTGTTACTGGGGGACTGTGGCGACACAGCGGTAACCGCCCTCTTCCGCTTCACAAGATGATGGGACAGCGGGAATCAAGGCTACGCCTCTTGGACCGGCAAGGTGAGGTCGGGCCGCTTCTTCGTCACGTAAGTCACATCAAAAGCCGGGTTTCAGGGCTTGAATTGGCGGGAAACAAGCGTGGTTCCGCTGTACGTGGGAAGGGTGGGCCCGGGCCTGGCCCCTGGGAGTCGCAGGCCCCTGCCTGATCACACGTGTCCGTCAGCGGGGACGCTCGTGGATCTTGGTGGTCCGAGATCGAACTTTACGTCAACTTGGCAGAAGGGGAGAGCCCCGGAAGGGTGACGAGGATCCGGCAGCCACGCTCGGATTCGGCCACACCGATCCGGCCGCCGTGCAGATCCACCGCCCAGCGGGCGATCGCCAGACCGAGTCCGGTGCCGCCGTCGCTGCCCGGGCCGTGCGGCCGGCTCACCGCGCCCCGGTTGAAACGCTCGAAGACGCGGTGCCACTCCGACCGAGGGATGCCCGGCCCCTCGTCGAGGACCTCGATCTCCAGTGACTCCGGCTGCGGGCCGCGCCGCGCCTTCACCGTCACGCGCCCGTGCGGCGGGCTGTGCTTGACCGCGTTGTCGATCAGATTGGCGACGACCTGGTGGATGCGCTCGGGGTCCGCGTGGGCGGTCAGCTCCGGCGGGTGGACGTCGAGGTGCAGATGGACGTCCGTACGGGTGTGGCTGCCGGAGCCGGAGGCGATGCCCGCGCGGGCCGAGGCGACCATGTTGGCCTCCTTCAGCACGCCCGCCAGATAGGGCCACACCTCGAAGCGCCGCTGCTTGAGCGGCACCACGCCGTTGTCCAGGCGGGACAGGTCCAGCAGCGTCTCCACCAGCCGGCCCAGCCGCTCGGTCTGCTTCAGCGCCGTGCGCATGGTCTCGGGGTCGGCCTCGGTGACCCCGTCGACGATGTTCTCCAGCACCGCGCGCAGACCCGCGATGGGGGTGCGCAGCTCGTGCGAGACGTTCGCCACCAGCTCCTTGCGCTGACGGTCCTGGGCCTCCAGGTCGTCGGCCATGCGGTTGATCGTCTGGGCCAGGTCGCCCAGCTCGTCCCGGCGGTTCTCGCGCACCCGGCGCGTGTAGTCGCCGTGCGAGATGGAGCGGGCCACCGTGTTCATCTCGTCCAGCGGCGCGGTGAGCGAGTGCGCCACGAACTGCGTGATGAGCAGCGTGGCGATCATCGAGAAGACCGTGATGAAGCGCAGCTCCGTCGCCGTGCGCACCGCGACCAGCAGCAGACCCGTGGTGATCAGCACCGAGATGACGACCAGCGCGCCCAGCTTGGTTTTGATCGAGAACGGGCGTACGCCACCCCAGGGATCCCCCGGGTCCCTCCGTGCGGCCGGCCCGTCGCTCATGGGGTCGGTGTCTCCAGCGCGTAACCCACGCCGTGCACCGTGCGGATCCGCTCGGCGCCGATCTTCCGGCGCAGCGCCTTGATGTGGCTGTCCACGGTCCGGGTGCCGGAGGCGTCCGCCCAGTCCCACACCTCCGCCAGCAGCTGCTCGCGGGAGAGCACCGCGCGCGGGGTGTTCGCCAGGCACACCAGGAGGTCGAACTCCGTCGGCGTGAGGTGGACGTCCTCGCTGCGCACCCGCACCCGGCGCTGGGCGTGGTCGATCTCCAGTTCGCCCAGACGCAGGATGCCGCTGCGCGGCGTCGTCGCGGCGAGCGCGGCCCGCTCCATGCGGCGCAGCAGTACGTGCACGCGTGCGGCCAGCTCGCGCATCGAGAACGGCTTGGTCATGTAGTCGTCGGCGCCGACCCCGAGGCCGACCAGCATGTCGGTCTCGTCGTCCCGCGCGGTGAGCATCAGCACCGGCACCGGGCGCTGGGCCTGCACCCGGCGGCAGACCTCCAGGCCGTCGAAGCCGGGCAGCATGATGTCGAGGATCAGCAGGTCCGGCTGCCAGGCCTCGGCGGTGTCGACGGCCGCCGGACCGTCGCCCGCGGTCTGCACGAGGAATCCCTCGGCGCGCAGGCGGGTGGCGATGGCGTCCTGGATGGTCTGGTCGTCCTCGACCACCAGTACCCGGCGCTGGGCGCCGGGAGTGGCCGTCGTGCCGTTGTGCGCGGTGTGTGTCTGTTCCATCGCCCGCCCCTGAGTGTGCTTTCCGGAATCCGTGCGGTGATCCGTTGACTGCGCGTGATCGCGATTGACGCTTGAATGATCGGCGTCAGGTCAGCAGCGTACGGGGAGTCGCCGCGGCTTTTCTATCCAGGTCGGACCCCGAGGTGCACGACGTCGGGAACGCCCCGGGCAACGGGGATCTCTTCGGTGCGCACCTGTTGGAACCCGACATTCCGCAAGGTTCCTTCAAATTCCGGAGACGGCTTCGCCGACCACACGGCGAGCACCCCACCCGGCGTCAACACCCTTGCACAGCTTGCCAGTCCGGTCGGCCGGTACAGCTCCTCGTTGTCCTCGGTGACCGTCCAGTCGGGGCCGTTGTCGATGTCGAGGCACAGCGCGTCGAACGTGGCGGAAGTCTCATTGACGTACGCGACCAGATCGGCTTCGACGACCTCGGTGCGCGGGTCGGCGAGTGCCCGGGCGGTCAGTTCGGCGAGGGGGCCGTCGCGGTGCCAGCCGACGATCGCGGGTTCGCGCTCGACGACGGTGATCCGTCCCCAGCGGGGATTCGCGGCGGCGTGCACGAGTGAGAAGCCGACACCCAGGCCGCCGATCAGCACGCCCGGCTCGGGCCGGGCGTCCAGCGCGGTGAGTGCCGCGTCGACGAGGAGGCGCTCGGAGCGGCCGTCGGAGGTGTCCATCAGGAAGCAGCCGTTGGCGATGATCTGCAGCAGCGCGCCGTGCCGCCGCAGCACGACCTCGCCGTAGGGACCCTCGCGACGGTCCAGCACCACGGGGGCGTCGTACCAGGTGGTCATGGGGTCATCCTGCCCCAACACGCCGGTACGCCCACGTGGATAACGGGTGACACGCACGCGCGTGTGTGCGCTGTGCGAGCACGCACGACCGCGCCGCGGCGCGGTTTTCGTGATCGCTCACAGCGAACGTGAGGCGGGGAACAATCGGCGATCCCCGTGCATTGAGTCGGCAGAGCTCAACTTGACTGCCGAAGGGGAGATCATGGCTGCTGAGTCCACCGCGTTCACACCGCTCACCCTGCCCGTGCTGCCGCTCGACGACGAGGTCGTGCTGCCCGGGATGGTGGTCCCGCTGGATCTGAGCGACTCCGAGGTGCGGGCCGCGGTGGAGGCCGCGCAGGCCGCCGCGCGGGACGAGCCGGGCAAGCCCAGAGTGCTGCTGGTGCCCCGCGTCGAGGGGACGTACGCCGGGACCGGCGTCCTGGGCACGGTCGAGCAGGTCGGCCGGCTGGCCGGCGGTGACCCGGGCGCGCTCGTCCGCGGCCGCGGACGTGTGCGGATCGGGGCCGGGACCACCGGGCCGGGTGCCGCGCTGTGGGTCGAGGGGACGCGGATCGACGAGAACGTGCCCGACCCTTCCCCAAGTTCTCAACTCCGTTCGAACAAGGAAGACCCCCACCCCGGGCAGGTCGACACCCTTGTCAAGGAGTACAAGGCCCTCGCCACCGCCTGGCTGCGCAAGCGCGGCGCCTGGCAGGTCGTCGACCGCGTCCAGGCCATCGACGACGTCTCCGCGCTCGCCGACAACTCCGGCTACTCGCCGTTCCTCACCATTGAGCAGAAGCTCGAACTGCTGGAGACCGCCGACCCGGTCGCCCGCCTCAGGCTCGCCACCCGGCAACTGCGCGACCACCTCGCCGAGCAGGACGTCGCCGAGGCCATCGCCAAGGACGTCCAGGAGGGCGTCGACAAGCAGCAGCGCGAGTTCCTGCTGCGCCGCCAGCTCGAAGCCGTCCGCAAGGAGCTGCGCGAGCTGAACGGAGAGGAGGAGGGCGAGGAGTCCGACGACTACCGCGCCCGCGTCGAGGCCGCCGACCTGCCCGAGAAGGTCCGCGAGGCCGCGCTCAAGGAGGTCGACAAGCTGGAGCGCGCCTCCGACGCCTCACCCGAGGGCTCCTGGATCCGCACCTGGCTCGACACGGTCCTCGACATGCCGTGGAACGAGCGGACCGAGGACGCCTACGACATCCAGGGCGCCAGGGCGGTGCTCGACGCCGAGCACTCCGGCCTCCGGGACGTGAAGGAACGCATCACCGAGTACCTGGCCGTGCGCAAGCGCCGCGGCGACCGCGGCCTGGGGGTGATCGGCGGCCGGCGCGGAGGTGCCGTACTCGCGCTCGTGGGGCCTCCCGGTGTCGGCAAGACGAGCCTCGGCGAGTCCGTCGCCCACGCCATGGGCCGCAGGTTCGTCCGCGTCGCCCTCGGCGGCGTCCGCGACGAGGCCGAGATCCGCGGCCACCGCCGTACGTACGTCGGCGCGCTGCCCGGCCGGATCGTGCGCGCGATCAAGGAGGCCGGGTCCATGAACCCGGTGGTCCTGCTCGACGAGATCGACAAGGTGGGCTCCGACTTCCGCGGCGACCCGGCCGCGGCCCTGCTCGAAGTCCTCGACCCGGCCCAGAACCACACCTTCCGGGACCACTACCTGGAGGTCGAGCTGGACCTGTCGGACGTCGTCTTCCTCGCCACCGCCAACGTCCTGGAGGCGATCCCGGAGGCCCTCGCCGACCGTATGGAGATCGTGCGCCTGGACGGCTACACCGAGAACGAGAAGGTCGTCATCGCCCGTGACCACCTGCTCCCGCGCCAGCTGGAGCGGGCCGGTCTGCGCGCGGACGAGGTCACGATCGAGGAGGGCGCGCTGCGCAGGCTGGCCGGCGAGTACACGCGCGAGGCGGGCGTGCGCACCCTGGAGCGGTCCATCGCCCGGCTGCTGCGCAAGATCGCGGCCCAGCACGAACTGGGCGAGCGGGAGCTGCCGTTCACCGTCACCGAGGACGACCTGCGCGCGCTGGTCGGCCGTCCGCACCACGTGCCCGAGTCCGCCCAGGACCCGGCCGAGCGCCGTACGTCCGTCCCGGGCGTGGCGACCGGCCTCGCGGTCACCGGAGCCGGCGGCGACGTCCTCTTCGTCGAGGCGTCCCTCGCCGACCCCGAGACGGGCGCGGCCGGCCTGACCCTGACCGGCCAGCTGGGCGACGTGATGAAGGAGTCCGCGCAGATCGCGCTGAGCTTCCTGCGCAGCCACGGCGCCGAGCTGGAGCTGCCCGTGGGCGACCTGAAGGAGCGGGGCGTGCACATCCACTTCCCGGCCGGCGCGGTCCCCAAGGACGGCCCGAGCGCGGGCATCACGATGACCACGGCCCTCGCGTCCCTGCTCTCCGGCCGTCTGGTCCGCACGGACGTGGCGATGACCGGCGAGGTGTCGCTGACCGGACGGGTCCTGCCCATCGGCGGCGTGAAGCAGAAGCTGCTCGCCGCCCACCGCGCCGGGGTGACCACCGTCGTCATCCCCAAGCGCAACGAAGCCGACCTGGACGACGTCCCGGCCGAGGTGCTGGACGAGCTCGACGTCCACACCGTCACCGACGTCCGCCAGGTCCTGGAGCTGGCGCTCGCACCGGCGGCGGACGGTGCGGCGCCGGAGGTTCCGGTCGCCGCGTGACGGAGGCGACCGGATGAGAAGGCCCGGGTCCCGTGAGGGAGGCCCGGGCCTTCGCCCCGCGTGCCCACGAACGGGCGTCAGCCGTTGGCCAGTGCCTGCACCCGGTCGTAGGCGCCGTTGCCGTGTTTGTCCGGGGGGCGACCCCCGGGCCCCCGGCCGGGGATGGGTGCTCAGCCGTTGGCCAGTGCCTGCACCCGGTCGTAGGCGCCGTTGAACTTGTCGTGGTCACCGACCGTCGGCCCCGACGACGTGTACTGCCACATCGTGTGGAAGCCCCAGCCGGCCGGCAGCGTCCCCGGGTCCGAGGCGTAGCGGGCGATCCACAGCGGGTTGTTGGCGGCGAAGCCGCCGTGGTTGCCGGTGCACTGGGTCCACCAGCTGGTGGCCGTGTAGATCACGGCGTCCCGGCCCGTGCGGGCCCTGTAGGTGTTCAGGAAGTCGGCGATCCAGCCGACCATGGCGCTCGCCGACTTGCCGTAGCAGGCGTCTCCGTAGGGGTTCCACTCGATGTCGAGGACGCCGGGCAGGGTCCTGCCGTCGCGGGACCAGCCGCCGCCGTGGTCGACGAAGTAGTTGGCCTGGGCGGCGCCGCTGGTGGTGTCCGGGGTCGCGAAGTGGTACGCGCCGCGGAGCATGCCGATGTTGTACGAGCCGTTGTACTGCTGGGCGAAGTAGGGGTTCGTGTAGTACGTCCCCTCGGTGGCCTTGGTGTAGGCCCACTTGACGCCGCTGTTCCACAGCGTGGACCAGGCGACGTTGCCCTGGTGGCCGCTGACGTCGACGCCCTCGGTCTGGGTGACGGCGGCGAGTGACGGTGTGCCGCCGCCCCGGCCGTCGTGCGCCAGGACGCCCATCCCCAGGTACGCCGAGCCGCGGGCGGGTGCGGTGGCGGCGGCGGAGGGGAGGGTGAACAGCAGGGAGAACGCGGCGAGCAGGATTCCCGCGGCGGTGAGCCGCCGCGGGCGGGCCGTTCCGGATCTGTGCACGGGCATGGCGTGCCTCCGAAAGTTCGGTGGTGCTCGGTGGGGGGAAACGCGGGCACGCCCCGTTCCGCTGGGGAGGGCGGGTCACCGCCGGATCGCGGCCGTAGCCGCAGGTCACGGCAGTGGCGTGAGCATGCCAGTGGTTGCCTGGTCAAGAAGCTACGCACGTAGACCCCGCCTGGGAAGGGGATCCGGGGCCCGCCGTTGGTCTACGCCTGCGAAATACTGACGGAGCTGCGGCGATGGGCCGGACTGGCGGAAACTTTCAGCAACGGGAAACTTCAGGCAGGGGCTGACGTGCACGAAGACGCAAACCGCGGCGGACGTGAAGTCGCGTCCGGCGCGTCACCGAGTGGTGTGGACCGGGAATTCCTCTCCCTGGAGCGGGAACTGACGGTGCTGTTGCGGCGCGCGAGGGCCAACCAGGGCGAGATGGCCCGCGAGGTCCATCCCGACCTGGAGTCCGCCGCGTACGGTCTGCTGGTCCGGCTGGAGGAGTGCGGCGGCCGACGCGCCACGGACCTCGCCGCGTACATCGGCGTCGGCAAGGCCACCATGTCCCGCCAGCTGCGCGCCCTGGAGGAGCTCGGCCTCGTCGCCCGCGAGCCGGATCCCGCGGACGGGCGGGCCTGGCTGGTGGCCCTCACCGAGGACGGCCGCCGCCGCGTCGGCCAGGTGCGCGAGGCCCGCCGCGCCCGCTACGTCAGCCAGCTCGCCCACTGGGACCGCCGCGAGGTGGCCGAACTGGCCCGACTGCTGCACCAGTTGAACGGAGTCATGGAGAAGTAGCCGCCCCCGGCCGGCCCCGAGCGCCCCGGTCGGCCCCTGACCGGTCCTCGGCCGGCCCCGGCGATCCTCAACCGGCCCTGACCGGCCCCCGGTCGGCCTCGAACGACCCCTCGACCGGCCCCCGGTCGGCTTCCGACCGGCCCTGGCCGGCCCCCCGGTGGCGCTCAGTTCGGCCCCCGGCCGGTCCTCAGGGTTCCACGAACACCACCGTCGCGTCGTCGTGCGTCTTGCTGCGCCGCAGGTACGTCCGCTCCTCCTTGTCGGCCGCCTCCAGGGCCCGTACCCGCTCCACCAGCGCCCGCGCCCCCTCCTTCCGTACGAGGCCGACGCACCGGACCCAGTCGCCCTCGCGGAACTTCTCCACCCAGCGCGCCGCCCCGTCGGTCAGCGCGGCCAGCGCGCGGACCTCGTGGCGCGGCACGCTGCCCGTCACGGCCCGCTCCGCCACCGAGGGGTCCGCCGCCGCGGTGAAGAAGCCGCCCTCCTTGTTGCGGACGACGGCGTCGATGAGCGCGTCGGTGGCGAGCGAGGCCCGGGGGAGGCGGGCCAGCCGGTCGTCCAGAACGGGGATGACCGAGCCGTCGGCGGACTCCAGCAGCAGCACCGAGTCGGACAGCACCAGGTAGTCGACCGTCTCCGCCGACCAGCGCGCCAGAACGACGGTCGACTGAGGAGTGCGCGGGTGAGAAAGGTCACAGGTCGCGGCGTGGGGTTCGGCGGTACGGAGAATCGCACGCGAAAGAATCTCCGGCAGCGTCAGATCTGGGCAGGAAACGGTCAGTTCGGTCAGTGCTCCGCCGAGCCGGGTGGTGAACCACGAGACCGAATGCGAACACCCCGTCCCGGTTCTCGGTGGCGTCACTCCGTCCAGGACGACAAGGCAACCACCCTGTCCAAACGCGGGCAGTCCGACACTCGCGAAGTCCTCGTTGGGGCGGTCGCGGTGGCCGGGCTCCGAAACAACCTCAGTGCGCATCCAGCCAGTCTGCACGAGCCCTTCACAAGGTTTGCGAAAGGGTGGCAATCAGTCGGGAAATGGCGCGGCGACGCAGGTCAGGCGTCTGTTTTGAGCGGGAATGGAACGCTCCGGGAAGGTGTGGCGGCGAATATTGCCAAAGCCTGCCGCGGACGTCCAACCGGCCCCCCGCACACGCCCGGCGCACACGCCGGAGGAACTTGCCCGCCAACTCCCCTCCGGGGTTCACTCCTTCGGGTGGCCGGTCGGACGATGCGGGACCACCACCCACCGGCACTGGGAGGGTCGGGGACCGATGCAGGTCCCCCTGCTCCTCGTGGTTCGAGCGGAGCCGAGAGCGCGGGGGAGGGTGTACGCGCCTGTCCGCGCCGGCTGACGGGGGCACCACCCGGGCCCATGAGTACACGAGTACAGGAATGCGAGCACCGGTGCAGAAGACGCGGCCTCGGCGCACAGGCAAGAAGACGGCCTTGGCAGGAGACCCGGAGCAGACGCCCGGCACGCCCGGCACGCCCGGAAAGTCCGGCACGCCCGCTGCCGCCCCCGTGGGCAAGGGGCGCCCCACCCATGTACGCAACCGCCTGATCGCCGCCGTCGCCGTCGTGGCCGCCGCCGTGGCGGGCGCCGGCGCCCCTTCGGTGATCGCCGCCTCCGGGCAGCTGAGCGACTCCCAGGAACTGGTGACGCTCGCCGAGCAGACCCAGGACGCGCTCACCCTCGCGCACTCGCTCGCCGACGAGCGCGACGAGGTCACCTCCTACCTCGCCGCGGGCCGGCCCAAGTCCAAGGCGCCCTCCGAGCAGCGCAGCACCCGCGTGGACCGCCAGGTCGACGAGTTGCGCGCCGACCCCGACACGCCCGCCCGGCTGCGCAAGGACCTCGACGGCATCGCCGCCGTGCGCCGCGCCGCGCTGACCGGGCAGAGCACCGCCCTGCAGGCCCACCAGGCGTACTCCACCGCCATCGCCGAACTGCACCGGCTCGCCGAACAGCTGGCCGAGCGGATGCCGACGCGCGCCGGCTCCGGGGCGTACGCGCTCGCCGAGCTCGACACGGCCGTCCAGCAGGCCGCCGCCGCCCGCGGACTGCTGCTCGCCGCCCTGAACGTGCCGTACTCCACGCAGACCGTCTTCGACCCGGTGACCGGCCTGCCCACGCAGGCCGCCACCTCCTCCGAGGCCGACACCAAGCAGCGCGACGCCCTCAGCGTCGCCGCCCAGCAGGCCCGGCTGCGCTCGGACGCGGCCCTCGCCGCGTTCCGCGACACCGCGCCCCAGGCCGTCAAGGCGTCGTACGGCTCCACCGTGACCGGGCCCGAGGTCGACTCCGCCGAGAAGTACCTCGCCCTCCTCACCGACCAGCCGACGCTCTCCGACGACGAGCTGAACACCAGCGTCAAGAAGGCCGGCGCCGCGCTCAGCGCCCGCGTCGACCTGATGCGCGGCGCGGAGTCCTCCCTCTACGACCGCCGCACCAAGGACCTGGCGAAGCTCCGCGACGACGACGTCACCTCGCTGGAGATCCGCATCGCCCTGCTCGGCGGGCTGCTGCTGGTCACCATCGGCGTCGCCACCGCGCTCGCCCGCACGCTGACCCGCCCGCTGGCGGTGCTGCGCCTGGGCTCGGCCCGGCTGGCCGGCGCGGCCGACCCGGCTGCCGAGGAACCCGTCAGGTTCACCGGCCGCAACGACGAGTTCGCACAGGTCATCCGCTCCGTCAACGCCCTGCACGCACAGGCCGCCGCCCTCGCCGAGCGGGTCGCCACCCTGGAGGCCGACCGCAAGCACCTGCTCGGCCAGCGCCAGAAGATGGCCGACGTCCGCGAGGAACTCCAGGCCGAGCTGAAGGAGTCCACCGAACGGCTGGAGCGGCTGCGCTCCGGCATCGGCGGCACCTTCGTCAACCTGGCGCTGCGCACGCTCGGCCTGGTCGAGCGGCAGCTCACCGTCATCGAGGGCCTGGAGGACAGCGAGCAGGACCCGGACCGCCTGTCCACCCTGTTCAAGCTCGACCACTTCGCCACGGTCATGCGCCGGCACAGCGAGAACCTCCTCGTGCTGGCCGGCACCGAGCACGTCCAGCACACGGCCGGCCCGGTCCCGCTGGTCGACGTCGTCCGCGCCGCGGTCAGCGAGATCGAACGCTACGAGCGTGTCCGCATCGCCTCCCTGCCGCCGCACGCCCACGTGGCCGGCTTCGCCGCGGACGACCTGTCCCACCTGCTGGCCGAACTCCTGGAGAACGCCACCTCGTTCTCCCCGCCCGACCAGCCCGTCGAGGTCTCCGGCTGGCTCCTGGAGAGCGGCGAGGTCATGCTCTCCGTCCAGGACGAGGGCATCGGCGTGACCGCCGACCGGATGACCCGCCTCAACGCCCGCCTCGCCGACTTCGACCCGGAGGCCTCCTACGACCAGGAGGCCGAGGACGGCCTGGGCCTCGGCCTCTACGTCGTCGCCCGCCTCGCCCAACGCCACGGCGTACGCGTCCAGCTGCGCGAGCAGAAGCAGGGCGGCACCGCGGCGGTCGTGGTCGTCCCCCAGCCCCTCCTGACGCCCGTCCCCGCCGCCCCCGCCTCCGCACCGTCCTCCGCCGACACCGCCGGCGTGTCGCTCCCGGGCGCCGACGCCGAGGCCAACTCCAACGTCCTCCCCACCCGCACCGAGCCGGAGAAGCCGGCCCCGGAGCCCCCGGCCGAAACGACGATGGAGCTCCTGCTCCCGTCCCAGGCGGGAGAACCGGCCCCGGAGCGAGGGACCCCGGAGCGAGCGGCCCCGGAGCGAGCGGCCGTCGACGGCGAGGACGCCCCGCAGGGACCACCCGCACCCGACCACGAGACCCGCACGGGTGATGCGGGTGGGAACGAACCGGCCGAAGGCGAAGCCCAGGCCGCGGAACCCGCTCCGTCTCCGCAGGACCCCGCGGAGGCGGAACACCAGCGCACCCCCGACGAGACCCAAGAAGCAGAAGAACACGTCACCGCCAAGGGCCTCCCCAAACGCACGCCGAGGATCACCGCGCCCACCGAGCCCCCCCGCCGGCGTGGCGCCTCCGTCGACGCCGAGGAGCTGCGCCGCCGACTCGGCGGCTTCCACCACGGAGCGAAGGCGGGACACCGCGACGTGGAGGCGGAGATCGAAGACCGGAAAACGGGGGGCACAGTCGAGGAGGCAAGCAGTTGACCGCGCCCAGCACCTTCGGACTGAGCAGTGAGGCCCGCAACCTGCACTGGCTGCTGACCAACCTCGTGGAGGAGGTCCCCGGCATCCAGTCAGTCGCCGTGGTCTCCTCCGACGGCCTCCTGCTCCTCTCCTCCGACCCCGGAAGGAACGACGAGGCCCGCCAGGCCGGCGCAGCGCCCCGCACCGGTCCCCGCGGCTCCGCCGCCGACCTCGCCACCATCGTCTCCGGCATCGGCAGCCTCACCGTGGGCGCCGCCAAGCTGATGGACTCCGGTGCCGTCAAGCACACCATGGTCGCGATGGACGAGGGCAGCCTGTTCGTCATGTCGATCAGCGACGGCTCGCTGCTCGGCGTGCACGGCTCCGCGGAGTGCGACATGAGCGTCGTCGCGTACCACATGGCGCTCTTCGTCGGCCGCGCCGGACACGTCCTGACGCCGGAACTCCGCAGCGAGCTGCGCAAGTCCCTGGAGTCGGAGGACGCCGGGAGGCCCGGGGGAGCGGCCCGATGAGCAGCTCCCCGAAGAGGAAACTCCCCGTCCGCGGCGGCGACCGCAAACCCGCCCGGGTCCGCCCCTACTCGCTCACCGGCGGCCGCACCCGCTTCGGCCACGTCCTCCTCGTGGAGACGTTCGTGGCCGCGCTGGAGGCCCCGCAGGAGCGCAAGGAGCTCGCTGGGGGTACCTCCCAAGCGTTCAGCATTGGGGGAGGCTCCCTCACCACCCGGGTGATGCCGGAGATGCGGGCCATCGTCGAACTGTGCCGCCGCATGCGCACGGTGGCCGAGATCGCCGCGCTGCTGAAGATGCCGCTCGGCGTGGTCCGCGTGCTCCTGAGCGACCTCGCGGACCAGGGAAAGATCCGTGTGTACGGAACCGGGACCGGCCACGGCACGGGCCGGCCGGACCGCGCTCTGCTGGAAAGGGTGCTGAGTGGACTCCGCCGTCTCTGACTCCGCCGTCACCGACGCCGACGGCGTCGTCCCGCTCGTCGACGAGCCCGACGAGGAGCTGAAGTCCTGGCAGACGGACCGCACCCGCGCCCCGATCGCCACCAAGATCGTGGTGGCCGGCGGCTTCGGCGTGGGCAAGACCACGCTGGTCGGCGCCGTCTCGGAGATCACGCCGCTGCAGACCGAGGCGCTGATGACCGAGGCGAGCGAGGAGACCGACGACCTCACCGCCACGCCGGGCAAGACGACCACCACGGTCGCCATGGACTACGGCCGCATCACGCTCGACGACGACCTGGTGCTCTACCTGTTCGGCACGCCGGGCCAGCAGCGGTTCTGGTTCATGTGGGACGACCTGGTGCGCGGCGCCATCGGCGCCGTGGTCATGGCCGACACCCGCCGCCTGAAGGACTGCTTCCCGGCACTGGACTACTTCGAGAGCTGCGGGCTGCCGTACGTCGTCGCCGTCAACCACTTCGACGACACCGAGATGTTCGAGCCGGAGGACGTGCGGGAAGCACTGACGATCCCCGCGCACATACCTGTCATGATCATGGACGCCCGGCGGCGGACCTCGGCCATCGAGGTCCTGCTGGCCCTCGTGGCCCACGCGCTCGAGGAGACCCCCGAGTAGCACCCGCGGAACCCGCCCCCGAGCAGTCAGTCAGCGAGCAGCCCAGAAGCCGTAGGAGGCAGCACCCGCATGCGGAGAATACTCGTCGTGGGGGCCGGCCAGTCCGGTCTCCAGCTCGCCCTCGGTCTCCAGTCGCACGGGTACGAGGTCACCCTGATGTCGAACCGGACCGCGGACGAGATCCGCTCCGGCCGGGTCATGTCGACGCAGTGCATGTTCCACACCGCTCTCCAGCACGAACGGGACCTGCAGCTGAACTTCTGGGAGTCCCAGGCCCCGAACATCGAGGGGCTCGGCGTCTCGGTCGCCGCCCCCGGCTCCCACGACCCGGGTCCCACGCAGCGCGCGATCGACTGGGTGGGCAGGCTCGACGGGTACGCGCAGTCGGTCGACCAGCGGGTGAAGATGGCCGGCTGGATGGAGACGTTCGCACAGCGCGGCGGCCGGCTGGTCATCCACGGCGCCGCGGTCGGCGACCTGGACTACTTCTCCCGCGCCTACGACCTCGTCCTCGTCTCGGCGGGCAAGGGCGAGCTGGTGTCGATGTTCGAGCGGGACGCCTCCCGCTCCCCGTACAGCGAGCCGCAGCGCGCGCTGGCGGTGGCGTACGTGCACGGCCTGGCCCCGCGCCCGGAGCACCCGGACTTCGACGCGGTGCGCTGCAACATCGTCCCCGGTGTCGGCGAGATGTTCATCATGCCGACCCACACCCTCTCCGGCCGCGCCGACATCCTGTTCTGGGAGGGCATACCCGGCGGCCCGCTCGACGCCTTCCGCGGCGTCAAGGACCCCGGCGAGCACCTGGCGCTGACGCTGGACCTCATGAAGACGTTCCTGCCCTGGGAACACGCGCGGACCGCCGGCGTCGAGCTCACGGACGCGAACGGCACCCTGGCCGGCCGCTACGCCCCGACCGTGCGCAAGCCGGTCGGCCGTCTGCCCGGCGGCGGCGCGGTCCTCGGTGTGGCGGACGTCGTCGTCGCCAACGACCCGATCACCGGCCAGGGCTCCAACTCGGCCTCCAAGTGCGCCGCCACCTACCTGGCGGCGATCCTCGAGCACGGCGACGAGCCGTTCGACGAGGAGTGGATGCAGCAGACGTTCGACCGCTACTGGGCCACCGCCCAGCACGTCACCAAGTGGACGAACGCCATGCTGGCCCCGCCGCCCGAGCACGTCCTGAACCTCCTCGGGGCGGCCGGTGAGCTCCAGCCGGTCGCCGACCGCTTCGTCAACTGCTTCGACGATCCGGCCGACCTGGAGAACTTCTTCTTCGACCCGGACAAGGCCCAGGCCTACCTGGCCGAGGTCGCCGGGGCGTCCGCCGCGTAGAGGCCCGCGTCCGGTCCGTCCAGGGCGCCCGGGGGAAGCCGCGGAGGCGCGTAGCGCGGCAGGGGCGCCCCGCCCGGATCGGGCCGTACGGCCCCCAGCACCGGGTTGGCCGCGACCGGCGACACCTTCACCCTGGCGCCGGGCCGCGGCGCCTGCACCACCATGCCGTCGCCCAGGTAGAGGGCGACATGGGTGGCCTCGGGGAAGTAGACGACCAGGTCGCCGGGGCGCAGCTCGCCCAGCGGAACGCGCTTCAGACGGGCCCACTGCTCCTGACTGGTGCGCGGGATGGGCGTCCCGGCGTGGCCCCAGGCCTGCGAGGTCAGCCCCGAGCAGTCGTACGCCGCCGGGCCCGCCGCGCCCCACTGGTACGGCTTNCTGCCGCACCGCGTAGCGCACGGCCTGTTCGCCCTGGAGCGACGGCGGGCGCCGGCCGCTGAGCACCCCGGAGGCCAGGAACGTCCGCTGGGCCACGGCGATCCCGCTCCTCTCGAACTCGGCGAGCGCCGCCAGCCGCTCGGCGCTGAGCGAGGCCAGCAGCCGCTCCACGCCGTGCAGCCGTCCTCGTACGTCGTCCCGGGCCCGCTGCTGCCGCCGGGCGAGGGCGAGCTGCGTGTCGTACGCCTCGCGGGCGGCGCGGGCGAGGACGTCCGCCTTCTTCTCGCCGGCGGTCAGCCGGTCGACCGCCTCCGCCCGCTCCCGCGCCGCCTGTCCGATCACATGCCCCTCGTCCAGGGCCTGCTGCGGGTCGCGGGCCATCAGCAGCCGCAGGTACGAGGACAGGTCGGTGGTGCTTTCCTGGTACTGCTGTCGGGCCAGCCGGCCCGCCTCCGCGCGGCTGCGGTCCAGGGCGAGCCGGGCGCGGGCGAGGGCGGTGTGGAGGCGGACGGCCTCGGCGCGCTGCTTCCTCAGCCGCTCCTCGGTGGCGTTGTAGGTCTCGGTGGCGTGCTCGGCCTGCCGGTACAGCGTCCTGAGGTCCGTCAGCAGCTCGGCCACGGACCGCTGCCCGGGCGCGGGCGGGCCGGGCGGGCCGGGCGGGCCGGGTGCGGCGGGTGCGGTGGGTGCGGTGGGTGCGGCGGGTGCGGTGGGCACGACGGGTACGGCCGTGGCGGCCACCGGTGTGAGGGCGGCCTGCGCCGCCACCGCCGCCGAACACAGCAGACGCGGCACTCTTCCTGACACGTCATCACCTCCGGTGCGGGGCGGCGTTTCCGCTCCGCACGGTGAGGATTAGACGTATGAGACGTATGAACCGACTGTGTGCGCATCCCTTGCGCCACACGGCGCAACGAGGTCACCCCTCGGTGTCACCCGGCTTGCCACCGGCCCGGGAATCCGGCTTGGACCACGGCCACCTCAGCCGGGCGCCGGCCCCTCCCTCGGGATCGAACTCGTACTTCCACCCCCGGGGCAGTCCCAGCCGCTTGCTGTGCCCGCGCGGCACCCGCCGGTAGACGAGCACGGTCGGCGGTCCGCCCGCGGCGTCCGGCACCGGGATGCGGTACGTCTTCGGCGGGTTCCCGGTGGGCCCCACCAGCACGGGCAGCACCCGCCCGTCCATCGGCCCGCCCTCGAACGGGGTGTCTTCGCTCTTCACGGCACCAGTGTCAGCCATCCTCGGAGGCCAGCACGCGCCGCACCAGCGCGGCGGTCTGTTCGTCCCGGGCGGCGGTCACGCCCATCACGGCCGTGAACTGCTCGACCAGCCAGTCCCGCAGCTCCCCGGCGGGCGGCTGCTTGCCCTCGTCGAGCCAGATCAGGGAGGCGGCCTCCACGGCCGTGATCCACATCCGTACGGTCATGCGCAGCCGCGGACCGGGGTCCGTGGCCCGGAGGTGGCTGAGGATGTGCTCGGCGGCGGCCCTGCGCACCCCGTCCACGATGGCGGTCGTCCGGGAGGTCTCCGCCACGCTGCCGCCCCGGAGCAGCGCGGTGAACCCGGCGCCGTGCCCGTCGACGAAGGCCAGGTAGCGGTCCAGGGCGCGGGCGAGGCGGGGGAGCAGCGGGCCCTCGTGCGGCTCGTCGAAGCAGTGCCGCAGCTCCTCGGCGGCGGAGCGCAGGGCGGCCTCGTACAGCTGCTGCTTGCCGCCGGGGAAGTACCGGTACACCAGCGGCCGCGACACCCCGGCCGCCTCCGCCACGTCGTCCAGCGACACCTCCTCGGGCGCCCGGTGCGCGAAGAGGGACAGCGCCGCGTCGAGCAGTTGGGCGCGCCGCTCCTCGACACTGAGCCTTCGGTATGCGGGGGTGGGCGGGGCAGGGCTCATGACGTGCAGCGTAACCGTGCCGCCCCGGCGGCGCCCCCCTGCCCGGAGAGCCCGGGGCGGGCACGAGCGCCCGCGGCTCGTCACGCCAGCAGCCCCGACGACTTCCACAGCCGCCGGCCGACACCCCGCAGTATCCCGATGTCGTCCAGGAAGTCCGTCAGCCGCCTCGCCCCCGTCCGCATGACCTCCTGCCGATGCCCGCTCGCCTTCACCTGGGCCATCGCCTCCCGCTTGTCCAGTCCCACGTTCGTGTAGACCTCGGGGTTGATGAAGGCGACGGAGAACACCCGGGCGAACTCGCCCGAGGTGATCCGGGTGAACTCCTGCGACCACTTCGGCGCGGTCACCATCTGCCGCCGCAGCTCCTCACGGGCGTACCGCACGTGCCGCGCCTCCTCCACGACGTGGATCCGCGTCACGCCCCGGATCAGCGGCTGCACCCGCTCGTCCGGGAACGTCAGCCGCTGCATCCAGTCCAGGACCTCCTCGCCGAGCAGGGTCGCCGTGAAGGACCCGGGCGTCGTGGAGACGGTCTTGAACAGCCGGCCGAGGTTCTGGTGCACCCGGCTCACCGGGTACCAGGGCGTGCCGCCGCGCGAGATCACGCGGGCGAACATCTTCGAGTGCCGGCACTCGTCCTCGATCTCGGTCAGCGCGTACCGCACATGCGCGCTGGTCGCCGCCTTGTCGTAGATGTGCCGGACGAGCAGCTGCATGAGGATGAGCTCGAACCAGATGCCGAGCGAGGCGAGTGCGGCGGCCTCGTGCCGGGAGAGCAGGATCCGCTGCTCCTCGCCCATCCGCTTCCACAGCGGCGTGTCGTACAGCGACACCAGCTCCGGCGGCCAGAACCACTTGCCCTCCTCGAAGGGCGCGTCCCAGTCCAGCTCCTCGTCCGGGTCGAAGGAGTGCCTGGCGGAGGAGTCGAGCAGCCGCTCGGCCACCTGCTCCCGGTCCTTGAGCAGGCCGAGGGCGTCGCGCACACCGGCGAGCGCGTCGGCTTCCGTCACGGTCGTCATGGCTGTGTCCACCTCGTCGTACGGGATGTGGCCGGATCGGCCCTCCGACCCTTATGAGACTGCTTGTCAGCAAGCCCGTCAATCCCTTGCACACGACTTGTTGACCCGGTGTCTACGTGTGAACCTGCGGAGTATGCCGACCTACGACCTGTACGCCAGGAATCCGGGGGACCCGCACTGGCAGGTCCCCGCGAGCGGAGCGGCCCGCTTCAGCTGGGAGGCCATGTTTGTTGGCCAGAAGAACGGCTCCGGCCGCGAGAGGCTCCTCGCCCTGTACCAGAAGGGCAAGGACAAGCAGTGGGACGGGCAGAGGCGGATCGACTGGGACCTGGAGGTGGACCCGTACGACCCGCTCGGCACCCCCGAGGAGACGATGACCCTCTACGGCACGCCGTACTGGGCGAGGATGACCGACCGGGACAAGGGCGAGCTGCGCCGGCACTTCGCGTCCTGGCAGTTCAGCCAGTTCCTGCACGGCGAGCAGGGCGCGATGATCTGCGCCGCGCGGATCGTGGAGTCCGTCCCCGACCTGGACGCCAAGTTCTACTCGGCGACCCAGACCATGGACGAGGCCCGGCACGCCGAGATCTACGGCCGCTTCCTGCACGAGAAGATCGGGATGGTCTACCCGATCAACGACAACCTGCAGTCCCTCCTCGGCGACACCCTGCGCGACAGCCGCTGGGACATGCCGTACCTGGGCATGCAGGTCCTGATCGAGGGCCTGGCGCTGGCGGCCTTCGGCATGATCCGCGACACCACGAACAAGCCGCTGCCCAAGCAGATCCTCGCCTACGTCATGCAGGACGAGGCCCGCCACGTGGCCTTCGGCCGCATGGCCCTGCGCGACTACTACCGGCAGCTCACCGACGCCGAACTGCGCGAACGCGAGGAGTTCGTCATCGAGGGCTGCTACCTGATGCGCGACCGCCTGCGCGGCGTCGAAGTCCTGGAGAACTTCGGCATCCCGAAGGCGGAGGCGGAGGAACTGAGCGAACGCTCCGAATTCCTGCGCCTCTTCCGCCAGTTGCTCTTCAGCCGCATCGTCCCCTGCGTCAAGGACATCGGCCTGTGGGGCAAACGCCTCCAGCAGGCCTACGTCGACATGGGCGTCTTCGAGATGGGCGACTCCAGCCTGGACCAGCTGATGGCCCAGGACGAGGAGATCGCGGAGAAGCTGGACGCGGAACGCTTCGAGGCGGAGGAGCGGGAGCGGGTGGCGGAGGTGGAGGAGGCGATCGAACAGGGTCAACGCCTCGGCGGTTGATCACCTGATCGGAGGGCGAGTCGGCATATGCGCCTCGGTACGCTGGACGTACCAGCAGACTCCGTCGCATGGGAGTAATCATGAGCGCCGCACGCGAGTACGGGCTGGACGAGGACTACGAGTGGCCCCGTCCGCCGGCCGGCGGCTGGACGGCGGACGACCTGGACCGGCTCCCGAACCTGCCTCCGCACACGGAGCTGATCGACGGGAGCCTCGTCTTCGTGAGTCCGCAGACCTCGTTTCACATGCGTACGATTCGGCTGCTGGACCTCGCTCTGCTGGACCAGGTGCCGGGCAAGTTCGACGTCTTCCGCGAGTTCACCGTCACGCTCAACCGCCAGAACCGTCCGGAGCCGGACGTCGTGGTGGTCCGCGCCGACGCCGACACCGGGCCCAAGGACACACGGCTCCTGCCCGAGGACGTCGTCCTCGCCGTCGAGGTCGTGTCCGAGGATTCCGTGGCGCGCGACCGCGAGGTCAAGCCCCGCAAGTACGCCGGGGCGGGAATCCCGCACTACTGGCGGGTCGAGGAGGAGCAGG
Source organism: Streptomyces kebangsaanensis (assembly GCF_001906585.1). Taxonomy (GTDB): domain Bacteria; phylum Actinomycetota; class Actinomycetes; order Streptomycetales; family Streptomycetaceae; genus Streptomyces; species Streptomyces kebangsaanensis. The sequence goes on along the minus strand of NZ_JUJA01000110.1, from coordinate 65,783 downwards.
GCCTTCCCGTCGTCTATGTCTACGAGCTCGACTCCGTCACCAGGTCGTACATCCCCAACGGGGTCTACCGGAACCGTCTGAAGCTGGCGGTTCCGTTCGACATCGACATCGACCTCACCGCCGTCGACCGTCGCCGCTAGACCGAGCAGCCCAGTCCCTCCGGCACTTCGCCGGGCACCGGTTCCGACGCTTCCGGCGGGAACGACGTCCGCAGGGTGAAGGCGTACGGCGTCGGGCCGTCGGCCCGAAGACGGAGCAGGCGGG
>NZ_JUJA01000110.1:48762-65504 GCF_001906585.1 Streptomyces kebangsaanensis | reverse complement strand
CCCGCCGACACCCACCACAGTGCGGTGGCCGCCTCCGCCAACCGCTCGAACCACTCCCTCCGCCGGGCCAGCATCTCCCGGTGCCGGCCCTGGTACATGAACGCCGTCAGCGCGTCGGTGTCCCGCCACACCGACATGTTGACGATCAGCCAGTCGTCGCCGAGGACGGGTACGTCCGTCGCGTTGCCGGAGTCGTTCCGCAGGCGCCAGACGAAGCCGTCGGCGGCGTCCGCGTCGGCGTTCACCGGGTCGAGCGCGTCGACGAAGTCCTTCAACTGCGGTGATTCCAGAGGGGCTTTGAGGCGGGCGATGTTGACCTGGGCGAGTTCGTACGCGGCGGCAGACGTCATGCCCGCACGGTAGGTCGGCTCCCGGGCGAACGGTACCCCCGTCTCACCCGGCGGTCGGCGAGCGCAGCACCGTCTCCATCACGGCCTTCGCGATCGGCGCCGCCGTACCGCCCCCGCTGATGTCGCCGCGCCGCGCCGACGCGTCCTCCACCACCACGGCGACCGCGACCCTCGCCTCCATGTCGCCCTCGGCCCGGGCCCAGGAGATGCACCAGGCGTACGGAATACCGGAGTTGCCCAGGCCGTGCTGGGCGGTGCCGGTCTTGCCGCCCACCGTGGCACCGGGGATCGCCGCGTTCCGGCCGGTGCCGTCGGTGACCACGCCGGTCATCAGCTCCCGCAGCCGCGCCGCGGTCGTCGGGCGCATCACCTGCCGCACCGGCCGGGAGCCGGCCGTGGACACCGTGCCGCCGCTCCGGCGTGCCGTCCGCTCCACGAGGTAGGGCGCCCGCACCTGCCCGCCGCCGGCGACCGCGGCCGCCACCATCGCCATCTGCAGCGGTGTGGCACGCGTGTTGTACTGCCCGATCGACGACAGTGCGAGCTGTGCCCGGTCCACGTGCGTGTCGAAGGTGCTCGGCGACACCAGGAAGGGGATCCTCAGTCCTTCGTCGTTGAAGCCGAGCCCCTCCGCCGCGGCCCGCATGCGGTCCACCCCCACGTCCACCCCCAGCTTCGCGAACACCGTGTTGCACGACCACTCGAAGGCGTGGCGCAGGGACGCGTTCTCGCAGTGGTCGGCCTCGTTGAGCAGCCGCGTGGTCGTGCCCGGCAGCCGGTACGGGTCCGGCGAGTCGGTCCGCTCGTCCAGATCCGTCACCACGCCCGCGTCCAGCGCCGCCGCCGCGGTGACCACCTTGAACGTCGACCCCGGCGGATACGTCTGCCGCACCGCCCGGTTCAGCATCGGCTGCTCCGGATCACGGCTCAGCCGCTCCCACGCCGCCGCCACCGCCGGCCCGTTCCCGGACAGTTCCGAGGGGTCGTACGACGGCGTGGACACCAGGGCCAGGATCCGCCCCGTCGTCGGCTCGATCGCCGCGACCGCCCCCTTGCGCGGGCCCAGCCCGTCGAACGCGGCCCGCTGCGCGGCCGGGTCGAGGGTCGTCACCACGTTGCCGCCCGAGGGCCGCGCCCGCGTGAGGTCCTGCCACAGCGGGAACCCCGCCAGCAGCGGATCGGTCCCCGCCAGCACACCGTCCTCGGTGTGCTCCAGGAACGTCGTCCCGTACAGCTGCGAGGCGAACCCGGTGACCGGCGCGTACAACGGCCCGTCCGTGTACGTCCGTTCGTAGCGCAGCTGCTCCCCGGTGTCCCTGGAGCCGGTCACCGGCCGGCCGCCGACCAGGATCTCGCCCCGCGGCTGCTGGTAACGGGCGATGGTGGGACGGCGGTTGGCCGGATTCCCGCCGTACGACGGCCCCTGCAGCACCTGCAGCCACGCCGTGTTCACCAGGAGCGCCACCAGCAGCAGGACGCAGAAGGCTGCGGCGTGCCGGATGTGCCGGGTCACCGGACGCCCTCCCGCACGCTCATGGGGCCACCCGCCCGTCGTACTGCCTGCGCGCCACATGGCTCACCCGGATCAGCAGCGCCACGATCGCCCAGTTGGTGACCACCGACGAGCCGCCCTGCGCCAGGAACGGCATCGCCAGGCCGGTCAGCGGGATCAGCCCGGTCACCCCGCCCGCGATCACGAACACCTGGAGCGCCACCAGCGAGGCCAGCCCGACCGCGAGCAGCCGGCCGAAGGGGTCGCGCAGGGCGAGCCCCGCCCGGTAGCCGCGCTCGACGAGCAGGGCGTACAGCAGGAAGACGGCGGCCAGCCCGGCCAGCCCCAGTTCCTCCCCGGCGGTGGCCAGGATGAAGTCCGACTTGACGGCGAAGCCGACCAGGATCGAGTGGCCGTGGCCCAGCCCGGTCCCGGTCACCCCGCCCGCCGCGAACGAGAACAGCGACTGGGCCACCTGCCCCGGCCCCTGACCGGCCTCGATGGACGCGAACGGGTGCAGCCACTCGCCGATCCGGCCGTGCACGTGCGGCTCCAGCCGACCGACCGTGACCGCCCCGGCCACGGCCAGCAGCAGCCCGACCGCGATCCAGCCGGTGCGCCCGGTGGCGACGTACAGCATGACCACGAACAGCCCGAAGAACAGCAGCGAGGTGCCCAGGTCCCGTTCCAGCACCAGCACACCGACGCTCAGCAGCCAGACCGCCACCACCGGCCCGAGCACCCGGCCGGTGGGCAGCTGCAGCCGCCACATCAGCCGCCCCGAGTGCGCCAGCGCGCTGCGGTTGGCGGCCAGGTACGCGGCGAAGAACACCGCCAGCAGCACCTTCGCGAACTCGCCCGGCTGGATGGACAGGCTGCCGAACCGGATCCAGATGCGGGCGCCGTTGACGGCGGGGAAGCAGATGGGCAGCGTGAGCAGCGCGAGGGCCGCGACCACGCAGACGTAGGCGTAGCGCTGGAGCCACCGGTGGTCGCGCAGCACGAGCACCACCAGGATGAACAGCGCCACGCCCAGCGTGGACCACACCAGCTGGGCGGGCGCGGCCTCGTCGCCCGGGGTCTCCAGGTCGAGCCGGTAGATCAGCACCAGGCCCAGCCCGTTGAGCAGCACCCCGATGGGCAGCAGCAGCGGGTCGGCGTACGGCGCCCGCAGCCGCACCACGAGGTGCGCGAGCAGAGCCAGCGCGGCCAGTCCGGCGCCGTAACCGGCGGCCCCGGGCGGGACGGTGCCGTACCTCGCCAGGCCGACGGCGCAGTAGCCGTACACCGGCAGCAGGACGGCGAGCACGATGAGGGCGAGTTCGACACCGCGGCGCCGGGGAAGGCGGACGGCGGGCACGGGCGGGTCCGCCGCTGCCACGGTGGTTCCGGCCTTGGTCATGTCCGGAACCTACCCAAAAGGTGAGGCTTGCCCGTCCTGGCCGTCAACACCAGCGTGGCGGAGGCCAAGTGGTCGCGATGGCGCGCGCCGGGGCCCACGCCCAGGCGCGGTCCGCGAGCAGGTACCACACGCGGCTGCCGTGCACGTCCTGCCCCAGCGTCCTGCAGTAGATCCAGACGACCTCGCCGGGCCGGGCGATCCGCAGCACCCGGCTGCGGAATTCCGGCCGGCTGTGCAGCGCGACCCCGCCGCGGACCGCGACGATGCCCCGGTGGAAGCGCGGGTACCGGTCGCCGTGCGCGCCGGCGTGCTGTGCGGCTGCCCTGTGCGCCTCCGCGCCCGGGCTGCCGTCGGAGCCGCCCGGGGTCCCGCCGCGGCCGTCGCCGGCGACGGCGGGCGCGGCGGCGGCCGTGGTGAGCAGCGCGCCGACGACGGCCGCCAGGGCCAGCCGGGTGAGAGGGGAACGCGGGGACGGCATGGAGGCACCTCCACCTGAGGCAGCGAGGCCCACGGAGGGTGGGCGAAAGCGACTAACCGCAACACTAGGAGCGGCGCGCGCCGGGCGCCCGTCGCACTGGGCCATCGGGGACACGGCTCCTGAGGGGGTGTCAGCGCCGCCGTGCGGGAGCGTACGTGCCCCGGGTGGGACGACTACTCGGTCAGCTCCTCCAGCAGCCGTGCCGTCGACAGCCCCGCCCGCAGGTAGTCGACGAACAGCTCGTTGTGCAGCGCCCAGGGGGAGCGGCGGGCCCGGACCAGCCGGATCGCCTCGTCGGCGGAGCGCCCCTGGTGGATCAGGGCGTGCGCGACGACCAGCCCCGAGCGGTTGTAGCCGGAGTAGCAGCGCACGAGCACCCGGCGGCCCTGCTCCAGCGCGTCACAGGCCGCCCGGGCCAGCCGCATCACGCCCGCGAGCTGGGTCCCGTCCAGCGGTCCGTCGGGTATCGGCCACACATGGTGCTCGACGCCGGGGTCGGGTCCGTGCCCCGGAAGCCTGAGCAGGGTCTGCACAAGATCGAACTCATCGCGTACGACGGCGAGCTCCAGCCGCCCGCCATGCCCCCTGAACTCGTGCCCGCCCATCCACAGGCCGGGCACGATCTCGCTCCACGGGCTGTCCGGAGCCGGTACGTCGGGCTGCTTCCCGCGGGTACGCAACGGCGCCTCCCCAACTCCGCCTCCCACCGTTCCTCAAAGGTAGCCGGGTTCTTGCCCCGGCAGCACCCCGCCTGTTCCCATGGTCGGTGGGGGTGATGGTGCATGAGCGGACACCGCGGACTGCGCGTCATACCGACCTGGCTCCACGGGCAGGAACGGCTCTACGTCTGCCGGGCCGACGGCGGGAACGTCGCCTGGTACGACCGTGAGGCCGCCCGCGTCAACGTCCTCAGCGAGGACGAGCGGGAGGACGTCCTGCAGGCCCTGGGCCCCTTCCTCACGGGCCCGGTGGCGGTGGGCCCGCCCCCGGTCCCCTCCCCGGCCGACCTCGCCCGCCTGAGCCTCCACCCGGACGACGACCTGGCCCCCAACCGTCCCGGCGAGGCCCTGCTGATCGCCCTCGACCGGGACCCCGGCTCCGCGCACCGCCTCCGCCCGGACCCGCGCCGCCGCGCCCTCGCCGCCGAGCAGGCGGTCGGCGAGGTCCTGGACGCCCTGGACGGCGCCGGGTGGCACGTCCTGCACTCGATCCCACTGCCGGGCGGCGACCGCATCCACCACCTGGCGATCGGCCCCGGCGGCCTCTTCGCCGTCCACGCCCTCCAGGCCCGCAAACAGCGCGTCCACATCGCCGACCCCCTGGTCACCGTGGGCCGCCACGACCCGGTCCCCCTCCTCCGCCACCTCCGCACGACGGCCGACCGCGCCTCCTACGCCCTCACGGCCGAGGTCCGCCCCCTCCTGGCCCTGGCGGGCCCGGCCGACCTCCGCGCGGAGGCTCCGCCGAGGGGCGTACGCGTCCTCCAGGACTCGGACCTGGGCTCCCTGTCCCGCCTGGGCGGCGTACTGAAGCCGGCGGACGCGGGGGCCCTGCACGCGACGGCGAGGGACAGGAGGACGTGGGAGCGGGTGTGACGGCGCACGGCCGGGGCGACGCGTGCGCACACTCAAGATTCATACGCCGACGAAGCAGCGTAAACTTCTCAAAAGCGACAAACGGCTCGCGATGACTCGTGACGGACCGCGTGACGAAGCGCGTAATGAATCGCTCCGGAAGGTGCTGCACGTGCGATCCATATGGAACGGCGCCATCTCGTTCGGCCTGGTCAGCATCCCGATCAAGGTCGTGAACGCCACCGAGAGCCACACCGTCCCCTTCCGCCAGATCCACACGGAGGACGGCAGCCGCATCCGCTACCGCAGGGTGTGCGAACTGGAGGACCGCGAAGTCACGCAGGCGGAGATCGGCAGGGCCTACGAGGACGCGGACGGCACCATCATCCCGATCACCGACGAGGACCTGGCCCACCTGCCCCTGCCGACCACGAAGACGATCGACATCGTGGCCTTCCTCCCGGCCGACCGGATCGACCCGCTGCAGGTGGAGCACGCGTACTACCTGGCCGCCGGCGGCGTCCGGGCCGCCAGGCCGTACACCCTCCTGCGGGAGGCCCTCAAGCGCAGCCGGCGGGTGGCGATCGCCAAGCTCGTCCTGGGCGGCCGCGAGCGCCTGTGCATGCTCCGCGTGGTGGACGACGCCATCGCCATGCACAGCCTGCTCTGGCCGGACGAGATCCGCGCCCCCCAGGGCGTGGCCCCGGACGCCGGCGTCACGCTCCGCGACAGGGAACTGGATCTCGCCGGCGCCCTCATGGAGCTCCTCGGCGAGGTCGACCTCGAGGACCTCCACGACGAGTACCGCAAGGCCCTGGAGAAGGTCATCGCCGCCAAGGCCGCCGGCGAGGCGCTCCCCGAGGCCCCCGGGCCCGCCTCCGGCGGCAGGATCCTCGACCTGATGACCGCCCTGGAGAAGAGCGTCCGCGCGGCCAGACGGTCCAGGGGCGAGGAGGTGGACGAGGAGACCGCGGCGGAGATGCCGGAGAAGCCGGCGGCCGCGACGAGGGAACGGGCCTCCCAGTCCACACAGCCCGCGAAGAAGGCCCCGGCGAAGAAGGCCCTGGCGAAGAAGACGGCGGCGAAGAAGACGGCGGCGCGCAAACGCACGGTGTGAGGGCGCCCCTCCCCGCACGCCTCTCGCCCCTCGCCCTCTGCCGCACGCGCCGCAGCGCCGGCACGGCGTTGTGCCCCCAAACCCGAAGGAGTCGCTGCGCACGAGACCCCCGTCCTCGGGCAGGGCGCGCGGAGCGCCCGTCCCCGCGTCGAGCCCGATCTCCTCGTCGACCTCCGCGCACCCCACGGTGGGCGGCACGACCCCGTGGTGCGGGCTCGGCGCGGCGGCGAGAGGGCCTCCACCCCGCCCGCCGCGACGAGGGCCCCTCCACGGTGGCCGTGGCGTGCGCGTCGACGTGGACGTGGACGGCGTCCACGACGTGCCCGTCGGCGTCCGGCACCGCCCGCCCGGACGCCGGGCGCGACGAGGGGCAGATGTGACCCGCACCGCGCGCATAACTAAGGTGATCCGTATGGTGCTCTTCACTCCGGCCTTCGCCCGACCGCTCCCCTTGTCGAAGCAACTCGCTTTACTGAAGAGTGAGTTGTGCGCGCTTGACGCCGCGGCGCACACAGGCGGTGCCGTGTGAACAAGCCGCTGAGACGCATAGCCGTCTTCTGCGGACTCCTGATGCTCGCGCTGCTGCTCCGGGCCAACTGGCTGCAGTACCTGCGGGCCGACGAACTGGCCGCCGACGAAGAGAACCGACGTGTGCTGATCAGCCAGTACGCGGTGCCGCGCGGCGACATCGTCGTGGGTGGCCAGTCGATCACGGGTTCCGTGAAGGCGGACGGCTCGGACCTCAAGTACAAGCGCACGTACAAGAACGGCCCCATGTACGCGCCGGTCACCGGATACGCCTCCCAGGCCGTGGGCATGAGCCTGCTGGAGAAGACGTACGACAGCGTGCTCAGCGGCCGGGACGACCGGCTGGCGTTCCAGCGGTTCACGGACGTCGTCACCGGCAAGGAACGACGCGGCGGGGACGTCGTCACGACGATCGACCCCAAGGCGCAGGAGGCCGGGTACAAGGGGCTCGTCGAGCTCGGCGCCCGCGGCTCGGTGGTGGCGCTCGACCCGCGGACGGGCAAGGTGCTCGCCCTCGTCTCGGCGCCCTCCTACGACCCCTCGTCCTTCGCCGGGAACCTGCTCAAGGAGAGCGACCGGTTCGTGGCGCTCGACGCCGACAAGGCCAAGCCGCTGGCCAACCGCGCGCTGCGGGAGACCTTTCCCCCCGGCTCCACGTTCAAGATCCTCACCGCGGCCGCCGCGTTGGAGCACGGCGTGGTGACCGACGTCGACGCCTCCTCGGACGCGGTGTCGCCGTACCCCCTGCCGCAGTCGACCAACAGGATCGGCAGCCAGGCCGGGGACGCCGTCTGCGACAAGGCCTCGCTGAAGACCGCCATGCAGTACTCCTGCAACAACGTCTTCCTCGACGCGGCCGTGAAACTCGGCCAGGACCGGATGCGCGAGACGGCCGAGAAGTTCGGGTTCAACGAGGACGTCTACTCCTCCGCCCTCGGCGACCTGAAGGCCACCGCGAGCCAGTACCCGCGAGACCTGGACGCGCCGGGAACCGCGCTGACCGGCATGGGACAGGGCAGCCTCACCAGCACCCCCATGCAGATGGCCATGGTGACCGCCGCGCTGGTCAACGACGGCAAGGTGATGCAGCCCTACATCGTCGACGAGGTACGGTCCCCCGATCTCAGCACGCTGCAGAAGAACGAGCCCCAGGTGATGAGCCAGGCCGTCTCCTCCGGCACGGCCGCGAAGGTCCGCGAGATGATGGAGCACACCGCCAAGGAGGGCAGCGCCAAGAGGGCCCTGATCGACGGCGTCACCGTGGGCGGCAAGACCGGAACGGCGCAGCGCGGCGTGGACGTCCGCGAGCAGGTTCCCTACGGCTGGTTCGTCTCGTACGGCGTGAAGCCCGACGGCCGGTCCGTGGCCGTGGCCGTCTTCATCGACCCCACCGCCATGGACATCTCCCGCGAGGACATCTCCGGCGGCAACCTGGCCGCCCCCATCGCGCGGAGCGTCATGAAGGCCGTCCTGCGGGACTGACCGGGAAGAGGAGTCCCCGGCGCTCTCCGCGCCGGGGAGCCGGCCCCCGCCGCACGAAGCCGGCCTCGGGAAACGAGGGAACAGCCATCGGCGCCAAGCGGTGATCTCGTTCGAAGAAGGACCCCGGCGCAGTGATCGCCGGGGTCCTTCGACCGGGTTGAAGCCGATGAGCAGGGCGTCGATGCGGTCGGCCGCCATGACCCGATGGCGTGGGTCTGCTTCAGCCGGGTCGGTTTCTCGCCGCCCGCGCCCGATCCTGGCGTGCGCTCAAGTCGTGCGGCTCGGCGGCCGGAGGGCGCCGTGTACCCACCAGGCGCAGGCGTAAAGGATGAATGCGCAGGCCAGTGCGGTGCCGCCGCCCGTCGCCCAGTCCGAGAGAACCGCCTCCACCGTCTGTTGCGCGGTTGCCTGGTCGGCTGTTGCGGGTTCGCCCCGGTAGTACTCCAGGGTGTGCGTGTTGGCCACGGCACCGGTGAGGGCGGCAACGGTCGACACCGCTACGACGCTCCAGCGGGTCGCTGCCGAAAGTCCGGCCTGGCCGGTGTTGCCGGCCGGGGCCCGGTGCCGACGGTGCCACAGGTGCACCACGACGGCGATCAGGCCCCCGGCCGTGCTGACGTGCTGGACCAGCCGCGCCACTGTGAGGTCCCCCGTGAGGGGGGACCGCAGGACGCTCAGGTGAGTGACCAGGTAGCCGTCCCCGTGGGTGAAGGAGTCCCACAGCAGATGGGTCAGGATGCCGATCAGGGCGGACAGCAGCACCCAGCCCGCCCGGCGCGGGCCGTTGCCGCCGCCGCGATCGGCCGTACCTGCCGGGGAGAGCCGGGCGGGCAGCAGGGCGACGGCCGGGCGGCGCACGAGCCGGTACAGCGCCAGGAGCGCCAGAGCGAAAGGCCCCGACACGGCGACGCCGGACAGGGTGTGGGAGACGGTGGCGTTGAGGAACGGCTCGTACCAGGACTGGGCGCTCACCGGTATGCGGGCGGCGGCGAGGAAGTACGGCGCGTCCGGAGCCATGGCTCCGCAGACCAGGGCGGCCGGTGAGAACGGGTGGCGCAGCAACGGCAGCACGGCTGCGGGGTGGGACAGCGTGAACGGCATCGAGGAGCCTCTTCCGTGTCGGCGCGGGCCGTGGCGACGGTCGCCGGGTGCGGTCGGGCATGGAGCGGCACACGCGGCCCCACAAGTCGAGCAGCTAAATATGTTCTCCGAGACTATATGTCGGGTGACTGACTATGCTGCACCGGCAGCACGAAGTCGCTCCCGAGGTGCGGAGGGCGGCCGGTGGAAGGGTGCGTCAGTGCCGGCCGGACCGGCCGCGGAGGCGGAGCGCGTGCGCGGAGCCGGCCAACGCGCCGGCCAGCGGCACCGCGGCGGCGGTCCCCAGGGTGGGAAGCAGGAGACCCCAGGCTCCCGTGGTGCAGGCGTGGGCGAGGAACAGCGGGCAGGCCGCGGCTGTCGCAGCCGTCTCGGCCAGCCCCGGGGACATCGACCGCAGAGCCTGCGCCAGGCCGGTGACCGCGAGGACGAGCAGGGGCCACAGGCCGTAGTCGGTGCTGACCGGGAGTACGCCCGCGTACATCGCGGTGACGGGCAGCCACGCGGCGGCGGCCATCGCGCCGGCCGTGGCACACGGCCCGGTCCCCGGCCGCAGATCGGGCGGACAGGCCACCACGACCAAGGCGGTGAGAAGCGCCATGACGGGGGTGACGATGGGGTCACCGAACGCGGGACCGCTGACGACAGCCGCGACGGCCAGCCCCGCCAGTCCGGTGGCGAGCGCGATCACACCCGCACGCCACCGCCCCGTCAGCGCTGTGACGGCCCCGACGAAGACCAGTGCCGAAGCGAGCAGGAGCGCGCTCCAGGCGTCGGCGTCGATCCGCACGGGCGCCGGCGAGGCGACCGCCCCGGCATACCAGCGGCTCAGATGAATGCCACAGTAGGCCGCCGCCGCACCCACCGCCAACGGCGCCGCGCGCGCCAGCAGTCGTCCGGCGGCCGTCGCGGAGCTCAGGCCGAGCCTCATCCGCACCGCGTGAGCGGCGATGTCCGCAGCCTCCCGAAACCTGCCCGAGGCAGAGACTTCCGCCGCTGTCTGCTGATAGACGGCAAGGATCTCCTCACCGCACTCCATGCGGTACCGCCGCGGATACAGGCGCAGAACCAGCCCGATCACGCCCGCGTCACCGCCGCCCCGGAGATGCCCAGCCGCCGGGTGGCCTCACGGGCCGTCGACGCCATCCGCTCCGCCGCCACCGCCAGCCTCTCCCGCCCCAGCGGCGCCAAGGCGTAGACCTTGCGGGCCCGCCCGTCGACGACCTCCTCACGGTGCACCTCGATCAGCCCGTCCTTCAGCAGTCGGTCGAGGGCGCCGTAGAGGGTGCCGGTGCGCAGGGCCACCCGGCCGCCGGAGAGCGCCTTCACCTCCTGGGCGATGGCATAACCATGCCGTGGCTCATCCGCCAGAGCCGTCAGTATCAAAAGGGTCGGCTCCTGCAACACGCGCTCACTCATCCAGCCAACATATGTCGCCCGGCGGCCTGTCAACAATGCCGACGCGGCACCACTCGTCCGGGGCTCACCGTTCCCCGTCCTCGTCGGTGTCAGCGGAGGCCGGGTCGCGCAGCGGGCGCGGGCCGCCGCCGGCCGGGGCGGTGGCGCGGACGCGCGTACGGAGGCGGACTCGGCGTACGGTCGGCCCGCGCCTAGGCTGCCGCGTATGCAGGTGCTGACCGTCCTCGACGAAGCGGTGGCCGTTCTCAAGGCCCCCCTGGGGGAAGAAGACCGCGCGCAGGGCTGGACCGACGACCTCCGGCGGGAGGTGCAGGAGGAGATCTCGAGGGACCGCTCGGAGCTGCGCCGCCACGGGATGGGCCTGGTGCGGTACCTGCGTCCCCGCCTCGACGAATGGATGGAGTACGAGGGCGTGCGGCCGGGACGACTGCGGGACCTGGTGTCCGACGTGCAGCGTCGGCTCGTGGACGCGCGGAGCGAGGCCCGGGACGGCGACCGCTGACGGCGCCGTGAAAGCTCCGGCGTCGTACGCGCTGCCCGCTAGGCGGCCTTCTGCGAGGCGGCGGCGTCGGGGCGCAGGTCGTCGAGGGTGAGCTGGTGCGCCGGGGGCTCGGGCAGGACGACGCGGTGGGTGGTGCGCAGGTCGGAACCGGCGTGGAGCAGTTCGCCCGCCTCCATCAGGCGCCAGTGCGGGTTGTCGTCCATGCGCTCGCTGGCCACGACGACGGAGGGACGGCCGGCCAGACCGGCGGAGTGCACGCGCATCCGCCCGTGGCTGCCGCTGTGGTCGAGGTGCCCGGTCCCGTGCTGACCGCCCGCCGGGCGCTCGAGGACGTACAGCTCGTGCGTGCCCGGGTAGCGCAGCGCCCACAGCCGGTCGGGGGTGGTGAGGACGAGGTTGAGGGCGTACACGGGCAGGTTCCGGGAGACCCACCGCGCGGCGTGCGCGACACCGGCCCCGACGTCACCGCCGTGGTCGCGGATCTCCCGGGTGACGAGGGCGAAGAGCCGCTCCGAGTCGGTGTCGCCCCTGACCAGCGCCCGGTCCGCACCCAGGTGGTCGTCGAGCGCGTCGAGTCCCTCGACGACCCCGTTGTGCGCGAACAGCCGCCCCTCCTGCTCGAAGGGGTGCGTGTTCCGGACGTCCAGACTGCCGGTCGAGGCGAACCGTACATGGGCGAGGAAGGTAGCCGACTCCACCTCCCGCGCGTCCTCGGCGAACGCCCGGTCCTCGTAGGCGGCGATCGGCGCCTTGTCCACGTGCGGGGTGCCGTCCGCTGCGAAGTACCCCAGCCCGGTGCCGTCGGGCTCCCGGTGGCTCTGCCGGCTGAGGCTGTCGGGGGCCTCCAACAGCCAGAAGGTGGCGTAGGCGCGCCGCGGGGCGCTGCTGAGTCCGAACAGGCGGCACATCGGGTACCTCCGTGGATGGTCGGGCGCCCCGGGCCGACGGCGGCCCACCCGCGACCAGCGAGGACTCGCACCCGGCGACACCGCACCGCGCGACGGGACGTATCCCGGAGTTCCCCGTCACGAGGCCGCGAACCGGGCGGACCGGAGACCTCCCGGACCTCACGTTCGCGTCCGGGCGCCGCATCTGAGCAACGGCTGCTTGAAGACCTGCTGCCCATGCCAGTGCAGGTACCTCGGATCGACGGTGGGCCGGCCGGGCCGGGGGGTCGCGACCGGCTTTCCGTGGAGAGCGTCTATGGTCTGTCCGGCCGCGCTCCGGGCCACGTACAGCTGGGACACCTGTATGCGGAGGTCGGGCAGCAGTCCCAGCACGCCGAGGTCGAAGAGCGTGTGGTGCAGGGAGCACAGCGCCAGCCCGTTGCTCACCTCGTCCGGCCCGTCCTGACTGTGCCATCGCACGTGGGCGGCCTCCAGGCCGACCGGATTCCGGCCGAGCGCGCCGTCGAACCCGCAGAACGCACAGGCGTACGCGTAGGCGTGGAGGACCTCCTCGGCGAACCCCGCCCGCCGCTTTCGCTGCTTCTTCACCGAGGGGACGTACACCACCTCGCCCAGCCCTGCCGGGTCCAGGCCGACGGCGTCGCAGACGGGTGCCTCCAAGGCCGGTGTGAAGTGCTGTTCCAGCAGCAGCCGGACGGTCGCGGCCAACGTGCCCGGGTCCGCAAGCAGCGCCTCGGCCTCGGGGCGCAGCCTGCCGTGGGCGCCGTTTTTCCGCAGCCAGGTGCCGCGCTCCGGGGCGTCCGGACCGATGGCTTGCCCGTCGTGACCGCGCAGATCCCACAGCTCGCGCTCCAGGTGCACGAACGGCATCGCGGCCCGGTCCCGAGTGCGTGAACGGCTCGTCAGAGCTGGGCCGAAGTCGTTGATGAGGCGGCTGACGGGCGCTTCCGCCTCGTCGTACGTGACCGCAGTACCGCCCGACGCGACGAACCGTCCCAACAGCCACAGCACGAGGAGAGGCTTGTGCGGCGCTCGGCGGTTTCCTACGCGCGCCCGCCGCATTCCGGACAGCGCGCCCATGAGCTCGTCTCGCGTCATCACGTGCACACCCTGCCATCCGGCAGACCGGTCCGGGAGCCCGAGGCCCGCAGCCGAGGCCGTCCCCGCACGGCGGACAGCAGACACGTACCCCCTGGTGGAAGCGGCGATTTGGCGCGCGCCTGTAGGCGGAAAACTTCTCCAGGACACGGCTCCCCAGGGGGCTTGCCTCCCCGAGTCATTCCAGCGGATCGGATCAGGGTTCTCGTGCCTCGCCCGGATCGTGTTCCTCGTCCGTCAACGACGGTCCACACCGGGTGACTTGGTTCGCGGGTGGTAGGGTCGCGCTCTTCGCCAGGGGCGCTTGGCGGAGTCCCGCGGTAGGTACCTGCCATGCTTGATCCCCTCGGCTTTGATCCGTACGCGATGTGGCGGCGCGCACTGGCTCAGGTGGACGACGCCTTCGCGTCACCCCCGACGCTCGATCGCCCGGTGGGAGGGTGCACCCACTGCACGCCGGAGTCGGAACTGCGCGTGCTCGGCGGCGATCCCTCCGCGGTACCGGACGACCTCCTGGGTCACTTCATGCGCGAAGTCGTCGATCACTGGGACGCGGACCAGTACCCGGTCCTGTGGCGCCGCCTCATACCCCGTGCCCTGCGCGCCTGGGGCACGGCCGGCCAAAGCGTCGACCTCGCCGGCGTCGACCTCGCCCTGGAACTCGGCCGTCTCGGCCACGACGGAGCCCGGCTCGTCGACTGGCCGGCGCCCGAACGCACCGCGGTCGAGCAGGCCCTCCGGGCTCTGGTGGCCATAGCCGTGACCGACGGCCGATCCGCTGGGGAGGTCGCCGAACTCATCGAAGGGACAGCCGCCGCAACGGGCGGCCTGGAGCCGTGGCTCGGATACATCGCGGGGCTCTTCGGCCCCGAGGCAGACGCCGGCCTCGTCCGACTGGCGGTCGACTGGGGCACCGATCTCCTCTGGGAAGACTTCCGGTTCTCGTGGTGGTACGACGGTGACCCCCGGACCGTGGCCGACTGGCTCGTGACCCAGCACGGCCGCGTAGAGGCCTTTGCCATCCAGCACCCACGGTGCAAGAACGCGGCAGACGCACTGGTCGCGATCGCCCGTCTGCGAGAAGGCCGTGAAAGCGCGTGGTTGTACCCGTGCGCCCTGCCCGAGCTGATCGCCGTCCTCACTTCATAGCGCCTGAGCACCGCTCCGCTCCGTAAGTCCGTTCCGTGGGACGTGTACGACCCGACGGGAGCCTCGGCCGGCGGGGGAGCGGTCACTCGCGTACGTGTGCTTCCGCTGACACGGCGATGACCAGGAAGCCGCGTGTGAAGCGGAGCGTCCCTTGCCAGGTCTCCGTTTTGTCGTCGTTGTGTCACTGCGCAAAACGCCCGCAACCGGACCGTCGGCGGTCTCGTGTTCCCGGGTACCGGCGACTGGCGCCGGGCGGACACGGGGGAGCCACGATGGCAAGGACAACGACACGGCGCGCCGCAGCACTTCTGGTTCTTCTGCCGGTGGCGGGCGGACTGCTCACGGGCTGCGGGCGGACGGACAAGGCGGCGGACACACCGACGGGGACCGGCACCCGTGCCACCGCATCGGCCGCGGCCGGCTCACCTTCCAGTGCCCCCGCCACCCGTGACCGGACCAAGTCCGACGACAGCCAGGCCGACGGCCTGCGGGTCAACTCCGGCCCCTACGGGCCGGACACGTGCAAGCCGGGGTACGTGTGGCGGGAGGCGGTGCCCGGCGACCGGGTCTGCGTCACCCCCGCCACCCGTGACCGGGCCAGGTACGACAACAGCCAGGCCGCCAACCGGCGACTCGGCTACGGCGCCTACGGGCCGGACACGTGCAAGCAGGGGTACGTGTGGCGGGAGGCCGTGCCCAGTGACCGGGTCTGTGTCACCCCCGCCACCCGTGCCCAGGTCAAGGAGGACAACGCCTTTGCCGGCGGTCGGCGAGCTTCGGCCTGCATCTTCAACGACGGCGTCACCTACGACAAGAAGTACGTCGCCGTCGGAAGCAACCCCACTCGGTACCGGTACTTCCGCAGCCCCTATCTGGGCGCGCGCTGGGACGAATGCGCCCACACCGTCACCCTCTACATCGGAGGGGACGCCACCGCCACCCACTACAACCTCAGGGTGGACAAGCGGCAGCGCGAACTCACGGGTACCGACGGACCGCGGCGGTACACCATGAAGGACTCGGAATTCACGGGGGGAACCCACGACCTCGTGATCCAGTCCTGCAAGCGCGGCGGCCTGTTCCAGTCCTCCACCTGCACCAACTGGTCGCCGACCGTCCGGCTCGCGGTCCACGTCGGAACCAACGCGCAGTGAGCGTCACTTCGGAACCGCCCTGGCGGTGATCAGGGGCGCGGCGGCTCGCCCATGGCCGTGAGCTGCAGTCGCAGGGCCAGTCGTCGGCGGGGTGAGGAGAGGTCGACCGGGGCCGTCTCCTGGAGCTTGCGGAGTCGGTAGCGCAGGGTGTTGGGGTGGATCCGGAGGAAGCGTGCGGCGCTCTGGGGGTCGCCGAAGTGGTCCAGCCAGGCCGCGAGGGTCGCGAGGTACGGGGTGCCGTGTTCCTCGTCGTGGGCGCGCAGCGCGGCGAGCGGGCCGCCGAGCAGGCCGGTGCCGGCCCCGACGGCGGCCTTGGCGCGCTCGACGACGACCGCGTCCCAGGCGTCCTCCATCAGCACGGTCCCTGTGCCGTGGGCGAGGGGGAATCGGCCGGCGGCGATCAGCCGGTGGAGTTCGACGGCCTCCGCCGTGGAGCGCGGCAGCTGGTCGGGGGCGTGGGCGGGGCGGCCCACCGCGGCGTACAGGCCGGGGTCGTGCGCGCGCGTTTCGGCGAGTACCTGCCGGAGCCAGCGGAGGGTGCCCGCGCCGGCGTCGGCCGGGGTGCCGGGTGGGACCCGCCGCCTGCCCGGTGGCCGTTCGGTGACCAGGGCGAACAGCAGCCCGTCGAGGTCGGCGAGCAGGGGCTGGTGCCAGCCGAAGCGGCGCGCGACCGACTCCCACAGGTCCAGTTGTCTGCGTACGGCTTCGGTCCCACCGGCTCCACCGGCGGTGTCGGTCGTACCGGTCGATCCGAAGGCCACCACCCGCCAGGGGCCCTCCGGCAGCGCGACCGCCGCTCCCGGTCCCCGGTCCGGGACAGTGCCTTCGCGCAGTGCCGCCCGCAGCTGCCCGGCCGACACCCGCCGTGCGATGTCGGCCTCGGCGCGCAGCCGCAGCAGGTGCAGGGCCAGGACGGAGGCCACGTCGCCGAGCTCGCGGATGCGTTCCGGGGCGACCGGCGACCTGACCACGGCCCAGATCGAGCCGAGCC
>NZ_JUJA01000110.1:33164-48726 GCF_001906585.1 Streptomyces kebangsaanensis | reverse complement strand
GGGGCCGGCGGGGGTCCAGACCGGGTCGTCGGAGCGGGCGAGCCGGCGGAAGACGCCGCTGGCCCGGAAGTGCGTCAGGGTCTCCGGGGGGACGCGCCGTCCCACGATGGTGGAGACCCGTGCCGGGTCGGTGGTGTCCTGCCGCGCGGAGTAGGCGAGCACGCGGGACTGCGCGTCCTCGACCGTCACGGGCGCGTCGATGATCTCGGCCGCCTTGTCGGCCAGGGCGAACAGGTCGCTGTGCGGACCGGGGGTGCCCAGAGCGCCGGTCTCGGGCGCGGAGGCCCGGTCGATGACGCCGCGCAGCAGCCAGACGACGTGCGCCCACGAGGTGTGCGGCCGCAGTTCGACCAGCGCGGGGCCCGCCAGCCTCCGGACGGCGCGGGCCACCTGCGGGTCGCGCGCGACGGGTCCCTTGAGCACGAGGCCCGCCGCCGATGCCCCGGCGGCCCGTTCCAGCAGGGCGAGGGCTCCGGTCCGGTCCGTCACGCCCACCCCCAGGACGAGCTCGCCCGGCTGGCCCGCGGTGTCGCCGGGCTCGGGCAGGGCGACGTCGTGCACCTCGGCGTCGCCGGCCGGAACGACCGTACGGAGGAACCCGGTCCCCAGGGAATCCACGAGGTCGGTGACGGTGATCATGCCCGGTGCCCCGCGGTGCGGCAGGGGGAACTGCTCATGCTCATGAGTTCCATTGTGACCCGGGCGGTAGTGCTCCGCGCATCATCGGCGCTCACTCCATTGGCCGCCCAGCACAAAGACAACGGGGTCGGCCGGCCTCACCATCAGAGGCACCACCGCCCCGAAGAAGAGGTTCCGCATGGCCCGCCCTCCCTCGCCCGCACACCCCGGTCCCAGCCGTGTCGCCGTCGTCGGCGCGGGCATGGTCGGACTGTCCACCGCCTGGTTCCTGCAGGAGCGGGGCGTCGGCGTCACCGTGTACGACCGTGAGGGGGTGGCCGCGGGGTCGTCCTGGGGCAACGCCGGATGGCTGACCCCCGGCCTGGCGACGCCGCTGCCCGAACCGGCGGTCCTCACGTACGGGGTGCGGGCCGTGCTCAGCCCGTCCTCCCCGGTCTACGTCCCGCCCAGCGCGAACCCGAAACTGCTCAGGTTCCTCGCGGGCTTCGCCCGCAACAGCACCGCGGCCAAGTGGCTGCAAGCCATGCGTGCGCTCGTCCCCGTCAACAGCCTGGCGCTGCCGAGCTTCGACACGCTGGCCGAAGGCGGCGTCGAGGCACGGACCCTCGAGGCCAAGTCCTTCCTCGCGGCCTACCGCACGGCCGCGGAGCGCCGGGTTCTGCTGGAGGAGCTCGAGCAGATCCACGCCGCGGGCCAGACCATGGAGTTCGACGTCCTCGACGGGGACGAGGCCCGGGGGATCGAACCGTCCCTGTCGGACGAGGTCGGCGCGGCGATCCGGCTGCACGGCCAGCGCTACATCGACCCGGGACACTTCGTGCACGCCCTGGCCGAAGCGGTCCGCGCCCGGGGCGGGGTGATCCGGGAGGGCACGGAGGTCACCGACGTGCGGGACGCGGCGGCCGGTGTCACCGTCCTGACCGGTGGCGGCGAGAACGAGCGCTTCGACGCGGTGGTGCTGGCCACCGGAGCCTGGCTCGGCCGCCTCGCCGGGAGGTTCGGTGTGCGCCGCCTCGTGCAGGCCGGCCGCGGGTACAGCTTCAGCGTCCCCGTGGAGCACGTGCCGTCCGGTCCCGTCTACTTCCCCGCCCAGCGCGTCGCCTGCACGCCTCTCGGCGACCGTCTGCGCGTCGCCGGAATGATGGAGTTCCGCAGTCCGGAGGCGCCCCTGGACGCCCGCCGGATCAACGCCATCGCCGAGGCCGCGCGCCCGCTGCTGCGCGGCGCCGACCTGGACGCCCGCCAGGACGAGTGGGTCGGCTCCCGCCCGTGCACGACCGACGGCCTGCCCCTGATCGGGGCCACGCGCTCCCCCCGGGTCTTCGCCGCGGGCGGGCACGGCATGTGGGGCATCACCCTCGGCCCGGCGACCGGACAGCTGCTCGCCGAAACGATCGTCACCGGCGAACGGCCCTCCCCGCTGGCGCCGTTCGACCCGCTGCGCTGACCAGCGACCAGCAATCAGCGGACAGCCGGCAGCAGACAGCGCATGCCGCCGGGCGGGACCGTCGACCACGGCCCCGCCCGGCGGCGTCCGCATGTCCGCGTTCCTCCTCCCCGTGTCCGGCCCGGTCCCTGAGGGCGGACGGCAGGACGCGCTGGTGACGGGGCCTTGACCCGGGTGCGATGATGTCGGGCGACAAGGCGACGGCGGAACGAGGAAGCCGGTGTGAATCCGGCGCGGTCCCGCCACTGTGATCGGCGAGCGAATCCCGAACTGGCCACTGCCCCGAGGCGGGTGGGAAGGCCGGGACGAGCCTCGACCCGAGAGCCAGGAGACTCACGCGGTCGCCTCCTCGACGACAACCGGGGCGGATTTCCCCGGGGAGGAGAGTGATGCGGCGTGCCTGGAAGGCCTGCCGGAAGGACAGCCGACGAAGCGGTGCCCTGCCGGGTCGTGGTGTGCCGGGACTGCTGCTGCGGCAGCCCCGAGGTGACCGCCACCGACCACGCGGCACAGACCGCGCGTCTCGGTGAGGAAGCTCCCGTACGCGTCTCGACGTGCCTGGACGTGTGCGACCAGGCCAATGTGATCGTCGTTCAGCCCTCCGCCGCCGGGCGGGCCGCCGGTGCCCGGCCGGTGTGGCTCGGCCTGGTCAACGACCCGGCCGCGACCGAGGACGTCGCCGCCTGGGTCCGGGCGGGCGGTCCCGGTGTCGCCCGGCGGCCCGAGATCCTCGACCTCCACGTCTTCACCCCGCCGCGACGGCGCGCCTCCTCAGGGCCGTCGTCCCGCGGCGGTCTGTGACGCTCCCGCCGCTCCCGCCGCTCCCGCCGCTCCCGCCGTTCCCACCGCTCCCGCCGATGCGGTCGGGGCCGGTGGCGGTCCGTACGACCCTCGACACCCGGTCGCGGCACGTCTCGACGATCGTCCACCCCGTCCGGTGACCATCCCGGACACGCTGGTGAGAGGAACCACCCCATGACGACGGGCAGACGCCCACTGTCCCTGCTGCTGGCCACCGCCTCGGCCCTGCTGATCGCCGGCTGCGGCGGAAGCCCCCACCAGAACGCCGGCGCCGACACCGACGTCGGCGCGGCGAAAGGCTTCCCGGTCACCCTGTCCAACTGCGGGGTGACCACGACCTACCAGCGCCCACCGCGGCGCGCGGTGTCGCTGAACCAGCACGCGACCGAGGTGATGCTGGCGCTCGGGCTGGAGAAGTCGATGGTCGGCACGGCCTACCCCGACAACGGGATCCTTCCCGAGTACCAGGCCGCCTACAAGAAGATCGAGCTGCTGGCGAAGGAGTACCCGTCCTACGAGACGCTGCTGACGGCCGAGCCCGACTTCGTCTACGGCGGCTGGAGCTCCGCCTTCGACGAGAAGGAGGGCCGCTCCCGCGACACTCTCGCCCGGGCCGGGATCAACACCCGCCTCAACATCGAGGAGTGTCCCTCGGGGCCGGTGACGATGGCGACGATGGACCGGGAGGTCCGCGAGGTCGCCGAGGTCTTCGGCGTTCCCGAGCGGGCCGAACGGCAGTTGAAGCGGCTGCACGCCACGCTGGACGAGGTCGGGGAGAAGCTCGACGGCGTCGAGCCGGTGAAGCTCTTCGTCTACGACAGCGGCGACAGGACCGCTTTCACCGCCGGGGGTGCGGGCATCGGCAACGACATGATCGAGCGGGCCGGCGGGGTGAACCTGTTCGCCGACGTCGACAAGGCGTTCGGTGACGTGTCGTTCGAGCAGGTGGCCGAGCGGGCGCCCGAGGCCGTCGTCATCTACGACTACGGCGACCAGGCCGTCGAGGAGAAGAAGAGGTTCCTGCTCGCCCACCCGGCGCTGAAGGACGTGCCCGCGATCAGGAACAAGCGGTTCGCGGTGCTGCCGCTGTCGTCCACCGTGCTGGGCGTGCGGGTGCCGGCGGCCGTGGAGTCGCTGGCCCGCCAGCTCCACCCGGACCGCTTCCGGTGACCGACGTGACGGTGGGC
Organism: Streptomyces kebangsaanensis; assembly: GCF_001906585.1. GTDB lineage: Bacteria > Actinomycetota > Actinomycetes > Streptomycetales > Streptomycetaceae > Streptomyces > Streptomyces kebangsaanensis. The sequence continues at coordinate 44,652 of NZ_JUJA01000110.1, read as the reverse complement.
GGCTCCCCGGCCGGGGTTCCGGGAGCCGCCGACCGTCGCCGCAGGCTCCCCTACGCCCTGGTGCTGGCGGGGCTCGGCGCCCTGGTGGCGGTGGCGGCGACGTTCGGGATCGCGGCCGGTTCGGTCGGCATCCCGGCGGGGGAGGTGTGGGGCATCCTGCTCCACCGGGTCCACCCCGCCCTGGCCGAGCCCACGTGGTCCCCGGTGCGCGAGACGATCGTCACCGACGTACGGCTGCCGAGGGTGGTGCTGTGCGCGGTGGTGGGCGCGGGACTGTCGGTGGCCGGGACGGCCCTGCAGGCGCTGGTGCGCAACCCGCTCGCCGATCCGATGCTGCTGGGGGTGTCGTCCGGGGCGAGCGTCGGCGCGGTGCTGGTCCTGGTCCTCCACGTGACGTTGTTCGGTGCCTTCTCGCTGCCGCTGGCGGCGTTCTGCGGCGCGCTGGCCGCCCTGGTCGCGGTGTACTTCCTGGCCCGTTCCGGCGGGCGGATGACCACGCTGCGGCTGGTCCTGGCGGGCGTGGCCACGGCCGAGGTGCTGTCGGCGGTGACCAGCTTCCTCGTGGTCACCTCCAACGATCCGCACAAGACGCAGTCGGCGCTGCGCTGGATGCTCGGCGGGCTGGCCGGCACCACGTGGACGATGGTGTGGATCCCCGCCGGCGCGGTCCTGCTCGGCACGGCGGTCCTGCTCGGCGTGTGCCGTCCGCTGAACCTGCTGCTGGCCGGGGAGGAGGCCGCGGCCGCCCTGGGCCTGGACGTCCACCGCTTCCGGGCCGCGCTGTTCACCCTGGTCGCGCTGATGATCGGCACGATCGTCGCGGTCAGCGGCCAGATCGGCTTCGTCGGCCTGATCCTTCCGCACGTCGTACGGCTGCTGGTGGGCGCAGACCACCGCCGTGCGCTCCCGGCCGCCGCGCTGCTGGGCGCGGCCTTCCTGATCGCCGCCGATCTGGCCGCGCGCACGCTGATGAGCCCCGAGGAGATCCCCGTCGGCATCCTCACCGCCCTGACCGGCGGGCCGTTCTTCCTCTGGCTGATGCGAAGGAGGACACGATGACGGCCGGCCGCCCTGAGACGGAAGCCGGGACGACGGAAGCCGGGACGACGGAAGCCGGGACGACGGAACCCGGAGCAGCAGGGCCCGGAGCGACGGCACCCGGAACCCTGGACATCGACGGCGTCTCCGTGACCGTCGACGGCAGAACCCTGGTGGACCGGGTCTCCTTGACGGTGTCCCCCGGGGAAGTGGTCGGGCTCGTCGGCCCGAACGGCGCCGGCAAGTCCACCCTCCTGCGCACCGTCTACCGCGCACTGCGCCCCACGTCGGGCAGGGTGCTGCTGGACGGCGCGGACGTCTGGCGGATGCCCGGCAAGCGCCTGGCCCGGCACCTGGCGGCCGTCCTGCAGGAACACGCCGGGGACTTCGAGCTCACCGTGTACGAGGTGGTGGCCATGGGCCGCACTCCGCACAAGCGTCCCTTCGCGGGCGATGACGCCGGCGACCGCGCCGTCGTCACGGCCGCGCTGACGGAACTCGACGTCGCCGGCCTCGCCGACGCGCCCTTCGACCGGCTGTCGGGCGGGGAGAAGCAGCGCGTCCTGATCGCCCGCGCGCTCGCCCAGCGGGCGGGGACGATGGTGCTGGACGAACCGACCAACCACCTCGACCTGCGCCACCAGCTCGACGCGCTCCGCCTCGTCCGCCGGCTCGGCGTCACCGCCGTCGTCGCCCTGCACGACCTCAACCTCGCCGCGTCGTTCTGCGACCGGCTCTGCGTCCTGGAGACCGGCCGCGTGGTCGCCCACGGCACCCCGCGGGACGTCCTCACCCCCGCCCTGCTGGCCGAGGTCTACCGCGTCGAGGCGTACGTCACCGAGCACCCCCGCAGCGGCGCGCCCCAGGTGACGCTCCTCTCCGGCGACGACCGGCCCGGACGGGGACGACGGGGACGGGAGGCCGCACGGACGTGACAGCAACGGCCCGGGGCCGGAAGGGTTCCGGCCCCGGGCTCCTGCGCGCCGGGACTGCGAGCGACCGTGCGCCGGGACCGCGCGCGACCGTGCGCCGCGGTCCGAGGACGTGACGCACAGGTGGCACGGCTCAGTGCTTCTCCAGTTTCACCTCCGGCAGCAGGCGCTCCAGCGGCTTCGGGAGCCACCAGGCGCGGCGGCCCATCAGCTCCATCGCCGCGGGGACGATCAGGAGGCGGATGACGACCGCGTCCACGAAGATGGCGACCGCCATGCCGAAGCCGGTCTGCTGCAGCAGCCGCTGAGAGCTGAGCATGAAGGCGCCGAAGACCACGATCATGATGGCGCCCGCCGCGGTGATCACACCGCCGGTGTGGGCCAGGCCCTCCCGGACCGCGAGCGTGCTGTTCCTGCTCTTCGTCCACTCCTCGTGGATGCGGGACACCAGGAAGATCTCGTAGTCCATGGAGAGGCCGAACACCACGGCGAAGATCATCACCGGCAGGTAGGCCTCGATCGGGCCGGGCTCCACGCCGAACCAGCCGTGCTGGAACACCAGGGTGATGGCACCCAGCGCGGCGCCGATGCTCAGCAGGTTCAGCAGTGCGGCCTTGAGCGGGATCAGGACCGAGCGGAAGACCGTCATCAGGAGCAGCAGCGACAGGCCCACGACGATGGCCACGAACAGCGGCATGCGGTCGGAGACCTTCTCCGAGTAGTCCTCGGCGGCGGCCGTGGAACCGCCCACCAGGTACCGGGCGCCGGTCTCCTCGGACACGCCGGGCAGCACGTCGTCGCGCAGGGTGGTGACCAGGTCGGCGGTCTCCTCGTCCTGCGGCGAGGAGGCCGGGAACGCCAGCACCGTGGCGGCCTTGCCGTCCTCGGTGAGCACCGGCGGGGTGGCCGCGTCGATGCCGGGGGTGTCGTTCAGCTTCGCGGTGACGGCGGCACCCGCCTGCTCGACGCCGCCCTTCCCGCCGTCGACGACCACGAGCAGCGGCCCGTTGAAGCCGGGACCGAAGCCCTCGGACAGCAGGTCGTACGCCTGCCGGCTGGTGGTGTCGGGCGCGTCGCTGCCCGCGTCCGCGAAGCCGAGCCGCATGCCGAGCGCGGGCACGCACAGCGCGCCCAGGATCACCGCGGCGGCCAGCAGGCCGGCCAGCGGACGGCGCTGCACCCCGGCGGCGAGCCTGCGCCACGTGGTGCCCTCCACGGCCTTGCCCTTGGCCATCCGCTTGGCGGCCCGCGCGGTGAACTGGCGGGCGAAGCGCTCGCCGAAGACGCCGAGCAGGGCGGGCAGCAGGGTCAGTGAGGCGATCATGGTGACCAGCACGGTCAGCGCCACGGAGATGGCCATGCCCTGCAGCGAGCCGAGGCCGAGCGCGACCAGGCCGAGCAGCGCCAGGATGACCGTGCAGCCGGCGAAGAACACCGAGCGTCCGGCCGCGTCCAGCGCGTCCTTGGTGGCCCGTTCCGGGGCGGCCCCGCGCACCAGCTCCGCCCGGTAGCGGGCGAAGATCAGCAGCGCGTAGTCGATACCGACGCCCAGACCGACCAGGATCATCACGTACGACGTCCAGTCGGCGATCATGAAGAGGTGCGAGGCGAGGATGATCCCGCCGAGCGTCGAACCCACCGCGAACACCGCGGTCATGATGGGCAGTCCGGCGGCGATCACCGTGCCGAACATGAACACCAGGATGACCAGGGCGGCCAGCAGGCCGGCGCCCTCGGCGGCGCCCCCGGAGTCCTCGGCGAGCACCCGGGCCGCCTCACCGCCCAGTTCGACCTGCAGTCCGTCGCCCTCGGCGGCGACCGCGGCGTCGTAGATCTTCTGGCTGTCGTCCTTCTTCATGTCCTTCGAGGCGATGTCCAGCACCACGGTGGCGTACCCGACGGTCCCGTCCTTGGAGATGGCGGAGGTGTCGTCGTACAGGCTGCGCACCGAGGCCACGTTGGGCAGGCCGGCGACCTTCGTCAGCATGCCCTCGACGCGCTGCTCGACGGCCGGGGCACGCAGTCCGTCCGCGTCCTTCAGGACGATCTGCACGGTGTCGCCGGCGCGTGCGGCGCCGTGCTCGGTCAGCACGTCGGCGGCGGCCTGGGACTCGGTGCCGGGCAGCGAGTAGTCCTCACGGTAGTCGTCGCCCACCGCCGACGCGGCCGCCCAGACGCCCACCAGCACGGTGAACCAGAGGATCAGGGCCAGCCACTTCCGACGGTGGGAGAAGCCGGCGACGCGGGCGAACACGCCCTCCCGGCTCGGTGTCTGTGTGATCTCTTCGGTCAGGGTCATGGTTGTCTCGGTCTTTCTCCACAGGGTTCACAGGATTCACAGGGATCGGGACTGCGGCGTGGACGACCCGGGTCACCGGCCCGGAGGCCCGGCCGCCCGGGTGCCGGACCGGCGCCGCAGCCGCGCCCGGGCGGCCAGCAGCAGCGGAACGGCACAGATCAGCAGGGGCAGCAGCAGCCGCTGCACGACGCCGTCGGAGGCGTACTCCGTCAGCGGCAGCCGGTGCCCGGCGAGCAGCGGCAGGACGGCCATCACCACCGAGGTCAGGAGGGAGGACGGGCCGCCCGCCTGACCGCCCGTCAGCAGGTGGGCGCGCTGGAACGGCGCCCCGGTCAGCCGCCGCGCGGCCGACCCCATGCCGTGGGCGAGGAACAGCAGGGCGACCGCCACGGCGGTCGGAGCTCCCGTGACGGGGGGCGCGGGCCGGTCGGGCTCCTCGTCGACCACGGAGGCCAGCGTCCAGCCCCAGCCGCAGGCCAGCACGTAGCTGCTGACCACGACCAGGGTCTCGCACACCGGCCCGCCCCCCGCGGCCCGCCAGCACAGGCCCGCGTTGCGCACCAGCCAGCCGACGAGCAACGGCAGGAGCACCGCCCGCAGTCCGCCCGCCAGGTCGCCGGCGAGTGCCGGGAAGCAGCCGGCCAGCACCGCGACGGACAGGAGCAGCCAGCCCTCGTGGACCAGGGACAACGGCCACAGGACGCTGCCGGCGCGCCGCCGTTCGGCACAGTCGCGGCCCAGGTACGGCAGCGCCATGCCCAGGCCGATGTCCGCTCCGCCGAGCATGAAGTACGCGGCGGAGCAGCCGGCGAGCAGCACGGTGGCGACCAGTTCCACGGTGGCTCACCCCCGGCGGTGCGACCGCGTGCGGTGGTCGCGCCCGGAAGCCGTGAGGAGGCGCCCGCCGGCTCCGGGGGATTCAAGCCGGCGGGCGGGTTCGGAGGTGGTCCGCAGTTCCACGTCCCCACGATCGGCTCACGGCTTCGGCCGCCGCGTCGGCCACCGGATGGCACCGTGCGTACCCCGTGGGGTGCAGCGGGGCGGCGGGGCGTACACCCGGGGTTGCGGGTGGCTGCCGGGTGATGCGGGGTCGGGGGATGTCACCGCTGGTCAAGGCCCTGGGGCGGCTGGGCGGTCGGGGTGCCCGGGGTGGTGGGGTTCGCGCGGACGTACGCCCGGGGTTGTGGCTGCGGGGGAGCGGTGCGCCCCGGGGCGTGGGCCGGCCGGGAGGCGGGACCCCGTCACCGCGGCGGCGCGCACGGCCGGGGACCGCGCCGCGCGCCCGTCCGTCAGCTGAGCCAGCCGGGGGTGATCATGCCGGATTCGTAGGCGGTGATGACGAGTTGGGTGCGGTCGCGGGCGCCGAGTTTGGACATGATGCGGCTGACGTGGGTCTTGGCGGTCGCGGGGCTCAGCACCAGGCGGCGGGCGATCTCGTCGTTGGTCAGGCCGGCGCCGACCAGGCCGAGCACCTCCCGTTCCCGTTCGGTGAGGGTGTTCAGCCGCGGGCTCGGGTCGGGGTGGCGGACGCGGTTGGCGAACTCGGCGATCAGCCGCCGGGTGACCTTGGGGGCGATCAGGGCGTCGCCGCGGGCGCAGACGCGGATGCCGTGCAGCAGTTCCATCGGCTCGGTGTCCTTCACCAGGAAGCCCGAGGCGCCCGCGTGCAGGGCGCTGTAGACGTAGTCGTCCATGTCGAAGGTGGTCAGGATGACCACCTTCACCCCGGACAGCCGTTCGTCCTCGATGATCCGCCGGGTGGCGGCCAGGCCGTCCTCCTCGGGCATCCTGATGTCCATCAGGACGACGTCCGGGAGCAGTTCACGGGCCAGCTGGACGGCTTCCGTGCCGTTGGACGCCTCGCCGACCACCTCGATGTCGTCCTCGTCGTCGAGGATGGACCGGAATCCGGCCCGCACGAGCCTCTGGTCGTCGGCGAGCACGACGGTGATGGGTGTGGGCGTGGACGTGGTCATGGGCCACAGAGTAGTCAGGACGGTGTCCCGACCGGCCGGATTCCAGCCGGTCCGCCGGGACATCGCCCCGGCCGTCAGCCGTCAGCCGTCAGCCGTCAGCCGTCAGCCGTCAGCCGTCAGCCGTCGGCGGCCGCGCCCGCGGTGCCCGCCGCTCCCGCCGCGGCCGGGGGCGGTCGGGATCGCGGGGTGTCCTCGTGCGCCGTCTCCGGCGGACACAGCGGCAGGCGTGCCTCGACGCGGAAGCCCGAACCGGTGGTGCCCGCGGTCAGTTCGCCGCCCAGCGCCCTGGCCCGTTCCGTCATGCCCGCGATACCGCTGCCGACGGCGCCGTCCACCGCGCCGCGGCCGTCGTCCTCGACGCGCACCCGGAACTCGTCCGGGCCGTAGTGGACCCGGATGACGGCGTGCCGGGCCTGGGCGTGCCGGGTGATGTTGGTCAGCGACTCCTGGACGATGCGGTAGGCGGCCAGGGAGATCGGCGGCGGGACCACCGGCGCCTCGCCGGTGGTCTCCAGACTGATCTCCAGACCGGTCGCCCTGGCCCGGTCCGCGAGTTCGCCCAGCCGCTCCAGACCGGCCGTCGGCGAGACAGGGGCCTCCTCGTCCACCTGGCGCAGCACACCGAGGGTGCCGCGCAACTCGCGCAGCGCCTCCTTGCTGGTGTCCCGCACGAACTCCAGGGCGCTGATCAACTCCGCCGTCTCGCCGGGGCGTTTGGAGCTGCGGTGCAGGGCCGCGGCGACCTGGACGTTGATCAGGGAGATGCTGTGGCCGAGCACGTCGTGCAACTCGCGGGCGATCCGCAGCCGTTCCTCGGTGGCGGACTGCCGGGCCCGCACGTCGCGCTCCCGTTCGGCGGCCAGGGCACGCTGCTCCGCCTCCTGCTGGTACGCGTGCCGGACCCGCATCGCGTGGCCGAACGCGATGACGCTCAGGAACCAGCCGCTGAGCAGCACGATCGACGTGTTGTCGACCTTGCGCGGGTCGCCCACGGCCACGAACTCGCCGTAGGTGACCACCAGCATGACGATCACGGCCAGGCTCACCACGACGGCCAGTTGGCCGACCCTGGCCAGGGCGTACAGCGCCACCATGAAGACGATCGCCGGGCTCGGCCCGTCGATCTCCGTGATCTGGTAGTACGTGACACCGGCCACCATCGTGACCGCCCCGACCGAGACCGGCCAGCGGTAGCGGAAGCCGAGCGCGAGCCAGCCGATCAGGGCGAGCGCCCAGCCCAGCGCCTCGGTCCACGTGGTCCCCGCGCCGTCGTACCAGGCGCGTACCCCGCAGTCGAGGAACAGGGCGAGGCCGGTCAGCACCACCACCCGGTCCAGTCGGAACGCGCGAACCCAAGAGGGAAGCATGGGCCTCAGGGTACGGAGGTCCCTCCGGGCGGGCCAGGACCACCGGGCGGGGCGGCCGGACGCCGGACAGGTATCAGTCACGGAACGCCGCTTTCCCGTCCCCCCGCCGCGGCCGCCTCCTCCGCTCTCTCCCGCAGCAGCGGGGACGGGAGGAAGCGGTCGCCGTACCGCTCGGCCAGTTCCCCGCAGCGGGCGGTGAAGCCGGCCGGACCGCCCGGGTGGCCGTTGACGTACTGGAGCGCGCCGCCGGTCACAGCCAGCCCTTGACCCGCTCGGCGAGACGGACGGGGTCGGGGCCGACCAGGCGGACGTTGAGCTGGGTGACACCGGCCTCGCGGAACGCCTCGATGCGTTCGCGGACGTAGGACTCGGGGCCGCACAGGGAGACGAGTTCGGCGAACTCGTCCGGGACGGCCGCCTCCGCCTCCTTCTTCCAGCCGGCCAGGTACAGGTCCTGGATCCTCTCGGCGGCCTCTTCGTAGCCGTAGGCGCGGGCCACGTCGTTGTAGAAGTTCTTGCCCTTGGCGCCCATGCCGCCGACGTAGAGGGCGATCATCGGCCGGGCCAGGTCGCGGGCGGCCGCGGCGTCCTCGCCGACGGCCAGCAGGGCGCCCGCGACGATCTGCAGCGGTCCCCGCTCCGCGGGGCGGGCGGCCAGGCCCTCGTCCAGCGAGGGCCCCCAGACCCGGCGGGCCTTCTCGGGGACGAACAGATGCGGCAGCCAGCCGTCGGCGATCTGCGCGGTCATCCTGACGTTGGCCGGGCCGAGCGCCGCGAGGTACACCGGGATCTCCTCGCGCACCGGGTGGTTGAGGAACTTCAGCGGCTTGCCGAACTTCCCGCCCCTCTCCGGCGGCAGGGGCATGTCGGTGATCCCGTGGTGCTCGATCACCTCCCTCCTCCAGATCCGCCGGCACAGCTCGACCGTCTCGCGGGTCCGGCCCAGCGGCCTGTCGTACGGCAGCCCGTGCCAGCCCTCGACGACCTGCGGGCCGGACGCGCCGAGCCCGAGCAGGGCGCGGCCGCCGGAGACGGCGTCGAGTCCGGCCGCGGTCTGGGCGATCAGCGCGGGGGTGCGGGAGTAGACGTTGATGATGTACGACCCGATCCTCACGCGGTCCGTGCGGGCCGCGAGACAGCCCATGGTGGTGGGGGAGTCGTAGCCGTACGCCTCGGCGACCCAGACGGTGTCGAGTCCGGCCTCCTCCAGCCGCACGATCTCCTCGACGGCCTTCCTGGGGTCCTCGGCGTAGGGGAGGGTGGTGGCGAGTTCCATCGGTCGCTCCTCCTCAGAGCACCACGGGCATGCGCAGGGCGGCGTCCAGGCGGATGGTCTCGCCGTTGAGCATGGGGTTGTCGACGACATGGGCCACGAGTGAGGCGAACTCCTCGGGCGTGCCCATGCGCCGGGGGTGCGGGATCTGCTCGCGGAGCAGGTCGCGCACGGGTGGGGGCACCGTCTCGAGCAGGGCGGTGTCGAACAGTCCCGGTGCGACGGTGACCACGCGGATGGCGTGCTCGGCCAGTTCCCGGGCGAGCGGGAGGGTCATGCCCACGACCGCCGCCTTGGAGGCGGCGTAGGCGCTCTGCCCGGCCTGGCCGTCCCAGGCGGCGATGGAGGAGGTGGCCACGACGACGCCGCGCTCCTCGCCCCGCAGCGGCTGCGCCATGATGCGCGGGAGGGCCTGCCGTATCGCGTTGAACGTGCCGATCAGGTTGGTCTCGACGACCGTGGTGAACTCGGCCAGCCGCATCGGACGGCGGCCGATCACGCGCTTGCTGTGGGCGCCGCCCGCACAGCACACCAGCGTGCGCAGCGGACCCAGCTCCTCCGCGACGTCCATCGCCCGGGCGACGTCCTCCTCCACGCGGACGTCGGCGGCCACGAACGCGGCCGCCGGACCGAGTTCCTCCGCGGCGGCCTTTCCGGCCGCCTCCGTGCGGCCGACCAGGACGACCTTCGCCCCGGCCGTGACCAGCCGCCGGGCCGTGGCGAGGCCGAGGCCCGCCGTTCCTCCCGTGACCACCGCCACCGTGCCATCGAGCCGCATGGGCCCACTCCTTCCAGGTCGCCCGGACGTCGACGAAATTCCGCTCGGGACAGGGGGGACGCGGTCGGTGGAACCACGGGAACGGAAACCTTTCGATTCCTTTGATTTCCTTGTTTCCCTTGATTCCACCGGGCCGTGTCGGGGATACGAAAAAGGACCGGAACGCGGAAGAGAACCGCGCCGTGGTCAGGCCGTCGGCTCGTGCCAGCGCAGCACGACCGCACCGGCCGTCATTCCGGCGCCGACCGCGACCAGTGCGACGAGGTCACCGTCCCGGAACGGCCGGTCCCGGTGCGCGAGGGTCAGTGTCACCGGAATGGAGGCCGCGGCGATGTTTCCGGTGCGCCGGCCGTAGTCGGGGACCACGTCCGTCTCCAGGCCGACGAAATCGCCGAGCTTGCGGACCAGCCGGGGATTCGCCTGGTGGACGATGAGCCGGTTCAGCTCGTCCAGCCGTACGCCCGCCTTGTCCAGCGCCGAGTTGAGCACCTTGGGGCCCATCTCCAGCACCGTGCCGGTCACCGCCCGCCCGTCCATCTCGAACCAGCCGCCGGTGTGCGGGATGGTGGCGACGTGCGCCTTCCCGCCGTCGGCCCACAGCTCGGTCGAGAGGATTCCGTAACCCTCGGGCACGGGGCCGAGTTGCACGGCGCCGGCCCCGTCACCGAACAGCGGCGCGGTGCGGCGGTCGGTCGGGTCGACGCAACGGGTGAAGACGTCCGCGCCGATCACGAGGGGGTTTCGGGCCACGCCCGCCCGCACCATGCCGGCGGCCGTGGTGAGCGCGTACACGAAGCCCGAGCAGGCGGCGTTGACATCGAGGGCCGGCGCGCCCGACAGGCCCAGCCGGTCCTGCACGTAGCAGGCGGTCGCCGGCACCGAGCGGTCGGAGGTGACGGTGGCCAGCACGACGAGGTCGGGGACGACCGGGGCGTCGCGCAGCGCGTGCCGGGCGGCGTGGGTGGCCAGGTCGGAGGTCGACTCGCCGGGCGCCGCGTGGTGCCGCGCCTCGATGCCGATGCGATCACGTATCCATTCGAGTTCCACGCCCGTGCTTTTTCCCACGGACTCGTTGGCCACCGGTGGGCCGGGCAGACAGGCGCCCAGTCCGACAATTCCCAACGAGGCGTCAATGGCGCTGACTGTCACTTCCGCCCGCCTTCCTTGATAGGGGTGCAGGGCTCTTGATGACTGGTGAGCTTGGCAGCCCGGCGCGGGATCCGGTCAACGGGCGGAAGCCGGATCCGTCAAGTTCCGCGAGGGATTACGGCGGACCTGACGGATAAACCCGGCGGGCGTGTACGGGAACCGCCCGCGACTGTTTTATGGCGATGCGCGCGCGGCGGCCGGCCCACTCCGAAAACGTTCCGGGGGAGTTGACATACTGCGCCTTTTTCCGGGGCCGGGCCCCGACCGCACCGCCGGCGCCGACCTGACAGACAATCCCGCGGACGTTGTCCGTGCCCGGCGGAGAAACGTGTACTGGCAACGGCAGTGCCGGCCGCCCACCGGTCGCGCCCGGCGGAGTCGCGGAGCCGAGGAGTTGACGGACCAGGTGAAACGCTCGACAGCGGATGCGGACACCGGGCTGCCCGCTCCCCGACCGGCACCCTCGGCGACGGACGTCGGCCGGAAGGACACCGTGGACGTGCGGCCCCACGAGGTGGTGGAGGTGCTGGTGCGCTTCCGCGGTTGCAGGGGCCACTCCATGACGCACTGCCACAACCGTGGAGCACGGGGACATGGCCATGGTGACCGACCTCGACGTGGTGTGGGACACCGCGTGGGTCCGGCACCGGAGGGGACGGCCGCCGTGACCGGCGGG
>NZ_JUJA01000110.1:12539-33142 GCF_001906585.1 Streptomyces kebangsaanensis | reverse complement strand
CGGGGCTCAGCCGAACACTCCGTAGAGGTCGCTGACCCGGTAGCCCCGGTCCTCCGCGAACACCGCGTGCGCCGCCCAGGTGCGGGCCCGGGCGGCCACCTGCCGCCGGTGTTCCGCGTAGGCACGGAACACCTGGGGGAAGTCGGCCGCGTCGCAGTCCATGAGGTCGCCGAGGTGGACGGCGTCCTCCAGCGCCCGGTGGCCGGCGTTCTGCGCGGCGAAGGGCAGCGTGGGGCGGTCGGTGTCACCGGTGAGGACCACGCGGTGGTCCGTCCAGCGGTCGACGGGAGAGCTCCTGCACGGGATCCGCATCCGCCAGTCCTCGCCGAGCCGCAGCAGCCGCCGTACGGACTCCGCGGCGTCGGGACACTCGCGCAGGACCTGCTCGGTGTCGACGGGGACGCCCTCGACCGTCTCGGCGGACTCCTTCAGACAGTGCGCGGAGATCTCGAAGCGGCCCTGCCCGGCCGGGCACGCCATGAGCTGCCAGCCGGGGCTGGCCCACACCGTCAGCACGCTGTCGCGCTGGGCGGCGGGCAGCTTCTCGGAGGGGAGCAGCGAGTGGTAGAAGGTGTTGTGCGAGGGGCGCTGCTCGGCGCCGGTGACCTGGCGGTGCACGGGCGAACAGGAGCCGCCGGCGCCGACGAGGGCGTCACAGCTGTACCGCTCGCCGTTCTCCAGCACGGCGGTCACCCGGTCCGCGCTCTGTTCGTAGCGGACGACCCGGGCACCCGCCCGCAGCCGGACGTGGGGGTTGTCGCGGCAGCGTGCCAGCAGCACGCCGAGCAGCTCGGTGCGGCGTACGACGGTGGAGGGGCAGCTGAGGGGGTGCGGGCCGTCGTCGCCGGTGCCGGGGACCACGGCCAGGGACACCCCCGTGGCGCCCTCCAGGAGCCGTAACTCGCTGATGCGGACCGCCAGTTCGCGCACCGTTTCGCCGACGTCCAGCCGGTCCAGGGCGTGCAGGGTCTCCGTGGAGAGCCGGATCCCGGTCTCCAGTTCCCCGAAGGAGTCCTCGCGTTCGAGGACGAGGACTCGGTGCCGTTGCCGGGCGATGGCGAGGGCTGCGGTGAGTCCGTTGATTCCGCCGTCCGCGACGATGACATCGGCCATGGGGACCGCAGTGTTCCATTGGTGCGCCACATCTCATCCTGGCTTGTGAAGGAAGGTTGCCGGGACCCTTTCGAGCTGACGGGAGCTGGGCCGGCCGACGGGTTGCCCGCCGGCCGGACGGTTCGTCAGGCGGCGACGCCCGTCCAGCGGGGGGTCTTGGCGTAGCGCGGTTCGAAGACCAGCCGGCACAGCACGCGTACGGGTGCCGGCAGCTTGCCGAGCACGTCGGTGCGGGTGGCCGGGGCGGCCCCGTCCAGTGCCCAGGGCAGGAACTCGGCGGCGCCGCTGAGGCCCTGCGTCTTCTGCAGGTACTTCACGTAGCGGTTCCAGCCCTCGCTGCCGAGGTGGGTCTGTGCCAGGGGCAGGGCGAAGTCCTCCTCGTGCTCCATGTGCGCGATCAGCGCCTCGGCGGCCTCCCCGGCGGCCGCGGCCAGCTCGGCGGCGTCGCCGGTGGCGAGGGCGGCGTCGACCTGTGCGAGGAGCGGGTCGATGCGGCCGTGCTCGGCCTCCATCATGTCGAGGACCGCGATGTCCTGCGGGTCGGTGACCTTCTCCCGCAGCTGCGGCCAGATGGACTCGTCCTCCGCCACGTGGTGGGTGTGCAGCTGCCGCTTGAAGGTCTCCCAGCCGTTGCGGACCGACGGGTCGCCGCCGCGGCCGGTCGCCGCCGCGGCGGCCATCCGGCGCAGGTCGCGGGCGAAGGCGTCGTGTGCGAAGTACATCAGGGAGAAGTCGATCTCGCCCGGGATGGGCTTGCGCACCCGCATGGCGCCGCCGCGGGTGTCGTCGGGGCTCTGGGAGGTCATGAGGGGGCTCCTTCGGCCTGCTCAGTTCCAAAGTATCTTACTTAGGAAGTTTCTCTGTATCAGAGTGTTCTGGCAAGGGTGTTCATCGGCCGACGGGAGTGGCACGAGGGGGCGCACGGTGTCCCGGCGGTGGTGCGGTGGTGGTGCGGAGGCGCGGGCGCCGGGCCGGTCAGGGAGTCACCGGGACAGCGCCCGGTCGACGAGCGCGGCCGCCGCGCCCGTGTAGTCGGCCGGATCGCACAGGGCGGCCAGGTCCTTCTCGCCGACCGCGCCCGCGAGACGGGGGTCGGCGGCCAGCAGCTCGTGCAGCGGCAGGCCCGACGCGGCGGCGCGTGCCGTGGCCGTGCCGACCAGGTCCCGGGCCGCCGCCTTGCCCACCACCGGGGCGAGCCGGGCCGCGAGGCGCTCGGAGACCAGCAGGCCGCCCAGCAGCCCGAGGTTCTCCCGCATCCGCTCCGGCCGTACGACGAGACCCGTCGTCAGCTCCACCGCCGTATGGGCGGCTCCTCCGGTCAGCCGCAGGCACTCCCGCAGCAGTTGCCACTCCGCGTGCCACGCCCCGGCCGACCGTTCGTCCTCGGCGAGCAGGCACTGGGTCAGACCGGCGGCGATCACCGGCACCTGGTGGGCCGCGCTGCGGATCAGCGTGGCCAGCACCGGGTTGCGCTTGTGCGGCATCGCCGAGGAACCGCCGCGGCCCTCGACGGCGGGCTCGGTGACCTCACCGACCTCCGTGCGGGTGAGCGACTGCACGTCGACCGCGATCTTGCCGAGCGCACCGGCCGTGAGGGCCAGCGCGCCCGCGAGATCGGCGAGCGGGGTGCGCAGGGCGTGCCAGGGAAGGTCCGAGGGCGCCAGGCCGGTCTCGTCGGCGAAGGCGCGGACGAGGGCGTCGACGTACCGCCCCGGTGCACGGCCGGTGCCGTCGCCCGTCCGCGGGGCGTCGAAGAAGCCGTCGACGCCGGCGTACTCCAGATATCCCGACAGCGTTCCGGCGGCTCCGCCGAGGGACACCGGCAGCCCCTCGTCGAGCACGCGCGCCAGCCGTCGGTCGGCGTCCAGGAGCAGTTTGCGCCAGCCGGCCGCCTTCAGGCCGAAGGTGGTCGGCACGGCCTGGAGCGCCAGGGTCCGTCCGGCCATCGGGGTGTCGCGGTGGTCGCGGGCCAGGGTGGCCAGTGCCGCGGCGGACCGGCCCAGGTCCGCCCGTACGACGCGCAGCGCGCGGGCGGCCACCAGCATGGCGCCGGTGTCGAGGATGTCCTGGCTGGTGGAGCCGCGGTGGACGTACTCGGCGGCGGCGGGAGCGTCCCGGGCCACGACCTCGGTGAGCGCGCGGACCAGCCCGACGACCGGGTTGGCGGTCTCCCGCGAGGCGACGGCCAGTTGCCGCAGGTCCAGCCGCTCCGCCCGCGCCGCCGTGGTGATGGCCTGCGCCGCGGCGGCCGGCACCACCCCCAGCCGCGCCTGCGCCCGCGCCAACGCCGCCTCCGCGTCGAGCAGGGCCTGCAACCAGGCCGTGTCGCAGACGACCGCCTCCACGGGGGTACCGGCTCGCACGGGGGAGAGCAGACCGGCGTCGAGGAGCGCCGGGTCGACGGGTTCCGCGGCCGGGGTGGTGCCGGTGTCCGGGGGAGTGCGGGCCGGTTCCGCGCCGGATCGCGGTCCGCCTTCCCCGTCCGGGGCTGTGCTCGGGGTGGTGGCCGCGTCGGTGTGTCGGGTGTCCGTGGCCGGGGTGGTGCCGGTGCCTGGGGGAGTGTGGGCCGGTTCCGCGCCGGATCGGGGACCGTCTTTCCTGTCCGGGGTGGTGTCCGGGGTGGTGGCCGCGTCGGTGTGTCGGGTGTCCGTGGCCGGTCGGCTGACGGGGCCGGGGCCGTCGGATGCCGCGTCCGGAACCGGTGTCGTTCCGGGGCGTCGTGGGGCGGCCCTGTCGGCCTCGGGGCCCGTCCGACGCGCTCTTGCCGCCCCGGCGTTCGGGTCCGCCGCGCCGCCCGGGGACGCGGCCCGCTCCTCCTGGGCGGTCATACGATCACCCCGGTCGCCCCGGTGAGGTCCATGTCGGCGGAGTCCGGACGGACCTGGGCCGGGATCCGGGTCGCCGGGGGGAGGCCGAGGAGGGCCCGGGCGATGGCGTCGGAGTCGCCGAGGGTGACCGAGTCCACGCCGGGGCGGATGCCGGCGGCGGTGACCCAGTGGACCGACTCGGTGGGAACGCCGAAGGCGAAGCGGCGCGGGTGGGCGTGGCCGTGGGCGTCGAGCAGGTGGTACGGCCGCTCGCCGACGGCGAGTCCGCCGGTCTCGTACACCGTCCCGCAGGCACCCGGGATCCGGTACGGCCCCGCCTGCTCGGTGGCCAGCAGATGGCGCAGCAGCGGATCCTCGGTCCGACGCAGGTCGGGCTCCGGCAGGCGGGCCTCGATCAGCACCCGGGAACGGACGGCCGGCCCCGGCACCTCACGAGACTCGGCGACGAACGAGGGCGACGCGGTGTCGAACCGGATCTCCGTCCCCGGGCCGGTCAGCTCCAGGATCCCCGCCTCGACGAGCGCGATCATCTCCTCGGCGCGGGAGAC
This sequence comes from Streptomyces kebangsaanensis, assembly GCF_001906585.1. Taxonomy (GTDB): domain Bacteria; phylum Actinomycetota; class Actinomycetes; order Streptomycetales; family Streptomycetaceae; genus Streptomyces; species Streptomyces kebangsaanensis. The sequence continues at coordinate 28,653 of NZ_JUJA01000110.1, read as the reverse complement.
GGGCGGGCCGATGGAGAGGAACGCGTTGAGCGGGGTGTACCAGCCCTCGAGATCGTCCCGGTGGGAATTGCCGTCCAGTCCGCCGTGGTCGACGGCGAGCCGTATTTCGTTCCGCAGATCACGCAGGACGTCGAGAGCCGCTTTGAGCGGGCCGTTCACATTTCCCGACCTGGCCTCGGCGACATCCCTCTCGAGGTATTCGAGCAGCCAGGAACGGAAAGCGGAACGGTCCGGGAATTCCCGGCCCCGGCAGGGGTGCGCCAGGCGTTCCCAGTCCCAGCGGTCCGCCGGACCGACACCGAATTCGTCGAGCAGCGCGGCCGGGTCCTCCTCGAGCGGCAGCGCCAGGAAGCGGTCGGCGAGGGCCTCCCCCGCGCGCTTCCGTCCGCGCGAGCGGAGCAGCGTGCCGTAGTACACGCTCTCCACTTCCCGGCAGATCACCGGCCACAGGTCGGCGGAGAAGCGCACCCGCTCCCCGCCGGCCGCGCGGGTGCGCAGCCCGGCGATGTACTCCGGGGTGAGCAGCCGCGGCAGGTACCGGCCGTGGGGACCCTTCTGGTTCTCGCCGCGCGCCTGGTACGGCACACCGCGCCGGGAGCTGGCGTACAGCCGGGGCTCGCGACCCGAGGGGCGGTAGACGAGCCGCTCGCCCTCGCGGACGAACGTTCCGCCGCGGCCGGCCGTGAACAGGGCCGTGTAGTCGAAGAAGTTCAGGCCCAGGCCGCGCAGCAGCACCGTCTCGCCGGGCGCGATCGCGTCCAGGTCCACGTCCGCGGGGTTGGACGGCGTGATGTACGTCAGGTAGTGGATGCGGGCCAGCGCCGCCGTGCGCTCCTGGCGCGGGGTGAGCCGGGCCGGCACATGGCCGAGGGCCAGCACGATGGCGTCGAGGTCGTTCAGCCGGGTGCCGTCCTCCAGCCGGACACCCTGCGGCCCGCCGGGGACTCCGTGCGTGTCGGCCATGGCGACCGCGCGCGAGCGGTGCACCCGTACCTCCACGTGCTCGGGGGCGCGGGCGGCGATGCGGCGGAAGCAGGCGCCGAGGTACTCGCCGTACAGGGCCCGGCTCGGGTAGGTGTCGGGGCCGAGCCGGGCCGCCTCGGCCAGGGTCCGCTCGTCGTACCCGTCCGCGGCCGGCGGACCGAGTACGGTCAGCTCCCCCGCCCACTCGTACAGGCTCGGTCCGCGCTCCACCGGGCCGTCGATCGAGACACTGTCGTCGGTGAACACGGTCACCTGCGAGGCGACGGTGTTCATCAGCAGATGCCGTGACTGGTCCGCGCGCCACACCTGCCCCGCGCCCGGCGGGTACGGGTCGACGACGTGCACGAGGAGGGCGGGCCCGGACGCGGAATTCCGCGCGTTCGCGCACAGCCGCTCGAGAACGGACAATCCCCGAGGACCGGCGCCGACAATGCAGAACTCCCTGCGATTACCGCTCATCTGGATACTCCCCAGCGCGCTCGTCCACACCATTCGCCGGATCCTCGCAGTACACGGCCGAATCGGGTCAACGGGCGGCCGCGGTCTCCGTCAAGTCCGCGCGGTCGTCCGTCAAGTCCGCACCGCATTTCCCGGGGACCTGACATATCCGGTCCGGAAGGAAAGCCGCGGCGCACGCCGGATGCCACTCTGTCGGCCATGCGCGCCGCTTACATCGAGCAGCTGGGTTCGCCCGACGAGATCCGCTACGGCGAACTGGCCGACCCGCGACCCGGCCCGACCGACGTCCTCGTCGAAGTCACGGCGACCACGGTGAACCCGGTGGACACGTTCGTGCGTTCGGGGGTCTTCCGCACCCCGGTCTCGTTCCCCCTGGTGATCGGCCGCGACCTGGTCGGCACGGTGGTCGAGGCCGGGCCGGGCGCGGTCGGCTTCCGGGCGGGCGACCGGGTGTGGTGCAACAGCCTGGGCCACGGCGGACGGCAGGGGGCCGCCGCCGAACTGGCCGTCGTACCCGCCGACCGCCTCTACCACCTGCCCGACGGGGTGGACCCGGAGACCGCCGTCTGCGTGCTCCACCCCGGTGGAACCGCGCACCTCGCCCTGCACACGCACGCGAGGGTGCGGCCGGGCGAGACCGTCCTCGTCGCCGGCGCGGCCGGGAACGTCGGAAGCGCGGCGCTGGTGACGGCCGTCGAGGCCGGGGCCCGTGTGGTGTGCACCGCTTCCGCGCGGGACGCCGGGTACTGCCGCTCGCTGGGGGCGGAGGAGGTCTTCGCGTACGACGACCCCGACCTCGCCGAGCGGCTGCGGCACGCTTGCCCGGCGGGCTTCGACGTGTGGCTCGACACCTACGGCACCAACGACCTGACCGCGGCGGTCGACCTCATGGCACCGCGTGCCCGGATCGTCCTGCTGGCCGGCGTCGGCGCCCGGCCGGTGCTGCCGGTGGGGCCCTTCTACATGAAGGACGCCTCGATCCTCGGCTTCGTCATCTCGCACGCCACCACCGCCGAACTGGCCGACGCGGCCGTGGGCGTCAACCGGCTGCTGTCCGCCGGACGGCTGCGCCCGCGCACCGTCGAGCGCGCCCCGCTCGGCGCGGCGGCCGACGCCCACCGGCGGATGGAGAAGGGCGGACTCCGCGGCAGGCGTCTCGTCCTGCGCCCCGACCTGGAACCAAGGACGCCCGACCCCCGGACGGACGGCTGAGCCCGTCCCGACCCGGACCGCACCGAACCGGAAGGACCGGTGAGTTTCCGCAATGGCACACATCCTCATGGCGGGCGGCGGCATCGGCGGCCTGGCGGCCGCGATCTCGCTCGCCGACCAGGGCCACCGGATCACCGTGCTCGAACGCCGTGCCGAGTTCACCGAACTGGGCGCCGGCATCCAGCTGGCCCCGAACGCCTTCCGGGCGCTGGACCGGCTGGGAGCCGGGGACGGCGTCCGGGACCGGGCCGTCTTCATCGACGAGCTGCGGCTGATGGACGGCACCGCCGACGAACTCGTCAACGCCATGCCGCTGACCGGCGCCTACCGGGAGCGGTTCGGCAACCCGTACGCCGTGGTGCACCGCACCGACCTGTACCAGCCGCTGCTCGACGCCTGCCGGGCCCGCCCGGACGAGGTCGTCCTGCGCACTCACAGCACCGTCGTGTCGTACGAGCAGGACACCGCGCACGTGGCCGCGGTCCTGGACACCGGCGAGCGGGTGCCGGCCGACGCCCTGATCGGCGCGGACGGCATCCGCTCCGTCGTACGCGGGCAGCTGCTCGGCGACGGGGAGCCGCGGGTGTCCGGGCACACCATCTACCGCTCCGTCATCCCCATGGAGCGGGTGCCGCGGGAGCTGCGCTCCAACGCCGTGACCCTGTGGGCCGGGCCGCGCTGGCACTTCGTGCACTACCCGATCAGCGGTGGACGCTTCCTCAACCTGGCCGCCACCAGGGACGACGGGGCGGCCGTCCCGGTGGCCGGCCGCCCGGTACCGCGCGAGCACGTGCTCGGCGAGTTCCCCGGCCTCGGCCGCACGGCCGGACGGCTGCTGGGGCTGGGCGAGGACTGGAAGTGCTGGGTGCTGTGCGACCGCGATCCGGTCGCCCGCTGGGTGGACGGCCGGGTGGCCCTGCTCGGCGACGCCGCCCACCCCATGCTCCAGTACGCGGCGCAGGGCGCCTGCATGGCGCTGGAGGACGCGGTGCTCCTCGGCGACCTGCTGGACTGCCCGCCCGAACGCATCCCCGGCCGGCTCGCCGTCTACAACGCGGCACGGCGCGGACGCACCGCCAAGGCCCAGCTGATCGCCCGTGAGATGGGCAGCCAGGTCTACCACCCGGCCGGCGTCGCGGCGAAGGAACGCAACGAGAGGCTGTCCGCGCTGTCCGCCGGGGAGCTCCACGCGCTCGTCGACTGGCTGCACGGATCCCGGGACTTCACCCGGGTCTGAGCCGCCCTCACAGCCCTGTCCCCCCGTCAGGCCGGAAACGGCGCTCTGCGACCAGATCGGAAGTGATCCCGCATGATGAACAGGCTCATCGGCACCAGCGGAAGGACGACGTTCAAGGCCCGCGCCGAGACCGAGATCGCAGCCTCCCCGGAACGGGTCTACAACACCGTCAGCGCCCTCGAACGCAGCGGTGAGTGGAGCCCGGAGTGCACCGGCGGCCAGTGGGTCGAGGGCCGCCCCCGCACCGTGGGCGCGATCTTCCGCGGTGAGAACAACCGCCCCGAGGACGTCGTGGCCTGGGCCCCGGTGATCCGCGGCGACTGGGTCACCGAGTCGGAGGTCCTGGAGGCCGAGCCGGGCCGGGTGTTCCGCTGGACCGTGCTCGACAGCGGGCGGGGCCGCCAGGAGAGCGTGTGGTCCTTCGAGATCGAGCCCGACGGCGAGGGCAGCCGCCTGGTGCACCACTACTGGCTCGGCGAGCTCACCGAGGGCCTGGCGAAGATCTTCGCCAACCTCGACGAGGAGGGCCGCGAGCGCTTCGTCCGCGACTGGAACGCCAAGCTGGCCGAGGACGTGCGCGCCACGGTCGAACGCATCAAGGTCGTCGTGGAAAAGGGCTGACACCGTCCCCGGGCGCGCCGCCCGGCGCGCCCTCGTGCCGGACGGGAAGTCCCCGCTGATGAACACACCCACCCCTGAACACACCCACCCCGGCGGCGGCCGGGGTGGGTGTTCGTGCTCGTCGGCCTCACACCGAACCCGTCGGCCTCACACCGAAGGGGACACGCAGAAGCGGACACACCGGAGCGGGAGGCGGTCCACCAACCGCCTCCCGCTCCGCCCCCGCTGATCCGGCCGACCGACCCGACGCGACCGGATCGGCCCGCACGGGCCCGCTCGGACCCGTGCGGGCCGGCTCAGACCCGTGCGGCCGCGAACCTCCGGGCCGTCTCCGCGACCCTCCTGCCCAGGTGCCGTGCCGTTTCCACGTCCGCCTTGGTGACGGCCTCCGGCCCCAGGTCGACGTCGGCCTGCCCGGCCGCGCCGAGGTAGAAGCCCAGGCGGTTGAGGTCGTGCTCCGATCCCGCGGAGGAGTTCCAGCCCGGCAGCAGGCCGAGGTTGACCCAGTGCATGCCGTGCTGGGCCGCGAGCACCCCGAAGTACTGCAGGGTGTGCAGCTTGTCCCCGCTCTTGGAGCCGGAGACGGTGAACCCGGCGGCCGGCTTGTCCGCCCAGGCCCGCTCGGCCCAGCGGCCGGAGGTGGCCTGCGCGAAGGTGTGGAAGGCGGCCGAGGCGGTGCCCATGTAGGTGGGCGCGCCGAAGACGATGGCGTCGGCGCCGTCCAGCTGCTGCCACTGCCGCTCGGTGATGGTGTCCACCTGGATCGCCGTGACGGCGGCCCCCGCGTCGGCGGCGCCCTCCCGCACGGCCTGGGCGAGCACGGCCGTGTGGCCGTTGCCCGAGTGATAGGCGATCGCCACGGTGGGCGACGGCCCGGCTGACGGTCCAGCCATGTCTGCTCCCTCTGCTCGCTGTGTTGCTCGCTGTGTTCGACGGTCGGAGGTCGACGGTCGGAGGTCGGCGGTCGGCGGTCGGAGGTCGGAGGTCGGCGGTCGGCCCGGAAGGGCCCTAACGGACCTCGGCGGGATGGAGGACCCGCGTCAGTTCCGCGGTGAGGTGGGGCAGGTCCTCCGCGTGGCCGTGCGCGGCGATGTGACCGTCCGGCCGGACGAGGTGGAAGCCCGGCTCCGCGCAGCCCGTGGCGGTCTCGGCGTCCCGGGGGTGCAGCCGGACCAGGCGGAGCCGCGGCCAGCGGGCGGTGACGCGCGCGACCCGTTCGGCCAGGTCGCCGTGCGGCCCGCCCGAGTGGACCACGACGGTCCAGCCCGCGGGGTCGGCCGCGGGTCCCGCGAAGCCGTGGGCCACCGCGACCTCGCGCGGGAAGACCATGCCGATCCGCAGGCGCGCGGGCCGCCGGCGCAGCATCCGGCAACGGCCCGCGGAAGGCCGCTGGGTGGACCGCGCCGGGGTGTACACGACCCGGCGGCCGGCCATCACCGGAAACACGTACCGCGGCACGAGCCCGGACAGGCCCGCCAGCCGGAAGGCCGCGTCCCGGACCGTGATCCGGGCCCGGCTGTCCGCCATCCAGGCGCGGGTCTGCCGGTCGGTGTCGGCCACGATGCGGGTGGTGGCCTCGGCCCGCTCGGGGGTGTAGCTCTCCAGGAGCGACACCGGCGACTCGCCGTGCACCACGGCGGCCAGCTTCCAGGCCAGGTTGAGGGCGTCCTGCAGGCCGTTGTTCATGCCCTGCCCGCCGGCCGGGCTGTGCACGTGCGCGGCGTCCCCGGCCAGGAAGACCCGGCCCCGCTGGTACTCGGTGGCCTGCCGAGCGTGCACCCGGTAGACGGTCTGCCACACCGGTTCGGTGATCCGTACGCCGCCGGGGCCGCGCTCGTCGAGCAGCCGCTGCATCGTCGCGACGTCCACCCGCTGCCCGCCCGGGGGCATGACGGCGAGGACGCGGAACACGCCGCCGGGCAGCGGGGCGATCATCAGCGTGCCGGTGGGCGCCTGGTAGTACAGCAGCCGGCCGGGTGGCAGGGAGCCCTCGACACGGGCGTCGATCAGGGCGAACCGCAGCTCGTAGGTGCTGCCCTGGAAGCCGATGCCGAGCGCGCCGCGCGTACCGCCCGACGCCCCGTCGGCGCCGATCACGAAGGAGGCGCGGAACCGCTCCAGCCCGGCGTCGCCGTGCTCCAGGACCGCGGTCACTCCGTCCGTGGCGTCGATCCGGCCGCTGAAGTCGACGTCGTCGAAGGTGAGCAGGCGCACCCCGCGCTCGACCTTCCCGCCGAGTTGACGCAGCCGCTCGGTGAGCAGGCGCTCGGTCTCGTACTGCGGCAGGTGCAGTGGCCGCAGCCGGTCGGGCACGGTGAACGTCGCCAGCGGCCGGCCGCCGGAGAAGTAACTGAAGCCGTCCACCGGTACCGAGGCGGCCCGCAGGTCCTCGTGGACGCCGAGGTCCTCCAGGATGTCCAGGGCGCGCGGCCACAGCGCCAGCGCCTTCGGCACGGTGGACGCCTCCGGGGCGCGGTCGACCAGCCGGACGCGGACCCCGCGCCGGATCAGCTCGCAGGCGGCGAGCAGTCCGGTGGGTCCCGCGCCGACGATCAGCACGTCGTGGCCGGTGCTCACGCCGGACGCTCCGGGCGTTCGGCCAGGCGGCGGGCCAGCTCGATCCGCTGCACCTTCATGGTGGCGGTGCGCGGCAGCCCGGACAGCGGCATCTGCACGGGCTCCGCCAGCTGCGGGAAGTCGGTGACCGCGCGGCGCCAGCGCTCCATGTCGAGCGGCGCGTTGTCCCGGGTGCACACCACGGGCAGCGGCTCCTTGCGCGGCCCGGGGATGACGACCAGTTCGGACAGCTCCTCCAGGCGGCCCAGGACGGTGTCCTCGATCTCCAGGGTGCTGTCGACGTTCGGGATGACGTCGACGGCCCGGTCGAGCAGGTGCACACAGCCCGTCCGGGTGCGGTAGCCGACGTCGCCGGTCCGCCACCACTTGCCGTCGAGCTCCCTCTGGTAGCGCTCGTCCTCGGCGTAGTAGTTGACCGCGCGGCCGTCGGTCTGCACCTCGATGAAGCCGGGCGTCTTCTTCGACGGCCGCTGCCCGTCGCGGGGCACCACCCGTACGTGCGTCATGCCCGGGACGGGGTAGCCGAGGCAGCGGCCGTTGGCCTTGTGCGCGTTCTTCCGGCTGTACCAGCGGCAGACCAGAGGGCCGCACTCGCTCTGTCCGTAGAACTGGAAGAACAGCGGGTTGCGGCGCCGGGAGGCGGACAGCAGCCGGTGCATGGTGGGCGGGTGGATCGCGTCGAACGTACCGCTGAAGTACTTGACGTTGGACAGGGGCCGCAGCGGGTGGTCGACCAGCTCCTCCCACTCCATGTACGAGTTCGGGTGGGTCTCCACGAAGCCCGGGCGGACCTTCGCGAACAGCTCGGCGACGCGCTCGGGCCGCCCGTCGTCGACGATGACCGCCGGCATGCCCTTGGGCAGGACCACGGCGAGCGCCATGTACATCCGGGAGTGGACGAAGGAGACGTGGACCGCGTACGTCTCCCGCTCGCGGATGAGTCCGGCCAGCATCGCCTGCGGGCGCAGCCGGCCGTGCAGCGACCGCGCGGTGTGCACCACCAGCTTGGGGATCCCGGTGGTGCCGGAGGTGTGGGTCATCAGGGCCGGGGTGTCGGGGGCCGGCTTCACCGGTCGGCGCCGGGGGCTGCCGGCCAGTTCCTCCAGGCTCACCGTGCCGGGCCGGCCGGAGCTGCCGACGCGGACGACGGTGCTGGTCAGGTCCCGCAGCGCGACCCCGGCCAGCTCGCCGGAGAGCTTGCCGCCGTCGGTGATCAGGTGCGGCCGGTCGAGGCGGGCGAGCAGGGCGCCGACGGTGGCGCCGTCGAGGGCCGGCGACAGCAGCGCCGGGGTGGCCCCGATCCGCGCGGCGGCGCAGGCCAGCACGTAGATGTCGAAGTTGTGCGCCTTGTACAGGGCCAGGTGGTCGCGGGGCCGGATGCCGGCCGCCCACAGCCGTCCGGCCATCTCGTCGACCAGATCCGCCAGTTCGGCCACCGTCAGGTGGCGGCCGGTCTCGGGCGCGATGTCCAGGTCGTGGTCGAGGGTGATGGGGGAGTGGGGGTGCCGGGCGGCCGCCTCCTCGGGCACCATGCCCAGATAGAGACCGTTCCTGCCGGCCGGAATGTGGAGCGGCACTTTGCCTCCTCGGACGTGGGAGCGGGAATACGGCCGCCTGTCGCGGGGCGTCTGCGGCCCGCGGTCGGGAAAGCCGTTCGGGGAGCCGTGCGGAACGGTCGTCCGAGCTGTGGCTCCGCTTATTTTTCCGCGGGTTTCCCCGCGGTGTTCAGCAGCTCTGGAGGTGGCGGAGGACCAGCGATTCCTCTTCCTCGGTGAGCCGGATCCGGAATGTGTCGCGCAGTGCCGCCACCGCCTGCTCCCCGGTGAGTTCCGTGCGCCGCGAGCAGCCGTCCGGGCGGGTGCTGGTCAATTCCCGGCCGCGGAGCAGATAGCGGACGTCCGCCGTGCCGCGCATCGCGATCAGCCGGCCGACGAACGTGGAACGCCCGCTGTGCGCCGTGTAGTAGTTGGACACCTCGAAATCCACGGGGAAGTGCCGCTCCTCCCGGAACGAGTACAGGTCGAACCACCCGTCCCCGTGCAGGGACTGCAGCACCCACTGGTCGCCCTCGGTCACCACCCGCCAGCGCCACCCGCCGACCTCGATCCCGGCGCCCGCGACCAGCGGCACGGGCTCCAGGACCCCCTCGTCGCCGAACCCGGCGTCGGCCAGCCACCGCCGGCCGTCCGCCTCGACGCGGAGCAGGGCGTGGGCCCGGTAGCGGATCCGGTCGCTGCCGCGCCGCACCCGGCCGAGGAAGCGGGTCACCGGGAAGCCGAGGCGCTCCAGGGCGGCGGCGAAGAGCAGGTTGTGCTCGAAGCAGTAGCCGCCGCGGCCGGCCAGGACGAGCTTGCGCTGCAGATCCGCCGGCTCCAGGGAGACGCCGCGCCCCAGCACCACGTCCACGTTCTCGAACGCGACGGCAGCCACGTGCGCGCGCTGCAGCGCACGCAGCGTCTCCGCGCCGGCGTCACGCGGACCGTCGTAACCGATGCGCCCGAGATAGGCGTCGAGGTCCAGGCTTTCGGCCCCCCAGGAAGAATTCCCGGGAACGGATTGCCCGCCGGGCCGGAAATCGGGCTGAGTATCGGGCCGTACGGCATTTTCCACGGATCCCACGGCACTTCCCCTCGGCGAACTCACTGCACGGGTGCCGGAATCCTCACGGCATCGATCAGGGGGCGTCAACGCGTCATTTCACACTCCGTCAAGTGCCCCATGAGCGGGGTGGATTGCCCTGTTCTCGTCCGCTTCGTTCCGGTCGTCGCCGGGGCGGAACCTGATGGATTCAGCCTCACCTGACGGAGTGCGGATCCGTTCTTTGTCCGCCCGTCACGGCGCGTCGCAGGATCGATGGGTACTGGCCGGAACCCGGCCGGTCGGAGTCCTTCACCCGCCCCAGGGAGTGCCTGAGCCATGACCATGAGTATCTCGTCGGGCGCCGCGCGGCAGGCGCCGTCGCCGGGCCGCTCGCCCGGTGGTGCCGGCACCGTCGCCGGCACCACGGCCGGGCGGGTCGCCGGATCCCGGGAGGGCGAGGTCACCGTCTTCCGCGGCGTCCCCTACGCCAGGGCACCGGTCGGCGAACTGCGGTTCGCCTCGCCCCGGCCGCCCGAGCCCTGGAGCGGGGTGCGCGACGCCACCAGGTTCTCGCCCGCCTTCGTGCAGTCCGGCCCGGCGCCGAGCAGCGAGGACGCCCTGTACGCCAACGTCTGGACCCCCGGCACGGCAGGCCGGCGGCCCGTCATGGTCTACGTCCACGGCGGCGGCTGGCAGGTCGGCGCGGGCAGTGTGCCCACCTTCGACGGGGCGTGGCTCGCCGCCACCGGCGGCATCGTCGTCGTGAACTTCAACTACCGGCTCGGCGTGTTCGGCTGGGGACTGCACGAGGCGTACGCCGATCCCGCCACCGGCCTGACGGCCAACTGGGGCCTGCAGGACCAGATCGCACTGCTGCGCTGGGTGCGGGAGAACGCCGCCGCGTTCGGCGGCGACCCCGACGACATCACCCTGTGCGGGACCTCCGCGGGCGGCGCCACCGCCTGGCAGCTGGCGCTGCTGCCGGAGCTGAGGGGGACGATCCGGCGGCTGGTCGCGATCAGCGCCGCCCACCCCTGGCAGCCGGCCTTCTCCCTCACCCCCGACGACGCCCGCGTCGCCCACGAGACGATCGCGCTGCGCCTGGGCACCGACCCGAGGGGACTGCGCGAGGTGCCGGCGGCGGTGCTGCACGAGGAGTGGATGCGGTTCTTCTCCGGCGACCCCGACGACCGCCCGGTCGCCAGCGGCCGGGAGTACCGCGGCCCGGTGCTCGACGGACGGCTGGTCACCGCGTTCCCGCACGACCTGCCCACCCCCGACGTGCCCGTGATGACCATCTACAACAGCACCGAGGGCTCCTTCTTCACCGACCCGCTGTCCCCCTCGTTCCCGCCCGCGCCGCCCGCACCCACCGACGACGCCGGACTGCGCGACGCCGTACGGGGAGTGCTGCGCAAGATGACGCCCGTGGTCGGCACCCCGCTGGTCGACGCCTGCGTGGACGCCTACCGCCGGGCCGCCGCGGCGGAAGGACTGGCCGACGACCCGCGCAGCCTGTGGACCGAGGTGTGGGGCGACGGGCTGTTCCGCCACCGCGTCGTCCGGCTCGCCGAGCGCCACGCCGCCACCGGCACCACACCCCAGTACGTCATGGAGTTCTCGCACCCCACCCGGGCGCCGCACTTCGGCACCCCGCACGACGCCACCTCGAAGTTCCTCTTCGGCTCGCACCGCCTGCCCCCGCACGCCGGGCAGTTCGGCGACGGACGGCTGGAGCGGCGGATCTCCCGGAACTTCGCGGAACTCGTCTCCTCCTTCGTCCGGGGCGGCCCGCCGCACAGCCCGGACGTCCCCGACTGGCCGGTCTTCGCACCGGACCGCCCCACCACGCTGGTCCTCGGCGGCGAGCAGGTGGCCGCGGTCGCCGTCACGCCGAAGCGGCGGCAGCTGCGGTTCTGGGACCGGAGCGGCCTGCTCCCCGTCCCGTGATCCGTGCACCGGCACCGCCACGGTCCCCCGCCGCGCCGGCGCGGGCCCGTCGAGGAGCCGCCGCAGGTCCGCCGTAGGTCCGCCGTGGGCCGTCCCCTTCGTCCCAGGAGAGTCACGTGGATGACATTCTGCTCACCGTCCGCTCCCGGCCGGCCCGGCAGCAACCGACGTGGCCGGACGCGGAGGCGGTCCGGCGCGTGCGGGACCAGCTGCGCCACCGCCCCGCGCTGGTCCGGGCCGAGGACGTGGACGACCTGCGCTCCCTGCTGAGCAGGGTCGCCGACAACGAGGCCCAGGTGGTCCAGGCCGGCGACTGCGCGGAGGACCCCGAGGAGTGCACCCAGGGATACGTCGCCCGCAAGGCCGGGCTGCTGGACCTGCTGGCCGGGGCGATGCGGATGGCCACCCACAAGCCGGTGGTCCGCGTCGGACGCGTCGCGGGCCAGTTCGCCAAGCCCCGTTCCCGGCCCGTCGAGCGGGTCGGCGACACCGAACTGCCCGTGTTCCGCGGCCACCTCGTCAACGGCCCGGAGCCCGACCCCGGCAGCAGGACCCCCGACCCGGTCCGCATGCTCGACTGCTACGCCGCCGCCGGCCGGGCCATGACCCACCTGGGCTGGCCGCACTTCACCGACGAGCACGTGATCGGCCCCCGGGTGTGGACCAGCCACGAGGCGCTGGTGCTCGACTACGAACTGCCCCTGCTGCGCCGGGACGAGCGGGGCCGGCTGCTGCTGGCCTCCACGCACTGGCCGTGGATCGGCGAGCGCACCAACCAGCCGGACGGCGCCCATGTCGCGCTGCTCGCCCAGGTGATGAACCCGGTGGCGCTCAAGGTCGGACCCCGGACGACCCCCGAGGAACTGCTGCGGCTGTGCGAACGGCTCGACCCCGGGCGGGAGAAGGGGCGGCTCACGCTCATCTCGCGGATGGGCGCCGACGCCGTCACGGACCGGCTGCCGAGGCTGGTGGAGGCGGCGCGTACGGCCGGCCACCCGGTGATCTGGCTGTGCGATCCGATGCACGGCAACACCGTCACCACCGCCGAAGGCCTCAAGACCCGGTACGTCGAGGCGCTGGAGCGGGAGATCCGCGGCTTCCAGTGCGCCGTCCGCTCGGCGGGCGGCGCCCCGGGCGGGCTGCACCTGGAGACCACGCCCGACGAGGTCACCGAGTGCGTGGCCGGCGCGGCCGAGGCCGGCCGGGTCGGCGACAAGTACACGAGTTTCTGCGATCCGCGGCTCAATCCCCGGCAGGCCGTTTCCCTGATCAACGCCTGGCGGGGCTGACGGCCCCGGAAGTCCCGTACCGCAAGGAGGTTGGCCCCATGGACACACGAGCCACCCGGACGCCGACGGCGCCGGGGCGCAGCACGACGACCCAGGTCGCCCTCGTCACGGGAGCCGCCGGCGGCATCGGATCGGCGGTGGCCAGAACGCTGGCGGAGCGGGGGATCGGCGTCGCCGCCGTCGACGTGCGCACCACGGAGCTGCGCGAGCTGGCGGAGAAGCTGACCGCCGACGGACTCACCGTCGCGGCGCTGCCCGCCGACGTGGCCGGCGCCGACCGGGCCGAGGCCGTCGTCGAGGAGGCCGAACAACGGCTCGGCCCGCTCGACTTCCTGGTCAACGCGGCCGGTGTGCTGCGCCTCGGCCGGGTGCCGGAGTACCGCCCCGAGGACTGGAGCACGACCTTCTCGGTCAACGCCCAGGGCGTCTTCCTCATGTCCCAGGCGGTGGTACGGCGGATGGTGCCCCGGCGCCGCGGAGCGATCGTCACCGTGTCCTCCAACGCGGCGGCCGTCCCCCGCGCGGGAATGGCCGCGTACGCCGCCTCCAAGGCCGCGGCGACGATGTTCACCAAGAGCCTCGGCCTGGAGGTCGCCCGGTACGGCATCCGCTGCAACGTGGTGGCGCCCGGCTCCACCGACACCCCGATGCTCAGCTCGATGTGGCAGGACGCCTCGGGCCCCCGGCGGACGATCGACGGCAACCCCGGGGACTTCCGGGTGGGCATCCCGCTCGGCAGGCTGGCCGTCCCCTCCGACGTCGCCGAAGCGGTCGCTTTCCTCCTCTCGGACCAGGCGTCCCACATCACCCTGCACGCCCTGACGGTGGACGGCGGTGCGGCGCTCGGCGCGTGACGCGCCGCCGCACCCGACACGGGAGGACAGCCATGAAGTTCACGGCCGGCATACCGGCGATCGACCCCTATCCGCTGCCGACGGCGGAGGACCTGCCCGAGAACGTCGCGGCCTGGACACCGGACCCGCGACGGGCGGTGCTCCTCGTCCACGACATGCAGCGCTACTTCCTGCGGCCGCTGCCCGCCGGCCCGCGCGAGCAGCTCGTGCGCAACGCGGTACGGCTGCGCGAGGCCTGCGCCGCGGCCGGCGTCCCGGTGTCCTACACCACCCAGCCGGGCGACATGACCCCCGAACAGCGCGGACTGCTGCACGACTTCTGGGGGCCCGGCATGCGGGTCGACCCCGCCGACCGGCTCGTCGTGGACGCCCTCGCGCCCGCCGCCGGGGACCGGGTGCTCACCAAGTGGCGCTACAGCGCGTTCTTCCGGTCCGACCTGCTGGAGTTCATGCGCGGGCGGGGACGGGACCAGCTCGTGGTCTGCGGGGTGTACGCGCACGTCGGCGTGCTCACCACCGCGCTGGAGGCGTTCAGCAACGACATCCAGGTGTTCCTGGCCGCCGACGCGGTCGCCGACTTCTCCAGGGACGCCCATCGGATGGCCCTCGACTACGCGGCGGGACGCTGCGCGGTCGTCGCCACGACCACGGCACTCGTCGACCGGCTGGGCGTCCGCACCGCGGCGGCGCCCTCCGGCAGCCTGGGAGCGTCCGCATGAGGACCGGTCCCGCGGACGGCGGGTCCCTGTTCGACCGGATCCTCGGTCCGGGGCCGCGGCCCGCCGCGTTCGCCCTGCTGCACCGCCCCGAACGCTCACCCGGCCTGCTGGACGTCCTGGCGGGCGAGGTCTCCACCCCGGACGGGCTCACCGGCCTGCCGCTGCCCGACCCGTCCGACCCGTCCGACGCGTCCCCGGACCCCGCCGGCGCACCCCGGCACGACCTGCTGGCCGTGGTGCCCTACCGGCAGATCTCCGAGCGCGGCTTCGTGTGCAACGACGACGCGGCACCGCTGCTCGCACTGCGGGTCACCGAGCAGGAGACCGTACCGGTGGCCCGGGCCTCGGCACGCATCCCGGACCGGCCCATCCGGCTGTCCGGCGGCGGCTTCGACATCGACGACACGGCGTACGCCGACATCGTGCGGAAGATCGTCACGGACGAGATCGGCAGCGGCCAGGGCGCGAACTTCGTCATCAAGCGCACCTTCACCGCCGAGATCGAGGACTACGACCCGCTCGACGCGCTGGTCTTCTTCCGCCGGCTGCTGGAGCGCGAGTCGAACGCCTACTGGACCTTCCTGGTGCACGTCGGCGCCCGCACCTTCGTCGGCGCCACGCCCGAGCGGCACGTCAGCCTGCACCACGGCACGGCCGTGATGAACCCCGTCAGCGGCACCTACCGCTACCCCGCCTCGGGCCCCTCGCTGCCCGGCCTCATGGAGTTCCTCGCCGACCGCAAGGAGGCGGACGAGCTGTACATGGTGGTCGACGAGGAACTGAAGATGATGGCCCGCATCTGCGACGGCGGCGTCCGCGTCACCGGCCCGTACCTCAAGGAGATGGCCCGCCTCGCGCACACCGAGTACCTGCTCTCCGGGCACAGCACCCGCGACCCGCGGGACATCCTGCGCGAGACGATGTTCGCCCCCACCGTCACCGGCAGCCCGCTGGAGAGCGCCTGCCGGGTCGTCGAACGCTACGAGCGGTCGGGCCGCCGCTACTACAGCGGGGTCATGGCCCTGATCGGGCGGGACGCGCACGGCGGGCGGGACCTCGACTCCTCCATCCTCATCCGCACCGCGGAGATCGACGCCGGCGGCCGGGTCGGCATCGGCGTGGGCGCCACGCTCGTACGCCACTCGGACCCGGAGTCCGAGGTCGCCGAGACCGCGGCGAAGGCCGCCGGGCTGCTCTCGGCCCTGCGGGAGTCCGACCCCCCGGCCCTGAGCCGGCACCCGGACGTGGTGTCCACGCTGCGCCGGCGCAACGAGCACCTCGCCGGGTTCTGGCTCGCCGAGGACGGCGGACCGCCCGCGCCGCGCCACCCCGGACTGACCGGTCTGCGCACGCTCGTCGTCGACGCCGAGGACACCTTCACCGCGATGATCGCCCACCAGCTGTCCGCCCTGGGACCGGAGGTGACGGTCCGCCGCTTCGACCAGCGGTACGACGTCGACGCCTACGACATGGTGGTGATGGGGCCCGGCCCCGGCGACCCCCAGCAGACGGACGACCCGCGCATCGCCGCCGTACACGGCACCGTGGCACGGCTGTTGCGGGACCGGCGGCCGTTCCTGGCCGTCTGCCTCAGCCACCAGGTGCTCAGCCTGCGGCTCGGGCTCGACGTCC
>NZ_JUJA01000110.1:0-12531 GCF_001906585.1 Streptomyces kebangsaanensis | reverse complement strand
CCCGCCGAACCAGGGCCTGCAGAAGCGGATCGACCTGTTCGGGGAGGAGCAGCTCGTCGGCTTCTACAACACCTTCACCGCCCGGTGCGCCACGTCCGCCTTCCGGGCCGACGGCATCGGCACGGTGCGGGTGAGCCGGGACCCGGCCACCGGGGACGTCCACGCGCTGCGCGGCCCGCACTTCGCCTCGATGCAGTTCCACGCCGAGTCGGTGCTCACCCGGAACGGTCCCCGGATCATGAGCACCCTGCTGCGGGGGCTGCTGTGAACCGACCAGTGAACGACGACAGTCAGGAGCCGGGCAGATGAGTCCGACCACCACCTCCGCGCCCAGCGGATCCCGCATCGGCGTCCTGGGAATCGGCTCGTACCTGCCTTCCCAGGTCATCACCAACGACATGCTCGCGGACCGGGCGGGCGTCACCGAGGAATGGATCGTCCGGAAGACGGGCATCGTCGCACGCCGCGCGGTCAAGCCCGACGAGGCCACCTCCGACCTCGCCGTCTACGCGGCCCGCGCCGCCCTGGAGGACGCCGGGATCAGCCCCTCCCAGCTCTCACTGGTCGTCGTCGGCACGGCCACCCCGGACATGGCCGGGCCGTCCGTCGCCAGCCTGACCGCGCTGGCCCTGGAGTGCCCCACGACCACCGGGACCTTCGACATCCAGGCGGCGTGCGCGGGCTTCCTGACCGCCGTCGACATGGCCTCGACGTACCTGAGCGTGCGCGGTGGATACGCACTGGTGATCGGCGCCGACACCTACAGCCGCTTCCGCAACCACGAGGACCGGCGCACCACCGCCCTGTGGGGCGACGGCGCGGGCGCCGTGGTGCTGGGCCCGGTGGACGACGGCAGCGGTCTGCTGGCCACCCGGATCACCAGCTTCCCGGTGGACACGGAGGTCGGCGGCATCCCCGCCGGCGGCAGCCGGCTGCCCGCCTCGCACGAGACGGTCGACGCCGGGCTGCACTTCGTGCGCATGAACGGCCGCCGGATCATGGAGATCTTCCAGGAGCACATCCCACCGATGACGAAGGCCTTCCTGGACGACGCCGGCCAGGATCTGGAGGACGTCGACCACGTCGTGCCGCACCAGGGCAACCAGCGGATGGTGGAGAGCCTCCCGGAACTGCTGGGCTTCACCCGCCCCCGGCTGCACGCCAGTGCCCACGACTTCGGCAACACCGGCTCCGCGTCGATCCCGGTCACCCTGGACCGGGCGGTGCGCCAGGGCCGTATCCGGTCCGGCGAGTCGGTCCTGATGGTCTCGATCGGCGCCGGCATGACGTTCGGCTTCGCGCTGCTGCGCTGGAAGTGAGGGAGGAGAGGACGATGAGCGCACCCGACACGACGGCCACCACGGCCCCGGCGGCCACTGCCGCCCCGGCGGCCACCACCGTTCCGACGGACAACGGCGACACGAGCGACTTCGTGTTCGACGTCGACGCCTACCTGGACCGCATCGGGGCCGAGCGCCCCGCCGCGGTGAACTACGAGGCACTGTGCTACCTGCAGGAACGTCACATGATGACGGTCCCGTTCGAGACGCTCGACCTGATCCTGAAGAACTTCCCCAGCGTCCGCGACGAGCCCCTGTACGACAAGATCGTCAACCAGCGCAGGGGCGGCGGCTGCGGTGAGCTGAACACCGCCTTCGCCCTGCTGCTGCGCCACCTGGGCTACCCGGTAACCCTGCTCGGCGCCCGCATCCTGCACAACGGGAAGCACGCCTTCCGCGGTCAGTACCACGGCCACCTGGTACTGCGCGTCGACCTCGACCAGCCCTACCTGGTCGACGTCGGCTTCCGCTGGGCCAGCCGCAAGCCGCTCGAACTGCGCCGGCCGGGCGTCCAGAGCGACCCGCACGGCGACTACCAGCTCTTCTTCACCGCGGACGGCGACGTGGAGATGGTCCACAACGGCGTGCTGCGCTGGCGGGCCGAGACGCACCCGAGGGAGGTCGACGACTTCGACGCGGCGCTCTGGTACCTGTGGTCGTCCCCCCACGCCCCCGCCAACACCCAGCTGTGGGCGTCCATCGTGACCCCCGACGGCCGGATCTCGATGTTCAACCGCGTCCTGACCGAGTACGAGAACGGCGAGCGCAAGTCGTCCCGCGTCCTGGACGACGACGCCGAGTTCCTCACCACGTTCGAGAAGTTGTACGGGATCAGGCTGGGCGAGGTCCCCGACCTGCCGGCGACCACGGAAGGGGTCTGAAGTGAGCAAGGTGCGTTGGGGACTTCTGGTCACCGGGGGCTACGCCAACGTCGCCGTCGCGGCGAACGCCGCATCGGAGACGACGGAGTTCACGGCGGTCGCGACCGGCGACGCCGAGGAGGCGCGCCAGTACGCCGGGACCCACGGCATCCCCCGCAGCTTCGGCTCCTTCGAGGAGCTGCTGGCCTGCGAGGACGTCGACGCGGTGTTCGTCGCGCTGCACCCCGTCGACCACGTGGAGTGGACGGTCAAGGCGCTGCGGGCCGGCAAGCACGTCATGTGCGAGAAGCCGCTGGGGCTCACCGTGGAGGACGTGGAACGGGTCTTCGACGAGGCGGAGGCGGCGGGCCGCAGGTGCATCGAGGGCGTGATGTTCCGTCACCACCCGCAGACCCGGCTGGCCAGGCGGCTGGTGGACGAGGGCCGCATCGGCGACCTCATGTACGTCTACGCCGCCTGCACCGCCGCCGTGCCGCCGGACTACTTCCGCCGGGACCGCGCGCTGGGCGGCGGCGCGATGCTCGACCTCGGGGTCTTCGCGCTGAGCGCGATCCGGTGCTTCGCCGGCAACCCCACCCGCGTGTACGCCGAGGAGGTGCGCCGCGGCCCCGGGGCCGCCGACCACGGTTTCACGGCCAGTCTGCGCCTGCCGGGCGACGTGCTCGGGCAGTTCGTGGTCGGGCAGGACATCGCCCGCGGCGACTTCCTGCACGTGGTGGGCACCAAGGGCCGGGTCGTGGTGCGCCGGCCGTGGTTCGGCGGCACGGACCCCGTCGAGCTGGACCTCCAGGGACCGGTGCCGCTGCTGGAGTCCCGGAAGGAGTACTTCCCGGTCGACCCGGAGGGCGCCTACCGGCTCGACGAGATGTTCCACATCTCCCGGATCCAGTTCGACGAGGTGTCGACCGCGATCGCGAAGGACACCGAGCTGCCCTTCGGCCGCGAGGAGGCCGTGGACCAGGCGCGCGCCGTGGCGGCCCTGCTCCGGTCCAGTGCCACGGCCCAGCCGGTGGACCTGGCATGACGCACCGGGCGGAACCGCACCCGGGGTGACCCCGGCTCTCCCCGGCTCTCCCCCGACTCCGCGGACCGACCGCGGACCGGCACGTGGCCACGGGGCTCCCCCCGCCCCGTGGCCACGTGCCCGAAGCCGGCTTCGACGGCCGCCCCTTCCGCCGAGGCCGGCTTCACCGCGTTCCCGCACGGTCCGGAGCAAGGAAATGAGAGAGGGGGCTCCACCCACACACGGGGGGCCAAAAGGGTGCTCGGAATACCTTGTCGAAAAGGTGCGCGAGCGAGGACCGTGGAGGTGCCGAAGAAAGTCTCCATCAAGTCAACGGGGGATACGATGGGTACTGCCGCACTCATAGCCGAAACAGCCGCCGGGAAACCTACGCCCGCGGCCTCCGATTCATGGTGGGACGACGGGTCCCTCACCGAATTCGGAGCGGTGCTCTTCGCATCGCTGCCGCGCAGCGACCAGCGCCGAAAAGGGGTCGAGTATCTGCGCGGACTGCTCGGTGTCCGCGGCCGCCGGTCGATACGGAATATCGCCGCGCTGCTGGGCGGCTCGGCCACCGAGCAGAGCCTGCACCACTTCGTCTGCAGCTCCACCTGGGACTGGGCGCCGGTACGCCGGGCCCTGGCCCGGCACCTGCTCCAGGCCGTGCCGCCGCTCGCCTGGGTGGCCCAGCCGATGGTCATCCCCAAGGCGGGGGAGAACTCCGTCGGCGTCGACCGGCAGTACGTCCCCGAGGTGGGCCGGGTGCTCAACGCCCAGCGCGCGATAGGGGTCTGGGCCGCGTCCGAGCACACCAGCAGCCCGGTCAACTGGCGTCTGCACCTCCCCTCCTCCTGGCTGGGCGACAGGACCAGGCGCCGTCAGGCGTCGATCCCCGAGGACCTCGGCGCGCGGAGCATCGGCGACATGACGGTCGACGCGTGCCTGGAGACGGCCCGGGAGTGGCGCCTGCCGCCGCGTCCCGTGGTGCTGGATGCCCGCAACATGGACATGCCGATGACGGTCCGGCGGTTCGGCGAGGCCGGCGTCCCCTTCCTGGCGCGGATCAACAGCACGAGCCCGCTCGCGGTCACGGACCCCTTGCGGCTGGGCCGGGGACCGGCCGTACAGCCGGCCGGCCGGCTGATCGAGTCCGACCGCGAGGCGCCGCGTCCGGTGGTGTGGCGGGAAGCCGGGGAGGGCTCCAGCACGCTGCACACCAGCGTCGTCTCGGCCCTGAGCGTCCGGCTGCCGCGGGCCGCTCCCGGCGGCCCGGCGGCCCGGGACCTCTGCCTGGTGGGCGTCGGCAGCGGCCCCCGCCGCCGCCTCGGCCAGCTCTGGCTCACCGACATGACGGACGCCCCGCTGCCCACGCTGGTCACCTGGAGCAGGCTTCCCTTCCGTACGGAACGCGACTTCCGCCAGACCACGGACCGCCTGGGCATCCGCGACTTCGCCGGCCGCTCCTACGGCGGCTGGCACCGCCACGTCACCCTCGCCTCGGCCGCCCACGCCGTCTCGGTCCTGGGCAGCTCGCCGAAGCGTCCCTGAGCCCTGCCGGGCCGACCGGACCGCGGGCAGGCGGCGCCGCGCACGTCGCCCGTCCCTCACACACGTCACCCGCCGGCCCGTCCTCACGGGCCGGCGGGTGCACGGCGGGGGTCACAGCCGGCGCAGGCGGGTGATGGCGTCCTGTGTGGCGGTGGTCGCGCCCTCGAAGTAGGCGCTGATCGTCTCCAGCTCGTCCGTGGAGTACCGCAGGGCCATGGTCATGATGCCCTCCACCAGGGGGTGGAAGACCTCGGCGACTCCCACGCTCTTCTCGGTCGGGACGATGATCACCTTGCGCCTGTCCTGCGCCCCCCGCTCCCGGCGGACGTACCCCTGCGACTCCAGCCGGTCGACCACCCCGGTGATGGCCCCCGTGGTGAGACCGGTGACGCGCGCGAGGTCACCCGGAGTGAGCGACGTCTCCCGCGGCAGCCCCCGCATGTACGTCAGGATCCAGGCGTCCGTCGGATGGATGTCCAGGTGCTTGGCCACCGCGCTGTTCAGGGAGATGCTGGTCAGGCCCAGCTCCCGGGCGGCCGTCATGGCCCGCTGGAGCGCGGCGTTGCGGCGGGGGTCGTCACTGCCCTGACCGGCCCGCACGTGGTAACCCTCTGTGTTCGTCGGTGCCGTGGATTCCGTACTTGACATGGGCCCTCTTACTCTCATAGCCTTCAGCTATCTTAGCAGGGAAGATAGTTCTTCATTGAGATGCCTTGCATGTAAGGTACTCCTTCGGCAGCGGGAAGTCCCAGTGGATGAGCGCCTCCGGCCGGCCGGACCGGGCCGCCGGGCCCCGGAATCCGGTCGACGGAAACCGGGTTCACACGGAACGGCCGATTCCTTCAGTGGAGCCGGAGGGGTGCGGCCCCCGTAATGTAAGGTGACGCGCAGCGCACCGGCTTACTTGTTCATCGCCATGTTGGACTCCCACCGGGAGAAACCGGCTTCCCGCCGCCTGGAGAGTGATGTCTCAAGAAATCGCCGCGCAGTCCGCCGAGTTGCCCTTCCTCGAGTTGCTCGCCGAAAAATCTCCCACCGAGGAATGGGAAGAACTCGTTTCCCGGGGCCGGCTGGATCAGGCTGATTTACAGAACCTGGAATCGATGGAACGGGCCCGTGAATACGCCTTACGCATCGACGAACGCTTTCGACGGCTGAATTACCGCAACGACCGGCTGCTGCTCCTCATGGACGCGGTCCGGGACATCGCCGAACGGCGCAGCTTCGGTTCCCTGCTCGCCACGATCGTGCGGCGCGCCAGAGCCCTGGTGCACGCGGACGTGAGCCTCGTCGGCCTCTACGACGACGAGGGCATGGCCGTGCGGCAGGACGGCCTGATCTCCCCCGTCCCGGGGCTGCACATCCCCGCCGACACAGGCCTGAGCGGCCACGCCCGCCACGCCGGCGCTCCGGTGTGGACGCCGGACTACCTGAAGGACGAAAGCTTTCAGCGCAACGAGCTCCTCGACTGCCTCTTCGAGAGGGAGGGGCTGCGGGCCGCCGTCGCGATCCCGCTGTGCACGCCGGAGAAGGCGATCGGCGTCCTGCTGTGCGCCCACCGCGAGGTCCGCTCCTACTCGCCCGACGAGCTCTCCCTCATGAACTCCCTGGCCGGTTACGCGGCCTCCGCCGTCGAGCGGTGCCGCGCCCTCGACGAGGCCAGGGCCCGCATCGCCCGCATCACCTCCAAGTACGACCGGCTGCGCGCCCGGGTGCACGCGGAGCAGCGGGCCGAACAGGCCGGCCGCCGCCTGCTCGACGCCGTACTGGCCGGGGCGGACGCCCAGGCCGTCACGGACGAGCTGGCCAGGACGCTCTCCCTGTCCGTGGCCCTGCGCGACGAGAACGACCTCACCCTCGCGGTCTCCGGCCGGATCCCGGCCGAGGGCGACGCACTGGACGAGGCCCTGCTGGAGGCCCGGGTCGAGAACCGGGCCACGCGCGCCGGCGACGACATCACCGTGCTGCCGGTCACGGCGGGCGACGAGGACCTGGGCGCGTTGATCGTGCACAGCGGGCGGCCCCTCGACGAGTCGGACCACGCGGTGGCCACCCACGCCGCACGCGCCTCGGCCGTCCTGGCCCTGGTCAACCGCAGGGCCGCGGCGCAGGGTCAGGCCCGCGACGAGGCCCTCGACGCCCTGCTCGACCGCCCCGGGCGCGATCCGCAGCGCACCGCGCAGCTCACCCAGCGCCTCGGGGTCGACCTCGCCCGGCCCCACGTCGTGGTCGTCGCCCACGCCGAATCCGGCCGGCGCGGCCGGATCACCGCCTGGGCCTCGCGCCACGTGTCCCTGCGCGGCGGGGCGAAGACCCTGCGCGACGGCTGCCTGGTCCTGCTGCTGCCGGGCGACGACCCGGGCGCGGCGGCGCGCGAGGTGTCACGCCGCCTCGGCCAGGCGCTCAACCACTCGGTGACCGCGGGCGGAGCCCCGGCCGACGGTGAGCCGGACTCGGTCGCGAACGGCTACCGGCAGGCCAAGCGGTGCGTCGAGGCGCTGACGAGCATGGACCGGCACGGTGCCGCGGCGACCGCGGAGGAGCTCGGCTTCGTGGGCATGCTGCTCGGCGGGAACCGCGACGTGCGCGGTTTCATCGACCGGACCATCGGCCCGGTCCTCGACTACGACGAGGAGCGCTCGACCGAGCTGGCCGGCACCCTGGAGGCGTACTTCGCCGCGGGCGGCAGCCCCACCTACGCCGCCGACGCGCTCCAGGTGCACCCCAACACGGTCCACCGGCGCCTGGAACGGATCGCCCAGCTCCTCGGCCCCGACTGGCAGGAACCCGCCCGCGCCCTGGAACTGCAGCTGGCGCTGCGGCTGCAGCGGGTGTTCGGCTCCCTGCACGACCCGCAGCCGGCGCACACCCCCTGACCCGGACACGGCGGCGGCACCCGGAAACCCGCACCGGGCGCCGCCGCCGTGGAACGGCAGGAGATCGCCAGGGGATCGCCCATTGCGAGATCGAAGATTTGCCGCGCGAGTGCGAGTGATCACGCGCGGCATCCGAACGGGCCCGATATTGTCGTTATCGGGATAAAAGGTTAGCCTTCCCTTAGCTACTCAGGTGATTCCGTGGTCGAGGATGTCGATGGGCTCAGTGCAATGGGATGAACGCCGGAAGAGCCGTCCGTCCGTGC
The DNA here is from genome assembly GCF_001906585.1 of Streptomyces kebangsaanensis. Classification (GTDB taxonomy): domain Bacteria; phylum Actinomycetota; class Actinomycetes; order Streptomycetales; family Streptomycetaceae; genus Streptomyces; species Streptomyces kebangsaanensis. Next base: position 4,617 of record NZ_JUJA01000110.1, on the reverse strand, counting down.
CGGTGGATTCCGCGCCGGATCCGGATGCGCGACTGGCCGACCTGCGACCCGGGATGAGCGGCCAGGTGATCGACATCGACGAGTCCGTCGAGCCGAGCACCGCGCGGCGACTGTTCGACCTGGGGTTCGCCCCCGGCGCGGAGGTCACCGTGCTGCGGAAGTCGCCGCTCGGCGACCCTGTCGTCTTCCAGGTCGTGGAGTACGAGGTGGCGCTGCGCAAGGCGCAGGCCGCCGGCATCCACGTACGGCGCATCGCGTGAGCGCGCACTGCGGTCAGGTGGCCCGGACCGTCACCGGCAAGACCCGTCTGGCCCTGGTCGGCAGCCCGAACTCGGGCAAGAGCACGCTTTTCAACGCCCTGACCGGTCTGCGGACCAAGACCGGCAACTACCCCGGAGTGACCGTCGCGCGCTATGAGGGGACAGCGCGTGTCGGCGGGCACGAGGTGGTCGTCGAGGATCTGCCCGGCACCTACAGCCTCGACCCGATCAGTCCGGACGAGCAGGTCGTCGCCGATGCGCTCGACCCGGACAACCCGGACATCGGCACACCTGACGGCATTCTCGTCACGATCGACGCGACGACGCTGCGCCGTTCCCTCGGGCTGCTCGCCCAGGTCATGCGGACCGGCCTGCCGATCTGCGTGGTGCTCACCTTCCGCGACGAGCTGACCCGTCGCGGCGGCACCCTCGACGTCTCCGCCCTCCGCCGTGCGCTGGGCGTACCGGTCGTCGGGGTGACCAGCGGGTCACGCAACGACCTGGCACAGTTGCAGTCCATGCTGCTCGACCTGGCCGCATGGGAGCGGCCGGTCGTCCCGCCCCCCACCGACCCCTCGCAGCGGCGGGCCTGGGTGGAGTCGCTGCTGCAGAGCGCCGGCTACGAGGTGCCCGAGGTCGATCGCCGCACGCGGCGCATCGACGCCGTGCTGCTGCACCCGCTGTGGGGCACGCTCATCTTCTTCGCGACCATGTTCGCGTTCTTCCAGATCATCTTCACCGTCGCGGCACCGCTGCAGGACGCGGTGCAGAGCCTCTTCGACTCGCTCGGCACACTGGTCACCGAGCACGTCCCGAACCCGTTGCTCTCCGGCTTCCTCGGCAGCGCCCTGATCGGCGGCGTGGGCGGCGTACTGGTCTTCCTCCCGCAGATCGCCCTGCTGTTCCTCATGATCTCGCTGCTGGAGGGCAGCGGCTACCTCTCCCGCGCGGCATTCCTGATGGACCGGATCATGGCCAGAGCCGGGCTGGAGGGCCGGGCGTTCGTCGCCCTGCTCTCCTCCCTCGCCTGCGCCATCCCGGGCATCATGGCCACCCGCTCCCTGCCGTCGGCCAAGGACCGCTTCGCGACCATGATGGGCGCGCCGCTGATGACCTGCTCGGCGCGTCTGACGGTCTATGTGCTGCTGACCGGCCTGCTGGTGAGCCCGGACACCAGGGTCGGCCCCTTCGGCGCCCAGGGCGTCGTCATGTTCGCCCTGTACCTCGTCGGCGCGCTCTCGGCCATGGCGACGGCCTGGGTCTTCAAACGGTTCAGCAGCCGGGGCGGACCGGTGCTGCCGTTCTACATGGAGATGCCGTCCTACCGGTTGCCGCGGCCGCGGTCGGTGGCCGACGCGATCTGGAGCGCCTGCAAGGGCTTCCTGCACAAGGTCGGCCGGATCATCCTGCTCGTCACCGTCGTGCTGTGGCTGCTGCTCAGCCTGCCCATGCACAGCGATGCGCAACTGCGCTCCGCCGGGGTCGACCCGGTCGACCGGACCGCGGTCTCGGCCTACGCGGTCGACCACAGCTACGCCGCCGACATCGGTCACGCCATCGAACCCGTCTTCGCACCCCTCGGCTTCGACTGGCGGATCAACATCGGCGTGCTGGGATCGCTGTCCGCCCGCGAGGTGTTCGTCGCCACCCTCGGCCAGGTCGCCGCGGCCCAGAACCCCGAGCAGCCGGCCGAGGCCCTGACACACATGACCTACACCGACGGGCCGCACCAGGGGGAGAAGCTCTTCACCCCGGCCACGACGGCCGCCTTGCTGGTCTTCTTCCTCTACGCGCTGCAGTGCATGTCGACCATCGGGGTCATGCGCCGTGAGACCGGCTCGTGGAGATGGCCCGCGGTCGCCTTCGGCTACATGTTCGTGCTGGCCTGGACCATGGCCTTCCTGACACACACCCTCGTAGGGCTGTCGGCATGAGCGTCGTCCCCATGCACCCCGAGGCCACGGCCGACCCGCAGACCGTCCGCTGGGTGATTCCCGCCGGCACGCTGCCGGTCGTCGGAGAGATCGCCGAGGCACCGGACGAGCTCGGGAAGATGCTCCACTCCGAAGACGTCGTCTCCCTCGCGGTGGAGACACAGGCCGTGGTGATCCGGCTCGCCGACGGCCGGAGCTGGTCCGGCACCGGAGCGCGGGTGCGCGACGCGCTCAGCGCCGCACTGCGGCACCCTCGGCAGTGGCGGCCGGCCGAGACGGTCACCGAGGACGACATGCTGCGCGCCGCACTGCAGGACGTCCTGGACGGATCCGCCGGCGACTACATCCGCTCCCACGGCGGCGAGGTGACGATCGTCTCCGCCCACGACCGGCACGCGGAGGTGCGGATGGCGGGCACCTGCACGCACTGCCCGGCCGCCGGGTTCACCCTCCACTCCCGCCTCGAGTCGGAGCTGCGCGCCCGGTTCCCCGCCCTGGTCGAGCTGCGGGCCACGGAGGAGCCCGGCAAGGCGTCGAGGCGCTCGTGGCTCACCCTGCGCCGCCGCAGCGCGTGACCGCCGCATCCCACTGGAGGCGAGCACCTCGGCCGACAGGCCGCACACGACCGCCGCCGGCAGTCACAGACTCCTGTTCACCGGGGCCGACCCGGACAGATACTCCAGGATCCTGCCCGTGAACAGTACTCACGGTCTCGGCTGAACGACGGTGAACGGGGCTGAACGGGACGGGAACCGAGACGGCCGCACTCCTCACCGCAGCGCCGGAGACGGCCCGCGGCCGGCTGCCGAAACCGCCGCACTAGTGGGAGCTAAGCCGCCTTGGGCCGCGCGGCACGCATGCCCCAGGCGGGCTCCTGTACCTCCTCGGGCAGGAAGGGCTCGTCTTCCCCGAAGTCCGGGGCCTGGAAGGGGTTCGTCGCCGGGGGCGGCGATGCCGGAGCAGCACGGCGGGGTTGCCCTTCCAGGGCGGAGAACAGCGACGTCAGATCGATGGGAGGTCTCCCTTTCGTTACAGGTCCCCGAAGGGGCCTGGCGTGCCGTGACCGGGCACAGCGGTCCTACAGCTTGGTCATCTTGGCGTACGGGCTCAAGATCCGCATTTGCGCCGAGCCGAAATCCACGAGCGCCGCGATTCCGTCCTCGACGCCGATCACCCGGCCGAGGCCGTACACGTCGTGTGTGACCTGGTCGCCCACGGCGAAGTGCTTGGGAGTCGGCGTGACCGGGGCCTTGAAGGGGCTGGTGGGCAAATGGCGCTTCGGTGCAGCAGGCTTTGTCATCGCCCCCAGTATGCACATACGAACTGCGCGGGTGGCCGACTCCCGGGGGCAGGAGCATCTGATCGTCGGCCTCCGCTCCAGCAGGAACCGAGCCTGCCGACCGGCCGACAGACGGGCGGAGTCGGGCGGTTCGGCTTCATGGGCGGCCGAACCGCCCGTACCCTTCGTGGTGTCTACGGCGTCACATGGTGGGCGCCACACACTGGAGGCAATACCTCGTGCTGATCGCTCAGCGACCCTCACTGACCGAAGAGGTCGTCGACGAGTTCCGTTCCCGGTTCGTGATCGAGCCGCTGGAGCCGGGCTTCGGCTACACCCTCGGCAACTCCCTGCGCCGCACCCTCCTGTCCTCGATCCCGGGTGCGGCGGTCACGTCCATCCGCATCGACGGCGTCCTGCACGAGTTCACCACCGTGCCGGGCGTCAAGGAGGACGTCACCGACCTGATCCTCAACATCAAGCAGCTGGTCGTCTCCTCCGAGCACGACGAGCCGGTCGTGATGTACCTGCGCAAGCAGGGCCCGGGTCTGGTCACCGCCGCCGACATCGCGCCGCCGGCCGGTGTCGAGGTGCACAACCCCGACCTCGTCCTCGCCGTGCTCAACGGCAAGGGCAAGCTGGAGATGGAGCTGACCGTCGAGCGCGGTCGCGGCTACGTCTCCGCCGTGCAGAACAAGCAGGTGGGCCAGGAGATCGGCCGGATCCCGGTCGACTCGATCTACTCGCCGGTGCTGAAGGTCACGTACAAGGTCGAGGCGACCCGTGTCGAGCAGCGCACCGACTTCGACAAGCTGATCGTCGACGTCGAGACCAAGCAGGCGATGCGTCCGCGTGACGCCGTGGCCTCCGCGGGCAAGACCCTGGTCGAGCTGTTCGGTCTCGCCCGCGAGCTGAACATCGACGCCGAGGGCATCGACATGGGCCCGTCCCCGACGGACGCCGCCCTGGCCGCCGACATGGCGCTGCCGATCGAGGAGCTGGAGCTCACCGTTCGGTCGTACAACTGCCTCAAGCGCGAGGGCATCCACTCCGTGGGTGAGCTCGTCGCCCGCTCCGAGGCCGACCTGCTGGACATCCGCAACTTCGGTGCGAAGTCCATCGACGAGGTCAAGGCGAAGCTGGC
>NZ_JUJA01000010.1:13653-20323 GCF_001906585.1 Streptomyces kebangsaanensis | reverse complement strand
GCAGCCCACGCTTCGGGCGACTCCCGCCTGCGCGCCGGCGCTCTCGGTTTCCTCGCCATCCACGGTTACTCCGCCGGCGACCCGCGCGACGCCATCACCGCCGCCCGTACAGCGCGCCAGGCAATCACCGATCACGACGCCCCCGCCCTGAACGCCATGCTCCTCACCCGCCAGGCTCGCGGCCACGCCCGACTCCGTGAAGAGCGCCACGCCTTGGCCGCGCTTGCCGAAGCCGAAGAACTCTGTGCCCGCGGCCGGGGCGAGGACGATCCTCACTGGCTGTACTGGATCAGCCCGGGGGAGATCCTCGGACAGACCGGAAGCTGCTACCTCGACCTGGGACAGCCATCCCGGGCAGCCCAATCCTTCGCCGCGGCCCGCGACGTGCTCAGCCGGGACGAGACCCGAACCACCGCTCAGTTCCTCTCCCGAGCCGCGACCGCGCAGATGCGCGCCGGCGACGCCGACGCCGGCTGCGCCACCGCCCATGACGTCCTGACCCTCGCCGAAGGCATTCAATCCGCCCGCCTCGACGACCACCTGCGCACCATGCTCCATGAGGCGCGCTCCTACGGTGCCTCCTCAACCGCCCGGGACCTGCTGGATCGTGGGGAAAGCGTTATGCGTCAGCGAGCCGCCGCATGATCCTGGTTCTCTGGGACATCGACCGCACCCTCCTGTACACCGGCGACACCGACCGGCTGGTCTACCGGGAACTCTTCGAGGAGGTGGTGGGCCGGCCTGCCGAGCGTCTGCCCGCCCGGGGAACCGGGGTGACGATGCCCCTCGCTGTCCGGGAGCTGCTGTGCGCGAATGCAGTGGAACCCGAGCGGATCGAGGAACTCGCGCAACGCATCGTGCAGCGTATGCCTGCACAACTGGAGCGTCACCGTGGCGATCTTTCTCGCACCGGGCAGGTCATGCCCGGTGCACCCGCCGCCCTTGCCGCCGTGCACCAAGAGCCCGGGCTGGTTCCCACCGTCGTCACCGGCAATCTGCGGGGCAGCGCCGAGATCAAGCTCAAGGCTCTTGGCCTGGACGAGTATCTCGACCTCGGCATCGGCGGATACTCCTCCGATGACTCCCACCGCCCTGCCCTCGTACGCGTGGCACAGCAGCGAGCCGGCACTCGCCATGGGTATACCTTCACACGGGAGACGACCGTGATTATCGGCGACTCTCTCGAGGACGTCCGCACTGGACGGGAAGGAGGCGCCCACGTGATTGGCGTCGCTTCCGGTACCACGTCAGTCGACCGGCTGGCTGCCGCCGGGGCCTGCCACGTCGTCCCTGACCTAACCGACGTACAACGCATAATCCGCCTGATCAACCAATGCGCCGCGTCGGACGTCGACCGCGGCTGCCCTGAGCCACGGTAGGACGCGATGCCGGAAGAGTTTCAGGTGGTTGAGGTGCGGCCCGGCGAGCAGATGCGCAATCTCTCCCGCCGAGGCGCTGAGCATCCAGACTGTGCGCCACACGACCGATCCGGCAGCCACGGTGCGTTTCTGGACTCCCTGTTCCTCGGCTTTACCCCGGCGGGCTGGGGACGCACAGCGCAGGATGAGGACCGTGATGACGTACACGCCGCCCCTTTGGCCCGTTTCCGTGAAGGGCGTTGCCCTGGACGCAGAGCGCCGAGTACTGCTCCTGAAAAACGAGCGCGACGAGTGGGAACTGCCCGGTGGACGCCTGGAGACCGGCAGTTCGGGCGGGGCCGTACCAGCCGATTGCAGCCCGGAGTCGGCGCTTGAACGGGAGATCCAGGAGGAGACCGGCTGGGAGGTGAAGGCCGGGCCACTGATCGGCGGTGGCGTGTGGATCTACGAGCCCATCCCAGGCCGCAGGGTCCTGATCGTCACCTACGGCTGCACGGTCCTCACTCCCGAACGAGCACCCGTCGTCAGTCACGAGCACAAACAACTCGGGATGTTCGCCGCGGACCAAGTGCCGGACCTCAACATGCCCGAGGGCTACAAGCGGGCCGTGGCTGCCTGGTACCTCCGCGATGTCGCGGACCTGGACGACTACGAGCGGAGGTAGCAGGCCATGGCCGGGGGAGAGGTCACTCAAACGCGGACCGGAAACCACCCCGTGACCCGTCCGTCGGTACACCACGTCCGGTGGCACTGGGCGACCCCGCAGGCCGAGGTTGTGCTGGCGGCGGTGCTCGAATCGGCAAGGGGGCCGGCTACTCGGATCTGGAGTTCGCACTCCTGATGGAGGCCGGCCTCATGAGGCGGGACACGCTCGTCGTCGCCACAGTGCACACCCTCCAGGTGATCGGCGATCCGATTCCAGTTACCGACCACGACGTCAAGGTCGACCTGATCATCACGCCGGAAGAGGTCATCCCGGTGCCGTCGCTTCGGCGACTTTGGGACGTGGGGACCTGAGCAAGGTGGCCGCAGTGGCGTTCGACCGCGCGGGTGAAACATAGCAGCAATCTCGCGGTTGGGGAAACCGGCGTTTCCTCGGACAGTGGGGAAGTCCGCGCTTCTCGAGCAGACAAGCGTGGACCAGCACTGTTGACGTTGGCCGCTACCCCGCCGGCATAGCGCGAGCGCTACCTGCTGGGGTGGATGATTCGGAACTTGGAGTACGGGTGACCCCTTATCTGATAAGCGCTCAGGAAACGGCGGAGCTTCTGAATATGTCAGTCACCTGGGTCTACAGGGATGCAGTGCGTTGCGGCTTGACGCCATACAAGTTGGGTTCGGGGAGAAACGCCAAAATCCAATTCAAGCGGTCTGACGTGTTGAAGTGGCTGGAGCAGCGCCGCGTCGCTTGATAAGACACGGCCCCTGGCGGACGAAACAAGTTTTCTTGCTTCGTCCGCCAGGGTTTTGCTATGTATGGCCTTGTCTACAGCGACATATTGAGAATCTTGGCTGCTCGGGTAATAGACGATGGCATCAAGTGGCGATAGATCCGGTACGTAATTTCGATGGATTTGTGTCCCATCCACTCTGCCACATCCGTAATCGGTATGCCGTTGGACAGGGCGTTGGAGGCGAAAAAATGACGGAAGCCGTACATGACAAGTCCGTCAGGTAGGGGGAGATCTTTAGTCGCCTGCTTCCAGGCATGATTCAGTGATCTGTAGGTCATGTGGGGCAAGCTTCCAGTCTTGTTGGCTCCTGCCAGAAGGTAGCCTCCAGAGAAGGTTCCATGCTCCTTCGCGTACGTCTCTATGGCAGCACGCGTCTTCTGCGGCATGGGCACTTCGCGGAACTCTCCAAGCTTCCTGTGTTTCAGTCTCGCCAATTGGTTCGTGTTTGCGCTGACTTGTTCGGAAACCCGGTAGACGTCATCGGCCACCAAATTGTTGATGTTGACTGCGAGTGCTTCGCCATTGCGGAGCCCCATGCCAGTCATCAGATCGACAACCAGTCGAAATCTGAAGTCGGAAGACTGGGTCTTGATGAGCTGGATGGTGTCGTAGTTCGGTACCACCGCTCGTTCCGGGTCGTACTGCGGAGGTACCACACCGGTCAGCGGGTTGCGTTGGATGGCACCCTTCTTGTGGGCGGACAACAGGATCGTCTTCAGCGTGACAAATGCCTGGTCTTGTGCTGCAATGCCAACATTATTGCGTTCCATCGTCTCGATGAATCGTTCAACGATGGACGGCGTGAAGCTCTCTATTCGGCGGGACTGCAATTCTGGGTATATGTGCTTGCCAAGCGCTGAGCGTGCACCGGCGCTTCTCGACTCACTCCAGTCGCGACGCTTTGCTATATATTCCTCGGCATATGTTTTGAACTGCTTCTGGCCCAGGTCATGGGCTTCCTGCGCTGCTGCCTGGGGCGTTGACCGCTTCTGCTGGTAGATCTCGGTGAGGCGGTCTACGGCAGCTTGCTGTGTCCGGTACCCGCTCTCTTCCGTCTGTCTGCCCGCGGCGTTGCGGAAGCGGATGGTGTAGGGATGAGGGCAGTTGGTGGGGCGGGTGCACCCGCACCTCTTCGAGTACGTGCCCATACCGCGTGCGAGTGACTTGGTGGCCAAGGCTGTGCTGACTCCGTGCTGATGCTGAGATTTTGCTGACACTGAGCCTGCTACATACCGTCTGACCTGGGCAAAGAGATCTGCGCCACTACTTGAGCAGGTAGTAGAACACGGCTCGCCCCTCACTCCACCAGGTCCGCTTCAAACAGGGGTTTTACCAGGTCAAGGCCATGATCCCGGGAGTTGGCCCACGTGCATCCGTAGTCATCTGTAACCGCGTTCGACCGAGCTCATGCTGACCCTCTGCCGACTTTACTGACGCGCCGTCAATCGCGTGGTGCCGGCGTCATGCCGGGCGGCACAGCGGCCTCACTCCGAGGTTGACGGGAACGCGCAGCGGTGACCTGCCTGGTTCCTTCGCTGACTCGTCCGGCATCAGCTTCCTCGTCTGCTGGTGGCACAGGGCTCGGGCACACCTGACCCGGCCTCTGATGAGGGCCGGGCCCGCGCCAGGCGCCGAACGGGTGCTTGTGGGACCACTCCGCCGACCAGCCGACGCCGGGATGCCAACGACCGTACCCGTGAACATCCGTTTCGGCTCCATGCGGTCCGCTGCCGTCCTGGTCCCGGTCCGCCTGACGGCCGCCGCGGCCATGGAGGGGTTGCCGATCCCGGGACGATGCTTGATCCGTGGAGTGTCGCACCGGAGCCTTGCGGGGGAGGGCTGAAAAGCGGCGGCGGGGTACGACGGCTCAACCTTGTGCATGACTTGTCAAGCCCCTGCCAGGGGTGGCATCAAGAATGGCGTGATCACGGCGATCGGCGCCAAGTCGCCGGCCGAGCCTCCGCCTCTGTCCCACCTGCTCCCACCGCTGGGGCCCGAGGGCCGGGGGGTGATTCCGACAGGGAGTTGACCGGATCGTGAACTCCATTCTGAATTGAACGGTCAGTTTTGAGTCGCGGACACTCGTCATGCTTCCTGTGGGTCCGACTGTGCGCGTGCCGACGTGGTGGCAGCCCGGCGAGGGGCGAGTGAAAGCTGCTAGATCAAGAGCCTGAGCAGCGATTACGTCAGTACCCGAGGCAGAAGTGGTCCACAGCCGCACGGAGTCCGGGCAATCCTGAAGGAGGCGCGTTAAGTGGATGACCATGGCGAAAAAACAAAACGTATGTTCAACTAGAGCCCGCCAATGGACAGGGGGCTCCGGGTTCAACGCCGTGAGGTGACGGGATCCGGTGTCCGGCGGAGGGGATTATCGTCGTGGACGTAAATCGTTCTCATCGAAGGCACGAGATCGTCTGGCGCGAGGTCGCCGACGACTTCGTCACCGAGTACAGCCGACGAATGCTGATGACACTGCCGCGCCGTGACCAGCGGGAGAACGGTGAACTGTACATCTCCGGACTGCTGTCGCTCACCAGCCGCAAGTCGATGCGGTCGATCGCGTCGATCGCTGGAGGCGGTGCGGCCGAGCAGCGGCTGCATCACTTCATCAGCAAGTCGTCGTGGGACTGGGTCCCGGTGCGCAAGGCGCTGGCCGTGGACCTCGACCAGGCGCTCGACCCGATGGTGTGGGTGGTGAAGCCGATGGTGGTCCTCAAAGCGGGCGAACACACCGTCGGAGTGACCGAATCGTTCGACCCGCAGCTCGGGCGTGTCGTCAACAGCCAGCGTTCGTACAGCGTTTGGCTGGCCAATGACACCCAGAGCGCACCGGTCAACTCGCGGCTGCTGCTGTCCCGGGAATGGCTCACCGACGCCGAGCGCAGGCGGCGCGCGGAGATCCCGGAGTGGGCCGACGCTGACGACGGGGGCACCCCGACCGCGGTGGTGGCCGTGCTGGAGCTGACGCGGGGGTGGGGGCTGCGGCCCCGCCCGGTGATTGTGGAGGCGCGCGAGGAGGACGTGGGGGAGCTGGTGCGGCACCTGTCGGCGGCGAAGGTCCCCTTCGTGCTGCGGATCGGCGGTGCCACGCGGCTGTTCCCGTGGAACGCGGTACGGCATGACCGGGCGATCCGGTTGATGACGGCGCAGCACCTCGCCGAGGGGGCGGACCCCGGTGGACGTCCGGTCCGGTGGGTGAGCCGCACCGAACCGGGCGAGCGGCCCACGCAGATCGGCAGCACCAATGTCGTGCTGCCCGGTTCCAGCACCCCGCTGCTGCGGCTGGTCGGCGCACAGCGCCCCGGGGAGCGCAAGGCACGGGAGCTGTGGCTGTCGAACATGACCGACGCACCGTCCGCGCTTGTCGTGCGCCTGGGACGCCTCAGCGGACGCGTCGACCAGGACTTCGCCGAGATCAGTACCAAGGTCGGCGCAATGGACTTCAAGGGCCGCACCTTCGGGGGCTGGCACCGGCACACCACCCTCAGCGCCGTGGCGCACGGCATCGTGACCCTGTCCGCCGTGCACGACCAGGCAGTCGAGCTGTCGAGCGGCGACCACTTGCAGATCGCCTGACGGAACCGGGACAGCTCCCCAGGAGCAGGTACTAGATGGAGAGGAACCCAGCCACCGTGGACACGGGTGGGGCGAGGGACACGGCCGGTGCCGTGGACGCGGACGTGGTGATCGTGGGTGGCGGGCCGGTCGGCATGCTGCTGGCCGGCGAACTGACCCTGCACGGGGTCCGTACGACCGTACTGGAGAGGGAGCCGGAGCCCTCGGGCGAGTCGAAAGCGGGGACCCTGCATGCCAGGACCGCGCAGTCGCTGCACCGGC
>NZ_JUJA01000010.1:3393-13560 GCF_001906585.1 Streptomyces kebangsaanensis | reverse complement strand
CTGGCCCCGGTGATCGAGGAGTTCCCCGCACTGGTGGGCAGTCCGCAGGCCTACGCGGAGGCGGTCTTCGCCCGGCGCGCTCTCCGGTCGGGCGCGCGGGTCGTGCGGGGCGCCGAGGTGACCGGCGTGGTGGAGACGGACCGGCAAGTCGAGCTGGCGGTACGACAGGAGGGCGGTCAGGAGCGGACCGTACGGGCGAGTTGGGTGGTGGGATGCGACGGAGCCCGCAGCGTGGTGCGGCAGCAGGCCGGTATCGCGTTCATCGGCACACTGCCGACGATCTCCTGCCTGATGGGGGAGGTCCGGCTGGCCGATCCCCGCAGCGCACCGAGCGGCTGGCACCGCACCCCGCGCGGCTGGACCATCTTCTGGGTCAACCCCGCAGGCCACAGCCGCATCGGCACATACGACTTCCGTGGCCCGCATCCCGACCGCAACTCCCCGGTCACCTTCCAGGAGTTCAGATCGGAGGTCGAGCGGATCATCGGCCACCCCATCGAGATGGACACGCCCCGCCACCTCTCCCGGTTCAGCGACGCCGCGTTGCAGGCGGAGCGCTACCGCGCCGGACGCGTCCTGCTGGCCGGGGACAGCGCGCACGTGCACTTCCCGGCCGGCGGCCAGGGACTCAACACCGGCTTGCAGGACGCCGTCAATCTGGGATGGAAACTGGCCGCCTGCGTGCGGGGGGACGTGCCGGCCGGGCTGCTCGACACCTACCACGCGGAGCGGCACCCCGTCGCCGCTCGAGTGCTGGAGAACGTCCGTGCCCAGGTGGCACTGATGCACCCCGGTCCGTCCACCGACGCCCTGCGCCGGCTGTTCGCCGATCTGATGAGCGTGGCGGAGGTCAACGCGTATCTGGCCGGCATGGTCAGCGGCGCGGACATCGCTTACGACGTCGGGCGGCCCGCGGATCCGCTGGCGGGACGCTTCATTCCCGAGACGCGGCTGAAGACGGCTGACGGCACGACCAGCCTGGCGGCGCTGCTGCGCCCCGGGCGGCCGGTGCTGCTCGATCTGGCGAACCGGGCGGATGTACGGCAGGCCGCCGTGGGCTGGGCCGGACGGGTGGACGTCGTAACGGCCCACCCGGAGGAGGAACTGCCCGCGGACGCGATCCTGTTGCGCCCCGACGGCTACGCGGCCTGGAGCGCGCCGATCGGCGGGCCGGACGCCGAGGGACTGCACGCGACGCTACGGCGCTGGTTCGGTGAACCGGCCGAGGGCGCCAAGACGCCCGGCACCACGTCTGCTTGAAGGAAAGACTGTGACTGTGACAGACACCCACCGACTGCTCAGCGGCAAAGTGGCCCTCATCACCGGAGCCAGCAGCGGTATAGGAGCCGCCGCCGCCCATGTCTTCGCCCTGGAGGGTGCCACCGTCGTGCTCGCCGCCCGCCGGGAGGAGCGGCTCGCCAAGCTGGTGCGGGAGTTGCGCAACGAGGGGTGCGACGCCTCGTACGTCGTGACGGACGTGACATGCCCCGAGGACACCGCGCACGCCGTGCGGCACACCGTCGAACGGCACGGCCGGCTGGACGCCGCGTTCAACAACGCGGGCGTGGGCGGTGACCGGACGCCGCTCCACCTCATGGACGACGCCGTGTACGACACGGTGATGGACACCAACGTGCGCGGGCTCTGGAACTGCCTGCGGCATGAGATCGCCGCGATGCTGGACGGAGGCGGGGCCGTGGTCAACACGGCCAGTGTGGGAGGGCTGGTGGCGATCCCCGCCGCGGCCCCCTACGTGGCCGCGAAGCACGCGGTCGTGGGGCTGACCAGGGCGGCGGCGAGCGAGTACGCGGCGCACGGCATTCGGATCAACGCCATCGCGCCCGGAGCCACCCGCAGTGAGATCACCGAGGACTGGTTCGGCCGCAACCCGGGCCTGGAGGACGCGATCACCGGCGTCACACCGCAGGGCAGGATCGCGGCACCCGAGGAGATCGCCCAGGCGGCGGCCTGGCTGTGCAGCGACCGCTCACCCTTCCTGACCGGCGCCGTGGTGCCTGTCGATGGCGGCTTCACCAACGGCTGACCGAAGGGCACGGGCCATGTCGTACGGCGGGCGGCCCGGTCGTGACGAGGAGCGGACGGAGCCGTGTGACGGCGGCCGGACCGCTTCTCCGCGGGTCCGTTCAGCCCGGCGGCCGACCGGACACGGCACTGCGGAAGCAGACCTGCCCGGCCTGCCGGCCCACCACGTCCACGGTGACGGCGCCGCTGCCGTCCACCGGCCGGGCGGTCGCCTCGATCAGACAGGGCTCGTCCAGTTCCACGTAGTTCTCGAAGGCGTTGGCGGCGGACACCGGCTGAAAACCCGGACCGGCCAGTGCCCGGGCGGCCTGCTGGGCGGCCTCGACCAGGACCAGGCCGGGGACATGGTCGACTCGGTGGTCGAACAGCAGCAGGTTCCGTGTCTCGTTGCGCAGCTGCCAGCGTCCCGGCGCGGCGGGAGCGAGCAGTACGTCACGGGTGGTGGCGCGGCCCACCGACGCCGGGTCCACGGGCTGGGGCGGCACCACGTCCCAGACGGCGTCGGCCTTGTCGCCCCGGAGCCTGCGGTAGACGGCCCGGGACATCCAGGAGAAGTCGGAGTCGACCCGGGCGAGCGGCGCGCCCGCGTGCCGGATCTCCGTCTCGATGCGCAGACCGGCCGGTGTGCCCCGGCGTCGGCCGGTCTCGGCGCAGCGGGCGACGACGTCCAGCGCGACGGGGCCGTGCGCCGGCAGCGGCTGGTCCGGGTCGACGGTGAGGTTCAGACGCTGCAGCAGCGTTGCGTCGGTACGGGGCACGGCGTACGCGGAGTGGGCGATGAGCAGACCGGCCTGACGGTGGGTGGCGGTCACGAGCATCGGGTCGGGCCCGGCGTGGACCGTGCGGACGGGTGCACGGCCACCGCGTGCCTCGGGCCAGGCGGCGGTGAACCGGAACTCGGCCGGCCCGGTCCTGGCCCAGTGCGTCAGATGCACCGAGGAACGATGAGTGAGGTGAAGGCGGTCGATGGGTATGTCGTCGGACCACTCCGGTTCGGAGTCGTCGCGCGGACCGGCTCCGGCGGCGTCCCGCCCCCGCTGGCCGCCGTGCACGGACAGCAGTTCAGGCACGTCGTGTCCCCCCGTACGCTGATCGATCCCCGGGCGGGGACCTGACGGGGTCCTACCCCGGAGTAGATTGCATAATCAGCGTTCCATTATTTCCTTCCGATGTTTCCTTCCGAGCTGAAGACGAGGACGCAAGTGGCATCGCAGGCACGTGGCATGCGCACCCGCAGGCGATTGCTGGACGCGGCTGCTTCGACATTCCTGGAGCACGGGTACGAGGGCGCGAGCATCGGCGAGATCACCCACCGTGCCGGGCTGACCAGGGGCGCCGTCTACTTCCACTTCGCCTCGAAGGAGGAACTGGCGCAAGGAGTGCTGGACGAGGCGGTCACGACCGAAGGGGTGCGGCCGCAGATCCTCAAGCTCCAGGAGGTGGTCGACGCGGCGATGGCGCTGGCCTACCGGCTGCCGAGAGAGCCCGTGCTGGCCGCGGCGCTGCGGCTCGCGGTCGACAACGGGGTGCGCCGGAGCGTGCGCACGGCGTGGCCGGAGTGGATCGAACTGCTCACCGGCATCCTGGAGGACGCCAAGTGCCGGGGCGAGACGCTGCCGCACGTGGACGCGGGCCGGACGGCACGGCTGGTGATGAGCAGCTGGACCGGGGTCGCGCTCGTCCTGGACGGGGTGCCCGACGGCAACGATCTGGAGCATCACATCGGTACGCTGCTCGACCACCTGCTGCCGTCGATCGCGGTACCGGCGGTGCTCGCCAGGCTGGACACCGAGGCCGGACGCGGCGCCCGGGTGGCCGCGGCGGCGCAGGAGGCTCCCTGACGACGCGCTTCCCGCGTGGTTCGCGCTGCGAGGTCCTGGCGCGGGCGGTCAGTCCAGCGCGGCCAGCGCGAGGCGGGCGGCGGCCCGCAGCCGCTCGGCGTCCGGGGCGGCTCGCGCGATCACCCGCACCCCCTGCATCACCACGAGCAGGAAGTGGGCGATCTCGTGCGGGTCCTTGTCGGCGGCCAGCTCGCCCTGGGCCTGGGCCCGCAGCAGGGAGGAGACCAGCGCCGTTTCCACGACGCTCCAGCTCACCTCCACCTGGCGGGCGACCTCGGGGTCGCGTGGGGACAGCTCCACCGCCGCGTTCACCACCAGGCAGCCCCGGCGGCCGGGGTCGGTCAGGGCCTCGGTGACCCAGCTCTCCACGAAGGCGCGTACGGCCGGCAGAGCGGGGCCCGGCTGGGAGAGCGCCGTGACGAAGCCCGCCTCGCTGCCCCGCAGATACCGCCGCATGGCGGCCAGATACAGGTCGTGCTTGCTGCCGAAGGTGCCGTACAGGCTGGCCCGGCCGATACCCAGGTGCTCGACGAGATCGGCCATCGAGGTCGCCTCGTAGCCCCGCTCCCAGAACAGGTCCATCGCGCGCTGAAGCGCCACGTCGGGATCGAATTCCTTGGTTCTGGCCATACACCGAGGCTAACAACAAACAGACCGAGCAATCCAGAAAGGCCCGCACTCGTCGAATCGAGGGCGGGCCTTCCCGGGGGACGCGGGGCTCAGCGTTCCGGCAGCCGGACGGACTGGCCGTGCCGGAAGAAGTCGGTCGGGTCCCAGGCGGCCTTCACACGCTGCAGGCGCGGATAGTTCTCGCCGTAGTAGAGCGTGCTCCACGACACGCCCGACCGGTTGCGGCGCGGGTCGTTCAGGTCGATGTCCGGGTAGTTGACGTAGCAGCCGTCGGTGTTCCGGTCGGACACCGGCACGCCACCGGTGCTCGCGTACACGTCCTCGTAGAGGTCGCGCAGCCAGGTGATGTTGGCGGCGTCCTCGTCGGCCGAGTGCCAGTACGCCTGGTACAGGAGCTTGAACGCGGAGTCGCGGTGGACGGAGGCGGTGGCGGTCCGTGGCACGGAGTTCACGGCCGCACCGTAGGAACTGAGGAGCACCATGGCGTTCGGGTTGGTGAAGTCGGTGCGCGTCAGGTGCCGGTACATCGTGGCGATCTGCCGCTCGGGAAGGTTGCGGCGCAGGTAGGCCGACTTGTGGTCGCCGCGCAGGGTCGGATCGACCAGGACCGAGTTGGTGACTCCCAGGTAGCGCGTGGCCTGGAGCCAGGGCAGCCGCCGGGGCGTGGCGAACTCCGGCATCGGTCCGTGTTCGCCCATCGCGTCGGTCACCGCGCCGTGGGGCACACCCACCCCGTCGGAGACGGCCCGCAGGAAGGCGTCCAGCAGTCCCCGTGCGTCCGGGACCGTCGCGTCCATCTGGGTCAGCAGGCCGATCTGACCGTTGGAGCGGTGGTTCAGGCTCAGGTTGGCGACCAGCCCGTCGTACGGGCCGCCGGCCGCGGCGTGCGCCTCGTGCCAGGCGCCGTAGTTGCGCACCAGCCGGGTGACGGCCTGCTCCGTCATCTCCCCCCAGGGCCAGGAGACCGCGCTGAGCAGCACCTCGGCCGGCGGCCTGGGCAGCAGCGAGCCGGGCATGGCGCCCGTCGCGCCCGGTGAGCGGAACCAGTACCGCGTCACCACGCCGAAGTTGCCCCCGCCACCGCCGGTGTGCGCCCACCACAGTTCGCGGTGGGGGTCGTCCCGCTCACGGGTGGCGACCACCACGCGCGCCCGGTGCCGGGCGTCCACGACGACCACCTCGACGGCGTACAGATGGTCCACGATCAGGCCGTCCCGGCGGCAGAGCATTCCCCAGCCGCCGCCACTGACGTGCCCGCCCACGCCGACCGAGTAGCAGACACCGCCCGGAACGACGACTCCGTAGGCCTTGTAGAGACGCTCGTAGACATCGGTGAGCGTGGCGCCGGCCTGGACTTCGAAGGCGCCGCGCTGCTCGTCGTAGCGCACCGCGGTCATCTCCGAGAGGTCGATGACCGTCTCGACGGCGTCGTTGAAGACGAAGTCCTCGTAGCAGTGGCCGCCGCCGCGCACGGTGAGCCGCTTGCCCGCGTCGGCCGCCTGCTGGACCGCGTCGCGCACCTGCTCGGTGGTGGCGACCAGCCGCACGCTCTCCGGCCGGGCCGTCCAGCGCTGGTTCACGCCGCGTACCAGGTCGGGGTAGCGGGCGTCGCCGGGCCGGACGGAGACGGCCGGAAACGGCGTCGCCTCCGTCGTTCCGGCTGCGGCCGGCGAGGCGGCGGCGCTGCCGGCGGCGACCGGGACCGCGGCGCCGGCCAGCGCGGCCGCACCGGCCATCAGGCGTCGGCGCGACCAGTCGGCGACCGAGGGGGCACCGGCGCGGCCGCCGGGGGAAGGAGTGCGGGAGGCCACGGTCACACCGCCCTGATCGACAGCGAGTGACGGAAGAGGTTCTTCGGGTCCCACTGGGCCTTGACCGTCTGCAGCCGCCGGTAACCGGACTTGAAGTACAGCTCGTGCCACGGGATGCCCGAGACGTTGTACCGGGAGTCCGCGAGGTCCGCGTCGGCGTAGTTGATGAAGCAGCCGTCGGTGTCGGCGTTGGAGGCCGGCACACCGCCGGAAGCCGCATACACGTCCTGGTAGAAGGAGCGGATCCAGTGCAGGTGAGCGGCGTCTTCGGCGGGGTCGGTCCAGAAGCTCGCGTAATGGAGCTTGAGGATCGAGTCGCGCTGCGGAACCGCCGTGTCCGCCGCCGGGACGGTGTTGACCCTGCCACCGTACGCGGTGATCATGACGAGTGACGCGGGGTGCGCGTAGTCGGTGCGCGTCATGTGCTTCCAGAACGCCCCGAGGTTGGCGTTGGTGAACCCGCGCCGCATGTAGGCCGACTTGCCCTTGAAGCGCGTGGTGGTGTCAGTGCCGGTGAAACCGGGCCACTGGGTGACCGCGTGCAGCCAGGAGATCCTGCGGCGGTCGTCCACCCGGAAGGCGACACCGGTGCCCTCGTTGACGGCGGCCAGGTAGGAGTCGAGCAGCGCGGCGGCGTTCGGCACGGACGCGTCGATCTGTGTCGTCATGGAGAACGAACCGGCTGACTTGTGCTGAGGCTTTAGTTGGCTGAAGAGCGTGGCGTACGGCGAGTCGGGCGAGCTGTTGGTCTCGTACCACTTGCCGAAGTTGCGCAGCAGGCGGGTGAACGCGGCCTCGGTCATGTCGCTCCACGACCAGGTGACGTTCGAGACGATGACCTCGGACGGCGGCTTGGGCAGCTGGCCGGCCGGGTCGGTGCCGGTGGCGTCGGGCGAACGGAACAGGTAGCGGGTGACCACGCCGAAGTTGCCCCCGCCACCGCCGGTGTGCGCCCACCACAGGCCGCGGTTGGGGTCGTCGGCCTCGCGGGTGGCCACCACCTTCGACGCCTGGCCGGCGGAGTTGACGACGATCAGTTCCACGCCCCACAGATGGTCGACGACGAGGCCGTGCCGCCGGGACAGCGGGCCGTACCCGCCGCCTGCCACGTGTCCGCCGACGCCCACGGTCGGGCAGCTGCCGCCGGGCAGGGTGACGCCCCACCGGTGGTACAGGGCCCGGTATGCGTCGCCGAGGCGGGCACCGGGCTCGACGTAGAACACCCGGCGGGTCTCGTCGTACCCGACCTCGTTCAGGTTGGACAGATCGATGACCGTGCGGATGCGGTCGCTGGTGACGAAGTCCTCGTAGCAGTGGCCGCCACTGCGCACCGCGAAGCCCTTGCCGCTGTTGACGGCCTGTTGGACGGCGGCCAGGACCTGGGCCGACGTGCCGGCCAACTGCACGGTGTCCGGGGTGCCCACCCAGCGCTGGTTGCTGCCCCAGGTCAGGTCGGGGTAGCGGCGGTCGCCGGGGCGGACCGTGACGACGGCGGACCCGGCTCCCTCGGCCGCGACCGCGGCGGTGGCCTTCGGCGGCCCGGTGAGGGCGGCGGCCGGTGTGGCGGCGACGGCCGGCAGGACGACCGTCGCGCCGCCTACCAGCGCGACATCTCTGACGAACGCGCGACGGGAGTGGCCTGGCATCGTGTGGTTCTCCTCTTCAGAGGTCCTGGCAGGTCGGGCGGGGGGCGTGCGGTACACGGAGGTACGGGGTGTGGGGGTCGCATGCTCCGGTGTCCTGTGGGGGGAGGGGACGGGGGAATCGGCCGGCGCGGGTGTCAGCGCGCATGGCGCTTGACGAGGCCGTCGACGATGAACTGCAGCGCGTCCGAGAAGTAGCGCTCCGTCTCGTGCAGGAAGTAGCGGGTCTGCTCGGCCTTCTCGACCCCGGCGGGGCTGAGGGTGACGCGCAGGGTCAGCGTGGGGCGGCCCGTCTCGTCCTTGCCGAGTTCGTTGACGATCTGCTCGATGCAGGGGTCGTCGACCGGACGGAAGACCACGCGCTCGCGGTGCTCGAAGGTGACGCGCTCGTGCACCCGGTCGGTGTCGCGGACGGTGATCTCGCGGAGGAAACCGTCGTCGTAGTGCTCCAGGACGCGGCAGGCCGTCACCGCCGGTACGTACGGGCTGGGGTGCTCCGCTTTGTGCACCAGCCCTTCCCAGACCTGGTCGGCGTCCGGCCCGACCGGGTCCTCGCCCGGGCCGACGACGGGGAGCGTCCAGCTGAATGTGGCCATAAGGCAGTGCCTCCTTGTCCGTGGCTCACCCCGGAGTCTGGTCGGCCCACCGCGCCGGGACATCGCATGAACGTGCGATCTCCTGCGCCTCACGGCTGGGCAGCATGGTCGCCACCCATGACCCGCGGCAGCCCCGCCGCCGGCTCACCGCTGACCGGAAAGCACCTGCTCGCATCGCGTTCCGCCGGGACCGCCCGGAAGGAATATGGACCGATCGTTCAAGCATGTGCTAGCTTTCGATCGTCGTGATCGTAGGGAAATTCGGAGCTGTCCGCCCCTATAGTGGAATGAGTAGTCAACTATGGGTTCCGTTTCTGTGGACACCTCGCCCGCGCCGGCTCCGCCCCGGTTGCGGCCTGGGCTGTCCTTTGCGCTCCTGGGTGCCGTCCAGATCACCCTCATTGCGACGATCACCGTGATCACCGTGGCTCTGCCGGCGATCCAGCGGGACCTGCGGCTGACCGACACGGACCTCGTCTTCGCCACCTCCGCCTACAGCCTGTCGTTCGGCGGGTTGCTGGTCCTGGGTGGCCGGCTCGCCGACCTGCTCGGGCACCGGGCGGTGTTCGTCACCGGGGTGGCCGTCTTCGGCGCCGCCTCGCTCACGGCGGCGGCCGCCGCCACGCTGTGGGTCCTGGTGGCCGCCCGGTTCGCACAGGGCGTAGGCGCGGCCCTCGCGGCTCCCTCCGCGATGGCGCTGCTCAACGCGGTCTACCCGGACGCGGCGCGGCGCACCCGGGCGCTGGCGGTCTGGGGAGTGCTGGCCGGCATCGGCGCCGGCTCCGGCAACATCCTGTCGGGGCTGATCCTCTCCTGGGCCCAGTGGCGCTGGGTGTTCGTCGCGCCGGCCGTCGTCTCCGCGGTGATCGTCCTGTGCGTGCCGCTGCTGCCCACGGGGCCCGCACGTCGGCCCGAACGGCTTGACGTGCCGGGTGCCCTGCTCATCACCGCGGGGCTGGCCGCGTTCATCTTCGGCCTGGGGGAGTCGGACTGGGTGTGGATCGGCGTCGGCGCCCTCGGCCTGGCCCTGTTCGCGGTGGCCCAGGCCCGGTCGTCCCGGCCGCTGGTACCGCCGGCCCTGCTGGCGTCGGCCCGCAGGCTGGCGGCGCTGCTCGCCATCGGCCTGACGGCCGCCGCGATGGCGACGTACTTCTTCCTCCTGGCGCTCTACTTCCAGAAGACGCTGGACTACTCACCACTGCGCACCTCGGCGGCCTTCCTTCCGTCCGTCCTCGCGGTGCTGTTCACCGCGGCCGTCGGCGGCCCGGCCGCGCGCCGGTTCGGGCCCGGTGGCCTGACGGCCGCGGGACTGGCCCTGGGAGCGGCGGGAATGGGGCTGCTGAGCAGGCTCGGCGCGGACTCGTCGTACTGGGGTCCGCTCCTGGTCGGAGTCACGCTCTTCCCGGTCGGTGCCGGACTCACCTTCTCCGGGGCGACCGTGTGGGCCGTGGAGCGGACCGCGCCCGAGGAGGCCGGCCTGGTGGGAGGGGTCGTGAACACGGCCATGGAGGTGGGGCCCCCGGTCGGCCTGGCCGTCCTCGTACCGCTCGCCGTCTCGCACGCCGCGGGCCACGGGGACGGAGGCGGGGCCGCGGCGGACGCG
>NZ_JUJA01000010.1:0-3377 GCF_001906585.1 Streptomyces kebangsaanensis | reverse complement strand
GCTTCGCCTTCGGCACGGCGGCCGTCGCCCTGGCCGTCGCCTCCGGGCTCGTGCTGCTCCAGCATGCGACGGGCTCTTCGAAGACCCGTCGCGCCACCGGCAACGGGCCGGCGGCGGGCGCGGCGGATGCCGCGGCCCACGACTGACACAAGCCAACACACCACGCAACATCACACTGGAAAAGGAGTTCGTCATGAGTGCCCGCTTCACCGACAAGGTCGTTCTCGTCACCGGCGCCGGCGGCGTGCTGGGCCGGACCGCGGCCGTGTCCTTCGCCAAGGAGGGCGCGACCGTCGTCGTGGCCGACGTCAATGAGAACGGCGTCAACGAGACGGTCAAGCTGATCGAGACCGAGGGCGGCAAGGCATCCGGCGTCGTCGTCGATGTCACCAGTTCCGAGAGCGTCAAGGCGATGGTGGACACCGCGGTCTCCCGCTACGGCGGTCTGCACGTCGCCTTCAACAACGCGGGCATCCTCGGCGGCGGCACGCCGGTCGGCGAGCACGACGAGGACGTGTGGAACAAGGTGCTCGCCGTCAACCTCACGGGCGTCTTCCTCGCCCTGAAGCACGAGACCGCGCACATGGCGGCCAACGGCGGCGGTGTCATCGTCAACACCGCCTCCAACCTGGGCGCCCACTGGCGTCTGGCCGGCATGAGCGCCTACTCGACCTCCAAGGCCGGCGTCAGCTTCCTGACCCGTACCGCCGCGCTCGAGTACATCAAGCAGGGCGTACGCATCAACTCCATCAGCCCCGGGCCGATCGACACCCCGATGTCCTACCTCCCGGGCGAGACTCGTGAGCAGCGAGACGCCCGGCTGGCCCCGACCGTGCCGCTGGGCCGGGTCGCCGACCCGCAGGAGGTCGCCAACGCCGTCCTGTGGCTGGCCTCGGAGGAGGCCGGCTACGTCGTCGGGCACGACCACGTGATCGACGGTGGTGCCACCGCCTGACCGCCGCACGGCGTACGGCGCGGTGACGCGTCGCGAGGAGGGGGCCGCGGATGCCGCGGCCCCCTCCTCATGTCTGCCGGCCCCTCCGTCCCACCCTCGGCCCGGTCGCCGGACCTGACGGATTCTCCCGGTTCTGACGCAGCAGCGCGGATCTGATGGGACGCGGCGGACCTGACGATGTACCCGGTATCTGACAATCTCCAGCGTTCCTGATGTTGTATTGCATTCCGCTTTGCTGTCGGATCGTGCGGCAGTGCATTCTTGTTCCGGCAACCGCCCGTGAAAGCACGGACATTGACGCGCCCGCAGGATGTGGCGAATGGCGCCGGCTTCGTAACACAGTGAAACGGAAAGCGAGTCGATGCAGACGCTCAAGGCTACGAGGAAGGCTCGTCCGAGCAGACCCCGGTCGGGCTGGGAGGCGCTGACACCGGCCGAATTGCAAGTGGCACGCCTGGTGGCGATCGGGCTGAGCAACCGTGCCGTGGCCGAAGAGCTGATGGTTTCCCCGCACACGGTCAACACGCATGTGAGAAACGCGTTCCTGAAACTCGGCGTATCCAGCCGAGTCCAGTTGACGCGGCAGGTTCTGCGCCATGAGGCAGATAATTTCTGACCGCCCGCCGACGTTCAATGAAAGGAACTGGATTCTATGTGTGGACTGGCCGGATGGGTGAGTTACGGACGTGATCTGAGGGGGGCGGCCGACGTCGCCTCGGCGATGACCGAAACCATGGTCTGCCGGGGCCCCGACGCGGGCGGTCTGTGGACGTCGGAGCACGCGATACTCGGCCACCGCCGGCTCGCGGTCATCGACCTGGAGGGCGGCCGGCAGCCGATGGCCGCCTCGGACGACGACATCCTCCCGGTCGTCACATACACCGGTGAGGTGTACAACTTCCAGGAGCTGCGGGACGAACTGACCGCGCTGGGACACGCGTTCCGCACGTCCAGCGACACCGAGGTGGTGCTGCGGGCCTACCTGGAGTGGGGAGCCGCGTTCGCCGAACGGCTCAACGGCATCTACGCGTTCGCGATCTGGGACCCGCGCACCGAGGAACTCCTCCTGGTCCGGGACCGGATGGGCGTCAAACCCCTCTACTACTACCCGACCGCGGACGGCGTGATCTTCGGCATCGTCAGCCACGTCGTCGAGCTGGCCGCGGCCAGGGCGCCCTACGGCGTGTACCCGGTCCCGGCGGACGTGGAGAGGCTGGACGCGGACCCGGTGCGCTGCCTGGACGCGGACGCCTCCGAGGCGATGGTCGCCCAGATCGACCAGGCCCACAAGGACGGCGACACGCTCGGCGGCGTGGTGGAGGTGCTGGCGTACGGCGTGCCGGTGGGCCTGGGCTCGCACGTGCACTGGGACCGCCGGCTGGACGCCCGGCTCGCCGCCGCGCTCATGGGCATCCAGGCGATCAAGGGCGTCGAGGTCGGCGACGGCTTCGAGCTGGCCCGGGTGCCCGGCTCCCGGGCCCACGACGAGATCGTCACCACCGACGAGGGCATCAGGCGTGCCACCGGCCGCTCCGGCGGCACCGAGGGCGGGCTGAGCACGGGCGAGCTGCTGCGCGTGCGGGCGGCGATGAAGCCGATCGCGACCGTGCCGCGGGCGCTGAGGACCGTGGACGTGGCCACCGGCGAGGCGGCGCAGGCCCACCACCAGCGCTCCGACGTGTGCGCGGTGCCGGCCGCCGGCATCGTCGCCGAGGCCATGGTGGCCCTCGTCCTGGCCGACGCCGTCGCGGAGAAGTTCGGCGGCGACAGCGTGGCCGAGACCCGCCGCAACGTGCGGGGCTACCTCGACAACCTGGCGATCCGGTGAGCGCCGCACCGGTCGTGGTCCTGGTCGGGCCGATGGGCGTGGGCAAGTCGACCGTCGGGCGGATGCTGGCCGACCGCCTCGGCGCCGCCTACCGGGACACCGACGACGACATCGTGGCCGCACAGGGCCGCAGCGTCGCCGAGATCTTCGTCGACGAGGGCGAGGACGTCTTCCGCGCGGTCGAGAAGGACGCGGTGCGCCGGGCGCTGGCCGAACACGACGGGGTGCTGGCCCTCGGCGGCGGCGCCATCCTGGATGCGGACACCCGCGCGCTGCTCGCCGGACTGCGGGTGGTCTACCTGTCGATGGACGTCGAGGAGGCCGTCAGGCGCACCGGCCTCAACGCGGCCCGGCCGCTGCTCGCGGTCAACCCGCGCAGGCAGTGGCGCGAGCTGATGGAGGCCCGCCGGCACCTGTACGAGGAGGTCGCCACGGCCGTGGTGGCCACCGACGGCCGTACGCCCGAAGAGGTCACCCGAGCCGTTCTGGACGCAGTGGAGTGGAAGGAAGCATGAGCGAGGCAGTGACGCGGGTCCACGTCGGCGGCACCGCGGGCAGCGAACCCTACGACGTACTGGTCGGCCGCCAACTCCT
>NZ_JUJA01000109.1:18101-30366 GCF_001906585.1 Streptomyces kebangsaanensis | reverse complement strand
GTTCGATGTACTGCCGGATGATCGACAGCGGCGCGCCGCCGCAGGATGCCGCGAAGTACGACGGGGACCAGAAGTGCCCGTGCATGATCGCCCGGTTCGCGCGGCCGGTGAAGTCCCGGCGCAGGATGCGCGCGGACACGCCCTTGAGGCTGTTCACCAGCTTGGAGACGGCGACCTTGGGCGGGTAGTGCACGAGCAGGTGCACGTGGTCGTCCTCGCCGTTGAACTCCCTCAGCTCGGCCTCGAAGTCCTCGCACACCCTGCGCATGGTGTCCTCGCAGACCCTCAGCATCTCGTCGTCCAGGACGCCGCGCCGGTACTTCGTCACGAAGACCAAGTGCACGTGCATCGCAGAAACCACATGCCTGCCCCGCCGAAATTCTGCATCCGTACCCATAGACCAAATGGTACGGTCGTGGTTGTGCAGCTGAGGTACAACTTCCGCGTGTACCCCGAGCCCGGGCAGCGCGCCGCGCTGGCAAGGGCGTTCGGGTGCGCTCGCGTGGTCTTCAACGACGGGCTCCGCGCCCGGCAGGAAGCCCACGCGGCGGGGCTGCCGTACCTCAAGGACACCGACCTGCAAAAGCAGGTCGTCACCGCCGCCAAGCAGACCGAGGGGCGGGCCTGGCTCGGCGAGGTGTCCTCCGTGGTGCTGGTCCAGTCGCTGCGGGACCTGCACGCCGCGTACCGGAACTTCTTCGCCTCGCTCACCGGCAAACGCAAGGGCCCCAGGGTCGCCCCGCCCCGGTTCAAGTCCCGCAAGGACCGCAGACAGTCCATCCGGCTCACCGCGAACGGGTTCAGCATCCGGCCCAGCGGGCGCCTGTACGTGGCCAAGGTCGGCGACCTGCGGGTGAAGTGGTCCCGCACGCTGCCCTCGACTCCGACATCCGTCACCCTCACCATGGACGCGGCCGGCCGGTACTGGGCGTCGTTCGTCGTCGACACCACCCCGCAGATCCTTCCCGCGGCCGGGACGGACACAGGGATCGACCTCGGCCTGCACCACTTCGCGGTCCTCGCCGACGGCCGCAAGCTCGACTCCCCGAAGTTCCTGCGCCGGGCGGAGAAGAAGCTCAAGCGCATGCAGAAGGAGCTGAGCCGCAAGGCCAAGGGCAGCAACAACCGGGACAAGGCCCGAAGGAAGGTCGCACGCCAGCACGCCCGCGTGGCGGACCGGCGCCGGGACTGGCAGCACCAGCTCTCCACCCGCATCATCCGCGACAACCAAGCGGTGTACGTGGAGACGCTGTCCGCCAAGGGCCTGGGCCGCACCCGCCTCGCCAAGTCCGTCCACGACGCCGGATGGGCCCAGTTCGTCGGCATGCTGGAATACAAGGCCGTCAAGCACGGCCGGACCTTCGCCAGGGTCGACCGGTCGTTCCCGTCCTCCCAGACCTGTTCCGCCTGCGGATTCCGGGACGGGCCCAAGCCCCTCCACGTCCGCGCATGGACGTGCCGCAGCTGCGGCACCGCCCACGACCGGGACCACAACGCAGCGAAGAACGTCCTGTACGAAGGACGCCGGATCGTCGCCGCCGGACGGGCGGAGACGCTAAACGCCTCGCCGAGCGCCGGTAAGACCAGGACCTTGGTCCCGGCACAGCGCGTTGAAGCAGGAACCCACCGAGACGGTCAGCCGACCGCGGCAGGAATCCCCGTCCTTTAGGGCGGGGAGGACGTCAAGAGGTCTCGGGCCACCACAAGGGGCGCCGGACGGTTGCTCATGCTCGGTCGACCTCCACGGTCAGAGCGGTCAGAGTGGTGAGCCGGGCCCGCGTGGTGGTCATCCAGCGCAGGTCGGCGTCGAGGTGGTTGAGGGCGTAGTCCGCCGAGAGCACGGTCGCCAGACCGGCTCCCGGGGCGGTCTTGAGCGCCGTCAGCTCCCGCATCCGCTCCATGTGCGCGGCGCGCTGCGCGAACAGATGGGCGGCCGGGTCGCCGTCGGTGAGGATCGCCACGACGACCTTGGCGAAGATCTCGTTCGCCACGAAGGGCGCGGGGGGCGTGACCTGTCCGGCCCACGCGGCCACCTCCCGGGAGCCCTCCTCGGTGAGGCGGTACAGCGTCCGCTCCGGTCCGCCGTCGGAGTCTGTGCCCTCCACCCGCGCCAGGCCGTCGCGGACCAGCCGCTGCAGGGTCGTGTAGACCTGGCCGTAGGCCAGGGGGCGGGCCTGCGGGAAGTGCTCGTCGTGGCGTCGCTTGAGGTCGTAACCGTGGCTCGGTCCGCCGGCGAGCAGGCCCAGCAGGATGTGACGGGAGCTCATGGCCCCTCAATATGCACCAAGTACATGTACCGAGTGAATAGTCGCCGGGGGCGGCCTCGGGAAGTGGCGGCAACGCGCGTCGTGCCGCTGGGTGAAGTGTGCGGTGAAGGGGGTGATGTATCGATTCGGCGAACAGTTGTCGCAATGTGGAGGCAATGTGTGCAAGTTGTGTTTGAATCGCATGCAACTCGGCCAAGTGGCTTGATCCGGACGTTCGGCTTCCCTGTCCTGCACCCCTCAGGAGGATGTCTGCGCGTTCCGGCGGCGTCTTCCCGGGGCCTTCCGACCGGAGGCCCGGGCACCGGTTCCTCGTCCGGCCCGTCACGTCTGCGGCCGGCCTGTCGGGAGGGTGCGCCTCACCACTCTGCCGACGCATCACTTCCACGGCGCCGTTCGTCGTTACGCATGTGAAAGGGAGTCTCCGTGACTGCCGATGTCTCCAACTTCTACTACGGTGCCGTGACCCCCGTGGCCGCCTATCTGATGGCCTGCCTCGGCGCGGCACTGGGGCTGAGATGCACGACGCGCTCGCTGCGGCGCCCGGAACGCAGAGCCGCATGGCTGGCGCTGGGCGCCGTGTCGATCGGCTGCGGCGTCTGGTCCATGCACTTCATCGCCATGATGGGCTTCAACGTCCAGGGTGCCCTGGTCGACTACGACCCGGTGAAAACGCTTCTCAGTCTCGCGCTCGCGATCGTCGTCGTGGCCATCGGGGTGTTCCTGGTCGGCTACCGGGGCGGCTCACCGGTGAACCTGGGAGCGGCGGGCACGTTCACCGGGCTCGGGGTCGCGGGCATGCACTACCTCGGCATGGCCGCCATGCACACCAACGGCACCCTCCACTACGACACACCCACGGTGGCGCTGTCGGTCGTGATCGCCATCGGGGCCGCCACGGCGGCCCTGTGGGCGGCGCTCTCCCTCCACACCCTGTGGTCGAGCCTGGTGGCGAGTCTGGTCATGGGAGTGGCCGTGTCCGGCATGCACTACACGGGCATGGCCGCGGTCTCCGTCCACCTCACCGGCGGGCCCGTGCCCGAGCAGTCGTCCATCGGCCTGCTGTCGTTCCTCCTCGCCATGCTCGCCGGCCCGCTCGTGGCCCTCCTGATCGCCGCCGTGATCGTCATGTTCGACCCCGACGTGATGTTCGGGGACGGCGTACGGGACCCGGCGACGGCCGCACCGTACGGCTCCGGCACCGACTCGCCCGTACAGCAGCCGGAACAACCGTCGCAGCCCTACACCCGCCGGTGACGGATGCCCGGCACCGCCACGTGACGAGAGACGCGGCAAGGCCGCTGTGAGGCCCCGGGCCCCGGTGGCTCACTCCGCCACCGCGTACGCCTCCACCGACCACAGGGAATAGCCGTACTGCGTGGCCCGCTTGTCGCCCTGGACGCGGACGAACCGCACGTCGCGTTCGTCCATGCGGACGGTTTCCCGGCCGCCCCGGCTGTCCTTCACCGCACTGGCCGTGCGCCAGCGGCGGCCGTCCGCGGAGACCTGGACGCGGTAGGCGGAGGGGTGGGCGTCCTGCCAGTGGAGGGCGACCCTGCCCAGACGTACCGGTCCGGGGAGCTCCACCTGCCACCAGGCGCCGTCGTCGACGGGGGACGACCAGCGCGTGGACGGGTCGCCGTCGTTCGCGGCGGTGGCCGGGAAGTCGGGGGTCTCGTCGCCGGAGGAACTCGCCGTGCCGGTGCGGGCCAGGTCGGGGCCGGCGGTGCGCGGGAAGGTGTGGACCGTGAGGGTGCGGGTCTGACCGGCGAAGGTCACGCGGATGTCGTACGGGCGTGAGGGCGCCGTCGGCGGGACGGTGACCTCCACCGGGACGGCCAGCGCGGTGCCCCGGGGCACGGTCAGCTCCGTGGTGGGGACGCGCACCTCGATGCCCTCGGGGGCCTCCACGGTGACCCTGCCGCGCACCTCGGCCGGGCGGTGGGAGACCAGCCGGGCGGTCAGCCGCTCGGTGCCGCCGATCTCCGCGTCGGTCCGTGTGCGCGGCAGCTCCAGGCCGACGGCCGCGGTGTCGGCGAACCACGGGACCAGGTGACGTACCCGGGAAGGGTCGGCGCCGGTCACGCGGACGGCGTCGACCCGGGTGCCGGCCGGCGGGGGAGTCGGCTGCACGAGGGCCGGCGGGCGCGTCCAGAGTCCCGGATCCGGGGAGACGGGCGGCCAGAGGGCCGGGGGGCGCGTCGCCCGGCCGGCCGGGGACGAGGGCTGTCCGGTGTCGAGTTCCGTCGCCCCGCGCTCCGCCAGCGCTCCCACCCGGCGCCAGCCCTCTCCGGGGACGTGGACCTCCACGGCGCCGGGGGTTCCGGGTTCGCTGAGGACCGTCACGGCGGTCAGGGCGCGGGCGCGCGGGAAGCGGACCGTGCGGGCCGACGCCTCGCCCCGGTCCGCGGCCGGCTCGTGGGCCAGGCCCGCCCAGGTCGCGTACTCCTGCCGTGCGCGGTCGAGGAAGGGGTCCAGCACGCCCTTGCCGACCGTCACGTCGGCGCGGTCGATCCCGGCGCGCAGCCGGTCCAGCGTCCGGTACGCCGTCCACGCCCCCGTCGCGTCCCCCTCGCGCTGGGCGCGGAACATGTCGAGCGCCGCCGTGCCCGCCTCGCCGTAGCGGGCCAACTGCGCCGACCACGGGGCGACTTCGGCGGCCAGGGTGCCGCCGGACGCGCCGGAGGCGAGGCGGCCGGGGGTCTCGCGCAGCACCGTGAAGGCGGCGCGCAGCCGCGCCTCGGCGGTCTCGTTCGCGGTCCGGTCCGCCGTCCCGCGGGCCTCCCACACGGCCGCGATCAGCGGGCGCAGATACGCCGACTCCGTGCCGCCGAGGACCGAGGAGGCGTCGTTGCCGGCCAGGGCCGACAGTGCCTCGTGGCGCCGCGCGTCGCCCGCCGCGAGGTCGGCGATGGCCGCCCGCCAGGACTCCTCGGGGCGGTAGTCCCGGGGGTTCCAGGCGTAGTCGGCCGCCGTGAACAGCGGGATGCGGGAGGCCTCCGCCTGCTCCATCGCGTTGGCGAGCAGGGCGGCCGAGCCGCTGGCGACGGCCGGTTCGCGGCCGGTGTAGGGGCCGAGGAAGATGCGGTCCTCGGCGTAGTCGTTCACCGGGTAGTTGTCCATGGTGACCAGGGTGTGCCCGAACGCCTGCCGGGCCTCGGCCAGTTCGGCCCCCGTGATGGTGCGGGGCACCACGCCCACCCCGGTCCAGGCCACCTGCACCGACTGGTCCAGCGCGGACGCCAGCTCCCGCCGGTAGGGCGTCGCGCCGTCCTCGTAGAACTCGGTCGGCATCAACGACAGCGGCACGGAGCCCGGGTGGCGCTCCGCCAGGTGCCGGGCCACCTCGTTCGCCACCCGCGCCTGCGCCCGCGCCGCCGCCTCCGGGCCGGAGCCGAAACGGTCCGGGTCCGCGTCGCAGTGCCACTCGCTGTAGCTGACGTTCTGGAACTGCAGCTGGAACGCCCGGAAGCCCAGCGCCCACATCGCGTCCAGCTTGCGCGTCAGCGCCCGTACGTCGGCGTCCGAGGCGAAGCACAGCGACTGGCCCGGCGCCACCGCCCAGCCCAGCGTGACGTGGTTGCCGCGGGCCCGCTCGGCCAGCTCCCGGAACGCCGCCCGCTGCTCGGCCGGGTACGGCTCCCGCCAGCGCTCCTGGCGGTAGAGGTCGTCGCCGGGGGCGTACAGGTACCGGTTCTGCTTGGTACGGCCCATGAAGTCGACCTGCGCCAGCCGCTGCTCCTGCGTCCACGCGGTGCCGTAGAAGCCCTCGGTGGTGCCGCGCACGGCGGTGCCCGGCCAGTCGCGGACGGTCACGCCGGGGACCGTCCCGTCGGGGCGCAGCAGCTGCCGCAGTGTCTGCACGGCATGGAAGAGGCCGTCCTCGCCCGCACCGGTGAGGGTCAGGCCGCCGTCGCCGGTGGTCAGGACGTAGCCGCCGGAGGGCAGCGCGTGGCGCGGGTCGCCGTGCGCCCGCTCGGTGTACGCGCGCACCACCAGGGCGCCCGGCGGGAGCGCGTCCGAGACGCTCAGGTCCGTGATCGTCCGGGCGCCGGCCCCGTACAGCAGCGCGCGCAGCGCGTCCAGGGCGTACGGGTCCGTGTCCGCGTCGGTGACCAGGGCGACCCGGTCGGTGACCTCGACGGCGGTGCCGGTCGTGCGGAGGGACTGCGGGCGCGGCCACACGGCGAGGTCGGAGGAGGCCGCGGCCGGCTGCTCCGGGTTCGTGGCCGGGGTGCCGGGTGCCGGGCCGGTGCCGGGGTCGGGGGCGTACGGTGCCGCGCCGGCCGCGGGCGCGGCCGCCAAGGTTCCGGCGATGACGGCGAACGCGAGTGCGGCCGTGCTCTTCCCGTGTCCCATACCGCGCCGAAGTCGCACGGCCCCTCCTCGTCGATCGGCCTTCGAAAGTCGTGCCGAAGGCGGTGTCGAAGAATCCTGACCACACCATCCCCGGGGGAAGGTGTCAACGAGAGTGGCCGTTGTGCCGCGATTGACCGAACCTGGAGCCAGTCGAGTGTGACCAGCAGCACGTCATTCGCTCTGGTACGTCTGCCCTCGCGAGCACTGGGTAGGGCTGCGGTCATCCGACCGCTGGACGCCCGTACCCGACGTACTCGACGAGGAGGCCCCCGTGGCCGCACCGGCACACCTTCTGCTCTCGGCCCTGTCCGCACACGTGGCGGAGCCGCCCGCCCCCCATCTGCTGCCCGCCGACGATCCGCTGCCTGCCGACGATCCGCTGCCCGCCGGCGGCCCGCCCCTCGCCGGCGGGCTGCCGACCGCCGACGACTCCGGCCTGTGCGCCCTCAGCGCCGAGAGCACCTGCGCCGAGGCCCCGCTGACCAGTGAGCCGCCGCTGCCCGACGCCGAGCCGCTCACCAGCGAGCCGCCGCTCGCCGAGGCCGCCCCGCTGACCAGTCAGTCGGTCGCCGAGGCGGCCGAGCAGGACCCCGGCTGGGCGGAGTCGTAGATGACAGCGCCGCGGCCGGCCGAACCCCCGGAACGCCCTGACGATGAGCTGACCCGGCTCGCCGGGCTGCACGGCGTCGCCACCTCCTACAGCCCCTCCCCGGGCCGTACGGTCACCGCCTCCGCCGCCGCGGTCGTCGCGGCCCTCGCCGCCCTCGACGTCGACGCGAGCACCCCCGGGGCCGCCCGCGCCGCGCTCACCGCCCGCGAACGGGAACTCGGCGAGCGGCTGCTCCCGCCGACGGTGGTGCGCTGGGGCGACCCGGCCGCGGAGGGGGACACCGGACTCCCCGGACGCCACGGCCTCCCGCCCGGCACCCGGCTGCGCGTCGACACCGAGCAGGGCGGGACCCGTACCTCCCTCGACGGCCTCCCGCCGGGCGTCCACCGGCTGACCGCCACCGCCCCCGACGGCCGCACCGGGCAGGCGCACCTGATCGCCGCCCCGCCCCGGCTGCCCACCCCGCCGGGGCGCTCCTACGGCCTGCTCGTCCAGCTCTACTCCCTCCTCTCCCACCGCTCCTGGGGCATGGGCGACCTCGGCGACCTCGCCGAGCTGAGCGGCTGGGCCGGGCGGTCGCTGGGCGCCGGGTTCGTGCAGGTCAACCCGCTGCACGCGGCCGTACCCGGCCCGCCCGCCGACCCGTCCCCCTACCGGCCCTCCTCCCGCCGCTTCCCCGACCCCGTGCACCTGCGCGTCGAGAACGTCCCCGAGTTCGCGTACGTCGAGGACCGCGAGCGGCTGCGGCCCCTGCTGGAGCGGGCCGGCCGGCTGCGCGCCGCCGTGCTGGACGAGGGCGCCCTCATCGACCGGGACGCGGTGTGGGAGCTCAAGCGGGAGGCGCTGGAGCTGGTGCGGCGGGTGCCGCTCGGGCCCGGCCGCCGCGCCGCCCACGACGGCTTCCTCGCCGAACAGGGCCGGGCCCTGGAGGACCACGCCACCTGGTACGCCCTGGCCGAGGTGCACGGCCCGGACTGGAGCCGCTGGCCCGAGGGGCTGCGGGACCCCCGCTCGGCCGGGACCGCCCGCGCCCGCGCCGAACTGGCGGACCGCGTCGGCTTCCACTCCTGGCTCGCCTGGCTCACCGACGACCAGCTCACCGCCGCCCAGCGCACCGCCCGCGCGGCCGGCATGCCGGTCGGGATCGTGCACGACCTCGCCGTCGGCGTGCACCCCGGCGGGGCCGACGCCTGGGCCCAGCAGGACCACTTCGCGGCCGGCATGTCCGTCGGCGCCCCGCCGGACGCCTTCAACGCGCGCGGCCAGGACTGGGGCCTGCCGCCCTGGCGCCCCGACCGCCTCGCCGCCTCCGGGTACGCGCCCTTCCGCCGCCTGCTGCGCGCCCTGTTCCGCTCCGCCGGCGCCCTGCGCATCGACCACGTGATGGGCCTGTTCCGGCTGTGGTGGATCCCGCGGGGCCGCCCGCCCACCGAGGGCACGTACGTCCGCTACGACGCCGAGGCCATGCTCGCGACCCTGGTGCTGGAGGCCTCGCGGGCGGGTTCCGTGGTGATCGGCGAGGACCTGGGGACGGTGGAGCCCGGGGTGCGCGAGACCCTGGACCGGCGCGGGGTGCTCGGCACCTCGGTGCTGTGGTTCGAACGGGACTGGGACGGCGACGGCCGCCCGCTGCCCCCCGAGCGCTGGCGCGCGGACTGCCTGGCCACCGCCACCACCCACGACCTGCCGTCCACCGCCGCCCGCCTCACCGGCGAGCACGTCGAACTGCGCCACCGCCTCGGCCTGCTCACCCGCCCGCTGGAGGAGGAGCGCGCGGAGGCGGCCGAGGACGTCCGCGAGTGGCTGGCGCTGCTGACGGAGCTGGGCCTGCTGCGGGACACCGGCGACGGCGCCCGCGCCCCCTCGGAGGAGGCCGCGATCCGGGCCGTCCACCGCTTCCTGCTGCGCACCCCCGCCCGCATGGTCGGCCTCTGGCTCCCGGACACCGTCGGCGACCGGCGCCCGCAGAACCTGCCCGGCACCTGGGACCAGTACCCGAACTGGCGCCTGCCCGTCGCCGACGCGGAGGGCCGCCCGGTGACCCTGGAGGACCTCGCCGCCTCACCCCGGCTGCACGCGCTGACGGACGTGCTGCGGGCGGGGACGGGGGAGGGTGCGGGGGCAGGGGGCTGACGGGCGGGAAGCGCCCGCGGGCCGCATACGGCACCCCGGGCGCACACCCCGTTCGGGCATTCGCTACGTTTGGCACCGTGGAGAAGAAGAACGCCCTGCGCGCCGGCGCCCTGGCCGCCGGTACGACGCTGATGATGCTGCTCATGTCGTCCCCCGCGCTCGCGCTGACCCGCGACGACGGCGACGACCCCGGTCCGGGCCTGAGCGTCGCCCAGACGCTGGGGCTCTACGTCGGCATCCCGATCGCCCTGTTCGTGATCATCACGGGCCTGGTCATGGTCCTGGACAGGTCCCAGGACAAGCACCGCTTCGTGAGCCGGAACGTGGACGTCAAGACCAAGGCCTGACCCCACCGCACGCACACCGAGGGCGCCGACCCCGCCGCACGTACGCACGCCGTACGTGGGCGAGGTGGGCGCCCTGGGCGCGTTTCCGGGCCGCGGGCCACGGGCGTGCCGTTGCCGATGAGCGCCGGCCAACGGATGTTGGTACCAGGAGGTCCCCATGACCGGCACCACTGGAAACCGCGCCCCCGGCACCGCTCCCGTCCTCGTCGTCGGTGCCGGCCCCACCGGGCTGCTCCTGGCCGGTGATCTCGCCGCCGCCGGTGTCCCCGTCACCCTCGTCGAGAAGCGGCCGCACCGGATCAGCAACCTGTCCCGCGCCTTCGCCCTGCACGCCCGCACCCTCGAACAGCTCGACGCCCGCGACCTCGCCGACGGCCTGGAGGCCGTCGGCCGCCCCCTCGGCCGGCTCCAGCTCTTCGGCCGGCTCGTCATCGACTTCGGCACCCTGCCCTCCCGCTTCCGCCACGTGCTCGTCCTGCCGCAGTACGAGGTGGAGGAGGCCCTGGAGCGGCGCGCCGCCAAGGCGGGCGTGGACTTCCGGTACGAGACCGAGGTGACCGGCCTGACCCAGGACGCGGACGGCGTGACGGTCCGGGTCCGCACCCCCGGCGGCCGGCCGGAGTCGCTGCGCGCGGCGTACGTCGTCGGCGCGGACGGGATGCGCAGCGTCGTGCGCCGGGCGGTCGGGCTGCCGTTCCCGGGGCGGTCGGTGATCCGGTCCGTCGTCCTCGCCGACGTGCGGCTCGCCGAGCCGCCGAAGACCCTGCTGACCGTCAACGCCGTCGGCGACGCCTTCGCCTTCCTCGTGCCCTTCGGCGACGGCTACCACCGCGTCATCGCCTGGCGCCGCGGCACCGCCCTCACCGACAGCGCGCCCGTCGACCTCGACGAGGTGAAGGAGATCACCCGGCTCGCCCTCGGCCGCGACTTCGGCATGCACGACGCCCGCTGGCTGTCCCGCTTCCACAGCGACGAGCGCCAGGCGCCCGCCTACCGCGTCGGCCGGGTCCTCCTCGCCGGCGACGCCGCCCATGTGCACAGCCCGGCCGGCGGCCAGGGCATGAACACCGGGCTGCAGGACGCGGCCAACCTGAGCTGGAAGCTCGCCCAGGTCGTCACCGGGCACGCGCCCGAGGCGCTCCTCGACACCTACCAGGCCGAACGCCGCCCCGTCGGCAGGTCCGTGCTGCGCAGCAGCGGCGGCATCATCCGGCTCGCCATGGCCCACCGCCCCTGGAGCCTGGCCCTGCGCGCCATGCTCGTCACCGTCCTCGACAAGGCCGGCCCGGTCCGCCGCAGGGCCGCCGGGCAGGTCACCGGCATCGGCTACCGGTACGCCGCTCCCCGGGGCACCCACCGCCTGGTCGGCACCCGTGTCCCGGACGTCGCCCTCGCCGGCGGCGGCCGCCTTTACGAGGCCCTGCGCGGCGGCCGGTTCGTGCTGATCGCCCCGCGGGCGCACCCGGTCGGCCGGGACCGGTCCGGCCGGCTGACCGCGGAGCGCTGGGCGAGCGGGCGCCGTACGGCCGTGCTGGTCCGCCCCGACGGCTACGTCGCCTGGGCCGCGGACACGGCCGACGAGGCCGCGATCGAGGCCGCGCTCACCGCCCACGTGGGCTGAGCAGCCCCGCCGGCCGGCAGCTCCCGGCCGGCGGCCGTTACGCCTGCGCCTCTGTCGTCCCGGCCAGCAACTCCCGCAGCAGGTCGGCCAGTTGGCCGGCCCGCTCGGTGTCCAGGGCGGACAGCGCCTCCGTCTGTGCGGCGAGACCCGCGCCGACCGCCTCGTCGATGAGCCGCAGGCCCTTGTCGGTCAGGGTCACCTGCAGACCGCGGCGGTCGTGCGGGTCGGGGGAGCGGCGCAGCAGGCCCGCGCCCTCCAGCTTGTCCAGGCGGCCGGTCATCCCGCCCGTGGTGAGCATGAGCGTCGCCGAGAGCTGCCGGGGGGAGAGGGTGTGGGGGGCACCGGAGCGGCGCAGGGTGGCGAGCACGTCGAACTCGCCGCGCGAGACCCCGTACGGGGCGTACGCCTTCTCCATCCGCTCGCCCATCGCCCGCGACAGCCGGAAGATCCGCCCGAAGACCTCCATCCCGGCGGTGTCCAGGTCGGGCCGTACGGCCGCCCACTGGTCGATGATCGCGTCGACGGCGTCCCCGCGCCGCTGCGGACGTGCACTCATGGGTCGAGTATCCGCCGCCGCACGGTCGCCCGCAAGAAAGTAGCTCCAAGCTAAGTAGCTTGAAGCTAAGCTACCTACGTGCTTCCTGTGTCCGCTCCGTCGCGCCGCCCCGCCACCCTGTTCCTCACCGCCCTCGCCCCCGTCTCCTGGGGCACCACCTATGCCGTCACCAGCGAGTTCCTCCCGCCCGACCGGCCGCTCCTCACCGCCCTGGCCCGCGCCCTGCCCGCCGGGCTGCTGCTGCTCGCGTCGGCCCGTGTGCTGCCGAAGGGCGTCTGGTGGGGGAAGGCGGCGGTGCTCGGCGCGCTGAACATCGGCGCCTTCTTCCCGCTGCTGTTCCTGTCCGCCTACCGGCTGCCGGGCGGCACGGCGGCC
>NZ_JUJA01000109.1:5865-18096 GCF_001906585.1 Streptomyces kebangsaanensis | reverse complement strand
CGGCTCGGTCGGCCCGCTGTTCGTCGTCGGGCTCTCCGCGCTGCTGCTGGAGCAGCGGCCGACCGCGCGGGCGCTGCTCGCCGGGGTCGTGGCCGTGTTCGGCGTCAGCCTCGTCGTGCTGAAGGCGGCCGGGGCGCCGGACCTCGTGGGAGTGCTCGCCGCCCTCGCCTCCGCCGCCTCGATGTCCGCCGGCACCGTGCTGACCAAGAAGTGGGGCCGCCCGCCCGGCGCGGGCCCGCTCGCGCTCACCGGCTGGCAGCTCACCGCCGGCGGCCTGCTGATCGCCCCCCTCGCCCTCCTCCTCGAAGGGCCGCCCCCCGCGCCGGACGCGCGGGCCGCCGCCGGCTACCTCTACCTGGCCCTGGTGAACACGGCGCTCGCCTACTGGCTCTGGTTCCGCGGCATCGGCCGACTCAGCGCCACCCAGGTCACCTTCCTCGGCCCCCTGTCCCCGCTCACCGCCGCCGTACTCGGCTGGGCCGCCCTCGGCCAGTCCCTCACGCCCCTCCAGCTGACCGGCATGGCGCTGGCGTTCGGGGCCACGGTGGCCGGCCAGTCGGGCACGGCCCGCCCGCCCGCTCCGGCCACCGCGCCGCCCCCGCCCGCCGGCCGGCCCTGCGAGCGCGCCCGCGAGAAGGGGGAGCCGGCGAGCCGGGTGCCGCACCCGTAGCGCCGCCGCACACGCCAAGGGGCGCCCGGCCGGACACCGGGCGCCCCCATGACCGTACGGACGGTGTTACGGCCGGGCGGCCGCCGTGTCCGCCGCCTGGGCCCTCAGGGCGCGCTCGACGCCCGCCCGCGACTCCGAGACCAGCCGGCGCAGGGCGGCGTTCGGCTCGGCCGAGGCCAGCCACTCGTCGGTCCTGCGCAGGGTGTCCTCGGACACCTGGACCGACGGGTACAGCCCGACCGCGATCTGCTGGGCCATCTCGTACGAGCGGGACTCCCAGACGTCCTTGACCACCTCGAAGTACCGCTCGGCGTACGGCGCGAGCAGCTCGCGCTGGTCGGTCTGGACGAAGCCCGCGATGACCGCCTCCTGGACGGCGTTCGGGAGCTTGTCGGAGTCGACGACCGACGCCCAGGCCTCCGCCTTGGCCTCCGGCGTCGGACGGGCCGCACGCGCGGTGGCCGCGTGCCGCTCACCGGCCGCGGTCCTGTCCCGCTCGTACTCGCCGGCGATCTCCGCCTCGTCGAACCGGCCCACGGCCGCCAGCCGCTCCACGAACGCCCAGCGGAGCTCGGTGTCCACGACCAGGCCCTCGACCGTGTGCGAGCCGTCCAGCAGGGACTCGAGCAGGTCCAGCTGCTCCGGCGTGCGCGCGGTCGCCGCGAAGGCCCGCGCCCACGCCAGCTGGTGGTCGCTGCCCGCGTCCGCCGCGCGCAGGTGGGCCAGCGTGGCGTCCGTCCAGCGGGTGAGCAGGGCCTCGCGGGTGGCCGGGTCGGAGTACAGGTCGACGGCCAGCTTCACCTGGCGGTGCAGCGACTGCACGACACCGATGTCGGACTCCTTGCCGACCCCGGACAGCACCAGCGACAGGTAGTCGCGGGTGGCGAGCTCCGCGTCCCGGGTCATGTCCCAGGCCGACGCCCAGCACAGGGCGCGCGGCAGCGAGGACTCGAAGTCGCCCAGGTGCTCGGTGACGACGGCCAGCGACTCCTCGTCCAGGCGGACCTTGGCGTACGACAGGTCGTCGTCGTTGAGCAGGACGACCGCCGGACGGCGCCGGCCGGCCAGCTGCGGTACGGCGGTCAGCTCGCCGTCCACGTCCAGCTCGATCCGGCCGTCGGCGGCGCGCACCAGCTTGCCGCTCGCCTCGTCGAGGTCGTACAGGCCGACCGCGATCCGGTGCGGGCGCAGGGTCGCCTCGCCCTTGGCGCCGGCGGGCAGGGCGGGGGCCTCCTGGCGGATCGCGAAGGAGGTGATGACGCCCTCGGCATCCGTCTCGATCTCCGGACGCAGGATGTTGATGCCGGCCGTCTCCAGCCACTTCTCCGACCAGGTCCTCAGGTCGCGCCCGGAGGTCTCCTCCAGCGCGCCCAGCAGGTCGGACAGGCGCGTGTTGCCGTACGCGTGCCGCTTGAAGTACGCCTGCACGCCCCGGAAGAACTCGTCCATGCCGACGTACGCCACCAGCTGCTTGAGCACGCTGGCACCCTTGGCGTAGGTGATGCCGTCGAAGTTGACGAGCACGTCGTCCAGGTCGCGGATGTCCGCCATGATCGGGTGGGTGGAGGGCAGCTGGTCCTGCCGGTACGCCCAGGTCTTCATCTGGTTGGCGAACGTGGTCCACGAGTGCGGCCACTTCGAGCCGGGGGCGTACGCCATGCAGGCGGCCTCGGCGTAGGTGGCGAACGACTCGTTCAGCCACAGGTCGTTCCACCACTCCATGGTGACCAGGTCGCCGAACCACATGTGGGCCAGCTCGTGCAGGATCGTGGTGGCCCGCGCCTCGTACGCCGCGTCGGTCACCTTCGAGCGGAAGACGTACTGGTCGCGGATGGTCACCGCGCCCGCGTTCTCCATCGCGCCCGCGTTGAACTCGGGCACGAAGAGCTGGTCGTACTTCTTGAACGGGTAGGCGTAGTCGAACTTCTCCTGGAACCAGTCGAAGCCCTGCCGGGTCACCTCGAAGATCGCGTCCGCGTCGAGGAACTCGGCGAGCGAGGGCCGGCAGTAGATGCCGAGCGGGACCGACTGCCCGTCCTTCTCGTACACGCTGTGCACGCTGTGGTACGGCCCGACGATCAGCGCCGTGATGTACGTCGAGATGCGCGGCGTCGGCTCGAACACCCAGACGTCGTTCTCGGGCTCGGGGGTCGGCGAGTTGGACACGACCGTCCAGCCCTCGGGCGCCTTGACCGTGAACTGGAAGGTGGCCTTCAGGTCCGGCTGCTCGAAGGAGGCGAAGACCCGGCGGGCGTCCGGAACCTCGAACTGGGTGTACAGGTACGCCTGGTCGTCGACCGGGTCGACGAAGCGGTGCAGGCCCTCGCCGGTGTTGGTGTACGCGCAGTCGGCGACGACCCGCAGGACGTTGCGGCCCTGGAGCAGGCCCGGCAGGGCGATCCGGGAGTCCTCGAAGACCTCGGCCGGGTCCAGCGCGTCGCCGTTGAGGGTGACCTCGTGGACCGCCGGGGCCACCAGGTCGATGAAGGAGTCGGCGCCGGTCTCGGCGACGTCGAAGCGCACCGTGGTCACGGACCGGTAGGTGCCGCCCTCCTGCGCGCCGGAGAGGTCGAGATCGATCTCGTACGAGTCAACGGTGAGCAGCTTCGCCCGCTGCTGCGCCTCTTCGCGAGTCAGGTTTGTGCCAGGCACGCGGTCATCTCCTCGTGATGGGTGGGTGCGGTCATCCTTCCACGTCGTGCCCCAGGTGAACGGGCGGTCACCGACTCCGGCGACCGCCCGCCCGCATCACGTACCCGAACGGGTCCTACGCGCTCAGCTCCGCCGCCACCAGCTCCGCGAGCTGGACCGTGTTCAGGGCCGCGCCCTTGCGGAGGTTGTCGTTGGAGATGAACAGCGCGAGACCGTTCTCCACCGTCTCGTCGCGGCGGATGCGGCCGACGTACGACGGGTCCTGGCCGGCCGCCTGGAGCGGGGTCGGGATGTCGGAGAGGGCGACGCCGGGGGCACCGGCCAGCAGCTCGGTGGCGCGCTCCACGCTGATCGGACGCTCGAAACGGGCGTTGACCTGCAGGGAGTGGCCGGAGAACACGGGCACGCGCACACAGGTGCCGGAGACCTTCAGGCCCGGGATCTCCAGGATCTTGCGGGACTCGTTGCGGAGCTTCTGCTCCTCGTCGGTCTCGTTCAGGCCGTCGTCGACGAGGCTGCCCGCGAAGGGCAGCACGTTGAAGGCGATCGGGCGCTTGTAGACGGACGGCTCGGGGAAGTCCACGGCCGCGCCGTCGTGGGCCAGCCGGTCGGCGTCCGCAACGACCTTCTGCACCTGGCCGTGCAGCTCGGCGACGCCCGCGACGCCCGAGCCGGACACGGCCTGGTAGGTGGCGACGACCAGCGCCTGGAGGCCCGCCTCCTGGTGCAGCGGCTTGAGGACCGGCATCGCGGCCATCGTCGTGCAGTTCGGGTTGGCGATGATGCCCTTGGGGCGGTCGGCGATCGCGTGCGGGTTCACCTCGGACACCACCAGCGGCACGTCCGGGTCCTTGCGCCAGGCCGAGGAGTTGTCGATCACCACGGCGCCCTGCGAGGCGACCTTCCCGGCCAGCGCCTTCGAGGTCGCGCCGCCCGCCGAGAACAGCACGATGTCCAGGCCGGAGTAGTCCGCCGCGGCCGCGTCCTCCACGGTCACGCCGTCCAGGACGGTCCCCGCCGAGCGGGCCGAGGCGAACAGGCGCAGCTCGGTGACCGGGAACTCGCGCTCCGTGAGGATCCCGCGCATGACCGTGCCGACCTGACCGGTGGCTCCGACGATTCCGATCCTCACGGTGACTCCTCCACGTGTGCTGTCGTGTGCTGTGCGTGCGTACTGCCCGACCGAGGCCCTTCCATCATGCGGCCCGCCCCGGCCCACCTGTCCAATTCTTTGCCCGACGTGCCCGAGGACTGGGACGGGCACGTCCGGAGCACACCCGTGTTCCTGCCGCCCGCACCCGTGCCGAACTGCAGGAATTCGCCCGGCGGGGCCTTCCCGCCGCAAGCTGTGCTGCCGCGTGCCTGCCCGCCGGGCCCTGTCTCATACAGCGGTGTGACGTACGCCTCCCGGCTGCCTCCCGGGCTGCCTCTCGGACCCGCTCATGACGAAAGGGGCGGGCGTCCGTACGGACGCCCGCCCCAGTGCCGTGTGCGCGACCGCGTCCGCTACGGGACGACCTTGCCGATCTTCACACTGCCGAGGCCCGCGACGGTGCCCTTGGTGTTCACCACCTGGACCTCGCCGAAGAACTCGCGGCCCGCGGGGGCCGGCTCGTTCGCGACGACGTCGGCGGAGATCCGCGCAGTGCCGTTCGGGGCGAGCGCGTACACCTTCGACTCGTCGACCTTCACCGAGCCGAGCGCCGCCGAGTAGTACACGTCCCGGTAGTCGTAGGCCGTGGTGCCGGCCGGCACCGAGTAGGCGTCGATCAGGATCGTGTACGTGCCCGGGGCGGGCTTGGCGATGGAGACGGACTCCTCCGAGCCGCCCGCCGCCGAGTAGGCGACCCGCTGGCCGGCGGCGTTGTAGACGTACAGGTCCAGGTCGGCGCCGGCGTCCGCGACGTTGCCGATGGCGACGTCCAGCCGCTCGGCACCGGCGGGCACGACCACCGTCCTGGTCTGGGTCTCATCGTCGGCGATGGTCGGGCGGTCCGACTTCGACGAGCCCAGCGAGCCGCCCTTCAGCTTGGCGTCCAGCCCGGCGAGCTTGTTCGTCAGCGTCCAGGACACGGAGGTCGGCGTGCCGGCCTTCGCCTCCTCGACCGTCTGCACCGCGGGGCTGAAGTCCAGCCCGTACACCGCCGCGTTCAGCGTGAACGGGTTGTCGAGCAGCGGCGAGGTACGACGCGACTCGACCTCGATCTCCCAGACTCCCGGCATCGGCTTGGCGTACGAACGCACGTCCGGACGGCAGGTGTTGGCCGGGTTGTTGTAGTTCGGGTAGCAGTTCGGGGTCGAGGTGGGGTCCACCGGGGTGCCGTACGGGTGGATCGCGATGAAGCGGGTCTGGCTGCCGTCCTTGAGCCCGCTCATCGAGACCTCGAGGGTCTTCGCGCCCTCCGGGACCGTCACGAAGTACGACTGGGTGCTGTTGCGCTGCGCGACACCCGACACCGAGTGGGCGTAGGACGGCTTGGCGATCTCCGAGGAGACCACGACGGTCAGCATGATCTGCTTGTCCACGCCCTCGGTGCGGCGGTCGTCGACCTCGAGGATCGCGCTGTGCACACCGGCGGCGCCGGGACGCGCCTCGATCTCCACCGTCACCGGCTTGTTCAGCGGCAGCGAGACCTCGCGCGAGCCGACGATCCTGAAGGTGCCGTCGTCGTTCTTCAGGCCCAGGTGGTGCTTGACCGAACCGGCCGGGCCCGTGGTGCGGGTGACCTGGACGTCGTAGGACTTCTTCTGGCCCTTCTTCAGGCCGCCCTCGCGGTCGTACAGGCCGGTGCCGAAGCCGGGGGTCTTCAGCGCCCAGGACAGCGAGGTGCTGACCGGGGCCTTGACCCCGTACTCGTGCGCCGCGGCGCTCTTGGCGCTCTTCTCGATCGCCTTCCAGGCCTGGACGACGTCGATCAGGCCCGCGCCCTCGCTGTGCGGCTGCTCGCCCTTGATGTGCTGCGCGGTCGAGGTGAGCGCGGTGCGCAGCTTCGCCGGGGTGAGGTCGATGCGCTTCTGCTTCGCCGCCGACAGCAGCAGCGCGGACGCGCCGG
The DNA here is from genome assembly GCF_001906585.1 of Streptomyces kebangsaanensis. GTDB lineage: Bacteria > Actinomycetota > Actinomycetes > Streptomycetales > Streptomycetaceae > Streptomyces > Streptomyces kebangsaanensis. The sequence goes on along the minus strand of NZ_JUJA01000109.1, from coordinate 11,721 downwards.
CCGCCTGCGGGGACGCCATCGAGGTGCCCTGGAGCATCGAGTAGCCGGCCGGGAGGGAGTAGCCGGCCTCGGCGACCGGGCCGCCGGGCAGCCAGGTCTGCGTGGTGTTGATGGCCGCGCCGGGCGCGGAGATGACCGGCGTGAAGCCGCCGTCCTCACGCGGACCGCGCGAGGAGAACGGCATCATGGCGTACTTCTTGCTCACCACGGAGCCGTAGTTGGCCGCCCAGGTCTCCTTGGAGATGGTCGCGCCGACCGAGACGACCTTGTCGGCGAGGCTGGGGTCGCCGATGGTGTTCAGGCCCGGGCCGCTGTTGCCCGCCGAGATGACGAGCTGCACGCCGTAGGTGTCGATGAGCCGCGTGTACAGCTCCGCGCGGGCGTTGTTGCCGTCGTTGAGCGCCGGCAGGCCGCCGATGGACATGTTGACGATGTCCACGCCGCGGTTGACGACGAGGTCGATCATGCCCTCGGTGAGCGCGACGTTGGTGCAGCCGCCGTTCCAGTTGCAGGCCCGGGAGGAGACGAGCTTGGCGCCCGGGGCGGCGCCGTTCATCTTGCCGCCGAACAGGCTGTTGGCGGCGGTGATGCCGGCGACGTGCGTGCCGTGCTCGGACTCGATCAGACCGATGTTGACGAAGTCGGCCTTCTTGCCGGTCCAGGACCCGCCATAGGGGTCCATCGGCACGTCCTTGCGGATCTCCACGACGAACGGCTGCCGCTCGACGACGTCCGTCTTCGGGTCGTCGGTGCCGAAGTAGCCGATCTGGAAGCCGTCCTTGTACGGCTTCATCGGCGTGTCGTCGGTGAAGTCGTTGTTGTTGTTCAGGTCGACGCGGACCGTGCCGGCCGCCGGGTCGTACAGGACGCCCCAGGAGTCGGTGGTGTCGCCGTCGCGGTTCACGTCCCCGTCGGCGTCGCCGCCGACGGTGTACGACTCCTTGAAGACGCTGATCTGGTAGGAGCCCGTGGGCGCCTTCCAGGTCTTGCCGTCGTAGGTGAAGGTGGACCCGGAGACCGGGTTGACCATCGGGCGCCAGGTCTGGTCGCTGTCGACGATCGGGTCGGTCGCGGTCACCCAGTCGACGATCTTGCGCTCGCCGGTGGTGGTCTTCTGCAGCGCCGGGTGGGCGAGGTCCACGCCGGAGTCGAGGATGCCGATGGTGACGCCCCGGCCGTCCGCCTTCGGGTTCTTCTTCACGAAGTCGACGGCGCCCGTCTCGAAGGACGGGTTGTACGGGTTCTCGGCGGGGGTCTTCTTGTCCGGGGCCGGGTAGGCGGCGTCGCCCTTGCCCTTGCCCTTGCCGCCGCCCTTGGCGGTGTCCGCGTCCGGCCTCGGGTCGTCGAGCGGGATGTCCTGCTTGAGGTCGATGGCCTGCACGGAGGACAGCTTCGAGGCGGCGGCGATCGCCGAGTCCGCCTTGTCCGTCGGCACGGTGGCGCGGACGTAGCCGAGCTTGTCGTAGGTGCGGCCCACGGCGCCGCCCTTGACCGCGTCCAGCTGCCTGGCGACCTGCTCGGTCTGCCCGGGAGCGGTGGCGATCATCATCGTGACGTGCTCGGCGCCCTCGGCCTTGGCCTCGGCGAGCAGTTCGGCGCCGGCCGAACCGAGTTTGTCGTCCGCCGGCTTGACGGCCGGGTCGGTGGACGTCGGGCCGTCCTGGGCGAAGGCCATGGGTATCGGCCCTGCCATGGAGAGCGCGGCCACCACGCCGGCCGCCGTGGCGATGCGGGCCAGCCGTCTGGCACCGGTGAGCGGTGCGTGCTGGGGGTCGGAGGTCATTGGCATCCCTTGTAGGTAAAGGAACCAGGCGAGTGTGCGATCGGGTCCGATCGCCACCGTCCGGATTTCGGAGCCGGACGATCGCTCAGGTCTACCTAAAGAAAAGATGTTTGACGAGAGTTGACCATGGAGGGAAGTGTGCATGGCGTACTTCCGCCATGCGCCACCCGGGAGATAGCCGCCCAAACCGTGCCGGTTCCTCCGGTGTCGCCCCCCGCCCTCCCGGGCCACGCCGTAACGTCCCCCCATGCACAAGGAGTTGAGGGTGGCGGCCTACGCCGTATGCGTAAGGGACGGACGGCTGCTGATGGCCCGCTGGGTGGCCGGCGACGGCACCCGTCGCTGGACCCTGCCCGGCGGCGGCATGGAGCACGGCGAGGACCCCTACGACACCGTCGTGCGCGAGGCCGAGGAGGAGACCGGCTACGCCGTCGAACCGGTCGCCCTCCTGGGCCTGGACTCCGTCCGCCGCGCCTACCCGCGCCGCCTGGGCACCCACGCCGACTTCCACGGCCTGCGCATCCTCTACGAGGCCCGTGTCACCGGCGGCGAACTGCGCCACGAGACGGGCGGTTCCACGGACCGCGCGGCCTGGCACCCCCTGGAGGCGGTCCCCGCACTGCCCCGGGTCGGCCTGGTCGACGCGGGGCTGCGCCTGTGGCGCGAGCGCCCGCCGACGGGGAAGCCGGCGGCCACGTGACGAGGACGGTGCCCGGCACACGAGGAGGGACCGCCGGGGTCGTCCCGGCGGTCCCTCCTCTCCCCTCCTGATGTGCCCGGGACCGTCGCTAACGGGGCAGCACCACGACATACGCGGCCGGGTCGCGGTCGGCTGCGGCCATCAGGGCGGTGCGGACGACCGCCGCCTGCTGCTCCAGGGCGTCGCGCAGCTTCCTGGGGGTGATGTGGACGACCGTGACGCCCAGCCGCTCCAGGTGCTCGCGCTTGCGGGCGTACTCCGCCCCCTGGGCGTCCTCGCCCTGCCGGGAGGCGCGGGTGTCCAGCTCCACCGCGACCGCCTGCTCGGGCCAGTACGCGTCCAGGCCGCCCAGGTGGGGGCCGCCCGGCAGCCGCAGGTCCACGTTCCAGACCGGGTCGGGCAGGCCGTACTCGCGGACCATCCGGTACAGCCGGTCCTCCGCGAGCGCCCGGCCCTCGGCCAGCAGCAGGTCCACCGCGTCCACCACGTGCGGCCGGGCCAGGAGCCTCGCACTGGTCAGCTCCCGCACGACCGCTGCCGGTTCGCAGTACCCGCCGCGCACCGCCTCGGTGAGCAGCCGCCGTACCGTGCCCGCGTCCGACAGCCCGGCCACCGCGTCCGCCAGGGCGCGCGGCACCGGGGCCACCGGCAGCCCGGTGACCAGGTCCGCCACGGGCAGGCCGGCCGTACGGACGATCCGGGCGCAGCCCGTCGAGCGCAGCCGCCGGCCGCGCTCCACCAGGACGTCGATCCTCTCCAGCGACGGCAGGGCGGGTGCGGCGGCGAAGCCGTGCAGGGTCAGGGCCGCCAGGCCGGTGACCATCGCCTCGGCGTACACCGGGCGGCGCGGGTCCTGGGCGGTCGGCTGCGCGGGCACTTTGGGCGCGGGCCGGGGGAGTGGGCCGCGCGCCGCGTACATGAGCACCGCGTGCAGCCGCTCCTCGCTGGTCGGCGGGCCCGGGTGGAGCAGGAACACGCCCGGCAGGATCTGCTGCCAGGGGCCGCCGCGGCGGCACCGCTCGGCCGACTCGGCGGCCGACACTCCGTGCTCGCGCAGCTGGGCGGCGGTCAGGACCCGGCGGTGCGCCTCGGCGAGGTGGTGGAGGGGGCGGGGGGAGAGCGGGGTGTTGTGGTTCATGTCCGGCACGTTTCCCGGACCGGATCCGGACCTTAACCACTGTTACAAGAGCGGCGCTCAATCCGGACAACCCCGCCCTAAAGGACGGGTGTTCGGATGCCGAAAACCCCTGGTCCGTCCGGGGCGGACCAGGGGTTACGGTGTGTCTTGCCTGAATTTCGTAACGGTTACCGCGCGCCCGACCTTTGGCCAGAGTTACGGCTCATCGGGCCGCCGCCCCGGCCGTCTCGTCGCACGCCTGTCCACGCAGCGCCCGTGCCAGGTCGTCCCGCGCCTCCAGGACCAGCCGGCGCAGGGCGGGCGCGGCCTGCTCGTGCGCGGCGAGCCACGCGTCCGTCGCCTCCAGGGTCTCCCGCGAGTCCTGCAGCGCGGGGAACAGACCCCGCACCACGTCCATCCCGATCTGGATGGACCGCTCGGTCCACACCCGCTCGATCGCCTCGAAGTACTTCGGCGCGTACGGCGCGAGCAGCTCCCGCTGGGAGGGCTGGTCGAAGCCCGCGATCGTGGCCTCGACCAGCGCGTTCGACAGCGCGTCGGACTCCACCACCTGCTCCCACGCCCGCGCCTTGACGGCGGCCGAGGGCCGCGCGGCCAGGCAGCGCACCTGGTGCCGCTTGCCGGAGGCGGTGTCGTCGCGGGCGAGTTCGCCGGCGAGCGTCCTCTCGTCCGCCACCCCGTGCGCCGCCAGCGGCCCCAGGAACGCCCAGCGCAGCTCCTGGTCGACCTCCAGCCCCTCGATCTCCTCCGTGCCGTCCAGCAGGCCCTCCAGCAGCCGGAGGTCGTCCGGGGCGGAGGCCATCGTGGCGAAGAAGCGCGCCCACGCCAGCTGGTGCTCGCTCTCCGGCTCGGCCTGCCGCAGCTCGGCCAGCGCCCCCTCGGCCAGCAGCCGCCCGCCCGTCTCCCGCCAGCTCGGCGCCGCGTAGTGCACGAGCGCCGACTCCGCCCACGTGTGCAGCATCTGCAGCACGCCGATGTCGGACTCGCGGCCCGCGAACCGCAGCACCAGGCCGACGAAGTCCCGGGCGGGCAGCAGCGCGTCCCGGGTCATGTTCCACAGCGCCGTCCAGCACAGGGCGCGGGCCAGCGGGTCGGTCAGCGCGCCCAGGTGCTCGCGCAGGGTGGCCAGCGAGGTCTCGTCGAAGCGGATCTTGCAGTAGGTGAGGTCGTCGTCGTTGACCAGCACCAGCTCCGGGGCGTCCTGACCGGCCAGCTCCGCCACGACCGTACGGGCGCCGTCCACGTCCAGCTCGGCGCGCGCGTACTGCTCCAGCGCCCCCACCTGGGAGCGCCGGTACAGGCCCACCGCCACCCGGTGCGGGCGCAGTTCGGGATGGGACTCGGCGGCCTCCTGCAGGACGGCCAGCTCCTCGACGGTGCCGTCGGCGCCCAGCACCACCTGCGGGGTCAGCGAGTTGACCCCCGCCGTCTGCAGCCAGGCCCGCGCCCACGCGCCCATGTCCCGGCCGCTGGTCTCCTCCAGGACCGCCAGCAGGTCGCCCAGGCGGGTGTTGCCGTAGGCGTGCCGCTTGAAGTAGCGGCGGGCGCCCTCCAGGAACGCGTCCTGGCCGACGTACGCCACCAGCTGCTTGAGTACGGACGCGCCCTTGGCGTAGGTGATGCCGTCGAAGTTCAGCTTGGCGTCCTGCAGGTCGCGGATGTCCGCCGTGACCGGGTGCGTGGAGGGCAGCTGGTCCGCGCGGTACGCCCACGCCTTGCGGCGGTTGGCGAAGGTGATCCAGCCGTCGGTGAAGCGGGTCGCGCCGACCAGCGCGAAGGCACCCATGAAGTCGGCGAAGGACTCCTTCAGCCACAGGTCGTCCCACCACTCCATGGTGACCAGGTCGCCGAACCACATGTGCGCCATCTCGTGCAGGATGACGTTGGCCCGCGCCTCGTAGGAGGCCCGCGTCACCTTCCCCCGGAAGATGTACTCCTCCCGGAAGGTCACCAGGCCCGGGTTCTCCATCGCGCCCAGGTTGTACTCCGGCACGAACGCCTGGTCGTACTTGCCGAACGGGTACGGGTAGTCGACGTGGTCGTGGAAGAAGTCCAGGCCCTGCTTGGTGACCAGGAAGACGTCGTCGGCGTCGAAGTACCGGGCGAGCCCCTTGCGGCACATGGCGCCGAGCGGGATCTCCAGCCGCGTACCGTCCTCGAACACCCGCTCGTAGGTGTCGGTCACATAGTGGTACGGCCCCGCCACCACGCAGGTGATGTACGTCGAGATCGGCT
>NZ_JUJA01000109.1:0-5852 GCF_001906585.1 Streptomyces kebangsaanensis | reverse complement strand
GCCACACCCCGCCCGCCCGTCGCCCACCACCACCCTTCTGCGGAAGCGCTCCGCGCCCTTCTTCTCCGCGCTCGCCCGCCCCGTTGCTCCACACCGTCCAGTCCTCCGGCGCCCGCACCTCGAAGCGGAAGGGTGCCTTGAGGTCGGGCTGCTCGAAGTTGGCGAAGACGCGGCGGGAGTCGGCCGGCTCGTACTGGGTGTAGAGGTAGACCTCGCCGTCCTCCGGGTCGACGAAGCGGTGCAGGCCCTCGCCGGTGCGGGAGTAGGCGCACTGGGCGTCCACGACCAGCTCGTTGTCGGCGGCCAGCTCCTCCAGGACGATCCGGGAGCCGTCGAAGACCTCGCTGGGGTCGAGGTCCTTGCCGTTGAGCGAGACGGCGGTGACGCTCGGCGCGATCAGGTCGGCGAAGCTGGAGGCGCCGGGCTCGTTGCAGCGGAAGCGGATCGTGGTCACGGACCGGAACGTCCGCGGCCCCTCCCCGGCCTGCTCGCCCACCGCGGACCGCACGTCCAGGGACACCTCGTATCCGTCGACGGACAGCAGCGCGGCCCGCTCCCGGGCCTCGTCGCGGGACAGATTCTCACCGGGCACGTGCGGCACTCCCTCGAACGTGTTCAGGATGTGGACAGGATCGATCCTGCCATGTGCCCCTGACATGTGGCAGCCGGGAATGCGCGGGCGGACGATCCTTGTTGATCGTTGAAGGACCGAACTTCTGAGGAGAGCCATGCCCGAGACCACCCCCACCGCGACCCCGTCGTCCGGCAGGACCCCCGTCGACTTCTGGTTCGACCCGCTGTGCCCCTGGGCCTGGATGACGTCCCGGTGGGTGCTGGAAGTGGAGAAGGTGCGGGACGTCGAGGTCCGCTGGCACATCATGAGCCTGGCGGTGCTGAACGAGCCCAGGCTGGACGAGCTGCCCGAGGACTACCGCGAGCTGCTCACCACCAAGGCGTGGGCGCCGGTGCGCGTGGTCACCGCGGCCTGGCAGAAGCACGGCGAGGACGTCCTCGGCCCGCTCTACACCGCGCTCGGCACCCGCTTCCACAACCGCGACGAGGGCCCCACCCGCGAGGCGATCGCCGCCGCGCTGGAGGAGGTCGGCCTGCCCGCCGGCCTGATCGACTACGCCGACCAGGAGGACTTCGAGTTCGACGCCGAGCTGCGCGCCTCCCACAAGGAGGGCATCGACAAGGTCGGCCAGGACGTCGGCACCCCGGTCATCGCCGTCCCCGGCCCCGACGGCGAGCAGATCGCCTTCTTCGGCCCGGTCGTCACCCCCACCCCGAAGGGCGAGCAGGCCGCCCGCCTGTGGGACGGCACCCTCGCGGTCGCCTCGGTCCCCGGCTTCTACGAACTGAAGCGCACCCGCACGGCGGGCCCGGACTTCGGCAACCTCTGATCCGGCCGGTCGGCGGAAGCCCCCGCGAGTCGCTCCCCTCCGGAGGGGGACCGCGCTCGCGGGGGCTTCCGCCGTTCCGTCCGCCCGGGTGAAGGGTGAGAAGACGATCGCCGGGCACAGGTCCCGCCCCGGGCCGCTATTGCAAAGCTAGTGCAACTGCGGGCGAGCGACAACAAGCCTCTGGGGGTGTGTTCGCGTCAGCTCCGCCCGCGTGTGCGCTGCCAGGCGCAGCCGATCGCCGCCAGGACCAGCGTCATCGCGCCCGTCGAGTACAGCTGCACCCGCGTGCCGGGCTCCCGGGCCATCAGGACGAAGACGGCCGCCATGCCGGCCAGGGCCACCCAGGTGAGCCAGGGGAACGCCCACATCCGTACGACCAGCCTCTCCGGCGCCTCGGCCTCCAGCCTGCGCCGCAGCCGCAGCTGGGAGACGGCGATGAAGAACCAGACGACGAGGATCACCGCGCCGATCATGTTCAGCAGCCAGGGGAAGACGTCGCTCGGCCGCCAGTAGCTGAGCAGCACGCACACGAAACCGAAGAAGCAGCTGCCCAGCACCGCGACCCGCGGGACCCCGCCCGAGACCTTCGCCAGCACCCTGGGGCCCTGACCGCGTCCGACCAGCGAGTACGCGATGCGCGAGGCGCCGTAGATGTTGGCGTTCATCGCGCTCAGCAGCGCGACCAGCACCACCACGTTCATCAGCTGACCGGCGCCCGGGATGCCGAGGCGGTCGAGGGCGGCGACGTACGGGCCCTTCGTCACGACTGCCTCGGAGTCCCACGGGACAAGGGTGACGACGACCGCCATGGAGCCGATGTAGAACAGCGCGATGCGCCACATCGCCGTACGGACGGCGCTCGCCACGCCGCGCACCGGGTCCTCCGACTCGGCCGCCGCGATGGTCACCGTCTCCAGGCCGCCGTAGGCGAAGACGGAGGCGAGCAGGCCGACGATCAGTCCGTGGGCGCCGTGCGGGAGGAAGTCGGTGAGGTTCGAGGCGCCCGGCGCGTGGGTGCCGGGCAGCACGCCGGCGATCGCGAGGACACCGAGGACCAGGAACAGGGTGATCGCGCCGACCTTCAGCGCGGCGAACCAGAACTCGAACTCGCCGAAGTTCTTCACCGCGGCCAGGTTCGTGCCGCAGAACACCACCATGAACAGCGCCACCCACGCCCACTCCGGCGTGCCCGGCAGCCAGCCGGTGACGATCTTCGCGGCGCCGATGCCCTCCAGGCCGACCGCCGTGCACAGCAGCACCCAGAACGACCAGCCCGCGGTGAACCCGGCCCACGGGCCGAACGCCCGCTCGGCGTGCGCGGAGAACGAACCCGACGACGGGTGGGCCGCCGACATCTCGCCCAGCATCCGCATCACCAGCATCACGAGCAGGCCGGACAGGGTGTAGGCGACGACGATCGAGGGACCGGCGGCGGCGATGCCCGCGCCGGACCCGACGAACAGGCCGGCGCCGATCACACCGCCGAGGGCGATCATCGACAGGTGGCGCTGTTTCAGGCCGTGGGAGAGGGAGGCGTCGTCGTCCGCCCGCGGGGGCCGTTCGACGGTGGTGGTGCTCGGCATGGGGGCGGCTCGTCCAAGGTGGGGGTGCGAAAACCCCCACAGTCTGGGGCGGCTGCTCGGCGGCGCGGAGCGCCCGTCCACCATCCGGACGCGTTTTGTACACAGAGCGAGACGTCGGCTACAGGGCGGGCGATGCGCCGTTTGGCGGGACCATACAGCTCGCGCCGGGCCGGGAAAGTGGCGGAAACCGCTCCACCTCAGTGACCGGCGTCACGTCCCGCCAGGTGTACGGTCCGCCCTTTGTGCGAAGGCGACGAAGCGCCCATTCTCCCCTTGTCGAGCGCTGACGGTGATCATCGCGTCACCGCTGGGATAGCGTCGCCGTGTCCCGAACTGCAATGACCCCCGGAGTCCCCATGAGCACCGCCGCCACCCCCGCCCGTACCGGGGTCGTCCTCGCCGACCTGCTGCCTGCGTCCCGCGTCCGGGACATCGCGCTCGTGGTGGGCGGCGCCGCGCTCACCGGAGTCGCCGCCCAGATCGCGGTGCCCGTGCCGGGCTCCCCGGTGCCGGTGACCGGCCAGACCTTCGCGGCCCTGCTGGTGGGCACCTCGCTCGGCGCCGGCCGGGGCTTCCTCGCCCTCGCCCTGTACGCGCTCGCGGGCGTCGCGGGCGTGCCGTGGTTCGCGGGCGGCGCCTCGGGCGCGACCGCCGTCTCCTTCGGCTACGTCCTCGGCATGCTGCTCGCCGCCACCGTGGTCGGCGCCCTGGCCCGCCGCGGCGGCGACCGCAACGCCTGGCGCACGGCCGGCACGATGGTGCTGGGCTCGGCGGTCATCTACGCGGTCGGCGTGCCCTACCTGGCCCTGGCCGCCGGCATGTCCGCGTCCGCCGCGATCGCGGCCGGCCTCACCCCGTTCCTGATCGGTGACGCCCTGAAGGCCGCCCTGGCCATGGGCCTGCTGCCCACCGCCTGGAAGCTCGCCAGGAAGTGACGGCTCACCGTGTGACGCCGTAGTTCCCGCGGAAGAGGTCCGCCGGGCCGCCTCACGAGGCCGGCCCGGCGGACCTCTTCCGCGTTCCGTGCCGTCAGGCCCGACCCTCCCGGGCGCCGTCAGGCCCGACCCTCCCGTGCCCGCCGTCGTGACCACCACATCCCGGCCGCGCCCGTCGCGACCAGGGCGGCGCCGACCGCGCCCAGCGGAAGGGCGTCACGCCCGAGGCCGGTCCTGGGCAGCTCGCCGGCCGGGGTGACCGGCTTGTTGTCGGTGCCCAGCAGCAGCGGTGTGGCGGGGGCGTTCGGGGACGGGTTCGTCGTTCCGAACGGCACCGGGCCCTGCTGCCAGTACGTCTTCCTCCCGTCGCCCGTCTGCACGGGCAGGCAGATCTTCCCCTCCTTGTCCAGGTCGTACGTCGCGTCGACGGCGTACGACTTCGACGCGCCCGCGGCCAGATGGCCGACCGCACAGCTGAAACCGCTGTTCGAACCGGCCGGCAGATCCTTTTCCGGGATCGCCGAGCAGCCCCGCACATTCGTGACCTTCAGGCCGTCGAAACCGACGACCAGGAGTTTGAGGTCACCGCTGTCCTTTGTCCCGCCGTTCTTCACGGTGGCGGTAATCGCCGTCTTTTTCGAACCGTTGTCCACCGTGATCTTCTTCGGGAGCAGCGTGCTCACCTTCACGCCCTCCGGCGCCTTGTCGACGACCTTTCCCCCCTGGCTGCTCCCCGGTCCCTGGTCGTCCGCGACGGCGGTGCAGGAAAAGATCATCACCGCCGAGAAAGATACTGTGACCAGCGACCCCGCAATGGTCGTCATGCGACGAGAACCCATGTTCGCCCCCCTTGGCTGCGCCTGAATTCGCAGTATCAAAAGAGGTACCACAAGATTTCCCCGCACTATGCTGGGAGGACCCGAAGTGTGACCATTGTGTTCCCGTGGGGGGCCGGGTGGGGCGCCGTTGAGGGGGTGCAGCGAATTGCCGGGGAATTCGATGAGTGGCGGTGTTCCGGGGCTATTGGTGACGGGGCGCTACCGGCTGGCCGAGAGTATCGGCCAGGGGGGAATGGGGCGGGTGTGGCGAGCCGCCGACGAAATACTCGACCGGCCGGTCGCGGTCAAGGAAATGCGCATCGACGGCCTCGACGACGAGGACGCCCGCACCCGCCGCGAACGCGTCCTGCGCGAGGCCCGGGCCACGGCGCGGATCGACCACCCGAACGTGGTCCGCGTGTACGACGTCGTGGACGAGGGCGAACGCCTGTGGATCGTCATGGAACTGGTGCCCGGCCGCTCCCTCGAACAGGTCGTCGCGGAGGACGGCCCGCTGGACCCGCCGGAGACGGCCCGCACCGGCCTCGCACTGGTGGCGGCGCTGCGCCAGGTGCACGCCAGGGGCGTGCTGCACCGGGACATCAAGCCCGGCAACGTCCTGGTGGAACGCGACGGCGGGCGTGTCGTCCTGACCGACTTCGGTATCGCCGCGATCCAGGACACCAAGGCGCTCACCATGGCCGGCATGCTGGTCGGCTCCCCCGACTACATGGCCCCCGAACGCGTCTCCGGCCGCCCCCAGGGCCCGCCGTCCGACCTGTGGTCCCTCGGCGCCACCCTGTGCGCGGCCCTGGGCGGACGCTCCCCGTTCTCCCGCGACACGACTCTCGCGACCCTGTACGCGGTCCTGCACGAGGAGCCGCGGCTGCCCGCCCCGGCAGGCCCGTTGACCGAGGTCCTGACGGCCCTGCTGAAGAAGAACCCGGCGGACCGCCCGGACCTCGACGACCTGGAAGCCGCCCTGCGCCCCCTGGCGTTCCCGCTGCGGACCCCGACGGTGCCCGTACTCGCTCCCGCGCCCACGCATCCCGGCCATGAGCGGCCCCCACGGGAGCGGCCCCCACGGGAGCGGCCGACGCGGGCACTGGGAAA
>NZ_JUJA01000108.1 GCF_001906585.1 Streptomyces kebangsaanensis | reverse complement strand
GCGTGCTTGGTTCTCGCTCCGCACGATCCGCAGTCCATGGTGGTGTGCGCGGGGTGCACCAGACGCACATCCCGCGCGTGCTTGCGGCCCATCTCGATCAGGGCCTGCTTGGTGGCGCCGATCGCGGCGTCGGCCGCCTTGCGCGCCATGCTCGTCTTCGCGAGGAACCTGGGCTTGAAGTCCTCCACCGCGATCACGTCGTGGTCGCGCACCACCCTCTTCGCCCACTTACGGGCGGTGTCCTGCCGCTGCCGGGCGATCTTCGCATACGTCTTCGCCCGCCACCGCTTCGCCTCCCGGTAGCCCTGCGAGGCGGCCTGCCCCTTCTTGGGCCGGCGCCGGGCCATCATCCGGTCGTAGCGGGACAGCTTGGCCTGGGCCTTCCGGCCGTGCTGGGCATGGGGGAGGTCATGGGCGTCGGAGGTGGTGGTGGCGGTCTCCCGCACGCCCCAGTCCACACCGAGCACCGCACCGGTCAGCGGCAGCGGCTGCACCTCGGCCGGCACGACGAACGAGGCGTACCAGTGGCCGAGGCGGTCGCGGTAGACCCGCACCGAGGACGGTGCGGCCGGCAGGGGACGGGACCACACCACGGTCAGGGCGATGCCGCCCGCCAGGTGCAGCCTCCCGTCCTTGAGCCGGAAGCCGCGCCGGGTGTAGTTCAGCGTCGGCTCGGCCCCGTGCTTCTTCCTGGGCCGGGGCATGCCTGCCCGCCGCCGCACGGGCAGCCGGTCCTTGAGATCCTTCAGGGCCTTCGCGCGGGAGGCGGCGAAGTCACGGACGGTCTGCTGCTGCGGCACCGAGGCGCCCGCGGCCAGCCACGAGGTCACCGCGCGGGCCCGGGTCAGCATCCGGTCCAGCCGGGCCGGACCGCACGCCTCCCCCTCCGTGTGGGCCTTCTTCGAGCGGGCCACGCACTCGTTCCAGAGCCACCGGCACCGCCCCCACTCCGCCTCCAGCCCGGTACGGGCCGTGGCCGACACCCGCAGCCGGTAGGTGTACCGGGCGTGCCCGGCCCCCTCCGCCTCCCCCGCCGCCATCCCCGTCACCCCCGGCCCTTGCCCCGATCACCCGACACCCGCCACGTGACCGTACGCACGGCACCCGAACAGCCGCCCCCTCCTTCCGCCACGATTACCCCGATCAGCGAACGTCGGTACACGTGTTCGCATTCGCCCGGCTCCGCCGGACAGGCTGTCAGGGCGCTCCGCGCCGCGGTCGCGGGATGCGATTCCCGCCCGGCGTGAACACCGGGGCCTCCTCGCAAGAGATCAGGTGAAGAGGAAGTCGAGGTGGTCCTCGATCTTCGCCTTGCGGGGGTGAACCGGTCGGGCTCGGCGTACAGGCTGGGGCCGAAGACCCAGGCTTTGATGAGCTGCCGGGGCGTGGTGCCGCTCCGGTACGGGACGCCGGTGATCAGCGGTGCCGGTGCCGTTCCTCCACGGCGACGGCCGCCGCCGCCACGGCCCCGAGCACCGGGACCGCCAGCGGGGCGACGAGCCAGGCGGAGAACACGACGACCGCCAGTCCGCAGACCAGCAGGAAGGACCCGGCGGGGTCGAGGACCGTACGGCGGCCCGCCGCCGCGAGCAGCGCGCGCCAGGAGGCGCCGGGCGCCCAGAGCGCCGCCGCGCGCAGCCCGGCCACGCCGAGGCCGGTCAGCGCGCACAGCCCGACGGCGCCCACGAGCGGACCGCCGGGCAGCCCGGCCCGTACGGCCTGGAGATCGGTCCAGACCACCGCCGCGGCGGCCCACCCGGCGAGCCCGGCGAGCCACCCGCCGCGCAGGGCCGTCCGGAAGTCCGCCGCGAACTCCCGCCATCCGCCGCCCCGGTGAGCGGTGCGACGGCGCAGATGCCGGGCGCCGGCCGCGAAGGCGGCCGGGTAGGTGACCACGCCGAGGCAGGCCACCGCGATCCAGACCCCGGTCAGCAGGCACTCGGCGAAGACACCGAACCCGTCGGCGAACCCTGAACCGCCGCGTGCCTTCACACGTACGCCACGTACGTCGGTCATGGTGGATGCCTCAGCCCTTCAGTCCGGAGGTCGCCATGCCGTCGATCAGGTAGCGCTGGAAGGTGAGGAAGAAGAGCAGCACCGGCAGCAGCGCGACCAGGGACATGGCGATCATGCCGCCGTAGTTGGCGGCCACGCCGTCGGAGTCGCGGAACATCATCAGGCCGAGCGAGACGGTGTACTTGCCGGGTTCGTTGAGGTAGATCAGCGGGCCCATGAAGTCGTTCCAGGCGTTGATGAAGGTGAAGATGGCGCTGGTGATGAGCGCGGGCCGGCACAGCGGCAGCACGATCGACCAGTAGGTCCTGAGGTGCCCGCAGCCGTCGATACGGGCGGCCTCGTCCAGTTCCCGGGGCAGATTCCGCATGAACTGCACCATGAGGAAGACGAAGAAGGCCTCCGTGGCGAGGTACTTGCCGAGCAGCAGCGGCACATAGGTGTTGGTCAGCTGAAGCTTCTGGAACATCACGTACTGCGGGACGAGCAGCACGTGGTACGGCAGCAGGAGCGTGCCGATCATCAGGGCGAACAGTGTGTTCCGCCCGGCGAACCTGATGCGGGCGAAGGCGTACGCGGTCAGCGAGCAGGAGAGCAGGATGCCGGCGACGGAACCGAGCGCGTAGACGAGGGAGTTCTGGAAGAAGGTCCGGATCCCGATGTCGGCGATGCCGTCGGCCAGGTTCTTGAAGTTGGCGAAGATCGGGCGGCCGGGGAACAGCTGGAGGCCGTTGATGATGTCCTTGCTCGGCTTGAACGAGGCGCCGACGAGCCACAGGACGGGATAGAGGACGACCGCCAGGACGGCCAGGGCGCCGATGTGCCAGGCGAGGGAGCCGGCACGGCGGCGGCCGGAGCCGGTGAGCGGCGCACGCGAGGTGGTCGTCGGGGTGGTGGTGGCGCTCATCGGGCGTCCTCCGCGTAGTGCACCCACTTCTTCTGGGACCAGAAGAGGACGGCCGTCACCAGGGCCACCGCGAGCAGCAGCATCCAGGCCATGGCGGAGGCGAAGCCCATCTGGGAGTTCTTGAAGCCCTGCTGGTACAGGTAGCAGGTGTAGACGAGGGTGGCGTCGGCCGGACCGCAGTACGTGTTGGACACGACGTAGGCCGAGCCGAAGATCTGGAACGAGTGGATGGTCTCCAGCAGCACGTTGAAGAAGAGCACCGGGGAGATCATCGGGAGCGTGATGCTCCAGAACTTCCGCAGCGGTCCGGCGCCGTCCATCTCGGCGGCCTCGTACAGCTCACGGGGCACCTGCTTGAGGCCGGCCAGGAAGATGACCATCGGGGCGCCGAACTGCCAGACGGTGAGGGCGACCAGGCAGTACAGGATCCAGTCGGGGTTGCCGACCCAGCCTCCGGCGTGGATGCCGGCGGAGGACATCAGGCGGTCCACGATCGCGTGGTCGGAGAAGAGCGAGCGCCAGACGAAGCCGATGGAGACGCTGGCTCCGATGAGCGAGGGGGCGTAGAAGGCGGCCCGGTAGAAGGCCTGGCCGCGGCGGCTCTGGGCGAGCAGCAGAGCCACGCCGAGGGCGAGCAGCAGCTTCAGCGGGGTACCGATGATCACGTATTCCGCCGTCACCTGGACCGACTTCCGCCACCTGGGATCGTCGAACATCCGGGTGAAGTTGTCCAGGCCGATCCATCTGGGGGCGTTGAAGAGGTTGTAGTCGGTGAACGCGAAGTAGAGGGAGGCCACCATGGGGCCCGCGGTCAGCAGCAGGAAGCCGGCGATCCACGGGGACATGAAGAGGTAGCCGGCCAGGTTCTCCCGGCGGCCCCGCCGCTTGCCGGCGGCGGGCGCGGCGGAGCGGGCCTTCCGGGTGTCGGGCGGAGTCTCCTTGAGGAGCGTCACTGCGGTTCCCCTCAGGCCTGGAAGGCGGCCTGCGACTCGTCGAAGAACTGCTTCACCGCGTCGGAGACCTTGACCTTGCCCAGGCCCAGGTCGCCGCCGATGCGGAGGAAGGCGGCCTCGACGGTGTCGGCACCGGAGGGGTGCGGGGTGATGGTGCCGAGCACGCCGGCCTCGGCGGTGTCCGCCTCGTACCGGGCGATCTCCTTGTTGATCTCGTCGGCCGGCTTGAAGGCGTCGTACTGCTCGGTGCCGGCCAGGATGCCGCGGTCGTAGCCCATGATCCTGCCGACCTCCGGGTCGTGGACCATGAAGTCGATGAACCGGGCGACCTCCTCGGGGTGTGCGGTACGCGCGGAGGCGCTCAGCATCAGGGAGGCGAGGTACTGGCCGGTGTGCTTGCCGTCCGTGGTGGGGATGGGGGCGAGGCCGTAGGTGCTGTCGCCCTCGGAGTGGTAGCGGACGGTGAAGTTGTCCCAGGTGAACTCCGAGGCGCCGTGCCCCGCGGAGAGCGAGGACTTCGGCAGGTCCTGCGCGACGGCCTTCGGGTCCGTGACGATGCCGGCCCTGACCCGGTTGTAGCCGTCCTGCCACCACTCCGTCAGGTCGGCCCGGTCGAAACCGAGTCCGTCCTCGGTGAAGAACGCCTTGCCGTTCTGGCGGAGGTAGAGGTCGTACAGGTACATGATGCCGAAGTAGCCGGTGTCCCCGGGGACGCCGGTCCTGTCGCGGATCGTCTTCAGGGCCTTGAAGAAGTCGTCCCAGGTCCAGCCGGCGTGCGGCTCGACGCCCGCCTTCCGCCAGAGCTTCTTGTCGATCACCAGCGCCATGGTGTTGGAGCCGACCGGGACACCGAGCTGCTTGCCGTCGACCTCGCCGACCTCGGTGACACCGGCGCGGAAGTCGTCCAGGTTCAGGTGGCCCGCGTCGACCTGCGGTCTCAGATCGAGCAGGATTCCCCTCTTGTCGTACTTCCGAAGGAAAGTGACGGCGTTTTGGAAAACGTCCGGGGGATTTCCGCCGGAAGCCTGCGTCTGGAACTTCTCCCAGAAGGATTGGTACGTCTGGAAGTCCGTCTTCACCTTGATCTTCGGATACTTCTTCTCGAAGAGCGCGATGGTCCGGTTGATCCTCTTGGCGCGCTCCTCGGCGCCCCACCACGAGTAACGGATCGTCACCGTCCCGTCCCCGGCACCGCTTCCTCCCCCGCATCCGGTCGTCGCGCCGAGCCCGAGCACGGCCGCCGAAGCTCCGGCCGCCTTCAGAATCGTCCGCCGCTCCATGCTCCCGCCGATTCCCACAGTCAGGCCCTCCCGGCAACGCCGTCCGTCATCATGAATCGTTTCAAGTAAGCGCTTGCTGGCACAAGGTACGGAGGGTCCGGAGGTGCGTCAATGATTCGGACAAGAATTTCTCACCGGGTGCGCGGCGGCACGCCGGCCCATGACCGGCGGGGCGGCGGCGCGCAGAAGCCCACCGAAGTGATCGACACCGCAGGT
>NZ_JUJA01000107.1 GCF_001906585.1 Streptomyces kebangsaanensis | reverse complement strand
GGGTTCGGGGTGGGTGTCATGGGGTGGTGTCGGGCCACTGGTCGAGCAGGGTGTCGATGTTGTCGTCGGGTGGGGGTTCGCTGGTGTCGTGGAGGGGTTGTTCGGTCCAGATGATTTTGCCGGTGGGGGTGTAGCGGGTGCCCCAGCGTTGGGCGTAGCGGGCGACGAGGAAGAGGCCGCGGCCGCCTTCGTCGGTGGTGGCGGCGTGGCGCAGGTGGGGTGAGGTGCTGCTGGCGTCGGCGACTTCGCAGATCAGGTGGCGGTTGCGGATGAGGCGGACGTGGATGGGGGGGTGGCCGTAGCGGATGGCGTTGGTGGCCAGTTCGCTGAGGATGAGTTCGGTGGTGAAGGCGGTGTCGGTCAGGTGCCAGGCCTGGAGTTGGGCGGTGGCGTCGGCGCGCAGGCGGGCGACGGCGGCGGGGTCGGGGGGCAGGTCCCAGTGGGCGGTCTGGTCGGGGGCGAGGATGCGGGTGCGGGCGACGAGGAGGGCGATGTCGTCGCGGGCGTGGTCGGGGGGCAGGGCGGCCAGGATGTCCTGGCAGGTCTGTTCGGGGGTGCGGTCGGGGTGGGTGAGGGCGGTGCGCAGGGTGGCCAGGCCGGTGTCGAGGTCGCGGTGGCGGTCTTCGATGAGGCCGTCGGTGTAGAGGACGAGGCGGCTGTGTTCGGGCAGGTGCAGTTCGGTGGTCTCGAAGGGCAGGCCGCCCAGGCCCAGGGGTGGGCCGGCGGGCAGGTCGGGGTAGGTGGCGGTGCCGTCGGGCAGGGCGAGGGCGGGTGGGGGGTGGCCGGCGCGGGCCAGGCTGCAGTGGCCGTTGGTGGGGTCGTAGACGGCGTACAGGCAGGTGGCGCCGGTCAGGGTCGCCTCCTCGCCGGTGTGGTCCTGGGCGGTGTGTTCCTGGTCCAGGCGGGCCACCAGGTCGTCCAGGCGGGCCAGGAGTTCGTCGGGGGCCAGGTCGAGGGTGGCGAAGTTGTGCACGGCGGTGCGCAGCCGGCCCATGGTGGCGGCGGCGTGCAGGCCGTGGCCGACCACGTCGCCGACGACCAGGGCGACCCGGGTGCCGGACAGTTCGATGACGTCGAACCAGTCGCCGCCCACTCCGGCGCGGGCGGGCAGGTAGCGGTAGGCGACCTGCAGGGCGTCGTGTCCGGGCAGGTCGCGGGGGAGCAGGCTGCGCTGCAGGGCGACGGCCATGGTGTGCTCGCGGGTGTAGCGGCGGGCGTTGTCCAGGGCCACCGCGGCGCGGGCGGCCAGTTCCTCGGCGAAGGGCACGTCCTCCGTGCCGAACGGTTCCGTGGACCGTCCGCGCCAGAAGTCCACCGTGCCCAGCACCGTGCCCCGCGCCCGCAACGGCACCGCGATCAGGGAGTGGATGCCCTGGTCCAGGACGCGCTGGGCACGTTCGGGGTCCGAGGTCCGCCAGGCCCACGCGGTGCTCAGGTCGGCCTCGAGCACCGCCCGGCCGCTGCGCAGGCACCGCACCTGCGGTGAGCCGTCGGCGAAGCGGATCAGCTCGCCCACCGGTGTCAGGGGCTGGTGGGCGGGCGGACCGCTCGCGGCCGTGCGGCGCAGGGTGGTGCCGGCCCCGGTACCGGTCTCGGCCAGTTTCTCGCCGCGCAGGACCTCCTCGGCCAGCTCCACCGTGGCGGAGTCGGCGAAGCGCGGGACCGCCACGTCCGCCAGCTCCTGCGCGGTGCGGGTCACGTCCAGGGTGGTGCCGATGCCCATCCCGGCGTCGTAGAGGAGCTTCAGCCGCTCGCGCGCCACCTCGGCCCGCCCCGACAGCGCCCGCAGCTCGGTGGTGTCCCGCAGCGTCACCACGCTGCCGGCCTGCCCGCCGTAGGGGGCGGTGGTCCGCTTGTTGACCGCCAGCAGCCGGTCGGCGCTCAGGTGCACCTCGTCGCTGGCCGCGCGCGGCGAGGCGAGCAGCCCGGCCAGGTCCGCCTCCAGGGGCAGGTCGGCCACCCGGCGCCCCTCCGCGTCCGGCGGCAGGTCCAGCAGCCGCCGGGCCTCGTCGTTGGCCAGCAGCAGCCGCCCGTCACCGCCGACGATCAGCACCCCCTCGCGCACCGCGTGCAGCACGGCGTCGTGGTGGTCGTACATCCGCGTCATCTCCACCGGCCCCAGGCCGTGGGTCTGCCGCAGCAGCCGCCGGCTCACCAGCGCCGTACCGCCCGCGGACAGGACCAGTACCCCGGCCCCCGCCCCCAGCAGCAGCGGAAGCTGCCGGGCCGCCATGCCCGTCACCCTCTCCACCGTGATGCCGACCGCCACCGACCCCACCGCCGCACCGTCCGCCCCGGTCACCGGCACGTACGAGACCACCGCACGTCCCTGGGTGGTCTCCAGGGTC
>NZ_JUJA01000106.1 GCF_001906585.1 Streptomyces kebangsaanensis | reverse complement strand
GGGTTCGGGGTGGGTGTCATGGGGTGGTGTCGGGCCACTGGTCGAGCAGGGTGTCGATGTTGTCGTCGGGTGGGGGTTCGCTGGTGTCGTGGAGGGGTTGTTCGGTCCAGATGATTTTGCCGGTGGGGGTGTAGCGGGTGCCCCAGCGTTGGGCGTAGCGGGCGACGAGGAAGAGGCCGCGGCCGCCTTCGTCGGTGGTGGCGGCGTGGCGCAGGTGGGGTGAGGTGCTGCTGGCGTCGGCGACTTCGCAGATCAGGTGGCGGTTGCGGATGAGGCGGACGTGGATGGGGGGGTGGCCGTAGCGGATGGCGTTGGTGGCCAGTTCGCTGAGGATGAGTTCGGTGGTGAAGGCGGTGTCGGTCAGGTGCCAGGCCTGGAGTTGGGCGGTGGCGTCGGCGCGCAGGCGGGCGACGGCGGCGGGGTCGGGGGGCAGGTCCCAGTGGGCGGTCTGGTCGGGGGCGAGGATGCGGGTGCGGGCGACGAGGAGGGCGATGTCGTCGCGGGCGTGGTCGGGGGGCAGGGCGGCCAGGATGTCCTGGCAGGTCTGTTCGGGGGTGCGGTCGGGGTGGGTGAGGGCGGTGCGCAGGGTGGCCAGGCCGGTGTCGAGGTCGCGGTGGCGGTCTTCGATGAGGCCGTCGGTGTAGAGGACGAGGCGGCTGTGTTCGGGCAGGTGCAGTTCGGTGGTCTCGAAGGGCAGGCCGCCCAGGCCCAGGGGTGGGCCGGCGGGCAGGTCGGGGTAGGTGGCGGTGCCGTCGGGCAGGGCGAGGGCGGGTGGGGGGTGGCCGGCGCGGGCCAGGCTGCAGTGGCCGTTGGTGGGGTCGTAGACGGCGTACAGGCAGGTGGCGCCGGTCAGGGTCGCCTCCTCGCCGGTGTGGTCCTGGGCGGTGTGTTCCTGGTCCAGGCGGGCCACCAGGTCGTCCAGGCGGGCCAGGAGTTCGTCGGGGGCCAGGTCGAGGGTGGCGAAGTTGTGCACGGCGGTGCGCAGCCGGCCCATGGTGGCGGCGGCGTGCAGGCCGTGGCCGACCACGTCGCCGACGACCAGGGCGACCCGGGTGCCGGACAGTTCGATGACGTCGAACCAGTCGCCGCCCACTCCGGCGCGGGCGGGCAGGTAGCGGTAGGCGACCTGCAGGGCGTCGTGTCCGGGCAGGTCGCGGGGGAGCAGGCTGCGCTGCAGGGCGACGGCCATGGTGTGCTCGCGGGTGTAGCGGCGGGCGTTGTCCAGGGCCACCGCGGCGCGGGCGGCCAGTTCCTCGGCGAAGGGCACGTCCTCCGTGCCGAACGGTTCCGTGGACCGTCCGCGCCAGAAGTCCACCGTGCCCAGCACCGTGCCCCGCGCCCGCAACGGCACCGCGATCAGGGAGTGGATGCCCTGGTCGAGAGTCTGCCGCGCACGCTCAGGATCCATTTGTTGCCACCCTTGCGCGGTGCTCAGGTCGGCCTCGAGCACCGCCCGGCCGCTGCGCAGGCACCGGGCCTGCGGTGAGCCGGGAACGAAGCGGATCAGCTCGCCCACCGGGATCGACGGCCGGTGGGCGGGCGGACCGCTCACCGCCGTACGGCGCAGAGCGGTGCTGCTCCCGGCCAGTTTCTCGCCGCGCAGGACCTCCTCGGCCAGCTCCACCGTGGCGGAGTCGGCGAAGCGCGGGACCGCCACGTCCGCCAGCTCCTGCGCGGTGCGGGTCACGTCCAGGGTGGTGCCGATGCCCATCCCGGCGTCGTAGAGGAGCTTCAGCCGCTCGCGCGCCACCTCGGCCCGCCCCGACAGCGCCCGCAGCTCGGTGGTGTCCCGCAGCGTCACCACGCTGCCGGCCTGCCCGCCGTAGGGGGCGGTGGTCCGCTTGTTGACCGCCAGCAGCCGGTCGGCGCTCAGGTGCACCTCGTCGCTGGCCGCGCGCGGCGAGGCGAGCAGCCCGGCCAGGTCCGCCTCCAGGGGCAGGTCGGCCACCCGGCGCCCCTCCGCGTCCGGCGGCAGGTCCAGCAGCCGCCGGGCCTCGTCGTTGGCCAGCAGCAGCCGCCCGTCACCGCCGACGATCAGCACCCCCTCGCGCACCGCGTGCAGCACGGCGTCGTGGTGGTCGTACATCCGCGTCATCTCCACCGGCCCCAGGCCGTGGGTCTGCCGCAGCAGCCGCCGGCTCACCAGCGCCGTACCGCCCGCGGACAGGACCAGTACCCCGGCCCCCGCCCCCAGCAGCAGCGGAAGCTGCCGGGCCGCCATGCCCGTCACCCTCTCCACCGTGATGCCGACCGCCACCGACCCCACCGCCGCACCGTCCGCCCCGGTCACCGGCACGTACGAGACCACCGCACGTCCCTGGGTGGTCTCCAGGGTC
>NZ_JUJA01000105.1:13384-37322 GCF_001906585.1 Streptomyces kebangsaanensis | reverse complement strand
GCCTGGGGTGCCGCCTGGGCGGGGGTGGGCATCAGGGTGAGGGCGGCGGCTGCGGCGCCGGTGGTGGCGATGCCGGTGAGGGTGAGGGTGCGCAGGCGGGCGAGGCGGGGGGTGCGGGTGGTCGCGGTCATGCGGAAGGGATCCTCCGGTGGGGGGCGTGGTGGGGGTGCCGGCCGCGGGTGGGGGCGGTGGCGTGGGGCGGGGCCCCGTGTTGCGGGCCGGGGGGCCGGGGGGCCGGCGGGGTTCGCCGGGTCCGTCGGGTGGCCGGGGCAACGACGTCCATGGTTAGCGGCGGGCGGGGCGGGGTGCAAAGGTGTGACGTACTACCCGCCTACGGAGGTATGCCTGAAATGCTCCGCTATGCGGCTTTTCTGTGCTGTTCGGGGTGGCCTGGCTGCTACGACGCTCGTTAGGAAGTGATCCGGCTCCTATGGGTGGCATCACACTTCCCGGCCCCGCCGAGGCCCTGTGAGGCGGTGTGAGCGCACGGGGACGCTCTCCTTGGATCCGTCCCCTCGTCGTGTGTCACTGCGCGGCCTTCGAGCCGCCGTCGATGGGGATGGTCTGCCCGGTGATGGACTTGGCGCTGTCGGAGGCGAGGAAGAGCGTCAGGGCGGCGATGTCCTCGGGTTCGGTGAAGTGTTTGAGGGACTGGATGCTCAGGGCGTCGGCGGTGACGTCCGCCAGGCTTCGCCCCTCGGTGTCGGCCCGGCCCCGCAGGACCCGCTGGATGCGTTCGCCGGCGACGGCACCGGGGGCGATGGCGTTGACGCGGATCCCGTCGTCCCCGAGTTCGACGGCGAGGGTCTCGGTGAGGCCGATCAGTCCTCGCTTGGTGGTCGCGTAGGGGCTGCGGTTCGGGTAGCCGTAGCGGCCGCCGACGGAGGTCATGACGAGGACGACGCCGGCGTCGGACTTCTTCAGGTGGGGGATGGAGAGCCTGGTGACGTTGAAGGTGCCGGTGAGGTTGACGGCCAGGACCGCTTCCCACTGGTCGGGGTCCATCTCCTCCACCGGGCTGGTGGGACCGGCGATGCCCGCGTTGTTGACCAGCACGTCGATACCGCCGAGGGTGCGGACCGCGGCCTTGACGAAGGCCTCGACCGAGGGCCGGTCGGACACGTCGCAGACCGTCCCGGTGATCCTCGGATCGGCCCCGGTGACCTGTCCGAGGGCCCGTTCGTCGATGTCGCAGATGTGCACTCGGTCGCCGTTGGCCGCGAAGGCCCTGGCCATCGCGAGTCCGATGCCGGCGGCCCCCGCCGTCACGACGACTCGTCGTCCACTGTTCACGCGGGTTCCTCCTCGCGCGGGGGCGTCAGTTGGGTTCGGCCCGGCGCCAGGTGAGGGCCGAGTGGACGGTCCTGCCGCTCGACCTGATGGGGGATGCGGTGCTCAGCCGCAGCGTGTCGCCCTCGAGTTCCACCACACGCGGTTGCGTCCGGCCGGTCCAGTCGGGGAACAGGGACACGAACATGGAGTGGGTGAGGGTGCGTTTCTCCTCATCGACGTGGAACGGCCCCGAGTAGGCGATGTAGGAGGTCGCCTCCGCGGTGTACTCCTCGGGTGTGCCGTCGAACCAGTCCCCGGAGGCGAAGCCGGGACGGTCGGGGCCGGACAGCTGCGCGGACATGTACCAGTCGGAGGTGTACATGATGATGCCCCGCGGCTCGTGGCCCAGCGGCTCGAACGGCTCGGAACCGTCCACCGGGGTCTCCCGGTACGACACCAGCTTCCACGCGCCGATCAGCCGTTGACGCAGACCCTCGGCCATCACTGCCTCCATCGATCCGTGCGCCGCTCCGTCGCCGTCACGGCGTCCGCGATGCGGCGCTCCTCGGTCTCTTCCGGTGCCGCGAGACCCCAACCGTCGGCGGAACGCACACGGGCGACGACGGGAGCGGCCTCGCCGGGCACAACCGCGGTACGGCCGGCTGGAACCCGTTCTCCCATGACCGTGAAAGCGCCTTCTCTCTTGTCGAGCCGTGCTGTGCCGGATGCGAACATGTCGGCCGGTGCCGCCGGGGACGGCCGGATTCCCCATCCGATGAAGATGATCTCAGGGCCGGCCCGAGGACGCGCTCGGTTCGCTGCGCCGTCCGGTTGCCCGGTACGAGCCGGACGGCTGAGTACCGGAAGCACCGTCGCGGCCTCGGGGTGTTCTCGGCGCCTGACGGTGTCGCCGCGCAGGAGGGCGTCTCCCAGAGGACTGAGGGTGTGCAGGACGGAGCTGCCGGCACGGGTGGTGGCGATCAGGCCGGCGTTGCGCAGGACGGTGGTGTGCCGGCTGGCGGAAGGCAGGGAGATGCCGGCACGCTCGGCGACCGTGGTGGGGCGGCTCCCAGCGCCGGCCGGGGCCGGGCGTGGCCGGCAGGCCGTCGACGCCGCCGCGCAGCAGTGTCCCGGCCCGCGGAGCCCAGTCGGCGACGGCGCCGGCCTGGCCGACCTGCGGCCACAGGTCGGCCAGGCAGGAGCTGAAGTAGCGCCGAAGACCCCTGGCCAGGCCCTGGCGCGCCCCGGATGTGCCCTCGGCCAGTTCCCGCAGCCGGTGACCGGTGTGCGTGGGGACGTGTAACCGGGCGATGTCGGCCGCCAGTTGCTCGGTGGGTGTCTGCGCGGCCAGGGCAACGCCGGTGTCGAAGTCATTCGCCGGCTGCACCAGGAAGTCGGGCAGGAACCCCTCTCGGGGGACCAGGTCGAGGAGGATCCCGGCCCGGGCGGCCACGCCGGTACGGGTCCGCCGGCACCACTGCCCAAGGCCCGGCCGCACACCGTGCCCGCCAGTCGGCCCGACGCGTAGGCGGCGCACGCTGAACGCGATCTCCTCCAGCGGGTCGGCCGCCATGCCTTTCAGGCCTGGCCCTTTTGGCCAGGCTGAAAGGCATGGCGGCCTGGATCCGTTGCACAGCAGACTCTCTAGCGTGACACCGTCGCCGGCGACTCGTCCGGCGACCTGGGCGAGGCCCGACGAGCGGGCGAGACCGGCCTCCCGCCCGCCGGGCCGACAGCACACCACGACCGAACTCGGCGGGCGGTCGCAGCACTAGGTCCGTGACGTGCCGGCGTTCAGCGGGCGGCCGCGGAGCAGGGCGCGGGTCGGCAGGCTCGTCGCCGCCATGGTGAGGAGCACCGCCCCCGCGGCCAGCGGCAGCGCCGTTCCCATCGGGACGTGGGGCGCGGAACCGGTGACGCCGCGGGTGATCGGAACGAGGGTGACACAGGCGATCGCCGTGCCGAGCAGCAGACCGGTGGCGGCCACCAGCAGGGCCTCCCAGCGCATCATGCCCCTCACCTGGCCGCGGGTGGTGCCGGCCAGACGCAGCAGCCCGACCTCCCGCCCGCGGACCAGGACGGTCATGACCAGTGTGTTGGCGACGGCGATGGCGGTGAACCCTCCCAGTACCGCGGCCATGACCCGGTTGGCCCAGGCGTTGATCTCCAGGTCGCGGCCGACCTGCGCGGTGTAGTCGGCGGCGTCCTGGACCGTCAGCCCCGGGCCGAGGCCCGCCAGCCTCGCGGCGACCGCGGCCGGGTGGGCGCCCGGCTTGTCACGGACCAGCACCTGGGTGTCGTAGGCCGCGCCCACGTGCGGGGCGACCACGGCCCGTGGCAGGAGCACCTGCCCGAAGCCCAGGCCGCGTTCGTACGTGGCGACCACGGTCGGGCGTACCCGGGTGCCGTCCCCCAGCCACAGCTCGAAGCGGTCGCCGACTTCCACCCCGGCCTCCTCGGCGAGGATCTCGTCGACCGCGACAGCCTGCGCCGATCCGCGCAGGCCGCTGAGCGAGCCCTCGCGGACACCGAGGTCGAACACCTTCGACAACTGGACCGCGTCGCCCGAGATGCCCAGCGCGGTGGCCGAGTTCAGCAGGTCACCGGCCCGGTGGACGACCCCGGTGCGCAGCACCCCCACGCTCGCTTCGACGCCCGGCTCCCGTGCGGCCCGCTCGGCGACGGCGGCGGGGAGTCCCGGCCCGGTCGATCCGATCACGTGGTCGGCGACGATGCCGGTGCGGACCTGGCGTGCGGACACGTGCGTGACGGTGGTCTGGAGGAACAGCAGCGTCCCGCAGAAGGCGGCGACCATCGCGATCGGGACGGCGGCCGAGGCCGTGCGGCGGGCGTTGGCCCGGGCGTTGTCGGCCGCGAGCGACGCGGAGGCACCGACCCGGGTCCGCAGCGGCAGGCCGAGCACGGTGACGAAGAACCGGGTGAGCGGCGGGCCGAGCAACGCGACCGCCACCAGCAGGCACAGCACCACGCCGAGCGCGGTGTCGGCGGCCTGCGTGCCGTCCAGGCCGGACGCGGCCAGCGCCAGCGCCATCCCGCCGGCCAGCAGGACCAGGCCCGAGACGACCCGGAAGCGCCCCAGACGGCGCGGCTCCACGGCTGCCTCCCCGAAGGCTTCGCACGGGCGCAGCCGCGCTGACCGGCGTGCGGCCAGGTACCCGGCGAGCAGAGCCGCGAGGACGGTCACGGCCACGGCGACGGCCATCGGGAGCACACCGGTGTCCAGCCGGATTTCTTCGGGAACCTCGCCACGGCCGACCAACTCGTCGAACCACCAGCGGGCCAGCACCAGACCCGCCGGCACGCCGAGCAGGCCGGCGACCGGGGCGACCATGGCGGCCTCGGTCGCCACCGTGCGCCGGATCTGTGACGGGGTCGCGCCGAGCGCGCGCAGCAGCGCGAACTCGCGGGCGCGCTGGCCGACGGCCAGGCCGACGGTGCTCACCACCACGAAGACGGCGGTCAGCGCGGCGACTCCGCCGAAGGACGCGCCGAGCGCGGTCAGCGCCTCCCTGCCCCTCGCCAGCCCCGGCTGCTCCGCCAGGCCCCTGGCACCGCCGGTGAGGACCTTCGCCTCGTCTCCGACCGCCGTGCGCACCTGCTGGGCCAGTTCCTCGCCGGTGACGCCGGCCCGGGCGCGGACGGCGATCGCGTCGGCCCTGCCCGGGTGACCTGACAGCCGGCCGGCGTCCCGGTCGGCGAACCACACGGTCGCGGCGCCGGCCCGGACCGACGCCACCCCGGCGATCCGGTAGGTTCCGTTCCCGCCCGGCGTCGTGAGGACGATCCGGTCACCGACCGCCAGTCCCGCGGCGCGGGCGGTCGCCCCGTCCAGTACGACCTGCCCCGCCCCGGGGGCGCGGCCGGCGGTGAGGACCGGGGCGCCGGGGGCGGGGACGGCCGCGGAGGCGTAGCCGCGGCCGGTGAGCGGCGGCAGTGAGGAAGCGGTGCTCCCGGCGGGCTGCACCGGGAAGCCGATGTCGGCCACCGCCGCGGCGACACCGGGCCGGGCGGCGATACGGGCCGCCAGCCGGGAGTCGACCCGGGCCCGCTCCGGCAGCGGTGTCTGCTCCGTCACCCGCTCCTCGCCGACCGTGTGCGTCATCCGGGCGTACGGATCGGCGGCGACCACCACGGGAGTGCCGGCGTACCGGACGGGCGCACCGGCCGCCGTGACACCGGTCTGCAGCAGCACACCGCACGCGGTGATGATCGCCGAGGCGAACAGCAGCGCGACCGCGGAGCCGGCGAACGACGCCGGCCGGAAGCGCACGGCCGCGCGGGCCAGTCCGTTCGTCACGCCGCGGCCCCCGCGGACGGGCCGGTCAGCGCCGCCATCCGGCCGGCGACGCTCCGGGCGTCCGGCCGGCTCAGCTCGTCCACGAGCATGCCGTCGGCAAGGAACAGCACCCGGTCCGCGCAGGAGGCCGCCGCCGGGTCGTGGGTCACCATGACGACGGTCGCGCCCATCACGTCCACCGCCTGCCGCAACAGGCCGAGAACCTCCTGGGCCGTGCGGGTGTCCAGCGCGCCGGTGGGCTCGTCGGCGAAGACGACCTCGGGGCGGGTGATCAGAGCGCGGGCGACGGCCACCCGCTGCTGCTGCCCGCCCGACAACTGCCCGGGACGGCGGTCGGCGTGGTCGGGCAGACCCACCTGCGCCAGCAGCTCCCGGGCCCGTGACCGGTCCTGGCGCTCACCGCTCAGCCTTTGGGGAAGCAGCACGTTCTGCAGCACCGTCAGCGAGGGCAGCAGGTTGAAGGACTGGAAGACGAAACCGACGCGACGGCGCCGCAGCCGGGTCAGCCGGTTCTCGCCGAGTGCGGTGATGTCCTGCCCGCCGAGCAGCACCGTGCCGGACTCCGGCCGGTCCAGTCCCGCCGCACACTGCAGCAGGCTGCTCTTGCCGGAACCCGAGGGCCCCATCACCGCGCTGAAGGTGCCTTTCCCCAGCACGAGGTCGACACCCCGCAACGCCTCCACGGTCCCCTGCCGCCCCTTGTACGTACGCCGTACCGCACGCAGCTCCACTGCCGGTGTGCCGGCGTGCCACCGCCCGGCCGGGGGGCGCCCGTGCTCTGCCGTCATGCTGGTTCTCTCCTCTTCCGCAGGTCAAACAGGGGCTGAGTCACAGTAGGAACAGCACAGGCGCCCGGACCATGGTGATCACCGGTGTCCCCGAGGTGGGGTTACCCCCCTCCCGGCCGGGCCCGTGAGCAGCGGCCGGAGCAGCGGTGACCCCACCGGCCGGCCGGCCTTCACCCCCACGGAGACATGCGCGAACAGGCCCGAGCACGGCCACCGTTCACGGCCTGCCGAGGCGAGGCGCCACGAAGGTGGGGCCAACCCCCGCCACCCGTGGGGTGCTTGCCCGACCACCAGGACGCCTGCCGGCCCCATCGCCCGCCACCCCGCATGGACAAGATCGTTGTCATGCCCCGGCGCACGCCACCACGGGGCACGGCAACAGAACGAAAGGCAGGCCGACATGACCCGGCAACGTTCGACCCGCTGGGCCGCCGGCGCGACGGCAGTCGCCCTCGCGCTGGCGGCCCAGATCTCCCTCGCCCCCTCCGCCCAGGCCCGCACGGCACCGCCGCAGACCGGGAGCGAGGCCACCGCGGAGCAGTGCCCGACGGGGGCCGTGTGCGGAACCCTCACGGTCCCACTGCTGCGCGGCACGACCGACCGCCGCACCACACACGTCGCGTACGCGCTCATCCCCCGGAAGGACACCTCCCGCCCGGCGGCAGGCACCATCGCGGTCAACCCGGGCGGACCGGGCGGCGCCGTGATCCCCCTCGCCCAGGCATACAGCGCCCAACTGGAGGCGCTGCGCCGCGACCACGACGTACTCCTGATGGACCCGCGCGGGACCGGGCGCTCCGACTGGCAGTCGTGCGACGCCCCACCCGACGTCTTCACCTATCCCAAGCCCCGCCTGCAGCAGGCCATGGAACGCTGCGCACAGAAGCTGGGCGACCGGCGCGATGCCTACACCTCGGCGAACATCGCCGACGACCTCGACGCGGTACGCGCCGGGCTCGGCATCAGGCGCCTGGTGCTGTTCGGCCAGTCCTACGGCACCTATCTGATGAGCGTGTACGCCGACCGCCACCCCACGCGCGTCGACAAGATCGTGCTCTCCGGCGCGTACCCCCTCACCACCGACCCCTGGATGCGGCCCAACGCCCGGTCCGTCGCCACCGCGCTCACCGCCTTCTGCCGTGGCTCCCGTACGTGCGCCCCG
Organism: Streptomyces kebangsaanensis; assembly: GCF_001906585.1. GTDB lineage: Bacteria > Actinomycetota > Actinomycetes > Streptomycetales > Streptomycetaceae > Streptomyces > Streptomyces kebangsaanensis. The sequence goes on along the minus strand of NZ_JUJA01000105.1, from coordinate 29,782 downwards.
GACGAGGCGGTGTCGGACACCGCGGCCCTCGCCGCCCGGCTTCGCCACCACCCGATCCGCTACACCCTCACCGCCGCCGGCCACCCCCGGACCCAGGTGATCGACGAGGGTGAACTCGTGAAACTGCACACCCTCTACGCCGGCGGCTCCCCGGAGGTCTGGCCACGCCTGACAACCGCCGTGCGGCAGGCACTGCGCGGACACCCGGACGCGATCGTCCGGCTGGCCAGGGAGTTCTACGCACCCGTCTCCGACCTCCGCACAGCCGGGACCCAGCACTCCGCGGCGATGGCCTTCTCCGTGATCTGCCACGACTACGCCGTCCCGTACCACCGCGGCGCATCCCTGCCCAGGCGGCAGGACCAACTCCTCCAGGGACAGCGCAGGATCGGCGACCGGCCCTTCGCACCCTTCTCGGCGGCGGGCTGGACCGAAGGCTCCATGGACACCGTCGACGCCTGCATACGCTGGCCCGGCCGCACGGACACCACCTACCGGCCCACCGGACACATGCCCGACGTCCCCGTCCTCGTCCTGGCCGGCGACCTGGACACCAACACCGGCGCCGTCCACGGCCGTCAGGCCGCCGCCCAGTTCCGCCGCTCCACCTTCGTACTCGTCCCCGGCGCAGGACACACCCCCGACCAGGGCCCCTGCGCCACAAGCCTGCTCAACGACTTCGTCCGCACAGGACACCTCACACGAACCTGCGCCGCGCCCTGACAGCAAGCAGGGACCGCCGGTCCACGCTGTCGGCGGCCACCGTGTGGATCGCGGCGGCGAGGTCCGGCGTCACCGCGTCCTTCAGCAGGCACCCGTGCGCACCGCCGCGTGGTCCCCGTACGCGGTGAAGACCAGCAACCGCACGGACGGCATCACCCGGCGCAGCCGGTCGACCGCCTCCGGGGCGAGCATGTCCGGCAGCCGCAGGTCGAGCAGGACCACGTCGGGCCGCAGTTCGGGCAGCAGCCGTACCGCCTCCTCGCCGGTCCGGGCACTGCCGGCCACGGTGATCCGGGGATCGTCGCGCACCAGCAGCGGCACCCCGTCGCACTCCACCGGACGGTCGTCCACGACCATCACCCGCACCGGCTCGCGCCGCGCCGTCCGTCCGCTCATGGGCAAGGGGTCCGTATCCGCACCGTGCGCCCGGCGTCGTCATGGGCCGCCACCTGCAGGCTCCCTCCCAGTCGCGCCACGCGTTCCTCCACCGAGGGGAGCCCGATGCCTCCGGCCGTACCGGAGACCTCTCGCGAACCCCCGGACCAGCCGACGCCGTCGTCGGCGACAACCGCCGTCAGGACCCCGTCCGCCTCGGCGGGGCTCACCACGACCGAGGACGCGCGGGCGTGCTTCTCCACGTTCGGCAGTGCCTCCCGTACGGCCGTGAGGACCGCGCCGCAGCGGGCCGAAGGCGCCGTCCGTCGGGGACACGCCGTCCCTCCCGTCCCCGGGCGGCTCGCGGCGGCCGGACGGCCGTCCCGCGTCCGGCGCCGATGTCCTGGTGTGCATGCCCTCCACCGCGGCATCCCGGGCGCGGACCGTGCCATCCCGCCGGCCGTGAGGGCTTCCCGTCCGGCCGAGGGGGTCTCCACCTGGAGGTGGTGAACGGCGCGCGGTGGTCGGATGATGGCTGACGGGCCGCCACCCCCTTCCGCCCCGGCAGCCCGGTGCCGGAGCGGACGTGCCCCCGCGCGGGCGAGCGGGCCGTGCGGCGCGGACGGGACCACGAAGGAGTGAATCCGCAGATGGACGTCTACCGCGAACTCCACCGGCGCAGCATCGCCGACCCCGAGGCCTTCTGGGCGGAGGCCGCCAAAGCCGTGACCTGGGACCGCGACCCGGTGCGCGTCCTGGACTCGGACCGGCCCCCCTTCCACCGCTGGTTCCCCGATGCCCGGATCAACACCTGCCGCAACGCCCTGGACCGCCACGTCGAGGCCGGCCACGGCGCCCGCACCGCGCTGATCCACGACAGCCCGGTCACCGGAACGAAGAGCAGCCTCACCTACACCGAACTGCTGGACCTGACCGCCCGGTTCGCGGGCGTGCTGCGGGGCCTCGGTGTCGGCAGGGGCGACCGGGTGATCATCTCCATGCCGATGGTGCCGCAGGCCGTGGTCGCGATGCTGGCCTGCGCCCGGCTCGGCGCCGTCCATTCCGTCGTCTTCGGCGGCTTCGCCGCGAAGGAACTCGCCGTGCGCATCGACGACGCCCGGCCCAAGGTCGTCGTCTCCGCCTCCTGCGGCATCGAGGCCGGCCGCGTGGTGCCGTACCAGCCGATGCTCGACGAGGCGCTGCGGCTGGCCCGCCACGCGCCCGAGCGCTGCGTGATCCTGCAGCGGCCGCAGGCACCGGCCGACCTCACCGACCGCGATCTCGACTGGGACGGGGCGATGGCCGCCGCCGAACCCGCCGACTGCGTGGCGGTCGCCGCGACCGACCCGCTGTACATCCTCTACACCTCGGGCACCACCGGCCGCCCCAAGGGCGTCGTCCGTGACAACGGCGGCCACGCCGTCGCCCTCGCCTGGAGCATGCGACACGTCTACGGCATCGGCCCCGGCGACGTGTGGTGGGCGGCCTCCGACGTCGGCTGGGTCGTCGGCCACTCCTACATCGTCTACGCCCCGCTGATCACCGGCGCCACGACCGTCGTCTACGAGGGCAAGCCCGTAGGCACCCCGGACGCGGGCGCCTTCTGGCGGGTGATCGCCGAGCACGGAGTGAAGGCCCTGTTCACCGCGCCCACCGCGATCCGCGCGATCAAGAAGCAGGACCCGGACGCGGCCCTGCTCGCCCGGCACGACCTGAGCGGCCTGCGCAGCCTCTTCCTCGCGGGCGAGCGCCTCGACACCGGCACGTACTCCTGGGCGACGCGCGCCCTCGGGGTGCCCGTCGTCGACAACTGGTGGCAGACCGAGACGGGCTGGCCCATCACCGCCGTCCCGCGCGGCGTCGGCGGCGTGGACATCCGGCCCGGCTCGCCCGGCGTGCCGATGCCCGGCTACGACCTGCGCGTCCTCGACCCGAGCGGCCACGAGTGCGCCCCGGGCCAGGACGGCGCCGTGACCCTGCGGCTGCCGCTGCCGCCGGGCACCCTGCCGACGCTCTGGGAGGACGACGAGCGGTACGTGGCCTCGTACCTGTCCGCGTATCCGGGGCACTACCTCACCGGCGACGGCGGGCACGTCGACGAGGACGGCTACGTCTTCGTCACCGGCCGCACCGACGACGTCGTCAACGTCGCCGGCCACCGGCTGTCCACCGGCGTCATGGAGGAGGTCGTCGCAGCCCACCCGGATGTCGCGGAGTGCGCGGTGATCGCCGTGCGGGACGAGCTGAAGGGACAGGTGCCGAGGGCCCTCGTCGTCCTCAAGTCCGGCGCCGACACCACGCCCGACCGGCTGGAGCGGGAGATCGTCGCCGAGGTACGGGGCCAGGTCGGCGCCGTCGCCTCCCTGAAGCAGGTCACCGTGGTGCCCGCGCTGCCGAAGACCCGCTCCGGGAAGATCCTGCGGGCGGCCATGCGCGACATCGCCGACGGCCACGACACCCCGACGCCCGCCACGGTCGAGGACCCGGCCGTACTGCATGCACTGCGCCGCACCCTCCGCCCCGAGGACTGAGCCGGGCCCCTCCCTCCCCGCTGCCCGTGCGGGGAAGGGGCTCCACCCCCGTCGGGCACGAGCACCACGCCCCGGGCAGCAGCCACCGCCCGGCCGCGCCCCCGCAGACCGGCGCGGCCGGCTGCGCTGCCCTATGCCCGGTCGGAGCGGAGGGCGACCGCGCGCTGAAGGGCGTCCCGGCAGGCCAGGACGGCGGGGTGCCGACTGCGGCCGCGGCGTACGACGGTGAAGATGCGGCGGGCGCGTCGGCCGCGGGGGAGTTGCCGCAGGGCGACGGTCGGGGGTCGTCCGGTCCAGAGAAGGTCGGGCAGGAACGCGGCGGCGTGTTTCTGCTCGACGAGGCGGAGGTGGAGCAGGAGGTCGGTGGTCTCGAACCGTACGTCGGGTTCGAAGCCGGCGTCGCGGCACAGGGCCGTGGCCCAGTGCCGCGCGGCCGTGCCTTCGGGTTCCATCACCCAGGGGTGGTCCGCCAGTGAGTGCAGCGCCGCCATCGGACCTTCGGCGTCCGATCCGCCGGCCGGCTTCGGCAGCGCGAGGCGCAGAGGGTCGTCGAGCAGGTCTTCCTGTTCGAGTCCGGCCGGCCCGGGTTGGGGTTGCCGGGGTATTCCTCGGCGAGGACCAGGTCGAAGTCACGGGCGTGCAGGGTGGGAAGGGCCTTTTCCGGTTCCCTGTGCGTGACGTGGACGCGCAGGCGGGGGTGCAGGTCGCGCAGCAGGCCCAGCGCGGCCGGGACCAGGGCCAGGGCGGCCGTCTGGAACGAGGCGATGCGCAGTGTGCCGGTCAGATCGGTCAGGGAGGCGGCGATCTCCGCCTCCACGCGCTCCAGGCGCTCGAGGACCGCCTCGGTGTGGGCGACGAGGATCTCGGCCCGCTCCGTCAGCCGCACCCGCCGCCCGACCGGTTCCAGCAGCCGGACGCCGACTTCGGCTTCCAGCTGGGAGAGCTGCTGGGAGACGGATGAGGGCGCGTAGGACAGGGCGGCGGCGACGGCCGCCAGGGTGCCGCGGTGCTTGAGTTCGCGCAGCAGGCGCAGTCGGTGCAGGTCGAACATCACCGGCGTGCCCTCCTCGCCGTCTGCGGGACGACGGCTCAATGGTCGGTTTCTCCGACGACTACAGGTCGGAAACATCCGCTGGACCGATCGTAGGAGGCGTCGGACCCTGATCGTGTGTCCGACAACGCCTCCTCCCCGCGTCCGCTGCCGTGGATCGCCCGGCCCGGCGCCCGTCCGTGGCGGTGTGCTCCCGCGCCCGCCGAGGTGCGGGGCTTCCACGCCGCGCTGCCCGACTACGCACCCACTCCGCTGACCGCACTGCCGTCGCTGGCAGTGGAGTTGGGGGTCGGGCGGGTTTTCGTCAAGGACGAGTCGTGCCGTCTGGGACTGCCCGCGTTCAAGGCGCTGGGTGCGTCCTGGGCGGTCCACCGCACGCTTGCCGAGCGGGCCGCGAACGGCGGGGAACCGGGCCCGGTCACGCTGGTGACCGCCACCGACGGCAACCACGGCCGGGCGGTGGCCCGCACGGCACGCCGGCTCGGGCAGCACGCCCACGTCTTCGTTCCGCGGGGCGTGCACCCGCGGGCCGTGGCGGCCATCGCCGCCGAACAGGCGAAGGTCACCGAGGTCCCGGGGGCGTACGACGAGGCCGTGCGCCGGGCGGCCGAGGAGGCGGACGCGCCGGACGCGGTCCTGGTCCAGGACACCGCCTGGCCGGGCTACGAGCGGATCCCGGGGTGGATCGTCGAGGGCTACTCCACCCTCTGCGCCGAGATCGACGAGCAACTGGCGGCCGAAGGGGCCGTCGAAGGACCCGACCTCGTCTCCATACCGGTGGGAGTGGGCTCACTGGCCCAGGCCGTCGTCACGCACTACCGCAGCCGTCCCTTCGGACGGGGGGCTCCGGCGCTGTTGTCGGTGGAACCGGAGAGCGCGGCCTGCGTCCTGGAAAGCCTCATCCTGGGCGAACCCGTCAGTGTCACCACGGACGACACCACCATGGCCGGGCTGAACTGCGGCACCCCCTCCAGCATCGCCTGGCCCTTCCTGCACCGTGGGCTGGACGCCGCTGTCGCCGTCCCCGACGCCGACAGCACCCGCGCGGCCGGTGATCTCGCGGCTCTGGACGTCTCCTCGGGCCCGTGCGGGGCCGCGGCGCTCGCCGGGATCCGCACGGTACTCACCGGTGCGGGCGCCGGAGCACGCCGTACGGCACTCGGGCTCGACGCGACCTCGGTGGTCGTGCTGCTCAGCACCGAGGGCACGTCCGCCAACCCGCACTCCACCACCGGTCGCTGAACGCGCGACACCTGAAAGGCCCCTGCGTTGAACCACCGCACCTTCATCACCCCGCAGCAGACCGACGGGACCAGGGGGACGGCGGCGTGCTGACCCACCTCGCTGCCGCTCTCGGTGTCCTCGGCCTGCTGACCGTCGTTCCCGGCCCGGACATGGCCGTGGTCACCCGGCGCGCCCTCCTGGCCGGCCCCGGGGACGCGCTGCGGACCGTGGGCGGGATCGCGACCGGGCTGCTGATCTGGGGTGTGCTGACCGTGGCCGGACTCGCGGCCGTGCTCGCCGCCTCGCCGGCGGCCTACCTGGCCGCCAAGCTCCTCGGCGCCGGCTACCTGGTGTTCCTGGGCGCGCAGGCGCTGTGGCACAACCGCCGGGCCGCCCCCGCCCCGGCCGGTAACGCCGCCCGCGCCACTGCCGGGAGCCCATGGCGGACCGGCCTGGTCAGCAACGTCCTCAACCCGAAGATCGCCGTCTTCTACACCGGTCTGCTCCCCACGCCGGCTCCGCCTCACCTGCCCGCCGCCTGGGCCATGACGCTCCTCGTCCTCCTCCACACCGCCCTCACCCTCGCCTGGCTGAGCAGTTACGTGCTCCTGCTGTCCAAGGCCGGGCCGGTCCTGCGGCAACCGCGGATCCGCCGCGCGCTCGGGCGGACCACGGGCGTCGTGCTGATCGGCTTCGGGCTCGTGGCCGCGACCGCTGTCGGCTGATCCCCGCCCTGCCACCCACCCCGCCGTTTCCGGCACCCGCCGGGAGACAGGTCATGGCCGGCCGCACCCGAAACGATCACTGTCAACGGCGACCGCCTGCGGCAGTCCCGGACGGACCTCACCGAGACCGGCGCGTACGGCGACGAACGTACCGGCCTGCGCGGCGTCAGCCGCCCGGCCCTGACCGACCGGGACGGCCTCACCCCCGGCGGAGAACTCGCCCGCACCGGCTTCGACGGCCCCGTCGGCGTACGCCTCGCCGCCGGGCAGCTCATCGTCCGTCCGGTCGTCCATCCGGACCTGGCCCACCAGCTTCTTCGGCATGTGACCACTGGAAAACACATCCGTCCGGGACTTCCCGTACGAGCTCACGGAGCGGGGAAGGCGAGCCGCAGAACGATCTCGCCGTCGTCGATCTCCCCGGTGGGCTCGAACCCGAACTTCCGGTAGAAGGGCCACGGTTCACAGTCGCCGGGCTCGTAGCTGGTCAGCAGCTCGGTGGCGCCGTCCGCGCGGACCAGGGCGGCGATCTGCGTGAGCGCCTCTCGGCCGATCCCTCGCCCCTGGTACCGCTTGTCGACGAGGAGGCGCCAGAGGAAGTGCCGCCCTTCGAAAGGACCAGCCGGCGGTCTCCACGACAGCATCACGAAGCCGACCGGCTCGTCGCCACGGTACACGGCGCGGTACCAGGGATTGGCCTCCGGTGTCCTTGCCGCCTGCTTGAGCGACTTGGACACGGAGGCGACGAACTGCTTTTGATCGCCTCGGACGCGGAGGGCACGAACGGCATCCCGGTTGTCGTCGGTGATCTCCCGCAGGTGCACGCCTGGGGACCTCATGCCACACCTCTTCCTGCATCCGGCAGCCGCGTCGTCCGGGCCGACGTGAAGAGCCGCCACCGGGCGGCACTCCCTTGTGCGTACGTGTTGCCAAGGACGCCGGGTCGGGCGTTTTCGCAGCCTATTCGACACAGGCGATCCGGAACGGGACTGGCACGCCGGGCTGTGACCGTGTCCGAGGCAGCGCCTGGTCAAGAGCAACTCGGCCCGGCGCGCCTCTGGAGCGGGTACGCCAGGGACACGACGTCGCGGTAGCGGTGGTCAATCGGGCGAAACGGGATCAGGGCCGAGTGGCACCAGTTGACACACGGCCAGGAGCCAGGAAGGCCGGTTGCGTGATCATCCGAGCCGAGGCGGGGCCGCAGCCTCATTCCGAAACGGTCAGGGAGTGGGTGGCCCGAGTCGGCGCGCGTCGGGGAACCGCCGCGCGGCCGGGCCAGGAAGGGCCACTCGCGGCGCCCTGCTCCGCGGGCTCGCTCGCACCGGGCGGAGGTGCCCGGTCTCGATGAAGTCAGTCGCCCGCGGTTGCGCTGACCTGCACGGGCCGGATCGCGTGAGACGGGTGGACCCGATTCGACGGACGCAGGGGCCGCGGGGCGGACACGTCCGAAAGTGAGGGTCGGCCCGGCCTCGTCACATGCCTTTACTGGTCGAGGATCTGCGAGTCGGGTGCGAAACGACTCCTGTCCTCCGGGTCGACGACGTCGTCGAGGCCGGTGAAGTGGAACGACGTCGTCGTGCCGGCCACCACGTCGAGGAGGAACTGGCCGCACGACACCGGACAGGCCTCCCGGAGCGGGCCGCGCCCCTCATTGAGGAGGACGGTCCATTCCTCCGGCTCGGTACCGGGCCGCACCAGCCAGTACAGGAAGTGTCCCGCACCCTCCGCGTACCCCCAGGGCACCAGCCTGGCGTTGCCCTCATGGAGTTCCGACGGCTTGTCCTCGCCCGCTTCCCACAGTTCGGCGAGGACCTCCTCGTGTTCCGCGGTCTGGGCGACCAGGTCGTACATCGCATCCGGGCAGTCCGGTTCCAGCAGCCGGAGAACCCCCGCGAAGAGCCCGCCGCCGTACCACTCGACGAGCCGCTTGTAGTCGGCCGGCAGGACAACGCCCAACGCCTCCTCCACGGCGGCCCACTCCACGGTTCGCCCGCCGCCGGACGGCGGGCAGAGGCGCGCCGGCGGTTCGGTGTGGCGCAGGCTCCGGGCCGTCCGCAGATCGCTCGGCAGGGCGCTGAACCGCGGCGGGGTCCCGGTGGCGCGTCCAGCACCACCGCGCGCATCCGGTCACCGACCGCGGCGCGGGGCGTGTCCGACCAGCTCTGGTGCACGGAGAAAGCGACGGAGGGCGGATGGTGCTTCCACCCCTCCTACAACCTGCGGCTGTGCACGGACTCGCCGCCCACCGGCAGTGACCGCCCCATCCTCACTGCACGTGGTGGTACCAGCGTCGGTGCACCGCGGGTTCGACGCACAGGACGGCGGCGCCCGCGATCGTGCCGACCAGCAGGGCGGATCCACCACCGCCGTTGAGGACCGCGCCGAGGCAGGCGGCGGCAATGGCGAGCGGGCGCAGCAGGGTCAGCGGGCCGAGGCCGATGACCATGGCGAGGGTGCCGGCGCGGAACGGCAGGACGAAGTAGGCGGCGAGCGAAAGCAGTACCGCGGTGGCGTAGGCGGTGAGCGGGAGCAGGTAGCCGAGGCCTCCGGCGGTCAGAGTGCCGTAGGTCCGTGCCTGGTCGCGTGCGGTCAGCAGCAGAAGGGCGGCGGTCAGTGCGGGGGCGAGCAGCAGGACGGCCCCCACGGTCAGCCCGCGCAGGACGGCTCGGGTGGTGGCCCGCTGTTTGCGGATGCGGGCGTCGCTGCCGGCATAGGCACGAAAGCCGCTGCACGCCGCGTCGATCAGACCGAGGAGTATGAGCGGTATGGCGGGCGTCATCGGGTGGCCTCGGCGAGGTGCTCCGGGCCGACGATGCGGCGTGCGTCCCGTCCGAGGGCTCGGCGAAGCGGCGCCTCCAGTTGTGGGCGCACCCCGATGACCGGGCGCAACGTGGTGCAGAACGGGTTCACCGCACCGCGCGGCTCGTACAGCAGTGCGCGGATGCCGGGCACCGCGGCGGCGCGCAACAGTGTCTCGTCGCTGTGCGCGCGCCGTGCGGAGACGACGCCGTCGTGACGGCCGAGCGGGTTGCGCATCCGGGCACGATGGAAGACCCAGGCGCCAACGGGCGCGAGACGGGTCGCGGCGATGTCGAAGTGGCAGAAGGCATGCGCCGGTGAAGCGGCCTGGGCCTGGAAGAACTCGGCCAGGGCGGGACCACGGAAATGGTGCAGCACGCCGGTGGAGACGTAGACGGTCGCGGCCTCCCGCAGACCGAAGGCATTTCCTCGGACGAAACGGCAGTTGAGCCCCTCTGCCTCGGCAAGGCGGTCCGCCTCGCCGACCAGCGCGGCGTCGAGGTCGACCCCGACCAGCTCGACGTCCGCGCCGAGGGCGTTGGTCGTCGCAAGCCAGCGGACCAGGTAGCCCAAGCCGCAACCGACGTCGACCAGGCGGTACGGCCCCGGCTGCCCGGTGGTCTCCCGAATCGCGGTGAAGAGCGGGCCGAGCAGGTGGACCAGCCGTTCGCCGATCCGCAGCTCCTCGCTCAGGCGCTGGAGCTCGGTGTGCACGCTGATGAGCAGGCGGTCCACGGCGTGCGGGTCGAGTACGCCGTCCCGGTCCGTGGGCAGCCCGGCGACGATCCGGGCCGCGCGCTCGTCTCCGCTCTCGCGGAGCTGCTGGATCACCTCGGCGCGCCGGACCGGGAGCCGGTGGCCGCTGTGCGGATCCACCGCCGTGATCAGGTCGGAAATCTCAACTAGCTGGTGCACGAGGCAGAACCCTACGGCCTCACCTGCCGAGCCCGACGGGCCGGCTGCCCCCGCCGCGGAGTGTCCACGACGTCCCGCACTCTTTCGATACCGGTGCTATGGACGGTCTGCGGGGCCGTGAATGTTCACGAGGAATGACGTCACTTCGTGGGCCGTCGAGGTGGGACCGAAGGAATTCGCCGACCTGCTCAAGCGCGGCTCTCATTCGGGCGCGGGCCCCGCGCCCGGTCGTGAGGATTCCCAGGGGACCCCGTGGGTGGGATGCCGTCGGGCCCGTCACTTACGAGTGGCGGTGGTGAGCGGGAATCCTCCGCTGCCGCCGCCCCGCATGTCCTCCATGTCGAGCGGGTCCGCGTCGGCCCGGACGGCATGGATACCGAGCCGTCCCCGGCCCGCGGGGGACGCCCTCGGCGGCGCTGATCCGGTACTCCACGGTGCGGATTCCGTGGGCGGGCAGGTCCCGCGCACCGGAAGCGCCGGTCAACGGCTGGTAGTCGTTGGCCACGACCAGCTCGACGGGGTGCCAGTCACCATCGGGGGCCTCGCGCCGCTCCACCGTCAGCCTGGGCGGCTGCTCGCCCGCGTAGTTCCACTCGACCTGCGCGGAGAGCGCGATGTCGCGAAGTGCCTTGCCGGTGGTGTTGCAGAGCTTGACGAGAACGGTTTGCGGTTCGCCGCCGGGGTGGACGGTGATGCCTTCGCGCGGGCCGGCGACCGTGGTGATCAGGTGGCCGTTGGCCTTGTCGGCAGCGGTGAGCTTCGGGCAGGGCTTGTCCTGGAAGGTCGCGAAGCCGGGGTTCGGCGAGCTCTTCGCGGCCGCCGGAGGGCTGTGCGTCCGCGTCGCCTGCGCCGAGGCACCGGGCGAGGAGTTGTCCTTGTCTCCGTCTGCCAGGGCTGACGGCCCCTGGCAGGCAGTGGTGAAGACAACCACCGCTCCTGCGGCGGCGACGGCGGACCTGGCCCAGCGCCTGCCCGCGTGCACGGATGCCCCTCTTCGTGGATCACTGATTGATGATCATCATGCTCGGAGGCCGCTCATGGTTGCACCGCGAGGAAGGTGCTGTGACCGCCTCAACGGGAGCGGACGGACCCGCCTGACCATCGGGCAGGACACATCGGCGCCGTGCTCCTCGGTCAACCGGTGATCAGCTGGTGGAGGATCCGGTTGACCGTGTGCGGCTGCTTGCGCGGCGCATCCAGGTCGGCCCACAGAATCCCGTCGATCACCACCTTGTACGGATCCAGCGTCGACGGCCGCGGCGGAAGCCTCTTGCGCGGCTCCGGCCAAGCGGAGTCCAGAGCCTTGCGCACCCGTGTACAACCACCTTCACGACTCGTGAACAAAGCCGGATGGGAGGCTGTCATGTTCGCAAGACCTGTGCGGAGGCGGATGCGGTCACCGTTGGTCATCGTGAGTCGTGTGGACCGACGCCGAGACGGGGGCCGCACCTGTCGACGCCCCCGATCAGTCGCGGACGAGGCAGAACGGGTGACCTGCCGGGTCCGCGAAAACACGCCAACCGCGCTTCCCGTCACCGCCGTCGAGCAGCGTGGCACCCAGCCTGAGGACGTCTTCCTGGGCCTGGTCGAGGTCCTCGACCCCCAAGTCGAGGTGGAACTGCTGGGGTCGAACGGGATCCGGCCACTGCGGTGGCCGGTAGTCTTCCACGCGCTGGAAGGCCAGCACGAGCCCCGTGTCGGTGTGAAGCGTCGCCCAACCGTCGTCGAGTGACCACCGCGGATCCGGCTGGTTCACCATCCCGCCGAGAAGCGACTGATAGAACCGGGACAGTTCGAGGACATCAACACAGTCCAGCACCACACACTGCAGCTTGGCTATCACGAGAGGCAGCGTAGACCAGCAACACCCACAAACCCCTCAGAGCTCCGATCACGATCTACGGCTGGAGGTGTGCCGCGAAGAACCCAACAGGGAAGCGGTCGAGGCGGCGAAGGAGTTCTTGAGCAAGCGGTCGGCAGCGGAGGCGGAGGGCTGACTGCCGGCTCGTTCTCTCCACCGGGGTTGGCCCACCCCTTGCCTGAATCCCTCACTCAGCGTGGCCGCACCACAGAAATGATGCTGTTGGTGATCCAGGATCCCGTTTCACCCGTTGCCGAGAGAGACTCCCGACCTTCGTGGATTTTTATCGGCACGCACAAGGACGACCAGCCAGGGTCAGTTGCGCGAGGTGGTTTCCCGGACCCAGGGCAGCGCGAACCGCTCCATCAGCACCAATGCGAAGTAGAGCACTATGCTCATCAGCCCGATCAGGATGATCGCCACCCAGGCGGTGGCGGCGTCGCCGACTCCGCTGGCCTGCACGATCAGATAGCCCAGCCCGCTCTCACCGGCCTGGAACTCGCCGATGACCGCGCCGATCGCGGCGAGCGGCATGGCCACCTTCAGCCCGACGAAGATCTGCGGCAGCGCGGCGGGCAGCCGTACCTTCCGGAACGCCTGCCAGCGCGAGGCGTCCAGCGAGCGCGCCAGCTCGGCCAGGTCCGCCGGGGTCGACGTGAGGCCGGTCGCGGTGGAGAGCACGATCGGGAAGAAGCAGAGCAGGAAGACCATGGTCAGGACCGGCTTCTGCCCCCAGCCGAGCGCCCCCACGAGCAGCGGCCCGAGCGCGATCTTCGGAACTGCGTTGACGGCGACCAGCAGCGGCGTGAACATCCGCTCCAACAACGGCGAGCCGGCCAGTGAAAGCCCGATCAGAACTCCGCAGGCGGTGGAGAGCACGAAGCCCGCAAGCGTCTCCACCGTGGTGTCACCGGTGTGCTCCAGGAACCGGGCCGGGGCTGCTGCGAACGCCGAGAGCACGGCACCGGGCGGAGGCAGCACCGCCGGGTGGACCACCTTCAGCACCGACGTGAGCAGCCACCACACGCCGAGAGCGACCAGCAGCCCGGCCGAGGGCAGCAGCACGGTGCCGGCACCCGTTCCGCGCTGTAGGCCAAATCGCGGTGCCGACGCCGACGACGGCTCCGGGCCCGCCGCTGAGGTCCGCTGCGGCGGCGAGAGTTCGGTCATCCCATCCTCCTCGGGCCACCCGGCACCTCCTTTCACCCGGGCCGCTCAGCGCGGAGTCGGGGCGGCAGTGCCGATGCCCCCGCCGGTCGCCGACGGGGAGCACACCTTCGGGCAACCAGTGTGATCAGGCTTTCGGTACGAGGTCGAAGTCGATGATCTGCTCAGGGGTCATGCCCTGCGGCAGCGCATCCGCGCCCTGCAGGATCGCGATGCTTCTCGCGACCCGCCCGGAGTCCAGCGTCCCGATCGCGGAGCCGGAACCGCCAGGCGCGACGTACGCGGCCATCAGGTCCAACTCGGCCGCCGCGGCAGCCGGGTTCGTGGTGTCCACGTTCCGCTTCAGGATCTCGGCGGCCTCCTTCGAGTTGGCCAGGCTGTACTCCAGGCCCTTGAGCAGCGCGGCGGCGAACCGCTTCACCATCTCCGGCTTCTGCTCGGCGATCTTCGTCGAGGTGATCAGTACGTTTCCGTAGAGATCGGGCATCACGTCGCTGTACGGCAGCAGGACGGCTTTCTTCCCGGTCACCGCCTCGATGGTCGGCTTGCCCACCACGAACTGGCCGATGCCGTCCACCGAGCCGCCGGCGAGCGTGCCCATCAGGGTCTGCGCGTCGCCGTTGACCCAGGTCACCTTGGAGGCGTCCATCCCGGTCAGTCGGGCGTACGTCGGGAAGAGGTTGCGTACGACGGAGCCGGGTGTGTCGGCGAGACGCTTGCCCTCGAGGTCCTTCGGGGCGGCGATGCCCTTGCCCTCGGTGGTGGCGATCGCGGCCATGGTGCGCTGCTGGATGGCGGCCACCGCGACGAAGTCCTTCGCCTGGCCGCCGCCCATCTGCAGGAGACCGCCCGTCAGGTCGATCGGGCCGAACTGCGCCTGGCCGCTCACGACGGTCTGAATCACGCCGCCGGTGCCCTGGCCCGGCTTGATCTCCACGTCGAAACCGGCCTCCTTGAAGAACCCCTTGTCCTTCGCGACCCAGGCGTACGCGTCCCGGCCGAAGTTGCCGAACGAGGTCAGGTAGGTCACCTTCTCCAACGCCGTGCCGTCCGCACCGGCGGCCGTGTCGGAGTCGGATCCGCCGCACCCCGACACCAGCGCCAGCACCGTGGCCAGGGCCGTCGCGGCGACCGTACGGGCGAGTCTGTGCATGTGCACCGTGTTGTCCTTTCCGACCGCCGGCCTGCGCCGGCGGAGGGGTCGTCGAGACAGAACGGCGTAACGGAACCGCCGGGTACATGACACTTCACATGAGTGACAGCGTACGGAACCCCGCTTGTGTGACACCAAGTACGAAGAAATCGCTGACAGGACGACAGGTACCGCTGAGCCGCCTGGTCCGGCTAACCTGACCGGGGTTGGGAACCGGCCGGCATTGTTGATCGTCAGTGGATGGGGGAGACCGCCGGATGATCAGACTCACCGGTGCATCCCGGACCTTCACCAGCCGGTCCGGTTCCACGGTGGCGCTCCAGGGTGTCGACCTCCACATCGCCGAGGGCGAGTTCGTGGCGGTGGTGGGCCGGTCCGGGTGCGGCAAGTCCACACTGCTCCGGCTGATCGCCGGACTGCTGCCGGTCTCCGAGGGTGAGATCACCATCGGCGGCGAACGAGTCACCGGAGCCCGGCGGGACGTCGCCATGCTGTTCCAGCGGCCGGCCCTGCTGCCCTGGCGGTCCGTTCTCGACAACGTCCTGCTGCCCGTGGAGATCTTCGGCTGGAACAAGGCCGAGCACCGAGCCCGGGCGTACCGGCTGCTGGAGACGGCCGGCCTGGGCGGCTTCGAGAAGCACCGGCCGCACGAGCTCTCCGGCGGTATGCAGCAGCGTGTCTCGCTGTGCCGGTCGCTGATCGGCGAGCCCCGTGTGCTGCTCATGGACGAGCCGTTCTCCGCGCTCGACGCGCTCACCCGCGCGGAACTCGCGGCGGAGCTGCAGCGGGTCCACATGGAGAACTCCGCCACCGTCGTCTTCGTCACCCACTCGATGGACGAGGCCGTGCTGCTCGCCGACCGTGTGGTGGTGCTCAGCCCGCGCCCGGGCCGGGTTCGCGAGGTGGTCGAGATCGGCATCCCCCGACCGAGGACGCTGGGCCGTACCGCGCATCTCGACGAAGTGGCCCGGTGCAGCGCCGACCTGCACGAACTGCTGATGCAACGGGACATGTCGGCGCCGGCCGGAGTGGAAGGGCGATGACCGTGCGGATCTGCGTCTTCACCGAGCCGCACCGCGGCGCCGACTACGACGATCAGCTGCGCTTCGTACGGCTCGTCGAGGCCGGCGGGTTCGAGGGTTTCTTCCGGGCCGACCACTACCAGGCGATGGGCGCCGATCCCGGACTGCCCGGCCCCACCGACGCGTGGCTGACGCTGGGTGCGCTCGCCCGGGAGACCTCCCGGATCCGGCTGGGCACCCTGGTCACCTCGGCCACCTTCCGGCTGCCCGGCCCGCTGGCCGTGATGGTGGCACAGGTCGACCGGATGAGCGGCGGGCGGGTGGAGCTGGGCATCGGCGCCGGCTGGTACGAACGGGAGCACGCCTCGTACGGCATTCCGTTCCCGGCCGTCGAGGAGCGATTCGACCGGCTGGAGGAACAACTGGCCGTGATCACCGGTCTGTGGCGTACACCGGTCGGCGAGAGTTTCAGCTACCGCGGCGACCACTACCGGCTGGTCGACGCGCCCGCCCTGCCGAAACCGGTGCAGGTGCCGGGGCCGCCGATCATCGTCGGGGGCCGCGGACCCAAGCGCACCCCGGCGCTGGCCGCCCGGTACGCCGATGAGTTCAACATGCCCTTCAAGTCGGTGGCGGAGACGGCGCAGGCGTACCAGCGGGTGGCCGAGGCATGTGACCGGACCGGTCGGGCCGACGCCGGTCGGCCACCGCTGGTGCTCTCGGCCGGTGTCGTGGTCGCGATCGGCCGTACCGACGCGGAGGCGCAGCGGCGGGCCGCCCCGCTGCACGTCAAGAGCGCGCTGCCGCCGGAGGATCCGGTGGTCGGATCCCCGGCCCAGCTCGTCGAGCGGC
>NZ_JUJA01000105.1:7716-13369 GCF_001906585.1 Streptomyces kebangsaanensis | reverse complement strand
AGCCGGCTCCATCTGCGACTGACCGACTTCACTGACCTCGACCACCTGGAACTCATCGCGAGTGAGGTGCTTCCGCAGCTGGAGGACGTGAAATCCGGGGTACCCGGCGCTTGCCGAAAAGTACCGTCCTCCAGGTGAAGAGCGGCTTGCTGAGGGCTCGCAGGGAATCGACATGCTGATTTGATCTCCGTGGTGCTGCTGTTCGCGAGGAACGCGGTGACGTCGGCGGGCGTCCGCAACCCGGCTGTCGAGGGTGGAGTCGTGCAGCCGTGCTCGGCCAGGAGGGGCTGGACTCGGCGAACGGCTCTGGTGAGGGTGCTGCCGTTGGTTCCGAAGAGCTGGGCGAGCAGGTCCCGGATACCGAGTTTGCGCGGGTAGAGCACGGTGACCAGGATTTCGTCGGCGGTGGTCGGCTTGTCCTTGGTTCCCGCGCCGCGAGTACGGATGCGCTCGCCTCCTCGCTGCTGGAGCCGTCCCTGCTCACGTAACTCGTCCAGTTCCTGGGGCAGTCGGTCGACGAGCTTGTCCAGCACCGGTTCGGGCATGCCGGTCGGCTCCGGGTTGCGCAGACCCCACTGGCACGACCCGTGAGAACCGTCGCGGGATTTCTCCGCAGCGACTCACACCATCGGAAAACCCGGAGAGGTCCGGCACCCGGCCGACGATCCGGACAGAGCCGCCAGGGCTCCAGGGCCGGTACGAACTCTTACGGCGGTCCCCAGAGGCAGGGAGCCGGCGTGCAGCTCCGGTGGGCTTCGGCTTCGGGCTTCCTCGAACCCGCGCGCTTCGCGCAGGCCGGGGCGGAACAGCCCGGTGCGCAGGGCAGGTTCGACCGCGATCCGGAGGGTGCAGTCGACCACTTCGCCCGTGGGGTGGGCCGGTTCCTGGCCGGGCGGGACATGGACGGCATCGAGCGGACCGACGGCACGTTCTTCCGTCGCGGCACCCGGGTGCCGCCGAGGGCCGACGGTACTGTGCACCGCGCCTCCTGCCAGCCGGGCCGGCAGCGCCTCGTGGTCCGGCTGACCGTCCTCAGCGCGGCAGTTGGCGGCTGCGCCTACTGGCAGGAACCTGAGGCGGCGCTCACGGCCCTCGAGTACGTCGGGGCGGGCACCGCGGCCGCCACGGCAGCGGCCGGCATCGCGTACGGGATCCTCGGGCGCGAGCGGCGCGAGCGGCGGGAGCTGATGCGCGAGTGGGTGGTGCCGCTGCACCTGGCGCTCGCCGGCGGTTGCGGCGTGCACGCGTCGGTGTCGTGGATCGCCGATGCCGAGCCCGGAGCGGACCGGGTGCCCTTCGGTGTCGTGGCGATCGTGCTCTGCGTCGTCGTCATGGGGCAGGGCGCGGTCATGCTCCGGTACGGGCCGGTGCTGTTCCGCGGCCGGCCCAGACACATGGATTGGTGGGAGAGTCAGTTCGTCGTGGTGATGGTCTGCTCCGGCGTCGGAGCGTTCGCCCTGGTGTGCGACGGACTGGCCGGCTCCGGTCTTTCCCTTGGCGCATCATGAGCCATGGCAGGGGACTCCTTGGGGGTTCGCGGCCTGGCAGCGACCGTGCTCGCGCTGTACAACGCCCGGGCCACCCGTACGTACCTGGTCGTCACTCGGCCTTCCTGAACACCGCCGACATCCCGTCCCCTGTGTCATGGGCCAGCCGTCCCGGCGCCTCCGGCGAGACCAGGCCGACCCGGGTGGCCAGTTCGCGGCCGTGGACGTCGACGGCGGCCTCGATGAGGCCCGCGAGTGCGTCCAGGGCGGTGCGGGCGCGGGAACGGGCCACGGCCGCGCAGCCGAGGGCGGCCAGCACGGCCGGCCACCACCAGCAGGCGAGCAGGGCGTAGCCGACGGCCCAGGCGGCGAGGCGGGCGGCGGCGCCGAAGGAGTCGTGGGCCGACTGGATCTGGCGTACAGCAGGTTCGGGGAGGATCAGCCACAGCCGCGGCCAGAGGGCGGCGAGGTCCACTCCGTAGGCGGCCTCGACGCGGTCGGCCGTTGCCTGCATGCGGTCGCCGTACCAGGTGGGGCGGGCCGGTTCACGCAGCGCGACACGGTCGCGGGCCTCGGTGAGAGCCTGAATCCGCGCCAGTGAGCTGCTCGGGATCATCACCGCACCGTTGGGTCCGGCGCCTGTCTGGTGGGCATGGCCGACGGCTTCACCGAGCTTCGCGTCCCTCTCCTGCCACTTGCGGGTGCGGCGTGCGGTCAGGGCGCGTGAGAGCGGGTCCCGGCCGAAGCGGAGCCAGTACCGCTCGATCACGCTGCCGAGGAACTGCGCGGCGAGTGAGGCCGCGGTCGCGGTGAGCAGGACGAGGGCGACCAGGAGTGCGGCGGTGCCGGTGCGGTCGAGGGCGGGGAGGGCGGCAAGGTCGTCCAGGGTGGTGCGCAGCCGGTCGATGTCGTGCCAGTGGCGGTGGCCCAGGGTGGTGCCGACGGCTGTGGCGGCGAGGAAGAGAGCGCCGGGGAGGACCAGCAGGTTCAGCCAGCGTTCGGTGAGTTTGTCGCCCAGGGTGGCGAGGAGGGGGTTCATGGGACGGGGCTACTGTGCGGGGCCCAGTCGGCCCTTGAGCATGCGGGTGCCGTTGACGGCGCAGTGCGGGGCGGGGAACAGGTCACGGGCCCGTTCGATGCGGCTGCACCGGGCCGGTCCGGGGCATACGGCCACCCTGATGTGGGGCGTGATGCCGGGGGCCGCTCCGCCTCGGGATTCGTTGACCAGACCGCGTGCGTCCCCAGCCTGGCGCAACGCTGTGTCCAGAACGCGGTAGCAGGTCGCGAGTTCGTCGGCGCCCGCACCCGACTGCAGCAGGTCACGCGCACGCTCGGCCGCCTCCCGGACCCCGGGCTGCCGCAGGTCCTCCGGCGAACCGAGCAGGGCGCACAACGCCGCTGCCGCCCTGTGGCCGGGTTGGAGGAAGTCGGGAGATGCGGTCATGGTCCAAGTGTGCCGGAAATAAGGCAGAGTTGAGTGTGAGTTGGCACCGTCGGAGTCGACGGCCCGAGGGGGAGCGACGGGGTGAGGTACGACCGGGACTGGTTCCTGCAGGCGATCCGTGCGCGCCTCGACCGGGCTGGGACGGCGGACGGGGGTGTGGACGCGGACGTGGTGTTCGGGTCCGACACGGATGCTGAACTCAGGGGACTGCTGCGGACCACCGACACGAGGACCGACATGGAGGCCCGGCACGCGGCGGGCTGGCTCTGCGTCGCCCGTGCGATGGCCGACCCGGGGGACCGCGGAGCCGTCCACGGGGCCATGGCCGGGACGCTGCTCTTCCCGGTGTGGGTCGCCGATCCGGGGCTGGTGCCGCCGGAGTTGGCGGCGAGCTACGCATCCACCGATCCCGCCATGCGTCCCGACCCGGCGAACGCGGACGGTCCCCCCGAGTGGTCGGCCCAGTGTGCCGCGTCCATGATCGCGGCGGAGGGACGGCAGCACAACCCGCCGCCGGACGCCTCCGAAGACGTCCGCAGGCTCCACGAGATGGCCGCGCTGCTGGACACCGTGGCACCCTCGCGCGAGATCCATCGCGCCACCGCGATCGGGGGCGGCAGCCTGGCCGTCCTCGCGACGCCGGAGTACGACCCCCGGTACACGGGCCGGCGCGAAGACCTGTCCCGTGCGCTGGCCCTCGCCGGGATGACCTGGCCCTTCGGGGAGTTGGGGGACGCGGATCCGGTCAGACTCGCCCACCGTGCCCTCAAGGGCATCCCGGCAGACTCCCCCGAGCGGCTCCTCGCCCTCGACGGTCTGGGTGACCTGCTCCGGGAGCGCTACATGCGGTCCTACGAGCCGGAGGACCTGCACGAGGCGGTCGGTCTCGCGCGTGACGTGCTGGTTCAACTGCCGTCCGGGAGCCCGCGTCTTCCCCACTGTCTCAGCGCCCTGGGGAGCGCACTGTTACTGCTGCGGCAGCGGGAGGGCGCGACGCCCGAGGAGTGCGACGAGGTCGTGGACGTGTGCCGCCGGGCCGTTCCCGGCCATCCCGAGGGGCCTGCCGCGGCGGGCCACGACCTGGGCGTGGCGCTCGTACTGAGGGCGCAGCACACCGGCCGGGTGGAGGACCTGCACGAGGCGGTCGCCGTGCTGACCGAGGCGCTCCGGGCTGCCCGGAATCCGGGTGAGACCGCGGCCCTGCGCAATGCCCTGGGCAACGCCCTGCGCTACCGCTCCGTCGTGACCGGCGATCCGGCCGATCTGGACGCGGCGCTCACACTCGCCGACCCGGCCACCGCTTCCACGGAGGCGACGGACGGCCCGCAACTGCCGCTCCTCACTCTCGCGACGGCCCTGTACAGCCGCTACACACGCCAGCCCGAAGCGAACAGGGCGGACCTGGACGAGGCGCTGCGCCGACTGCGGCAGGCAGAGGAGCTCCTGCCGCCGGGCCACCCGGAGCGGCCCACAGCACTCAACTATCTCGGCCTGGTGTTGATCGCCAGCCATCAACGCTCCGGAAAACCGGAGGAGTTGAATGAGGCGGTACGGGCCCACCGGGCGGCGGTGGCGCTCACCCCCGAAAGGCACGAGATGCTCGGAGTGCGGCTGCTCAACCTCGGTGCGGCGTTGGGTCTGCGGCACCGGCTGACGGAGGACGGCGAGGACCTGCGGGAGGCCCGGGAGTGCCGGCGCCGGGCCGCCGCGCTGCCCGGCCTGGGCCGCGCGCACCAGGCGGCGCTGCTGAGCTCGATGGGGATCAGTCTGGTCGCGGGCATCGAACGCGCCGCCGATCCGGTCACCCAACTCGACGAGGCGGTACGGCTCCTCAGAGAGGCGCTCGCCCTCACCCCGGAGGGTGATCCGCGGCTTCCCCGCCGACGCCAGAACCTCGCCACCGCCCTGATGACCCGCTTCTCGTGGACGCTGCGGATCGGCGACGTCCGCGAGGCACGCGAACTGGCCGACGCGGTGATCGCGACGCTGCCCGCGAACTCCCCCGACCTGCCAAGTGCTCTGACGGTGGCCGCGAGCGCACGGCTCCTGAGCCCCCGTAGCCGGCTGTCGCCGGCCGCCCGGGACGAGGCGGTCGCGCTGTTCCGCCAGGCGGTCGAGGCCACCCCGCCCGGCCACCCCCGGCGCGCGTCCCGTCTGACGCTCCTCGGCAGCGCGCTGTGCGACCGGGGACCCGGCCGCCGTCGCCGTGGAGCCGATCTGGTCGAGGCAGCCGACCTGTTCCGGTCAGCGGCCCTGGAGCAGCAGTGCGCGCCCTCCGACCGCCTGGACGCGGCACGGGCCTGGGGCGACGTCCGGGCGGAGCTGGGCGACTGGGAGCGTGCCCTGGACGGCTATGTCGTGGCGGTCGACCTACTGCACTCCGTGGCGCCCCGCCATCTCGTCCGCGACGACCAGGAGTACCTGCTGAGCCAGACCGTCGGACTGGGCGCCGCGGCGGCGGCCTGCGCGGTGCGCTGCGACCGGCCCGGGCTCGCGGTCGGTCTGCTCGAACAGGCCAGGGGCGTGATCCTCTCCCACGCCTTCGACGCCGACAGCGATCTGACCCGGCTCCGGGAGACCGCCCCCGACCTCGCAGCCCGCTTCGAAGAACTCCGGGAGGCCCTCGATACCGCGACCGACAGCCGGGAGTTCCTCGAAGAAGGGCCGGCTCACCCCGACGCCCGCGCCGATCTGCGGCAGCGACTGGCTGCCGAGTGGCGGG
>NZ_JUJA01000105.1:1289-7704 GCF_001906585.1 Streptomyces kebangsaanensis | reverse complement strand
ACCGACCGGATCCGCGCCGAGCATCCCGAACTGGGCCTGCTGCGTCCGGTGCGGGACTGGGACGAACGCGAGTTGCGCGCGACCGCCGCGGCGGGCCCGGTGGTCCTGGTCAACGTCTCCCCGCACGGCAGCGACGCCCTGGTCGTCACCGAGCACTCCATCGACGCCGTACCGCTCCCGGGCCTCGACCCGCGGACGACGGCAACGCGCCGGCGGACCTTCGAGGACGCGTTGGTCCGCATCGAGACTCCCGGAACCTCCCGCAAGCAGTCGCAGCGCGCCCAGCAGGATGTACGGGAAACCCTCGCCTGGCTGTGGCAGGCGGTCACCGGCCCGGTCCTCGACCGCCTCCCCGCAGCAACCCGCGTGTGGTGGTCGCTCGGCGGCCTCCTCGGCACACTGCCCCTGCACGCGGCAGCCCCCGCCGGGGGTACCCCCGGCGCCTTGGACCGGCTGATCTCCTCGTACACGCCGACACTGCGGGCGCTGCACCACGCCCGCCGGCGCGCCGCCCGCCCGGCGGGCACCGGAACCCTCGTCGTGAGCGTCGCGCAGGCCACCGGACAGGCCCCACTCCCGGGCGCACGCCGTGAAGCCGAGCATCTGGCTCGCCTGCTCCCCGGCGCTGCACTGCTGGCGGACACATCCGCCACCCACTCTGCGGTCGTCTCCGCCCTGCACCGCCACGCCTACGCGCATTTCGCCTGTCACGCCCTGGGCGACCTGGAGCGCCCGTCCGGCAGTCGGCTCGTCCTGCACGACCACGTCGAACACCCTTTGACAGTAAGTGACTTGGCCCGGCTCCGGCTGCCGTCGGTCCGGCTCGCCTACCTCTCCGCCTGCGACACCCTGCGCACCAGCCCTGAGCTCGCCGACGAGGCCGTCCACATCGTCAGCGCCTTCCAGATGGCGGGCTTCCCCCATGTGGTCGGCTCGCTGTGGCAGGTCGACGACGTGATCGGGGCCGAGGTCGCGCTCAGCGTGTACGAAGCCCTGAACACGGGCGACGGCACACTCGACGTCGCCCGCACGGCCGAGGCCCTGCACCGGGCCGTACGCACCCTGCGCGACACGTATCCGCAGACCCCAAGCCTGTGGGCCTGCCAGGTGCATGCGGGTCCCTAGTCCAGGTGTCCTGTCCGGGGAGGTTGTGGACGGGTGATCGGGTCGCTTCCTCGAGCAGACGTCTGTTCTCCGCCATCAAGCGCTGGTTGACGTTGGGGAGGGCCGGTTGGGTCGGCTTCGGCGCGTCGGCCGGCGGCCGGAGCGGCGTCTCGCTGCTTGCGCAGCCACCTCGGCCTCCCGTGCGGCCGGCAGGCCGAGGCTGTCGCGGGCACGGGCACCGAGTCCTTGGACGCGTAGCGTACGGACCTGAGCTCGTGCCCCCTCAAGGTTGTGCCGGAGGGCGGTGTTCTGTTCGAGGAGCATGCGGTTCTCGACCTCCAGCGCAGCCTCTTTGCCTGTTGAGGCTGTGGCAGCGGCTCGCGGCCGATCGCCCGGCGAGATGAGCGTGTACCGCCTCGGCTTCGGCCTTGATGCCGTGGTGTCGCTGCAGGTACTGCGGATGGCCTCGGCGCGGCGGCGATCTCCGCGTTGGAGAGCGGTGTTCGGCTCTTGCGCATCTCGGCCAGGACATTGAGGACGCGCTGTCGGCACGGCGGCGTCGCGCGGCCGCCGCCCGTCCGGCGTCGAGTGCCGCTTTGCGAGCGGGCTTGATGTCTGTCAGGGCCACGCCTCCGGAGACCCTGGCTGTGCTCGTGCCCAAGTCGGCGAGCGTCTTCGGCGAAGGCCACATGGGCGCGCACGGCGGCGAGCGAGTGTGGGGGGTCTTCAGCGATGCTGCCGTGGCCGTGGCCGTGGCCGAGGTGATGGGATGGGGCGGCCGCCCCCGTAGGACAGACAGGTCCCGGGTCGGACGGGAGCCTTCCTGCGTGAGGTACCAGGCTTTGATACGTGAGCGGTTCGCATCCGGCAACACCGTGCAGTCGACGAATCCCTCGGATCGCAGCCTGTTCAGAGCGCGGGACATCAGCTTTCCGGGCGCCGCGGATGGTTCATCGCATAGGTCCGGGTGGCGAGGAAGAGCAGGATTCCCCACACCAGGAACGACATGTCCCAGACGAACAGGCGCCACAGCAGCGGCTTCCACACGACGGGTTCGGACGGGGTGATCACGCCGAGCGCCACCAGGAGCAGGCTGCCGACCTGCAGTGCCCCGTAGACGGTCAGCAGTGCCGCGCCGCCCCAGCCCGCGGTGAGCATCAGCGGGCGGGGGACGACGCGGCCCCACGGCCGGACGAGTGACAGCGAGAAGAGACCGCCCGCGATCTTGAGTGCGCCGGTGATCCAGACGACGGCGATGAATCCGGGGTCCCGTCGTGCGGCCATCCGCTGGATCACGCCGCCGAGGGTGTCGAGGCCGAAGGTGCCTCCGGCCGCCCAGTAGAAACTGAACAGGCCGAAGACGAAGGCCAGCACCGTGGCAGCGTGTCCGGCCCAGGCCCTCTGCCGTCCACCGGTTTCCCGGACTGTTGGAACAATCTCCGGGCGCTGGTCACGGGCTTCGGACACGGTGGACTCCCTCAGGTGTTTCTGGCGGGTTCCAAGCGCTGCTCACAGGGCTTCCCTCCGCGCCGTGGCGGTCTCCGCCAGAATCTTCGGCTGCTGATCAGGAAACCCGGGACCCCGGCCACTGAAGCCTCCTTGAGTGTCTGGAGCATCATCTGTCCAGCAAGGCGACTCCACCAGACCCGGGGCACATCAGAGCTCCATCAGACCCGGAGCGATTCACCGGGTCGTGCGCTGTCTTCTTGGACGACCCAAGTCCTTCTGGCTCGACCTGCATGCCGCACCGCGTGCCGACGACCGGGCCCTGCACCACAAGCTACTGGCACTGCGCCGTTCCGCCCAAGTTCCCGAGACGATCAGCGCGCTACGAGTCTGTGACATCGTGCTCTGGATGCGTCATCACGCGGAGCACCGAAGAGCGGACTGCAGCGGACAAGGACACCAGCCGGCCGGCTCGAGCTGAGCGATGAGCAGTGGAAGTTGACCGATCCGTTGCTGCCGATAGGCGAGTACGGCCCGTACCCCGAGCGGCTGCGGGATCAGTTCGAGGACTGTGCTGCGGCGAACAGGTGGCATCGTTCGCCCGGCCTCGTGAAAACATGAACCAATGCAGCCAAAACCGGGCACTCACGCCGTGACGGTCATTCACGCTGTGAATAGGGCCGCACCAGGCGGCCACCTCCACGCCAAGAGGAGACATCGTGCGCATCCCCACCACGCTCGCCGCCCTTGCCCTGGCCTCAATCGGACTCATCGGCACCGCCGCCGCCGCTGACAACGACCAGAACACCAGCACGCTCGCCACTCAGTTGTGCAACAAAGGCACCAACGTCCTTGCTCTTCCACTCGGCAAAACCACCTGCAAGGTTCTCACTGACGCCCCGGTATCCCGGAAGCAGTGACACTGCAGGTCTCCCCAGCATTTTCCGGGTGAAGACCCGTAGCGTCCCTGGCCCTGGCAAACCTTCATGCAGGCTTGATCAGAGGTTCGATGGGAGGCCAGGGGGATCTCCTCATCCCCTCGCCTCGAAGCCCTGGTCGCTCCACACCAGCTGACCTCCCATCACCCATCCTTACTGCTGCCAACTCCCGTCGGGCTCCGGCACGTTCACCCGCTGTGTTCCTGCCTGCCGACATGGTGCAGGGTGGACGTCATGCTTGCCGGTCATCAGGAGTACGACGTGGTCGTCACGGCCGTGGCTCCGGCGGGGACCACCGTCCAGGCGGACGGGCACGACGGTTTCATCGACCAGGCCGAGCACCCCTCGTGGTGGTCGGACACGCCCCGCGCCGCGGTCGGTGACCGGATGCGCGCGGTGGTGCTGGACGCCACCGGGACCTCGCCGCGGTTCAGCGCCCTGCCGGGCGATCTGCGGACGGCCCGGAGCCTGCGCCATACCGAACCGCCGGCACGCCTCTGCCCGCCGCCCGGCGGCGGGCGAACCGTGAAGTGGGCCGCCGTGGAGGAGGCGTTGGGCGTTGCCACCCAGCACCAGGTCCTACCCGACGCCCAGTACTCCGGGGTCCAGCTCGCGTGCTTCATGGACCGCGACGGCCCCGTACAGCCGGAGTCCTGGCGCCTTGTCGTCGCCCAGGCGCGCGCCACCGGATCACCGCTTCCTCCGCTCGTCCCTGACGGGATCTACGGACTGCGGGCCGACGGCGCCCTCGCCGCCGAGAGCAGCGAGCGGCAGGCCGAGATCGCCGAAGAGCACCGCAGGCTCAACATCGTCCTGAACCAGGTCGCCCAACACCGCACACAGCCGCCGGAGGAAGGGCAGTGGGACGGCGGGCGGATCAAGGACACCTACGACGACTTCGCCCCCCCCGCTACGCGTTCGCGTTCTGGCGGCTCGCCGCCCAGGGCGTCACAGTCCTCGACGCCCCGCGGGAGCCCGGCGAGGACAGACCCCGGAACCGGCCTGGGGCACAGCCGGCGGACCCCGACGTCCGCGTCATCCGGCTCGCCAACCAGGTGCCCGCACAGCGTTCGGCGGAGGACGGCGGGACGAGCCGGGTCTACCACCACCGGTGGACCGTCCGGATGCACAAGGTCCGACAGCGGTATCCCAGTGCGCGGGAGCACCGCTTCGCCCACTACTCCAACATCTCCGGTACCGGTTACCGGGAGCTGATCGAGGGAGAGAAGGTGACCTTCGACGTGACGCCGGGCCAGAAGGGGCCACAGGCGGAGAACATCGTCCGCGGCTGACCTGGTGTCGGCGTACGGGCTGTAGTGCAGAGGTATGTACGGGCTGATGTGCAGAGCTTGAGTTCGTGTCAGCTGACGGCGGTGGTGCCGCCGTCGATGGCGGTGAGGCGGTTCTTCAGCCGGTAGCTGGCGCCGTTGATCGCGAGGATCTCGCAGTGGTGGAGGAGGCGGTCGATGATGGCGGTGGCCAGGACGTCGTCGCCGAAGACCTGGCCCCACTCGCTGAAACTCTTGTTCGAGGTCGGCAAGGTGGAGCCCTTTTCATACCGCTTGGAGAGCATCTGGAAGACGAGGTTCGCCTCGTCACGCTCCAGCGGGAGGTAGCCGACCTCGTCCACCACGAGGACGTGGGGCCGCAGGTAGGTGCGGAGTTTGCTGACCAGGCGGCCGATGGCGTCGGCGGCTTTGAGCTGGCGGACCATGTCGTCGAGGGTGGTGAAGTAGATCGTGTAGCCGGCCCGGCAGGCGGCGACCGCCAGGGCGACCGCGAGGTGTGTCTTCCCTACCCCCGGCGGGCCGAGCAGGGCGACGTTGGCCTTGGCCTCGACGAACGCGAGGGTGGCCAGGTCCTTGACCTTCCTGGGGTCGAGTTCGGGCTGGTAGGAGAAGTCGTACTCCTCGATCGTCTTGTAGTGCGGCAGCCGGGACAGCCGCAGGGCATGGCGGAAGCGGCGCTCTTCACGGACGGCGAGTTCTTCTTCCAGGACCAGGTCGAGAAAGTCGAGGTAGGCCATCCGCTCGGCGTCGGCCCGGCCGACGTACTCGCCGAGTGACTGGGTCAGATGGGGCAGGCCGAGTTTCGTGGCGGTGGCACGGATCCGGGCGGTGACCAGCTCGCTCAACGCATGTCCTTGGGGTCGATGGGGGCGGGAGTGAACGGACGGGTGCCGGTGATCTGGTCGTAGAGCGCCAGCGGCCGGGTGCCGACGTGGACTTGAGCGGCCCTGGCCCGGGCCAGCAGCGGCACCAGCCCGCCGGGCTCGGTGCCGGCACTGCGGGCCGGGCCGGTGCGAGTTCCGCGATCACCGGGATCGGTGGTGGTGGCGCGGGTGTGTCCGTCGGGCAGGCCCTGCCAGTGCGCCTCGTCCACGATCCGGGCGCCGCGGCCGACCGCCCTGGGGTGCACGGCCAGCAGCGTGATGCCCTGGGCGTCGGGCACCGTGGCATGCAGCGCGACGGTGGCGGCCGACGCTCTCACCTCGACCAGCTGGCGGTGGCGGACCTTGGCGGCGGGCACCGAGTAGAGGTTGGCGTCGAAGGCGACCAGGCAGTCCTTGCCGACGTGCCGCAAAAACCGGTCGGCGACGATGTAGGGGCGGGCGGGCAGCGGCCGCAGCGCGGCGTGATCCCGTGCGGCCCGCACGCCGATCACTTCGCCGTGGGTGCGGTGGGTGCGGGCCCGCCGCCGGGGCACCCAGGCCATGAATGCCCCGTCCAGGTCGTCCAGGCCGGAGAAGGCCCGGCCGGCCAGCACGTGATCACGGATGATGGTCACCTGGCGCTCGACCCGGCCCTTGCCGGTGGGGCGGTAGGCGGCCAGCACGTCGATGTCGAAGTCGTAGTGCCCGGCGAACGCGACGGCCTCCGGATGCAGGGGGACCGCCTCGCCGGGTGCGACGTGGCGGCGGACCACGG
>NZ_JUJA01000105.1:0-1277 GCF_001906585.1 Streptomyces kebangsaanensis | reverse complement strand
ACGATCACGCCGGGCACCCCGCCGTAGTGCGCGAACGCCCGGCGGTGGCACTCCCAGAAGGCCGCAAGATTCTGGCTGGTGGTGAAGCAGCAGAACGGATCCCGGGAGTAGGACAGGACCATGTGGAAGGAGTAGACCTTCGGGATTCCGACATGGGCCAGGATGCCGCCCTCGTCGCCCCAGTCGACCTGGGCCTGGGCGCCGGGCACCACCTCGAACCGGCGGTGCAGGCGGGCCAGCTCCCGCGGGGTGTATCCAAGCTCCTCCGCGATCCTGGGACGAGCCTGCTGCACATACAGCTTGACGCGCTGGTAGTGGTGCGGGAAACCGTACTGCTCGACGAGACGCTCATGGATCACCGCGGCCTTCAGCAGCACCTCGGCCCGCAGCCAGGCATCGATCACATGCGCCCACGGCTTGATCACCTGGTTGCCCAGATCCGACCGCGGCGCCGGAGCCGGAGGCTCGGGCGGCCCGTCGCTCTTCAGGTACTTCTTGACCGTGCGCCAGTTCAGGCCGGTCTCCCGGGCGATCTCCGAGATGCTCGCGCCCGCCTCATGCAGAGCTCGGAAGCGCCGCAGTTCCAGCCACCGCTCCGGTTCCAGCAGCATGCCCCGGGCCTCCCTCGTCGCCGCACAACGTCAGCGACAGGCTCCTCTCACCGCCCCAGGACCCGGCCCGACACACCGGATCACCTCTGCAGATCAACCCGTACGCACCTCTGCACCAGAGCCCGTACGCCGACACCTGGACCCTCTCTGTCAGCCTTGGGTGAGACGCCCCGCTTAGTCGGGTTAGCCTGAGAGGGCACGACAGGAGAACCACCCCCTCATGACCAGCACCAACCCCGCCGAGTCCGACCCGGCCCCCAGGCCGAAGCGCCGTTCCTTCAGTCCGGAGTACAAGCTGCGCATCGTGGCCGAGTACGACGCCGCACCCAAGAACGAGAAGGGCGCTGTCCTGCGCCGCGAGCGCCTTTACCACTCGCACGTCAAGGAATGGCGGGCCGCGCGGGATGCCGGGGCATTGGAGAAGCTGGTCGACCAGCGCACCAGCCCGGCCCGGCCTAAGAAGTCGGCCGCAGAGACGGAAAACGAGAAGCTGCGCCGCCAGGTGGAACGGCTGGAGAAGGAACTGGCCCGGAACAAAGCCGCGTTGGAGGTCATGGGAAAAGCTTCCGCGCTCTTGGAAATGATCTCCGAGGGCGCGGACTGAGGACCGCAGCCGACCCGGTGGTCGATGACGCGTTCGCCGGCATCGAGGGCAAGTTGGGCATC
>NZ_JUJA01000104.1 GCF_001906585.1 Streptomyces kebangsaanensis | reverse complement strand
AGAAGCCGTTATCAATCCGAGCGTGGTGGCTTTGATTTCGCAGGTCAGGCATGTTCTCGGCGAGTGGGCGGCAGGGATGGCGGTGTCGTGTCACCGCATCGTCGGAGGGCTGGATGCCGTCGCCCATGGGGCTGCTGGAGGAGCGGGAGCTGTCCGCGCGTCAGCGCTTGGAGGAGTGCCGTGAGGAGGCAGAGCGCGCTGCGGCCGCGCTCGCCGAGGCGGAGCGGGCCTGCGAGCGCGCGGTGATCGCGCGGGAGGAGTTCGCGGCGGCGCTGGCCCAGGCCCGCGCGGCGGACGGTCCGCCGCCGGATAGCGGGGGTCGGAGTGCGGCCGCGGCGCCGGGCACGATCGTGCCCGATTGGCGGCCCGGCCTTCGGCCGGCCGTCCTCGCCCCGGACTACCAGCGGATCATCGGCGCCCTGGAGGCGGCGGTGCGGGAGGGGATGGGGCCGCTGAACTGCCGTCAGATCGCCGCTCGGTTGGGCTGGGAGACCTCGGCCGCCGGGGTGGAGCGGGTGCGAGCCAAGGCCCGGCGGGTGGCCGAGCGGGGCTGGCTGGTCAAGGAGCCGGACGGCCGGTTCAGCGCCGTGCGGCCAGGCGGCGGGTCATGAGCGCGGTCATCGACCAGTAGATCATCGCCTCCGCGGCCGTGGTGGTGCGCTCGTAGTCGCGCGCCAGGCGACGGGTGCGCAGCAGCCATCCGTTGGTCCGCTCGACCACCCAGCGGCGCGGCAGCACCGCGAAGCCCACCGTGTTCTCCGCGCGCTTGACCACCTGCAGCACCAGTCGTAGTGCGGCACCGGCCCATTCCACCAGCGCCCCGCTGTAGGAGCTGTCGGCCCAGATCAACTTCAAGCGGAAGTACCGGGCGCGCAGGGGCGGCAGCATAGCGTGCGCGGCGTCGCGGTCGGTGGTCGAGGCGGCGGTCACCAGTACGGCCAGCAGCAGCCCGAGACAGTCGACCACCAGATGGCGCTTGCGCCCATTGATCTTCTTTCCGCCGTCGAAGCCGCGCGAGCCGGCACCGACCACGGCATCGGCCTTGACCGACTGGGAGTCGATGATCCCGGCTGACGGCTCCGGGTCACGGCCCTCCTTCATGCGCACCTGTCGACGCAGCCGGTCGTGCAGCTCGGCCAGCAGGCCCTGCGCGAGGTAGCGGCGGAAGAAGCGGTAGACGGCCGCCCAGTCGGGGAAGTCGACCGGCATCGCGCGCCACTTGATGCCGCCGTCGACCAGGTAGAGCACGGCGTCGACCATCACGCGGTGGCAGTAGGACTCCGGTCGGCCGCCCCGCCCCTGAAGCCAGCGCGGCATCGGCAGCGCGTCGCGGACCACCGCCCACTCAGCGTCGGTCAGATCGCTGGGGTAGCGGCGCACACGGCCTTCGTGGTCGGCGGCGTTGCCGAACCGGTGAGCGAGGCAATCGCACCGCGACACGCCGGAGTTGGACGCCGACGCGACGGGCGCGGAAGACTGTGACACCTGGGCCTCCTGGGTGCTTGTTGACTCGACATCTCCGAGCTACGCAGGAGGCCCTTCCTTCATGCGCCGGCCAGTCCGTGATCATCCGAACGGGAGCAAGACCCGCACGCCCGTCCGTTCCTCAAGCTGCAAGATCGCTTTGATAACGGCTTCTCAGGGCTTCTCCGTTCGGCGTCGGCGCATCGAACCATGGGGTTTGATCTCCAAGGCGAAGCCGGGTAGGTGTAGCGTGCCGGTCTCGGTCCGCAACTGGCTGCCGCGCTCGTTCGGGACCAGGCGCAGCGTCAGCACGTCGCTGCTGCCGGTGCCCGAACGCAGTCGGCCCGCGACGACCGTTCGCGCCTGGAGGGCGCGAGTCAGCAGCTTGAGTACGGCGCGGGTCTCTGCCTCGGTCAGCACCCGGTTGTGGGGACCGTGGTCCAGGAGATCCGTGGCGGCCTCCCGGTCCGCGGCCCGAGCCGCCAGCTGCTGCTCTCGCAGCCGGGCGTGCGCACCACGGCGCGTACGGACCGGCTGCGGCCCGCCCGGTGCGGGCCGCTTGCCATGCCGGAACAGGCTGATGCTGATCTCCACACCGGGCGCATCCCACCATGTCGCCCGCGGCGAGATCTGGTCGTCATCGTCGTGGGCCCCTGACAGATGCCGTACCGAACGCAGGTCGAAGGCGGCGGACACCAGCGCGTTCGCTGTCTGCTCATCCGGCGCAGCCGCTGCCCAGGCGGCCAGATGCCACAGCTGGGTGGTCCGGCTCACCCCTCCTCGGCGTGACTCTGTCACCTGCCGCAGCAGGGCGATCACCCCGGAAATGGCCGTGCGGGTAGCGTCTTGCAGCTGAGCGGCCTTGGTCTCCAGAGGGCCGTCGGCCAAGAACCACTGCCGCAGCCCCATCCATCGCCGGCGCCAGTCCTCAAGCCGCGCGGCCGGCCGCATCATCGGCCGTTCATCCACCGCGGCGGCCCGCTCCAACAGGGTCTCTACCCCGCTGTCTTCCACTTCGTACACGGCCTCGGCCAGCCGGGGCGCGTAGCGCTCCAGTTCCGCCGTGAACTCACTCATGTGCGCCAGCAGAGC
The DNA here is from genome assembly GCF_001906585.1 of Streptomyces kebangsaanensis. Taxonomy (GTDB): domain Bacteria; phylum Actinomycetota; class Actinomycetes; order Streptomycetales; family Streptomycetaceae; genus Streptomyces; species Streptomyces kebangsaanensis. Next base: position 3,565 of record NZ_JUJA01000104.1, on the reverse strand, counting down.
GTGCTTGTACCGCAGGAACGTCTCCGGGGAGATGTCCGTCGTACGCGCTACGTCGTTCAAGGTTAGATAGAAGCGTGCCGCTCGCTGGGTCATGTCCTCCAGCACGGTGTCGAGCCGGGCGAGCTTGCGGGACTCGTCGCCCTGGGTGAGGCCGGTGGGTGCGCGGTGGTAGGTCTCGTGGAGGCGGAGGACGGCGATGAAACCCGCCCGTTGGAGAATGCTGTGCGCCTCCAAGTCACCTCCATGGGCCAGGAGTTCGTCGGAGTGCGGGTCACGGCGGATGTCCAGGAAGCGGTCGGTGGTGCGGGGCAAGGAGACGTTTCTCCTACGGAGTCCGGTGGGCGGTGTGCCGGGCCACGGGCGGTGCGGTGGCGATCTGGGGCTGGACCAGGTGGGCCGCAGTGGTGTCCAGGTCCTGCTGGATGGCGTGGAGGCGGCGGGCGATCAGCTCCAGGCGGTGCGCGGTGCCGGTGCCGGCGGCTCCGGGCTGGCGGGCGATGCGGTGAGCGGTGTGCTCGACCAGTCCGCGGACCGCCGCCAGCGGGCCGGCCTGCTCGTCGGCGAGCTGCGCAAGGACGCTCGCGAGCTGAGCGGATGCCGTGGGCGCCGGACGGACAGCAGGCCGCGCCGAGGGACCGGTCCGGACGGGGATCAGGTTGAGGTCCTGTTCGATGCGGCGTGCCTCGTCCGCAAGGCGCCGCAGGATGTCTGCGGGCGGGGTGCGCCACGTGCCGTCGAGGTGGATCAGGTTGGCGATCAGGTCCAGGCGTCCGGGCTGTGCTTGGACGGCGATCCACCGCCAGCCGTGCTCTGCGGCGCCGGGCATCTCGATACCGGTGGCTCGGGCGAACCGGTGAGCGGTTTCGGCCCACTCGGGACCGGTCAGCTCCCGGTCGTCGGGGTGGAGGCGGATGTCGAGATGGAGGATCGCCCGCCGGTCGTCGTCCGCACTGGCAGTGAACGGATGCTCCAAGTAGGGATCTTCGAGGTGCTCGGCCCACTGAACGGATGTCCAGTTTCTATGCTCGTCGTCCGGGGTGCAGTAGTCCAGGCCCGGCCAGTGGGCGACGATGGTGTACTCCGTCAGGCCCTCGTTCGGAGAAAGGGGCCGCCCGAGTGCCTCGGCGAGCGGGTCGCGCGGTGAGTGGGTCCGCACGTGCAGGCGGGGGATCATGACGGTATCCCGCCCAATGTGAGGGTGGGCGGCCGGTGCTGATGAAGGTCGCGGGCTGTGCAGAGCAGGGAGTGCTCGCGGACCAGGTCGGCGTGCACCGAGGTGTCCCCCGGCGGGAGACAGTCGATCGCCCGGTTGATGGCGCCCAGCCCTTCGTCGTACCGGCCCAGCCGGCGTAGGGCACCCGCCACGCGGAAGAGGACGATCGGGTCGCTGCCGGTGGCGAGGGCCGGCCGGGAGCTGAGGGCCAGGAGACGCTCCGCGCCCCGGTCCAGGTCCTGGCCGAGCCACAGCCCGTGCAGCAGGACGTGCAGGGTCTTGGTGTGCTCCCCGGCCTCCGCGAGGACCTCGTCCATGACCGCCAGGCCCTCCGGGCGAGACTGGCCCAGCAGTGCGAATGCGTACAAGGCCCGGGTGTAGCAGTCCAGCGGCTGACGCGCGGTTTCCGCTAGTTGTTCGATGAGGCGTTGGAGGGTGGGGCAGCGGAAGTCGAACCGCAGCGCACTCAGGTACAGATGAGCCAAGGTACGGGCGGTGATCAGATCACGGCCCGTTGCCGTGACGTCCTGCGGGGACAGTAGGGCCAGGACGCTACGGCCGGCCGACCGTGCCGCCCAGGCAGCATCCGCGCACACATCGGCCGAAGTCCTCCAGTCGGCCTCGATGTCGCGGAGGTCTTCGGCCAGGCGCAGCGGCCAGGAAGAATCGATCGGAGATGCGGTGGCTCGGGCCCTGGCCCTGTCGAGCGCGCCGGAACGGCCGGGCCGGTGCGTGGGGGAAGTCATCGGCCACTCCGGATGTCCGCGATGTGCACGAGCTGGCTCAGCGCGGTGGTGGTGTACCAGCCGCAGTCGATCAGCTCGTCGCGGTCGGCGAACCGCGCAAGGAGGGCCTCCTCCATGGCCCTTAGGTAGATCAGGCAGTCCGGGCAGCGGCGCGAGAGGTGCACGAGGTAGCGGGGGTGGGCGGTGACGTAGGACTGGGCGCCGCCGGTCGCATCACGCAGCCGCCAGCCGTCCTCGTCGGTCGGGGTGTGCCAGGACGGGGCCACGACGCGCATGGCGTCGCCCCACAGTTCTCCACCGCCCATGCCTTTGAGGACGACGACGGTGTCACCGGCCTGGAAGTGGGCGTGGGTGATGTCCCGGTCGGGGGTGAGCGGGTCTGGCGTCGGTGCGAACGCCGAGGTGGGTGGGGGCTGGGACATGAGTTCCTTCCACGCGAGTGCTGGCGGGGTGGAAGCATCAATAGTCCGGAGAAACGCCGGTTTGGCTAACCGGCGTTCTCCGGCTATGTTGCCCCGTCGTCAGCGGAACGGGTTCTCCGTCCCGCGGTCCGCCTCGCTGGCTGCGTCGAGGAGTTCGAGCAGGTCAGTGCCTTCGGCGTCGCGCTGGTCGATCCACCATCCGGCACGGGTGATGGCGCGGGCCTTCTCCTCCGCCTCCGCCCAGTCCTCCTCGTCCCAAGTGCCCTCGATGACGAGCGCGGTGTGGGCGGATGTCATCAGCTGGTGGCGGGAGCGTTCGCCCCAGTCCAGGGCCTTGTCCGGGCCCTCCAACTGCGGCATGTCAAAGTGCTTCGCCCACGCGAGGGCTGCCTCCTGCTCCTTGGCCCGCTTGCTCGCGAGCCACTCCTCCTTGGACCCGGTGTCGGCGTCGCGCGCCGCCTTCCAGCAGTCGGTGCAGTCCTTCGACGCTAGCCAGCGGGCGAAGCCTGCCCGCTTGTCGGCAGGGCGATTGGACAGGTCATGATTCGCGCGGTGGGAGCAGGCGTGCTCCACGGTCCAGTGCGTACGCACGGCCATAATTCGATCTCCTCAAAGGGGTTGCAAGGTAGAGGTTGCGCCCTGATCAGGGCGTCTTGTGCCCCTCTCTGTCAGCCTTGGGTGAGACGCCCCGCTTAGTCGGGTTAGCCTGAGAGGGCACGACAGGAGAACCACCCCCTCATGACCAGCACCAACCCCGCCGAGTCCGACCCGGCCCCCAGGCCGAAGCGCCGTTCCTTCAGTCCGGAGTACAAGCTGCGCATCGTGGCCGAGTACGACGCCGCACCCAAGAACGAGAAGGGCGCTGTCCTGCGCCGCGAGCGCCTTTACCACTCGCACGTCAAGGAATGGCGGGCCGCGCGGGATGCCGGGGCATTGGAGAAGCTGGTCGACCAGCGCACCAGCCCGGCCCGGCCTAAGAAGTCGGCCGCAGAGACGGAAAACGAGAAGCTGCGCCGCCAGGTGGAACGGCTGGAGAAGGAACTGGCCCGGAACAAAGCCGCGTTGGAGGTCATGGGAAAAGCTTCCGCGCTCTTGGAAATGATCTCCGAGGGCGCGGACTGAGGACCGCAGCCGACCCGGTGGTCGATGACGCGTTCGCCGGCATCGAGGGCAAGTTGGGCATC
>NZ_JUJA01000103.1 GCF_001906585.1 Streptomyces kebangsaanensis | reverse complement strand
ACCGGGCAGGTGCTCGGGCAGCGTACGGCGGACGGTTCGGCATGGGGGCTCTGGTACGAGCTGACAGGCAAGCAGACCGTGCTGGATGAGGACACGTTCGAGGAGAAGACCGTGCCCGTCGGTTTCTGGCGCTTCGGTCGGCTCAACGCGGACGGGACGTTCAGCGCCGTGACTTCCGACGAGAGCGCACTGGTGGACGGCATGGTCCGGTTGACCGGCGTCTTCGATGCCCAGGCAGGCACGACAGGCACGATCAGCCTCTATCTGGGATACATGCAGAACGGCGAACCCCGCGCGTTCACCGCGAAGGCCGGCTCGGGCGACTTCGCTGTCGGCAAGGGCTTCACCGCAGGGGCATGGCGGCACTTCCTTCCGGGCCAGGTGGCAGAGGTACGCCTGTGGGCCGGCGCGATGGCCGATGGGCAGCAGATCGAGGAAACCGTGGGTGACTGACCCGTGGAAGGGGTGAGGGCAGCCCTTGAGGCAGCTGTCCTCACCCCGGGGGTGCGGCAGACCCGGTGTTCTGCAAACGACTGGACTTCTTTTCTACGGGACTGGGCGGGGCGAAAACGATGGTCTTTGGCATAGGCACCTCAAGACGGCGACGTGCAGGAGCCGCACGGCATCGCGCGGGCCGGCTGCTGGTGCAGTCGATCGCCCTCGCGCTGGTGGTTCCCATGGGGCTGGCACAGGTAGCCGAAGCCACGACATCGGGGGGCCTTGGACGGCCTGATGTGCCCAAGCCCCGGGTAAGCAAGGTCCAGGTGTTCGAGGGGCCGGGCGCGAAGAAGGCGCGACAGAAGGTCGCCCGGGACAAGAAGGCCAACACGGCTCAGGCCAGAAAAGCCCGGACGGAGCAGAAGGCTGCCTGGCCCAAGCAGGGCGAGGCCACGCTCAGGCTCACCGGTGGCAGGACGGCCAACGCCTCGCCGGGTGGTGTGCCCATCATGGTGAGCTCGGTACCCGGCGGGAGCGCGAAGGCCCAGGCCGCGGCCGGCGGCACGGCACGGATCAACGTGCTGGACCAGAGGGCCGCCCGGATGGCGGGAGTCACAGGTGTACTGCTGACGGCCGAGGCCGACACGGCGGGCACCGCCGAGGTGAGCGTCGACTACAGCGGCTTCGCCTCGGCGATCGGCGGCGGGTGGTCGCAGCGGCTGCGTCTGGTGCAGTTGCCCGCCTGTGCGTTGACGTCCCCGCAGAAACCCGAATGCCGCACCCAGCGACCGCTGACGTCCGACAACGACGTCGCGCACCAGTCGGTATCGGCGAAGGTGCACCTGGGCGGAGCGGCAAGCGGAACGTCTAAGCAGCTCCTACGCGCGGACAGTGCCGGCGGTGGAGTGACGGTGCTCGCGGTCACCGCCGCCGACGCCGGGTCCGGGCAGTCACCGAAGGGAACCGGGGACTACTCGGCGACGCCGCTGTCATCGTCCTCGTCCTGGCAGGCCGGCGGCAGCTCGGGGTCCTTTACCTGGTCGTACGACTTCACCATGCCGCCCGCGGCGGCCGGCCCGACGCCGTCGCTGTCGCTGTCGTACGACTCGGGCAGCGTCGACGGACGGACGGCGACCACCAACAACCAGGGCACGTCGGTGGGTGAGGGCTTCGCGCTCAGCGAGTCCTACATTGAGCGCACCTACGGCTCCTGCGACGACGACGGGCATCCGGAGGTCTTCGATCTGTGCTGGAAGTACGACAACGCCCGTCTGGTGCTGAACGGCAAGTCGACCCGCCTGGTCAAGGACGACGCTACCGGGCAGTGGCGACTGGAGAACGACGACGCCTCGAAGGTGACGCGCTCCACCGGAGCCGACAACGACGACGACAACGGTGAGTACTGGACCGTCACCACCGGCGACGGCACGAAGTACGTGTTCGGCCTGAACAAGCTGGACGGCGCCGGCGCCCAGCGCACCAACTCCACATGGGCGGTGCCCGTGTTCGGCGACGACGCCGGCGAGCCCGGCTACTCGGGCGGCAGTGCCTTCGCCGACCGTGCTCTCACGCAGGCGTGGCGGTGGAACCTCGACTATATCGAGGACACCCGGGGCAACGCGGCCACGTACTGGTACACGAAGGAATCGAACTACTACAAGAAGAACAAGTCGAAGACCGCCAACGCCTCCTATACCCGGGGCGGCTACCTCACCCGGATCGAGTACGGGCTGCGCAAGGGCGCCCTGTTCGCGGACAAGGCGGACGCGAAGGTCACCTTCGACCACGCCGAGCGCTGCACTGCCTCCAACTGCTCCAGCCTGACGAAGGACACCGCCAAGAACTGGCCGGACGTGCCGTTCGACGCGATCTGCTCCAAGGACGGCTCCGACTGCAACGCGGCCGGCCCGGCCTTCTTCACCCGCAAGCGCCTGACCGGAATCGACACTGTCTCCTACAACGTCACCAGCGGTGTATACGACCCGGTGGACTCCTGGGCGCTGACCCAGGAGTACCTGGACGGCGGGGACATCGGGGACAGCTCCGACCAGGTGCTCACGCTGAAGTCGCTCAAACGCACTGGTAAGGCGGGTGATACGAGCATCGGCCTCAACCCGATCTCGTTCACGTACCAGATGCGGCCCAATCGGGTAGACGCCACCGATGACATCCTGCCGCTGACCCGGCCCCGTATCTCGACCGTCACCTCCGAGACCGGCGCCATCACCACGGTGACCACGTCGGCTCCCGAATGTGTGCGCAGCCAGGTACTGAACGCGGCACCGGACACCAACACCCGTTCCTGCTACCCGCAGTTCTGGCACATCAACGGCTCCTCGGATGCCTCGATCGACTGGTTCCAAAAGTACCGGGTGCTGGCCGTGACCGTCTCCGACCCGGCCGCGGACAACGAGGCGGTCGAGTACGCCTACTCCTACAGCGGTGCGGCCTGGCACCACAGCGACGACCCGTTCACGCCGAAGGGCGAGCGCACCTGGTCGGACTGGCGGGGCTACCGCCAGGTCACCGCGTGGACCGGTGCGACGAGCACGACGCGTTCCAGGACGGTCTCGCTCTACCTGCAGGGCATGCACGGGGACAAGAACAAGGACGGCACCACCAAATCCGTCACCGTTGCCCCGCTGGCGGCACCCGACCTTGGCGCGGCCTCGGTCACCGACAGCAACCAGTATGCGGGCCAGCTTCGCGAGCAGGTCACCTACGACGGCGCCACGCCGATCTCGGCGACGGTGAACGACCCCTGGTCCAAGGAGACCGCCCGGCAGAACGCGCCCGATGCCGCCGATCACGTGGCCCGCTACGTACGCACCGGCAAGGCCAGCACGTACGCCTACCTCACCGCCTCGAAGACGTGGCGCACCCGCTCCGTCAGCACCACCTTCGACGACTACGGCATGCCCGCCAGCGTCAGCGACTCCGGGGATGCCGGCACCGGCGGTGACGAGACCTGCACGCGCACCTGGTACGCACGCAACGACGCAGTCGGCATTACCGGCCTGGCTTCCCGTACCCGCACCGTCGGCCGGGCCTGCTCCATCACGGAATCCAACCTCAGCCTTCCGGTCACCTCCGCCACGGGTGGCGACGTCCTGTCGGACACCGCCACCGTCTACGACACGCCGAACGCCACAGCCTGGTCGGCGACGCAGAAGCCTACTCGGGGCGAGGCCACCTGGGCCGGCCGCGCCACCGGCTACGCGGCCACCACCGACCCGGGCGGCGAGAGGATGCCGACAGGCTGGCAGACCGTGGCCACCACCAGCTACGACACCCTCGGCCGCACACTGAGCGTCACGAACGCGGCAGGGCACACCACGTCCACGGCGTACACGCCTGCGGACGCGGGACCGCTGACCAAGACCATCACCACCTTCGAACCCAAGCCCCTCTCTGTCAGCCTTGGGTGAGACGCCCCGCTTAGTCGGGTTAGCCTGAGAGGGCACGACAGGAGAACCACCCCCTCATGACCAGCACCAACCCCGCCGAGTCCGACCCGGCCCCCAGGCCGAAGCGCCGTTCCTTCAGTCCGGAGTACAAGCTGCGCATCGTGGCCGAGTACGACGCCGCACCCAAGAACGAGAAGGGCGCTGTCCTGCGCCGCGAGCGCCTTTACCACTCGCACGTCAAGGAATGGCGGGCCGCGCGGGATGCCGGGGCATTGGAGAAGCTGGTCGACCAGCGCACCAGCCCGGCCCGGCCTAAGAAGTCGGCCGCAGAGACGGAAAACGAGAAGCTGCGCCGCCAGGTGGAACGGCTGGAGAAGGAACTGGCCCGGAACAAAGCCGCGTTGGAGGTCATGGGAAAAGCTTCCGCGCTCTTGGAAATGATCTCCGAGGGCGCGGACTGAGGACCGCAGCCGACCCGGTGGTCGATGACGCGTTCGCCGGCATCGAGGGCAAGTTGGGCATC
>NZ_JUJA01000102.1 GCF_001906585.1 Streptomyces kebangsaanensis | reverse complement strand
GCTGTAGGGTCGGGGGCTGGCGCGGTGGCGGAGTGCTTCCGCTCCGTTTCCAGCCCCCGCCGCTTCGAACCGTGCATGCGGTTCTCCCGCACACGGCTCACCGACGCCGTTCACCGACGGCATTCGGCCTCTCCCGCCAGGGCTTTCCGGCCCTGGGTGCCACGACGGTTCCATACGGGCTGATCAGGCCAAGTTCATTCGGGGACGAGACGGTCAGCACCCACCAGCCGAAGGCCCGGCTGCGCCGGTGCTTTCTGCTGATGAAGTGCGCGACGCGTTCCCGCGCGAACCTTCCGATCTTGCTGAAGCGGCGGGCGGAATGGCCGTACCGGAAGTACGCCATCCACCCGCGGAGGAACAGGTTCACATCCCCCACGATCGCTTCGGGATGCAGCGGAAGCCGGCGCCGGGCGGTGATCTCCCGGATCCGGTCGCGGGCGTGCTGCATCGCCCTGTCCGAGGGCCAGCGGGCCAGGAAGTCGACGCGTCGGCGTCCGCGCAGTCCCCGGGAGCGGACCTGACGATGGTGAAACCCGAGGAAGTCAAAGCCTTCCCCGTCCGTCATCAGGTGCACGATCCTCGTCTTGGACTCCTTCGGCCTCAGCCCCAACTCCCCCAGCAGTGCGGCCAGTCGGGCGAGTGCCCGCTCGGCCTGACTGCGGGAGAAACACATCACGACCAGGTCGTCGGCGTAACGGACCAGGACTCCGTCGTGCTCGTCCCATGCCCGGTCCAGCCGGTGCAGATAGACGTTGCACATCAACGGTGAGATCACACCGCCTTGCGGGGTCCCGGTCACCGGCCGCCGCACCTGCCCGTCCTCCATCACCCCGGCCCGCAGGATCTGCCGCAGGAGCCTGAGAACAGACTGGTCACAGATGCGCTCTTCGACCGCGCGCATCAACTCCTCATGCGGGATCGCCGAGAAGCACTCGGCGATGTCCGTCTCCACCACCCACCGCCTGCCCCGATGGTGCTCGTCGATGAGCACCTGCAGAGCATCGTGCGCCGAGCGTTTCGGGCGGAACCCGAAGCTGCACGGCAGCATGTCGGCCTCGAAGACCGGCTCGAGCACGATCTTCATCGCCGCCTGCACGATGCGGTCACGAACCGTCGGGATGGACAGCGGCCTGCGCTCGTCCTTCACCCCCGGCTTGGGGATGAACACCCGGCGGGCGGGCTGGGGACGATACTGTCCCCGCCCCAACTCGTCGGTCACTTCGTCGAGAAGACGGTCGATGCCGTACTCCTCAACCTGGGCCAGGGTGGTGCGGTCGATGCCCGGTGCGCCGTTGTTGGCACGCACCATGGCCCACGCACGCCGGAGCACATCCCTGCGGTGGATCTTGTCTCCCAGCGCGTGGAACCGCCGTCCGGGATCGGCCTTGGCCGACCGGTAAAGCGCATGCTGCAAAGCGCGGACCTTGTCCGAGGGAGAACGTCCCCCGACGGCGGGACTAGCCATATGGGCACTCACCGGGCCCCTCCTTGTCACCATGACGCACCGACGAAGCAGTGGCCCTTCCCTCACCGGGAGTTGTGCTGTCTCCTCGGCTCAAGCAGTACTACGGCCACCTCCGACGCCCACCCGGCTCACGCCCACTTCCCGGGATCACCGGTTATAGGACGCGCAGCTTCCGGCGACGATTCTCCGCAGGTCACCGGGCCAGGGAGGGCCTCCCCAGTTCCCGCCGCCACCCTCGATACGTTCCGCGCCCCATACGCCGGGGAGTCCTTCACGGCTGCCCGTCCAGGATCTTCACCGCTTCCATGGCCTTCACCCCGATTTCGAAGGGCTCGGCACTCCCTCGTTCCACCCGAAAGGATGGCTGAGTAACGACGCCGCAGGCTTCGCGTGATGCTACGGACCGTATCGTCGCTCCCCCTTTACAGGGCCTTTGACGCTGGGCTTCGACGCCGGACGTTTCCCTCCGACGCCGCCAGCCTGCTACCGGGCCTCCTGGCAGCTACCCGGACCGGACTTCCACCGGCAGGCGACGACGAGCTTACGAACAGCAAGAACACCGCTACGTCACGGTGTCACCTCCTGTCCTGCTGGGCGCACGAGAACACCTCAATGGTCGTCACGATCGCCGGTTTGGCCAACCGGCGATCGTGGTCTATGTTGCGCCCCGCAGGGCATCTCACGGACGATTGCAACGGACGAAACGCAGGGGCCCAGTCGGCGCGATCGGAGAACAAGGCCGCGCCATCCGTCACGAACACCCCGAGTCCGTTGTCAACGCGGTCGCACAAACACAGAGGCACAGCGCCGGGGAGGAGCGGCGCAATCCTCTCGCTCCGATGTGGTCCATACGTTCAGGGCACCAAGTGTCGAGCAGATGGGGGCGTTGAATCGGACCGATCGGAGAGCGGCATTCGACAGGGGTGCTCCTTGGGTCGGGGCCTCCGCGATGAGGCCGAGCAGCGCGAAGTGTCGGACGTCGTCATGGCCGACGTGCAGGTCGGCCTGGAATCCTGAATCCCGCCACTGACCTGGTATTTTCCGGGACGTTGTACGTTGACATATTCCCAGAGGAGGTTCCAGTCCTTCGGGGCTGTTTCTCGTCTGCCGTGGGCGAATGCCGAGCCGCGGGAAGGCCAACCAAAAGACGCAGGGGGCGTTCCGTCGGAGAAGAGGGGCAAGGCGTGCTCCTCCTTCACCTGACTCGGTCGCACCGTGATGTCGATGTGCACGATGCCAGGGACCAGCCCGGACGAGCGGCCGACAACCTCCGAAAAGAAGGCGGCGGAGGTCGCCGGCTACGCTGCAGACATACCAGTGGAGGGCGCAGGCAATTGGGGAGCGAAGTGAAACTGAAGAGCTACAACACCTGAGTGTCGGAGTGTTCGTGAGGGTTACATGGATCCCTCTCCAGTTCCAGGGTCACGGCGCTGCACGGCCATGCAGGCAGTCGACACGGTACTGAGCCTCTGCTTGCCACTCGGTCGCGTGGCCTCATACGGGGCTTTGTAGGTTGCCATGCGCAACTCGCGAGGAGGAACTCGTATCCTTCGCACCTCGGTGACGTCCGTGCCGTACGTCTCGCGAAACTGGGCGTACTCGGTCTCGGTGGCCGCGTCGGCCGTCGTCATCTCCGCGGCCATAGAGTTCAAGATCCCACTCCGACGGCACGACGGCGACCCGCTTGAAGACCATCAGTAGCGGACGGGCCGTCGTGCGGTCGACGTTCACAGGTCACGCACTCGGGTGTGCCCGCGGCTCTGTGCCCCCCGATGCCGCAACTACCCGTGACCGTCCTCGGACAGGGGCGTCGCCGCCTCGATGGCTCGGTGACCCGCATGATCACGCCGCTCTGTTTGGCGGATGGTCCGGCACGGGCCGGGATGATGCTGTTTCAGTAGCGTGACGTGTGCCCTTGACGGCTCGGTAGAGTCGCGGTAACTGAACTGGAGAGGTAATTGCATGGCCAACGAGATTGTGATCGCGCAGACGACCAGCGACAACGAGGATCAGGCGAAGGCGTTGGCCCGTGGCGCGGTCGAGAGCAAGCTGGCAGCGGGCGTTCACATTGATGCGCCGATCACAGCCTTCTACTGGTGGAAGGGGAAGGTCGAGACGGCGCAGGAGTGGCGGATCTCGTACATGACTACGACGGACCGTCTCCCGGCACTGGAGGCGTGGCTGCACGAGAAGCACCCCTACGACGTTCCCCAGTGGATCACGCTGCCCGTGACCGGCGGGTCGGAGGCGTACCTGTCCTGGGTTATCGAGGAGACGGCATAGGTTCTGCGGAGCGCCGGGCCGCCCGTACGACGGTCGCGTCCTGGGCTTACCCGCTTACTGCGTGTGGGGTCTCAGGATGCGAACTTCCGTAGATAGCGGCCGAGTTCCTGCTCACTGTCAGGGAGCGACGAGGCGATAGTCGATGCGCGCTCCTTGCCCATCGTGTTGGGCTTGGCCTCTGCAGCTGCGACGAACTGACTTGACACGTCCACCCCTTGATCGACGTCACCCCCACGCAGTAGGGCCGAAGCGAGATCACCGAGGACCACGACGCCCCCGTCTGGTAGTCCGTCTCCGAGGCGGTCGACCGCGGTATCAGCTGTGGACGTGAGCTCGGGGCGCCTCAGCTGGCCGTACACGGACAGGGCCAACGAGTCCATGCGGTATGGGGTCACGAACCTGACCCATGCCTGCTCGCTGGTGTGGTCCGCGAAATCGTAGGCGAAGCGCGCTCGGTCTAACGCCTGGAGCGCCCCCACCTCGTCGCCGGCCGCCGCAGCTTCTTCCGCGTGCCTACCGAGGACCCAGGCGGCAGCAGTAGCGTTACCGTGGCCTCGCACGTCGTTGGCGGCTTGGGAGAGGAACTCCATCTTCGCCTTTGGCGTCAAAGCGCCGTAGCTGCTGTAGGTCAGGGCCAGAGCTCGGAGTGGAGGATGCCCGGCAGCCGCCGCGCACTGCGACGTGACCTTGTAGTAGGCGTTGGCTTTGTCGTGCTCCCCCAGGTCCCAGGCCACCCAACCGGCCAGAGCGGCGGTTTCCCCGGCGGCGATGGTGAGAGCGCCTTCGTGTTCGCCTGCACGAGGCAGGGCCGCAGTGATCGCGTCAAGATGCGACTCGACCGTTTTTTGTAGCCGCCGCGCGCTGAGGTTGAGTTCCTGGACGTGCAGTTCAGCGGCTCGGTCGATGAGCGCGGCGGCAGCGGGCGAATCGATCTTGTTCCCCTTGCTGAGGGCGAAGGCGAGGCGCCCCCACGGCTCGGCGGCCACGCTCACGCCGATAGTGGCGCTACCCAGGAGCGTGCGACGCTTCACGGCGTCTTGGTCCTCCCCTGCATCGGCATGCCCCTTTCTCTTCCGAGCGCGGGCGGCCTTGGCCTCTCGCTGTAGTTCCTCGAAGGGGACACCGCAGGCCGCCGCGATGTGGCCGATTGTGTGGTTGGTAGGAATGTTCTCGAAGTTCTCATAACGGCTGATCTCTCGGCGGGTCATGGTGTCCCGGCCGGAGACAGCGTTGATCGCCTCCGCCTGCTCCTCCTGTGTCCGGCCCGCCTCCTGCCGAAGCCGGAGGAGCAGGTCGGCGAACGGGTCTGGCATGAGTGTGACCTCTGTCGGTGGGCGGAATCCAATCATGGCCTCAATTCCCCCCTTCAGTTTCCCCCTTGACATGATTTTCCCCCTCTGGATTCCCCTGGTCGACGGCGTCGCCGCACGGTGCCATAGCCCACATGACCAGGCTCCAAGAGGCGGCCCCGCCCGGCGGGGGCATCCGCAGCTGTGCGGCTACAGCAGGCGCGTCATGCGTCAGGCCGGCTCAGGAAGACGAGGCCGGCGCATGGGCGAGGGCAGAGGTACCGGCGGCATCCCATGCCTGTCAGGCGGCCCTTCTCCCCGACCTTGCGAAGGTCGGGGAGATGCGGCGCATAGCCAGGGCGTTCCTGCGGCGGTGCCGTGTTTCGGAGCCGGTGGCGGGGTTCGTCGTACTGGCCGTTTCGGAGCTGGTCACCAACGCCGTGGTCCACGGTGAGGGCGAAGTCGTGCTCCACATCACGGTGGCCGTCGACGTGGTGCGTGTCTCGGTAACCGACCACAACCCGGCGCCCGCTGTGCTCAAGGAAGCCGGACCCGACGGCGAATCGGGGCGCGGGATCCGGCTGGTCGATGCGATCTCAGACGCATGGGAGAGCAACGGCGAGGAGACGTGGTGTGAGTTCCGAGACGCGAGGGCTGCAGCTTGAGCCAGACCTCCAGTTGGTTCCCGACGATGCAAATGGCAAGCCGGGCAGCTCAGTCGCTTCTGTCATACAGGGCGCTCCGAGGGCCGTTCGCTTGCCTTCGCCCAGTAATTCGGTTCGAGCATCTCGCCGGGCCAGGCGGGCTGACGGATCGGGCCACGAGGCCCCATCTGTTCGAAGTACGGTGCCAAGTCGATCACGGGCGTTCCGTCTACAGCGTCGAGATCGGTGACCAACAGGTCCCGTCCCTCGACCTTGAGCAGCCGCGGGTAGCTGATCGCCAGTTGATTGGGACGCCGATGGTTGCGGTGGACGAAGGTACCGGTCGACGGCCAGTCCGGATTCCCGCGGGGGCTGCGTGCGTGGAGCTGGACGTCTTCCGGTCGCGCCAGGTGGAAGAGCCAGGTCACCGTCAGGTGGGAAAACTCTTCGATTCCCTGCAGCGTCTCAAGGGGGTACGCCTCGTTGAGTCGGATGACCGACTCGACTCCGCCCTGGTAATCGTCCTGAACGCGGGTGTGGCCCCCGACCACCGTTGCGATCGATTCGACCTCGTAAGTTGCCATCGGCGCTCGTTCCTCTCTAACGGGGTCGCGTGTTCAGCAGCTGCCGTCAATAGCTGCGGACGTGCCCTGTGGTCAGCCTATGGCGCGCAGCATTTCCCGCGCCCGGCGGTCCAGTTCAGCGACGTGGCGGCCACCACGTTGCCGCACAGGCGAGAGGTCGCTCTGCATGCGGACGATGACGTCGCGGGCGCGGCCGGACTGGACGCCAGCCATGGCGTCCAGTGCTTGTCCCCAGGTACCACATGCCTCATCGAGGCGTCCCTGCTGGACCTGGACAGCACCGAGGTAGCCGAGGGTCACACTGTGGGTACGGGCATACTGCTGCCGCCGGCGGGTGGCGACGCTGCGCTGGAAATGCAACTCCGCGTCGAGAGGATTTCCCAGGTCCCGCAAGGCACACGCAGTCTCGTGGGCGAGGGAGGCTTCCTGGAAGAAGCTGGCGCGGTCGGGGGCGTCCTCGTTATCGGCACGTGCGAGGTCCCTCTCCGCGCGACTGATGGCCGCGAGAGTGCCGCGGCGGTCGCCGCCGGCGGCCAGGGCGCGGGCATGGACTACCGCGAGCAGGGCCTTCTCCCGCGAGCTGGCCTGGCCGTAGTGGGTGCGGGACATGGAGGCGTCGGCCAGGTCGAGCGCTCTGCGTGGGTGCCCGAGGTCGACTGCTTGATGGGCGAGGGCACGCAGGATGTGGCCGCCCAGCGGTCCGTCTGCGGCTTCGGCCGCAATGCGTGCGGCGAGGGTGAGGTAGCGCTGGGCGGTCCGATGCTCGGAGGCGTCGAAGGCCATCCAGCCGGCGAGGTAGGTCATCTCTGCCACGGCCGAGTACGTATCCCGGCGGTGCTGTTCCGTTCGGAACCTGCTGCCCAGGAGCGGCACCGCTTCGTCGCGAAGATGGCCGGCCAGGGCCGAGCGCCCCGAGGCTCCACCGCGCTGCTGGTCCCTCGCGGAGTAGAAGGTGGTCAGTTTGCGGACATCGTCGATGTCAGCCTGAGTCACCAGCCGGGAGGAGACTGCAGGGCGCGAGGCCGCCGCGGCCGGGGCGGCTGCCCACCATGGAGCGGCAGGCAGGACGAGGCCGGCGGCCGAGTACGCGGTGGTAGCCAACAGCTTGCGTCGGTGCATGTCCAGATCGTCGCTTCCCAGCTCGGCCAGCACGGTCAGAGGGTCGACGCTCCAGTCAGAACTACTGTCAGTGGATCCTGTCGGCCCATCTTCCAGTCCGAGGTCAGCGAGGGTGAGGCGTCGGCCGAGCCTGCGGGACAGCGTCTCACGCAGGATATGAGGCGCTCGTCCACTGGGCTTCGTGCCCTGGACCCACATGGCGATGTGGGAGCGGGAAATGGCCTCCAGTTCGCGTACACCGCTCTCCGCGGCAACGCGAGCGACCGCGGCGGCTGCTTGGGGCTGGGACCAGCCCGCTTCGCGCAGGAGCGCGGCAAGGGCGACGTTTCTCTCACGGGCCATGCACTGCCCCTCGGTTCCGAAATGATCTTTGACGCCTTTGACGGCCTTGAGGGCCGCGTAGGCATACCCCCTGACAGGGATTCGCGGTTCGCTCAACGTAGCCGCAGGATCACTCACCTTGCACGTCAGTTGCCTGCGGTGCACAGCGTTCCTCGATCAAGTTGGCTTGATTCACCTAGGAGTTGCGTCATGCGTCCCTCGCTGGCCCTTCGCCGGGCGTGCCAACTCAGTGATCAGGGAAGGAGAAGCCACGCCCTTGGTGAGGCCATCCTGCGACGGGACCCGGCGGCCTCGGCGACGGAAACGGTGGCGCTCGTGCTGGGCGAGGACTCGCCGTTACCCGATACTGCCGCCGATGTGGAGGACCTCGCACTGCGGCTGCGAGGACACGTCAGCCAGCTCGGAGCTCTGACGCCTTCGCAAGAGCCAGCTCTGCTCCGTGCGCAGCAGCTCTGTTCGGGCGGCCTCCCCGATGGCTACATGCCCAGCAGGGTTCATCTGGTCAGGCTGGCCGAGGCGACCCAAGACCTTATCGCTGCCGTGCAGGCCCACGACGTGGCCCCTGCGAAGTCGGTCCAGAGACGGCGCTGGTGGAAGCCGCCGATCAACGTGCTGCGCGGCGCGGTCTTCGCTCTCGCCCTCGCGTGCGTGGTTCTGGCCGCGTCGGTGCCCCGGACATGACCGCCGCCGGGGCAGTTCTGATCGCGCTGATTCTCGGTCCCATGGCGTGGCTGGCTCTTCGTGGTGAGCGAGTAACCGACCGCATTGCTCCACGGGACGTGGATCCCCGGCCGAGGCAGAACAGTCCTCCCCCGGACCGGTAACCACCGTGCCTCTCTCACCGACACTTCCCGGCCGCCCCGGCGGCCCCGAAGCCACCCCCGGGTCCACGGGGACTACGGAGACCCACACGATGAAACGCCTCCCGCGCATCGAGCAGTACGGCCTGATCGGCGACATGCAGACCAGTGCCCACGTCTGCGACGACGGTTCGATCGACTGGCTGTGCCTGCCCCGGTTCGACTCGTCGGCCGTCTTCGCCGGCCTGCTCGGCACGCACAAGCACGGCACCTGGCAGATCGCCCCGGCCGCGCCTGGCCCCTCCGGGCCCAGAGCGGTCGCCGAGCGCCGGTACCGCGGTGACACGCTCGTCCTCGAATCGATTTGGCGCACACCGGCCGGGTCGGTCCGCGTCCTGGACTTCATGCCGCCTCGCGACGGGGCACCGCAGGTGATCCGGATCGTCGAGGGTCTGGCCGGTGAGGTGGCAATGGTTTCGGCCATGCGTCCGCGGCCGGGATACGGCAGCGTCAGCCCGTGGATCCACGAGGCCGATGGGCGCATGGTCGCGGAGGCCGGCGCGGACGCACTGTGGCTCGACACCTGCGTCCCGCAGGCGGAGAAGGACGGGGTCGTCGTCAGTGCCTTTGCCATCCGCGCCGGGCAGAGCGTGGCCTTCGTGCTCAGCTGGTGCCCGTCCCACGCACCGGCTCCGGAGATCCCCGACCCGCACGCGGCGCTCACCGAGACGCTCGCCTTCTGGCAGGACTGGACGCAGCAGTGCACCTACGACGGCCCCTACCGTGAGGCCGTGGTCCGTTCCTTGATCGCACTGAAGGCACTGACCTACCACCCGAGCGGCGGGATCGTCGCCGCGCCGACCACCTCGCTGCCCGAGGAGATCGGCGGCCGACGCAATTGGGACTACCGCTTCACCTGGCTGCGCGACGCCGCTACGACCCTGGCCGCGTTACTGGAGACCGGCTACCGGCAGGAGGCGCAGGCATGGCGGCGCTGGCTTCTGCGTTCCGTGGCCGGCGCCCCAGAGAACCTGCAGATCATGTACGCGATCACCGGAGAGCGTGATCTTCGGGAACGGGAGTTGCCCTGGCTGCCCGGGTATGAGGGCTCGACGCCGGTGCGGGTCGGGAACGGGGCGGCGGACCAGCTCCAGCTCGACGTGTACGGCGAGGTGATCGAGACCCTGTACCTCGCGCACGAGAGCGGTGTGGCCCACTGTGCCGACACCGCGGTGCTGCACCAGCGGCTCGTCGAGCACCTGGCACAGCGCTGGCGGGAGCCCGACGAGGGGATCTGGGAGATCCGCGGGGCACGCCAGCACTTCGTCCACTCCAAGGTGATGGCCTGGGTGGCGATCGACCGCACCATCCGCCTGGCCGAAGCCGGCGCGCTCGACATCGACCTGGGCCGCCTGACCGAGCTGCGGGCAACCATCCACCACGAGGTCTGCACCAGGGGCTTCGATCCGGTGCGCAACACCTTTACCCAGTCCTACGGTTCCAAGGAACTCGACGCCGCCACGCTGCTGATCCCCCGCGTTGGCTTCCTACCGCCGAACGACCCGCGCGTCATCGGCACCGTGGACGCAGTGCGCCGTGAACTCTCCACGTCTGACGGGCTTGTGCGCCGCTACCCGACCATCGGCGACCACACCGGGGTGGACGGCCTGAGCGGAGACGAGGGCACATTCGTCCTCTGCTCCTTCTGGCTCGTAGACGCCCTGGCCCTGACCGGCCGCCTCGACGAGGCCCACGCCCTGTTCGAACGCCTCCTCGCACTGCGCAACGACCTCGGCCTCCTGGCCGAGGAGTACGACCCCGTCCAGCAGCGCCAGCTCGGCAACTTCCCGCAGGCATTCAGCCACATGGGCCTGATCCAGAGCGCCCGGCTGCTTCAACTCCTGGCGACGCAGTCCTCCCACCGCGGCGCGGTCGCGTTTCCGTCGCCCCGCTCGACCGCACGCAGCACACACAAGACCTGCGCAGACCTGACGCTGCAGCACGCCTAGCCACCCCCACCCTGACGAGGATTCCCATGCCTGACAGCGCCTTTTCGGCACGGCCGGCCGCCACCGGCCACCGCCGACGGCGGCCTCCGATCAACGCGTTCACCCTGCACCGTGTCCACCGCGCCGTCGCACTGCCCCTAGTGCTCCTTGCCGCCCTGCTGGGTGCCGCCTTCACCCTCTGGTCGGTGTCCGCGGTGGGCCCCGGCTGGCTCCTGGCCGGCCTGATCTGCGGACTCGCGGGCGTCGCCACGATGGCGGCTCGCGGAGCGCGAACGGCTGCAGGAGCCATACAGGCAGCGGCGGAGGAGGCCCGGGCAACGGCACTGGCAGCAATCGCAGGGGCAGCCGCGGCCATCGAGAAGTCGGTGCAGTGGTCGGCGGACGAGCTGTGCCGCGGGGGACGCCCGCCGCTGCCGGACCTGCAGGCGCCACCTGCCAGCCCTGACGCCGAGATTGACAAGGCGTTGAGTGCTCTCCAAGTGCGGGCCGTCGCGTCGCTGATACGGGTGCACGACGAGTCCCAGTCCGTCGTACTCCTGGAAGTGCTGCGTCGCCTGGCCATGCGCGAGCACGCGCTGGTCGGCAAGGCGCTTGAGGCACTGAGCCAGCTGGAGATGCTGACCGACGACCCGGAGCTGCTCGCCAAGATCTTCGAGATCGATCACCTCGTGACGCGGATGCGTCGCCAGGTCGAGAGCACGGCGGTGCTGGGCGGGCAGTCTCTGCGCAGCGCGCGTCGGCCCGTTCCCGTCAAGAGCGTGCTGCGCGGCGCCGTCTCCGAGGTCGTGCAGTATCCGCGGGTGGCGGTTGCGGCGGGGTCCGTGGGCGCGGAGCTGGGCCTTCCCGGCCATATGGGTCCGGACCTGACGCACCTGCTGGCTGAGCTGATCGAGAACGCCTGTGAGTGTTCCGATCCGGCTACGAAGGTGATGGTGCGTGCGCAGCGGGTGGCGAACGGGTTGGCGGTCGAGGTCGAGGACCGGGCCATCCCCATGCATCCGCAGACGCGGGCGCAGATGAACCACCTGCTCCAGGCCCCCGAAGAGGTCGACGTCAGCGGCCAGGTGCGAGCGGGGCAGCTCGGCTTGCTGGTCGCCGCGAAGATCGCCCAGTCGCACGGGCTGTCCGTTCTCCTGCAGGAGAACGTGACGGGAGGCACCACCGCCCTGGTGGTCATCCCGGCACGGCTCCTAGGGCGTGTTGCGAAAGTCCCGCCTGCGCCGCGACGCCTGGCACGGCGCCTCGCCGCGTTGTCGGGATCGTCCGCGTACGCCCAGTACGCGGACGACCCTCCGCCTTGCGATGCACCGCACCAGACGCCGCGGCGCCCGCCCTCCGGGCGGACGGCGCTACTTTCGAAACACGCCCTAGTAGCGATTCCCTCCGTCGACGATGCGAGCGCGCTGCCCCAGGACGCCCGCCCCTTGGCGCCGCAACCGCAGCCGGTTGCCGCGACTCCAGCCACTCCGAGGCCGGGGCAGGTCCCACACCCCGGTACCGCAGGGGCTCCGGAACCCGCACGGGCAGGTCACTCTGCTGATGCGCCCGCCCTTCCCACGCGTAGACGCCAGGCCGGCACCTTCCATCCGCCACACGAGCGGGAGCAAGCCCCCGTGATCGCGGCGACGCCAGCGCTCGCAGCCGCCTTCCGCACCGGCATCCAGGCCGGCGGGCAAGCCGGTTCTCCCACCGCTTCGACAGAGCACCCCAGGACCTGAACCTCGTCCCTCCACGTTCCCGGTGGCCGTTACATCCGCTGGCCCTTCCCCCCTTTCTGGAGCGATCCCTATGAGTACCCACCCCGCGATGAACAACGTGACCGGCGACGCACCCGTAACCGAGACAACGGCAAGCGGACAGCGGGACAACATGGCGTGGCTGCTGCGGCAGTTCGCCTCCGACACGACGGGCGTCACGCACGCCGTCCTGCTCTCGCGGGACGGACTGCGGCTGCTGGACAGCGACGTCGACAAGGACTGGGCGGACGAACTGTCGGCCGCCATCAGCGGAGTGGCCTCACTCGCGGCGAACATCACCGGTCCCACCCACAAGAAGAGGCCGGCGAGGCAGGTCGTCATCGAGCGAGACGACTGTCTGATCTTCGTCCAGAGTTCCGGTCGCAGCGCGGCCTTCGAGGGCCATCCCGGCAACGAACGGGGAGTGGTGGACACGGTCCTCGCGGTGATCGCGACCATGGACGCCGATGCCGGCACCGTCGGGTTCGAGATGGGGCGCCTGGTGCAGAAGTTCGCCCCCTACATGCAGATCCCCGTGCGCGTCGGCACGGGTGATGAGGTCCGGTGACCGCACACGGGAGCGCGGCCGAGGATTCGACATTCGTGCGGACCTACACCCTGACGCGCGGTCGCACCCGGCCACGGCATCTGCTCGGCCTGGACACGGTGCTGGACGCCGGACCCGGGCGGCCCGGCCCGGGCCAGGCCGAAGAATGCGCAGAGATCCTCGCCCTGTGCCGGGAGCACCGGCGTTCGGTGACCGAGCTGGCGGGCCGACTCGGCCGTCCCGTAACCGCCGTCAAGATCCTCATCTCCGACCTCCTGGACGCCGACGCCCTGGTCGTCCCCGTCACCGCCTATGCCGCGTCCGACGCGCATGCACGTCCCTCTGCACAACTGCTGGCGGCCCTATCTGCGGGCCTGAAGAGGAAGTGGCCCGATGCCATCGCCTACCCCCAGGCCGGGTGACCCGGCCGTGGTGCTGCGGCCGTCGTCGCGCCCGCGTACCGGTGCACCGACCGTGCTTAAGGTCGTGATCGCTGGCGGTTTCGGCGCGGGCAAGACCACCGCCGTGGGTGCCGTCAGTGAGATCACGCCGCTGAGCACGGAGGAGTACCTGACCGAGGCGAGCGCGGACGTGGACAGCCTGGCGGGCGTCGAGGCCAAGCAGACCACCACGGTCGCCTTCGACTTCGGTCGCCTCAACCTGCCCGACGCGCCCGTGCCCCTGGAATTGTTCCTGTTCGGCACGCCCGGCCAGGACCGGTTCGTCGACCTCTGGTACGACCTCTGTCGCGGAGCCGTCGGCGCGGTCGTCCTGGTCGACACCCGACGCCTGGAAAGCAGCTTCACCCCCGTCGGTTTCTTCGAGGACATCGGCCTGCCCTTCGTCGTCGCGGTGAACCAGTTCGACGGAGCACATCGTTACCACCCCGATGAGGTCCGCACCGCCCTCGAACTGCCCGCCTCTGTGCCGGTGGTCACCTGCGACGCCCGCGATCCGAACCACGTCGCTGGCGTTCTGCTGACCCTCGTTGGTCACGCCTTGAAGAGCGCATCGGCAAGCCCCGCTCGCCCCGCATCCACTACCACTTTTCAGGACGCCTGATGTCGTATCAGCCCAACGACCCCTACCGCGCGCGGCAGACCGCCCCCCTCACGCAGTCGCTGCCGCGACGTACCATGCGGGACGTCACCCACGGGCCATCCCTCCCCGCCGGCGCCGCCGTCCCCGTCCCGCAGGCCCAGCAGGCGACCGAGCTGGCGCAGCGGTACGAGCTGCTGGATCGCCTAGGCGTGCCCACCGCTGCCAGCGAGGACTTCGACGAACTGGCCCGCGACATGGCAACACAAGCCGGGTTCCTGTACGGCTTCGTCAACCTCTTCCTGGAGGAGCAGACCTTCGTCGGGCTGCACCAGCCGTCCGCGGACAGCGGGTACGTCATCGTCGGCCGCACCATGAGCCGCGACCACGGCTGGTGCCCGGAGGTCATGGCCCGCAAGAAGGCCCTTCCGCTGCACGACGTGCACGCCAGCCCGCGCTTCAGCGGCAACCCCGTGGTCGACGCGGTCGGGATCCGCTCCTACTTCGGTGCCCCGCTCATCCACGACAGCGGCACCGTGCTGGGCACGGTGTGCGTCATCGACCCCGAGAAGCGGCCCCTGAGCGAGGCCCGACGGCTGAGAGACATCGTCATCAACGCAGGCGTCCGGGTGATGGACCACATCGCCCGCGCGCCCGTCCGCTAGTCCGTTGCACGACCCCCTACCCGGGAGCCGCAGGCGATCCCCGGCCGCTCCACCGTGCGACCTTCATCCAGGGAGAGGGAGAGGACCATGCCCGCCACACCCACCACGCCGCCGCCGGCGCTGCGCCCCTATCTCAACGCCCGCCACGAACTGCTGTGGGACGAGGCGGACGCCTTCGCGGCCGAGCACATCGCGCCGCGCGCCGCACGCATGGAGGCCGCCCCCGGCAGGGTGGAGCGCAAGGTCGCCGACCTGATGGCCGCACGACGCTGGTTCGCCGTCAGCGTCCCGTCCTCCTTCGGCGGGCTGGACGCCGGACACGTGGCCAAGACAATCCTCGTCCACCGCATTGCCCGCGTCTCGGCGGCTGCGGCGGCCATCCTCCAGGCCACGCTGATCCCCGTCGGCGCCCTGCTGCACTTCGCCACCTACGAGCAGAAGGGCCGCTGGCTGCCCCGCGTAGCGGACGGTTCACTGCTCTTATCGATCGCCGTGACCGAACCGCGAGCCGGCGGACACATCGGCGGCATCGAGACCATCGCCGAGCACGTCGGCAACGAATGGGTGATCACCGGCAGCAAAATCCACATCGGGAATAGCCACCTCGCGGGAGCCCACCTCGTGGTCGCCCGGACCGCCAAGGCAGGCGTGAGCACCTCCCAGGCGCTGACCGCGTTCATGGTCGAATCCAAGCGCCGAGGGCTCTCAGTCGCCGACCACCGTCCCGGCCTCGGCCTGCACGGCTTCTCCGCCGGCCGCCTCGACCTCGATCATGTCCGTATCCCCGAGGAAAACGTGGTCGGAGAGATCGGCCAGGGGCTGGGCGTAGCGCAGAGCAGCAGCATCCTGTACGGCCGTCCCAACCTGGCCGCAGTCAGCCTGGGAATACACGAGGCAGTCGTGGCCACCTCGACCGCTTACCTCAAGACGCGCTCCCGCTACCGGGGCGCCCTCTCCGATCTGCCGGTTCTGCGGGACCGCATCGGTGACATGGAGGCCCGCCTGCGCGTCGGGCGAATCCTGGCCTATCAGTCCGTGCACCTCCTCGACCAGGGCCTGCCCTGCGACACCGACCTGATCAACGCCAAGTACCTCGGCCACCAGTGGGCGATGCAGTCAACCCAGGACGCCATGGAGCTGCACGGCGCCCATGCCCTCAACGGCGACTACATCCTCCAGCGCCTGTGGCGCGACATCCAGTTCACCTACCCACCGGCCGGAACCGGCGAAGTCCAGCGCATACGCCTCGCCGACGCCGCCTTCGACGAGGCCCACATCCAGTGGTCAGAACGTCTCGCCGCCGAAGCGGCGTGGGCCCGCCCCGACCCGACAGCCGCATGAGCCCCCGTGTGCGGCGCCCCGTGAATCCAGACCGCCGCGCACGGGCCCGTGTCGCCGGCCCCCGTCCCCCGCGGGGTCCGGCGACACCCCACCCGATATCCCTCAACCCAGCCGCGAAAGAGACACCCGTGACCCCGCGCATGATGACCAGCGCACCGATCACCCCCCTGACCCCGACCCAGCAGCGCGTCGCCCAGCACCTCGTGGACGGCCTCGGCCCTCAAGAGATCGCCGCGAGGACCGGGCTGTCGGCCGTTACCGTCCGCCAGTACGTACGCGACATCCGGGAGAGCCTCCACTGCCCGCCCCGCTGCAAGCCCCCGGTGATCGTGCACTTCCTGTGCAACGCCCGGCAGGTCGCTCCGCCCACAACGGACAGGCCAATGCCGGAACTCAGTCCAGAGCAGCAACTGTTGCTGCGGGCGGTCGCTGAGCACAGCAATCCCAGCGGCATTGCTGCCATAGCCAAGATCGCGCCCGCCGACGTGCGAGCCGCACATGACGAACTGCTCGACAAGACCGGGGCGGCCAACACCACCCAACTTGTCGCCTGGGCCCACGCGTGGGGCCTGTTGGGCGCCAGGCGGGCCACCACGATGGAGAGCGGAGCGAGCCAGTGAATGCCTCACCCGCTTCTGCGGCCATCGAGTCCTCCCCCGCGCCTCGAGGCCAGTGCGCGAAAGGGTTACCGGCCGTGTACGAGATGCGGTCGTTGCGCACCGACGCCGAACGGGACGAGGCCGCGGCCCTCGTCCAGGACCGTCAGCGCTGGCTCGCCATGCGCGGGGTGCCTACACCGGCCCGGTCCGATATCCCGGCCCTGTTCCGCGCCCCGCAGGTGAAACCGGCTGGACTGTTCGAGGACGGGCTGCTGCTGGCCTGCATGATCCCGCAACGCGGGCCCGACCTCGGATGGGGCGAAGGCCCGTGCCTCTTCCTGGACTGCGTCCACACCCTGCCCGGTCACTCCGATGACACCGTCCGGCTGATCACTCTGTGGGCCTCCGACTTCGCCGCCCGGCTTGAGGTACCGCTTGTGCGGGCCGAGGCCATGGCCCGCCATCCTCTCGACGTCGATCCGATCGCCACATTCCTTCGTCGGCTCACCGACATGGGCTGGGACGTCCGTGGATCGGGCACCGGACAGCACCATGAGCGAGTCGCGCGCCTCGAACTCACCGCTGAGCTTCGGCCTGGGCTGAGCGCGCTCATCGGCTGCCAGGTCCACGAGCCGCAGTCCGCCGCCGACCAGCGGAGTATCGCGTGAGGACCGCGGAACCGCTGCGGCCGGACCTCGCCCGCGAACTCATCGCCCGCGCCGCACAGTCGGCAGCACGCCGGGCCAGACGCGTACGCAACCAGCTCGACGCCGTCCACCTCGGCCAGGACCGTCACGCTGAGCACGCCGACACCAAAGTGCTGCGCCGCATCCTGGCCGAACATGACTGGCCCAGCCACCGTCTCGTGGGCCCCGACGCAGCACGTGCCGCCTGGAGCATCGCTCTTCACGCCGACGACGAACCCGACTTCCAGCGGGCGGCCACCACCCTTTTGAAACGTGCGGTCCAGGACGGCGATGCGCGCATCCAGCACTGGGCCCACCTTCACGACCGCGCCCTGGTCAACAGCGGGCGCCCCCAAGAGTTCGGGACGCAACTCGTCCTCAGCGCAGCAGGGGTGGAGCTGTGCCCACTGCGTGCGCCGCAGTTGCTGGACCAGCGAAGGGCCGCCGTCGGACTGCCGCCGATCGCCGTCGCTTTGGACACTGTGCGCCGCCGGTACGCCCTGGATCGCATTGTCGGCGGCTCACCGGCCGTCGTGCTAGCGGGGGTCGCATGACGCAGCGAGCCCCGCAGGCTTCCACAGACCCGCCCTCGCCCCAGATCACTTTGCGTGAAAGGACCGTTAAAGCATGAAGCTCACCACCGCCGTCCTCGCTGCCGGCGCCGCGGTTTCCCTCGCCACCGTCGTGGTCGGAGCCGCCCGGCTGAGGCAGGACGCGCGGCACCAGGCCGAACGAAATGAGGCGACCGTTGCGCGCAACCAACTCGACTGGCTGACGCAGATGTCCGCCAACCCTGACCTCGCCAAGCTCTGGACGCCCGAGGACCTGGACGTCGAGGAGTACATGCAGCTGCTGAAGGCCAACCAGCTCATCTGCATGCTCAGCCTGCGCGACCGCCTCGGCTTCGTCCGGGAGGGGCGTCTGCCGTTCTACGCCTCGAAGCTGATGGAGAGGGACGTCTGCCGGCGGTACTGGGCCCGTTTCGGGGGCCTCCGCGCTCAGGAGGCCGAGGGCGATGAGCGCGCCGAGCACTTCACCAAGGTGCTGGACAAGGCCGCGAAGAACCACCTGGGGGCACAGCCCGTAGCCGCCTGAAGAGGCGGCTGCCCCACCCCGCCCGAATCAGCCACACCCTCACCTCTCGGAGAAATCGAATGGGCTTCACTGCTGTTCCACTACCGCCCGGCATTTTCACCATCGGTAAGAAGTTCGCCTTCGAGGCTGGCCATCGGCTTCCCCGGCTGCCGCATGAGCACAAGTGCTCCCGCCAGCACGGGCACAGCTACGAGGTTGAGGTCATCCTCACTGCATCCGCGCTGGAGGATCCCGGCTTTGTCACGGACTTCGGTGCGCTCGCCCCGTTCAAGTCGTTCCTGGACACCGAGCTCGACCACCACAACTTGCACGAGATCCTGCCCTTCGAGCCCACCTCGGAGCGCCTGGCCCAGTTCCTGGCCGGCTGGTTCGTTCAGAACCTCCAATCGGAGATCCCCGGCCGCCTTGTCGCCGTCCTGGTCCGCGAGACCGCAAGCAGCTGGGCCCGCTTCGATGTGGTGGGCCAATGACCACAACCAAGCGGCTCAACCTCGAACCGGAAGTTGCCGAAGGCGAATCCCTGATCGTCGCGGAGTGCTTCGGTACCGAGGTGCCGACGTTTCAGGGCGAGGGCCCAAGCTGCGGACACCCGGCCCTGTTCATCCGCCTGTCCCGGTGCAACCTCACTTGCACGAGATGCGACACGAAGTACACCTGGGACTGGTCTCGGTTCGACCCGCACGAGGAGTCGACGAGGCAATCCGTCGCGGGCCTGGTGGCCTGGGCCACGTCTTCACCGGTCGAGCTGGTCGTGATCACCGGCGGCGAGCCGTTGATCCAGCAGGCGCGACTGGTGCCTCTCGTCCGGGGACTGATAGCAGCCGGCAAGCGGATCGAGTGCGAGACGAACGGCACCATCGCGCCCACTCCCGAGCTGGTGGCCGACGGGGTCCGGTTCAACGTCTCGCCCAAGCTTGCCAGCTTCGGCGTGAAGGAGACCAAGAGCATCGTGCCAGCCGCGCTGGAGGCGTTTGTGGCCTCCGGGCGGGCGGCGTTCAAGTTCGTCGCTTCCACGGTGGACGACCTCGACCGGATCGCCGAGCTGGCCGACGCCCACCGGCTCGCGCCGGTGTGGGTCATGCCGGAGGGCACCACCCCCGAGGTGATCACCGCGACTACCCGGGTCCTCGCGGACGGGGTCGCGGCCCGGCACTGGCACTTCACCACGCGCCTTCACGTGTTGGCCTTCGCGGACGCCCGAGGCCGCTGACCGCACGCGACTCCACGCCCTATCCGTTCTCCAGTCCCCGGAAACGAGAGCTGCCCATGACGACCTCTATCGCCAGCCCTGCGGCGGCGCCGACCGCTGCCGTCGCCGGGCCCGCTACGGTCATCGACACCGGCCGGGTCGCCGGCCTGATCCACCAGCTCTTGGTCGAGCTGGGCGAGAACCCCGCCCGCGATGGGCTGACCGGCACCCCGGACCGCGTCGCGGCCTGGTGGAGAGCCTTCCTGTCCCCGGACGGCGCCGAAACGGCCACCTGCTTCACCGAGTCCCAGCTGGGTGGTCAGCTGGTCATCGTGGGCGGCATGAGCGTGTGGTCGCTCTGCGAACACCACATGCTGCCCATGAACTTGCAGGTCACGGCTGGATACGTGCCGGATGGCGAGGTGGTGGGCCTTTCGAAGTTCGGGCGGATCGCCCAGCACTTCGCCAGCCGACTGCAGGTCCAGGAACGCTTCACCCGCCAGGTCGCCGAATACCTCAACGGCGTGATCGGACACGAGAACATCGCCGTCGCCGTACGCGGCGTGCACCTGTGCATGAGCATGCGGGGCGTACGGATGGAGGAGGCTCGCACCACCACGGTGCACTCGGGCGGGCGCTTCGGCACCGACCCCGTCCTTTCCCAGCAGTTCCTCACCCTCACCACCGGCCTGTGGGGGGCGTCGTGATCACCACCGCGGGCATCGACTTCTCCGTCATCGCTCCGCCTGCCTACCTGAAGAACTTCGTCGCCCAGGAGCCGGCCCGCGTCCACCACGTGGCCGCCCAACACGTGCTGTCCGACGAGAGCTACCGGGCCTTCTTCGCTCACGAGGCCGAGCGCGGCGCCGAGATCATCATCGACAACGGGCTCTTCGACCTCGGCTACGCCCTGCCGGCGGAAAGCCTCGTCGAAGCCGCGCTGGCGGTATCCGCGAGGGAGATCATCCTGCCGGACGTCATGCGGGACGGGGCCGCGACCTTGAAGGCGAGCGAGAAGGCCGCGCGAGAGATCCGGGAGCTGTCCGGCGACGCATTCCGGCTGTGCGCGGTCCTGCACGCCGCTGACGACGACGAGTGGCTGCGCACCTACGACGCCTTCGTGACCAGCGGCTGGGCCGGGGCCATCGCCCTGCCGGCCTCGCGTCGACCGGATCCCGACGAGCAACTGTGCCGCACCCGCTGGTTGGCGACCGCCTACCTGCAGGATCGCGGCCTGGTCGACAATCTGCTCATCTACCGGCTGCTCGGTCTGGGCCGGACCGGGCACCTGGAGCTGATCGAGCAGCGCGAGCACGAGTGGATCTCCTCCGTGGACGGCGCAGCCCCGGTCATCCTCGGCGCGATGGGCGTCGCCCTGCTGCCCGAAGGGCCATACGAGAAGCCCTCCACGCCCCGCATCGAGAAGCTCGGCCCGATCCCCGAAGACCGGTTCGATCTCATCCGGAAGAACATCTCCGTCGTTCGCGCGGCGGCCGGCAGCACCGTGACGATAGCCGAGGAGCACCGATGACGCCCTTACTCGCCGACCGGACCCCCGGACTCCTGCGCGCCGCCCCGATCGAGCCGGCCGGGCACACTATGACCCACGCGAGGCTGCTGCGCTACCTGGAGATCAAGGTCCACCACCTCATCCAGGACCAGGACTGGGACAGCATCCGCGTCATCGGCGGCTACGACCGCACGGCGGTGGTCTCCCGGTACGAGAAGACCGGGAAGCTGTTCAACATCGAACGGCCCACCGCAGAGATCCACGGCCGTGACCTCATCGTCAAGGCGTTCCCCGGAGCCGATTACGTCCAGCACTACGCCCTGATCATCGCCACGTATCTGGCCATGACCGGCCGCCCCGTCGGCACCGTCACCTATCAGCCGCCCGAGCAGGAGGAGTGCCGAACGGCGCTCGACGCGCTCGACCTGGAACTGGACGGCGACCTGGTGATCGTCGGCTGGGGCCTTCAGTACCTCGCTCCCGAGAACGGAGTGTGGACCCGCGGACCCGGCTACGCCTGGCAGCGCCTCGACGTCGCCGGCCGTCGCGTGGTCTACCTCGGGTTCCTCCACAGCATCTGGGGAGACGTGGCCGGACGGGTCGTCACGCGCCTTGCCGAACTCGGCGCAGGCGACGTCGTCTACGTCGGCAAGGTCGGCTCGCTGACCCCCGGCGTCGAACCGAACGCCTGGCTGGCGACCGGCAACACCAGCCTGGTACGCGGGGCGATGGTGAGCTGGGACGACTTCTTCGGCGACTACGCCGCCGCCCACGATGGGGTGCGCAGCGGCCTGCACGTGTCCTCCCCGTCGATCCTGCTGGAGAACCGCGACTGGCTGGCCCAGCACACCGCCTCGTACGCCTTCGTCGACCCGGAGATCGGCCCCATGGGGGCGGCGGCGCGCCAGGCGGGGATCAGATTCGGTTACCTCCAAGTCATTTCCAACAACCTCGCCACGCACTATCCCGCCGACCTGTCCAATGAGCGTCACAGCGACGTCCTGCGCCAGCGCGCCGTCCTGGTGGACCGCATCCGCACCATCATCACCGGCCGCCTGACCGCCAGCCCGACCCACCCCCTGGGAGAATCCCGATGACGGCGAACGCGCCGACCACCACCGCAGCCGGGAAGCTGATCACCTTCGTCGGTGGTGACGGGGCCGGCAAGTCCACCCTCGCCGCCCGCCTGCACCAGGCCCTCAACGACGCCGGCCACACGGCAGTCCTCATCGGCAAGCACAGCACCGACGTCCGCCGGGACCCGGAGCTGTCCGCCTACCTCGACCGCCTCAACGAGCTGGTCTACCGGCGCGACGCCGGCGTCGCCCAGGCATGCGGCGACCACTACTGGCTGCTTGCCCTGGCCTCCTGGTACACCCTGCAGGACCGGCTCGTCATCCAGCCGGCCCTCGCCGCGGGAACCGACGTGATCCTCGACAACGCGCACCACAAGATCCTCGCTCGGTACGCGGTCAACCCCGAGGTCTCCCCCCGCCTGTGCGAGCAGGTCTTCGCGCATCTCACAAAGCCGGACCTGGTGTTCTTCCTGAACATCGGTGCTCGCGAGGCTCTCGTCCGCAAAGGCTCGTTCACTTCCCTGGAGGCCGGCCACGCCGGCGGCGGTGACGAGGACTTCATCCGCTACCAGGACACCGTCCTGGACCAGATGCGCGAACAGGCGGAGCGCGGCGCCTGGCTGACGCTGGACGTCGCCCAGTTGGACCGCGACCAGGTCTTCAAGGCCGCCGCCGCTGCCCTGGCCGACCGTCTGCGCCTGACCGTCTAAACCGGCCCTCCCTCCCCGATCGACAAGGAACGCACCATGGACCAGGCCCTGCCCGTCAGCGGGACATACGTCTGTCACGGCATCACCTGGGCGAGCGCAGACCCCCGTCTTCTGCTCGCCCCCGTGACCGGCGGACCGCTCGTCTACGCCCCGGTCATGGGCAGGCGCCTGAGTTACCAGGTGAGCGGTACCGGCCGGTGGTGCATCGGCAGGTACCGGTTCGCCGACCGCGTCCGCGTCGAGGCGGTCGCCTGCCCTGACCGGGCCCCGGCCGAGGTCGGCGGACAGTGCCCGGCCTGCGCCGGGCGGGACGACTTCCGCTTCGCCCACCGGTTCCACTCCGGCGGGCATGTTCCCGACTCCCTGGCGGCGTACATGGCCCAGCCGCACTGGCTGTACCTGGCGACGTTCGCCGACGGCACCACCAAGATCGGCACCGCGGCCGAACCCCGTAAGCGCTCCCGCCTCGACGAACAGGGTGCCCTGATCGCTACCTACCTCGCCCGGAGTGCTGACGGCCGCGCTGTGCGGTTCCTGGAGGATGCCCTCACCCGCCAACTCGGCCTCACGCAGACCGTGCGAGCCGCGGCCAAGCTGACGGCCCTGGCCGAGCTGCGCGACCTCGCCCCGGCCGACGCCGCCCACCATCAGCACCTCGACCGCGCCACCGCGGCCCTGAGCGGCCTGAACGTCCCGGCCACACCGGAGCCGTGGACGCCGCCCGGCGAAGGCGAACTGCTGCGGACGCCGGAGACCGGGCGCGCCTTGTACCCGCACGACCCACGCTCCGGTGAGCACGGACTGACGGTGCTCTCCTGCCTCGGCTCCCAGGTCCTCGCCACCCTCGACGGCGACGGTGAACAACTGCCCTACCTGCTCGACCTCGGCACCCTCAAGGGCCGGCGCATCGTCCTCGGCGCACAGTTCTCCTCACCGCCCGCCGCCGTACAGTCCGCGCTCTTTTGACCCTGCCCGAACACCCGGCCTGCACTGCCGGGCCGCTCTGAGAAGCGAGGCCACAGCAACATGGCACCCCAGGACGCCATCCTCGGCTGGGACGAGGACAGCAACGCCGAGGCATACAACGCCTTCACCCGCGCCCATCCCATGTACGACGCGACCAGCCGCGACCTTGCCCGTCGAGGCCATCTGGCCAACGCCAGCCTGGTGGTCGACCTGTGCGGCGGCGCCGGCGCGACCGCCCGCGCGATCCTCGACCTGATCCCGGCCTGCGCTCGGGTCGTCTCCGTCGACAACGCCGCCGCGATGCAGCGTGTCGGTCGCCGCACCCTGACCGACGCCCGCCTGACCTGGATCACCTCCCCGGCCGAACGGCTCGCCGACCACCTGCACGCCAGCAGCGCCGACGCCGTAGTGTGCAACTCCGCGATCTGGAAGACCGACACCGCCGCAGTGTTCGCAGCCGTCGCCCACATCCTGCGCCCAGGCGGGCACTTCGTCTTCAACATCGGCGGCGGCTTCGCCGGCGTCCGGCACCCCGACGAACTGTCAACCCGCACCGGGCCTTCCCTGAACGCCCTCATCCGCCAAGTCGCCGCTGAGGCCCACGGATACACCCCACCGCCGCGCGACGCGGACAGGCCGCCGAAGCTGCCGCTGAAAACAGTCACCGAGCAGCTGACCGCAGCCGGACTGACGGTCGTCGGCACAGAGCTCACCGCCCAGCACAGCACCATGGCCGAGAAGAAGGCGTGGCTGTCCATCCCCGTCTTCGCGCGGCCCGAAGGCGACTTCACCCACGCCCAGCGGATGCAGATCCTCGACACCGCCTACGCCATGACCACCCCCGATGCCCCGGCCGTGACGAGCTGGCTCGTCGTCGTCGCCCAACGGCCAAAGGCCGCCGCATGACTCCGGCCGCCCCGGCTCCCGGCGGCGGGGCCCGCCTCTGTGACCACGCAAGCGTCGGGGTACTGATCTCCTCACCGAGCGGCCTGCTGGTGTTCGAGCGGGCGATTCCTCCGGCCGGAATCGCCCCGGTCGCCGGTCACGTCGACGAGCATGGCGGCCCCGAGCAGGCCGCGCGCGACGAAGTCACCGAAGAGGTCGGTCTTACCGTCACCCACCTGCACCTGCTGCTGGACCAGTGGCGGCCCAACCACTGCCACCGCACGCCCAGCGGTCCGGTCGGCCACCACTGGTGGATCTTCCAGGCCGAGGTTTCCGGGTCGCTGTGGCCCTCGCCCCGGGAGGTCCGCGCCCCTCGGTGGATCCACCCGGCCCAGCTGCAGCAGCACGCGCTGCGGACCACCGCGCACGCCAACGTGTACCTGGACCGTGAGGAGTTCGAGCGCGAACCCGGCCTGGAGCCGGTGTGGTGCCGCTTCCTACACGACCTTGAGCTCGTCAGCCTGCCCTCGGCCGACCTCGACCGGATCGAGGCCCTCCTGTGAACGGCGGCCAAGGGCCTACCTCAGCGGGAGCCGACCGCCCGGCCGGCTGCCAGACAGCGAGCGTGCGCACGGATCCGCTCGCGGTCCTCGGGGAAGACGCTGTCCCAGCCTGTATCCAGACGGAACCATGCCGCCGGCTGGTTCTGCTCCCCGGCGAGCGGCACGTCGCGTCCCACGATCGCGGCGTAGGACAGGCCCAGCGTCGGAGACCAGTCGGCCCGGTAGGAACGCACCGCCACGGCAGCGGGCTCGGGCAGCAACTCGGTGCGCAGGCCGGTCTCCTCCAGCAGCTCTCGTGCCGCCGCCGCACGCGGCGCCTCGCCCGGCTCCACCTTGCCACCGGGCGGCACCCATCCGCGCACGCGGTGCTTGACCAGCAGGACGTGCTCGAAAGCAGGGTCGGTGACCCACACCTCGGCCGCCAGCGGCTCCATGGGATGTCGGCGGGCTTCCTCCAGCCAGGCCCGTGCACCGTCGAACTCCCACGCGGCGAGGCGGGCATCCGCAACAGCCTCGTCCAAGATCACCTGACCGACTTCACCATGACTCACCCGCCCCACCCTAGGCCGACGAACCGGCCGGACGTCGCAGCGACGAGCAGGCAGCCATCCGGGCATGTCCGGCCGGCCCGGTGGCCCCTTCGGGCTGCAGGGCGATCACCCGTGGCACCCGCTTCACACGAAGGAGACCAGCGTGCCCGATGAGCAGCCCTCGGACCGGGGAGCCTGGGTCGTCCTCGGCGGCGTCCACCTCCTAAACCGCACCGCGCCACGGCGACCAGACGAGCCGATCGTGCTCGTACGGGTGCCACCGCAGGAGGTATGCCGGCCGGCCACCACCGTGATCGTCCGCTGGAACGCGCTGGGGCCCTGCCCGGCCGAAGCGCTGCACCCCGGCGGCACCCGGCTCGGGGCGGCCAGGATCGACGGCGGCGAACTGTTCCCCGACGCCATCGCCGGTCCCGCCCTGCGCGGCCTGGTCGGTACCGAGCACGCCCCCGGCCTGGTGCCGCTGTGCTACCTGGCTGAACATCCCGGCGGCGGCTACCACGCGTACGCGCAGATCCGCTTCCATCCCGAGGATGCCTGCTTCGTCCGCACCACCCGGAAACCAGTCGGCCACGGCCCGGTCGAGGAACTGCGCTGGTTCGACCCCGTGCTGACGGCGCACGCGGAGTCGAGTACGGCGCTTAACAACCATCTGCGGTACTTCCGCAAGCACTTCTCCGGCACTGAGCTGGAGTTCAAGTACACCCTTGCCCCGGCACCGGACATCTGGTCCGCGTCCATGGAACTGCTCAAGGCACTGCGCGACGGCAAGCTGGAAGGCTGCCGTCCGGAGTACCGGGAAGAGTTCCAGATCCACCACACCGAGAACCATCTGTTCGACGTCACCGGCCCCGAGCCCGAGATCGGCTACGCCTCCTTCATCCCCACCGTCACCGCCGGGCACGTGCTCAAGCGAAAGTGGTTCACCGAGGACGCCTTCGCCCGCCGCGAGGAACTCACCCCTGGCCTCGACATCACCCCCGACCGCTTCGAGACGTTCCTGCGCGAAGACTTGAACCTCCAGGTCCGGGCCATGCCGCCCTTCCAGCGCGTCCGCTACGACATCCAGTGCGAGTCGCTGCGCACCGGACACGTCTACGGCATCTTCCTCGACCGCTGCGCACTCCTGGCGGCCCCCGACGTGGTGCTCTCCCAGTGCGAGCTGGAGTACCTCCGCTCACGCAGCATCCTCGACCACGACCAGGACGAGATCCTCATCGAGATGAACCGGATCGACAGCTGGCTCTGCGAGTACCTCGCCAGTCACGGTTGGGCCGCCGAGCACACCTTCTACTCCAAGCGCAGCTTCCTTCGCGACGCCATCTCCCTCCGCCCGGACCTCGCCACGCGATGACTGACCAAGCGCCCCCCGGCAATCCCCCGCAGGAGGTACCGCAACCCACATGAGTGATCGAACACTGCATCACAACCCGCACCACCCGACCACACAAGGAGAGAGCCTGGTATTCGAAATCACGTTCTAGATTTCGCCCCCCTCCACCCGTTACGGCTACAGCAGGGCCGCCGTTACCCGATCACCTGTCCGCATCTCGCCCCGAGGAGTCCCCATGCATCCCGTACGCCGCCCTGGACTCGTTCATCCTGCGTTCGAAAATGCCGCTACCTCCTCGGGCGCCAGCCTTCGCCTCACCTCCGGTCGCGCAGCTCTGCTCGCCGACGGGTCACGGCCGGATACGAGGTACCTGGCATGACGCAACCCACACCTCTCCCGTCCTCCGTCCTCACCTATAGCTTTCGGTACGACGGTGCCCTCGTGACCAATGGTCGGCACACCGTAGAGCGCCTGGTACAGGAGGGCCGCCCGTGAGCGACTCGCCTCACCAGCTGATCGCCGACGTGGCGCAGGTCCTGCTCCGTACGAACGGCGCCGCCCTGTGCGTACGCCGCGCACTGGACGCCGCCCTCGCACCGGGACAGCTCACTGTCGTGGGCGGCCACCTGGAAGTCGGTGAACCACTCGACCATGCTGCGCGACGCGAGGCCATGGAGGAGGTGGGGGTCCTTATCACTGCTGAGCAGCAGGAGTTCTGCGGGCTAATCCACCATCACGACTCCGACGGTGGCCTGGACCGGATCACCGCCGTGTTCGTGGCACAGTCCTGGACGGGTGAGCCGTACAACGCCGAGCCACACAAGCACGAAGGGCTCTTCTGGGTGCCGATGGAACGACCGTCGCCGGACTGTCACCCCTACACCGCCACCATCTTCCACATGCTCACACACGGCCCGTCCTACCGGGCCATCAACTGGCCTGCGGGAGGCGCCCGGTGAAGAGATTCTTCGGCCCGGTCACGATGGCCGATCCTCAGGTCTCCGACGCCGAACACGAGCTGTTCGGCGGCCCCCTGCGCTACGACATGGGCTGGTCCCAGCACGAGCACGCGACCTTGGACCTGACCATGATGTCCGCGCTGCGCTCCATGCCCACACTCGTCGGCGCAACCCTGCGCATGGCGTGGCAGGCCGACCGGCGTGCTCTGCTCTCGGTCGGGGTCAGCGAGATCGGCCAAGGCATCGCCGCAGCCGCCGGCCTGCTCGCCGTCAACGCCGTCATGCACGCTCTGCTCGCCGGCAACGGCAGCGCTGCCGAGCGGCTGCACGCCCTGTTACCCGGCCTGTTGGCCGCCGCCGCTATCGGCGTCATCAACTCCGCCCTGTCCGCCTGGTCCACCTCCCGCGCAGGGCGGCTGGAGCCGAAGGTCGAGCGGATCGCGACCACGCAGTACCTGGCCGCCGCAGCCAGCGTCGAACTGGAAGCCATCGACGATCCCGACTTCCGGCGGCTCGTGGACATCGCCCAGCATGGCCCGGGTTCGGCCCGCCGCATGATCAGCGCCTGCGTAGCCGCGCTGAACGGCCTCATCTCGCTGATCACCACCGCCGGCGTCCTCGCCGTACTCCACCCCGTACTGCTGCCCATGCTGATCCTCATCGCCGCCCCTCGCGGCTGGGGCGCCATGCGCGTGGCCCAGGAACGATACGTGTCGGTGATGAGCTGGATCGAGCACGTGCGGGCCAGCCGCCTGATCGGCAACCTACTCACCGAACGCACCGCCGCCCAGGAAGTGCGCCTCCACGCCGTCGGCGACTTCCTCCTGAGCCGCTACGAGCAGATGGCCGAGAGCGCCGAGGCCGAACAGGAACGCCTCGCCTCCAACAAGGCCCTGACCGAGTGGGTCGCCTCCGCGCTGTCCGGTCTGGCGATGGCGGCGACCTACGGGGCCATGTTCTGGCTGATCATGGCCGGGCACATGAGCCTCGCCGTCGCCGGGACCGCCGTCATCGCGGTACGCACCGGCTCGGCGAGCCTGGGAGCGCTGGTCATGAACATCAACCAACTCCACGAGGAGAGCCTCTACGTCCGCGACCACGGCCGCTTCCTCGCCCAGGCCGCTCAGCGGACGCTGCCCGCCGGCGGTGCGCCCGTACCGGAACGCGTCAGGGAAATCGTTCTGGACCAGGTCACCTACCGCTACCCTGACCGGGACACCGCCGCCCTGGACAGCGTGTCACTGACCCTGCCTATGGGATCGGTCACCGCCGTGGTGGGTGAGAACGGCTCCGGCAAGAGCACCCTGATGAAGATCCTCTCGGGCATGCTGCTTCCCGAGGCCGGCACCCTGCGCTGGGGCGACGCGGACCTCACCGGTCTCGACCGCGCCCAGGTCTTCGAGCGCGTCTCCCTGCTCACCCAAGACTTCCAGCGCTGGCCCGTGACCGCCGCGATGAACATCCGCCTCGGCCGCCCCGACCACCCCGCTACAGACCAGGACCTCAAGCCCTCGGTCGACTACGCCGTTGCCGGCCCCGTCATCGCCAAACTCCCCGACGGGCTGCGCAGTCTGCTGGCCCGCATGTTCCGCGGCGCCATCGAACTGTCCGGCGGCGAATGGCAGAAAGTCGGCCTGGCCCGCACGCACTGGCGCAGTTCAACATCACAGGCAGACGGCGTCCTCATCGTCGACGAACCGACTTCCGCCCTCGACCCCGAAGCCGAAATCGAAGCCTTCGACCGCATCCGCCGCCTCGCCGCACCGAACCGAGCCGTTGTCCTGGTCACCCACCGCATGTCCGGCGTCCGCCACGCCGACCACATCTACGTCCTCAACAACGGACACCTCGCCGAGCACGGCACCCACGACGAACTCATCGCCGCCCGCGGTCGGTACGCCGCCATGTTCGACGCCCAGGCCGCCCAGTACGCCCCGATCGCGACCATCCCGAACCCTGCAACGCCCACCGTCTCGGACCAGGTATGACCCGCACGACCGAAAGGCCCGCCGTGACCACACGCCCCACCACAGACCTCGACGAAGCCACCGCTCTGCGCCACCAACTGGCCGACGAACTCGCCGCCGCCGGACACATCCGCACCCCCGCGGTCGACCGCGCCCTGCGCACCGTGCCCCGGCACGCCTTCGCCCCCGAAACGCCCCTCCATGCTGCGTACGCCAACGAGATCATCGCCACCCGCCACAGCGACGACGGCACCGTCATCAGCTCCATCTCCGCGCCCTGGCTGCAGGCCGACATGCTCGAAGCCGCCCGCATCCAGCCCGGCCACCACGCTTTGGAGATCGGCTCCGGCGGCTACAACGCTGCTCTCATCGCCGAACTCGCCGGCCCGACCGGCCACGTCACCACCCTCGACATCGACCCAGCCGTCACCGACCGGGCCACCCGCTTCCTGACTCAGGCCGGATACGGCCGCATCCGCGTGGTCACCGCGGACGCCGAGCACCTGCCTGCCGAGGTGGTGCCGGACAGCGGATTCGACGCCATCGTGGTCACCGTCGACACCTGGGATCTGCCCTGGATCGACGCCCTGGCCGAGGGCGGCCGTCTCGTCGCACCGGTGCGTCTGCACGGGTACCACTGGGCCATCAGCTTCACCAAGCACGACGGGGCCTTGCACAGCGACGAGCCGCTCATCGTCTGCGGCTTTGTCGCCATGCAGGGCGACGGCGCCTGGCACAGGAATCGCCGCACCGTCCCAGGCACCGGCGTCCACCTGTCCTGGGAAGACGGCAACCCGTTGCCCGTCGACGAACTCGCCCCAGCCCTCACCTGCGAGCCGACCGTGACGTACACCCACGTCACCGTAGGCGGCCAGGAACCCTTCGACGCCCTCACCCTCTACCTCGCCGGGGCCCTGCCGGGCTTTTGCCGCCTCTCGGCCGACTCCGACGGCGACAACGGGGTCCTGAACCCGCCGCCCAAGCACTGGCCCGGCGCCGCGATCGTCCGCGGCAACTCCCTCGCGCGACTGGCCACCGAGCGCATCGGCGACGGAGACGACGGCAAGGGCCTGTACGAGTTCGTTGTCCATGGCCACGGCACCCGAGGACACCTCGCTGCACAGGAGATGGCCGAGCAGGTCCGGCACTGGCAGCACAACCACCGCGGCGCCCTCTGCCCCCGCATCACCGCACGACCGGCCGCCAGTTGCACCCCGCCGACCAGAGACCACGAACCGCACGTATTTGCCAAGAAGCACACCCGCATCACCGTGGACTGGCCGATCGTTCCCGGCCGCGCTGCACTGCTCACCGTCCG
The DNA here is from genome assembly GCF_001906585.1 of Streptomyces kebangsaanensis. Classification (GTDB taxonomy): domain Bacteria; phylum Actinomycetota; class Actinomycetes; order Streptomycetales; family Streptomycetaceae; genus Streptomyces; species Streptomyces kebangsaanensis. Next base: position 826 of record NZ_JUJA01000102.1, on the reverse strand, counting down.
AGGGAGCTGCAGCGCCGGATGAACGGCCGTACCTCCTGATCACCGCTCCCGGCCCGTGCCGAACCCATGCCCGCCCCACCGATAAGGAAGGCACCGCCAAGTGACCACTCCCGTCTCAGGTTCGGATGATGTCGCACCGCGTGCCGCCCTGTCCGCAGGGCAGCACGCCGTCCCCCGGCACACGGTGTGGGTCGGCGCCGCCGCGCTCGTCACTGACCAAGTCGGCCGCGTCCTGCTCGTTCACCCCACCTACCGCGAGGACGACCGGTGGCTGCTGCCCGGAGGAGTCGTCGAACCCGGCCCCTCTCTGTCAGTCTTGGGTGAGACGCCCCGCTTAGTCGGGTTAGCCTGAGAGGGCACGACAGGAGAACCACCCCCTCATGACCAGCACCAACCCCGCCGAGTCCGACCCGGCCCCCAGGCCGAAGCGCCGTTCCTTCAGTCCGGAGTACAAGCTGCGCATCGTGGCCGAGTACGACGCCGCACCCAAGAACGAGAAGGGCGCTGTCCTGCGCCGCGAGCGCCTTTACCACTCGCACGTCAAGGAATGGCGGGCCGCGCGGGATGCCGGGGCATTGGAGAAGCTGGTCGACCAGCGCACCAGCCCGGCCCGGCCTAAGAAGTCGGCCGCAGAGACGGAAAACGAGAAGCTGCGCCGCCAGGTGGAACGGCTGGAGAAGGAACTGGCCCGGAACAAAGCCGCGTTGGAGGTCATGGGAAAAGCTTCCGCGCTCTTGGAAATGATCTCCGAGGGCGCGGACTGAGGACCGCAGCCGACCCGGTGGTCGATGACGCGTTCGCCGGCATCGAGGGCAAGTTGGGCATC
>NZ_JUJA01000101.1 GCF_001906585.1 Streptomyces kebangsaanensis | reverse complement strand
GTTCCGCGAACGCGGATGCGTCCACTGCCTGGCCCGCGACGCGGGCATCTCCCAGGCCACCGGCTACCGCTACCTGCACGAAGGCATCAGCGTCCTCGCCGATCAGGCCCCCGACCTGCACGAAGTCCTGGACCGCTGCCGACGCGAGGGCATGACCCACGTGATCCTCGACGGCACGCTCATCGAAACGGACCGCCTCGCCGGTGTCCGCGACAACGGCAACGACCTGTGGTTCAGCCAGAAACACAAGGCATTCGGCGGGAACGTGCAGTTCCTGTCCGCCCCGGACGGCACCCCGTTGTGGGTCTCCGACGTCGAGCCCGGCTCCACCCCCGATATCACCGCTGCCCGTATCCACGTGCTCCCCGCGCTGTACAAGGCGGCGGCCGACGGCCTGCCCACCCTGGCCGACAAGGGCTACATCGGCGCCGGGATCGGCGTCCGCGTCCCGGTCCGCCGCCCGAAGGGCCAGTCGGAGCAGGCCCTGCACGCCGACACGCGAACCACGAACAGCCTGATCAGAGGCATCCGAGCTCTCGGCGAACGCGCCGCAGCCGAGCTCAAACAGCGCTGGCGCACCCTGCAGTACATCACCCTCAGCCCCAGCCGGATCGGCGACATAGCCCGCGCCGCCCTCGCCCTCAACAGAATCTGGAAATGACCACCGCTGAGAAAACGTCAGTGGGGCCAGGTGTTCGGCGACGAGGTCCTCGCCACCGCTATCCTCGACCGCCTCCTGCACCACTGCGAAGTGATCTCCATCAACGGCCCCAGCTACCGGCTGAAGAACCGCCTCAAGGCCATCGAACGGGAGAACGAGGTGGCCTGACTGATTGTTTCAGGATGGCAGCTGACCGATCACTCGTCCTCAAGCCGATGGAAGACGTCATCAAACTCACCAGCATCGAGTAGTCCCCTGATCACCCAGGTCATGCTGTTGATACCGGGCTCAGGCACGATCAGGCCATCCGAGCACCAGAAGTAGCCGCCGCCCAGGGCTTCACCGTTTCGAGACCAGTTCTTCATCAGGCGCTCGACCTCGGCGACGGTGAACACCGTTGCGCTCCACCGAGATCCATCCGTCAGCCGGACCTCGACGTCGACATTGCACACCGAGTCCAGGTCCTCGTCAGGGCCGGGCAAGAACAATGCCTCAAAGTCCTCCGTGCGAACCCGATACCAGGGCTCATCCCACCCTTGCACGACCGGTTCAGCCAATGTGCTGCGACTCATCATGCGAGTGTCCCTGATCAGGGCATCGGCCTCAATCGAGATCCGCTGCCGTGCTGCCGGCCGCGGACAGAGCTGGGGACGTTCATCCGTACGCAACTGGGGAGGAAAGTCCGTACGCCGACATCTGGCACAGCTCGTCGCTGGGCGTCTTGCCGGACTCCCGTATCACCTGCCGCGTGGTGCGCCCCTCCTTGAGGGAGGCGTCCGGGCGAGCCTGAGCCGACGCCTTGATCCGGTCCGAGGTGGGCGCTGTGGGCGCCGTGTCCGGCGCGGACCACAGCAGGATCACGCCGGCGACGACGGCCGCGCACACGAGGGCTGCGGCGGCGGCTTTCCCCCCGACCGACATGGGCCGAGAGGCTAGCAGCCGGGGAAAAGACCAGGTCAGGCCCATCGGAGTACAGTGGGACACGCGGAGTTCTCTGCGGGCTGCAAGGAGCGAGGCATGATCCATTCAGCCGATATCCGCGAGTGGCGCAACCGCGACGTGATCGATCCCCAGGGCCACAAGATCGGGGCCCTGGAAGGGGTCTACGTGGACACCACCACCGACGCGCCGTCCGTCGCCACCGTCCGCACCGGACTGCCCACCCGGCAGCGCCTCGTCTTCGTCCCCGTCGACGAGGCGACCCTGGGACCCGGTTACGTGCGGGTGGCGTACTCGAAAGGGCGGGTGCGGAAGGCACCGTCGATGGGCACGGACGACGTCCTGCCGGCCGACCGGGAGGAAGAGATCTTCAAGCATTACGACAGGCCCTACAAGCCCCGCGCCGACCGCGGACGCCGCCTCGCGCGCCGCTGACCACCGGCCGAAGGAAGTGAGCAGCCATGTTGGCGCTCTTCCTGTTCCTGATCCTCGTCGCGGTCGTCCTGGGGCTCGTCGGCGCGGTGCTGAAGGGGCTGTTCTACCTCCTGATCATCGGCGTGGTGCTCTTCGTGGCCGACCTCGTGCTGCTGGGCGCGCGCTGGTCCCGGCGATCGCACCGGCACCTCGTCCGGTGATGACGCCACGCGCGGGCCGTTGGCCTTTACGGGGCCGTTTCCGGGGGGCACCGGCGTCCGCCGAGACGGGCGGCGCCGATGATGTCGGTCTCGTCGCCGATGGCAGACTCTCCGCTGGCGGGGTCGCCGGCGACGATGACGCGCGCCATGTCGAGGCCGTCGAGCGTCCGATCCGGGCCGCCGCCTCGGCCGAGCAGGGCTGGTGGGACGGGGTCCTGCCCGACTGCTGGCTGCCGGCCGAGTGGCCGAAGACGCCGAGGCTGCCACCGACTACTGGCTGTCCAACCTGCCGGCCGACACCCCGATCGCCGACCTGGTCCGCCTGGCCAAGGTCCGCCGGGGCATCGAGCACGACTACCGCGAACTCAAGCACGGCCTGGGCCTGGACCACTTCGAGGGCCGGTCCTGGCCCGGTCGGCACCACCACGTCACCCTCGTGACCGCCGCCCGCGCCTTCCTCACCGAACAGCGCCTGGCCCCAAAAGCACCCGCACCGGGCTCACCCTCTACCGGATCCTCGATGCACTCCAGAACACCCTGAGGTGCTGGACCTGCACCTGCACCACCTGCCACCAGCCCCTCCTCAGCAGGACACACACGACACCAAGACCGAGACAGACCTAACGGAGTCCTGTAGGCGATGCGAAGGCGGCACGCCTCTCGGTAGGCGTGAACGGGGCCGAACGCGTCCTGGAGCTAGGCGCGGGCGTAGTCGGGGCCTGCCGCGGGCCTCAGGACGCGTCCCGCCCTTGCAGGGCGTCGTCAAGGGCTTCGAGCGCTGTGCCGGGGGGTGGTGACGGCGACGGGGGTGCCGCGGGCATCGACGGCCCGTGCGTGCGGGCCGTCGGCGTGGATATCAGCGGGTGCGAGGACGTCGTGGCAGCGCACGCTGTTCTGCGGGCGGCGCGGGCCCCGTGGGGACACACGGGCACGTGGTGGTGGGTGTGCCTACGCTGGAACCGGAGTCCAACCCTCCTTTCTGTCGAGCAGGGACGAGGAGGCAAAAAGTCATGGCAAAAGTGCTCTTCATCGTGAGTGGGGCGGCGTACTGGGTGCTCAAAGACGGCACCAGGCATGCGACGGGCTACTGGGCCGAAGAGTTCGCGATGCCGTACAAGAAGATCACGGAGGCCGGACATGACGTCGTGGTCGCGACACCGGACGGCGTGGTTCCGAACGTCGACATGATGAGCCTGCGCCCCTCCATGGCAGGCGGCGAGGACGGGGCCCTCGAACTGGAGGCCATCATTCGTTCTGCGGAGGTGATGCGGCGGCCCCTGAAGCTGTCGGACGTCCGTCTGGAAGACTACGACGCGGTGTACCTGCCCGGCGGCCACGGTCCGATGGCGGACTTGGCGTTCGACGCCGACGCCGGCCGACTGCTCACGGCGCAGCTCGCCTCGGGCAAGCCACTGGCGATCGTGTGCCACGGCCCTTCCGCGATGCTGGCCACCAGGATCCACGGTGAGTCCCCTTTCAAGGGCTACCGGGTCACATGCTTCACCGACGAGGAAGAGGAGGCCGTTGGCCTGGCCTCCAGGGCGCCATGGCTGCTGGAGACCGAGTTGAAGGAAAAGGTCGGCGTCGACTTCAGCCGCGGCCCCATCTGGGAGCCGTACATGGTCGAGGACCGCAACCTCATCACCGGGCAGAACCCCCACTCCGCCGCGGTTCTGGCGGACCGGCTGCTGGAACTCCTCAAGTGAGCCATGCGAAGGCTGGCCGAGTCAGCGGACCAGGGCGACGGTGACAAGAAGCCGCCTTGCCCCCGGTGCCTGCCGGGCACGGCAGGCACCGGCAGGAAGGAAGCGTGATGGAGATCGAAGGATCGGTCGCCCTGGTGACGGGGGCCAATCGCGGCATCGGCCGCGCGTTCGCCCGCGCGCTGGTCGAGCACGGCGCGAGCAAGGTCTACGCCGCCGTCCGCGATCCGGCGAGCGTGAGCGATGAGGACCTCATCCCGCTGCGTCTGGACGTCACCAGGCCCGAGGAGGTAGCCGCGGCAGCCGCCGCCGCGGGTGACGTCACCATTGTGATCAACAACGCCGGCGTCGGAGGTTTCGGCACCAAGCTCCTGACGGGCTCCTTCGACGGCGCACGCCAGGCGATGGAGATCAACTGCTTCGGCACCTGGGCCGTCTCCCGTGCCTTTGCCCCCGTCCTGGCCCGCAACGGCGGCGGCGCACTGGTGAACATGCTGTCGGCCGCCTCCTGGACCTCGCGGCCGGACTACCCCGGATATGCGGCTTCCAAGGCAGCCCAGTGGTCGTTGACGGGCGCGTTGCGGCAAGGCCTGCGTGAACAGGGAACGCTCGTGGTCGGCGTCCACGCCGGTTTCGTGGAGACGGATCTCAGCTCCTTCACGGACGCGCCGAAGATCAGCGCGGCCGACGTCGCGGAGCAGACCATGGAAGCCCTGGCGAACGACCGGGTGGAGGTCCTCACCGACGAGCGGACCAGGCAGGTCAAGCACGCCCTGTCGCAACCGCCCGAACGGTGAGCAGACGCCGGCC
>NZ_JUJA01000100.1:51897-62638 GCF_001906585.1 Streptomyces kebangsaanensis | reverse complement strand
CCGGCCGCTCCAGGGCCACCCACTACCGCCGGCTCCGTCCCTCACCACCGCGCAGGCCCCGCTCGCCGCAGGTCCAGCCCTCGGCCCTGACGGCAGAGGAACGGGCTGCGGTACTGGAGCTGATGAACAGCGCCGAGTACGCCGAGCTGCCGCCCGCGCAGATCTGGGCCCGCGAACTGGACGCCGGGCGCTACCACTGCTCGGTCTCGACGATGTACCGGATCCTGCGCGAGAAGGGGCAGTCCGGCGAACGCCGCCGCCAGGCCACCCACCCCGCCCAGGCGGTGCCCGAGCTGGTGGCCACCGCACCGTCGCAGGTGTTCACCTGGGACATCACCAAGGCAGCCGGACCGGTCAAGGGCGTCTGGTATCACGCCTACGTCATCATCGACATCTTCAGCCGCTACATCGTCGGCCACACCGTCGAGCGGGCCGAATCGTCCCGGCGGGCCGAGGAGTTGATCCGCGAGACCATCACCCGCAACGGCATCGTGCCGGAGACCGTGCACGCCGATCGCGGCACCTCGATGACCTCCAAGAAGGTCTCGCAGTTGCTGATCGACCTCGGCGTCACGCGGTCGCACTCGCGGCCGAAGACCTCCAACGACAACCCCTACAGCGAGGCCCACTTCAAGACCACGAAGTACATGTCCGACTATCCCGAACGGTTCGATTCGCTGGCCCATGCCCGCGAGTGGTTCGACGCGTTCATCGCGTACTACAACCACGAGCACCGGCATTCGGGGATCGGCTGGCACACGCCCGCCAGCGTGCACTTCGGCACCGCCGAGGAGGTGCGCGACCAGCGGGCCGTCACCCTCGCCGAGGCATACGCCCGCCACCCCGAACGCTTCGGCCGCCGCCCCCGACCACCCCGGATACCCCAGCAGGCGTGGATCAACGACCCGGCCAGACGCAGGGAACCCGCACCACAAACCTCATAGCGCCCCAACCGTCTCACTGGACTTGAAATCTTCCGCACCGAGAAGTCGTCGAGGACGAGCGGGTCGGGATGGCTACGCGACCCGGCTGCGCAGCCGGACCCAGGGCCGGAACACCTTCATGGCCCGCCCCGCGGGATACGGCCTCGGCCGGTCAGCCGTACGCCGTCCCTTGGAGGGGCCCGGTCGTCAATCGCCGGCAGGAGACTGCGCACGAACGCTCCCGCAACACCGGTCGCGGGAGCGTTCTGCGCGTTGCGCCCGCCTCCTCCGCCAGAGGTGGTGCCGGTTCCGCGTCGGTCAGACGGCCTGCGCCTTCTGCCGTTCACGGAGTTCGTGGACGTTGGCGGCGGTGAGGGTGCCGTCCTGCTGTTCGTAGTGGGAGAGGGCGAGGCCGAGACCGAAGAAGGTGGGCGCCCATTCTCCGACGAAGATGCCCCAACGGTCGGCGCGGTCGAGGCCGACGCCGGGTTCCAGCTTCAGGCTGCCCAACCAGGCGGCGACGCTGAATCCGATGGAGACGACACCGGCGAGGTAGGCATGCTCGCTACGGATGCCCATTTCGTGCATTTTCTTGATGATCATTCGATGGGTCTCCGTTCCGTGAGGGGGTCAAGGGAGCGAGTCCCCCGGCGGAGTGACCTTATTCATGCGGTTTGCGTGATATGTCCGTTGCGGTCGCCGATGCCCAACCGTTGCGGTCCATCCGTGCGGCGCCCCTTGACGGGCTCCCTCCGGGGCATTTAACTCACGTCCTAAATTAAGTGATGAGGTGCGTCCGAACCCGGAAAGGGACACCAGGAGCCATGCGCAGCATCCGAGCCGCGGCCGTAGGCGCCGTCACCCTGTCTCTCGCCCTCGCCGCCTCGGCCTGCGGAGGCGGGTCGTCGACGGGCGGAGGATCCAACGACTCGCCGAAGACGCTCACTTACTGGGCCTCCAACCAGGGAGCGAGCATCGAGGCCGACAAGAAGGTCCTCCAGCCCGAACTCGACAAGTTCGAGAAGCGGTACGGCATCAAGGTGAAGCTCGAAGTCGTGCCCTGGTCCGACCTGCTCAACCGGATCCTGACCGCGACCACCTCCGGCCAGGGGCCCGACGTCCTCAACATCGGCAACACCTGGAGCGCCTCCCTGCAGGCCACCGGGGCACTGCTGCCGTGGGACGCGCGGAACTTCGACAGGATCGGCGGCAAGGACCGCTTCGTCGACTCCGCGCTCGGCTCGACCGGCGCCGAGGGCGAGGACCCGGCCGCCGTACCGCTGTACTCGATGGCGTACGCGCTCTACTACAACAAGCAGATCTTCGCCGACGCGGGGATCAGCAAGCCTCCGGCCACCTGGGACGAGTTGGTCGCCGACGGGAAGAGGATCCGGGCGAAGGGCAAGCAGGTTCTCGGCGCCGAGGGCTCCAACGTCTCCGAGAACATCCACCACGTCTTCGTCTTCGCCAAGCAGCACGGCGCCGACTTCTTCACCGCCGACGGCAAGCCCGACTTCACCAACGAACGCGCGGTCGCGGCGGTCAGGCAGTACGTCGACCTCATGGCCAAGGACAAGGTCATCCCGCAGGGCAACGCCGAGTACGCCCAGAACCAGTCGGTCAGCGACTTCGCCAAGGGGAAGACGGCCATGCTGCTGTGGCAGTCGGCCTCCGCCAACCTCAAGTCCCAGGGCATGAGCGAGGACGCCTACGGCATCGCCCCCGTGCCCGTGCGGTCCGGCACCCCCGGCACCGGCACGCAGGTCAACTCGATGGTCGCGGGCATCAACCTCGCCGTCTTCAAGAACACCCACAACCTCGACGGCGCCACGAAGTTCGTGAAGTTCATGACCAGTGACGAGGAGCAGGGGATCCTCAACAAGGCCTACAGCTCCATTCCTCCGGTCAAGAACGCCCAGTCCGACGCCGCGTTCAACACCCCGGCGAACGCCGTCCTGAAGAACACCCTCGCCACCAGTGCCGCCGCGCTGCCGCAGGTCGCCGACGAGTCCCAGTTCGAGACGACGGTCGGCACGGCCGTCAAGGAGCTGTTCGCCGACGCCGCCGCCGGACGCGCGGTGACCACCGAGTCGGTGAAGGCCAGGCTCCTCAAGGCCCAGCAGCAGATGCCGGCGAAGTGAGCGAGATGGCCACGACCGTCACCGCGAAGGCGGGTGCGCGGCCCGTGCGTACGGGTTCCTCCGGTGGGCCGGTGCGCGGTCCGCGCCGGCCCACCGGGTGGCTCCGCCGCGTCTCGCTGCCCTACCTGCTGCTCCTGCCCGCCCTCCTCCTCGAACTCCTCGTCCATCTGGTGCCGATGGTGATCGGCGTCGCGATGAGCTTCAAGGAGCTCACCCAGTTCTACATCCGCGACTGGGGCGCGGCACCCTGGGCCGGCTTCGGCAACTACCGCATGTCGGTGGAGTTCGACGCCCCCGTCGGCGAGGCGCTGCTGCACTCCTTCCTCGTCACCGTCGCCTTCACCCTGCTGTCGGTCGGCCTGTGCTGGCTGGTCGGCACCGCGGCCGCGATCTGCATGCAGGACACCTTCCGCGGGCGCGGTCTGCTGCGCGCGCTGTTCCTGGTGCCGTACGCGCTGCCGGTCTACGCCGCCGTCATCACCTGGGTGTTCATGTTCCAGCACGACAACGGCCTGGTGAACCACGTCCTGCACGACCAGCTGCACCTCACCGGAAAGCCGTCGTTCTGGCTGATCGGCGACAACAGCTTCTTCGCGCTGCTGACGGTGTCGGTGTGGAAGGGGTGGCCGTTCGCCTTCCTCATCGTCATGGCCGGACTGCAGAACGTCCCGCGCGAGCTGTACGAGGCGGCGGCGCTCGACGGCGCCGGCACGTGGCAGCAGATCCGCCGTATCACCCTGCCGTCGCTGCGGCCGGTCAACCAGGTGCTGGTCCTGGTGCTGTTCCTGTGGACGTTCAACGACTTCAACACGCCGTACGTCCTGTTCGGCAGGGCCGCCCCCGAGGCCGCGGACCTCGTCTCGGTCCACATCTACCAAGCCTCCTTCGTCAGCTGGAACTTCGGCACCGGCTCCGCCATGTCCGTCCTGCTGCTGCTCTTCCTGCTGGCCGTCACGGGCGTGTACCTGGCGCTCACCTCACGCGGGCGGAGGACCGCCGATGCCTGACATCCGCAGGGACTTCCGCAAAGACTCCTCCAGGGACTCCTGCAAGTCCCCGATGGCGCCGCCGCGCTCCTTCCTCTGGACCCGGCGGATCTTCCTCACCCTGCTGACCGGCTTCGTCCTGGTCCCGGTCTACGTCATGGTCTCCAGCTCGCTGAAGCCGCTCGCGGACGTCACGGACAAGTTCCGCTGGCTGCCCAGTGATCTGACCATCCGTCCGTACATCGACATCTGGTCGACGGTTCCGCTCGCCAAGTACTTCGCCAACTCGCTGATCGTGGCGGGCGCGGCGACGGTCTGCTCGGTGGTGATCGCGGTCTTCTCGGCGTACGCCGTCAGCCGCTACGCCTTCCGCGGCAAGCGCGTCTTCACGGTCACCGTCCTGTCCACGCAGATGTTCCCCGGCATCCTCTTCCTCCTCCCGCTGTTCCTCCTCTACGTCAACATCGGCAACGCCACCGGCATCGCCCTGTTCGGCTCGCGCGGCGGGCTCGTCCTGACGTACCTCACCTTCTCGCTGCCGTTCTCGATCTGGATGCTGATCGGGTACTTCGACTCGGTGCCGCGCGACCTGGACGAAGCGGCGCTGGTCGACGGCTGCGGGCCGCTCGGCGCGCTGTTCCGGGTCGTGGTGCCGGCCGCGATCCCCGGCATCGTCGCCGTCGCCGTGTACGCCTTCATGACCGCGTGGGGCGAGGTGCTCTTCGCCTCCGTCATGACCAACGACACCACCCGCACGCTCGCCGTGGGCCTGCAGGGCTACTCCACGCAGAACGACGTGTACTGGAACCAGATCATGGCCGCCTCGCTCGTCGTCAGCGTGCCCGTGGTCGCCGGATTCCTGCTGCTGCAGCGCTACCTCGTCGCCGGGCTCACCGCCGGAGCGGTGAAGTGAGCCCCGACGCACCTCTTTCCGAAGGGACCTCCGTGTTCGACGCCATCGACCTCGCCGCGCTTCCGCACGACTTCCTGTGGGGAACGGCCACATCGGCGTACCAGATCGAGGGAGCCGTCGCCGAGGACGGCCGCTCGCCGTCCATCTGGGACACCTTCTCCCACACCCCCGGCAAGACCGACAACGGCGACCACGGCGACATCGCCTGCGACCACTACCACCGCTGGCGCCAGGACATCGACCTGATGCGGCGACTCGGCACCAACGCCTACCGGTTGTCCATCGCCTGGCCGCGGGTGATGCCGGGCGGCGACGGGCCGGTGAACCCCAAGGGCCTCGCCTTCTACGACGAGTTGACCGACGCCCTGCTGGAGGCGGGCATCACCCCGTCCGTCACCCTCTACCACTGGGACCTGCCCCAGGTGCTCCAGGACCGGGGCGGCTGGCCCGAACGGGCGACCGCCGAGCACTTCGCCGCCTATGCCTCGGCCGTCGCCGAACGCCTCGGTGACCGGGTGTCCCACTGGACCACCCTCAACGAGCCCTCCTGCTCCGCCTGGATCGGCCACCTCGAGGGCACGATGGCCCCCGGCCTGACCGACCTGACCGCCGCGGTCCGTGCCTCCTACCACCTGCTGCTGGGCCACGGCCTGGCGGCCCGGGCGATCCGCGCCGCCGCCCCCGGCGCCGAGGTCGGCATCGTCAACAACCTCTCCACCGTCTTCCCCGCCACCGACCGACCCGAGGACGAGGCGGCCGCCCGCCGCCACGACGGCCACGTCAACCGCTGGTGGCTGGACCCCGTCCACGGCCGGGGCTTCCCCGCCGACATGCGCGAGGTCTACGGCGTCGACCTCCCCGAACGGCCGGGGGACCTCGACGTCATCGCGGCGCCGCTGGACTGGCTGGGCCTCAACTACTACTTCCCGGCCACGGTCGCCGACGACCCCGCCGGGCCCGCGCCCCGCGTGCGCCCGGTGCGCCGCCCCGGCGTACCGCGCACCGGCATGGACTGGGAGGTCGACGCCGACGGCATCGAGACGCTGCTGCTGCGCCTGACCCACGAGTACGGAGCCCGGAAGATCTACGTCACCGAGAACGGCTCCGCCTTCCCGGACGTGGTCCGCGCCGACGGCACGGTCGACGACCCCGGGCGCCAGGACTACCTGGTCCGGCACCTGGCCGCCTGCGCCTCCGCCGCGGGCAAGGGCGCCCCGCTGGCCGGCTACTTCGCCTGGTCCCTGCTGGACAACTTCGAGTGGGCGTACGGCTACGGCAAGCGCTTCGGCCTGGTCCACGTCGACTACCGGACCCAGGCGCGCACCATCAAGGGCAGCGGGCACCGGTACGCGGAGATCGTGCGCGCGCACCGGGAGCGGGGACCGGAGGCCGTCTGAGGCATCCATCCACCCATCCCGACTGTTTCGCTCGATCGGGTGATGTCGGGCGTGGCGGGCACGGGCGGTGGGGGCGGCTCGTTCGACGGGTGACGGGATCGGATCTTCCGGCACACCGGTATCGAAGGAGACGCGACATGGGACTGTACTTCCGGCGCAACGAGGACGGCACGACCACCGGTCGGAACGAGGAGTCGGGATTCACCGTGACCCTCGCCGACGAGGAGGAGGTCAAGCGGCGGCTGCACGAGGACGCCGGCTGGGAGTACACGCCTCCACCACCTCCTGTCCCGCCGGGGCATCACCGCTTCTTCCTGGTGGACGACGCGTTCGGCACCGGAGGGTTCGGGGACGAGCGGTACGCGGGTCTGCGGGCGCGGCCGCCCGCGGGATGCGTTCCGGTTGACCGGGGGCGCTTCGCCCTCGAGTGCGAGCGCCCCGGAAAGTCGCTCCTGGACGCCGTCACCGGCACCGTCGCCGAGATCCGCCGCGAGCACGGGCTGGTGATGAACAGCCTCGGCATCGAGAAACCCCAGGAGTGGCTCGGCGCCGACAAGAACGGCTACGCGGGGGAAACCGTGGCGCACCTGCTGCTGACGGCCGCTCACCGCGCCTCGCTGCTGGGGTACGGGCGCAAGGACTTGGTCCGTCTGCTCGACGCGGCGGGTGTCGAGTAGCCGGACCGCCGGCAACTGGCCAGGGACAAGACCGCTTGATCGTCGTACGATCCTTACTGCATAAGATATGCAGGTGCATGAGTACCGCATCAAGCCTGCGACCCCGGACGACATCGATGGTGCCCGAGCCGTGATGCTCGACACCGTGTACCGCGACTTCGGTACCGGTTACGTGCCCCGCTGGCACGGTGACATCGTCGATCCGGTCGCCGCCTACCTGCTGCCCGCCCGTCACACCCTGCTGGTCGCCGTCGACGGGCCGGGAGGGGAGGTCGTCGCGACCGCCGCGCTCGACTCGCGCGGGCCCGCTCACCCGCCGAACCCGCGTCACCTCGCCGAACGCTACCCCTCGGGCGGGACCGCACAGTTGCGCAGGGTCTACGTGCGCCCCGAGCACCGCAGGCGCGGGCTGGCCCGGCGGCTCGTGGAGGAGTTGCTGGCGTTCGCGGCCGCCGACGGGGGATACCGCGCCGTGTATCTGCACACGGACCCGGCGGTGCCCGGCGCCGAGGGGTTCTGGCGGTCGCTCGCCAAGGTCGTGCACGACGAGCGCGAGGACCCGGGGGGTGGGCAGGGGATCGTGCACTTCGAGGTTCCGATGGGGTGACAGAAGGTAATGGCAATCATTTTCATATAGGCTCACGTCGTTCGGAACGTCCGCCGCCCGGAACAGACTCAGAACCCGAGGACCATGCCCCACCTTCGTCATGCCCTGAGCCGCCCCCGAGGGCTGCTCGCCGCCCTCCTGCTCACCCCGCTCCTGTCCGGCTGCTTCGCCTCCGGCGACGGGGACGGTACCGGCGCCGGAGGGACCGGTGACGCCAAGAGCGGGTCCCGGCTGCGGGTCGCCCTCGCCTTCCCGCCCGCCGAGAACCTCTCGCCCCACGGAGCCGACGCCACCCTCCTCAGCCGGCTCGGCGTCACCGAGGGCCTGACCGCCCTGGACGCCAACGGCGCCGCGGCCCCCGCGCTCGCCCAGTCCTGGCGGCGGGAGAACGACCGCACCTGGCTGTTCACCCTGCGCGAGGCGACCTTCCAGGACGGCACGGACGTCACCCCGTCCGCCGTCGCCGCCGCCCTCACCCACGCCACCGAGGCCAAGCCCGCGCCCGCCGCCCTGTCCGGCGTCACCCTCACCGCCCGGGCCGAGGGCAGCCGCGGGGTACGGATCACGACCGGCACGCCCGACCCCGTACTGCCGCTGCGGCTGTCCAGCCCCGGTCTCGCCGTGCTGGCCCCCAAGGCGTACGGCGACAAGAGCCACGTCGACCCCGTCGGCACCGGCACCGGGCCCTTCGAGCTCACCAAGGTCGACGGCGCCGCCTCCGCCACCCTCGACCGGTTCGACGACTACTGGGGCGGACGCGCCCAGGCCTCCGGTGTCGACGCCCGGTTCATCGCCGACGGCACCGCCCGCGCCAACGCCCTGCGCACCGGCCAGGTCGACGTCGCCGAGGCCGTCCCCGTCGCCCAGGCCGCCGTCCTGGACAAGGCCACCCGGCACGAGACCGCCACCACCCGCACCACCAGCCTGCTGCTCAACACCAGGTCGGGCCCCTTCAAGGACCCGAAACTGCGGGCCGCCGCCCGCGCGGCCGTCGACACCTCCGCACTCGCCCAGGGCGTCTACGAAGGACACGCCGACGCCGGCGCCGGCATCTACGGGCCCGCCGTCACCTGGGCCGAGGGCAAGCGGAAGCAGCCGGCGGGACGGGCGGCCGAAGGCCGGCCCGACGGAGCGTCGGTCACCCTGGCCACCTACGACAACCGGCCCGAACTGCCCGAGGTCGCCCAGGTGCTGAAGCAGCAGCTGGAGAAGGCCGGTTTCCGGGTGAAGCTCGTGGTCCGCGAGTACTCGCGGCTCGAGGGGGACGCGCTGGCCGGCACGTTCGACGGGGTCGTGCTGGCCCGCAACACCCTGGTCGACACCGGCGACCCCGTGGCCGTGCTCGCCAGTGACTACACCTGCGACGGCGGCTACAACCTGGCGCTGCTGTGCGACCGGGACGTCGACCGGGCCGTGGCCAAGGCCGAGGGGACGGTCGACAGCGGCGAGCGACAGGACGCGGCCATGGCCGCGGAGGCCGAGATCCTCGGCACCGACGCCGTGGTCCCGCTGGTCCACCAGCGCGTCATCACCGGCGTCGGCAGCGCGGTCAAGGGCGTGCTCCTCGACCCGTACGAGCGCACCCTCGTCGGCACCGGCACCCGCCGCTGAACCATGAAAGGCACCCTGAGCACCGCCCTGTGGCGCACCGCGCTCGCGGCCGGCCTGGTGTGCGGCATCGGTCTGCTGCCCTGGCTGACGCACACCGACCCGGCGCTCACCGTGCTCAAGGCCCGCTCGGCCGACCGGGACCCCACGCCCGAGGTGCTCGCCGACATCCGCGGCCAAATCGGCCTGGACGACGGCCCGTTGCGGCTGCTCGCGCACTGGCTGGGCGGGCTGCCGCGCGGGGACGCCGGACGGTCCTGGCTGTCCGGGACCGAGGTCGCCCCCACCGTGGTGCAGGCGCTCGGCGCGTCCCTGCTGCTGATGGCAGCGGCGCTGGCCGTCGCCGTCGTCACGGCCGGGCTGGTGTGCGCCCGCACCCTCCACCGGGGGACGCGCCGGCGACTGGCGGAACAACGGGATCAGGAGGTGGGGCGCAAGGCGCCTCCTTGGAAGGGCGGCGGCGGGAGACGGGCGGGCGGCACCGGGGCGGCGATGCTCGCCGCGCTGCCCGAGTTCCTCACCGCCTCCGTGCTCGCCACCGTCGTCGGGGTGCAGCTCGGCTGGCTGCCCGCGCTCGGCTGGTACGGACCCCGCTGGACCGTACTGCCCGCGCTCGCCCTCGGCCTGCCCGCCGGGGCCGTGCTCGGGCGGCTCCTCGACGACCTGCTGCCCGGGGCCTTCGCCGAGCCCTGGGCAGCGGCCGCCGCCGCACACGGCATGCCGGGCCGACGCGTCGCCCGCCACGCCCTGCACCGCTGCCTGCCCGCACTGCTGCCCAACCTCGGGCTCTTCGTCGTCGGCCTGACCGGCGGTGCCGTCGCCGTCGAGCAGATCTTCGACATCCCCGGACTGGGCCGCACCACCCTGCAGGCCGCGCTCGCCCAGGACCTGCCCGTGCTCCAGGCCGGCACCCTCGCCCTGGTCCTGCTCGGAGCCCTCGCCGCCACGGCCGCACGCCTGGCAGCCCGCCTGCTCACCGGACCCGCCCTGCGCGACAGCGCCCTGCCCACCCTGCACCGGCCGGCCCCACCCGCCCGCCGAACCCCGCCCCTGCTGTACGGCGGCCTGCTGCTCGGCGTCGTCCTCCTCGGCCTGCCCCGCGACCCGCTCGCCCTCGACACCGGCGCCCGGCTGCAACCCCCGTCCGCAGCCCACCCGTTCGGAACCGACGCGCTCGGCCGGGACCTGCTCGCCAGGATCGGCCACGGTGCGGTCGACACCCTGCTGCTCGCCCTCGCGATCAGCGCCGTCTGCCTGCTGACCGGTGTCCTGCTCGGCCTGCTGCCCCGGCTGTCCGGGCCCCTGGTCGACACCGTCAACGCCGTACCGCCTGTCCTTCTCGCCCTGCTCGCCACCGCCGTGTGGGGCAGCGGGCCCGCCACCCCCGCGCTCGCCGTGGCCGCCGTCGCCTGGGCGCCGCTCGCCGCCCACACCTCCGCGCTGCTGCGGCAGGAGCGCGCCACCCTCCACCTGACCGCCACCCGGGGCC
>NZ_JUJA01000100.1:50379-51880 GCF_001906585.1 Streptomyces kebangsaanensis | reverse complement strand
GCCGTACCCACCTGCTGCGCCGGCACCTCCTGCCCGCCGTCCTGCCGCCCGTCACCCGCCACGCCCTGCTCCGCCTGCCCGGCATCGCGCTCGCGCTCGCCTCGCTCGGCTTCCTCGGCCTCGGCGCCCAGCCCCCGTCCCCCGAGTGGGGCCTGCTGCTCGCCGAGAACCAGCCCTACGCCGAACGCGCCCCCTGGGCCGTCCTCGCCCCCGCCGCCGTCCTCGCCCTGCTCGGCGCGCTCGCGGTCACGGCGGCGGGAGGGCCGCGGTGGTCGCGGCGGCAGTCCCGCACCCCCGCCCGCGCAGCCCGACGACCGTCGCGCACGGCCGAGTTGGAGGCCGTATGACCGCCCCCGCGACCGCCGCCGGCACCGCACCCGGCCGGGTCCGTCTCCCGCCCCTGCTGCGGCTGCTGATACTCACCCAACTCGCCTTCAACATCGGCTTCTTCGCCGTGCTGCCCTTCCTCGCCGAACACCTCGGGCGGGCGATCGGCATGGCGGGCTGGCTGGTCGGGCTCGTGCTCGGGCTGCGCACCTTCAGCCAGCAGGGGCTGTTCGTGGTCGGGGGAGCACTCACCGACCGGTACGGGGTGCGGCCCGTCGTCCTCACCGGGTGCGCGCTGCGCATCGCCGGGTTCGCCTGGCTCGGGTACGCCGAGCGGACCTGGGCGGTCATCGGCGCGGTGCTGCTGATCGGGTTCGCCGCCGCGCTGTTCTCGCCCGCCGTGGAGTCGGAGGTGGCCCGCCAGGCCGTCGCCTGGGAGGAGGCGGGCGGGGGCGCGCGCACCCGCGTCCTGGCCCTGTTCACGGTGGCCGGACAGGCCGGGGCGTTCGTCGGGCCGCTGCTCGGCGCGCTGCTGCTGGCGGTGGACTTCCGCACCGCCTGTCTGGCCGGGGCCGGGGTGTTCGTCCTCGTCCTCGCCGGGCACGTCCGGCTGCTGCCGCAGCACATACCCGGCCGCGCCCGCGTCCGGATGCGCGGCGGTACGGGGGCGCTGCTGCGCAACCGCCGCTTCCTGGCGCTGTGCTGCGCCTACGGCGCCTGCCTGCTCGCCTACAACCAGCTCTACCTCGCCCTGCCCGCGGAGGTGGAGCGCGCCACCGGCTCGCAGGCGCCGCTGGCCTGGCTGTTCGCGCTGTCCTCGCTGCTGGTGGTGACCGCACAGCTGTTCGTCACCCGGTGGGCCGGGGACCGGCTCGCCCCGCGCCGCGCCATGGCCGCCGGACTGCTGCTGATCGCCGCCGGGTTCGCGGGGGTGGCGGCGGCCCGGCCCGCCGAGTGGACCGGAACGGCCGGACTGCTGCCCGCGGCCGGTTTCGTCGTGCTGCTCACCCTCGGCCAGATGTTCGTCACACCCGTCGCCCGCGCCTGGGTGCCCGACCTCGCCGAGGAGGGCCGGCTCGGTCTCTACACCGGGGCGCTGTCCTCGGTCTCGGGCCTGGTCGTGCTGCTCGGCAGCGCGGCGAGCGGCAGCCTCCTCGACTCCGGGCTGCCGCCC
>NZ_JUJA01000100.1:34244-50362 GCF_001906585.1 Streptomyces kebangsaanensis | reverse complement strand
TGCTGCTGGCCGCCGTGCCGGTCACGGCGATCGGGCTGCTGCCGCGGCGGGAATGACCGGGACAGCGGCACGACACGTATCCGTCCACTGTGGCAGGAGCCCTCACCGTGAGCTTGGCACTGATGCCACGAAGTCTGCGCGCCGCGGCGTTCGACGCAGTGTGGGGAACGGTGAGGGGCCCGGCTCGTGTTCCCCGTGATCCGGGCCTCTTGGAGTCGTGTGACGTCACGCGGCCTGCGCTGCCTCCAGCACCTCCTCGACCCGGGCGGCCCGAAGCGCCCTGCCGGTCCGAGCGGCGGCGCTCCGCTCACCGCCGCGAGTCCGCCGTCGGCCATTCGCCGCTGTCCGACAGATCCTCAGGCGGACGCGGCGGTGAGCGCGGTGCGCCGCGCTACGGTCCGCTCGTCCTCGTACCAGCGGAACTCCGGCCGGGCGCCCACCCCGCTCAGTACCCGCCCCACCGGCCGGACCCACAGGTGCGCCTCGATGTGCAGCAGCGGACGCGGCCGGCGCTCGTCGGACTCCGGGTCCCGCGCGGACGACAGCAGCGCCACGAACCGCGACAGAGCCTCCAGCGCGAGCCGCGGGTTCTCCCGCGCGGTGCGCGCCCACGCGTACCCGAAGCGGGCCATGCGGTCCCGCAGCCCCCACTCGTCGAGCGGCTCGCCGTTCAGCGGAAGTTCTCGGCGAGCGGTTCGAGGAGGCGGCCGGCCGGACGCGGAAGTCCCGGCCGGGCCCCCGCCCGTGCCGTACGGCGCCGGCGCTTCTCCCAGCTCGGAGAATCGCCACAGCCCGTCCGGCGACCTCGCCCTTGGCGATCTGCGCACCGGGCGAGCCGAGTCCGCCGTATCCGATGACGCCCACGCTCTGCCCGGCCTCGACACGGCCGAACGTCACGAGTGCGCGGTAGGCCGTGCGCGCGGTGTCCATAGCCGGAGCGGCCCGCGAGAAGTCCACCTCCTCGGGCACGCGCACGACGAGGTTCGCCTTGACGACGACTGGAGCGGCGCCTACGCCTTCGGCCCGCTGCCCGCTGTGTCCGTACCGGCGTCGTTCCGCGGCTCCGCGGGCTCCACCACCGGGACGGCGCCCGTGGCGGTCGCGATCGGCGGCGTGAGCACCGAGGCGTAGTCGTGCTCGGTGGAGTAGGCGAGGAAGCCCAGGTGCGCCTCGTAGCGGTCCAGGACGTCGTCGATCACCTGCTGGGGGGACAGGCCCATGAGGTCGTAGCCCTCGGAGCCGGTCTGGGTGAACACCTCGACCCGGTAGTAGACGTCCGTCTGGCGGGACATGCGTCCGCCGAACATCGGCACCGGGGCCTCGACGGCCTGCACCTGGTAGTGGAAGTCGCGGTGCTCGGGGATCGTGACCACCAGCGCGTGGCCGGCGATGCCGGTGTGCTCGTCCGGGACCGGGTCCAGCGTGGCCTGGTGGCCCTGCTTCGCGAATTCGCGGGCCACGTCGGCCAGCGCCGGCTGCACGGTGCGCTCCATGAACTGGGCCACCTGCTTCTTCGAGGGGTAGGAGCGCATCCGCTCCAGCCGCTGGCGCCAGGTGCGCTCGGGTACGTGGCCGCCGTGCGCCGCCGTCGACTGCCGGCGCAGCACCCGCCCCTCGCGCTCGGCCCGCTCCATGCGCAGGGCCTTGGAGAAGGAGGCCATCACCAGCCAGGCGATGACCGTCACCGGCAGGGCGAAGATGAGCGTCGCGTACTCCATGGTGGTGACCCCGCCGGCCACCAGCATCGCGATGGTCAGCAGCGCGGTGAGCACCGCCCAGAAGACGCGCAGCCACTTCGCCCCGTCCTGCGACGGCTTGGGGATCGAGGAGGAGAAGTTGGACATCACCATGGCGCCGGAGTTGGCGCTGGTGAGGTAGAACAGCAATCCGGACAGTGTGCCGAGGCCGATCAGGAAGCTGGCGCCGGGGAACATCTCCAGCAGCGCGTACCAGCCCTTCTCCGGGCTGTCCATGGCCTGCTGGGCGAACTCCTTGTTCCCGTCCAGGACCTGGCGCATGGCGCTGTTGCCGAAGATGCTCACGATCAGGAAGTCGCAGAGCACCGGGGCGGTGACGGCGGCGATGACGAACTCGCGCAGGGTCCGGCCGCGGGAGATGCGGGCGAGGAACAGGCCCACGAACGGGCCCCAGGCCAGCCAGAACGCCCAGAAGAACAGGGTCCAGCCGGCCATCCACCCGGAGCCCCCCTCCTCGTAGGCGAAGGTCTGCAGGGTCCGGTCCGGCAGCGAGAAGACGAACCGGCCGATGTTCTCCACCAGCGCGTTGAGCAGGAACGCCGACTGTCCGGTCACCAGGATGTACAGCAGCATGGCCGCCGCGCCCCAGATGTTCAGCTCGGAGATCAGCCGGATCCCCTTGTCCAGGCCCGAGGTGCAGGCGGCGATGGTCATGACCACGGCCACCACCACCAGCGCGATCTGCAGGGCCAGGCCCTCCGGGAGGCCGAACAGCAGGGAGAAGCCGACGTTCAGCAGCACGACGCCGATGCCCATGGAGGTGGCGACGCCGAAGACGGTGCCGACCAGGGTGACGATGTCGATGGTGTCGCCGATCCCGCCGCGGACGCGCTTGCCGAGCAGGGGGTACAGGGCGGCCCGGATGGACAGCGGCATGCCCCAGCGGTAGGCGAAGTAGCCCATGGCCATGCCGAGCAGCGAGTACATCGCCCAGCCGGCCACACCGTAGTGGAACATGGTCCAGACCACGGCGTCCTGGGCTGCCGCGGCCGTCTGGCCCTCGCCCGCCGGCGGAGCCATGTACTGGCTGATGGGCCCGGTGACGGAGTAGAAGAGCATGTCGATGCCCACACCGGCGGCGAACAGCATGGCCACCCAGGTGAAGAGCTTGTACTGCGGCCGGGAGTGGTCGGGGCCGAGCCGGACGGAGCCCTGCTTGGACAGCGCGACCCAGAGGACGAACACGATCACCACGGTGACGGTCAGGACGTAGAACCAGCCGAGGTTCTCCGCGATCCAGGCCACCATGGCGCGCATGGTGCCGGCGGCGTGCCCGGGCGCGAACATGGCCCAGAGGGAGAAGGTGACGATGACGGCCGAGGCGATGAGGAAGACGCGCCAGTTGACCTTGGGGCCGGGCTCCTCGATGAGTTCCGCGGGGGCCTTGCTGAGCTCCTGGCTGGAGACGGGAGGACGGTTCTCGGCCTCCTGGCCGTGGCGACGCCGTTCGGTGCCGCCGAGGTGGCGGCGTTCGATCGGGGCCTTCGGGAGCTCGCCCCCGGGGCGGGTCGTGTCTACGGCTTCGGGCATACGGTCCTCCTCCTGTCGGCGACGAGTTCGGGCGGGCGTCGGCGTGGGCAGACGTCCGCGGCCTCGATCCGAAGGGATGGGGGAGGCCGTGCAGAGTGGGCACCCTGGCATGGAGCCCACTTAGTTATGTTAGTACACCTAACGAAGTGATCTCCGTGAGTCGCTCCGGGGCGGCAGAGCTCTCAGATGTTGCCTGTGACCTGGGCTTTCGTGGTCCTCGGGTAGTGATTGACGGTGTCATATCCGGCGGGCGGAATGTGCCCTATCTCACCGTTGAGCCGGATTTGGTCGTACCAGTCGGTTACTGCCGCGTGGGGAGGGGATCAGCCGGTGCTCCAGCGCCTCGCGGGCGAGCGTGGAGCCGTCGCTCTCCCGGAGGACCGGCGGAGGACCGGCGAGCCGAGCCCCCGCTTCAGCCCCTCCCCGGCGTCCTCGATGCGGCAGGTCGACCGGGCGCTGCGGTGGGCGCGGGTGCCTGCGGAGGGGCGCCGGGCCGACTGCTCGACACGGCGGCCGCCGACGCCCGCACCGCGCTCGACACCGCCGTCACCACTGGTGCCGGCCGCTGCGTCCGGCTCGTCCAGCACTCCGTGCGACGGATCACCCGACACCGTTCGAGCCACCCTGTTGCACAGGCCCTTCATGACTATGCCGAAGCCATTCAGTGAGTGGGCAGAGCCCGTGCGTCGGTGCTCGCCGGGCATCACCTGGTGGCCTCGTCGAGCTGCCGCGGATCATGGGAGTTACGAACGTCTTCCGCGATGCGGCGAACTTGGAGGCGGAGGCGGTTGAGCTGCACGTGTACGCCAACCAGTCCGTGCCGGGGGTGTCGCAGACGGAGGATCGCACCGAGCGCGGCGGCGAGGACCGACGGGAGCGGTCCGCGCTCCGTCACGTGACGGGCGAGGTCGGGTCCGTCGACGTACTCGGTGGCCGGCCACGGCCGCTCCGCTTCCAGGTCGGCCCCAAGGAAGGCCGCGATGCGCGGACCCCAGATGGTCTTGAGTACCTCGATCTCCTGCGCGAACCGCTGCCGGGACACGGAAACGGCCCGGATCACAGGGTGTGTGATCCGGGCCGGCCCGCGCGCCCCGGGTTCGCCCTCGCACGCGTCCGGGCTCTCCGCGAACGCCCGCCACGCACCCAGGGCGAGCGGCGTGATCCTCTCCCAGCCCGGGGAGGCGGACCGGCTTCCGCCCCGTGCACGCGCGGTCACCGCCTCTCCCCGTGCCTGGCGCCGCCGCGCCCGGCCCCGTGCTCGGCCCCGCGTCCGTCGCCGTGTCCATGAACAGCACGGACTTGCGCTCCGGGCCGTCCGGTTCGGATCATTGCAGCACCCAGATTTGCCGGCCGACGTGGAGCGGCACCGACGGGCCCGCCGGCAGCGCGATCACCGCGCGCGGCACCGGGTACGCGCCCGCCCCGGGCATGCTTCCGTCCCCGGTCCGGTAGCTCTTGTGCGCGCCCGCCCCTCTCCCGCGACGGGGGAGGGGCGGGCCCGTTCCCGCGGGCCCGGAAAGCGATCGGCCGCACTGCCGCTGCGGCTGGGCGGCCTGTGGTGCCGCGGACAGGCGGACCGCCCCGCACGCCCTGCTCACGCGCGCCACCCACGGGGCCGGCACCTCCGGCAGGTACGACCTGCATGTCCGGGCCGGACCGCGCTCCGTCCTCCGGACGACGAGGTCCGCGCGATCCTCGGCATCGAGTTCCGCATCCCGCCGACGGAACCGTTTGATTTCGCCGCGCGAACTTGGGAATCATGGCGCGTCGGCCGAAGCGCCGACAGCTGGACAACGGGGAGGAACAGCGCATGGCTTGGGACGAGTGGGAGCGGCTCAAGGCCGATGCGGCGGCACGCGGTTCGACGCAGATGCAGCTCAACCAGTTTCCGGCGGATCAGGGACAGGGTTCTCCGGGGGGAGCGGCCTCGGCCGATCTGAAGTCGGGCAAGAGGGCGTGGGCGAAGGCGGGCGAGGATGTCAAAGGGCTGAAGGACGGCATCGGCAAGGCACTGACGACGTTGGAGAACGGGCAGGCGGGCCTGGGGGACACGAGTGGCTGCCAGTCGGCGGCGGTGCAGAAGGAGTTGTACGACTCCTGGAAGAAGTACGTGACCGGGGTGAGCAGCCGTTGCGGTGTGCTGGGCGGGCTGCTGGAGCAGGCGGGGCACGACCTCGCGAAACCCGACTCGGCGCTCAAGCAGGAACTGGACGCGCTGAAGGTGAAGTACCAGGACACCGAGGCCGTCGGCGGCCAGGCGAAGGGGAAGTGATCCTCGGTCATGGACCTCGCGACGTTGAAGGCCTTCGAGCCGGCCGAGTACGAGGAGGCCGCGGACGGGTACCGTTCGACGGGTGACATGGCCAGTGCGGCCAAGGACACCGTCGACAACCAGATCTGCGCGGCGATCCGCAACCGTCTCAAGGGCGAGGCGGCGACGGCCGCTCTGCGGGAGTTGCAGGAGCTGTCGAAGAACTTCCACTACGTGCAGACCGAGTGCGGACTGGTGAGCACCGCGCTGAACGGTCTCGCCTTCGACATGGCGGCGGCGAAGCGGAAGCTGGAGGCGGCTCTGGAGGACGCGCGGGCGAGCGGCTGCACGGTGGGCGCGGACGGGTCGGTGACCTATCCGGCGGGCGGCACCGGGACCGACGGCAAGGTCCCGGAGGGCGGGACCGTGTCCAGTTCGGGCAGCCCCACGGACCCGACCGCCTCAGCGGTCGAGCGCCAGGCGGTCACCCTGCACCCGAACCCGAACTACGGCAGGGCTGTGGAGTTCGCGAACCGCATCGCCGACGCGCTGAAGGAGGCCACGGACGCGGACGCGAAGTGGGCTCCGAAGCTGCGGGCGTTGAAGGCCGACGACGACCTGGTGGTGTCCGACCGGGACTGGAAGGACGCGCGCTCGGACATGGGCGGTGTGCGTGACGCGGGCAAGGACTACCTCGCCTCCCTCCCGCAGCCTCCCGAGGAGGGCAGCCCGAAGGACAACGCGGCATGGTGGAAGGGGCTCGGCCCGGAGGAGCAGGCGGCGTGGATGGCCGCCAGTCCCGACCTGGTGGGGAAGCTGGACGGGCTGCCGTCCACGGTCCGGGACGAGGCCAACCGGATCGTGTTCGACGAGACGCGGTCCCAGCTCCGACTGGAGCTGGACTCGATCCCGAAGCCGCCGCTCAACGAATGGACGTGGATCACATCGGGTCCGTATCCGTCCAAGGTGCACACCGACGAGTGGATGGAGTGGCACAACAAGTACGGAGACCGGTACGAGCACCTCACCAAGTCCCTCAAGGGAATGCAGAGCATCCAGGATCGCTTCGACGCGACTGGCAGGAAAAGCCTCCCCGAGGCGTACTTGTTGGGCTTCAGCGCGGAGGGAAACGGCCGGGCCATTGTCGCCAACGGGAACCCGGACACGGCGGTTCACCAAGCGGTGTACGTACCGGGAACGACATCGAATCTGAGCAGCATCGGCGGGGACATCAACCGGATGGTCAACGTGTGGAACGTGGCCACCGATTCGGCCGACGGCAAACCCGTCTCCACGATTACCTGGCTCGGGTACGACGCGCCCCAGAACATCGTCAAGGACTCGCCGTTCAGCCACTACGCGGACGACGGTGCTCCGGCGTTCAACCGGTTCATGGACGGACTCGACGCGTCGCACACCGGTGACTCGGAACCGCACCGCACCGCGATCGGTCACTCGTACGGAACGACCCTCATTGGCTCGGCGGCTCGTCAGGGCAATCTGAACGCGGACGACATCATCCTTGCGGGCAGCCCCGGCGTTCAGGTTCCCAAGGCCGAGCAACTGGACGTCCCCAAGGGGCATGTCTGGAACCAGGAGGCCGATTGGGACCTCGTTCCGGACATCGGCCGGTTCGGGCACGGTGGGACCGACTGGGACGGTCCGTGGACCATCCCCAGTGACGAACGCTTCGGCGCCAACCAGATGGCCACGGACACCGAAGGCCACAGCGACTACTGGAAGGAGGGCACGCAGAGCTTGCGGAACCAAGGCTACGTCGTTGCCGGCCATGAGGAGGATGTGAAGCTGAAGGAGCCACTGGATCGCTGGGCGCATGTGAAGTAGGAGTGATGACCGCTCCCACAGGCTTAGGTCCGTTTCTCTTCGGCGACCGATCCGCAATGTATCCGACCACATGACCGGCCCGTATGCCGGTCCGATCTGCCGAGGCCCATCGACTTGAAAATCAAACTGAGTATCCCCGCGCTCCTCGTGTCCCTCACCTTCGCGACTCTCACTGGATGCAGCATGAACGACACCAATGATTCCGGCAGCATTCCGCTTGCGGGCACGAGCACCTCGCTCGATGCCGCCGACGAGACGGAGAAGGTCTCCAGTGAGCTCTACGACATGATCGGCGTCAAGGGAAGGGCGTCCGACAGTCGTCCAGGGGTGACGGAATGTTCGGGAAGAGATCGGGAGAAGTACTTTCAGATTTTCCACCCTTGGAGCTTCTACCCCGCATTGGCCAGCGAGCTGGACAAGGCGATGGCGCAGCTCAGGGCAAATCTTCCCAAGCGCGGCTGGAAGATCGTCGAGTACGGGCCGGACACCAGCAAGAACAAGAACATCAATCTCACGGCCGACAACGATCAGAAAAAGTTCAGCGTCAATATTGTCCAGATGGCGAAGAACGATCCGCCGAAGCTGAGCCTTACTGTCGTGTCCGGCTGTTACAAGATTCCCGACGGTGAGAAGATCGAACGCTTCTGATCCGTCGGATGACCCCCGTCCCTCTCCAGCTCATCGGCTCGGTCGCAAGGTTTCGTCCGCGCCGGGCGGAGAAGGCAGGATCGGCCTTGCGGGACCATGAGGTCCTCCGCCCCACCTCAAGCGCTGAGGCGGAGGAAAGGGCTTTTCGCGGGAGACGGGATTGATGCCGAGGACGGTGTACGGCGGTCCGGGGAAACTCTGTGCGGGCGCGCCCTCGACGCCGGAGAACACTATGTTCCCCATGCCGCCCAGCCGACTGCCGACGGCGCTGTCGTGGGTGTACCACTCGCGGGTGCCACTGCTGCCGCGAGTACGGGCCGGCCCGGCCGTCGATGCGGCTGTCGACGATGTGGCCGTCGCTCACCCCGCCGTAGCTGCTGGGCGCCCGCCGGAGGGCCGCGGTCCCGGCGACCGGTCCGTCACCCGTGAACGCGCCGTCCGGAGGTCACGCGGCTCGCGTGGCCTGAAGGATCTCCTCCACCGGCGTCTCCTGCCACCTCTGGGCGGGCATCTCCGGCGACGGCACCACGGCCCTCACCGTCGGCGCAGCGGCGGGCACCTCCGGTGCTTCCCCGGCACGCTCCTCCACCGGCGTCTGCACCACCTCCGCCACGGACGTCACCCGTACCCGAGAGGTCCGCCACAGCCACAGCACGTCCCGTCCGAACGACCACACCAGCAGGCCCAACGCCAGCAGTGCCACACCGAAGTTGGCCACCAGGGGCAGCAGGCCGGAGCCGGCCAGCAGCAGGCAGACGCCCTGGAGCGCGGCGACCGTCTTGCGCGCGGTGCTCGGCGGCAACGGCGCGTTCAGCCAGGGCAGTACGCGGGCGGCGGCGACGAAGACGTACCGCATGCCGCCGATCAGCAGCACCCACGGGCCGAGGCTCGTCGAGACGTACACGCTGAGCACCAGGATCAGGAACGCGTCGACCTCCATGTCGAAGCGGGCCCCGAGTGCGGTGGAGGTGCCCGTGCGGCGGGCCACCTTGCCGTCGACGCCGTCCAGGATCAGCGCCACCGCCGTCAGGCCCACCAGCAGCGACACCGGCGGTGCGCTCACGAAGGAGTCCGCGACCAGCGCCGTCACACCGCCGACGAGGATGGCCCGGCCCAGGGTGACCCGGTTCGCCGGGCCGAAGGAGCGCAGCTGCGACCGGTGCAGCGCCCGGGAGAGCACCGCCCAGGTCGCGACCGTGAAGACCAGGCCGGTCACCCAGCCCGCCGGCCCCATGCCGATCGCCGTGCCGAGCAGGGCCAGCAACAGGATCTGTACGCCCGCTCCCACCGCGGTCTCCTGCTGGACCAGCCTCGCGTCGTAATGGTTGTTCAGGGCCACGGAACATCCTCCGGCCGAGTGACAGAGTCGATCAACGCCGCGTACGTTGTGCGCGGCCTGTGCACACCTCGGTACGTGAACAACTTCCCGATCGTTCAGGAGGACTCCTGATGAAAAGCTCCGCCCGCGCCTTCTGGCTCGCCTCGCCGGGACAGGGCGAGATACGCCAGGTGGACCTTCCGGAACCCGCGGAGGGCGACGTGGTCGTCCGGGCGCTGTACTCCGGAGTCAGCCGCGGCACGGAGACGCTGGTGTTCCGCGGACAGGTGCCCGAGAGCCAGCACACCGCCATGCGGGCGCCGTTCCAGGAGGGCGACTTCCCGGGGCCGGTGAAGTACGGCTACCTCAGCGTCGGCGTGGTGGAGGAGGGCCCTGGGGAACTGGCCGGGCAGACCGTCTTCTGCCTCCACCCGCACCAGAGCCGTTACGTCGTCCCGGCGAGCGCCGTGACCCGCGTGCCGGAGAACGTGCCGGCCGGGCGGGCCGTGCTCGCCGGCACCGTCGAGACCGCCGTCAACGCGCTGTGGGACGCTGCCCCCCTGGTCGGCGACCGGATCGCCGTGGTCGGCGGGGGCATGGTCGGCTGCTCGGTGGCCGCCCTGCTGGCCCGGTTCCCCGGTGTGCGCGTGCAGTTGGTGGACGCCGACCCCGCCCGCGCCGAGGTCGCGGACGCGCTCGGCGTCGGCTTCGCCCTGCCCGCCGACGCGCTCGGCGAGTGCGACCTCGTCGTGCACGCCAGCGCCACCGAGCGGGGACTGGCCCGCGCGCTCGAACTGCTCACCGCCGAGGGCATCGTCCTCGAACTGAGCTGGTACGGCGACCGGCGCGTCGCCCTCCCGCTGGGCGAGGACTTCCACTCCCGCCGGCTGGTCATCCGCAGCAGCCAGGTCGGCACCGTCTCCCCGGCCCGCCGCGCCGGCCGCGGCTACGCCGACCGGCTGGCCCTCGCCCTCGACCTGCTCGCCGACCCCGCGCTGGACGCCCTCATCACCGGGGAGAGCGCGTTCGAGGAACTGCCGGAGGTCATGCCGAAGCTCGCCTCCGGGGAGATTCCCGCACTGTGCCACCGGGTCAGGTACGCCGCATGACCGTTCACGCCCCCACGGCAAGAGCGCCTGACCTCAGAAAAGAGTGAGAGACGGCTGAACAACGGGCAGCAAAGAGCCGTACTACACGGCATCCACCGGCAGGGACCAGCCGGAGGACCAGACGCGCCGCACCTGGAGGGTCGTCCGTTGTTCAGCATCACCGTCCGCGATCACCTCATGATCGCCCACAGCTTCCGCGGCGAGGTCTTCGGGCCCGCGCAGCGGCTGCACGGAGCCACGTACCTCGTGGACGCCACCTTCCGGCGCGAGCAGTTGGACGACGACAACATCGTCGTCGACATCGGCCTGGCCACGCAGGAACTGGGCGCGGTCGTCAGCGAGCTGAACTACCGCAACCTCGACAGCGAACCCGACTTCGCCGGGACCAACACCTCCACGGAGTTCCTGGCCAAGGTCATCGCCGACCGGCTCGCCGAGCGCATCCACAAGGGCGCCCTGGGCGAGAACGCCAAGGGCCTGGCCGGCCTCACCGTCACGCTCCACGAGTCGCACATCGCCTGGGCGAGTTACGAGCGTGCGCTGTGACCGAGCCGACCGCCATGACCATCCGCCGGGGCTCGTCCCTCGCCTACGTGCCCGCCCAGCGTGCGGCCTCGGAGAACTTCGGGATCATCCCCATGTCCTTGCGCACCGTGCACTTCGTCCTGCCGGGCGGCGTCGACGACCCGGCCACGCCGAGCGGCGGCAACGCCTACGACCGCCGCGTCACCCTCGACCTGTCCGGCTTCGGCTGGCAGGTCCAGCCGCACGCCGTGGACGGTCACTGGCCCCGGCCGGGAGCCCAGGCCCGCAGTGAACTCGCCCGCGTCCTGCGGGAGTTGCCGGACGGCGCCGTCGTCCTCCTCGACGGGCTGGTGGCCTGCGGCGTCCCCGAGATCGTCGTCCCCGAGGCCGAGCGGCTGCGGATGGCCGTCCTCGTGCACCTGCCGCTCGGTGACGAGACCGGGCTCGACCCGGCCGTGGCCGCGGAGCTGGACGCGCGCGAACGCGAGGTGCTGCGGGCGGTGCCCGCCGTCGTCGCCACCAGCGACTGGGCCGTGCGCCGGCTCGTCTCCCACCACGGGCTCGCCCCCGACCGGGTGCACGTCGCCACCCCCGGCGCCGACATCGCGCCGCTCGCCCCCGGCACCGACGGGGTCTCGCGGCTGCTGTGCGTCGCCGCGGTCACCCCGCGCAAGGGCCAGCACCGGCTGGTGGAGGCGCTGGCCGCGGTCACCGAACTGCCGTGGACCTGCACCTGCGTCGGCGCGCTCACCCAGGACCCCGCCTACGTCGCCGAGTTGCGCGACCTGATCGGGAAACACGGTCTGCAGGACCGTTTCCACCTGGTCGGACCGCAGGCCGGAGCCGAACTCGACGCCAGCTACGCCACCGCCGACCTCATGGTCCTCGCCTCCTACGCCGAGACGTACGGCATGGCGGTCACCGAGGCCCTGGCGCGCGGCATCCCCGTGCTCGCCACGGACGTCGGCGGCGTCCCCGAGGCGGTCGGCCGCGCCCCCGACGGCGGGGTGCCCGGCATCCTCGTCCCCCCGGAGGACCCCGCCGCCCTCGCCGCCGAACTGCGCGGCTGGTTCGGCGAGGCCGACGTGCGGCGCCGCCTCAAGGCCGCCGCCAGGGGCCGCCGCGCCGCGCTCGACGGCTGGGCGAACACCGCCCGCAGCCTGGCCGGCGTCCTCGGCCGGCTGCCGAAGGAACCCCGGAGGGCGGCATGAGGAAGACGACGGCTCCGACCGGCTCCGACCGGCTGGGCGGCTCCATCCCGGCCCAGCCGGGACCGCGCGACGTACCGGACGCGGCCCCGGCCGCCGAGCCCGGCCCCGACGCCGTGACCCCGGACGCCGGACACGGGCCCGACCACGTGATCCCGGGCGCCGGACCCGCGCAGCGGCCCGGGGAGCGGGCCACTGTACGGCTCCGGGAGGGCGAGGCCGAGGAACCGCCCCGGTACGCCCCCGAGTGGCTGCAGCTCAGGGAGGTGGCCGACGCCGCCGCACGGGCGGCGGACCTGCTCGACCCGTTGCGGATCAGGCTCGCCAACCTGCCCCACCGGCACGGCGGACTCGTCGTGCACGACCTGGGCTGCGGCACCGGCTCGATGGGCCGCTGGCTCGCCCCCCGGCTCGACGGCGCCCAGCACTGGATCCTGCACGACCGCGACCCCTACCTGCTGCACTTCGCCGCCGTCGCCTCCCCGCGCGCCGCCGCCGACGGCAGCCGGGTCACCGTGGAGACGCGGCGCGGCGACGTGGCCCGGCTGACCCCGGACGCCCTGGTCGGCGCCTCGCTGGTGACGGCCTCCGCCCTGCTGGACGTGCTCACCCGCGAGGAGGTCGACACCCTCGCCGCCGCCTGCGCCGGAGCCGGCTGCCCCGCGCTGCTGACCCTGTCGGTGGTGGGCCGGGTCGAGATCACCCCGGCCGACCCGCTGGACGCCGAGATCACCGAGGCGTTCAACGCCCACCAGCGCCGCACCGGCCTGCTCGGCCCCGACGCGGTCGACGTGGCCCGCGAGGCCTTCGCCGCGCACGGCGCCACCGTACGGACGCACCCGAGTGCCTGGCGGCTCGGCCCCGACCGGCGCGAACTGACCGCCCAGTGGCTGCGCGGCTGGGTCGGCGCGGCCGTCGAGCAGCGCCCCGAGCTGAAGCCGCACGCCGACCGCTACCTCGCCGAGCGTCTGGAGGCCTGCGCCGCCGGGGAGTTGGACGTCGTCGTCCACCACAGCGACCTGCTGGCGCTGTCCCGGCCGACCGGCGGTGCCGCATGAGCGTGCAGACGGTGGACGTGCCCCTCGTGCGCGCCGACGCGGGGGAGTCCGGCGGAGCCGGCCCGGCCGGCCGCGGGCGTGCGCTGATCGCGCTGCTCTCCCGTCTCAACACCCCCGTCCTGCGCACCCACTTCGGCACCGTCGCCGGAGTCGCCATCCTCGCCGTCCTGGTGTGGCGGCTGGGCACCGGCGTCTTCCTGGAGGGGCTGCGCCGGATCGACGCGCCCACGCTGCTCACGGCACTGGGCATCGGCCTGGTCACCACCGTGTTCAGCGCCTGGCGCTGGCAGTTGGTGGCCCGCGGCCTGCGCATCCGGCTGCCGCTCGGCCCGGCCGTAGCCGACTACTACCGTGCGCTGTTCCTGAACGCGGCGCTGCCCGGCGGGGTCCTGGGCGACGTGCACCGGGCGGTACGGCACGGGCGGAGCGCCGGAGACATGGGACGCGGCGTGCGGGCCGTGGTCCTCGAACGGGTCGCCGGGCAGATCGCCCTGGCCGTCACCGGTGTCGCCGTGCTGCTCGCCCTGCCGTCACCGGTGCGCGACGAGACCCGGCACCTCGCGCCGCTGTTCGCCCTCGCGGCCGCCGGCACGCTCGCCGTCGTCCTCGCCCTGCGCATGAACCGGGCACCCTCCCGCCGGGGCCGGACCCTGCGCCGGACCCTCGGCGAGGCACGCGAGGGACTGCTGTCCCGCCGCAACGGGCCGGGCGTCGCCCTCTCCTCGCTCACCGTCCTGACCGGGCACGTCGCGATGTTCGTGGTGGCCGCGCACATCGCCGGCGCCACCGCCCCGGTGCTCGTGCTGCTCCCGCTGGCGGTCCTCGCGCTGCTGGCGATGGGACTGCCGCTGAACGTCGGCGGGTTCGGCCCCCGCGAGGGCGTCACCGCGTGGGCCTTCGGCGCGGCCGGGCTCGGCGCGAGCACCGGACTGGCCGTGGCCGTGGTGTACGGGGTGCTGAGCTTCGTGGCGAGCCTGCCGGGCGCGCTCGTCCTCGTCGCCCGCTGGTACGCGGGGGTGCGCGCCGGGTCCCGTACCGCCGGACCGGCCCCGGAACCCGGCGGCGCACCCCACGGCGCACCCGACGGCGCCTACCCGCGCCCGCTCTCCGGCAGCTTCCCGTCCTCCGACGTGAGCAGCGAGAAGTACGGGGCGAAGGAATCCGTGAGGCTGTCCAGCAGTTCCTTCCCCTTTTCCGCGGAGCCCAGGGAAGGACGGCCGATGACGCCCGATTCGGTATAGGCGGACATTCCGGCGGTGAGCAGATGACGCCGGTCGTCCGCGGTGAAATCGGCGGACTCGTAACCGGCCCGGACCATTTCAGGATGAGCGTGCAGAAGAATGGAGGTCTCGATTTCCCCCGCGTGCATGTCGGTGAGTGGAGAGGTGCGCACCCCGGCCCGTCCGAGGGCCGTCTCCCAGTCCTCCACGGCCGGGAACAGCGCGATGCGCTCACCGCGCGCGGAGGACTCCTGAACCACGTTGCCCAGCACGTAGTTCCCGCCGTGACCGTTGACGACCACCAGGGCCTCGACACCGGAGCGGCGCAGTGAGTCCGCGATGTCCCGCACCACCGAATGAAGGGTCACGGAAGAGATGCTGACGGTCCCCGGCCAGGCCGCGTGCTCGTGCGAGCACGAGATCGTCACCGGTGGGAGGAGGTGCACCGGGTACGCGCCGGCGATCCGGCGGGCCACGGCACAGGCGACCAGCGTGTCGGTCGCCAGCGGAAGGAACGGACCGTGCTGTTCGAAACTGCCCACCGGCAGGACCGCCACCTGCCGTGAGAGGTCCGCTCCCCGCGCCCGTACGTCTTGCGTCGTGTCCGCCGGCAACACACCATATGCCGTCGGTCGTGTTCCCGAACCACTCATTTTTTTCCGGCCTTTCGTCTCTGCTTAGGATCCAGATCATGACAGAAAACCTCGGCGTACTCGGCAAGAAGTCCCCCCGGCGCACGGGCGTGGAGCGCGTCGTGAATGCACCTCTGCCCACCGTGTACGGGAAATTCCAGGCGGTCGGCTACCTGGACCACGACCGCGGTGACGAACAAGTGGCCCTGGTCCACGGGGACATCGGCACCGACCGGGTTCTGGTCCGGCTGCACTCGGAGTGCCTGACCGGGGACGCCTTCGGCTCGCAGCACTGCGAGTGCGGTGACCAGCTCGCCGCCGCGCTGCGCGCCGTCGTCGCCGAAGGCAGCGGTGTCGTCGTCTACTTGAGGGGGCACGAGGGCCGGGGCATAGGCCTGCTCGCCAAGTTGAGGGCGATGGCCCTGCAGGCGGAGGGCCTGGACACCGTCGAGGCCAACCTCGCCCTCGGTCTGCCCGTGGACGCCCGCGACTACGGCGTCGCCGCGGAGATGCTGCGCGACCTGGGCGTGCGCTCGGTGCGGCTGATGTCCAACAACCCGCGCAAGCGCGAGTCGCTGGTACGGCACGGCGTCCAGGTCACCGAGCAGGTCCCGCTGCTGATCCCGCCGTGCGAGAGCAACATCACCTACCTGCGCACCAAGCGGGAGCGGCTGGACCACCACCTGCCCCACCTGGACGCGGTGGCGCACCTGTCCTGAACGCGCAGACCCGGGTCGGCGCGGTCGCAGGCGTCCCGTACCCGGGCCGCGTACCCTTCGGGACGTCGGCCCGCCCGGCGCCGGCCGGTCCGCGGCGCCGCGCCCGCTGCCCCGCCTGCCGGACCACGGGCCGGACGACGCGTGGGGCCGCTGCCCGGACAGCAGACCTCATGTCCGTGCGGAGACACGGCCCCGGCCCCGCACCCCACGGCGCTCGTCGGCCACCGCCCCGCAACGCCCCGGCAGGGCACGTCCCACCACCGCCCCCGCCGCGGCCACCCCGGCGAGCACCAGCAGC
>NZ_JUJA01000100.1:30483-34234 GCF_001906585.1 Streptomyces kebangsaanensis | reverse complement strand
CCCGCCGAGCCCTCGCAGCGTGGTCGCCGCGGCCACGCCCAGCGCCGGGCCCACGTTCATCGCGGTCTGCTGCAGTCCGCCCGCCACCCCGGCGGAGGCGAGGGCCGCCTCCCGTACGACGACCTGTGTCGCCGCCACCATCACCGTGCCGAACCCGGCCCCGAGCAGGGCGAAGCCACCGCACAGGGCGGGCGTCCCCGACGCCCGGGCGAGCACCAGGACACCCAGCGCGAGTACGGCCATCGCCGCCACGGTCGTACGACGGGCTCCGGCGCGCCGCAGCAGCACCGGACACAGGGGCGCCGAGATCACCATGAGCACCGCCAGCGGCAGGCCGACCAGGGCACACCGCAGTGGGTCCAGACCCAGCGGGCCCTGCAGGACGTAGGTGACGACGAACAGCGTGCCGAACAGGGCCGCCGACGCGGCCACCAGGACCGCGAGCGCGGACGCGACGGCCGCCGGACCGATGACGTCGGGCGGCAGCAACGGGTCCGCGGCGCGGCGCTCGTGGTGGACGAAGGCGGCTCCCGCGAGGACGGCCGCGACCGGGCCCGCCCAGCCCGGGTCCGGCAGCGCGACCAGCGTGTGCACCGCACAGCCGAGGGCCACGGCGAGCAGCAGCGCGCCGGGGACGTCGAGCCGCCGCGACCACCGGTCGCCCGGGACGGGACCGGTCCGCCCGGGCCCGGGCAGCGCGAGAGCGAGCAGACCGAACACCAGCGCCGGTACGACGTTGACGTAGAACACCGCCCGCCAGCCGAACGCGGTCACCAGCGTCCCGCCCACCACCGGGCCGGCGGCGGCCGCCAGGCCGATCGCGCTGGTCCGCACCGCGAGGGGCATGCCGAGCCGGTCGGGCGGGAAGGCGGCCCGCACCATGCCGAGGGTGGCCGGCTGCAGCAGGGCCCCGCACACTCCCTGGGCGACCCGCAGTGCGATCACCCAGCCGATGCCGGGCGCCAGGCCGATGCCCGCCGAGGCGGCACCGAAGCCCAGCATCCCGGCCGCGAACATCCGTCGGTGCCCGTACCGGTCGCCGAGCCGTCCGGCGAAGACCAGCAGGCTCGCCACCGCGACGAGATATCCGGTGCTGGTCCACTGGGCCTGCGCGAACGACGCTCCCAGGTCCCGTTGCAGCGTGGGCTGCGCGACGGTGAGGACCGTGCCGTCCAGGGCCACGATCACCGCTCCGGCCACGCTGCTCACCAGGGTCGGTGTCCGACCGTGGCTCACCTGCCCTGCTCCGGGCCGAGGTGGGCGTCGAGGGCCGTGCGCAGGAGCGGGGTGAAGTCGCCCGTGCCGGTCGCGAGGGGGAGACTGCCCCAGCCCCACAGCTGGGCGATGCCGTGGAGGTTGGCCCACAGGGAGCCCGCCACCGTGCGGGCGTCGGCGGTGTGGGGGCAGGCCCGGCCGACCAGGTCCACCAGGAGGCCGAAGAGGGGCAGGCTGGTGTCGCGCAGTCCCAGGTGCCCGCTCTCCAGCAGGTCGTGGCGGAACATCAGCTCGTACATGCCGCGGTTGCCGAGGGCGAAGTCGAGGTAGACCCGGCCCAGTGCCGCCAGTTGGGTGCGCGGGCTCGCCGTGCCGTCGCCGAGTGCCGCCGTCACCCGCCCGGCCAGGTCGGCGAAGCCGCGGCGGGCGATCGCGGACAGCAGTTCCAGATGAGTGGGGAAGTAGCGGCGCGGCGCCCCGTGCGAGACCCCCGCCCGACGGGCGATCTCCCGCAGGGTCAGCGCCTGCGCGCCCTCCCCGGCCACGAGTTCCACCCCGACGTCGACCAGCCGGTCCCGCAGGCCCTTCTCGGATTCGGTCACGGACACTGTCTACCAAGAGGGAGTAGACAGTGTCTACTCCGGGGTGTGCGGCTCGGCCGCGCGGGTATGACTCAGGGCATGACGCACGACCACGGACAGGACGCCCTGCTCGCGCTGCTCTCCGAGGAGCACGGAGGAGTGCTGGTGACCCTCAAGCGGGACGGCCGGCCCCAGCTGTCGAACGTCAGCCACGCCTACTGCCCGGACGAGCGGGTCGTCCGCGTCTCGATCACCGACGACCGCGCCAAGACCCGCAATCTGCGCCGGGACCCGCGTGCCTCGTACCACGTCACGAGCCCGGACCGCCGCGCCTACACGGTCGCCGAGGGCACCGCGGACCTCTCACCGGTGGCGGAGGACCCGCACGACGAGACGGTCGGGGAACTGGTCCGCCTCTACCGTGACGTGAACGGCGAGCACCCGGACTGGGACGACTTCCGCGCCGCGATGGTCCGCGACCGGCGCCTGGTGCTGCGGCTGAGGGTGGAACGGGCGTACGGCATCCAGAAGGGCGCCAACGACGGCTGAGGCGCGGACACGCCGGACGAACCGCCGCACCCGCGGCCCTGACGTGGGCCGCGGGTGCGGGACGAGTGGGTGCGGGAGAGGTCAGGCCGAGACCGTCTGCGGCTGTGACGGCCGCTGTCCGCCGCGCTCGCCGAGCAGCTCCGTCGGGACCTTGTGGGTCTCGCGGGCCGAGAGGGCGGCGACCACCGGCGGGACGCACAGGGCCGCCGTGAACAGGGCCACCGCCGACCAGCCGGTGCCGTCCGGGCCGGCGATCTCGGCGGCGAAGGTGACCGCGAACCCGGCCACCGCGAAGCCGATCTGGGTGCCGATCGCCATGCCCGAGAGCCGGACCCGGGTGGAGAACATCTCGCCGTAGAAGGCGGGCCACACACCGTTCGCGGCGCTGTAGACGACACCGAAGGTGACGATCCCGAGGAGCAGCACCAGCGGGTAGGAGCCCGTGGAGATCGCCCACAGGTACAGGAACATCATGACCGCGCTGCCCACCGCGCCGACCAGGAACACCGGGCGCCGACCGATACGGTCCGACAGCGTGGCCCACAGCGGGATCGCGCCCAGCGCGACGAGGTTGGCGAGCGCGCCCACCCACAGCATCGACGAGCGGGACATGCCGACCGCGTCACTGGTCGCGTACGCCAGCGCCCACACCGTGAAGATGGTGCTCACCGAGGCGATCAGCGCGCCCCCGACCACTCGCAGCACATCCGCCCAGTGCTCGCGCATCAGCACCGCCAGCGGCAGCTTCACCACTCCCTCGCCGGCCGCCTGCCGGGTGAACGCCGGCGTCTCGGCCAGGCGGCGGCGGATCAGGTAGGCGACGACGGCGACCAGGACACTCGCCCAGAACGGCACCCGCCAGCCCCAGGACAGCAACTGCTCCTCGGGCAGCGCGGCGATCGGGATGAACGCGAGCGTGGCGATGAGCTGCCCGCCCTGCGTGCCGCTGAGCGTGAAACTGCTGAAGAAGCCCCGCCGGTGACCCGGCGCGTGCTCCAGACTCATCGAACTGGCGCTGGCCTGCTCGCCGGCCGCGGAGACGCCCTGCAGCACCCGGCACAGCACCAGCAGCACCGGGGCGAGGGTGCCGACCTGGGCGCGGGTGGGCAGACAGCCGATCAGGAACGTCGACACGCCCATCAGCATCAGCGTGAAGACCATGATCTTCTTGCGGCCCAGCCGGTCGCCGAAGTGGCCGAGGAACAGCGCGCCGATCGGCCGGGCGGCGTAGGCGACGCCGAAGGTGGCCAGGGACAGCAGGGTCGCGGTGGCCGGGTCGGAGTCGTCGAAGAAGACCTTCGGGAAGATCAGCGCGGCCGCGCTGCCGTAGATGAAGAAGTCGTAGTACTCGAGCGCGCTGCCGATCCAGGCGGCCGCGGCGGCCTTCTTCGGCTGGCTGGGCGGGG
>NZ_JUJA01000100.1:19426-30455 GCF_001906585.1 Streptomyces kebangsaanensis | reverse complement strand
ACACGGCGGGGCTCCTTCGGGGGCGCGAGCCAGGTAATGAACCCACTGGTTAGTTAGCAGTGGTTGCGCAGGGATGCTGCGGCCCGTGTTCCCCTTCTGTCAAGAGGTGGTGCGCGATCCGCCGGACCGGTGTCCGGCGATGCTCAGTCCTCCGCGCGGTCCGCCGTCAGGTAGGCGATGACCATGTCGCCGAGCATGGCGCGGTAGTGCTCGCGCCGGGCGGGGTCGGTCAGGTCGCGGCCGAACAGGGCGCCGAAGGTGTGCCGGTTGGCGACCCGGAAGAAGCAGAACGAGCTGATCATCGCGTGCAGGTCGACGGCGTCCACGTCGGCCGTGAACAGGCCGGACTCCTGCCCGGCGGCGAGGATCCGGCGGATCACGTCCAGTGCCGGGGAGCCGATCGCCGCCAGCTTCTCGGAGGCGACGATGTGCTCCGCCTCGTGGATGTTCTCGATGCTCACCAGGCGGATGAAGTCGAGGTGCTGCTCGTGGTGGTCGAAGGTCAGCTCCGCCAGGCGCCGGATGGCCGCGACCGGGTCCAGGTGCTCGACGTCCAGCTGCTGCTCGGCGTCGCGGATCACCCCGTACGCCCGCTCCAGTACGGCCGTGAACAGCTGTTCCTTGCCGCCGAAGTAGTAGTAGATCATCCGCTTCGTGGTGCGGGTGCGGGCGGCGATCTCGTCCACGCGGGCCCCGTCGTAGCCGGCCCGGGCGAACTCCTGGGTGGCCATGTCGAGGATCTCGGCCCTGGTGCGGGCCGCGTCGCGGGTCCGCCCGCGGGGTCGTGCCGGTTCCTCGACGCTGGTCATCACGGTCCTTCGGGCGTGGGGCGCGTATCTGGCTCGTGATTGTAGAAGCAGGGGCCGGGACTTCCCGAACCGCCGGAGGGGCTGATATAGCTAACGTACCGGTTCGTACATTAGTGCCCGCTCAGGAGGATCCCCGGTGGCCAAGGACTCGTATCTCGTCGGACTGATCGGTTCCGGCATCGGCCCGTCGCTCAGTCCGGCGCTGCACGAGCGGGAGGCCGACCGGCAGGGCCTGCGCCTGCTGTACCGGCTCATCGACATCGACACCCTCGGCGTCCCGCCCGAGGCGGTCGGCGACCTGGTGCGCTCCGCCCACGACCTCGGCTTCGACGGGCTCAACATCACCCACCCCTGCAAGCAGCTCGTCCTGGAGCACCTGGACGCCCTCTCCCCGCAGGCCGAGGCGCTCGGCGCGGTCAACACCGTCGTCTTCGAGGGCGGCCGGGCCACCGGCCACAACACCGACGTCACCGGCTTCGCCGCCTCCTTCGCGCGCGGCCTGCCCGACGCCCCGCTGGAGCGCGTGGTGCAGCTCGGCGCGGGCGGCGCCGGCGCCGCCGTCGCCCACGCCACCCTCACGCTCGGGGCCGGCCGGGTCACCGTCGTCGACGCGCTGCCCGAGCGGGCCGCCGCGCTCGCCGACTCCCTCGACCGCCACTTCGGCGCCGGCCGCGCCGCCGCCGCGGCCCCCGACGCGCTCGCGGACCTGCTGACCGGGGCCGACGGCATCGTGCACGCCACCCCCACCGGCATGGCCGCCCACCCCGGCCTGCCCTTCCCGGCCGGGCTGCTGCACCCCGGCCTGTGGGTCGCCGAGGTGGTCTACCGCCCGCTGGAGACCGAGCTGCTGCGCACCGCCCGGGAGCTCGGCTGCGCCACGCTCGACGGCGGCGGCATGGCCGCCTTCCAGGCAGCCGACGCGTTCCGCCTGTTCACCGGGCGGGAACCCGACAGCGCGCGGATGGTCGCCGACATCGCCGGGATCGCGGCTGCCGACGAGCCCACGGCCGAGTCCGCGGGCGGCACGGTCGGGGCACGGAAGTGACGAGCGGCAGAGCACGGAAGCAGGAGAGAGGTACCCAGGTGCGTACGTCCATCGCCACCGTCTCGCTGAGCGGATCCCTCACCGAGAAGCTCACGGCCGCCTCCCGGGCCGGCTTCGACGGTGTGGAGATCTTCGAGAACGACCTGCTCGCGAGCCCCCTGACCCCCGAGGAGATCCGCGCCCGCTGCGCCGACCTCGGCCTCGCCGTCGAGCTCTACCAGCCGATGCGGGACATCGAGGCGGTGCCGGAGGAGGAGTTCGCCCGCAACCTGCGCCGCGCCCGGCACAAGTTCGAGCTGATGCGCCGCCTGGGCGCGGACACCGTCCTCGTCTGCTCCAGCGTCTCCCCGGCGGCGGTGGACGACGACGCGCTGGCCGCCGAACAGCTGAGCCGACTCGCGGACCTCGCCCAGGACTTCGGCATCCGCGTCGCCTACGAGGCACTCGCCTGGGGCCGGCACGTCAGCACCTACGACCACTCCTGGCACCTCGTGCGGACGGCCGGCCACCCGGCGCTCGGCGTCTGCCTGGACAGCTTCCACATCCTCTCCCGGGGATCCGACCCCCGGGGCATCGAGGACATCCCCGGCGAGAAGATCTTCTTCCTGCAGCTCGCGGACGCCCCGCAGCTCGCCATGGACGTGCTGCAGTGGAGCCGCCACTACCGCTGCTTCCCCGGACAGGGCGGCTTCGACGTCGCCGGCCTGCTGCGGCACGTACTGCGCGCGGGCTACCGGGGCCCGCTCTCCCTGGAAGTCTTCAACGACGTCTTCCGGCAGGCCGACGCGGGCCCCACGGCCGTCGACGCCCGCCGCTCGCTGCTCGCCCTGCAGGAGGCGGCCGGCACCGCGGACCTGCCCGCACCCGTCGTCCCCACCGGTGTCGCCTTCGCCGAACTGGTCACACCGGACGTCGAACCGGTCACGGCGGTGCTGGACGCGCTGGGCTTCACCCGCACCGCCCGGCACCGGGGCAAGCCCGTCGACCTCTGGCAGCAGGGGCAAGCCCGCGTCCTGGTCAACACCGCCGGAGCGGTACGCCGGGAGGGCACCCAGCTCGCCGCGATCGGCCTGGAGTCCCCGGACCCCGCCGGCGCCGCCCGCCGCGCCGAGGCCCTGCTGGCGCCCGTACTGCCCCGCCGCCGCGCCCCCGAGGACGCCCCGCTGGACGCGGTGGCCGCCCCCGACGGCACGGAACTGTTCTTCTGCGCCACCGGACAGCCGCACCTGCCCGACTGGCGGGCCGACTTCGAGGACGTCGCCGCCCCGGCGGACACCGGGGGCGTGGAGCGCGTCGACCACCTCGCCCTCACCCAGCCCTGGCACCACTTCGACAAGGCGGCCCTCTTCCACCGCAGCGTCCTCGGCCTCGACGCCCAGGAGAGCGTCGACGTCGCCGACCCCTACGGACTGCAGCGCAGCCGCGCGGTGACCAACGCCGACGGCAGCGTCCGCATCGCCCTCGGCGTCGGCGCGGCACCCACCGACGACACCGCCCACGCCCAGCACCTCGCGCTGGCCACCGACGACGTGGTCGCCGCCGCCCGCCGCTTCCGCGCCGCCGGAGGCCGCCTGCTGCCGATCCCGGCGAACTACTACGACGACCTGGCGGCACGTCACGACCTGCCCGACGAGGAGCTGGAGACCTACCGAGACCTCGGCATCCTCTACGACCGCGACGCGGGCGGCGCCTTCCGGCACTGCTACACCGAGACCGTCGGCCGGCTCTTCTTCGAACTCGTCCAGCGCGACCCCGGCTACCGCGGCTACGGCGCCCCGAACGCGCCCGTGCGCCTGGCGGCACAGCACGCCCGGCACACCACACGCTGACGGACCCGTAAGGGCCGGCTCAGTCCTTCCGCACCGCCTCCACGGCGTGCCCGCCGAACTGGTTGCGCAGGGCCGCGACCATCTTCATCTGCGGGGAGTCCTCCTGGCGGGAGGTGAACCGCGCGAACAGGGCGGCGGTGATGGCCGGCATCGGCACGGCGTTGTCGATGCCGGCCTCCACGGTCCAGCGGCCCTCGCCGGAGTCCTCCGCGTAGCCGCGGATCTTCTCCAGGTGCTCGTCGTCGTCCAGGGCGTCGACGGCGAGGTCCAGCAGCCAGGAGCGGATGACGGTGCCCTGCGTCCAGGAGCGGAACACCTCGCGCACGTCGGTGACCGACGGGACCGTCTCCAGCAGCTCCCAGCCCTCGGCGTAGGCCTGCATCATCGCGTACTCGATGCCGTTGTGGACCATCTTCGCGAAGTGGCCCGCGCCCACCTTGCCCGCGTGGACGAAGCCGTACGGGCCCTCCGGCTTGAGCGCGTCGAAGACCGGCTTCAGCCAGTCGACGTGCTCCTCGTCGCCGCCCACCATCAGCGCGTAGCCGTTCTGCAGGC
Source organism: Streptomyces kebangsaanensis (assembly GCF_001906585.1). Taxonomy (GTDB): domain Bacteria; phylum Actinomycetota; class Actinomycetes; order Streptomycetales; family Streptomycetaceae; genus Streptomyces; species Streptomyces kebangsaanensis. The sequence goes on along the minus strand of NZ_JUJA01000100.1, from coordinate 26,217 downwards.
CCCACACGCCGCCGGAGACACCCGCGTCGATGAAGCCGATGCCCCGCGCGTGCAGCTGCTTGGCGTGCCTCTCGTCGTCCGTCCACCGGGAGTTGCCGCCGTCGACGACGATGTCGCCGGGCTTGAGCAGGGTCGTCAGCTGGTCGATGACGTACCGGGTGGCCGCGCCGGCCGGAACCATCACCCAGACCGTGCGCGGCGATTCGAGCCGGTCGACGAGTTCGACCATGCTGTCCACGTCGGAGAGTTCGGGGTTGCGGTCGTAGCCGACCACGGTGAGGCCGGCGTTGCGGAGGCGCTCCCGCATGCTGCCGCCCATCTTGCCGAGGCCGATCAGACCCAACTGCATCAATGCCATGTCAGCTCACTTCCTCAGAGTGCGGTACGCGGCCACGGGGATGTCGGACATGTCAGACGGTCTCCTTGGTGCCCTCGCCGCGCAGGGCGACGGCGTACATGTCGTCGGCGTCGAGACGGCGCAGCTCCTCGGCGATGAGTTCCGACAGGGGACGGACCTTCAGCGCGAGGGAACGCGGCGGCTGGCCCGGCAGGGTGAGCGTGGCCAGCGGCCCCTCGGGCCGGTCGATGACGATCTCCCCCTCGCCGGTGCCCAGCCGCACGGCCGTGACCACCGGGCCGGGGGAGACCACACGGTCGGTCCGCACGCCCAGCCGGGCCTGGAGCCAGCGGGCCAGCAGCTCCGCGCTCGGGTTCTCCGCCTCGGCCTCCACGGCCGCCGAGGTCACCTTCACCCGGGCCTGGTCCAGGGCCGCGGCCAGCATCGAGCGCCAGAGGGTGAGCCGGGTCCAGGCGAGGTCGGTGTCGCCGGGGGCGTAGAAGCGGGCACGGGTCTCCAGGACCTCCAGCGGGCGCTCGACGGCGTACAGGTCGGTGATCCTGCGCTGTGCCAGCCGGCCCAGCGGGTCCGCGGAGGGGTTGTCGGGCGCGCCCACCGGCCACCACACGACGACCGGCGCGTCGGGCAGCAGCAGCGGCAGCACCACCGAGTCGGCGTGGTCGGACACGTCGCCGTGGGTGCGCAGCACGACCGTCTCGCCGGCACCGGCCTCGGAGCCGACCCGTACCTCCGCGTCCAGCCGGGAGTGCGTACGGTCCCGCAGGGTGCGGGAGTGCCGCCTGATCACGACCAGCATGCGCGAGGGGTGCTCGTGCGAGGCCTCCTCGGCGGCCTTGATCGAGTCGTAGGCGTTCTCCTCGTCCGTGACGATGACCATCGTCAGGACCATGCCCACGGCGGGCGTGCCGATGGCACGACGGCCCTGGACCAGGGCCTTGTTGATCTCACCCGCGGTGGTGTCGGTCAGGTCGATCTTCATGGCCTGCGCCAGCTCCGTCCGTCTCGTGCGAGCATCTCGTCGGCTTCCCGCGGACCCCAGGTGCCGGCCGGGTACTGGGCCGGCCTGCCGTGCTCGTCCCAGTACGCCTCGATCGGATCGAGGATCCTCCAGGACTCTTCCACTTCCTGGTGGCGGGGGAACAGGTTGGCGTCACCGAGCAGCACGTCCAGGATGAGGCGTTCGTACGCCTCCGGGCTGGACTCCGTGAAGGACTCGCCGTAGGCGAAGTCCATCGACACGTCCCGGATCTCCATGGAGGTGCCCGGCACCTTGGAGCCGAACCGGACGGTCATGCCCTCGTCCGGCTGGACGCGGATCACGACCGCGTTCTCGCCCAGCTCCTCGGTGGCCGTGGAGTCGAAGGGGGAGTGCGGGGCCCGCTTGAAGACCACCGCGATCTCGGTGACCCGGCGGCCCAGCCGCTTGCCGGCGCGCAGGTAGAACGGGACGCCGGCCCAGCGGCGGTTGCCGATCCCCAGCTTGACGGCCGCGTACGTGTCGGTCCTCGACCCCGGGGCGATGCCCTCCTCCTGGACGTAGCCGACGACCCGCTCGCCACCCTGCCAGCCCTCCGCGTACTGGGCCCGCACGGTGTGGGAGCCCAGGTCCTCGGGCAGCCGCACCGACTTGAGCACCTTCAGCTTCTCGGTGAGCAGTGCCTCGGCGTCGAAGGCGATGGGCTCCTCCATCGCGGTGAGCGCGAGCAGCTGCAGCAGGTGGTTCTGGACGACGTCCCGGGCGGCGCCGATGCCGTCGTAGTAGCCGGCCCGGCCGCCGATGCCGATGTCCTCGGCCATGGTGATCTGCACGTGGTCCACGAAGGACCGGTTCCAGATCGGTTCGAACATCGTGTTGGCGAAGCGCAGCGCCAGGATGTTCTGGACGGTCTCCTTGCCCAGGTAGTGGTCGATGCGGAAGACCTGCTCCGGGTCGAACACCTCGTGCACGATCCGGTTCAGCCGGCGGGCGCTGGCCAGGTCGTGGCCGAACGGCTTCTCGATGACCGCGCGGCGCCAGGACCCCCGCGGCGCGTTCGCCAGCCCGTGCTTCTTCAGCTGCTGCACGACCTTGGGGAAGAACCTCGGCGGTACGGAGAGGTAGAAGGCGAAGTTTCCGCCGGTGCCGCGGGAGGAGTCCAGCTCCTCCACGGCCGCGCGCAGCTGCTTGAACGCCGTGTCGTCGTCGAAGTCGCCGGGGACGAACCGCATGCCCTCGGAGAGCTGGTGCCAGACCTCCTCCCGGAACGGCGTCCGGGCGTGTTCCTTGACGGCCTCGTACACCACCTGCGCGAAGTCCTGGTCCTCCCAGTCGCGCCGGGCGAAGCCGACCAGGGAGAAGCCCGGCGGCAGCAGGCCGCGGTTGGCCAGGTCGTACACGGCCGGCATCAGCTTCTTGCGGGACAGGTCGCCGGTGACCCCGAAGATGACCAGCCCGGACGGCCCCGCGATCCGCGGCAGCCGGCGGTCCCGGGGATCGCGCAGCGGATTCACCCATCCGGCGGCGGGCGCGACCGGGACGTGCACGCCGCCCTTCGCGGACTGCGCGGCGGCGTCCGGTGCCGGGCCCCGCGCCGGCTCGGCGGGCTTGTCGGTCATTTCCGCGTCAACTCCCTTGTCCACCTCGTTCACCTCGCCCTCGAGCCGCCGTACGGCCTCGTCGCGGGAGATCGACGGCCGCTCGGCCGCCGCCGGGTCGGCGCGGGCCCGGGCAGAGCCGTACCAGCGAGTACCGCGGAATGGTCCTGAGCATGCGGACGACATGACAACGGGGCCCCACGCGCGTGCGTGGAGCCCCGGATTGTCGAACAGATGTCCGATTAATGGCCGAAGTTGAACCAGTTGACGTTCACGAAGTCCGCCGGCTGGCCGCTGGTGAAGGTGAGGTAGACGTCGTGGGTGCCGGTCACCGGGCTGATGTTCGCGGGGACCGTGCGCCAGGACTGCCAGCCGCCCGTGTTGCCCACGGCGAAGCTGCCGACGGGGGAGTTGCCGCGGCTGTCCAGGCGCACCTCGACCAGTCCGCTGACCCCGTTGGCCGCGCCACTGGCGACGCGGGCGTAGAACTGCCTGGCCGGGGTGGAGCCGAAGTCGACGCCCTTGTAGAGCGCCCAGTCGCCGTTCGCGAGCGCCCCGATGTTCTGGCCGCCGCCGGTGTCGGTGGTCGACTCGGTGAACACGCCGCTCTGGCTGTCGTGGGACTCGGCCTGGATGGGGCTGTAGGCGTCGCGGTTGCCGGACGGCGGCGGCGTGGTACCGCCCCCGCCGCCGGAGGACTGGAGCACCTGCACGTAGTCCACGACCATCGGGTGGCCGGGCTCGGTGCCGCCGTCGGGGCCGCCGCCGAACGCGTCGGGGAAGCCGCCGCCCATCGCCACGTTCAGGATGATGAAGTAGCCGTGGTTGGTGGCGTTGGTCCAGGTCGTCGCGTCCACCTGGTTGGCCCTGACGGTGTGGAAGTTGACCCCGTCGACGTAGAAGCGGATCTCCTCGGGGCCGGTCGACTTGTCCCACTCCACCGCGTAGGTGTGGAAGCCCGCCTGGCAGGTGGTGCCGGTGCACGGCGTCGAACCGCCGATGCCCGAGGTCTCGTTGCACGGCCCGCCCGGGCTGGTGCCGCAGTGCAGGGTCGCCCAGTTCGTGTTGAGGCCCTGGACGTTCTCCAGGATGTCGATCTCACCGATGCCCGGCCAGTTCCAGTAGTTGCCCCGGTAGGGTGCGCCCAGCATCCAGAAGGCGGGCCAGTAGCCCTTGGCGGCGGCGCCGGTGACGTCGGGCATCTGGATGCGGGCCTGCACACGCAGCTTGCCGCCGGCCGGGGGCTGGAAGTCGGCGCGCTTGGTCTCGATGCGGCCGGAGGTCCAGTTGCCCGCGGCGTCCCGGCGCGGGGTGATGCGCAGGTTGCCGTTGCCGTCCAGGGAGACGTTGCTGGTGCTCGAGGTCATCGTCTCGATCTCGCCGGTGCCCCAGTTGGCGGGGCCGCCCGGGTACGAGGTCCCGGTGTCGTACTGCCAGTTGGCGGTGTTGACGCCGGACCCGGCGGAGCCGTCGAACTCGTCGAGGAAGACCTGCGTCCAGCCGGACGGGGGTGTGGGGGCGGAGGCGTTCGCGGGCAGGGTCGCGGCGGTGGCGGCGGCCGCCGCCAGGCCGAGCGTGCCGAGGACGGCGACGAGCGCGCGCCGCACGGAGCGCCGTCTGCGACGGGTGCCGGCGGATGCGCCGGAGGGCTCACTCATGGGGGGTGCCTCTCGGGTGGGGAGTCAGGTGCGCGAGAGCCTCGCGGGAGGGCGCCCGGGGAGGTTTTGAGAGCGCTCTCACGCGAGGTTGCGCCGCCAATGTGCTCCCGGCCGTGGCAGCCGTCAAGAGTTAAAACAAAGAAAGTCCTTGCGGCGCACGGGAGTTCAGCTGATGAAGGCGGAGATTTCCGTGTTGTCCGGGGGTCCGGCCGCCGGCCGTTCCGGCAGGGGAGCGGAGGACCGGTCGTGCGGCCCCCGGGACCCGGGGATGGAAGGGTGGGGACGGGGCGGACCGCTCTGCCCCAAAGACAGCCCGGAGACAGCCCGGACACGGCCCGGGCACGGCGCGAAAGGTGCAGAAGACGTGAGGCTCACCATCCTTGGCGGCGGCGGATTCCGCGTACCACTCGTCCACGGCGCACTCCTCACCGACCGGGGCGCCGGACGGGTGACGCACGTCGTCCTGCACGACCTGGACACGGACCGTCTCGCGGCCGTCACGCGGGTGCTGGCCGAGCAGGCGGCCGGGGTGCCGGACGCGCCCGAGGTGCGGGCCACCACCGATCTGGACGAGGCGCTGCGCGGCGCCGACTTCGTGTTCTCCGCGATCCGGGTCGGCGGCCTGGAGGGGCGGGCGCACGACGAGCGGGTGGCGCTCGCCGAGGGCGTGCTCGGCCAGGAGACGGTCGGCGCGGGCGGCATCGCCTACGGGCTGCGTACGGTGCCCGTCGCCGTCGACATCGCCCGGCGGGTGGCCCGCCTCGCGCCCGACGCCTGGGTCATCAACTTCACCAACCCGGCCGGCCTGGTCACCGAGGCCATGTCCCGCCACCTCGGTGACCGGGTCGTCGGCATCTGCGACTCGCCGGTCGGCCTGGGCCGCCGTATCGCCCGAGTGCTGGGCGTGGACCCGCGCCGGGCGTGGATCGACTACGCCGGCCTCAACCACCTCGGCTGGGTGCGCGGCCTGCGCGTGGCCGGACGCGACGAACTCCCGCGCCTGCTCGCCGATCCCGTCCTGCTCGGCTCCTTCGAGGAGGGCAGGCTCTTCGGCGCCGAGTGGCTGCGCTCGCTCGGCGCGATCCCCAACGAGTACCTGCACTACTACTACTTCAACCGCGAGGCCGTGCACGCCCACAAGTGCGGCGCCCGGACCCGCGGCGCCTTCCTGCGCGACCAGCAGGCCCGGTTCTACGAGGAGGCCGGGAACCCGGACGTCTCGGCGCTGGCGGCCTGGGACCGCACCCGCGCCGAGCGCGAGGCCACCTACATGGCCGAGAACCGCGAGACGGCCGGCGCGGGTGAGCGGGAGGCCGACGACCTCTCGGGCGGCTACGAGAAGGTGGCCCTCGCCCTGATGCGAGCCATCGCCCGCGACGAGCGCACCACGCTGATCCTCAACGTCCGCAACCGCGGCACCCTCTCCGCGCTGGACTCCGAGGCCGTCGTCGAGGTGCCCTGCCTGGTCGACGCGAGCGGCGCGCACCCGGTCTCGGTGGACCCGCTGCCCGGTCACGCCACCGGGCTGGTCTGCGCGGTGAAGGCGGTCGAGCGCGAGGTGCTCGCCGCGGCCGAGTCGGGCTCCCGTGCGACGGCCGTGAAGGCCTTCGCGCTGCACCCGCTCGTCGACTCGGTGAACGTCGCCCGCCGCCTCGTCGACGGGTACGCCGCCGTCCATCCCGGCCTCGCGTACCTGACGTAGGGGGTGTTCGCGGGGCCGGTCGGTCGCTCCCCCCGTTCGACGACCGACCGCCCCGGTCCCCCCGTGTTCCCCCGTGGCCCCCACACTTGAGAGCCGCTGTTCCGCGCCCTGATACACCCTGGGCGGAAAAAACTCTCAGAAAAAATCCGGGGCCTTCAGCGCGACGTCGTCCCCGCCTTCGCGGGGGACGGGGACTCGGCCCGCTGCCGGGGAAGCGACACCGGCCGCAGCGCACGCGGCGCGGACACCACGGTGTAGTCCTGCCCGAGGAAGGGCGGCGTCATTTCGCCCGGGTCCTCGCCGAGCGCCAGCAGCACCGCCGCCCAGGGAGCGTTGATCCCGCACAGCGACAGCTGGTGCAGGCCGCCCGCCGGGCGCGTGTTGACGTCCAGCAGCACCGGACGGTCGCCGTACATCCGGAACTGGATGTTGGACAGGTGGTGCAGCCCGAAGCCCTCCGCGATCCGCCGGGCCGGCTCCAGCCACTGCTCGTGCAGCG
>NZ_JUJA01000100.1:13340-19392 GCF_001906585.1 Streptomyces kebangsaanensis | reverse complement strand
AGCCGGATCCGGTTGTCCGGCCCGGTGAGGCAGTCGACCGACACCTCCGGCTGTTCCAGGCGCGGCATCACCAGCCAGTCGACCGGCCCGTCCGCATGCTCCAGCGCCCGCAGGACCAGATCCAGCGGGACCTGGGAGCCCGGGAATCCACTCAGATGCGTGAGTGAGAAGGGCGCGCGCGTGATGACGCGGAAGCCCGCCCCGCCCGCGCCGGACGCCGGCTTGAAACAGGCCAGGTGTCCGGCCGCCTCCAACTCCTCCACAGCAACGAGGAGTTCACCGGCCGTGCGCACCCGCCACCACGGCGGTACCGGCACGCCGATCGACCGGACCGCCTCGTACGCCGTCGCCTTGTCCGCGAAGACGGCCACCGCCTCGGGCGTCGGCGCGAGCAGCGCGGTGCCGACCGCGGCGAAGTCGGCGCGGTGCGCCACGATCACGGCCTGATGCAGCCGGGGCACGAACACGTCGATGCCGCGCCGCGCGCACTGGTCGAGCGCGTACTCGACGTACGCGGCCGGGGACAGCCCCTCGGGCTCCGGCTCGGCGGTGTCGGCGGCGGCCAGGACGGGGGAGTCGGGGTCTTTGTGCGTGGCGTGGATCTCGACGGCCCGGTGGCTGGGATTCCTCCGCAGCTGATCCATGAAGAACACGTTCTCCGCGTACGTGCGGTTGAGCCAGACGCGTACGCGAGGGACCATGCAGGCCGCCTTTCGGGGTCGCGGGCAGGGCGAAGCCGGCCGAGCCCGGCCAAGGGGGAAGGAGGGACACCAAGCCGCGCTGCGCGAAAGGGAGTTCCGGCGGCGGTGTTGGGGCGATCATACGACCTTCTTCGGCCAGGAAGCGCCACGCGGACGTCCCGGCCCGGCCCGCCCCGTACCCGCGCCCGGACCGGGGCCGACGCGGGTCGTCCTTGTCCCGCCGCCACCCGATGTGCTCTTGTGGTACCCGTCGTGTGGGCGACCGGAGGCGAGGGGCGCGAGGTGACGGGGAAGCCCGGAGGGGCCGGACAGCTACTGGCCGTCAGCGACCTGCACATCGGCTACAGCGAGAACCGCGCCCTGGTCGAGCGGATGGCACCCGCGACGGACGACGACTGGCTGCTCGTGGCCGGGGACGTCGCCGAGACCGTCGCCGACATCCGCTGGGCCCTGAAGACCCTGGCGAGCCGCTTCCGCAAGGTGATCTGGGCCCCCGGCAACCACGAGCTGTGGACCCACCCGCGTGACGCCGTCACCCTGCGCGGCGTCGCCCGCTACGAGCACCTGGTCGAGCTGTGCCGCGAACTGGGCGTGACGACGCCCGAGGACTCCTACCCGGTCTGGGACGGGCCGGGCGGACCGGTGGCCGTGGCACCGCTGTTCCTGCTGTACGACTACTCCTTCCTGCCGGCCGGCTGCGCGACCAAGGACGAGGGACTGGCCTACGCGCACGGCACCGGCGTCGTCTGCAGCGACGAGTACCTGCTGCACCCCGACCCGTACCCGAGCCGCGAGGCCTGGTGCGCGGCCCGGGTCGCCGAGACCGGGCGCCGGCTCGCCGGACTCCCCGCCGATCTGCCGACCGTGCTCGTCAACCACTACCCACTGGACCGGCACCCGACGGACGTCCTGTGGTACCCGGAGTTCGCCATGTGGTGCGGGACCCGGCGCACCGCCGACTGGCACCGCCGCTTCCGCGTGACCGCCATGGTCTACGGTCATCTGCACATCCCGCGGACCACCTGGCACGAGGGCGTCCGCTTCGAGGAGGTGTCCGTGGGATATCCCCGCGAGTGGCGCAGGCGCCCGGAACCGCCGGGCAGGCTGCGCCGCGTACTCCCCCTGGAGGTCCGGGCCCGGTGATCGAGGAGCTGCTCCCTGACCCGGTGGTGGCCGTGGAGGCGTACGGCGACGACGAGACCGACCACGCCCCGCTGTACCCCGAGGAGCGGGCGGTGGTGGCGCGGGCGGTCGACAAGCGCCGGCGCGAGTTCACCGGCGTGCGCGCCTGCGCCCGTCGTGCCATGGAGAAACTCGGCGTGCCGTCGCAGCCCGTCCTGCCCGGTGAGCGGGGGGCCCCGCGCTGGCCGGACGGCCTGGCCGGCAGCATGACCCACTGCGACGGCTACCGCGCCGCCGCCCTGGTCCACGCCACCGACCTGGCCTCCCTCGGCATCGACGCCGAACCCCACGCCCCGCTGCCGGAGGGCGTACTGTCCACCGTCGCCCTCACCGCCGAGCAACGGCGCCTGGCCGGCCTGGCCGCGCGGCACCCGGGCGTCCACTGGGACCGGCTGCTCTTCAGCGCGAAGGAGTCCGTCTACAAGGCCTGGTTCCCGCTCACCGGCACGTGGCTGGACTTCACGGAGGCGGACATCGAGATCCGCACCGCCCCGGGCACCGCGCGGCACGGCGGCCTACGGGCCCGGCTCCTCGTCCCGGGCCCGCTGCTCGGCGGCCGGCGCCTCGGCCACTTCGAGGGGCGCTGGACCGTCGGGCAGGGCCTGGTGGCCACCGCGGTGACGGTCCCGCGCCCCTGACCGGTTCACGGCCGCGGGCACCAGCCGCGCAGCAGCCGGAAGAAGGTGTCCTCGTTGCCCGCCAGGCCCGCTCCGGCCAGGGCCTGTTCCGCCTCGGCGAGCACGGTGGGCGGCACCACCCCGGGCCGTACGCCGTTCGGGGGGCCGTCGAAGGCGGCGCGCACGGTGTGCAGGAGCCGCAGGTACGCCTGGACGGCGGTGCGTTCACGGTCGGTCAGTACGGCGGTGGGCATGGGTCGCTCTCCCCGGTTCCGGCATCCACGGTCACGCCCCCGGTCCCCCGGACGGCGCATGCGCCCCCGTGCGACGGCGGCACACCCCCAGCTTGCCGCCCCCCACTGACAATCCTCCCGCACCCGGCACCGGATCCCCCGCCCGGCGCAGCGGAAAGTCCCGGCTACGGACGCCCCCTGCCCGAGCCGTCCCCCTCCGCCCGCCGGCCCAGGTAGCCCAGCGACGTCTCGATCCGGCCGGCCAGGTGGTCGCGCTGTACCGGGCCGCGCAGGGACGGACCCGCCAGCCAGGTGCGGCACCTGCTGGCGAGCAGGAGGCCGAAGCTCTCGGCCTCCTGCTCCTCGGCCAGGTCGAAGCGGCTGCGCGCGGCGGCCCGGTGCACGGCCGCCCGGAGGTCCGCGCCGTCGTCGAGCAGGCGGGCGGCGACGCCGACCCCGTCGACGTCGTGGCCGCGGTGACCGGCCTTCATGTGCCACAGCTCGTGGCCGAGGATCACCAACTGGTGGTCGGGGGCGGTGCGTTCCTCGACCAGGACCAGGTCCTGGTCGGTCATGTCGAGCCACAGCCCGCTGGCGGTCCCGGGCGGGAAGGCGGCCGTACGGAAGCGGACGGGCCGCCCGCGGCGCCTGCTCATCGCGTCGCACAGCGCGGCGTACAGGTCGCCGGGCCGGGCCGGCGCCGGCAGCGTCAGCTCGCCGACCAGCTCGGCGCACAGCCGGCGCATGTCCCTGCCGATGCCCATGCCTCTCCCCAGCATCACGACTCGGGCCGCTTGACACTCTCCAGAAGCATGTCCAGCCACTCGGCGACCTTGTCCCGGTGCTGGTCGGTGGGCAGCTGCGCGGCCCGCCACGCGATCCCGCGCACCCCGTGGTCCTGCAGCAGCCGCTCCAGCGGGTCGTCCGCCTCCGCGGCCGCCTCCCGTTCACGGTCGGCGAGCCGTTGGAGCAGTTCCTGCTCGGTGCGCTGCAGCGCGCCCGCCAGCGCCTCGGGGTCCTCGGCCGTGAGGAACCCGGCGTGCACCCGGAAGAAACGCTGAAGGGCGTCGCAGTGCTCCATTGTCGGGCGCCGGTCGCCGTTGATCAGCGCACCCGCCTGCTGCCGCGACATGCCCGCGCCGTCGGCGATCTCCTGCTGGGTGTAACGGCGCCCGTTGGGCTTGAGCCGGGTGCGGCGCAGCAGGTCCAGCCGCTGCAGGAACCGGGCCTGCACATCCGGCTCGCCCGCGGACCGGCCGTTCAGCAGGGCCCTGACCACCGGCTCCGGCACGCCGCAGGCCACGGACAGGCGGTCGACGTCGAAGACCTCCGCCTGGGGCACGCCGAGCCGGTCGGCGAGCGTGGTGACGCGTGCGACGACGGCCGGCAGCACGGCCGGCGTCGTGGCGCCCGGATCCTCGATGCCATCCGTCACCGACAGATCTCCTACGTCTCTCACAGACTTCTCACGGACTTCTCACAAGACAGTGTGCCGTGAACTTCCCGGAGAGTAGCGGGTGGTTCGAACTCACATCCAGGTCTCGCCACAACTGTGGCCAATTTCAGCCGTCGAGCGGCATGAAATGCCACGATAGTTGACACGGCTCGCCGGTGAGCAGCAGGATCAAGGCGCCGCGTGAAGGCCGTAGAGGCATAAGGGGTGACCTCCCGATGGCATATCAGGCAGGAGGGCAGCGGCCGGCGCCGCGGCCCGTCCCCGTCCGTCCCGAGGCGCAGGCCTACCTGCGGGACTACGCCAGGTTCCTGGAGGCCGTCTCCTTTCCCTCCCTCGTCGTCGACCACCGCTGGGACGTGGTCCTGACCAACGGCGCGTTCACGTCGCTCTTCCGTGGCGTCGGCCCGCATCCGACGGCCATGCCCGACGACAACTTCCTCCGCTTCGTCCTCTTCCACCCGGACGCGGGCACGGTCCTCGGCGAGCACGAGTCGCGCTGGTGCCTGCCGATGCTGGCCCACTTCGCCGCGACCGTGGAGCGCTGCGGCCACGACCACGAACTGCAGGCCATCCGCCAGGACATCGCCGAGGACCCCATCATGGAGGCCGCCTACCGGCAGGGCCTGCCGCACTGGATCCGCGCGGTCGGCGAGACCGCCGTGGAGTCCGACGGCGCGGTCCGCCCCCTGCTGCACCCCGACCCGCGCTGGGGCGCCACCGAGTGCCGCATCATCGAGGAGACCCCGGCCACCCTGAGCGACCTCGGTTACACCCGCCTCACCCTGGTCCTGCGCGAGACCCGCCGCGCCGCCCCGGCCCCGCGCGGTCTTCGCCGCACCCGGCGCGCCTCCGGTCACCTCGCCGTGGTCCCCACCCCGGAGCCCTGACCTCCGCGACACCACCATTACGCAAGCGGCTTGCATAACTTGCGCTACTCTTGCGCGCATGACGCGACGACTTGCGGAAGTGGCGAAGAAGGTCGGGGTCAGCGAGGCCACGGTCAGCCGGGTGCTCAACGGCAAGCCCGGCGTCTCCGAGACCACCCGGCAGGCGGTGCTCTCCGCGCTGGACGTCCTCGGCTACGAGCGGCCCACGCAGTTGCGCGGCGAACGCGCCCGGCTGGTCGGACTGGTGCTGCCCGAGCTGCAGAACCCGATCTTCCCGGCCTTCGCGGAGGTCATCGGCGGGGCCCTGGCCCAGCTCGGTCTCACCCCCGTGCTGTGCACGCAGACCAAGGGCGGCGTGTCCGAGGCGGACTACGTCGACCTGCTGCTGCAGCAGCAGGTCTCCGGAGTGGTCTTCGCCGGCGGGCTGTACGCGCAGGCGGACGCCCAGCACGGCCACTACCGGCTGCTGGCCGACCGCAACATCCCGGTGGTGCTGGTCAACGCGGGCATAGGGCACCTCGGTTTCCCGAGCGTGTCCTGCGACGACGCGGTCGCGGTGGAACAGGCCTGGCGGCACCTGGCCTCCCTCGGGCACGAGCGCATCGGTCTCGTCCTCGGGCCGGGTGACCACGTGCCCTCCGCGCGCAAGCTGGCCGCGGCGCGCGCGATCGCCGGCCGGCTGCCGGAGGAGTTCGTCGCACGCGCCATCTTCTCCATCGAGGGCGGCCACGCCGCCGGCGCCAAACTCATCGACCGTGGGGTCACCGGGTTCATCTGCGCCAGCGACCCGCTCGCGCTCGGCGTCGTACGGGCCGCCCGCCGCCGCGGACTCGACGTCCCGTCCCGGGTGTCGGTCGTGGGCTATGACGACTCCGCGCTGATGAACTGCACCGAACCGCCGCTGACCACGGTCCGGCAGCCCATCGAGTCGATGGGCAAGGCCGCGGTGGAGCTGCTGCACGCCCGGATCGGCGGG
>NZ_JUJA01000100.1:4723-13325 GCF_001906585.1 Streptomyces kebangsaanensis | reverse complement strand
GAGCTGCTGTTCGAGCCGGAGCTGGTGGTGCGCGGATCGACCGCGCAAGCACCCCGTCCGTGAGGCGTCCCGGAGATCCGGTTCACTGTCAAATAATTTCAGTTTCTGCGCGGCATCTTGCGCAGATCAGTCGTCGGTGCTTGAGTGTGCGGCGCCCACCGCTCCTGTCCCTGTCCAGAGGGGTCCACCGATGAGAAGCACCGGGTTCCGCCACGCCGTCGCCGCGCTCGGCATCTGCTCCCTGTCCCTCGCCCTGACGTCCTGCGGGTCGGACGACGACACCTCCGCCGACGGCAGGACCCGCATCACGGTCAACTGCCGGCCGCCCCAGAGCGCCAAGGTCGACCGGAAGTTCTTCGACGAGGACATCGCCGCCTTCGAGGAGCAGAACCCGGACGTCGACGTCGTCGCGCACGACGCGTTCCCCTGCCAGGACCCCAAGACGTTCGACGCCAAGCTCGCCGGCGGCCAGATGGAAGACGTCTTCTACACCTACTTCACCGACGTCGGGCACGTCGTCGACACCGGCCAGGCGGCCGACATCACCTCCTACGTCAAGGAGTTGAAGAGCTACGACACCATCCAGGAGCAACTGCGCGACATCTACACCGTCGACGGAAAGATCTACGGCATCCCGCGCACCGGCTACTCGATGGGTCTGATCTACAACAAGAAGCTCTTCCGGAAGGCCGGACTCGACCCCGACAAGCCGCCCACGACCTGGGCGGAGGTCCGCGCCGCCGCCAAGAGGATCTCCGCGCTGGGCAACGGCACCGTCGGCTACGCCGACTACAGCGCCCAGAACCAGGGTGGCTGGCACTTCACCGCCGAGCTCTACTCCCAGGGCGGCGACGTCGTCGGCGCCGACGGCAGGAAGGCCACCGTCGACACCCCCGAGGGCCGCGCCGTCCTGCGGAACCTGCACGACATGCGCTGGACCGACGACTCCATGGGCAGCAAGCAGCTCCTGGTCATCAACGACGTGCAGCAGATGATGGGTTCGGGCAGGCTCGGCATGTACCTCGCCGCCCCCGACAACATCCCGATCCTGGTCAAGGAGAAGGGCGGCGACTTCAAGGACCTCGCTCTGGCCCCCATGCCCGGCGGCAAGGGCACCCTCGTCGGCGGCGACGGCTACATGTTCAACAAGAAGGACACCCCCGCCCAGATCCGCGCCGGCCTCAAGTGGCTCGACCACATGTTCCTCACCCCCGGCAAGGGCTTCCTCGGCGACTACGCCCGCGCCAAGGCGAACGACGCCCCCGTCGGCCTGCCCGAGCCGCGCCTGTTCACCGGCGCCGCCGACGCCACCGACCAGCGGGCCAAGAAGGCCAACGCCAACGTACCCGTGGAGAACTACCGGTCCTTCCTCGACGGCAACCAGACCCTCCGGATGAAGATCGAACCGCCCCACGCCCAGCAGATCTACTCCGTCCTCGACGGAGTCGTCTCCGCCGTCCTCACCAAGAAGGACGCGGACATCGACCAGCTCCTCGAGGACGCCTCCGGCAAGATCGACGGCATCCTGGCCCGGGGCTGACCGGCGATGACGAAGACGGCCGAGCGGCGGCCCGTCCGGGCGACCGCCGCCCACCCGGTGCAGGCGCCGCCCCCGGCAGGGGTCCCCGGGCGGCGCCGCCTCGCCGAGCAGGCCCGCGCCTACGCCTTCCTCCTCGGCGGCCTGGTCTGCTTCGCCCTGTTCTCCTGGTACCCGGCGATCCGCGCCGTCGTGATCGCCTTCCAGAAGTACACGCCCGGCCAGACACCCGAATGGGTCGGCACCGCCAACTTCACCCGCGTCCTGCACGACCCCGAGTTCGGCGCCGCCTGGCGCAACACCCTCACCTTCACCCTGCTCGCCCTGCTCATCGGCTTCGCGGTCCCGTTCGCCCTGGCCCTCGTCCTCAACGAACTCCGCCACGCCAGGGCCTTCTTCCGGGTCGTCGTCTACTTGCCGGTGATGATCCCGCCCGTGGTCAGCGCCCTGCTGTGGAAGTGGTTCTACGACCCCGGAGCCGGCCTCGCCAACGAGGCCCTGCGCGCCCTGCACCTGCCCACCTCGAACTGGACCAACGGCGCCGACACCGCCCTGGTCTCCCTCGTCCTCGTCGCCACCTGGGCCACCATGGGCGGCACCGTCCTGATCTACCTCGCCGCCCTGCAGTCCATCCCCGGCGAGCTGTACGAGGCCGCCGAACTCGACGGTGCGAACCTCCTGCAGCGCATCCGGCACGTGACCGTCCCGCAGACCCGGTTCGTGATCCTGATGCTGATGCTCCTCCAGATCATCGCCACCATGCAGGTGTTCACCGAGCCCTTCGTCATCACCGGAGGCGGCCCGGAGAACGCCACGGTCACCGTGCTCTACCTCATCTACAAGTACGCCTTCCTCTACAACGACTTCGGCGGCGCCTGTGCGCTCAGCGTCATGCTGCTCGTCCTGCTCGGGCTCTTCTCCGCCGGCTACCTGCGGCTGACCCGCTCCGGCTCCGGGGAGGAGGACGCATGAGCGGCACCCGTACCCTCGTCTCCCCGGCCGCCCTGGCCCGCCCGCGGGGAAAGGCCGTCTACTGGACCGTCTTCGCCACGGTCGTCCTCCTCTTCACCCTCGCCTTCCTCTTCCCCGTCTACTGGATGGTGACCGGTGCGACGAAGTCACCCGACGAGGTGGCCCGGACCCCGCCCACACTCGTCCCGGAGAACTGGCACCTCAGCGCCTACACCGACGCCTGGGACCTGATGCAACTCCCGCAACACCTGTGGAACACGGTCGTCCAGGCCGCCGGCGCCTGGGCCTGCCAGCTGGTGTTCTGCACGGCCGCCGCCTACGCCCTGTCCCGGCTGAGGCCGGTCTTCGGCAAGGTGATCCTCGGCTCCGTCCTCGCCACCCTGATGGTCCCGGCGCAGGCCCTGGTCGTACCGAAGTACCTGACCGTCGCCGACCTGCCGCTGATCCACACCAGTCTGCTCAACGACCCCCTCGCCATCTGGCTGCCGGCCGTCGCCAACGCCTTCAACCTCTACCTGCTCAAGCGGTTCTTCGACCGGATACCACGGGACGTGCTGGAGGCCGCCGAGATCGACGGCGCCGGAAAGCTGCGCATCCTCACGTCGATCGTGCTGCCCATGTCGCGGCCCGTGCTCGGCGTGGTGTCGATCTTCGCGCTGGTCGCCGTCTGGCAGGACTTCCTGTGGCCACTGATGGTCTTCTCCGACACCGACAAGCAGCCGATCAGCGTGGCCCTGGTCCAGCTGTCGCAGAACATCCAGCTGACCGTGCTCATCGCCGCCATGGTGATCGCCAGCATCCCGATGGTCGCGCTCTTCCTCGTCTTCCAGCGGCACATCATCGCCGGGATCAGCGCGGGCAGCACCAAGGGCTGACGCACGCCCTTCGGCACCGAGACAGAAAGGTATGCACAGTGGGACAGCCCACCCCTGCCCGGAACGGCCGGAACGACCGGAACGGCTTGAACGACGACGCCTGGTGGCGCTCCGCCGTCATCTACCAGGTGTACGTGCGCAGCTTCGCCGACGGCGACGGGGACGGCACCGGCGACCTCGCGGGCGTCCGTTCCCGGCTGCCGTACCTCGCCGAACTCGGCGTGGACGCCCTGTGGTTCAACCCCTGGTACCTCTCCCCGATGAAGGACGGCGGCTACGACGTCGCCGACTACCGCGCCATCCACCCCGCCTTCGGCACCCTGGCCGAGGCGGAGAAACTCATCGCCGAGGCCCGGGAGCTGGGCATCCGCACGATCGTCGACATCGTGCCCAACCACGTCTCCGACCAGCACCCCTGGTTCCGCGCCGCCCTCGCCGGCGGCCCCGAGAGGGACCTGTTCCACTTCCGCCCCGGACGCGGGGCGCACGGGGAACTCCCGCCCAACGACTGGACCTCCCAGTTCGGCGGCCCGGCCTGGACCCGGCTGCCCGACGGCACCTGGTACCTGCACCTGTTCGCCCCCGAGCAGCCCGACCTCAACTGGGCCCACCCGGCCGTGCGCCAGGAGCACGAGGACATCCTGCGGTTCTGGTTCGAGCGGGGCGTCGCGGGCGTCCGCATCGACTCCGCCGCCCTGCCGGCCAAGGACCCCCGCCTGCCCGACCTCACCGAGGGCCGCGCCCCGCACCCGTACGTCGACCGCGACGAACTCCACGACGTCTACCGCTCCTGGCGCCGCGTCGCCGACGAGTACGGCGGCGTCTTCGTCGGCGAGGTGTGGCTGCCGGACAGCGAGCGCTTCGCCCGCTACCTGCGCCCCGACGAGCTGCACACCGCCTTCAACTTCGCCTTCCTGTCCTGCCCGTGGGACGCCGTCCGGCTCCGTACGTCCATCGACGACACCCTCGCCGAGCACGCCCCCGTGGAGGCCCCCGCCACCTGGGTGCTGTGCAACCACGACGTCACCCGCACCGTCACCCGCTACGGCCGCGCCGACACCGGCTTCGACTTCGCCACCAAGGCCTTCGGCACCCCCACCGACCTCGCCCTCGGCACCCGCCGGGCCCGCGCCGCCGCCCTGCTCTCACTCGCCCTGCCCGGCGCGGTCTACGTCTACCAGGGCGAGGAACTCGGCCTGCCCGAGGCCGACATCCCCGCCGACCGCATCGACGACCCGATGCACTTCCGCTCCGGAGGCACCGACCCCGGCCGCGACGGCTGCCGGGTCCCGCTGCCCTGGGCCGCCGAGGAGCCGTACGCCGGCTTCGGCTCCCGGGAGGAACCCTGGCTGCCGCAGCCCGCCGACTGGCCCGCGTACGCCGTCGACCGGCAGCTGACCGACCCGGCCTCCATGCTCTCCCTCTACCGCGAGGCGATCCGCCTCCGCCCGGCCTTCGGCGACGCCCCCCTGACCTGGCTGCCCGCCCCCGACGGCGTCCTCGCCTTCACCCGCGCCGGAGGCGCGACCTGCGTCGTCAACCTCACCGCCACCCCCGCCGAACTGCCCGAGCACTCCGCACTCCTGCTGAGCAGCGGCCCGCTGGACGACACCGGCCGCCTCCCGCAGGACACGGCGGCCTGGCTGCGCGCCTGAGCCCGCGCAGCCGGGACCGCCGAACCGCACCGCGCTGTTCCGCACCCCCACACGAAGGGATCAGCACATGCACGGCAACAGCAAGGCCGGATCCGTACGCCGCCCGACGGCCACAGGCGCGGCCGTCGCCCTCGCGGCCGGCATGCTCGTCACCCTCGGCGCACCCACCGCCCACGCGGCGGCGGGCGCCACCCTCCCCCTCACCTCGGTCGAGGCCGAGTCCGCCACCACCAACGGCACCAGGATCGGACCCGACCACACCCAGGGCACCCTCGCCTCCGAGGCCTCCGGACGCCAGGCCGTCCGGCTGAACACGGGGCAGCGCGTGGAGTTCACCGTGCCGCGCGCCGCCAACGCCGTGAACGTCTCCTACAGCGTCCCCGACGGCCAGTCCGGCACGCTGAACGTGTACGTCAACGGGACGAAGCTGACCAAGACGCTTGCCGTCACCTCCAAGTACTCCTACGTCGACACCAACTGGATCGCGGGCGCCAGGACCCACCACTTCTACGACAACACCCGGCTGTTGCTCGGCCAGAACCTCCAGCCGGGCGACAAGGTCGCCGTCGAGGCCGCGAACGTCCAGGTCACGGTCGACGTGGCCGACTTCGAGCAGGTCCCGGCGGCCACCGGCCAGCCCGCCGGGTCGGTCTCCGTCACCTCCAAGGGCGCCGACCCCAGCGGCCAGGGCGACTCCACCCAGGCCTTCCGGGACGCCATCGCCGCCGCGCGGGGCGGGGTGGTGTGGATCCCGCCGGGCGACTACAGGCTGACCTCCTCCCTGAGCGGCGTGCAGAACGTCACCCTCCAGGGCGCCGGCAGCTGGTACTCGGTCGTGCACACCTCCCGCTTCATCGACCAGTCGAACTCCTCCGGAAGCGTCCACATCAAGGACTTCGCGGTCATCGGCGAGGTCACCGAGCGCGTTGACTCCAGCCCCGACAACTTTGTCAACGGCTCGCTGGGGCCGGACTCCTCCGTCTCCGGCATGTGGATCCAGCACCTCAAGGTCGGCCTGTGGCTGACCGGCAACAACGACAACCTCGTCGTCGAGAACAACCGCATCCTCGACACCACCGCCGACGGCCTCAACCTCAACGGCACCGCCAAGGGAGTGAAGGTCCGCAACAACTTCCTGCGCAACCAGGGCGACGACTCGCTCGCCATGTGGTCGCTGTACGGCCCGGACACGAACAGCAGCTTCGAGAACAACACCGTCTCCCAGCCCAACCTGGCCAACGGCATCGCGATCTACGGCGGCACGGACATCACGGTGAGGAACAACCTGATCTCCGACACCAACGCCCTGGGCAGCGGCATCGCGATCTCCAACCAGAAGTTCCTCGACCCGTTCTTCCCGCTGGCCGGCACGATCACGGTCGACGGCAACACCCTGGTGCGCGCCGGCGCGATGAACCCCAACTGGAACCACCCGATGGGCGCGCTGCGCGTGGACTCCTACGACAGCGCCGTCAACGCCACGGTCAACATCACCAACACCACGATCACCGACAGCCCGTACAGCGCCTTCGAGTTCGTGTCGGGCGGCGGACACGGATACCCGGTCAAGGGCGTCACCGTGAACGGCGCGACCGTCAAGAACACCGGTACGGTCGTCGTGCAGGCCGAGGCGCAGGGCGCGGCCACCTTCCGGGGCGTCACCGCCACCGGCGTGGGCGCGGCGGGCGTCTACAACTGCCCCTACCCCTCCGGCTCCGGCGCCTTCACGCTCACCGACGGCGGCGGCAACTCCGGCTGGAACACCACCTGGTCGGACTGCTCGACCTGGCCGCAGCCCGGCCAGGGCAACCCCGACCCCGACCCGAACCGCAACCTCGCCAAGGGCCGCCCGGCCACCGCCACCGGCTCCCAGGACGTCTACACGCCGGGCAAGGCGGTCGACGGCGACGCGAACACCTACTGGGAGTCGGCCAACAACGCCTTCCCGCAGTCCTGGACGGTCGACCTCGGGTCGAACGAGCCCGTCCGCCGACTGGTGCTGAAGCTGCCGCCGTCGCCGGCCTGGGGCGCGCGCACCCAGACCATCACCGTGCAGGGCAGCACCGACGGCTCGGCGTACTCGACCGTGGCCGGCTCCCAGGGCTACCGCTTCGACCCGGCGACCGGCAACACGGCCACCGTGTCCCTGCCGAGCGGCACCAGTCTGCGCTGGCTGCGGCTGACGGTGAGCGCCAACACCGGCTGGCCGGCGGGCCAGTTCAGCGAAGTGGAGGCGTATCGGACTCCGTGACCGCCGGTGCCCCGCGCTTCGCCGCCCGGACCTGCTCGTACACATGGGTCCGCAGCTCGGCGAAGCGCGGGGCCACCCGGGTGTGCACCTGGTCCCGTTCATCGGGCAGGTCGACCGTGAGCTGCTCCTGGACGACGGTGGGGGAGGCGGACAGGACGATGACCCGCTGGCCCAGGTAGACGGCCTCGTCGATGTCGTGCGTGACGAACAGGACCGTGATGCCCCGCTCCCGCCACAGCCCCCGCACCAGGTCCTCCAGATCGGCCCGGGTCTGGGCGTCGACGGCCGCGAACGGCTCGTCCATCAGCAGCACGTCGGGCTCGTACGCCAGCGCCCGCGCGATCGCCACCCGCTGCTGCATACCGCCCGACAGCTGCCACGGGTACGCCCCGGCCGCGTCCGCGAGCCCGACCGCGGCGAGCGCGTCGGCGACCAGCTCCCGTCGCCGCGCCCGGCTCAAGCCCTTCTTTCTGAGGGGTAGTTCGACGTTGGCGCCGACCCGCATCCAGGGAAAGAGGCTGCGGCCGTACTCCTGGAAGACGAACGCCATTCCGGGCGGCGGCCCGGTCACCCGCCGCCCCGCGAGGACGACTTCGCCCGCCGTGGGCGCGAGCAGCCCGCCCACGCACTTCAGCAGCGTGGTCTTGCCGCACCCGGAGGGGCCGACCAGGCAGACCAGTTCCCCGGCGTCGACGGTGAAGGTCAGCTCGCGCACCGCCTCCACCCGCCGGCCTGATCCCTCGTAGACCTTCCGCAGGCCGGACACTTCGAGAAGCGCGTGCGTGGACCGCATGGACCGCCCTTTCGGATGCGTCACGGGGACCGTCGGGAGGAGGTGCGCAGACCGTGGTACCAGCCGAGCACCCGCCGCTCGACCGCCTGGAAGAGCAGCGAGAGCACAAAACCCAGCAGACCGAGCACGAGAATCCCGGTCCACATGCCGGGGATCGCGAAACCCCGCTGGAACTGCACGATCGTGAAGCCGAGCCCGTTGCTCGCCGCGAACATCTCGCTGATGACCATCAGGATGATGCCGATGGACAGCGCCTGCCGCAGCCCGGCGAAGATCTGCGGACTCGCCGAGGGCAGCACGATCCGACTGATCCGGGCCATCCCCGTGATGCCGTACGACCGGGCCGTCTCCGCCGTCACCGGATCCACCGCCCTTACGCCCTCGACCGTGTTGAGCAGCACCGGCCATACACAGCCGCTCGCGATGACCACGACCTTCATGGCGTCGCCGATCCCGGCGAACAGCATGATGACCGGGACCAGCACCGGCGGCGGCACCGCCCGCAGGAACTCCAGGACC
>NZ_JUJA01000100.1:2069-4636 GCF_001906585.1 Streptomyces kebangsaanensis | reverse complement strand
GCGAGCCGCAGCACGCTGGGCAGCAGGTCGGTGCGCAGCCGGTCGCCGGTCCAGACGTCGGGGAAGGTGCGCAGGATCGTCCGCAGCGGCGGCCAGTACACGTTCGTACTGCCGTCGGAGGCCACCCACCACACGGCGGCCAGCACGGCGGGCAGCGCGAGTGCGAGGAACAGCCGCAGCAGCACACTCCTCACACCGCCACCTCCCCGCGCACCGACTGGTGCCAGGCCAGCGCCCGCCGCTCCACCGACCGCGCGCCCACGTTGATCAGCAGCCCCAGCAGTCCGGTCACCACGATCAGCGCGTACATCTCGGGCACCGCCTGCGAGGTCTGCGCCACGGCGATGCGGGCCCCCAACCCGGGCGCCCCGATGACGAGTTCGGCGGTCACGGCGAGGATCAGCGCGACGGCGGCGGCCAGCCGCACCCCGGTCATGACGTACGGCAGCGCGGTGGGCCACAGCACGTGCCGGATCCGCGCCCAGGTGCCCAGGCCGTAGGACCGGGCGGTGTCCTCCGCGATCGGGTCGACGTCCTGGACGCCGTGGATCACCTGGATCAGCACCTGCCAGAAGGAGGCGTACACGACGAGGAGGAGAACGGACCGCAGCTCCGTGCCGTACAGCAGCACGGCGAGCGGGATCAGCGCGACCGAGGGGATGGGGCGCAGGAACTCGATGGTCGACGCCGTGGCCCGGCGCAGATACGGGACGACGGAGACGAGGACCCCGGCCAGGATCCCCGCGCCCACCGCGACGGCCAGTCCCAGCGCCCAGCCGGTGAGCGTGTCGCCGAGCGCCGCCCAGAAAGCCCTGTCGCCGAGTTCACCGGCGAGCGCGTCCGCGATACGGCTGGTCGGCGGGAAGTAGGCCTCCTCGACCAGGCCGAGCCGCGGCACCGCCTCGCCCAGGGCGAGGAAGGCCGCGAGCCCGGCGCCGCCGAGTGCGGCGTGGGAGGCTCTCACGGCAGCAGTGCGTCGAGGTCGGGCGCCTTCTTGAACAGACCGTCCTGTTCGCCGAGTTCCGCCAGTGCCTCGATCGAGGCACGGTTCGGCTCGGCCGGCCACTTCGGGAAGGTCGTCCTCGCCAGCACGTCCGCGGGGATCCTGGTGTACGTGGTGACGATCTGCCGGACCTCGTCCGGGTGGCCGTCCGCGTAGGCGAGGGACTGCGCGGTGGCCTCCCGGAACTTCTCGACCACGTCCGGGTGCTGCTTCTCGTACTGCGCGGAGGTGAAGTACATGGCCACGGTGAGGTTCTCGGCGACGTCCACGAGAGAGGAGGCGATCTCGCGGCCGCCCTGGCTGAGGACCGTGGCGAGGGCGGGCTCGACGACCATCGCCGCGTCGATCCGGCCCTGGTCGAGGGCGGCCGGCATCTGGTCGAAGGCGAGCTCGACCATGTGCACCTCGTCCGGGTCGCCGCCCGCCTTGCGCACGGACTCGCGCACCGCCGTCTCGTTGATGTTCCTCAGCGTGTTGAGGGCGACCTTCTTGCCCTCCAGTTCCTTCGCCGACGTGATCGGGCTGTCCTTCCTCACCACGACGGCACCGAAGTCCTCGCCCTGGACACCGGTGGAGTTGACGCCGTTGACCACCGCCTTGACCGGGACACCGCCGGTCTGGGCGATCATCAACGAGGTCATGTTGGAGAACCCGAACTGGAACTGCCCGCTGACCACACCGGGCACGATCGCCGCGCCGCCCTGCGCGGTGGTCATGGTCAGCTTCAGGCCGTGCTGTTCGTAGAACCCCTTCTTCTGTCCCAGGTAGAGGGGAGCCACGTCGAGAATGGGGATGACGCCCACCTCGACCGTGGTGACCTTGCCGGACGACTCGCTCGCGTTCGGGGCGTCCGACCCACCGGACGAGCCACAGGCCGCCGCGGCGAATAAGAGGGTGCCGGCCGTGAGGCCGGAAAGCAGACGGCGCATCGTTCTCCCTGTGCAGTCGCTGTGCGGACGACGGTGTTGCGACAGGCAGGTGTGCTGAGCGGGACGTTAGGCCCGGCCGTCCGGCGGGGTCAATGCTTTGCCCGACAACATGGTTGAACCCTCACAGATCAAGGACGAGCCGCCGCCCCCGGCACCGGGACACGCAGATCATCATCGTCTCGCCGCTTTCCCGCTCCTCGTCGCTGAGGACCGAGTCCCGGTGGTCCGGAGTGCCTTCGAGGACGTCGGTCTCGCAGGTGCCGCAGGTGCCCTCGGTGCAGGAGTAGAGCACCTCGACGCCGGCGGCGCGCACGGCGTCGAGCACGGAGACGCCCGCGGGGACGGTGAGCGTGCGCCCGCTCTGTACCAGAACCACCTCGAACCCGGTGTCACCACCGGTCGGTTGCTTCGCCACCTGGAACCGCTCGAAACGCAGCACCCCGGCCGGGCACCGCTCCCGCACCGCGTCGAGCAGCGGGCCGGGCCCGCAGCAGTAGACGAGCGTGCCGCCGGGCAGGCCGTCGAGCGCGGAGCCTAGGTCGAGCAGTCCGGTCTCGTCCTGCGGGGCGAACGTGACCCGCTCCTCGTACCGCGTCAACTCCTCGGTGAACGCCATGGAGTTGCGGGTCCGCCCG
>NZ_JUJA01000100.1:0-2016 GCF_001906585.1 Streptomyces kebangsaanensis | reverse complement strand
AGCATCGGCAGGATCGGGGTGATGCCGATGCCGCCCGCGACGAACCGGTAGCGGGGGGAGGGCTCCAGGCGGAAGTGGTTGCGCGGCCCGCGCACCCGCACCTTGTCGCCCTCGCCCACCTGCTCGTGCACATGGACGGATCCGCCCCGCCCGGCCAGCTCGCGCAGCACCGCGATCCGCCAGGCGGTGCGGTCCGCCGGATCGCCGCAGAGCGAGTACTGCCGCTCCAGGTCCGGACCGAGGACGAGGTCGACATGGGCACCCGGCTCCCAGGCCGGCAGCCGCTCGCCGAGCGGGTGGCGCAGGGTGAGGGCGAGCACGCCGTCGGCCACCGGCTCCCGGCGGCCGACGACGAGTTCGGCTTCGTACACGCTCATGAGGTGCTTCCCCGCGGCCGGTGTCCTTCGGGGTGGCCGAGCATCCACTCCCACATCTCGACCGGGTCCTGGGCGGTGTGCTCGGCGCCGCAGTGACAGGTGCCGAGCAGCAGGTCGGTGCCCGGCAGCCAGTCGACACGGTAGACCTCGCCGGTGGGTGCGCTCACCGGACCTTCTCCAAGGGCTTGTTGCCCTCCTCGACCAGCCGGGCGAGGATGCGACGGGCGGCCAGTCCGCCGGTGTCGATGTTGATGCTCAGCTCCTGGTAACCGGCGGGCTCGGTGCGCAGCGCCTTCTGCAGCAGATTGAGCGCGTCGACGTCCTGCATGACAACTGTGTGGTTGAAGTCCCTTAGGAACGTGGTGACTTCGTCGTCGTCCTGCGCGAAGTCCCGGGAGACCGCCCAGAAGTCGTACACCTTGCCGTCGCTCGACGGGGTGATCGCGTAGGTGATCTCGACGTGGAAGGCGTCCGGGTCGCTGCCGTCCGGCTCGGGCAGCACACCGACCGGGGCGATACGGCTGTGCAGCAGGTACAGGCAGGGGGCGTGGTACTCGATGTCCTGCCACCGGGTGATCCGGCCCTCGATGCCGGTGGAACGGGCGTAGAACGGCGGGCACTCGGCGTTGTCCATGTGCCGGCTGACCCGGACGATCCCCGCACCCTCGTCGACCTCGGTGCTGATCGGCGTCTCGGCGACCTCCGGGGTGCCGATGTAGCCGCCGTGCAGGTACGTCTCGTGGGAGAGGTCGAGGAGGTTGTCGACGAGGAGCCCGTAGTCTGCGTCGATCGGCTCCATGCCGCGCACGGTGACCCAGTCCGGGGAGCCGAGGTGCCGCGCCCGCGGAATCGCCCGCGGGTCGGCGAGCGCCGGGTCACCGATCCACACCCACACCAGCGAGTCCTGCTCGACGACCGGGTAGGAGGCGACGCGCGCGGTGCGCGGGATCCGCTTCTGCCCCGGCACGTACACGCAACGGCCGGTCGTGTCGTACGTGAACCCGTGGTACCCGCACACGATCCGGTCCCCGTCCAGCCGGCTCTCGGACAACGGGAAGCGGCGGTGCACACAGCGGTCGTGCAGCGCGACCGGCGTCCCCTCCTCCTCGGTGCGGTAGAGGACGAGCGGCTCCCCGAGGACCGTCCGGCCGAGCAACTGCTCGCGCCCGACCTCGTGGCCGTAGGCGGCGACGTACCACTGATTCCTGGCGAAGGCGGTCATGTGGGGCATGGTTGCGGCTCCCGTCACTCTGCGGTGTCGATGCCGGCGCCGGCGGTCTTGCCGACAGTCATGCCCCGTATGTTCGCCGCCGACTCCCGGTGTCGGTCCCTGCTGTGTTGGGGGTGCGGGGTCAGTAGGCGGAGTGGACGTTGTCGATGGAGCCGTAGCGGTGGGCGGCGTAGTTGGCGGCGGCGGTGATGTTGGCGACGGGGTCGGTGACGCTGTGGGGGGTGCCGGCGACGTGGTAGGCCTTGAAGGTGGGGTCGATGACCTGGAGGAGGCCCTTGGAGGGGGTGCCCTTCTTGGCGTTGGTGTCCCAGTTGTTCTGGGCGTGGGGGTTGCCGCCGGACTCGCGCAGGATGTTGCGCTTGAGGCCGTCGTAGCTGCCGGGGATGCCCTTGGCCTTCATGATCTTCA